>CAXTLR010000010.1:0-152275 GCA_964245195.1 uncultured Acidobacteriaceae bacterium | reverse complement strand
GAGGCGATGCGCAGGGCGAAGCACTTTTTGCCGAGCAGCGCGTTGCCGCCGTAGCCGGAGCCATAGGACCAGATCTCGCGAGTCTCGGGAAAGTGCACGATGTATTTGGTGTCGTTCTGCGGCCAGGAGACGTCCTGCTCGCCCGCGGCCAGCGGCGCACCGACCGAGTGGACGCAGGGGACGACGCGCTTTGCGTCTTTCTCGATCTCCTTATAGACCGGGGTGCCGATGCGGGCCATAATGCGCATGTTGACTACCGCATAGGCGGAATCAGTAAGCTGCACGCCGATCTGCGACATCGGCGAGCCGATCGGGCCCATCGAAAACGGCATCACGTACATGGTTCGCCCACGCATGGAGCCGCTAAACAGCGCTTTGAGCTTCTTGCGCATGACGAAGGGGTCTTCCCAGTTATTCGTCGGGCCGGCGCTGTCCTTAGCGAGCGAACAGATGAAGGTGCGGTCCTCGACGCGGGCGACGTCGTTCGGCGAACTGCGGGCGTAGAAGCAGCCGGGCCACTTGGCTTCCGAGAGCCGGGTGAAGGTGCCGGCCTTGACCAGCTCGTCGCACAGCCAGGCGTTCTCTTCGTCGGAACCATCGATCCAGTGAATGCGGGCCGGCTGGCAGAGGTCGGCCATCTTGTCGACCCAGCGGATGAGGTGTTTGTTGGTGGTGGGTGGGGCGAGAGTCCCCGCGGCGACGGGGCTGGCGAGCTTCGTGGGCATGGGCGTTGGGTCCCTCAACTGTGAGTGTTCGCCCGGAAAGGTGGGGCTGTCAATGAATTTGCGGACGAATTGGGCTCCGGCGGGCGAAGCACCCCAGGTCTGACCTATGCTATACAATTCCGCCCCCCGCTCCGGGGAGTACCGAAGTACCACGATCGTGCCGGAGCTTTCGTGAGGAATCAACGGCTGATTTATAGTTAAGGCTTGCCCAGCGGCCTTTGCAGCTCGGCAAATTCGTAGGAAGTCAAGGTCGACCACCAGGCATGATTCGCATTCTGCAGCAGGACAATAAGCTCATTAAGGTCGTCTTCGGCCTGATCATCGGCGTGGCTGTAATTACGATGGTCATCACGCTCGTTCCCGGTATTTTTGACAACGCGGGGGCGGGCGGCGATCCGACGACCTACGCGACGGTGCACGAGCCGGGTTTTTTCAGCCGGCTGGTGGGGAACACGCAGACGGTGACCCGCACGGAGATAGCGCGGGCGGTGCAGCAGCAGACGCAGGGCCGCCAGGTGCCGGCCTTCTACATGCCTTACCTCGAGAGCCGGGCGGGTCAGCAGCTGGTGCAGGAGGCAATCCTGAAGATAGAAGGCGACCGCCGCGGCTTGCAGGTCTCAGACGAGGACCTGCTCTCGGTGATGCATGAGGGCCAACTCGGGCAAATCTTCTTCCCTGGCGGGAAGTTCATCGGCAACGACGCGTACATGAACTTTGTGCAGACGAACATGGGCATGACGCGGGCGCAATTTGAGGATTACCTGAAGAGCCGCATCGAGCTGAGCCGGCTGCAGGCGATGATGACCGGTGGGGCGACGGTGTCGGATAACGATGTGCGGAACTCATTCCGGGTTTCGGGAACAAAGGTGAAGTTCGACTACGCGGTGGTCTCGTCGGCGGACCTGGCGAAGACGATCAATCCGTCGGACTCAGACCTGCAGGCGTTCTTCAAGCAAAATGCCCCGCGGTATGCGACGGCCATCCCGGAGCAGCGCAAGATCCAGTATGTGTCGTTTGGAATCGACCAGATGCCGGGCGGCAAGCCGCAGGTTTCGGACAGCGATATCCAGGCGTACTACGACGCGCACAAAGCGCAGTACGACGTGAAGGAGCAGGTGAAGGCCCGGCACATCCTGTTCTCCGTTCCGCAGGGTGCGGATGCGAAGACGGATGCGGCGGCGAAGGCCAAGGCGCAGGGCGTGCTCGACAAGATCAAGGCAGGCGGGAACTTCGAGGAGCTTGCCAAGGCCAACTCGGACGATCCTGGAAGCAAGGACACGGGCGGCGAATTAGGCATGTTCACGCGAGGCAAGATGGTGCCGGCGTTCGAGAAGACCGCTTTCGCGCTGCAGGCGGGACAAACCTCAGACCTCGTGAAAACGGACTTCGGCTACCACATCATCCAAGTCGAGCAGCATGACCAGGAGCACCTGAAGCCGCTGAGTGAGGTGAAGGCGGAGATCATTCCGGTGCTCGAGCAGCAAAAGCTCGGCTCGGCTGAGCAAAGTTTCGCCAACACGCTGGTGGCGGAGGCGAAGAAGGACGGCATCGATAAGACGGCGGCGGCCCATGGTCTACACCCAATTACGACCGACTACGTGGGCAAGGACGGCACGATCGGCGGGGTGTCCGATGGGACGTCTCTGCTGACCGGTGCATTTGGCGCGACCAAGGGTGCGCCTCCAGCTTCAGCCTCGACAGGGGACGGTTATGCGGTGTACCAGGTGCTGGATGTGAAGGCGCCGCATGCGCCGACGTTTGACGCGTACAAGGGGACATTGCTGACGGACTATCGCGAGCAGCAGGTTCCGCAGATGCTGGCAGCCAAGCTGAACAAGCTCGATACCCGGGCCAAGGAGTTGAACGACCTGCACAAGGCCGCGGCCGAGATGAACGTGCCGGTGAAGACCAGCGACCTGGTGGGCAAGGATGGGCAGGTGCCGAACGTGGGCGCGCTGACCGGTCAAGCGGCTCAGGCGTTTACACTCGCCAAGGGAGCGATCTCGAGTGCGATCAATCTTGGCTCAACCGGTGTGGTGCTCTCGGTTGTCGATAAACAGGAGCCAGGCACCGACGAAATTGCCAAGAACTTCGAGAAAACCCGCGAGACGATGCTGAACGAGAAGCGTCAGGAAATCTTCAACATCTATCTTGGAACGCTGGCGCAGAAGTACCAGAAGGCAGGCGCGATCCGGATCAAGGCGGCGGCCGCGCAGCCGGGTGGGTTACCGGTCGGAAGCTAAGCATGGTGCCGGGAGTGAGTTCGCGAACGTAAGACAAGGGCCGGAAGGTAAGGGCGAGGATCATGCTAAAGGAACGAGTTTCGGGAGTTCTGCTGCACGTGACTTCGCTCCCCTCGCAAGGCGGCGTGGGCGACTTCGGTCCGGCGGCTCGAACGTTTGTCGACTTTTTGGCGGCGGGCAAGCAGCGCGTCTGGCAGGTGCTGCCGTTGAGCCCTACGGGTTACGGCAGCTCGCCCTATTCAGCGCTGTCTGCGTTTGCGGGAAATCCGATCCTGATCTCGCTCGAGATGCTGGCCGACCAGGGTTGGCTGTCGAAGGATCGCATCGCCGACGCGCACGCGACGGACGGCCCGGTAGACTTCGGCGCGGTGTGGGAGCGCAAGCTTCCGCTGATAGAAGAGGCGGCGGCCAACTTTCTTGATCACGCAAGTGGCGATCAGCGCCTGCGTTTCCAGCGTTTTTGCACGGACAATCTTTCCTGGCTGCCGGATTACGCGATGTATACCGTGCTGCGGCGGATGTTTGCGTATGCGAGCTGGCATGAATGGCCGGAGGAGTACGCTCGGCGAAAGAGTGATGCACTCTCCCGGCTGATGAATGAGAAGGGCCGTGAGCTGGCCATCGAGCAGGTCGTGCAGTTTTTCTTCAACGAGCAGTGGTTTGCGCTGCGACACTACTGTGCGGAGCGGGACATCCAGATCATGGGGGATGTCGCCATCTTTGTGAGCTACGATTCAGCCGACGTGTGGACGGTGCCGGACCTGTTTGAGCTGGACGAGAACCTGAAGCCGATCCGGGTCTCCGGGGTGCCTCCGGACTACTTTTCGGCCACCGGCCAGCGCTGGGGCAATCCGCTTTACCGCTGGAGCGTGATGAAGGAGCGGGGCTTTGACTGGTGGGTGGCGCGAATTCGCCGCGCGCTTGCGCTCTACGACGTGATCCGGCTGGATCACTTCCGCGGCTTTGAGGCCTTCTGGTCGATTGCCGCGGAGGAAGAGACTGCCGTCAACGGGCAGTGGGTCAAGGCTCCCGGGCATGAGCTCTTTCAGCGCCTGAAGGAGGTGTTCGGCGACCTGCCGTTCATCGCCGAGGACCTGGGTGTGATCACCAAGGAAGTGGACGAGCTGCGCGAGCATTTCTCGATGCCGGGGATGCGCATTCTGCAGTTCGGCTTTACGGACCGGGGCAGCCACCTGTACCTTCCGCACCGCTGCGTGCCGAATACGGTGATCTACACGGGCACGCATGATAACAACACGACCCTAGGCTGGTGGCTCGAGGACACGTCGCCGGTGGAGCGCGCGAACGTGGAGGCCTACCTGCAGACGATGGAGCATCCGAAGCAGGTGGTGTGGGCGATGATTCGGCTGGCGGCTCGTTCGGTGGCCAGCATCTGCGTGTTTCCCCTGCAGGACATCTTGCACCTGGGCAGTGAGGCGCGGATGAACACACCTGCCGCCGGGATGGGTAACTGGACGTGGCGCTACGAGCCGGGCGCGCTCCATCCGGACTTCGCCATGAAGATGGCACGGTTGATGGAGATGACGGACCGCGACGGCTACGAAGAACCGATCGAAGGGGTGGACGCGGGCAAGCCGACAGACGAAGCCAGCCGGCGGACCGTGCTGGGCAGCGAGGCTTAGAATCCACGGCGTGCGCGCAAGCTTCCTTCTTCTAAAGCAAGTAGACTGGAGTCTGGGCCTCGAGCCAATCTCATGTCTGGAGCAAGAATGCCACTGTCCGGCGAAGCAATCCGCACCATGAACTACGTAGACGACATTGCGGTGACCCTGCGCCGTATCCTGACCACGCTTCCCTCGCTGACCGAAGAGGAACGCCATCGGATCGCTGAATACATCAAGGGCTCGGACCCGAACTACGAGACGGTGCTGAACTCAATCGAAAAGAAGTAAACCGTGGGCTTGAATGTTGCGGTGATCGGCGCGGGCGTGCAGGGGCGGGGCTTCGCTGCGGCCTGCGCGCTTGCTGGTTTCTCCGTGGTGCTTGAGGATGTGATGCCGGCGCGGCTGCGGGATGCGGGCAAGGTGATTGCCGAACTGGGCCGGTCGGTTGCGCTGGTGACGACGGTTGAAGACGCAGTGCGCGACGCGGATGTGGTCATCGACTTTGTTCCGGATGAGCTCGAGTCGAAGCTCGAGATCTGGAGCCTGATCGACCGCATGGCGCCGCCTAGGACTGTGATGTGTACGCCGAGCGAAGGGCTGAGCCTGACGGACCTGGCCTCCTGCACGTACCGGGCGGACCGCTGCGCGATGGTGCGGGGCGATCTGGCAGGCGCCGGCGATCTGTTCCTGATTTCAGCCCGCGGAACGTCCGAAGCTACACGGGTGTGCTGTGAGACGTTGTTTCGCGGGCTGGGACGAGCGGTGAAGCGGATCGACGACCCGGATCTGCCGATGCTGCTGAAGAATATGAATGCGCAGCATCTGGTGTAAGGGCTGGTCCGGCGAAGGGTCTGGCGGAAGCCTCAAGATAGGCGCGAATCATCACGGTGAGTTCCTTGTGCAAGGTAGGCATGCTGCTGCGAGTGACTTCCTGCTCGAGAATGGTTCGGCTGACGCCAGCCATGGCGCTGAGCAGGGTGGCTGCGGCAATGTCCGGCTGCGGAATCGTCTGCTCGCGTGCGGTCCGGAGCATTGCGGTCATGGCTTTGGTGGCGCGGACGTGCATCTCGTTTGCGATGCGCTTGCCCTCGACATCGTCGCTGATGGCGTAGAGTGCGGTGCTCGCCTCGACGTTGCGGAACTTGGCCTGGACGAAGGCGGAGGTAAGGGTCTCGGCCATGGTGGTCAGCGAGGTGCCGTGAGCGGCAGCGCAGGCAGCTTCAACGGCCAGGGCGACGCTGTCGAGGTGTTCCTTTAGCAGCGCCTGCAGGAGAGAGCTCTTGTTCGGGAAGTACTGGTAGAGGGTTCCGACCGAGACTCCGGCGCGCGCAGCGATGCGAGTGGTGGTCAGCTTCGATCTGCCGTCCTTGAGTAAAACCTGAACGGTGGCTTCGAGGATGGCCTGGACGCTGGCGCTGGAGCGGGCCTGGATGGGCGTCTTTCTTGGCTCAAAGGGCGATGCGGCGGCTCTACTCAAATGCGAACTCCAGACCTGAAGCTTTCTTCATCCAATCTGCAGCGAGTGTACAGGAGCGAACGACATGGATTTGAAGACGAAGCCGGGCGGTACGTTTACGTTTTCCGGGACCGAGAAGACGGTGAACCGGATGGGGTATGGGGCGATGCAGCTGGCGGGGCCGCATGTGCTTGGGCCGCCGAAGGATCGCGATGCGGCGGTGGCTGTACTTCGCGAGGCGGTTGAGAGTGGGGTCGACCACATCGATACGAGCGACTTCTACGGGCCGCATGTGACCAACCAGATCATCAAAGAGGCACTGCACCCGTATAAGAAGGACCTGACGATTGTGACCAAAATCGGCGCGGTACGGGGTGCGGATGGCTCGTGGAACCCGGCTTCCTCGGCGGAGGAGCTGACGCAGGCGGTTGAGGATAACCTGCGGAACCTGGGCCTGGAGGTGCTGGACGTAGTCAACTTTCGCTGTATGTTGGCGCAGGGACCGAAGGAAGGTTCGATCGAAGCGCCGCTTACGGCAATGGCGGAGCTGCAGCGGCGAGGGCTGGTGAAGCATGTTGGGTTGAGCAACGTGACGCCCAGGCAGGTTGCGGACGGACGCAAGATCTGCAAGATCGTCTGCGTGCAGAACCTGTACAACGTGGCGGAGCGTACGGACGATGCGCTGGTGGATGAGCTTGCGAAGGACGGGATCGCGTATGTGCCGTTCTTTCCGCTGGGCGGATTTTCGCCACTGCAGTCTTCGATCCTCGATGAGGCGGCTGCGACGCTTCAGACGACGCCCATGGCGGTCGCTCTGGCATGGCTGTTGGCGCGGTCGCCGAATGTGTTGCTGATTCCGGGGACTTCGTCCGTGGCGCACCTGCGGGAGAACCTGGCCGCGGCTTCGCTGGAGCTTCCGGCCGAGGTGTTGCAGACGTTGAACGGGATCGGCAAAGCGGCTTGAGGTTTTGGGGAGAGCGTCCGGATGCCGGGCTCTCCCCCCCGAAAAGTCTCAAAGTCTTCAAAACAAACCATTAAGGTCTGGACTTCCGGTCCGCCAGGTCCAGCCTTCGAGTCTTTCGGAGCGAACTACTTGGTACAGGGCCGCAGCGACACGAAAACAAATACGGAGATTCTGGCTTCGGCAGAATGACGGACCGTAAGATTTAGCTCTACTTCTAGTATAGCAACCTGGGTAAGGAACTATGCCAGGTGTAAGTGGTTATATTGCAACGAGTTACTGGGTTTGTGGCTTGACAGGGTGGCTTCGAGGGACCCAGGTCTCAGAGGCGAGACCTGGGGCAACCGTCAGGCGATGGCGGCGCTGACGAGGGACTGGGCTTCCTGCTGGATCTGTTTCAGGTGGGCGTCGCCCTTGAAGCTTTCGGCGTAGATCTTGTAGACGTCCTCGGTGCCGGAGGGACGGGCGGCAAACCAGCCTTCGTCGGTGGTGACCTTGAGGCCGCCGATGGGAGCGTGGTTGCCGGGGGCTTCGGTGAGGATCGCGGTGATGGGGTCTCCGGCGAGGGACTTGGCAGTAACCTGCGCGGGGGAGAGTTTTGCGAGCTTGGCTTTTTGATCCTTGGTAGCGGCGGCGTCAATGCGCTGGTAGACCGGATCGCCGTACTTCTGGGTGAGGTCGCGGTAGAGCAGGCCGGGGTCTTTGCCGGTGACGGCGGTCATCTCGGCGGCGAGCAGCCCGAGGATGAGGCCGTCCTTGTCCGTGGTCCAGACCTGGCCGTTGCGGCGCAGGAAGGTGGCCCCGGCGGACTCCTCGCCGACGAAGCCGAGCGAGCCGTCGGTGAGGCCGTCGACGAACCACTTGAAGCCGACGGGGACCTCGAGCATGGAGCGGTTGAGGCCCTTGGCTACGCGGTCGATCATGCTTGAGGAGACGAGCGTCTTGCCGATGCCGACGGTCTCGGCCCAGCGAGCCCGGTGGGTGAAGAGGTACTGGATGGAGACGGCGAGGTAGTGGTTGGGGTTGAGCAGGCCGCTCGAGCGGGTGACGATGCCGTGGCGATCGTGGTCGGTGTCGCAGGCCCAGGCGACGTCGAAGCGGTCCTTTTTGGCGATCATGCTGGCCATGGCGAAGGGGCTGGAGCAGTCCATGCGGATCTTGCCGTCCCAGTCGCAGGTCATGAAGCGGAAGGTGGGGTCGACGTGCTGGCTGAGAATCTCGACGGACAGGTTGTACTGGTCCACGATGCGGGGCCAGTAGAAGACGCCGGCGCCGCCGAGGGGGTCAACGGCGAGCTTGAGGGACGAGTTCTGGAGGACGTCAAAGTCGAGGATGTTGGCGAGGTCGTCGACATATTGGGTGAGGAAGTCGTGGCGGTGGGTGGCGGTGGCGTTGAGGGCTTCCTGGTAGGGGATGCGCTTGACGCCGGAGAGTTTGGCGGTGAGGAGCTCGTTGGCGCGGGTCTCGATCCACTTGGTGACGGCGGTGTCTGCGGGGCCGCCGTTGGGTGGGTTGTACTTGAAGCCGCCGTCCTCGGGGGGGTTGTGGGAGGGGGTGATGACGATGCCGTCGGCCTGGGCGTCGCCGATCTTGTCCTGGTTGTAGCGGAGGATGGCGTGGGAGAGGGCGGGGGTGGGGGTGAACTGGAGGGCGGAGTCGACCATGAGGGTGACTTCGTTGGCGGCGAGGACCTCGAGGGCGGTGCGGAAGGCGGGCTCGGAGAGGGCGTGGGTGTCCTGGGCGAGGAAGAGCGGGCCGGCGATGTGGTTAGCGACGCGGTAGTCGGCGATGGCCTGGGAGATGGCGGCGATGTGATCGTCGTTGAAGCTCACGGCGAAGGAGCTGCCGCGGTGGCCGGAGGTGCCGAAGCTGACGCGCTGCGCGGGGACGGCGGGGTCGGGGTGGAGGGATTCGTAGGCGGCGAGGAGGCGGGGGACGTCGACGAGGGAGTCTGGGGCGGGAAGGTGGCCGGGCTGGTTGGGCATTGTGGGTGAGGCCCTTTCTGTCTTTGGTGCGATGCGGGTGCTAGGCGAGTGTAATGGATGGGGGTGCGGCGGGGCGAGTAAAGCGGATTGTTTGCGAGCGGGAAAGGAGAGACCGAGAAGAAATCCGTTCGTTGTATCTTCCCTGTGTGTCTCGAAGGCAGCGTTAGAACGGGTGAACGAATAACACAAAGGTTGACTTCAACCTTGCCTGGTGTCTGCGTACAGTTTTGTAGTACGCGGGCAGTGCAGTCCGGCTACCTCTTGAGGCCAAATGCGGTTTATTTCGATTTGCCATCGGAACCTCCGAACATTCCTAGTCTCAGCGGCGTCTCTGCTCTGCGGCTTTGCGCTTCTGGGAGCCAGCAACAGTGCGGGCCAGACTTTAGGACTGACCGCAGTACGGCAGATACGGGACCAATCCCCGGAGCAGTCATCTTCGGGACGAGTTGTCCGGCTTCAAGGTGTGGTCACTGCGGTTTCAGGCTGGAAAACCTCCTTTTTCTTTCAGGATGCGAGCTCCGGCATCTCTGTGGATCGCCTTGATCACGGTCCTGAGGTGCAGTCCGGACAGCTGGTCGAGATTGTTGGGGTGACCAGCCCCGGCCTGTTCGCCCCTATCATTCAGGCGCAGTCTGTCAGGATACTTGGCACCGGAAAACTTCCAGTTCCTAAGGTGGTTGGAGCCGCCGACCTTTCGGGCGGAACAGTCGATAGTCAGTGGGCCAAAGTACAGGGGCTTGTTCGTACTGCCGTCGTTATGCCGATTTGGGGTCACGACGTTCTTGTGCTGGAGTTAGATACCGGAGACGGCAATCTTATGACGGCCAGAGTGCGCAATTTTGGTGGTGTCGACTGGCATCGGTTGCCCGCCGCAATCGTCTCTCTGCAGGGTGTCTGTGGAACGATTTTCAACGATCGCCGACAATATGTCGGATCGCGAATCTTCGTTCCAAGCCTGAGTGATGTGAAGGTCTTGCATTCCGGACCCGCAGATCTCTTCGACCGGCCTCGTCAGTCGCTGAGTAGTATCGCGCGCTTCAACTCCGCCAGAAACGCATCTAGCCCGATTCGAGTACGAGGCACCGTGACCTATTGGCCAGGAGAGGACCGCGTCTATGTGCAGGACGGGTCGGAAGGCATCCTGGTCAGAACAAATCAGCGAAAGTCCTTCGCTCCTGGGTCCCTCGTTGATGTTGTCGGCTACGCGAGTGAGGGTGACTACTCGCCTTTGCTCGAGAGTGCAACGCTGCGACTTGTCGGGCTCAATCGTGTGTTGACAGAACCGGTGGACATCACTGCGCAAAAGATACTTGAGGAAAGAGACGGCTTTGCTTCGTCTCCCTTCGATTCGATGCTCGTCCGGCTGCCGGGAATTCTCAAACAGGTTGTTCCCGGAGTGGATGAGCAAGTTCTGGTTCTTCAGGACGGCAAGAAGACCTTCACTGCAAGGCTGGCGAATTCTATCGCGGTAAAAGTCCTTCCTTCTGTTGGAAGCGCAGTGCAAGTCACTGGGGTGTGTGTTACTCGAGTGGATTCGGAACACGAGCCGAATGGCTTCAAGATTCTTCTTCGTTCAGCATCCGACATGGCTGTTCTCAAAGATGCTCCATGGTGGAATGCGGAACACGCGAAGGCTGTGGTTGCTGTGATGGCGATCGCGATCGTTGCGATGGGTGTGCTCCTTACCTTTTTTCGCAGGGAGGCCGCGCTGCGGCAACTCTCCCTGAGCGATCCCCTGACCGGCGTGCATAATCGGCGCGGCTTCGTCTTGCTGGCAGAACAACAGCGGCGCGTCGCCCTCCGGAATAAGACGGCCATGCTGCTTTTTTATATCGATGTGAACAGGTTCAAGCAGATCAACGACACGTTTGGTCACAAGGAGGGCGATGTCGCTCTTCAGAGAGTGGCAGACACTTTGAGGAAATGTTTTCGCACCTCGGACATTATTGGACGACTGGGAGGGGATGAGTTTGCCGTTGTGGCTTGCGAGGCCATAACGGAATCGCGAGACAAGCTGCAGGAGCGGCTCGCTTTCCTCGTGGAGGAGAACAGTAGTCAATCAGGTGCCAGATACGAACTCTCGTTGAGTGTAGGTGCGCTTCTTTGCGACGAAACGATGTACGGAAAAAGCATCGAGGATCTTCTTGCGCGCGCGGACGCACTGATGTACGTACAGAAGCTGAACAGGAGGGACCCTTCTCAAAATGTTCTCGAGCTGGAGATCGAGAAGGCTTGATATGAGCTGCACGGCGTACCAGGAGCGACCTGGTGCAAGACGAATGACATGGCTGAACTCAAGAACTACGACCAACGACTGCGCTCCTTGAGTGCAAGGCCGACGGCCGAGATCAGGGCGAAGCCGGAGAGGGCCCAGCCGGCTTGCTGATCGGGCATGGGACGCCAGACGAGGTCGACGGTGTCGGTGCCGGCGGGGAGGGCGAGGGTGAGGAGGCCGTCGGTGCGCTCGGGGGTGTGCGGGGGGACTTCGGAGCCGTTGAGGCGGAGGTGCCAGGCCGGGTACTGGCGGTGGTTGAGGACGAGGAGTTCGGGTTGGGCGAGGGTGAGCTGGAGGTGGCTGGGGGCCTGGCCGGGGAGGGCAGCGCTGGGCGCGGGGGCGTTTTCCTGGCCGGGCCGGGTGGGGTTGGGGAGGAGCCAGAAGGGTGGGTCGTGGGGCTGGAGGGCTTCGGGGTCGGCGTCGGCGGGGGTGTATTCGTCGGTGGGCTCGGTGCCGAGGGGTGAGTGGAAGAGGGCGACGCGGGGGGCTACGGCGTCTTCGTCGTCGCAGAACTGGTGGAAGCAGAGCCAGGCGACGGGGATGAGGAGGGCGGCGAAGAGGAGGGTGAGGCTGAGGGTGCGGGGGGGTGCCCAGCGGGGATAACGGTTCAGGGCGAGGGCGGCGATGAGGGCGAAGATGAGTCCGAGCAGCGCGCTGAGCCGCCAGGGGAACTGCAGAAAACGGAGTTGGGGGAGGTAGGTCCAGACGAGGGCGGAGGCGGGGGTGAGCAGGAAGGCGATGGTGAAGGCGAGGGCGGTGAGGGGGAGGATAGGGTTGGGCTGAGTTTGGCCGGGGACGCGGCGGCGGGCAAAGGGCAGGGTGCAGGCGATGCCGAGGAGGAGGATAAGGGCAACTTCGGAGGCGGTGCGGACAACGTGGTTGTGGAAGAGGTCGTCGGGGGTGTGGCCGGGCATCTGGTGGAAGAGGAAGTGGTCGGCGGGCTGCATGCCGGGCCCGACGGCCATGTCGATGGCGACGAAGCGGCGCTCGTAGGCGGCGGGGAGGATGTAGAAGGCCGCGAGAGTGAGGCCGAGGAGGGTGCCAGCGGTGATGGTGAGGGCGAGGCGGCGAGGGCTGGGGCTGGATCTCAGGAAGAGGCGAAGGACGGCAAGGAAGGCAAGGGCGTAGGTGGCCATCACGGCTGCGGGGGCGTTGGTGAGCCAGAGCAGGGCTAGGGGGACGGCGGCGGGGAGGATGCGAGGGTGGCGCTCGAGCGCGGCGGCGAGGAGCAGAGGGAGGAAGGCGGCGGCGAGGAGCTCGGCGAAGGCTGTGCGCTCGTAGGCGGTGAAGAGCATGTAGGGGTTGGCGAGGTAGAGGGTGGCTCCGAGCAGGGCGGCGGGGGGCGCAGTGTAGCGACGGGCGAGCGAGAAGAAGCTGAGTCCGGAGGCGGTGAGAGCGATCCAGGTGAAGGCTGCGGGGACGAGCTGCCAGGGCAGGATGAGGCCGAGTAGGCCGCCGAGGGTCCAGGAGACGGGGGGGTAGAAGAGGAAGCGGGGCTCGCCGGCGTTGTAGGCGGGGGTGAAGGCCCAGTGGGGGATGCCGCCGTGGGCGAACTGGGTGGCGGCTTCGAGCCAGCTGAGGAGGTGAAAGTCGAAGTCGTGGCCGCAGGAGGGACCGCGGAGGAGGATGGGGAGGACGGCGAGGAAAGCCACGAGGGGGATCAGGGCGCGGCAGGCGCGGGGCGGCATGCTTCAGTTGTATCGCGAGTGCTCGCGGGGGTTACTGGCACGTGGTGCGTGCGGAGTGTTCGTTCAACTTTGGTCGTATTCGCAAATCTGCCGTCATCGCCTAGATTCAAGGACAGCTATGCAGGCGCAACCGAGTTCTTCCAAGGCTTTCGACATCTATCGTCCTCCTGCTTCGCCGCGCGAGAGCTATGCGCCGGCGGAGAGGGCGAGACCGCGGTTGCTCGAGCCGGTGCAGGCCCCTGGGTCGGGACCTTTGCACCTGTTGGTGATCGATGGCGAAGTGTCTGTGCGGGAGGCTTGTTGCGAGATAGCGATTGAGTTGGGCCTGGAGGCGACTGCGGTCGAGGGTCTTCACGAAGCCAGAGCCGTGATGGAGGATGCGACGGTTGATTTGGTGCTGCTCGACCCTAAGTGTTTGCAGGGAAGCGGCCTTGATCTGCTGGCAGACGTACGAGCGCTGCTGCCGGAAGCCGCGCTGCTGGTGATGACTGACTGTGCGAGCGTGACGAGCGCGGTAGAGGCAATGCGGGCTGGAGCGGGGGATTATCTGACGAAGCCCTTTGATCAGGCGGAACTTGCTCGCATGCTTCGACGCGCGGCGGAGCGGCAGACTCCTCTTTCTGAGCGGCGGCGGTTGCGGGCGAAGCTCCGGGGTCAGCGAGGCGCAGGTTATCTTGCCGGCACGAGCCCGGAGATGGGGAAGCTATACCGGATGCTTTCCAAGGTGGCCGATACGATGCATCCGGTGCTGATTGTCGGCGAAGGCGGGACGGGGAAAGAGTTGGTCGCGCGGGCGATGCACTTCCACGGACCGCGGGCGGAGAGACCGTTTGTGCCGGTGGACTGCGGGTCGTTGATGCCGTCGCTGATGGAGGGTGAGCTGTTCGGGTATGTGAAGGGCGCGTTTCCGGGCGCGGTACGCGGTAAGGAAGGTCTGCTGACCTCACGCGAGGGTGGCACGGTGTTGCTGGATGAGGTAACCGAGATGCCGGTAGACGTGCAGTCGAAGCTCCTGCGCGCGCTGCAGGACAAGGCAGCGCGGCCGGTGGGCGGGACGCAGCTGGTTCCGATGGTGGCGCGAGTGCTGGCGGCGACTAATCGGAATTTGGCCGAGATGGTGGAGCAGGGCCGCTTCCGCCGGGATCTCTACTTCCGGCTGAATGTGGTGACGCTGCGGATTCCGTCGTTGCGAGAACGCAGGGGAGACATTGCCGAGTTGGTGGAGCATTTCTTGGAACAGCAGGGCCGTCAAACGGGCCGGACGCACAGATTTTCCGGTGAGGCGTTGGGAGCGCTGTTCGCGTATGAGTGGCCTGGCAATGTACGGGAGCTGGAGACGGTGGTTGAGCGGGCGTGTGCGCTGAGTTCGGGTCCGGTGATTCACCTTACCGACTTACCGGCCGAGATTCAGGGGGATCGTGCTTTGCCTGTTGCGCCGGCCCGGCTCGAGTTAGTTTTCGATAGCGCGGGCGAGGGCGGGATTGTGCCGTTGGCTGAGCTGGAGCGAGAGACAATTCATAGAACGCTGCGGCAGCTGAAGGGCGATAAGCTGCGAGCGGCAAAGCTGCTTGGAATTGGCAAGACGACCCTGTATCGCAAGCTTAAAGAGTATGGAATTGTGGGCGTGGGTCAGCAGCATGGAGCGTAAGAAACGCTGGGCGAAGGAGGTCAGAGCACCGGGCGCAACGTCGGAAAAGGAGCGCTCCGCGACGTATCACGTTCTGTTGATTGCCGGAATCAAGAACGCGGACGCTTGCGGAAGAGAGGTGGCGGAGCGGGCAGGCGTGGTGGTCGAAGTGACGACGAACCGAAGGGCGGGATTAGCGGCGCTGCGACGGTCGAGTTTTGAGGTTGTGCTGGTGGAGGAGAATCTGGCTGAAGGAGACCCAGGCTGGGCCGATCAGGCTTGGCAACTGGCCGGGGCGGCAATCGCGATGCAGGTGAACTTGGCTATCGTGAGCTGCGCCCGGTTGAGCCGGGAGGTGAAGGCGGCGCTGGTGCGAAAGGAGAGCGAACGGATGTCGGCGCGGCGGGCGGTAGCGAGCGAGTTCGAGGCTGATTTGAAGCTGTCGATCACGGGCCTTCTGGTGCAGGGCGAGCTGGCTTTGCGAGAACCGGAGCTGCCGGACGCGCTCGAGCCGAAGCTGCGCCGGATCGTGGAGTTGGCGGGAGCGCTGCGGGAGCGCATTGACCAGCGAGCGCTGCAGGTGGGACGTTGAAGGCAACGACTGCGGTGTAGGCTGAAAGGAGAAGTAAGCGGCTACGCGGAGGCTGTTCTATGCAATGCGAGCACGAGAAGCAGATTGTGCCAGGGGTGAAGCGCTCCGGAGACGGATGTGTCGAGTGCCTGAAACTCGGCATGCATTGGGTTCATCTTCGGGAGTGCCTGATCTGCGGCCACGTCGGCTGCTGCGATTCGAGCGTAGGGAAACATGCGACCAGGCACTTTCGCCATACGGGCCACCCGGTGATGAAGAGCGTGGAACCCGGGGATGGCTGGGGCTGGTGCTACGTCGACGAGATGATGCTCAACCTATAGCCATGTCCGAACGCATGGAGGGCGAAAGGCTTGCTATGCTGACGTAAAGACAGGTCCCAGGGAGACAGCATGGCAGATGAGATTTTGAACCTTACGACGGCAGCTCCTTTAAGTGCCACGGACGCAACCCCAGCGGTGAAGATTACGGTGCGGCCGAATGGACCGTTCCGGGTTGAGGGACCGATCTCTTTGATCGATGTCAATGGCAACGAGTGGGATCTGACGGGGAAGCCGGCGATTTCGCTTTGCCGGTGCGGGCTTTCCTCGAAGCGTCCGTTTTGCGACGGTACGCATGGGCGCGAGGGCTGGAAGTGCGATGCCAGTCCCATCCCGACGGAGCCGGTCGCGCAAGGCTAGTGTCGCACTTTAGGACAGCGGCTCAGGATTCCTGATTCGGCTTTGTTTTCGCGCTAAAGTTTGCGTCGTTTTTGCCGATAAGGCAGTTGTGAGCGCTAAGACCAAACAGACTGGAGTAAGACGTTGATCGTGCGATGGATGTTGGCGTGCGCTCTGGCGGCAATGTGGGTTGTTCCTGTGCGTGCACAAAGCCTTGAGTATGTCCGGTCGGAAGCCTCGATTCCGATGCGCGATGGCGTGAAGTTGCATGCCGTGATTGTGCGTCCTAAGAGTTCGCTGACAGGTGACCCGCTGCCGTTCCTGATGGAGCGTACGCCTTACGGGGTGGATGGTTACACGGCGGCTACGGTGCCGCGTAGCAAGCCGGAGTTGGCGGCGAGCGGATATGTCTTTGTGTATGAGGATATTCGCGGGCGCTATGGATCTGAAGGGCAGTTCGTGATGAACCGTGCCGTTGTTGTGCATACGGCTAAGACCGACGTGGACGAGACGACCGACACGCGCGACACGATCGATTGGTTGCTGAAGAACGTGCCGGGTAACGACGGAAGGGTTGGAGTGTTGGGGATCTCCTACCCGGGCTTTCTGGCAATGATGGCAGGCGTGGACGCGCATCCGGCGGTGAAGGCGATCAGCCCGCAAGCGCCCATGACGGACGTCTGGATGGGTGATGACTTTTTTCACAATGGTGCGTTTCGCGAAACGTACGGCTTTGACTATGTGCAGCAGCTGGAAGGGCAGAAGACGGATGTACGCGTGCAGTCCAAGGAAGACATGTACGACTTCTTCCTTCGCAATGTGGATTTTGCAGGGGCAGCCGGGGCAGCCCACATGGAGAGTCTTCCAACGGCGAAGATCTTTCTAACTCAACCCGGTTACACGAAATTCTGGCGGGACATGGCTGTAGAACGGCACTTGGAAGAGGTACATGTGCCGACTCTTGAGGTAGGTGGCTGGTGGGACCAGGAGGATATGTGGGGCACGCAGGCGGAGTATGAAGCTCTGAAGGGCCATGACAAGGATTTATTTATGGTTCTGGGTCCGTGGAATCACGGAGGCTGGGCGCAGGGGCCCGGCGACTCGCTGGGCGGCGCGTTTGGGAGTGTGAGCTTCGGCGGTGAGAAAACGGGCGAGTACTACCGGAATCATTTTGAGACGCCGTTCTTCGAGTACTACCTGAAGGGCAAGCCAGGCTTCGATCTGAAGGGCGTGGCCAGCTTCCGGACGGGCTCGAATACATGGCAACGTTACGATGTGTGGCCGCCGGTCGCGGGTTTTCGGCCTTCGCGGGTGTACCTCGGCGCGAATGGCGGGCTGGCTACGATGGTTCCAAATACGCGGATCGGCACTCCTGCGGCGCCGGTGGCGAGTTATGTGGCTGACCCTGCGGACCCAATTCCTTATCGCCATCGTCCGATTCAGCCGACGTACGGGGATGGCTCGCAGTGGCGGACGTGGCTGGTCGAGGATCAGCGATTTGTGGATGGACGCAAGGACCTGGCCGAGTTCAAGGGGCCGCAGCTTGATCAAGATGTGACGGTGACCGGCGACGTGAAGGTGGACCTCTTTGCCGCGACGACAGGAACGGATGGCGATTTTATTGCCAAGCTGATCGACGTGGCGCCGGACGGGCAGCAGACGATGATCGTGGATGAGATCTTTCGCGGCCGGTATCGGGAAAGCTTTGAGACGGCGGCTCCGATTGAAGCTAACAAGGTGGAGGAGTACCGGTGGTCTCTGCATGGGGCGGACCACACATTCCTCAAAGGGCACCGGATGATGGTGGAGGTGCAATCGACTTGGTTTCCTCTCTATGACCGCAATCCGCAGACCTTTGTGCCGAACATTATGACTGCGCCGAAAGCGGCATATCAGAAGCAGACCATCACCATCTATGGTGGGAGTCATCTGGACTTTGAGACCCCGGCACAATAGAGGGATGGGCATTGATTAAGACGATCAGCACGCGCGAGGTGTATCGCAATCCGTGGACCAGTGTGCGCGAAGATGTGATTGAGCGGCAAGACGGACGGCGTGGGATTTACGGCGTGGTCGACAAAGATCCGGCGTGCATTGTGGTGCCGCTCGAAGGGCAGTTTGTTTACCTGGTAGAGCAGTTTCGGTATACGGTGCTGGGCCGATTTCTGGAGTTTCCCCAAGGTGGGTGGGAGAGGGCGGATGGAAAGCCTGAGGAACTGGCGCGGAGGGAGTTGCGCGAAGAGACAGGTCTAAGCGCCGGACGGATGACGCATCTGACCGATCTGCAGATTGCGTATGGAGTGATGAACCAGCGACATCATGTATTTCTCGCGGAAGACTTGACGATGGGGAAGATGGAGCCAGATCCGGAGGAAGTGGATCTTCTCGTTCATCGTGTGTCGGTGCGAGAGTTTGAAGACATGCTGCTGGACGGGCGGATCGTGGATAATTGCACAGCCGCGGCTTGGGGGGTATATCGCATCTGGCGGGAACGTCAGTTGCGTTCATGACAGCGAGGGGTCTATCACGTGGGTAAGTCCGGCTCCTGCGAAGCGCGTGATCCTCAACGCGGGAAATCTCCGAAGTACAGGCTAATGTGGCCGGTGTATTCTCCTTTAGCGATCGCCGTCTGTCCCATGGGACCGCTTGCTTGCGGACCTCCAAACTTGCTGCCGATCGCTGGAATGGCGTTCAGAAAGGAGATTCCGGCTTTCGGAAAGGGTACGCCGGTTTGGCCGATCAGGTTCGAAGGCGGGAGTTTCGGGGTGAGGAGCTGCAGGTAAACCGGCGATTCGGGATGCTGGTCGACTCTCGCGGTGATCGGGCCTTCCGTGGTGTTGAGTTGCAGCCAGTGGACGCCGGCATAGAAGCCTTTGAAGATGGGGTAGTCGAAGTGCTCTCCGGGCTTAAGATCGTCCGGGTCCCCGACCATGGTGTCGTTGAAAGGCTTGTTCCAGACGTCGAGAGTTCCGCCGGCCAGGCGATTCTGGTAGACGGAGTACGGTCCTTCCCCCAGGAAGCGCATGCCTTTGACCCCTGCTTCGGGGTAATCGAATCCGACGCCGAAGTATTCCTGGGCTCCGCTCAGGGCGTAGACGTAGTCCATGGACAACCAGCCGCTGGGCTTCAGGCGATAGGTGAGCGACTTCATTGGGCCATCAAAAGCCGCGGAGATGATCAGATCGCTGCCGTCGGTCTGGTGACGAAGTGAGGTCAGCCGGGATTGCGGTGCGAAGACAGGCGGCGGAGGCGGCGGATCCTGCTTGCGTGGTGGCGTGGGCCTGGGTCCCATGGCGACTACGCGAGGGCCGTGGATGAGGGAGAAGGATCTGCCGCTTCGAGCGACGGAGACCAGCAGGCCGGTGGTTTTGCTGATGCTGAGCGACAGGTCACCGGCGGTCGCGGTCAGTGTGTCGGCGGATTCGGTGGCTGTCGGTTTCGCACCGGCACGCGCACTGTCTTTTTGGTCCAGACGGCGGTCGAGACCGTCGAGCGGCCAGACATAGGTCTGGATCAAGCGCCCTGTTGCGTCCCGGATGAGGAGTCGTGTGGCGTCGGGGGTCTTTTCGCTGCGGCCGGAGTTGGGCGCAGGCGGTCCCCAGTTGTCCCAGCTTGCAGAGGCCCCGGGCGCGAGAGAACGGCCGTGATCGATCCGGGACGCCAATACCACCGAACCGGAAGCGGTGTCCTGGGGCTGGGGAAAGGCTATGGTTTGCCACTCGAAGGTACATCGGTCGGCGTTGAGAAAAGCGTAACGATTGATGACTGTGTAGGAACGAGAAGCGCCCCCGGCGGGCGTCACCAGGATTGGCGACCAGAGCTGCCTGGCTGTGTAGAAGCTTGCTTCCCGCTCGCGGTATGGGCCGAGGACGCCGTCGGGTGCCAGGTTGCCGGCTGAATCGAGAATGCCGCCCTTGTCGACACGTTTCACATCTTCATCCACGAACGACCAGATGAATCCACCGGCTCCGGCCTTGCTGTTGAGGATCGCGCCCCAGTAGTCACTCAGGCCCGCCCCAGCGCCTCCGTCATACAGGCCATGCAGCATCTCGGTTGGGAAGAAGACGGGATCCGCGGCGAGCTTCTGCTGCAGCAGTTCGTAATTTGGATAGTGCTTGGTGTCGGCGATCCCTGGAGGGTAGGCTGCCCATGGATGTAGCACCACGCGTTTCTGCGGGTCGTATTTGGCGAAGTCGTCATCGAGCGCGGGATTGAATCCGCCTTCGTTGCCGTTGTCCCAGAAGACGATGGACGGATGGTTGACGTCATGCTCGACCATCTCGCGGACGAGCTTCTTGCCGACGTCGGTGTCGTAGTGCGCCTGCCAGCCAGCGAGTTCATCGAGTACGTACAGGCCGAGTTCGTCGCAGGCATCCAGGAAGTGGCGGTCGGGCGGATAGTGGCTGGAGCGGACGGCGTTGCCGTTCATCTCTTTGATCAGGTCGATGTCATTGCGCGAGATTTGTTCGGATAAGGTCCGGCCGGAGTCGGGCCAGAACGAGTGGCGAGGGAAGCCCTTGAGGAAGATGCGACTGCCGTTGACGAAGAGGCCTTGACCGGGGCGAACTTCGACGGTGCGAAACCCAAACTTCTGGTGCACGGTGTGCACGACGGTGCCGCCTACCTTCAGGCGAACTTCAAGCTGGTAAAGATTGGGCGTTTCGGCGGTCCAGAGTTGTGGATTGGCTACGTTCTCGGCAAGATGCGCTGCTTCGTTGAAGGAGGCGTTGTTTGCTGTTACCGGATTGCCGACAGGCTTGCCGTTCCGATCGAGTACCTGCATCTCGACCGAGGTCTGGGGGCTGCCGGGGGCTGTTGCGCGCGTGTCGGCCACCCTGACGTCGACATCCAGGGCGCCCACCGCAGTGGCGTTGATGGCGAGGTGATCGATGTAGGTCCTCGGCACGGCCTCAAGATAAACGGGCCGGAAGATGCCGCCGTAGTTCCAGTAGTCTCCGCGGCGTTCGGCGTGGTTCACGGAGTCGTTCAGGGAATCGTCATCGACGTCGACCTGGATTTCATTTTGCTGACCGGCGGGCTTGAGCAGGCGCGTGATGTCGTACTTGAAGGCGTAGTAACCGCCCTGGTGAATGGGGCCGGCGGGCTGGCCGTTGAGGGTCACCCGGGTATCGGTCATCACGCCTTCGAAGTGGACGAAGATGGCTTTATCCCGCCAAGATGCGGGCGTGGTGAAGCTGCGTTTGTAGATGCCATGTACGCGCGGCCAGCCGCCGGCTGGAGCGGGCCTGCCGTACTCGTAGATGCCGAAGCCTTGCAGCTGCCAGTTAGACGGAACAGCGATGGTGGACCACTTGTTGGCGTTCTGGCCCTGGTCGCAGCGGAATTGCCACTGGACCGGGTCGTCCTTGCCGAGGCCGGAGAGATACTGTGTCTCCGTCTCCGCGGCTCCTGCTACGGAAGCCAGAAGAAGGACCAACCAAGCGGCATGGCGAGCCGACCAACGCATCACAGACCCCCGAACACTTTCACCTACAAAGCGATCCATTATGACATGGGCGTTTCGACTGGGTGCCTGCGCGCCAAGCCGCGAAACGGGACTTCAGGGCTGAGCGGAGTGTCTTTTAGAGGTCAGGCAAGAAGGGAGTTTGCTGGCGGAGAGGGAGGGATTCGAACCCCCGGTACCCGTAAAGGTACGTCTGATTTCGAGTCAGGTGCATTCAACCGGGCTCTGCCACCTCTCCGCACTGCTTCGAGTTTACTGAGAGACCCGTATTTCTTCAATGGCGAAAGCCTAGACTAGCTGGGTGGAAGCCGTATGGAATGCCGAACTGCGGGGGTGGGTGGAAGGTTGCGCGCTGGAGCAGGGGTTCAGCCTGGCGGGGGTTGCGTCGGCGCTGGCCGCGGAGGATCCCGCGGCTGCAGAAACCGGCGAGCGATTTACCGCGTGGGTCGACGCGGGTCGGGCCGGGGAGATGGAGTACCTGAAGCGCCGGGACGCCGAAGGGGCGTTGCTGCGTACGTCGGCGCGGGTGGCGCTTCCGTGGGCGCGGTCGGTCGTGGTGTGCGCTTTGAACTACAACGCTGCGGGTGCGCGGTCGATCGATCCGGCAGATGCGCGGGCGGGCTGGATTGCGCGGTACGCGTGGCTGGGCGACGCCGAGGGTCGGGCTACGGATTACCATGACGATCTGCTGGCGCGACTACGTAAGGTGGAGGCCGAGCTTCGGGAGCGGGTCGCGTGCGAGACGCGCTGCTACGTGGACACGGGGCCGCTGCTCGAACGAGACTTTGCGGCGCGGGCCGGCGTCGGGTGGATTGGCAAGAACACATGCGTGCTGAACCAGGAGCAGGGGTCGTGGCTGCTGCTGGGGGTGATTGTGACCTCCCTGGCGGTGCCAGCGGAGGTGGTGCTGGATGTCGCGGCGGACCGATGTGGCAGTTGTACGCGGTGCCTGGATGCGTGTCCGACGGGGGCTTTGGTTGCGCCGCGAGAGATGGATGCTTCGAAGTGCATTGCGTATCTCACGATTGAGAAGAAGGGGAGCATTCCAGAGGAGCTGCGGGAGGGCATGGGGCGGCAGGTGTTTGGCTGCGACATCTGCCAGGAGGTGTGCCCTTGGAATCGCAAGGCTCCGGTAGAGGCGCGGGAAGACCTGCGAACGCGCGAGGAGCTGGTGAACCCGGGGCTTGGCTGGCTGGCGGGGCTGGACCAGGCTGGCTTCAAGGGGCTGTTTCGGGGCTCGCCGCTCGAGCGGACCAAGCGCGGGCGGGTGCAGAGGAATGTGGCGATCGCGATGGGTAACAGCGGCGAGCGCGAGTTTCTTCCACGGCTCAGGGAGTGGGCGGCCGGCGATGATCCGGTGCTGGCCGAGAGTGCACAGTGGGCGCTCGGGCGGCTGCAGCCGGAGGGTGCTTTGATAGGATCGGAAGTGGGTGGAGCCGCTGATGTTCTCGATTTTGCCGAAGAAGGACAAGCCGCAGGCGAAGTCCGATCCGGCCACTCAAACCGCGACTGAGGCGCAACTGCTGGCAGCCAGAGCGCAAGAGCTCGCAGCCAAAGCCCAGGAGCTCACGGTGAAGGCTACGGCGCCTGTGGCTAAGTCGGTAGCGCCTGCGGTTGAGGATACGGAAGCTACGCAGAAGCCGACTGAGTCCGCTGCAACTTCCGCGGCTTCGACCTCTACGCCGGCCTTGCCGATTGAGCATGTGAAGCCGGTGGTGCCGCAGGATGGATGGTGGCCGCAAACCAAGGCTTTGGCCATGTACCTGGCGGAGACCGAGGTTCACACGTATGCATTCAGCGTGGCGGCGAACACGATACTGGCGTTGTTTCCGTTCCTGGTGCTGATGATTACGCTGGCCGAGCGTGTCTTCCACTCGATGGCGATGGTGGATGTGCTGGTCGACCTGATGCACACGATGCTGCCGAGCAACCAGGATTTTGTCATGCGCAACATGGTGGCGCTGGTGCACCCGCATAAGGGGACGCAGGCGTTTTCGGTGTTCATGCTGCTGGTGACTTCGACGGGTGTGTTTCTGCCGCTCGAGGTGGCGCTGAACAATGTCTGGGGCGTGAAGCAGAATCGCAACTACCTGATGAATCAGTTGGTTTCGCTTGGGCTGGCGGCGGCGGTGGGCGCGCTGGTGCTTGGCTCGGTGGCGGCGACGGCGGCGCAGCGGACGCTGCTGACGTGGATCTTCTTCGGGCACACGGACAACATTGTGTTTCGGTTGATTGGGGAAGGGGTGCTGAGCTTCTTCGCGGTGATTGCGAGCATCCTGATTTTCTTTTTGATCTACTGGATTTTGCCGCATCGCAAGATTCCCGCGATGGCGGTGCTGCCGACGGCGATCGTGGTGGGGATCTCGTGGGAGGTGGCGAAGTATCTGTATGTGCTGGCGCTGCCGCGGCTGGATTTCGAGTCGGTGTACGGCCCGTTCCGGGTGTCGGTGGGGATTATGATGTGGGCGTTTCTTTCGGGTTTGCTGCTGCTGGCGGGGGCGCATTTTTCGGCGACCCGATATACGCTGCGGCTGGCGCGGGAGGCGGCGACGGAAGAGGCTGGTGGTTAATACAACTTCCGGGTCAAGGTTTGTGCACCCTTGTGGCTCTGATTTGGGGAGAGAGCAACATTTACCGCTCGTTCCAAATTGGTTCGCAGTACACTCAAGCAGCCTTCTCGCCTCATTGCGGCGGTATTCAGGATCGGAGCGCCCTTCGGGTCGTTAGAGCGACTCGAAGACCGTTACCGAGGTGAGGAGGTGAGGCGGATGAATCGGGAAACCGACGATGCGAAAACATCGTGGTTTCGTTTGTTCATCACGGTCGTGCTTGACTGGCGACTCGTGATGGCAATCGCTCTCTTAGTCCTGGTCGTGCTGCTGAAGAGGTAGCACCAACACCCGGAAGGCACGCAATCCTTCCGGGTCTACTTCTTCAAATACAAGTCTCAGCTTCATGCCTTGCAAAGTCAATACTGGAAAAGCGGAACCACCCGCGCGTTCTCGAGTGTGGTTTGCGCGGAAGATGCGCGGCGGAGCAAGGAAGTAACTCCGTCAGGGTTTGGCGGGCATGGCTTTGACGACGATGGCGGAGGGCGCGCCGCCGGCGGGAAGCATGGTGAGCAGGGCGGGGCCTAGCTTGCTGGCGGTGCGGATGATGGCGATGTCGCCGGAGCGGGTGTCGGCGGCGAGCAGGAGGTGCTCGCCGGAAGAGAAGGCGAGGGCGTCGGGGCCGCTGCCGAGGCGGAGGCTGGAGATGAGTTTGCCGTCGGAGATGGAGTAGAGCGAGAGGGAGTCGGCGCCGGAGTTCGAGATCCAGAGGGCGCTGCCGTCGTCGCTGATCAGGCCGTGCGCGGGACGGTCGCCGATGGCGAAGGTGCTGCCGACCTCGTTGGTCTGGGTGGAGATTTCGCTGACGGAGTCGGAGGCGAGATTGGAGACGAAGATCTCGCCGCCGTCGGGCTTAAGCGTGAGTTGCTCGGGATCTTTGCCGACGTCGAGCAGGGTAAGGACGTGATCCTGGAGCTGCGTGGCATCCTGGCGGGCGGCCCAGGAGCCAGGCGCGGCGGCGAGCGAGATGGCGAGAACCTGATTTGCCGAGGGGCAGGCGATGAAGGCCTTCGAGGAGTCCGGGAGGATGACGGGGCTGGTGGCTCCGGGGCAGCCGGGCAAGGTGGCGCGCAGGACGAGCGGAGGCGCGGAGCTCTCCGGGCCATGTGCGGAAAAAAGCGAGACGGTGCCGCTGGCGCGGTTGGCTACGACGAGGGTGCGGCCGTCGGGGGAGATTTGCGCAGTGCCGGGGCGGTCTCCGGTGACGTAGGCGGCGATCTCGCGGCGGAGGTCGAGGTCGAGGACGCTGACGGTGTTGGAGCCAGTATTTACGACGTAGGCTCGGTGGCCGCTGGCGTCGACGGTGAGGGAGGACGGGTTGCGGTGGACGGGGATGGTGGCGACGGCGGTGTTTTGCGTGGTGTCGATGACCGTGATGGAGCCGCTGGGGCTTTGGGGCTGCGCGCTGACCACGTACACTTCGTCGCGTTGCGGGTTGGCGGTGAGAGCGACGGGCGAGACGCCGACCGAGAGGGTGCGGTCGGGGCGGAGATAGACCAGGTCGAGTACGGTGACGGAGTTGCCTGTGCGGTTGGCGATGTAAGCAAACTCGCGGTAACCGGCCGGGTAGCTGGGGAAGGTGGAGCGGTTGCAGCCTGCGGAGAGGAGGGCAAGGATCGAAACGACGAAGCTGGGGCGGGGAAGACGCACCTTCGCAGTCTAGAGCACGCGGTGGATCTACACCGGCTCGCGGACAAACGAGCTGCAGCGGATACGGACGCCTCTGCTACGTTAGGCTGGACGAATGGAGTTGAAGAATAAGCGCGTGCTGGTTGTTGGATTGGGCAAGTCGGGGTTGGCGGCCGCGATGTTTTTGCGGGATCGCGGAGCCCGGGTGACGGTGAGCGATACGCGCTCGGCGCAGGCGCTGGCGAAAGAGATTCCGGCGCTGCTTGAGGCCGGAATTGCGGTGGAGGCGGGAGGACATGGGCTGCTGACGTTTCGGCGGCAGGACCTGATTGTGGTCTCACCGGGCGTGCCGCTTGAGACGCCGGAGATCGCGCAGGCTGCCCGGCTGGGGACGCCGGTGATCGGCGAACTGGAACTGGCGAGCCGGTTTCTCACGGGCAAGGTGGTGGCTATCACCGGGTCGAACGGGAAGACGACCACGACGACGCTGGTGGGCCGGATTTTTGAAGACGCGGGTCTGCCCACGTTGGTAGGCGGCAACATTGGGCTGCCGGTGGTCGAGTTGGTGAAGCAGGAGGCCACGTCGGTGGCGCGGGACGGAGAGATGTGGAGCGTGCTTGAGGTCTCGAGCTTTCAGCTGGAGACGACGGTCGAATTTCGGCCGAGGATTGCGGTGGTCCTGAACATCACCGCGGATCACCTGGATCGGCACAAGACCTTTGAGCGTTACGCCGCGGCCAAGGCGCGCATCACCGCGCGGCAAGGGGCGAAGGATTTCCTGATTTTGAATGCGGAAGACAAGGCGACGCAGATGGTCGCAGCGCACACCGAGGCTCGCATTTTCTGGTTTAGCCCGGCGCGCCGGATCAAGCAGGGGGCGTTCGTGCATGGGGAGAGCGTCTTCTTCCTGGCTGCGGAGAACGGGACTCCTGAGCCGATTCTGCCTGTGGCCGAGATCACTCTACGCGGCGCGCACAACGTCGAGAATGTTCTGGCGGCGGTGTGCGCGGCGCGCCTGGCCGGCATCCCGGCTGACTCGATCCGCCGGACGGTGCGAGAGTTCCACGCGGTCGAGCACCGATTGGAGCCCGTCCGCACGCTGCGCGGCGTTACCTACTTCAACGATTCAAAGGCGACCAACGTGGACGCGACGGCCAAGGCGATCGCCTCGTTTGCTGGCGGTATCCACCTCATCCTCGGCGGCAAGGATAAAGACTCCGACTACACGCAGCTTGCGCCGCTACTGCGTGAGCGGGTGCGGGTTGTTTACACGATAGGTTCGGCCGCCGAAAAGATTGAGCGGGAGCTGGCCGGGGTGGTCAAGATAGAGTCTGCGGAAACTCTGGCTAAAGCTTTGGCGCTGGCTGCCGATAAGGCGATAGAAGGAGAAATCGTGCTGCTGGCGCCGGCTTGTTCGAGCTTCGATCAGTTTGAGAACTACGAGCATCGGGGCCGCGTGTTTCGCGAGTGCGTGATGGATCTGAAGGAGTAGGGAAGCATAGATGGCAAAGCGGGTCGGCGTGGACAAGTGGCTCTTCGGAGTGGTGCTGCTCTTGGTGCTGTTTGGGTTGGTGATGGTCTTTTCGGCTTCGGCGGTGATGGCGAAGGCGGAGTCCGGCTCCCCGTACCATTACGTGGCGAAGCAGGCGATCTTCGCGCTGCTCGGCATGGTCGCGTTGGTGATCCTGATGCAGGTGGACTATCGACGCCTCAACAATCCCCGTGTCATCTTTCCTCTGATGGCGATAACGATGCTGCTGCTGGTGGGCGTCTTCGCCACGCATGCGCTGAACCACACGCATCGCTGGATCATGTTTGGGCGCTTCTTCACCTTTCAGCCGTCGGAGCTGGCGACGCCGGTGACGGTGCTGTTTCTCGCATACTTTCTGCAGACGCGCATCTACCGCATGGACGACTGGAAAGGAACTGTCCTGCGCGCGTCTCTGCCTCCACTGATCTTCATCGGGTTGATCATGAAGGAGCCAGACCTGGGAACGGCGCTGGTCTGCGTCGGCGTGACGATGGCGATGCTTTACCTGGCGGGGATGCAGGTGAAGTGGCTGGGCGTAGGCATGCTGGCCGCCTCGCCGGTGATGTACTACATGCTTTGGATGGTGCCATTTCGACGCGCCCGCATGGAGACGTATTTGCATCCGGAGCTCGACCCGCTGGGCAAGGGATTTCACATTATGCAGTCGTTGATTGCGGTGGGAACGGGAGGGGTTCGCGGGCTGGGCCTGATGGAAGGGCGGCAGAAGCTCTACTTCCTGCCCGAGGCGTGGACCGACTTCATCTTCGCCAATATTTCCGAGGAGCTGGGGCTGATCGGCGCGCTGGCGCTGGTGAGTCTCTTTGTGGCATTCGGCTACCGGGGCCTGCGCGCGGCTTATCTTTCTACCGATCCGTTTGCGCGTTTTCTAGCGTTTGGCTTCACCGTCGCCATCCTGATCCAGGCCTTCTTCAATATCAGCGTGTCGGTGGCGCTGCTCCCGACCAAGGGGATCACGCTGCCCTTTATCTCATTCGGCGGTACAAGCATCTTTGTCACGCTGGCGTGCATGGGCGTGCTGCTAAATATCACCCGGGAGACCGACTGATGCGAAGCACTTTGCTGGCTGTCGCTGTATGCCTCGCCTTGGGCACCGCTGTGGCGCAAAGTCCGGAAGAAAAAGCGTTTCAGGTCAAACAGGCTGAGCTGGCGACCAAGATCAAGGGCGTGTTGGCGCTGGAGGATGATCGGGCGCGAGTGGATCGATGCCAGCACACAGTCTCGGGCAGCAATGGGGAGTTTCAGAACTGCATCTCGAACGAGTTCAAGCGGACCGACGGCGACTACACGACACTGGTGCTGACGCTCGGCGCTTACCTGCGCCTTCGCGAGCCAGGGAGCCCGCCGGTCAAACCGGGGCGCATCTCGTTTGACGAGGCGGAGACTGGCTGGCAGACGTACCGGGCGCAGATTTGCGACGCCGTCTACCAAACGTACGGCATCGGAACGGCCGGTCCTGGCGCGTATGTTGACTGCAAAGTCAAGGTCACGCAAAGCCATATGAAAGAGCTGGTCGCCATGCTTGGAGTCTTCAGCCGTTGACCGGGTTGCGGGTGCTTATCGCGGGCGGCGGCACGGGAGGCCATGTAATCCCCGCCCTGGCCATCGCCCGGGAGCTGCAGGATGCGTATGGGGCGCAGGTTCGATTTGTGGGCACGCCCCGCGGGCTCGAAACAAAATTGGTGCCGGAGGCGG
The DNA here is from genome assembly GCA_964245195.1 of uncultured Acidobacteriaceae bacterium. Taxonomy (GTDB): domain Bacteria; phylum Acidobacteriota; class Terriglobia; order Terriglobales; family Acidobacteriaceae; genus Edaphobacter. Next base: position 123,496 of record CAXTLR010000010.1, on the reverse strand, counting down.
GTTTCTGGCTGGAACTGATCCGGGTTGGACAGCTTAAGAATGTCAGCCTGGCGACTCGCCTGCGTACGACGCTGGACCTGCCGCTCGGGATACAGCACTGCATGCGCCTGCTGCGGGAGTTTCGGCCGCAGGTCGTGGTGGGGGTGGGCGGGTATGCCTCCGGACCGGCAATGATGGCGGCCCTGCTGCTGCGTGTGCCGACGCTGGCGTTTGAGCCGAATGCGGTACCCGGGCTGGCGAATCGGCTGGTCGGCCGCCGGGTGAGTGCCGCCGCGGTCAACTTCGACAGAACTTGTTCCTACTTTCACAATGCGCATGTAACCGGCATCCCGGTGCGGCGGGAGTTCTTCGAGATCGAACCAAAGACCGGCGGTCCGCTGCGGCTGCTCGTCTTCGGCGGCAGCCAGGGAGCCCGGGTGCTGAACGAGATTTTGCCGCGGATTGCGAGCGAACTCCTGACTCGCTTTCCGGACCTGACCCTTGTCCACCAGGCAGGCGGCAGGCATGGTGAGTCGACCGCCGCTGCCTACCGTGAGGCGCAGGTTCCCCCCGAGCGCGTGTGTGTGCAGCCGTATCTGGATGGCATGGTCGAACAGATTGCCGCGGCGGACGTGATCCTGTGCCGGAGCGGCGCGAGCACGGTCGCCGAACTTGCCGCTGCGGGCCGGGGGGCGGTCCTGGTGCCCTTTGCCGCAGCGGCAGACGATCACCAGCGCAAGAACGCGGACGTGCTTGTGGAAGCAGGGGCCGCCCGCATGATCCTTGAGACGGAACTCACGCCTGAGCGTGGCTTAGAGGAAATAGGAGGGCTGCTGGAAAACCCTCCAGCACGCCTGAGCATGGGCAAGGCCGCACGCAAGCTTGCGTATCCGGAGGCTGCGGCCAACATTGCGCGCCTTTGCTTAGAACTTAGCGCGAAAACAAAAGCTCGCCCCAGCTGAGCTGAGACGAGCTGTCTTTCGTTCTCTTCATCAAACGTTCTAGCGGTGCCCGCCACCATGTGAACCGCCGCCGCCGCCACCGCCATGGAACCCTCCACCGCTGGGGGCTGCGTGCGGGGCGCTCGGAGCGGAAAAGTGTTGTCCACCGGACTGAGGGCTGGACACGTGGGGAGCCTGTCCGCCGGATCCCTGGTACGTCTGCGGGCGGGCGTAGTTGGCTGCAGGAGCCGAACCTCGGTTGTAGTCCGCTGCGCCATTGCCGGCATAACCGCGGCTGTTCTGCGCCTGCGGATAGCCTCCGCGCTGGTTGGACGCAAACTGGTTGTATCCGCCTGGACGTCCGGCATATCCCGCGCCACCGCGGAAGCCGTTCGCTCCGAAGCCTGCCCGGGCAAAGCTTACGCCGCCAGGACGAACGCTGGAGATACCGCCGAAACGCTGGCTATAGACATTGCGGAAACCCGCTCCGACGTGCCAGTAGGCATTGTTGTAGAAGAAGCGTCCACCGCGCCAAAAGCCGCCATAGAAGCCACTGCCGAAGTAGCCGAAGCCGTAGTTGAGTCCGCCGTAGAAGCCCACGGTTGGACCCCAGTAGCCCGCGTTCCAGAAGTAGCCACCACCATCACCGTAACCCCAGTATCCGGGCGTCCAAAGCGCTCCCTGGTAGGGGGCGAGCTCCCATTGCCCGGGAACCCAGAAATAGCCGGCCGGACTGTAGGCCCAGTAGCCGGGCTGCCATAGGTAGCCGTCACCGGGAGCCTGGGGCTGGTCATAGCTCGGCAACGCGGGAGGAGCTTGGTAAATGTACTGCTGACCTGACTGGTAGGCAGGCTGCTGCCCGAAGCCGTTGGGGTCGTATTCCTGTGGCCCTTGCGGATAGCCCTGCTGCTGGTTATACCCCTGCTGCTGCGGGTCGCCCTGCTGCTGTGGATAGCCCTGCTGCTGCGGATAGCCTTGTTGTTGCGGGTGGGCTTGCTGTTGGGGATAGCCCTGCTGTGAATACGCCTGCTGCTGCGGATAGCCTTGCTGCTGTGGCGCATAGTACCCCTGCTGGGGAGCGCCGTTATAGCTTTGCGCGGCTGGAGAGCTGTAGTTCTGAGGATCCTGGCTGCTATAGGGCTGAATGGCTTGCGCGGAAGCAAGCATAGGAGCGACCAGCAGGGCCGCGGCAAGAGAAACAGAGGTAACAGCGGGTTTCGAAAGATGGGCGATGCGCATGGGTTTACCCCTTGGGCCGGTCCAGTGTACGGTCCGGTCTCACAAGATTAGACCCGGATCTGCAACTAAGGTTGCAGTCTGGAGGCGAAATCCGTACCAAGTTACTTTGGCTAACGTCTGGCTCGTTCAGAGGTAAACGCTAACTACGCTGCTTTGTTCCAAGCGGAGCGAAAAGAGTCTCGGTGTCCACGTAGATAGGGGTGCCGGCGACTTCGAGACGAGACGTCTCCGTCCAGTTAGCACCGGTACAGATGCGCGCCGTTCGCGATTCCGGATCGATGATCCAAATGGTCTCGACGCCCATGCGGACGTAGTCCTGAGCGCGCTGTTGGGTGTCCGAGTAGCTGTCGTCGGGCGAGAGGATCTCAACAATCAACAGCGGCGCGTCTTTTAGTACATCCGGCTGGGAGCCGGAGCGGACCACGACCACATCCGGGATGCGCACACGAGTGATCGAGACCTGTGTGCGCCATTCGGTCGCTGTCTGAATGTCCCAAAGTTGTTCGTGTTTTCCAAGCCAAATGGTAAGTAAAGCCTGCACCCGCGAGTGCTCCCATTTACCCACTTTGCGCTCCAGGATTTCCCCGTCGATGTACTCACAGTCTGGACGGTAGCTGGTGCTCAGATACTCCGCGATCGGAATGAGCACGGAAGCGGCCATAATGCACATCCTTTGTTGGAAGCGGCAGGGGCAGCGAGTGGGTTAGCTTCTCCGGCGACCGCCGCTGAGCAGCTGCAGTACGGCGAGAAAGATATTGACCGCGTCCAGATAAATCGAAAGCGATAGTGAGACTGCCGATTGTCCGTCTCCGCCTGCACGGATGCGGGCGAAGTCTCCGATGGTGAGCAGCGTAAAGACGCCCAGGATAAGCCAGGAGTAGGTGTCCGGTTGCAGGAAGTGAAAGAAGATGCTCACCAGTCCTAGGAGCAGTACGCCGAGGAGGGCAGCCGAGGCAATGCCGGTCAGGCGCCGGTAGTTGATGTTGAACAGGTAGGCGACGATGCCCATGCAGGCCATGCCGAGGCCGGTTGTCGCGGCGGCCTGAAAGACGATGGCCGGGCCGACGGTCTGGAGGTAGCGATGGATGAGCGGGCCGATCTCCCAGCCCATAAAGTAGGTGAGGAGGTAAAACAGGCCAAGCGCCATGGCGGGATTTGCGCGACGGGCGAAGTTGATGGCGAAGATCAGTCCAAGCACCGCGATAAATCCGGGCAGGGTTGCCCAAGCGGGCGACGTGGCCACCCCGGCCGCCGTCACCAGGAAGCCAAACGAGGTGATGCCAAGTACCTTCGCGAGCAGCGGCGCCGTGCCCTCACGCGGAACATCGATGGTAGTGGTCCAGGTGCCGGTACGAGGGTCCATCTGGCGATTGACAGGGTAATTCATAACGGAGTGACTCCAGTTTCCTTATAGTATAAGACGCAGATTGTGGCGTTTGGATGCGCGCCGCCAACCCTGCCTGCTCCCACTGGTACAGTCAGTTTAGTTCCTGGGAGACCCTTTTCGTGCAGTCGATGTTTGTTCCAAGTCCCGGAATGGGACACATCCTGATCGCTCCCTCGCACCGCATCCACTTCATCGGTATCGGCGGTATCGGCATGAGTGGCATTGCCGAGATTCTACTTACGATGGGCTTGAGTGTCTCGGGCTCAGATCTTCGGCGTTCCCCGGCCACGGATCGACTGGCCGGGTTGGGTGCGGCCATTTACGAAGGCCACGCCGCGGAGAACGCGGCGCAAGCGGATGTTGTGGTGGCCAGTTCGGCGGTCTCGGCCGCCAACCCGGAGATAGCCGAGGCGCGCGCGCGAAAGATCCCGGTGATCCAGCGGGCGGAGATGCTGGCCGAACTGATGCGGCTCAAGTATGGCATCGCCGTGGCCGGGATGCACGGCAAGACGACGACGACCAGTATGATTGCCGCGGTGCTTGCCGGCGGCGGCCTCGACCCGACGGTGGTGGTGGGCGGACGCGTGGACGCGCTCGGCTCGAACGCGCGGCTCGGCACAAGCCAGTACCTGGTCGCCGAGGCCGATGAGAGCGATCGGTCGTTTCTGAAGCTCTCGCCCATTCTTGCCGTGGTGACCAACCTGGACCGCGAGCACATGGACTGCTACGCGGATATGGAGGACGTGGACGCGGCCTTTGTGGAGTTCATGGACAGCCTGCCGTTCTACGGAGCGACCACAGCCTGCATCGACAACGCGCGTCTGCGGTCGGTGCTGCCGCGCGTTCGGCGCAAGGTGTACACGTATGGTGAGAGCGCCGATGCAGATTTCCGGTTGGAACTTTTGCCCCGGCAGGCGGACAGCTTCGGCGCTTTTCAGGTTCGCTGCCAGATTCCAGGGCGCGAGCTGCTGCTGGGGCCGTTCGTGCTGCATGTGCCCGGACGACACAACCTGCTGAACGCGACTTCCGCCGTCGCGGTCGGCTTCCAGCTTGGCATCTCGCCGGAGGCGATTGCCAGAGGCCTGGCTACGTTTCGCGGCGTTGACCGGCGCTTCCAGGTGCGCGGCAACGTGGGCGGCGTAACCGTGGTCGACGACTACGGTCACCATCCGACGGAGATTGTCGCCACCCTGCAGGCGGCGCGCGAGTGCGGCTATGCCGGCATCCATGTCCTCTTTCAACCGCACCGTTACACCCGTACGCGCGACCTGATGGCGGAGTTCGCCGGAGCTTTTCACGACGCGACCTCGGTCCAGGTGCTGGACATCTACGCGGCGAGCGAGGAGCCGATTGCGGGCGTGACGGGGGAGCGTCTGGCGTGGGAGATCGCGGACGCCAACGCCAGGACGCGGGCCCGCTATGCGGCTTCAGTCGGCGAGGCCATTGCCGCCGTGGTTGCCGAGGCGCGGGCGGGTGACCTCATCCTGACCCAGGGCGCGGGCAGCGTCTCGCAGTTCGCACCGCGGGTTGTCGAGGCGCTGCGGGCGGCGCACGAGGAATAAATCTTTGCCGAGTTCTTTCGCGGGTACCCCCTGAAGTTGGTGGAGGCCGAACGCGAGGCTCGCCGCTATGATGGGTGTGGCGATTCTCTCGGACCTTGCTCGGGCCGTGCGATCTCACAAGGGGAGCTCAGACGATGGCACATCGGTGCTTGACGCGCCTATGACGACGCGCGCGGCAAAGATGCCCGGAACCGCCCAGGCGGTCCAGCCCGGCAGCCAGTCCGGAGTTCCGCGGCCTGCGTTGCGCCGTGACCTGGGCGACGATCTGGCTGTGCCGCGCCGGCGGGGTACGATCTCCGCCGTGCAGGCCGCCTCGGGCTATCAGCCGGAGGAGTTTGCGCCGCGGCGTGCCGGCGGGCTCAGCTTCCGGTTGCAGGCCAGTCTGCCGCGCTCGGTCTTCGGGCGGGTAGTGCTGGGTCTCGCAAGCTTGACGGTGCTGGGCGGGATTACGGCCGCGGCCTGGGAGACGCGTTCGATGCTGCTCAAGAGCCGGAGCCTGGTCGTGCGCTCGAGCTCTTCCATCCAGGTCACGGGCAACCAGCACCTGACGCGGGCGCAGCTGGTGGGCATCTTCGGCGGCGATGTGGACCGCAACATCCTGACAGTGCCGCTTGAACAGCGCAAGGCCGAGCTCGAACGGCTGCCCTGGGTCGAGCAGGCGACGGTGATGCGGCTTCTGCCGAACAAATTCCGCGTGGCGATCGTGGAGCGGACGCCGGTTGCGTTTGTGCGGCAGGGAACGTCGATCGGCCTGGTAGATGCGAACGGGGTGCTGCTGGACATGGCCTCCGATGGCGATGCGCCCATCCGCAACGATTATTCGTTTCCGGTCGTAACCGGGCTTTCGCAGGCCGATCCGCTCTCGACTCGGGCGGCGCGCATGCAGCTTTACCTGCGCTTTGTGCAGGAGCTCGACGCCAATGGGGCAAGTACTTCGAAGAACCTGAGCGAGGTCGATCTTTCGAATCCCGAGGACGTCAAGGCGCTGCTGCCGAACGGGCGATCGGCGATCCTGGTGCATTTCGGCGAAGAAGATTTCCGTCACCGCTACGATCTGTTTGAGAAGAACCTTCCGGAGTGGCTGACGCAGCATCCGAAGCTGGCCGCGGTCGATATGCGCTACGAGCACCAGGTGGTGCTCGAGATGGCTCCCGGCGCGGCGGCTCTCCCCGCGGAACCGGCCAGCGATAAGGCCGCGGAGACCAAACCTCCCGCGGCGCGCAAGCTGGTACCGGTGGGCAAGCCAGTCTTCACCCCCAAGGTGAAGCCCGCAGCGGCCCGTGCACCGACGGCTCCGTCGTCCTCCGGCGGCCATCTTCAGACTTCGTTCGACGTCAAGCCCAAGGCCGTTGACACCCCGGCCGGGCGCACGCAGGCGGTGCCGCAATGAATGCAAAGACGGAGTACCTGATTACCGTGCTCGACGCGGGCAGCCAGAAGAGCGTCGTGCTGGTGGCCGAGGTGGCGGATGGCGTGCTGCGCTATCGCGGCCATGGCCTGGAGCCCTCGCAGGGGATGCGCAAGGGGCTGATCGCCGAGCTTGGTCCGGCGGCCGAAGCCATCAACCGCGCCGCGCTGCACGCTGAGCGCGCCGCCAAGGCAACCATCGAGACGGCGGTCGTCGGCATCGGCGGTACGCATGTGCGCGGCATCAACTCGCGTGGCGGCATCTCGATGGGCTCGCGGATGAAGGAGATTACGCGCGACGAGATCCGCGCCGCGGTTGATCGCGCCCGCTCGGTGCCTCTGCCGCCAGACCGCGAGGTGATGCATCTGTTACCGCAGGAGTTCATCCTGGACGACCAGGCCGGCATCCACGACCCGATCGGCATGGTGGGCAATCGGCTCGAGGTCAACCTGCACCTTTCCACCTGCTCGGGCGGCATCGCGCAGAGCGTGATTACCTGCGCCAACCGAGCTGGGCTCGAGGTGGAGGACACGGTATTCGAAGGCATCGCCTCGGCCGAGGCCGTGCTCTCGGCCGACGAGCGCGAGCTGGGCGTCTGCCTGGCCGATGTTGGCGCGAGCACGACCGAGCTGGCGGTGTACTTCGAAGGCTCGATCGCGCACACGGCCGTGCTACCGATTGGCGGCGACCACTTCACCAACGATCTTGCCGTGGGGCTGCATGTGTCGGTGGAAGAGGCCGAAGAGCTTAAGCGGCTGTACGGGAACTGCGTTGTCACGAGTGTTCCTTCGCTGGCCGAGATTGAGGTTGGCGGCGGGCTGAACGGGATCGGTGGCGGGGGACAGCCGGCGCGCCTGGTGCGGCAACGCTTCCTGGCGGAGATCCTGGAGCCGCGCGCCCGCGAGCTGTTCACCATGCTGCGCAACAATCTTCGTGACGGCGGCGTACTGGAGGCGCTGGGCGCGGGCTGCGTGCTGACCGGCGGCGGCGCCAACCTGGTCGGGCTGCTCGACAATGCGGAGTCCCTGCTACGGGTGCCTGCACGTATTGGCCTGCCGGTTCCGTTGAGTCGCATGCCGCAGGAGCTGGTGCGGCCGGAGTTCTCCGCAGCCATTGGCATGCTGCTCTATACGCATCGCACCCAGATTCGCCGGGCTGGCGAGGAGCGCGGGCTGAAGGCGAAGGTGCGCAGCATCTTCGCTGGAAGCTTCTAAATCAGTAGCCAAAAAGCGTAATACGGGAATTCTGGCTTTGCCAGAACGACGATTCCACGACCATGGTGTTACTAAGCTTTTAGTGGACCGCCCCCTCGGGCGCTCCCTGGCCGGGACGATTTTTGCTGAGCAGAAAGGCAAAGCCTACCATGGCGATCGCCATCCAGCAGAGCAGGCGATAGATGTCCTGGTAACCCTCGGCTGCGGCCTGCTGCTGCAGCTGGTTGTAGATGGTGGCGCGGGCCATGTTGGCTGCGTCGGCTCGATTTCCCGTTGAGCCTGAGAACATGCTGGTGAACGCCGTCATGGCGGTGTCATAGGCCTGGCTGCCGGGCTGCATTGCTTCCTGTAACCGGGCCTGGTGGAAGAGCGAGCGGTTGGTCACAATGGCGCCGGTAATCGCGATGAAGATACTACCGCCGACGTTGCGCACGAAGTTGATGATGCCTGAAACCTGGTTCGAGGCCTCACGCGGCAGACCCACGTATGCGGCATTGGTGATGGAGATGAAGCAGAAGGGAATCGGGAGCATCAGAATCACGCGCAGAAACGAGTTGTAGCCAAAACTCAGGCCCAGATTAAGGGTGACTGAGTTCCAGTAGAAGGCTGCCGCAAAGGCAGCGAAGCCGACAGCAGCCAGGTTGCGTGCGGCAAATTTCCCAGTGGCGACTCCGGCCAGGGGCATGACGATCACAAGGGCGACACCACCTGCCGTCAGTGCCTCGCCGGCAACCGTGGCCGTGTAGCCGAGCAGCTCCTGCATGAATTGTGGCTGCAGCACGGTCGATGCGTTGAGCACGCCGCCGACCAGCGCCATAAGCAGGGAGCAGATAGCGAAGTTCTTGTATTTGAACAGCTTGATGTTCATGATGGGGGCCTTGGCGCGCCACTCCCACCAGATGAGGCCGGTGATGCCGACGACGAACAGGAAAGCGAAAAAGCGGATAAAGTTCGACCCGAACCAGGCATTCTCCTCGCCCTTGTCGAGCATGATCTGCAGCCCGCCCATCGCGACCGTCAGGAGGCCGAGGCCGATGTAGTCCAGCTTGCGCAGATTGCTGCGATCGGCCTTGATCCACGGTGGGTCGTCGACGAAGCGGGTGACCAGGATGAAAGCCATGAGGCCGACTGGAATGTTGATGTAGAAGATCCAGCGCCAGGAGTAGTTGTCGGTGATCCAGCCGCCCAGGGTGGGACCGATGGAAGGTGCTAGCACGGCCACCAGTCCATAAAGGGCAAACGCCTGGCCGCGCCGCTTTTCGTCAAAGGAGTCCGCCATGATGGCCTGGGCCATGGGCTGCAAGCCACCGCCTCCCATACCCTGGATGATGCGGGCAAGCAGCAGGATTGGCAGCGAAGGCGAGATGCCGCATAGAAAGCTCGCTACGGTGAACAACGTGATACAGGAGAGGAAGAAGTTCTTGCGGCCGATCACCGAAGATGCCCATGCGCCGGCCGGCAGAACGATTGCGTTCGACACCAGGTACGAGGTCAGCACCCAGGTGCCCTGATCTTCTGAAGCGCCCAGGTTACCGGCGATGTGCGGCAGGGCCACGTTGGCGATGGAGGTGTCGAGGACCTCCATAAACGCTGCCAAAGCCACGGTCATGGCGATGATCCAGGGATTGACCCGGGGCTTCCATTGCCGTTGATCGGTGGATGCGTCGGCCAACTTAGGTCTCCTCGAGTGAGCTACTTCTCTCAAAAGATGTCGCGAAAGAGTACCCGATTCAAAAATCGACCGGGGAAGAATGCTGGTGGGAGTGCGTTCCGCCGTCTTCGCGTACCAAGGTGGATACGCTCGTGGAAAACACATGCCATGCAGCGCCGGGTGGAATGACAGAATGAAGAGAGATCGCGAACGCCCTCGGCGATCGATCCTTCCGCACCGGAGAACCCCCAGACATGGCTGACCAGCCTGAGAACGACTTCCGTATCCATTATGACGACGCGTCTCCGCGCGGCGCGCGCATCAAGGTGATCGGCGTGGGCGGGGGCGGCAATAACGCCGTCAACCGCATGATTGCGGCCCATGTTGAAGGGGTCGAGTTTATCGCGGCCAACACCGATGTGCAGGCGTTGCAGAGTTCGAACGCGGCGATCAAGTTGCAGCTTGGGGTCAAGCTGACGAGCGGTCTGGGGGCGGGAGCCAACCCGGATGTGGGCCGGCGCGCGGCGCTTGAGGATTCAGACAAGATCATCGAGTCGCTCGAGGGCGCGGACATGGTCTTCGTCACGGCCGGCCTCGGCGGCGGCACGGGCACCGGCGCGGCCCCGGTCATCGCTTCGCTCGCGAGCGAAATGGGCGCGCTCACCGTTGCGGTCGTCACCCGGCCCTTCGCGTTTGAGGGCAAGCGCCGTATGATGCAGGCCGAGCGCGGATTGCAGGAGCTGCTCGACTCGGTTGACACGGTCATCGTCATCCCGAACGAGAAGCTGCTCGCCGTCGCCAAGGACGCAGGCTTTTTCGAGAGTTTCCGCATTGCAGACGATGTGCTGCGTCAGGGCGTGCAGGGCATCACCGACATTATTACTGTGTCGGGCGTTATCAATCGCGACTTCGCCGACGTGAAGACCACGATGGCCGGCATGGGCTACGCGGTGATGGGGACGGCGCTGCGCTCCGGGCCGACGCGTGCGGTCGATGCCGCGGTGGCCGCGATGGCCTCGCCGCTGCTTGAGTCCGGCGCCATCGACGGAGCTAAAGGCATTCTGATCAACATTACCGGCTCGTCCTCGCTCAAGCTGAGCGAGGTGAACGAGGCCTCGACCATCATCCAGAATGCCGCGCATGAAGACGCCAACATCATCTTCGGCGCGGTGCAGGATGAGACCATGGCCGACGAGGTGAAGATCACGGTGATCGCCACCGGCTTCCGCCAGGGCGACTCCGGGCCGCGGCGTGAGCGCATGCTGGCCGAGCCGACTCTGCCCACCATCCACTACAGCGTGCCGGCTACCCAGCGGACTGCTCCTTCGCCGGTAACTTCTGTGCCTACGGCGCCGGCGTCGATCGAGGTGGCCTCCCTTCCGACTCAGCCGGCAATCGCGATCGAGCCAATCAACACAAAGCCAGTAGAGGTGGCTTGCGAGCCGGAGATCGTCCGCGAAGACGATGTGGAGCAGGAATTGGTCGGGTCGGGACACTCCGAAGAGGAGGAGATCCCGAAATCGTTCGCGCAGACTCAGTCACCTTCGGCCGAGCCCGAGCTCGTGCCCGTGCCGCGGTCTGTCTTTGATGATGATTTCTTCCGTTCGCCGCGGCGCATGTCGCTTGAGCCGGAGCCGATGGAGCCGGATAACCGCATGCCGTCGGCGCGCGGTTTTGACTCGCCGGACTCCACGCGTCCGCTCCGCCTGCAATATAACGGCGCGGGTCGCGATGAGGTGCAGCGCACCTTTGTGCCCGAACCGGAGCCGGCGTCGGAGGCTACGGTGCGCATCTTCTCTGCGGTTCCGGAAGAGCCGGCGCAGGCCGACGAACTCGACATCCCGGCCTTTTTGCGGCGCGGACATTAGTAGGCATGGCTGCCGAGCGGGAACCGTTCTCACCTCGCGACCGTCCAATGACAAGGACACGATAGAGTGGGGTAGACATGCGCTGCTCCGGATGGGTGTCTGCCGGCTGCTCAAGGCGCAGATGCGTTCGCCTTTTGTGGGATAGCCAGTCGCACAAATTTTGATGAAACTGACCTTGGGAGTAGCACCATGATGCGACAGGCCGCGGCGAGACATCTCAAGATCATTTCTCGCTTTCTAACTGCTCTGTGTCTCGCCTGCGTTACGGCAGGCACAGCAGTCGCGCACCCTGTTCCGCACGGCCGCAACGTGGCGCACAAAAGCCACGTGCAGGCGTCGTCGTCTCGCGTCTCACGGCCGCGCCCTGGTCGGGCAATGCGTCACGTGGCGAAGGACGGACCGTCGATCCGTGAGGCGGGACAAGCTAGGGTCGTCCGCGGGCCGCGCGGAAGGTTGATCCATGTCGCTGTGCACCCCCGCTTCGCCGAGCGCTTTTACGCCAGCTCCTTTGCCGACAACCTGACCCTGGGTGACCAGATCGGTGGGGAAGACCCGATCGTGCGCGCTGCCGCAATCGATGCGCTGGGCAACATGAATGGAACTGCGGTCGCGATTGATCCCGCTACCGGGCGGATTCTTGCCATGGTCAACCAGAAGCTCGCGCTTTCGGGAGGCGCCGAGCCCTGCTCGACCATTAAGCTTACCGTCGCGCTGGCCGCCCTGCAGGAGGGCATCATCACGCGGGAGACTCCTGTCGCACTGGGTGGCGGCTACCATCTCACCCTGACGGAGGCGCTCGCTCACTCCAACAATCTTTACTTCGAAACACTGGGCCGCGCACTCGGTTTCGAGCGCGTCAAGCACTATGCTAACCAGCTCGGCCTAGGCGAACTTGCCGGGTTTGACATCGCCGGTGAGCAGCTAGGCACGTATCCGGACCAAGCGCTACCCGCGGCCCTGGGCGGCGTAGGACGTATGTGTTCCTTCGGGGAAAGCGTAAGCATGACCCCGCTGCAACTCGGCGCGATCGTGGGTGCCATCGCCAATGGAGGCACTCTCTACTATCTTCAGCACCCGCTCAGCCCGGAGGACGTCAGCAACTTCCAGCCTAAGGTCAAGCGCTCGCTGGATATCGGCAGGATTCTGCCGGAGATGCAGCCCGGTATGCTCGCCGTTACCCAGTACGGCACCGCTCGAAGCCTGCGCACGAACTTCACCGAATTCCCGGTTATGGGCAAGACAGGCACCTGCTCCAACAACGGCACTCGCTTTGGGTGGTTCGGCTCTTATGCAGAGACGCCCAACGGTCGCATCGTCACCGTCATCTTCCTCGAGGGTGGCCGCCCCACGTTTGGACCCAAGGCTGCCGAGCTGACCGGGCAGTTCTACCGTTCGCTGTATGACCGCAACTACTTCAGCCCGCGCACCAGCCCAGCAGTTGCGAACATGTCTCTTCCGGCAACGAAATAGTTTCGCCGCTCACTGCTGGGTGGGTTGCTGATCGCGAAATCCGTCCAGCTTTGCACTCTGTTCCGGGGTCAACTCCTTGCGAATCTGGAGCGACATGTGGACCTCGGCTTTCTCGAGCTCGGCCCGGGCCTCGGTCACGCGATCAATCTGCTGAAAAATTTGTCCTTCATCGAGATCCTTGGCGCGGATCGTCCTGGCCAAACTCGACTCCTCCTGCTGCAGGTTCTTGTAGAGCTTGAGCAGATTGTCGCGGTTCGCGCCGAAGACGTCGTCCATGCGATGCTGCTGCCGGGAGTCCAAGCGAAGATTTTTGGCTATGGAGGAATCATCCCACCAGCGGCTGGGCGGCGCCAGCAGGAGGCTGCCGGCCCGGTTGTCCGGAGAGCTCCGGCCGAGTGTCATGTCGCGGGATGAGGGCATGGCAGGACGGCCAAACCCGCCGCCACCACCAAATCCGCCCCCCATCCCACCTCCGCCGCCTCCGTGGCCCTGCGCTGCGGCAAAGTGCGCGCCCCAGCCAACAGCCAGCAACAAAGCAGCCAGTCGCCACCGTCTTTCTGCCGAATGGACGGACATTAGTCCCGATCCTGAGTCGAAGCGGCTTGCGAAACCGCGTCCTTGGTCCCATGGAAGAGTGCCGCCGGCGAGGACTCTGGCTCTGTCAGCTCCGCATGGATCGCCTCCAGCATGGCGTTGTCCCTGGCGATCTGTTGCGCGCGCGTCTCCGGAGCGAAGGCGCGCGTAGCCGGGGCTGCCTGGAGCGCCGAACCCGCGAAGTGAGCAGGCCAAAGATGTGTGCCGGCGCTCAGACTCGCAACCAGGCCCAGAACGAGCGTTGCCGCCATCGAGCGTACGGCGGACGTAGTCACGCGCCGGGTGGGCCTGTGCCCGGAGAGGTCGCGTGTAAACGTGTTCGAGCGGGCCTCGGCCCACGCGAGCGACGCGTGATTGTAGAACGCAATGGACTGGGAGAGGTCGGCCACGCGGGTTCCACATTGCGCACACAGTGCACAGTGGGCCCGCAGTTCCGGAGCGGCCACACCCATCAGTAGTTCGTCCATTTCTTCCTGGGTCAGGTGGCACTCTGCCGGTGTCATGACCGGCCTCCTAGTTGGCTGCGGATGGCCTTGAGAGCGCGATGCAGGTGAGTCTTGACCGTGTTCACCGGCATTTTCATGGCGGCTGAGATCTCACTTAATTCCATTTCATCGGAGAACTTCATGAGAAAGATGGTCCGCTGGTTGAACGAGAGAGTCTCGATGATCTTCGAGAGTTCGGCGACTTTTTGCTGTGCGATCAGACGCGCCTCAAGGCCCGACTCGTTACTGGCGATGAACGACGCTACATCCGTGACATCGATGGCGGAGGCTCGCGCCTGCTTCCAAAAGCGGAACTTCTGCGTGCGCTGGTGGTCGCGCACCAGGTTGACGGCGATGCTGGTCAGCCATGTGTTCACGCTTGAATCGCCGCGAAAGCTGGCCCGCGCGTTGTAGGCCTTCAGCAGGCAATCCTGCACGATGGTCTCCGCCAGGTCCGGGTCGCCGGTTGAGAAGGTGACAAAGCGCAGCAGGCGCGGCCGGTGGCTTTTCACCAAAGCGTCAATGTCGTCCAGTTCGGTGAGCGCGCGGCCTTCGACCTCGGCGGGTAAGGTGCGGGCGAGGTCGGTCGATGCGAAGGTCGACGAGAAGACCCGTCTGGAGGCTGAGTTGGAGATGGCCAAGAGGGAACTCCTGCAAAGTGTACTGGAAGCGGAGGTGTACTCACTCTTGGACGCAGAGCCTGGCAAAGAAGATTACGCCAGAAGACGACTTACGGCGTCAGATCCACCCCGGCCGACTCGCTTAGCTGGTGGATCGCCAGCCATGTCGTTTGGTAGGCGTTCAGCGCGTCGCTGGTCGAGGAGCGTGCGTCGCGCAGCGCGTCCAGGTAGTCGATCAGCGCGATCCCTCCGTGCTCAAACGCAAACTGGGCGATCTGCAACACGTCGCGAGACTCGTCCAGATAATGGTCGGTAAACCGGTCGGAAAGCTTCTTCGACTGAACGTACCCGGCCCAGGCCTGCGCCACGTCCGAGATCACCTGGTTGCGCGCGGCAAGCTCGGTGAAGCGGCTGGCATCGGCCTGGAAGCGTGCCGTCTCCTTGTTGCCCTGGTTCTTGTCGAAGATCCGCAGCGGAACGTTCACGAAGAAACCAAAGGAGTTTTCATGCCCCGTCCGGTCGAACTCCAGTTCGAGCGTGGGGTCGGCCGTGCCGTTGGCGATCGCCAGATGCGCGTTCGCCTCAGCGACCAGAACGCCCTGGCGCGCGGCTGCATAGTCCGGCCGGATCGCCAGCGCCTGCTGGGTCAACTGGTCCTCGGTCTGCGGCACCAGCGGAGGCACAATGTCGCCCTTGATATCGAAGTTCTCGCCCGGCGTCTGAATGCCCATCAGCGTTTGCAGCTGGGCGCTCGACTGCTGCAACGTGATCAGGTTGTTGGCCTGGTCGCTCTCGAAGTTGCCCAGCTGCAGGTCGAGCCGTTCGAAGTCCAGCCTGCCCAGATCGCCCGCTTTGTAGCGATCGTTTGCGATGTCCACCTCGTGTTGAAAGTCTTTCAGGCTGGCGGTGGCCAACTCCAGGGCTTCTTTCGCGATCAGCATGTGGATAAAAGCCTGCTTGACGTTGAAGACTGTCTGCCGGATCGTGTCCTCCAGCTGCGACTGGGTCTGTGCCGTTGTCGAGCGCGCGACGTCCAGACGCCAGCGACGCTTCTCCCCACGCTCAAACAGGCGCGAAAACTGCGCTGCATACGCGTACGGATTGTTTACGGCGGCAGGCTCGGTCACCTCTGCGCCCGTCAGGTTGAACTCCGGGTTGGCCCGGACGGCTGCCTGGAGCTCCTGTGCGCGCGTGGCGCGCAGATTCTGTTCCGCGGCGAGCAGCGTCGGATTCTTGGCCTCGGTCAGGTCGAGCACCTGGCGCAAGGTCAGCGCGTCCGGGCGCGAAATCGGCGGCTTGCGCGGGTCCGGACCGACATTGGTGCTGCCGGCGTAGACCGCAGCCGCGGAAGGACCGCTTTGCTGCGCGCCCGTTGCAGCTGAAGCTCCTGCCGCGCCGGCCTGTCCTGCTCCCGTGCCGGTGCCTGGAGCCGGCGCAGTTCCGCCCCCGCCATGGCCGGCCGCGGCGCCTGCTCCTCCTGTGCCTGCCGCGCCGCCGGCTCCTCCTCCTCCGCCGGCCTGAGCTTTCAGCATCTGCGGCTGGACCACGCACCCAGCCAGGACGAGCGCAAGCGCGTATCCAGGAGCAATTCTCCTCTGCCGCTCGATCTCTCTTGTTCTCAACTCTCGAACTCCTTCTCCGGCTTGGGAAGGACGTCGGTATCCCGTGCAATCCAGACGTAGAGCGTGGGCAGCAGGAAGACGCCCATGACCAACGCGCCGACCAGCCCGCCGACGATCACAATGGCAAACGGACGCTGCGAGTCCGACCCGATGCCGTGCGAGAGCGCGGCCGGCAGCAAGCCCAGCGTGGCTACCAGCATGGTCATCATGATGGGCCGCAGGCGCAGCACCGCGCCTTCGACCGCCGCGTCCTTCACCGAGTGCCCGTTGACCCGCATCTGGTTGATGTATTCGAGCATGATGATGCCGGTCTGCACCGAGACGCCGAACAGCGCCAGGAAGCCGACGCCCGATGAGACCGAGAAGTGCGTGCCGGTAAAGAACAGCGCGAGCAAGCCGCCTACCGGCGCGACAGCAACGTTGCCAAGCACCAGCAAGGCCCACTTGAAGGAGCTGAACATGCCGTAAAGGATCATGAAGATCAGCATCAGTGTGATGGGCACAACGATGGCGAGACGACGCGAGCTGCGCTTCTGGCTCTCGTACTCTCCCGCCCAGTCTAGCGTGTAGCCGGAGGGCAGCTTGACGTCGTGGCCCACTTTGGCGATGGCCTCTTCGACTGTCGAGCCGAGGTCGCGATCGCGCACGCTGTACTTGATTGCGATGTAGCGGCTTCCTCCTTCGCGCTGAATCTCTTCCGCGCCGTCGGCGATGCCGGATTTCGTGAGTTGCGCGAGCGAGACGCGCTCGCCAGAGGACGCCAGCAGGCGGATATCGCGGATCTCCGCCGGTGTCTGGCGGTACATGGGACTGTAGCGCGCCGTGACGTCGTAACGTGCCTCGCCATCGAGGACCTGGGTGACGGGAGCGCCGGCTATCGTGCCGCCGACCGCGCCCTCAATGGCGGCCTGGATGTCGGTGACATTGACGCCATAGCGTGCGGCGGCGTCACGGTCCACGACGAAGTTGAGATTCGGCTGCCCGATGATGTGCAGCAGGCCAAGGTCGGCGACGCCCTTGATCTTGCTCATGACCTGAATGATCTCGGTTCCTTTCGCCTCGAGGGTCTTCAGATCGGGGCCATACAGCTTGATAGCCAGCTCGCCCTTGACCCCTGAAACGGCTTCTTCCACGTTGTCGGAGATGGGCTGCGAAAAGTTCCAGACAACTCCCGGAGTCTTGTCCAACTCGCGGTTCATTGCGCCGATCAGCTCATCCTTGTTCTCGTGAAAGACCGGACGCCAATCCTTCTTCTCTTTGAGGTCAACGAAGTACTCGGTATTGAAGAAGCCGGTGGTGTCGGTGCCATCGTCGGGCCGGCCGATCTGGCTGATCACCTGGGTCACCTCAGGGAAGGAGGCAAGCACGATGCGGGTGTGATCGGCGATCTGTCCGCTCTCCGTGGGGCCGGTGGAAGGAGCAAGCGAGCCGCGCACCCAGATTGCGCCCTCATCGAGGTGGGGCAGAAACTCCGAGCCGACCGCGCCGCTGAAGGCGAGAAACGCGGCAAGCCCGAGCAGCGACGCGGCGATGCCGAGCGGCACAATGCGATGGTCGATCGCCCAGGTGGCCGCATGGCGATAGCGCTCCGTAATCCAGTGCAGGACCGGGTTCTCCCACTCCGTAGTGCCCCTGGGAAAGAGAAAGCTGGCCAGCATGGGCGCGAGCACCATGGAAAAGATCAGCGCTCCCAGCAGCGCGAAGGCCACCGTCCACGCCATCGGCTTGAACAGCCGGCCTTCGACCGACTGCAGCGTAAAGATCGGCAGGTAGGTCGTGATGATGATGGCGATGGCGTAGAAGACCGGCCGCTGTACTTCGTAGGCAGCCTGCCGGATTTGCTCCATCGCCGTCATGTCCTGACGCCGTCCGTGGCTCAGGTGGCGCACGATGTTCTCGACCATCACCACCGCGCCGTCGACGACCATGCCGAAGTCCAGCGCTCCGAGCGAGAGCAGGTTGGCCGGAATGTTGCGCAGATCGAGACAGATGGAGGCGAAGAGCAGCGAGAAAGGGATGGTGAACGCCACAATCAGTGCGCCGCGCAGGTTGCCGAGGAATAGAAACAGAATGATGACGACCAGGATGATTCCCTCGGTCAGGTTGTGCAGCACCGTGTGCGTGGTCAGCTCGAGCAGGTCGCTGCGATCGAGAAACGGCACGATGGTGACGCCCGGCGGCAGGAAATGCTTGTTCAGCTCCTCCACCTTAGCGTGAATGCCGGCAAGCGTTTTGTCCGAGTTGTCGCCTTTCTGCAGCAGCGCGACGCCTTCGACGACGTCGCTGTCGTCATCGAGAGTCCGGCCATCTGCGCGATGGATCTCCTTGCCTTCTTTCTCTCGCTTCTCCTTGTCCAACGGGTTGCGCCAGGTGCAGGTGCCGAGGCTCGGCACGCAGGTCTTGCCGATCTGGCCCAGGCGGATTTTCGGTCCCTGGGCCACGGTGGCCACGTCCGAGACTCGCAGCGCCGCGCCATTGGCTGCCTTGAGGACGGTGTTCTCGATATCGTGCACGTTCTTGAACAGGCCGACTTCCTGCACGTTGATCTGCTGCGTACCCTGCTCGATGAAGCTGCCGCCAGCATCGACATTGTTGGCCGCCAGCTGCTGCTGCACCTGCTGCAGCGTCAGCCCGTAGGAGATCAGCTTGTCGGGGTCGATCGTGACCTGGTACTCGCGGGTGAGTCCGCCGAAGCTTGACACGTCGACCACGCCCGGCACGCTGCGGAAGGCTTTTTCAAGCTGCCAGTCCTCAATGCTCTTCAACTGCATGTTGTCGATGGCGGGATTGGTGCTGCGCAGGCTGTACCAGAAAATCTGCCCGACGGGGCTCCAGTCCGTGCCGATCTGCGGCTGCAGGCCGGCAGGTAGCGTCACCTGCGTTAGCCGCTCGACCACCTTGGCGCGATTGACGTCGTCGATCGAGTCATCGTCGAAGATCATCGTTACGCTCGACAAGCCGGCGAGGGTCGTCGAGCGCAGGTGGGTCATGTGCGGGATGCCCGCCACGGCCAACTCTAGCGGCACTGTGACCTGCTGCTCGACTTCTTCGGCGCTGCGGCCGGGCCACTGCGTAATGACCGTGACGTAGTTGTTGGCGACGTCGGGGTAGGCTTCGACCGGCAGATTGTGAAACGAGATGCCGCCCCAGATGAAGAGCAAAACCGCCACGATCAGGACGATAAAGCGATTGTCCAGAGCAAAATCGACAATTTTGCGGATCATTGGTCTGCCGTATTCTGCAGGTCCAGTGCGTTCGCCACTACCTGCTGCCCGACGTTCAGGCCCGCCAGCACCTCGGTCATGTTGCCGTCGAGCTGCGTTCCACTCTTGATGTTCACGCGGCGGAAAGTGCCCTGCGTGCCGCCCGGCACGTACACATACTCACGGTCATGCAGATGGAGGATCGCCGTTGAAGGCACGGCGACTACCTGCGACGCGCGCTGCGAAGAAAGCGTCGCGGTCGTGAACATGCCGATGCGCAGCTCGGTGCCTGGATTGTTGACCTGGATACGGACCTTGCCGGTGCGCAGATTCGGGTCGAGGATCGCGCCGATGTCCGAGATCGTGCCGCTGAAGACTTTGCCCGGAAGCGCGTTGACGCGGATATCCGCATGCTGACCCAGATGTACCTTTGCCAGCTCGTTTTCGTACACGTCGCAGATCACCCAGATGTGCGAGAGATCAGCGATCAAGAGGGCGCCCTGGTTGCCGGCGTAGGTGATGCCCACAGCTGCCGCCGCTGTCGCATTCTGCGCCACCACGATTCCGTTGACCGGGGAGTAGACGTGCAGCGTATCGCTGGGATGACTCTTATCGACGCCCAGGATCTTCAGCTCCTGCTCGGCCGCGGTGAGTCCGGCGACGGCGTCTTCCTCCCCGTTCTGCGCCTGCTCAAGCTGTGTCTGGGCGATCGCGCCTTTGCTATAGAGCAGCTTGTCGCGCTCGAGCGTGACCTTGGCCAAATGCTCGTCGCTGACCGCTTTCAGATAAGTGCCAAACGCGGTTGCCACGTCCGGGCTCTGCACATCCATCAGCAGCTCGCCTTTGTGCACCGTCTGCCCGAGCGCCACATGCAGGGCGACGACCCGTCCATTGGCGAGCGGCACGATCGGGATCTCGCGCGACACGTCCGGATTGACCGATCCGGTCACGTTGGTGGTATCGACTACGTTGCGGCTGATCGTCGAGGTCAGCTGAAAGCGGCCCGGATTGTCGACCGTGACCGACGAGCTGCCCCCCGTTTCGACCACCGGCGGCGTCGAAGGTGGAGCCTCGGCTGCCTGGTTCGGCTGGCTTTTCTGGCAACCGGCAAGCAACAGGGCAAGCACCCCAAAGGTCACTCCGCGATAGCCGGATCGGGTCCACCTTGTCAAGGCGCGCTGCTTTATGAAACTGGGTTGTGGTCCTCGAGGCTCTTCCACTGTCTCTTCAGCGTATCCCAGGAGCTATAAAAAATCCGTAAAGCCCCTCCCGTCCTTCGATAAGCGGACGCCTATCTTTCGATTCAGAGCAGTCTCCCGCGTGCAGCGAAGAGGATACTCAAAGAAATGCCTCTCAGGGCCAGCATCGTGCGCAACCGTGGCGTCCGCTTGGTCGCGGGCCTCGGTACGGTCGCGCTTATCGCACTCGCCGACCGCGCCCTGGCCAACGATGTGCCGCTTGCCCTGCTGTATCTGTTGCCGGTTGGCATGATGAGCACGGTCTTGCGGCGCTGGCAGATCCTGCTTTTGGGGATTTTGTGCACCTATGTCGCCGAGCTTGCCGACGCCTTTCCGTGGACGTTCGATCGCGGCATTCCGCGGGATGCGCTTTACTTCTTCGCGTATACCGCCGCCGGATTCTATGTTGCGGAGGTCGTGTCGCGCCGCCGCGCAGAGGCCGCGCACGTCGCCGCGCTCGAGGCCGAGATGGCCGGCCGCCGCGAGGTGGAAGAGCAGCTCCAGCTTGTGATCGCCAACTCCTCGATCGCGATTCTCACGGCCGACGAGTCGGGCCGCATCCACTCCGCAAACAAAGCCGCCGAGTCGCTCTTTGCCGCTCAGACCGGGGCCGGCGAGACCGGCGCCGCAGAACCACTTGAGAACGCTTCCTTGAGCAAGTTTCTGCCGTCGCTTGCCGCCGTCCGCATGCGCGAGCAGGGCTGGCAACGGCTGCGCACCATGATGCAGTGCCAGGGGCTGCGCGCCGGACGCGAGCCCTTTCTCGCCGACGTCTGGTTTTCCACCTACATGACCTCGGGCGGCGGCCGCCTTACCGCCATGATCATCGACTCGACCGTCGAAACCCGCGACCGCGAAGAGGCCAATCTAGAACAGGTCCTGGTTGGCTCGCGGCTCGCCATCGGGGCCGTTTCACACGAGATCCGCAATATCTGCGCGGCTATCTCGGTGGTGCAGCAGAACCTCGCTGCCGCCTCGGGTCCAGCTCCGCACTCTGAGGACCTCGACGCGCTTCGCCAGCTGGTCGCGGCGCTTGAGCGCATCGCTTCGGTCGAGCTCTCGCTGATCAAGCGCCAGGCCAACCGAGTCAGCCTCGATCGTTTCCTGCGCGAGCTGGCCATCATTGTGCAACCGTCGCTGCGCGAGGCCGGCATTGCGCTCGAGTGGCGAGCCGACCCTGGCCTGCCGGACGTGCTTGCCGACCACCACAGCCTGCTCCAGGTTTTCCTTAACCTGGTTCGCAACGCCGAGACCGCGCTCGCCCACACCCCGGATGCGCGGCTTTGTCTGCGAGTCGTCTCGAAAGGTGCCCGGGTGCAGATAGCCCTCGCCGACAACGGCCCGGGCGTCAGCCATCCGGAGAAGCTCTTCCGCCCCTTCCGCGTGGGCGCGGCCGGCAATGGTGGGTCTGGCCTGGGCCTTTACCTGTCGCGAGCCATGATGCTGAGCTTCCACGGCGACCTGCGCTTCCAGCCGGGAGGTGAAGGCGCGACCTTCCTGGTCGAGATGCTGGCCGCTGAAGCTGCGGAGGAACAGAGCGCGTGAGCCAGCTCTCCGAACCACCCGTCCGCATTCTGCTGGTGGATGATCACACCCTGTTTCGCGAAGGCCTGCGCCGCATGCTCGACGCCGAACCGGGCATGCAGGTTTGCGGCGACTTCGCCTCGGCTGCCGATGCCGAGAAGGCCCTTGCCGCGGGACTGCGTTTCGACGTGGCGCTGATCGACTATGAGCTCGCCGGCGCGGGCGAGAGCTTTGCGGACGGCCTGGAGTTGGTGGCCGCGATCCGCCAGGCGCACCCCGATGCCCACTCGCTGGTCGTCACCGCTGGCCTCGAACTAGCGGACCTGGTGCGCGCCGTGCAGGAGCTTGGCGCGGGAATTTTCCTGAAGACCGAGCCGCTGGCGGAGCTGATGCTGGCCATCCGCCGGACCGCACGCGGAGAGCGCTGGATCTCTTCGGGCGCCGCGATGGAGTTGCTCGCGGGCCAGTCTGCTCCCTCGTCTCCGGCCGCTGCAGGCCGCGTCTCGCTGACGGAGCGCGAGTCCGCCGTGCTTCGCGGCGTGCTCGAAGGTCTCAGCAACAAGGAGATCGGCGCGCAGCTCGGGCTCAGCGAGAGCGCCGTCAAGGCCGTGCTGCAGAAGCTCTTTGAAAAAACCGGAGTTCGCAGCCGCTCGCAGTTGGTGCGCTTTGCCATTGAAAGCCAGGCTTGCGGCGGCTAACGATGCCTGACCCATATACAGATCGTTCGAAACTCTGGCGCAACAACCTCTGTTCTGCGCTACACTTCGACGGAAGAACAACGGGAAGGTTCGCGCCTTCCCTTCGAAAGCAGAGGAAGCGAAGCCAAGAAAGCGAGGACAAAAGTCTGGCCAGGGTCGCTACAAACCGCTTCACCCTCGTGCTGGACTCCGTGCTGCCCAGCGTGGAGCGCGTCGAGGAGGCCGCGGAGAAGCTCGCTCTTCAGGCTGGTTTCGATGCTGAGACGGCCTCCCACATCTCCATGGTCTGCCGCGAGGCGGCGGTCAATGCGGTGTTGCACGGTAACCGCTACGATCCCGGCAAGCACGTCACCGCAACCTTCGAGCTGACCGACGAAGCGCTGACGGTGCGCGTTGCCGACGAAGGCGAAGGCCTCGATCCGGACAAGACTCCCGACCCGCTTGCCCCCGAAAACCTGCTGCGCACCGCGGGCCGCGGCATCTTCCTCATGCGCGCGCTGATGGATGAGGTACACTTTCGCCAGTTGAGCCCAGGCACAGAAATAACGCTTATCAAACACAGACAAAACAAGGAGAGCGAAGCATGAGTATGAAGTTCAAGACCCGCGAGGTGGACGGTGTCACCATTCTCGACCTGAGTGGCCGTATCACCCTGGGGGAAGGCAGCGGCACGCTGCGCGACGCTGTGCGCGACCTGGTCTCAAAGGGATCGAAGAAGATGCTGCTGAATCTTGGCGGCGTGGACTATATCGACAGCTCCGGCCTTGGCGAGCTGGTGGCCGCCTACACGGCAGTCAAGAACTCTGGCGGGGACCTGAAGCTGGTTAATCTGACCAAGAAGGTCAGCGACCTGCTCGTCATCACCAAGCTCGCCACGGTGTTCGACGTAAAGGACGATGAAGCGTCCGCGGTTGCTTCATTCGAGTAAAAGCCCCTGTAAGCCAAGCCGTCTGCAGAGATGCGGCGGCTTGGCTTGCCTTGTAGCCTGGCGATGCAAGGCAAGGCGGGTGCTTACTATCCCACAACGCGCCGGTAGAAGCCCTTCATCCCGCGCCAGCTCAGAAGCACCAGAAAGAAGCAAAGCATTGCCAGGATCAGCCATTCCGGCATATGCGCGCTTGGCGTCAGGCCCGCACGCAGCCCTTCGCTCATGTACACGATCGGGTTGAGTAATACGCCGAACTGCAGCCACGGCATCGGCTTCAGCGCCGCCCACGGATAGTAGACGCAGCCCAGAAACGTGATCGGCACGACGACCACGCCGAAGATCAGGCCGATCTGCTGCGGCTTCACCGAAGTGCCGATCGTCAGCCCCAGCGCTCCGGCCACCAGGCTCGCAAGCACCAACACGAGAATCAGAAATGGCCAGCTCGACACGTGCGCCTCGACCGGCACGGACGGGATGTAATACGCCAGCGGAAAGACAATACACGCCGCAATTACGCTCTGCATGGCGGAAAACACGATCTTTTCGGCAGCCACGGCCCACACCGGCAGCGGACACATCACCCGGTCGTCGATCTCGCGCGTGATGCCAAACTCCTGCGCCAGCGGCAGCGCGACTGCGGCGATGCCGGAGAACATGATCGCGACCGCCATCAACCCTGGCAGCAGCACCGTGCCGAAGCCACCGCCGGAGCCGGCCATCTGCGCGGCCGGATTCATGCCACCGCCGCCGCCGCTCATATGCGGCAGCACGTAGGTAAACACAAACAAGAACAGCAACGGGTTCATGCACACGCGAATCGCAAACGGAAACAGCTCGCGCCGCAGCACGTATAGGTCGCGCAGGAACAGCCCCGCGAACGCCCGCGCATACATCGTTCCATTGCCTCTGCTACCCGTCTCTGGTCTCGCCACCGCACCCGTCGCCATGCCTCCAGCCTACTCTCGCAGATCGCGGCCGGTCAGTTGAATGAACACCGTCTCGAGGCTCGCCTCGGTAATCGTCATGTCCTTTAGGCCGAACGGCGAAGCCGCAGCGACCACGTCACTTAGCAAGCCATCGGCTCCATGCGCCAGAACGCGCACGCCGTCGCCGGTTTGCTCCGCCTTGGACACGCCTTCCATGCGGTTCAGCTTGCCGGAGAGTTCGGCTCGCCCGGCCTGGTCACGCAGGTGCAACTCATACACCTTCTGTGCGCCGACAGAGTTCTTCAGCGCCGCGGGCGTGTCCTCGACCAGAATCCTGCCATGGTCGATGATGGCCACGCGATCGCAGAGCTCGTCGGCTTCTTCCATATAGTGCGTCGTCATCACCACGGTGATGCCCTGGTGCCGCAGCCCCTTTACCGCGTCCCACATGGCGATACGGCTCTGCGGATCGAGTCCTGCGCTGGGTTCGTCGAGGAATAGTACTTTGGGCCGATGGCTGATTGCCCGCGCAATCTGCACCCGCTGCGCAAGTCCTCCCGAAAGCTGCGCTGGATAGGCTCCGGCCCGCTCCGTGAGGTGAAACTGCGCAAGCAGTTCCGCCGTGCGCGCCTTGGCGTCTGCACCAGAAAAGCCGAAGAACAGGCAGTGGAAGAGGATATTTTCCGAGATGGTGCAGGCGCGGTCGAGCGTGTTGTACTGCGGCACCACGCCAATCGATTGCCTGGCGCGCGGGGCTTCGGCTACGACATCCACGCCGGCGATCCGCACCTGGCCTGATGTGGGCAGGGCGCGCGTGGTGCAGATGCTGATTGTGGTCGTCTTACCCGCGCCGTTCGGTCCCAGCAGGCCGTAGATGGCGCCGTCTTCCACGTTCAGGTCGATCCCGTCTACCGCCGTCACGCCAGTCTTACCGCCGTAGACCTTCTTCAGGCCGCGCACTTCTACGATCACATCGTTACCTCACGTCTATGCCGATTATAGGGATGGACCTCTCCGCGTTCCTGCGTCGTCATAAGCCCACAAAGAACAGTGAAGCATCGTTTCAAAGTCAACCTATACTTCGGTGCTATGAACCCCACCGGTTTCGCCGCGGTCCAGAGTTCCTGTCCTCTCTGCGGGCACACGGAAGCAGAGCGAAACCACAACGTTGAGAGCATCGGCAAACGCTGGTACCTGGCCGTTTGCACCGCTTGCGGCCTCCATCGCACCGATCCCCGCCCAACTCCCGAGGACCTCGACCGCATGTACAGCGGTGCCTACCACGCAGACCTCCGCGTTCCCGGCGGACGCAGCGAACGAGAGTTCAAGCGCAAGTACGAACGGTACTACCAACTGCTCAAGCTTTTGTGAGTCTGCCAGGCAAATCGCTCGATGTCGGCTGCAGCACGGGATTCTTCGTCAAGCTGCTCAAGGAGCAGGGCTTTGACGCAGAAGGAATTGAATACAACGCGGAGAGCGCCGCCTGGGGAGCCGAGCATTACAACGTTCCCATCCGGGTTGGCAGTCTCGACACCGTACCTCTGCCCGACAACACCTACCACCTCATCTCGATGACCGACGTCCTCGAGCACACGCTCGATCCTCGGGCAGCGCTCACCATGGTCTCGCGCGCCCTTGCCCCGGGCGGCCTGGCGTTGATTACGTTCCCTGACATCCGATCGGTCGAGGCCCGTTACGAGTCCACGCTGGCGCGGGTGCTCGGCCGCAACTGGCTTTGGCGCTCCTGCTGTATTCCGTTTCACATCTGGGAGTTCACCCCCGACACGGCTCGTCGCCTTTTCAAAGCGTGCGATCTCGAAGTCGCCGGCTTTCAGCGCGGCCAGGTCTTCCCCGATTTTTCAAAGAAGTATGGCTTCTTCTCCTTGCCTTCGGCCGTGCTGGCCTTTCCGCCCCTAGCTCGGGTTGCCGGCACGCAGATGGAGTTCGTTCTGCGCAAACCGCATTGATTGCTTTTGACCCGATGGCATTCCGCTCGCCTGCGTATGCATTCATCCGATTGTGACGCCATCGTGACACTGTGTTCTCCTGCCGGTGCAACGCTGACTAGCGACTCCAGGAGAAGCAAACACATGAAACGATACGCAACACTGCTGACCGGCTTTCTAGTTGCCGCCTTCACCCTGACTGCAAGCGACGTTGCGTTTGCACAGACCACCGCAGACAACACCACCCTCAAGTTCGCGCTTGTATTCAGCCGCCACGGGGTACGCCCGCCGACCAAGACCAACGACAGTTACAACCTGTATGCGTCACAAAACTTTCCTGACTGGTCCGTCGCGCCCGGCTATCTCACGATTCACGGAGCGCAGTTGATGACTATTCTGGGCGGCTACTATCGGCAGTATTTCGTTCAGCAGGGTCTGCTCACGGGTGTCGATTCTGCCGACGTGAGCACTGAATACTTCTACGCGGACAACGCTGAACGCACCTACGCGACTGGTCAGGCACTCGCGGCCGGCCTCTTACCGTCTGTCTCGTCGACGGTCAATGAACTTGCGAATGGAGCGACGGACCCTCTCTTCTATCCCGTCAAGCTGAATCTGGGCAGCCCTAACCTGAGCCTGGCTCAGGCTGCGCTCAGCGGACGAATCGGCAACAATCCTCCGGCGCTGGTCGACGCCTACAAGACGCAGCTGAATGAGCTGGAGAGCGTTCTCCAGAATCAGTCCATTACCGATTCGACGTACGCGCCCAGCTTCATCACTTCAAACCTGCTGCTGCAATTGTGAACACGTTGAACCAGGCGGCGACCGGCACGGCTACGGCGCACGCGCTAGGCGCGCCCGGACAGAAGCTGGTGATGCTGACCGGGCATGACAACCAGTTGGCCGCGGTGGGCGGGGTGATGCGCGCCGACTGGGCGCTGCCGACCTTTGCTGTCGATGACACGCCTCCGGGCGGCGGCATGGTCTTCGAACTGCGGCAGGACCCGTCAGGAAACAACTTTGTGCGGGTGTACTACGTGGCGGCGACCATGGACCAGCAGCATGATGCGATCCCGCTTACGCTCGCGCAGCCTCCCGCAAAGGCATCCATCTTCATTCCCGGTGCCAGCACGGGGAACGCCTACTTCGACTGCCCGCTCGCTACCTTTACCAGTGTCATGATGGCTTCGCTGAATACGGCGTACACCAACTAGCGGTACTTTGTTTCCGTAGCAAACGAAGGGGACAAGGCTCGGAACTTCGAGGCTTGTCCCCTTGCCCCTTCAGCATGCTGCCTGCCCGACCATCGCGTACCATAAAGGTTTGCCGTGTTGAGGAGTCGAAGTCTAGATGAGTGACAAGCGTTGGGTCCTGTTGATTGCCAGTGAGGTCGGCCGCACCGACTCCGTCTCCGACCGAGCCATGGAGCGGCTGGTCGATGCAATCGGCGATGAGGGGTACGAGGTGGTCCGCACGACTTCGCCCGAAGATGGGCTGTCGCTGGTGACGTCTGACCCGAGTTACTCTGCCGTGCTGCTGGACTGGGATCTGGAAGGGAACTCGCAGTTTGAGGAGCGCGCGGCGCTCGATATCATTCGCGGGGTGCGGCATCGCAATAAGAAGGTCCCGATTTTTTTGATTGCGGACCGGACGCTGGTTTCGGAGCTGCCGCTCGAAGTGGTGAAGCAGGTGCATGAGTACATTCACCTGTTTGGCGATACGCCGTCGTTTATTGCTTCGCGGCTGGATACGGCGGTTGAACGGTATCACGAGCAGCTGCTGCCGCCGTACTTTCGTGAGCTGATGAAGTATAACGACCAGTCGGCGTATAGCTGGGACGCGCCGGGACATATGGGCGGGGTGGCGTTTTTGAAGCATCCGGTGGGGCAGGAGTTTCATCGCTTCTTTGGCGAGAACCTGCTGCGGTCGGACCTGGGGATTTCGTCGGCGCCGCTGGGCTCGTGGCTCGATCACATTGGGCCTCCGGGGGATTCTGAGCGCAATGCGGCGCGTATCTTTGGGGCGGACTGGACGTTCTATGTGCTCGGCGGGTCGAGTACGTCGAACCAGATCATTGGGCATGGCGTGATTGCGCAGGACGACATTGTGCTGGCGGATGCGAACTGCCATAAGTCCATCTGCCACTCGCTAACCGTGACGGGCGCACGGCCGGTGTACTTTAAGCCGACACGCAATGGCTACGGCATGATCGGCCTGGTGCCGCTGAAGCGCTTCAGTCCGAAGAACGTGCAGAAGCTGATTGCGAAGAGCCCGTTTGCCGCGGGGGCTCGGTCGCAGGAGCCGACGTATGCGGTGGTGACGAACTCGACGTACGACGGGCTTTGCTACAACGTGGACCAGGTGGTGGAGCAGCTGGCCAAGTCCGTCTCGCGCGTGCACTTCGACGAGGCCTGGTATGCGTACGCCAAGTTCCACCCGATCTACCGGGGGCGGTATGCGATGGGTGTGCCGGACGAAATGCCGGATCGGCCGGCGATCTTCTCGGTGCAGTCGACGCACAAGATGCTGGCGGCGTTCTCGATGGGCTCGATGATCCATGTGAAGTTGTCGGACCGGGCGCCGCTCGACTTCGACCAGTTCAACGAAGCGTTCATGATGCATGGGACGACTTCGCCGTTTTATCCGCTGATCGCGTCGCTCGACGTGGCCGCGGCGATGATGGATGAGCCGGCGGGGCCGACGCTGATGGACGAGACGATCGGCGATGCGATCAGCTTTCGGCAGGCGATGAGCTCAATTGCGCACCGGCTGCGCGTCGAAAGCGCGAATGGCGAGGCATGGTTCTTCGGGATTTACCAGCCGGAGCGGGTGACGGACCCGATCTCTCGCGAAACCATCTTGTTTGAAGACGCGGAGGATGAGCTGCTGGCGTCGGTACCTTCGTGCTGGACGCTGAAGCCGGGCGAGGACTGGCACGGCTACCAGGATGAGGACATCGAGGGCGAGTACTGCATGCTCGACCCGGCGAAGGTGACGATCCTGACGCCGGGGGTGAATGCGCAGGGCGTCGTCGCGGAGTGGGGCATTCCGGCGGCGATCCTGACGGAGTTCCTGGACGGCCGGCGGGTGGAGATTGCGCGGACCGGCGACTACACGGTGCTGGTGCTGTTTTCGGTGGGGACGTCGAAGGGCAAGTGGGGTTCGCTGCTTGAGAATCTGTTTGAGTTCAAGCGGCTCTATGACACCGAGGCTCCGCTTGAAGAGGCGTTGCAGGACCTGACGCAGCGGTTTCCCCAGCGCTATCGCGGGACGACGCTCAAGCGGCTCTCGGACGAGATGCAGGAGGCGATGATCGAGCTGCGGCTGGCCACGCTGGTGAACGAGGCCTGCGATGAGGACTTCGACCCGGTGCTGACGCCGGGGCAAACCTATCAAAAGCTGGTACGTGGCGAGACGGAGCGCGTTCGCTTTGCGGATATGGCGGGGCGGATCGCGGCGGTGATGCTGGTGCCGTACCCTCCGGGGATCCCGATGTCCATGCCGGGCGAGCGGCTGGGCGGGCCGGAGTCGCCGGTGATCCGGCTGATCCTGGCGATGGAAGTGTTTGGCAAGCGGTTTCCGGGGTTCGAGCGCGAGGTGCACGGCATCGAGGTGGACGGGGACGGGAACTACTGGATGCGGGCGGTCATCGAGGAGAAGGGCAAGCGCAAGCGTGGCGGCAAGCAGAAGGGACCGGGGAACCTGCCGCCGGTCGGAGGGCAGCGGCTGCCGAACAAGCCGGTGCGGCACTCGACGGAGTAGATTGCCCCCGTGCGAGTGCTGGGCTGGCTCGCGTCAAGCTGGGCCGAGGATGCGGTTCAGGTCGGCCTGCATGGCGTCGAACTGCTGGCGCAGCTGCTGGTAACGGTCGATGGCATCCTGGCCGACCTGCTGGTCGGTGGCGGTGTTCTCGGTGTAGAGATAGAGGGCGTGGGTCTGGAGCTTGGGCTGGCTGTAGCGAATTTTGTTGGTGATGAGCTTGTCGGCGAGGGTGTTTAGCTCTTTGCCCTTGGCGGAGTCGGCGGTGCCGTCCTTCTTCATGCTGGCCTGGGCGGCCTGGATGCGGGCTACGGCGTGGTTGACGTCGGTGACCAACTGCAGGACGCGGAGGTTGTGCTCGAGCTGCGCCGTGAGCATGGGCGTGGTGACGCCGTCGGCGGTGACGCGGGGGTCTTCGGCGATCTCGAGCGGCTGGGTGGAGGTGAAGGAGCCGGCGGTTAGCTTTACGGTGTACTTGCCGAGCGCGGCCATGGGTCCGCCGACGCCGGTGGGCCGGGCGTTGCTCATCCAGCCGCCGGTATAGCGGAGATCCCAGGTGAAGCGATGCATGCCGGGCTTGGCGTCGAGGGTGGGGGGGTACTGCGGGCGGAAGCGGCCTTCTTCGTCGCCGCCGCTGCCTTCCTCGGTCGTGGTGACTCGCTGGCCTGCGGGGACAACGCTTGAGAAGCTGCGGATGGTCTTGCCGGAGCTGTCCTCAATGGTGAGGGTGACGGGGCCGGTCTCGTTTGCGGGGAGGAAGTAGTTGATGTCCGCGCCGGCGAGGGGGTACTGCGGCCCTTCGTTGCCGCTGCCGTGGTCGCCATTGGGGGGGATGCGGATGGCGGTGCGGGGCTTGTCGAGGCGGGCCTGGCTGGCTTCGGCGGGGGCGGGGAGCTGTTCGAGGGGGCTAAGGTCGTCGAGGATCCAGAAGCCGCGGCCCTGGGTGGAGAGGGCGAGATCGCCGTGAGCGACCTTCATGTCGGTGACGGGAACGGCGGGCAGGTTGAGCTGGAGTTTCTGCCACTGCGTGCCGCGGTCGAAGGAGACGTACATGCCGAACTCGGTGCCGGCGAAGAGGAGGCCCGGGCGGGCGGGATCTTCGCGGATGACGCGGGTGGGCTCGTCGGGGGCGATGCCGTTGTGGCCGTCGGTGAGACAGGTCCAGGTTTTGCCGAAGTCTTCGGTGCGGTAGAGGTAGGGGGCGAAGTCGCCGAGGAGATAGCGGTAGATGGCGAGGTAGGCGGTGCCGGGCTCGAAGTGTCCGGGCTCGATGTTCTGGACGCGGCCTCCGGGTTTGAGGCCTGGGGGGGTGACGTTGGTCCAGTGCTTGCCGTCGTCCTGGGTGACGTAGACGAGGCCGTCGTTCGAGCCAGTCCAGATCAGGCCCTTTTTCAGGGGTGACTCACGGATGGCGTAGAGGGTGGAGTACATCTCTTCGCCGGTCGCGTCGCGGGTGATGGGTTCCCCGGAGCCGTACTGGGTGCCGGCGGGTTTGGCGGTGAGATCGGGCGAGAGCTTCTCCCAGTGGATGCCGCCGTCTTTTGATCGGCTGAGGTACTGCGAGCCGTAGTAGACGGTATTGGGCTCGAAGGGCGAGATCTCCATAGGGGAGACGCGCTGGAAGCGGTACTCGAGGGCGGTGGGCTCGTTGCCGTAGAGGGATTCGCTGCCGACCCAGTAACGCTGCTCGTTGTTGTTGGTGGTGATGTTGAGGCGGGTGAACTGGCCTTTGCAGCCGCCCCAGACGATGGAGGGGTCGTTGAGTTTGGGGAGGATGGGGCCGGTTTCGCAGCCGGGGCCTTCGCGGAACTGCTGACCGTTGCCTATCGGGAGCGAGGGAACGATGACGGTGGTGTTGTCCTGCTGGGCGCCGTAGAGGCGGTAGGGGAATTGGTCGTCAAAGGCGACCTGGTAGATTTCGGCGGTGGGCTGGTTGGCCTGGGTGCTCCAGGTGGCTCCGCCGTCGAGGGAAACGTTGGCGCCGCCGTCGTTGGCCTGGATCATGTACTGCGAGTTTTTAGGATTGATCCAGACGTCGTGATTGTCGCCGTGCGGGGTGCGCTGGGTGTGGAAGGTCTTGCCGGCGTCGGTGCTCTTCATCCAGGCTTCGTCGCCGACGAAGACGGTGTCGGGATTGTTGGGGTCAACGCCGAGGGTGTCGTAGTAGAAGGGGCGGGTGGTGAGTTTCCCTTCGCCGTTGACGAGGGTCCAGGAGGTGCCGGCGTCGTCGGAGCGGTAGAGGCCGGCTCCGGGCTTGGCCTCGATGAGGGCGTAAAGGCGGTCGGGGGCGGCGTTGGCGATGGCGACGTTGGCGCGGCCGAATTCACCGGGGGGCAGGCCGGAGGTGAGTTTGGTCCAGTGCTGGCCGGAGTCGGTGCTTTTGTAGATGCCGGCGGATGGGGTGTCGGTGGCGGGGCTGCCGCTGATGATGGTCCAGGGGTGGCGGAGGCCGTGCCACATGCAGGCAAAGACGACGTTGGGGTGGCCGGGCTGGAGCTCGAGGTCGGCGGCGCCGAGGTTTGGGGAGAGGGCGAGGACCTGCTTCCAGGTTTTGCCGCCATCTAGCGAGCGCCAGACGCCGCGCTCCTTGTTAGCGATAAAGGGGTTGCCGGTGACGGCGACGAAGACGTCGTTGGCGTCTGTGGGGTTGACGCGGATGGTGGCGATCTGGCCGACGTCGCGGAGGCCGAGGAACTGCCAGGTCTTGCCGGCGTCGGAGGATTTGTAGATGCCGCGACCGATGGAGACATTGCTGCGGATTTTGGAGGAGCCGGTGCCGGCGTAGATGACGTTGGGGTCCGATTGCGCGACCTCGACGGCGCCCATGGAACCGACGGAGATCTGGCCGTCGGTGAGGTTCGCCCAGGTGTGGCCGGCGTCGGTGGTCTTCCAGACGCCTCCGCCGACGGTGCCCATGTAGAAGGTCAAGGGTTCGGAGGGGACGCCGGTAACCGTGGTGACGCGGCCGCCGCGGTAGGGGCCGACCTCGCGGTAGTGAAGGCCGGAGAACTGGTCGGGGGCGTAGGTCTGGGCGTACGCGGAGAAGGCGAGGGTGGCCAGGAGGGCGACGGTGGCGGTTCGTGTTGAATCAGTAATCCTGCTCATGCCTTCTCCTTAGGGTTGATCTACATTAGAAGGGAGAGGCAACAGCCTCAAGGATAAGTCTATGCCGGACGCGCCCCAGCCCACCGTAGACGAACGGATCAAAGCTATTGCTGAATCGCTGGAACTGCTCACTCTTCACTCGCGTGAGAACTTCGACAGAATCCACGGCGTTATGAATGCTCTGGCTGAGGCTCAGGTTCAGACTGAAAAAGCCCAGGCGCGGACGGAGAATGCCATGGCCTCGCTTCTTCGGATCGTTGAAAGTCACGAGCATCGGCTTGATGCGCTGGAAGGTTAGTCGCTCTCCGGATAAGGTTTGCGGGTCAAACCCAGGTCTCAGAGGCGAGACCTGGGGCACCCGGATTGGTGGCGAGTTAGCGGGCGGCGCTTAGGTTGATGGCCGGGATGTTCTGGTCGCGGACCATGCGGTTGAAGGAGGCTACGTCTTGGGTGTCGATCTGCTTGAGCTTGTCGAGCTGGATCTGGAGCTGGGCGGAGAGGTCCTTGAAGACGGCGTAGCTTTGCTCGGTGGGGGCGGTGTCGCTGGCGGTGACGGTGCCGAGCAGCGCGCCTAGTTTGTTGTTGATCTTGATAGGGAAGTTGAGCGCGTCTTCATTGGCGCGCAACTTGGTCTGGTAGACGGCGCTCTCGACGGTGTCTAGCTCGTCGGAGATGCGCTTGGCCTCGGAGGCTAGCTTCGGATTCGGATTCGCGGTGTAGTGTTCGAGCTCCCCGTGGGCGCGACGCATCTCGAGCACGGCCTGGTTGGCAGCGGAGAAGCGATCGCGGATCTGGAGGGCGAGGTCGAGCTGCTTGCGGTAGTCCTCAGGCGTGGACGCGATGCGCGGGTCGGCCTTGACAGTGACGGTCTGCTTCTCCGTATGACCGTCAGCTGAGACCTCGACGGTGTAGGTGCCGGGGACGACCTGCGGGCCGCGGACGCTGGCGGCCCAGAGAATCATGCCCGGGAACTTGGTCGCATCACTGTAGCGCAAATCCCAGACGAAGCGGTTGAGGCCGGGCTTGGTGCCGGGCTTCGGAGCCTGGCGACGGTTCTCGTCTTCTTCGGGGCCGGTGTCTTCCTTCGGCTCGGGCTTCGAGGTGAACTGGTTGACGAGTTTGCCGCTCGAGTCCTTGACCTGGATGGTGACGTCGGAGGCGGGCTTGGCTTTGAGCTTGTAATAGATGAGCACGCCGGCGGGAGGGTTCTGGCCGGTGTCGGACGGTGGTGGGCCGAAGCCTCCACCGCCGCCGAAGTAGCGGTAGGTGTCTTTGAGCGGCAGGAGCGTCAACGGAACGTTGGCCGCCTTGGCAGAAGCCATGGCGCGGACCTGCGGCATACTGTCGAGCACGTAGAAGGCGCGGCCCTGGGTGGCAAGGACGAGGTCGTCTTCTCGCTTCTGGAAGACGATGTCGGTGATGGGGACGTTGGGCAGGTTGAGCTGGAAGGGCATCCAGGACTCGCCGTCGTTCGCGGAGAGGTAGAGGTGGGCCTCGGTGCCAGCGATGAGCAGGCCCTTCTGCTTGGGGTCGGGGCGGATGGTGCGGGTGAAGTCGTCGGCGGGAATGCCGTTGACGATCTTCTGCCAGGACTTGCCGAAGTCGGTGGTTTTGTAGAGGAAGGGGCGGAAGTCGTCCTGGAGGTACAGGGTGGCGGCGACGTAGGCGGTGCCGGGATCGAAGGGGGAGGCGGCGATGCAGTTAACGCGGATGAAGTCGGGGAAGTCCTTGGGAGTGACGTTGGCCCAGTTCTTGCCGCCGTCGCGGGTGAGGTGGATGAGGCCGTCATCGGAGCCGACCCAGATGAGGCCCTTGCTGACGGTGGATTCGTCAATGGTGAAGATGGTGTCGTAGTACTCGACCGCGGTGTTGTCCTTGGTGAGCGGGCCGCCGACGGGGCCTTGCTTGCTCTTGTCGTCGCGGGTGAGGTCGGGGCTCATTGCCTGCCAGCTGTGGCCGTTGTCGCGGGTGCCGAGCAGGACGTTCGAGCCGGCGTAGAGGAGCTTGGGGTCGTTGGGCGAGAAGAGCAGCGGGAAGCTCCACTGGAAGCGGTACTTCATCGCTTCGACGCCGGAGCCCATGACGTTGTCCGGCCAGACGGTGACGTTGGTGAGGCCGGCGGTCTTGTTGTCGTAGCGGGTGAGCAGGCCGTCATAGGAGCCGGCGAAGACGAAGCGGGAATCGGTCGGGTCGGGGGCGATCCAGCCGCTTTCTCCGCCGCCAACCTCGTGCCAGTCGGAGTCGGTGATGGAGCCGCTGTTGCCGCGGCTGGCGGTTTCTACGGTGCTGTTGTCCTGCTGGGCGCCGTAGAGGTGGTAGGGGAAGTCGTTGTCGAGGGCGACGCGGTAGAACTGGGCGGTGGGCTGGTTGCCTTCGCTTGAGAAGCTTTTGCCGCCGTCGAAGGAGATGTTGGCTCCGCCGTCGTTCGACTCGATCATGCGGTTGGGGTCGTCGTTGGCGATCCAGAGGTCGTGGTTATCGCCGTGGCCGGTGGGGATGGCCTTAAAGGTGCGGCCGCCGTCGATCGAGCGATAGAAGCTGGTGTTGAGGGCGTACATGGTGTCGGCGTTCTTGGGGTCGGCGAAGATGCGCGAGTAGTACCAGGCACGCTGCTTGACGTCGCGCTGGCTGTTGACCTTGGTCCAGTTCGCGCCGGCGTCGTCCGAGTGGTAGACGCCGCCGTCCTCGGCCTCGACGATGGCCCAGAGGCTGCCGGAGCGTGCGGGAGA
The DNA here is from genome assembly GCA_964245195.1 of uncultured Acidobacteriaceae bacterium. Taxonomy (GTDB): domain Bacteria; phylum Acidobacteriota; class Terriglobia; order Terriglobales; family Acidobacteriaceae; genus Edaphobacter. The sequence goes on along the minus strand of CAXTLR010000010.1, from coordinate 87,400 downwards.
GACGGCGATGCCGATGCGTCCGAGAATGCCCTTGGGCAGGCCGGGGTTGCGGCTGAGTTCTTTCCAGGTGTCTCCGCCGTCGGTGGATTTCCAGAGGCCGCTGTCCGGACCGCCGCTCTCGAAGGTCCAGGGCTTGCGGATGAACTGGTAGATGGAGGCGTAGAGGACCTGCGCGTTGCAGGGGTCGATCGAGAGGTCGATGGCTCCGGCGCGATCGCTCTTAAAGAGGATCTTCTGCCAGGTTTTGCCGCCGTCCCTGGTGCGGAAGACGCCGCGTTCGGCGTTGGGCGCGGTCCAGTGGCCCATGGCGGCGACGTAGGCGATGTCGGGGTTGGTGGGGTCGATCTTGACGGCGCCGATCTGCTGCGTGTCGGTGAGGCCCATGTGCTTCCAGGTCTTGCCGGCGTCGGTGGACTTGTATACGCCGTCTCCGTGCGAGGCATTGCCGCGAAGGTCGGCCTCGCCCATGCCGGCGTAGACGATGTTGGGGTCGGAATCCGAGACGGCTATGGCGCCGACCGAGCCGAGCTTGATCTGGCCGTCAGCAACGGTGAGCCAGTGCATGCCGCCGTCGGTGGTCTTCCAGATACCGCCACCCGTGGCTCCCATGTAGAAGGTCATGGGCTGCGACTGCACACCGGTGACTGCGCCAACGCGTCCTCCGCGGAAGGGGCCGACCTGGCGGAAGGAGAGGCCGGCGAAGGGGCCGTCGGCTTTGTCTTCCTGGGTAGGCGCCTGGGCGTGCGCGTGGGACAGGCCGGTTGTGGCAGCGAGGGCCAGCGGAAGGATGAGGCGTTTGGCCTGAGGACGGCGGCGTTTCGGGGCAGCCGCGGTGCGATCCGGGTTCGGCATGAAGCACTCCTCGATGAACCTTTGGGTGGGTTCAGGGTCAGCTAAAGATTGTGTGTAAGTCAAGGACGGATGACGGAGCGCGAGAGACGCAGAGCTGGATGGTTCGGATCATTTTTCGTGCCAGCAAGCTGGCAGCACGTTGGATCTGCGGGACGCGGCACCAACAGTGTACTTCTCACTCATCGCGATGGAGCTGCAAGGAATGGGGCACGGGGGGGCGTTTCTGCAAGCTATGAACGGGAAAGCAACAGGAGCGAACTGTTGGCAGCAATGGCCGAGCGCTCTACAGGCCGGCGTACCAGTCGTAGCCGAGCTTGGTCCAGTAGTCATCGGGTTTGTCGTTGGTGTAGGCGATCAGGCCGATGCGCTTGATCTGCTTGTACCCGTACTTGGTCGGCATGTGCAGGCGCAGAGGCGCTCCGTGCGGCTGCGTCAGTGGCTGTCCCATCATCTCGGTCACCAGCAAGGCTTGTGGATGGCGCAGGGATTTGAGGTCGTAGCCCGTGTAGTAGTCGCCGTCCGGTGTTTCCATGTAGACGTATTTGGGGTCCTTGCCGTCGATCGGCTCCGGCGGGTAGAGGTCGAGAAAGTCGCGTACGCGGACGCCGGCCCAGTGCACGATCTGACTCCAGCCCTCGATGCACTTGAACTGGGTGACCAGCTCTTGGCGGGTAAGCGGCTTCAGGTCGTCGAGCGTCAGCAGCAGCCCGGGAGTGCCCGGGGCGAGCGTCGAGTCACTCTCGCCGGCCTCTTCCGTGCCGCGCGGCTTGCGCCCGGTATGGTTCTCGTCCTGCTGCGCCTTGGCTACGGTTGGCTCAGGCGCCATCTTGGCGGCGGTGTCGGCCTTGGGATCGACCTTGGTGTCGTGGCCTTTGTCTTCGTTGGCCGGGGGTGTTGTATAGCGGTACTCCCAGGCCGTGACGTCCCGGACGAAGCGCGGGTGGCTTTGGGCGTTGCGCATGCCGACCAGCTGCAGACGCCAACTCTCCGGAATCAGGTCTTTCTTGAGGCCGTAGATGCCGTTAATGCGCAGGGTCTCAGCGCGGCTGAGCGGGTAGGTGGGTGCGAGGACGTGGTTCTCAAACAAACCGCGGGAGAGTGCCGCGTTGGCCTTATAGGCGTCTTCAAGCGCGACCGGCTGCATCTCGTCTTCCGGGCCAACGTCGAGATAGTGGTACGCCCCATACGCGGCTGCGGCGCCTGCGGCAGTCAGCAGGAAGGATCGGCGGGTGCGTCGGCGAGACGCCTGCAACACCTTTTGATCCGCGCTGTTCTTTGGCTTAGTGGCTTCAGAGTCACTCATCGCCAGCTTCTCCTTTCCGCTTCGAGCGACGGAGTCTGGACGCGCTGGACCTCGAAGCCGCTGACCATCGACCGGAAGTTGTTCCACCCGGCAAGGGCGACCTGCGCGACATGGAGGACGAAGAAGCCGAGGAAAGCCAGCGTGAGCCAGAAGTGCAGCCAGCGCGCCATCTCATACCCGCCTAGCAGGGTCGTGAGCCAGTGCGCAGAGGTTGGCTTGTAGATGGCCAGGCCGGTAAGCAGTGCGCCCGCTCCCATGAGGATGACCGCGCTGTAAGCAATGCGTTGCGCGCCGTTGTACTTGGTCTGGTCCGGCAGGCCTTTGCGCAGGTGGAGGTCGACCAGCGTCACCTGGATGGCATCGCGCAGGCTGCGACGCTCGGGGACCATAAAACGCCACTCGCCGGAGAGCCACGTGTAGAGCACGTAGATCAACCCATTGAGAGCGAAGATCCACATAAAGAAGAAGTGGTAGCCGAGGCCTTGCGTGACATGGTACGGAACATGCAGCTTGTTATAGAACCAGTCGGGGAAGAAGCGGAAGAGGGTGAAGTGACCAAGGCCGATCCGGTAGACGCGGTGCGCGTGCTGGTAGGCGTTGTCCGAGTCGTTCCAGTAGATGAGCAGGCCGCTCCAGATCATGGTGAACAGCACGGGAAAGTTGATCCAGTGCATCCAGCGGATGGCGAGGGGATGCTTGCGCTCCAGCCGCAGGGTAGCTGCATCTGGTACGCCGGGCTCTTCGATCTGATTCATGACTCTCCGCACTCCGGGAGCTTACGCCGTGAGCATAAGACTTATCCGAAGCCGGAAAGGTGACAAAAATGGAGAATAGCGCTGAAGGGTACATCGGCGTGCTTTCTTCCGTAACCTTCCTGTGACCTCAAATTGGGTGTAATTGGGTGTATTCTTGGGTGTAGTGATAGAAGCTTCCTCGCTGCGGATTACACCTGAGATCTTGCGGCTGGTCGCCGAGCTCGACGAGTTCAAGGGCGCGTGGCGCGCGCTGGGCCGGTTGGCTCCGGAGCGGCTTACCGCGCTGCGAAGCGTGGCGACCATTGAGAGCATCGGCTCGTCGACGCGGATTGAAGGTAGTCGATTGACGGATCGCGAGGTGGAGCGGCTGCTCTCGCACCTGGATATTGCCTCCTTTGAGACGCGCGATGAGCAGGAGGTGGCCGGCTATGCCGAAGTCATGGAGCTGGTCTTTGAGTCGTGGCAGGAGATTACGCCGACCGAGAACCATATCCGCCAACTGCACCGGGATCTGCTGAAATACAGCGAGAAAGATGCGTACCATCGCGGCCGGTACAAGACGCACCCGAACCACGTTGCGGCTTTTAGTGAGACGGGACAGCAGGTCGGGATCGTATTCGAAACGGCAACTCCCTTTGAGACTCCGGGGAGGATGACCGAGGCGGTTGCCTGGATGCGAGGCTGCCTGCAAACGCGGCAGCTCCATCCGCTGCTCGTGATTGCGCTGTTCACCGTCATTTTCCTCGAGATCCATCCGTTCCAGGATGGCAATGGAAGGCTGAGTCGCATCTTGACGACGCTGCTGCTGCTGCGCGCGGGCTATGCCTATGTGCCGTACAGCTCACTTGAGAGCGTGGTCGAGCACAGCAAGGAGCGGTACTATCTGGCGCTGCGGCAGACGCAAGGGACGATTCGCAGCGGAGCTCCGGACTGGGAGCCGTGGATGCTGTTTTTTCTGCGGGCGCTCGAGCAGCAAATGAAGCGGCTGGGGAAGAAAGTGGAGCGGGAACGGATCGTGCTGGCGGCACTGCCCGAACTTTCGTTGCAGATCATGGAGTACGCACGTGAGCATGGGCGCGTTACCATAAGCGATATGGTGGCCCTGACGGGCACCAGCCGAAACACGATCAAGCAGCATCTTCGCCAGTTACTGGAGAAGGGACACCTGAGCATGAGAGGCCATGGGCGCGGAGCCTGGTACGCACTTCCGTAACGTGCGCAGGCAGCAATTTGGGCTACCTTTGCTTTGTCAAGGGCATCTTTCTAATCAGGTAAATACGGCCCGGCGCTGGTGCGCGGGGCGAAGTTCAAGGAGAGTTTTCATGAGTCGTACCAAGCACGTCGGTTGCATTCCGAATTTTTCCCTGCCGAGTTTGATCACCGCCAGTGTCCTGGCGTCGGGGTTGACCGGGTGGGCACAAGAGCCGAACCCTACCAGCGTTCCTGCCCCGCGCGGAGCTGTGGTTACCCAGAATGGGGACATCTTTTTCTACAAAGTGAATGTGGTCAACCGCGACATCGACGCGGTGAACTACCTGCATCGCAGCGGCGCGACGCACATCGCCTTTACCGGAACCAATCTGTTGCCGAACGCTAAAGGCGAAGCAACCGTGAAGAGCGAGCGCGGCAAGATTACGGTGGACGCCAACTTTAAGGGGCTGACGCCCGCAAACGGCTTCGGCCAGGATTATCTGACGTATGTTCTCTGGGCGATCAGTCCCGATGGCAGCCCCACGAGGCTTGCAGAGGTATTGCCCGCTGGTACCAAGAACAACATCTCGGTGTCCGTTCCGCTCCAGGCCTTCGGCTTGATCGTGACCGCGGAACCGTACTATTCGGTGTCCACACCCTCCGATGTTGTCGTCATGAAGAATGTTTATACCGACGAAACAAACGGTGTTCTCGAGAAGGTAACTGCGCATGCGACGCTGCTGCCGCGCGGAGTTTACTCGGCAGAGACCGATGGCTCAAAGACGGTAGCCAATCCGATCACGCGCAACGAGCACTCGCCGCTTGAGTTGTATGAGGCGTACAACGCGGTGCGGATTGCGCAGGCTGCGGGTGCGGAGAAATATTCTCCCGAGATCTTCGCGAAGGCCAGCCTGAACTTGAAGAATGCGGCTGAAATGGACTCGAACAAGCACCGCGACGAGAAGATGGAGATTACCTACGCGCGTGGAGCTGTGGAAAGTGCCGAGGACGCCCGCATCGACACGCTGCGGAAGAAGGCAGCCGAGCGGGAGCGCAACACGGAGATTGCCAAGACGCAGGCGCAGGACCAGGCGGCGCTCTCGCAGGCTCAGGCTCAGCAGGCGCAGGTGCAGGCGGAACGGGATCGTCTCGCGGCTGAAAACTCCCGGCTGCAGGCACAGCAGGCAGAGATGGCCAAGGCCAACTCGGATGCCGAGGCAGCCAATGCTCGCGCGAAGGAACTGGCGGCGAACCAGGCCGCGGCCGATGCGAACCGGCGTGCTTCAAGCGCGGAAGCAATGCGCGAGAAGCTGCGTGCGCAGTTGAATGAGGTTCTGCAGACCACTGAGACTTCAAGAGGCCTGGTGGTGAACTTGTCGGATGTCTTGTTCGACACCGGCAAGTTCACCCTGAAGCCGAACACGCAGGTCTCGCTGGCGCGCATCGCCGGCATCTTCCAGTCGTACCCCGGCGTGAAGGTGCAGGTGGAGGGCTTTACGGATTCGGTCGGCTCCGATGAGCTAAACCAGAAGCTCTCGGACAACCGTGCAAGTACGACCAAGGACTTCCTGATCAAACAGGGTGTCTCGATCGATAACATCAGTGCAGCGGGATACGGGAAGTCGGATCCGGTGGCAGACAACGGCACGGCCACGGGACGAGCGCAAAACCGCCGCGTCAACCTGGTGGTTTCGGGCGATGTGATCGGCGTGCAGCAGACGTCCGGTCCAAGTGGCGCCGCTCAGTAGCATCACACTCCCGGCAATCTCTTACATCGAAGCACAGAGATTGCCGGGAGTATCTGTTTGGGGATGAGTATGGTTTCTCTGCAAAATAAAGTCGTTTTCATCACAGGAGCCAGTTCAGGCATTGGACGGGCGACGGCGAAGGCGTTTGCCGCGCAAGGAGCGAAGCTGCTGCTGTGTGCACGGCGTATGGATCGGCTGACGGAACTGGCCCAAGAGCTAACTGCGCTGCGACCTGATGCCGACGTGTTTCCCTTTGCTCTCGATGTGCGCGACACGATGGCGGTACGGGAGACAATGGAAGATTTACCGGGTAAGTGGAAGCCGATTGAGGTGCTCGTCAACAACGCTGGCCTGAGCCGCGGCCTAACCAAGGTGTACGAGGACGATCCGCACAATTGGGACGAGATGATCGACACCAACGTCAAGGCGTTGCTGCACGTGACGCAAGCAGTGGTTCCGGGCATGATAGAGCGGGGCCGCGGTCATGTGATCAGCCTGGGCTCAACGGCCGGATACCAGACCTATGCAGGCGGAGCCGTCTATTGCGCGACCAAGGCAGCCGAGAAGGTGATCATGGAAGGGCTGCGCATTGACCTGATCGGGAAGCCGGTTCGTGCGACGTCGATCGATCCCGGGATGGTCGAAACGGAGTTCTCCGAAGTACGATTTGGTGGCGACAAGGATCGAGCGGCGCAGGTCTACGCCAATCTTCAGCCGCTACAGCCTGAAGATGTGGCGGATGCGATCGTATGGGCCGCAACGCGTCCGATGCATGTGAATGTGCACTCCATCCTGATGACCAGCATCGACCAGGCTAATTCGACGGTGTTCAACCGTAAGCCTGCTTAGCCAATACGGATGCTGCCTAGTCATTAGACAAATCGACGTCGCTAGGTAACGATTTCCTAAATGATCCAAAGAGCAAGCTGTAGTCGCTTCAGAGTCAGGCCGACGCAAATTCTGGCTGCAGCGGAAGCCAGAGCGCGAAGACTGTGCCATGCGAGTGGAAATGCGGTGGCTGTTCTGAAGAACCTGGCGCCCCCTCGAACATGCGGCTGCGCAAACACATGCGCCCTTGATGCTTGTCGATGATGCCCTTTGAGATCCAAAGCCCGAGGCCGGTGCCGGTCGCGTCCTTGCTGGTGTGGAACGGCTCAAAGAGGTGCTTGCGGATGCGCGGCAGAAAACCCGTTCCGGTGTCGGCGATGGTGATGCGCACTCCTGGAGTTTCGGTCTTCTCGCAGGTCGACCTGCGCAGACGCACATGCAGATTCCCTCCTGTGGGCATAGCGTCGTAAGCGTTACGAATCAGGTTGTTAAGTACCTGGCGCAGGTCTCCTTCGAGCAGCATCGGCTTCGCCGTCGGCCATAAGCGGAGCTGCACCAGGACCTTACGGGCATGGAAGCGCGCGGTGTAAAGCCGAAGGACAGCGGGAATTGTCTCGTTCAGATCAACCGGTGCTGGGTCGGTCTGCTTGCGATGGAAACGCAGCGTCTGCAGGGTGATGTCTGACATGCGGGCCAGTTCGGACTCGGCCAGCATGCTGTAGGTCTTCACGTCCTCCATCGAGTCCGCGGTGCGCACCAGGTACAGCAGATTGATCACGGCTTCGAGTGGATTGTTGATTTCATGCGCAATCGAGCTGGCAAGTTGGCCGACGGCGGCAAGCTTCTCGCTGCGGCGCAGGGCCTCTTCGGCTTGCCGCGCCTGTGTGATGTCACGGAAGGTGACGACGGCTCCACGAACCTGGTCGTGGACGATAATCGGCTGTGCAGACATCTCTGCCCAAAACATCGTTCCGTCTTTGCGGAAGATGTGATCGACCAGATTGCTGAAGGGCTGGTTGCGCCAGAAGACGTTGTAGACGATGCACTCTTCGCGCGGATAAAGCCGCCCGTCCGGGAAGTGGTGATGCACCATGTCGTGCATGTTCTTGCCAATCAGTTCCTCCGCGCCGAAGCCCAGCATGCGTTGCGCGGCGCGGTTGACGAACGTGCACGTACCTTGCAGGTCGACCCCCCAGATGCCCTCTCCGGCAGAGTCCAGCAGGGCTTGCCAGTGAGGCTCACTGGAATCGAACGTCTCGCTTTTCCAGTGTTCCTTTGGTTGGCTCGTCATGATTCCTATCAATGACTGCGTCGGCATCGTAGAGGTTAGGATGTATGATCTCGCTTGCTACTTTGCCTGCGAAGGAACGAAAGATGAATCTGTGAAGTACTCTGATGCATCCCGGCCTGCTCTACTTCTGCCCGTACTGCAGATAAAGCTCCTCGGAAGGTTCGTCGGTCTCTTCCTCGGTCTGAGGGAACGGCTAAGATGAGGAGCAGCGAGAGAGATATGACTCCCATCCAGCAATCAGACCTTGTCGAAAGCATCGCCGCCGCGTTGCAGTACATCAGCTTCTACCATCCGGTGGATTACATTACCAACCTGGCTCGCGCCTATGAGCTTGAAGAGTCGCATGCGGCCAAGGACGCGATGGCGCAGATCCTGATCAACTCGCGCATGTGCGCCGAAGGTCATCGGCCGATCTGCCAGGATACGGGAATCGTCACGATCTTTTTGAAGGTCGGGCTGGAGGTGCAGTTTACCGGCCCGGACGGCGGACCGCCCACAATGACGCTGCAGGAGATGTGCGACGAGGGCGTGCGGCGCGCGTGGCTCGACCCGGACAACAAGCTGCGCGGCTCGATCCTGCGAGACCCGGCGTTTTCGCGCAAGAACACGATCGACAACACGCCGAGCGTGGTCGAAGTGGCGCTCGTAAAGGGCAGCCAGGTAGACGTGACCGTCGCGGCCAAGGGCGGAGGGTCTGAGGCAAAGTCAAAATTCGTGATGCTCAATCCGTCGGATTCAGTGGCGGACTGGGTGATCAACACGCTTCCCACGATGGGTGCGGGCTGGTGTCCGCCGGGCATGCTGGGGATCGGAATTGGCGGCACGGCGGAGAAGGCGATGCTGCTGGCGAAGCAAAGCCTGATGGATCCAATCGACATGCAGGAGCTTAAGGCACGGGGACCCCAGACGGCTATCGAGCAGTTACGCGTCGACATTTACGACCGCGCCAACGCTCTTGGGATCGGGGCGCAGGGGCTGGGCGGATTGACTACGGTGCTGGACGTCAAAATTTTCGATTATCCTACGCATGCGGCCAACCTGCCGGTGGCGATGATCCCGAACTGCGCGGCGACGCGGCATGCGCACCTGGTGCTTGATGGTTCGGGTCCGGTGTACCTCGATCCTCCGCCGCTCGAAGCATGGCCGAAGCTGACCTATGACGTATCGAAGGCGCGCCATGTCGATCTGGCAAACGTGACGCGTGCCGATGTCGAAAGCTGGAAGCCGGGCGAGGTGCTGCTGCTGTCCGGAAAGCTGCTGACCGGGCGGGACGCTGCGCATAAACGCATGGTGGATATGCTGAACCGCGGCGAAGAGCTGCCGGTCGACTTCACCAATCGCTTTATCTATTACGTAGGGCCTGTCGATGCCGTGCGCGACGAAGCTGTGGGGCCGGCCGGGCCGACCACGGCAACGCGCATGGACAAGTTTACGAGGCAGATGCTCGAGTCAACGGGTCTGCTGGGCATGATCGGCAAGGCGGAGCGTGGCGACGCGGCAATCGACGCGATCCGTGACAACCATGCCGTGTACCTGATGGCCGTGGGCGGCGCGGCGTACCTGGTGTCGAAGGCCATTCGCCACTCGGAGCTGCTGGCGTTTGGCGATCTCGGCATGGAGGCGATCTACGAGTTCGACGTGATGGACATGCCGGTGACGGTGGCTGTCTCGGCAGAGGGCACAAGCGTGCACAAGACTGGACCGGCAGAGTGGAAGGCGCGCATAGCGGCGAGCCAGCAACTGGCGGGTACGCCGATCCTGGGGCAATAGCGAGCGAGACAAATCTGCTAGGCGGCGATCGAGGTTTTGGCGGACTCGCCCGCTGCCTCCTCGGCCTGCTGTTTCGTTCGTCCGCGCAGTAGCTTCTGGCAGCGGTCGTTGCAAACGTGGAGGGTTGGGACCCAGAGGAAAAGCGCGCCGAGGATGAGGATCGCAAGAATAGGGGCAAGAACTTCATCAGACATGGCGAAAAACTCCATGGCGCACCCGTGAGCGCCGTTAGCGTTCTTTCGAAAAGTCAGTGTGCGTTCGCCTGGTTTTGTGCTGAGCTGGTCCGGCGAATCTTCAGGGGAGGGTACCGGTGACTGCAACCGCGGAGCTGAAGTGCTGCAAAGATCAGGAAGACGGAAGTAGTGTGTCACGGGTTGGACTAAGCTTGTAAGATTTCTGAGCTTTGACGGCGATGAACGACACCGATCAGAGCAGACGGGAGTGCTCGGGGTTGGCCCCAGCAGCTTTGCGGCTCAGCAGGATCGTTTTGCGGCGGCTGCGGGCGCGTTCGCTGGCGTGATCGATCTTTTGCCAGAAGCCGACGAAGTAGTCGACCGCGGAGATGATGGAGACGCAAGTCATCCAGTAGATAGCTGTGATCGCGATCAAGTGGACGCCGATCACAAAGCCGCCGTGGAAGCGCGGAAACCACAGCCAGTAGTCCCAGCGATGGGCGAGAATGGCGGCGACGACGGAGACGATCTGCAGGACTGTTTTGAGCTTGCCGATCTCGCTCGCATCGATGGTGAAGCCCTCGCTTGAGGCGATCGAACGCAGACCGGTAACCAGGAACTCGCGGCCGATCACGAGCACGGCGATCCAGGGTGGCACGATCCCCGGACAGTACGCGACGAGGATGATGTAGGCGGTGGCGACCATCAGTTTGTCCGCAAGCGGGTCGAGCAGCATGCCCATGGTGGTAATCTGGCCGCGCCGCCGAGCGAGATAGCCGTCGAGCCCGTCGGTGATGCTGGCCAGAATGAAAAGGCCTGACGCGGCCAGCTCCTGCGCTCCCGGATCGTGGATCGGCGAGTGCGAGCTGAGGAACCAGATCAGCAGGGGTACGCTGGCAATCCGGCTCATCGTGATGGAGTTTGGCAGATTCATGGCGTTGGGGACCGCCCCGGCGCATCATTGTGCCAGTTGTCATCATTCTGCCACATCCCCCAAGAGTGTCGTTTTCAGGGCGTAGGGTGCATGCTAGGCTCGTGGTGTTTGCTCCAGAGCTATGCAGCAAAGCGGCCCTCCCCATGTCCTTGATCCGCGATCTTTGGAAGCGCATTCCCGGTGTTCTGACCGTCGCGGTGTGCGTGCTCGGCCTGACAGGCTCGAGCGGCGCGCAGACCTTCGCGCAGCCCCGGGTGGTTGCGACCGGGAACTGGCCGGCTGCCGTCTACGCGGCTGACGTGAACGGCGATGGCTACCCCGACCTCATTTATCTCGACCAGGGAGCGGCTCCGGCGTCTTCGACGACGCATGTTCTGCTGAACGACGGCAAGGGCCACTTCACTGCTTCGGCGACCGTGGCGACGGCAGGGGACTCGCTTGCGATCGGCGATCTGACCGGGAAGGGCCATGTGGATCTCGGCTGGCTGACCGTGGCCGGCACCGCCGCGGCCGGCCAGTACACGACGACGCTGACGATTGCGCCGGGCCAGGGAGATGGGACGTTTTCAGCAAATGTCGCCCAGAGTTTCGTCAGCGCCTCGGCTGCGCCGTATGAGTTCCACTATCTGCGGGCTGGAAAGCTGCATCCGACGGGACCGCTCGATGTGGTCGCCGGGGATGTAAGGACGGGCATCGTGCTGGACTTTCTCTATACCAACTCCGGGGCGGTGGCCTCGTCAGTGCAGATCGTGCAGCCGCCAGACGGCGTGGGTCCGATGACCATCGCGGACCTGAACGGGGATGGCGCAAATGATCTGGTGGTCAACTCGGCGCCGGCGCACACCGCGCAGGTGCTTCTCGGGTCCTCCACGGGAGGATTCCCCGAGGGCAGTATCGGCCATCCTCCGCCAGGTTTTGTGCGGTTTCCCGGAATCTCCGGAGTGTACTCGCTCGTGATCGAGGATGTGAATCTCGATGGACGCCCGGACCTGATCGCTGAAGGCGCAAATGGGCACGTCGATGTGTTTTTTGGCAACGGGGATGGCACCTTTCAAAGCACGTCGTCCGGGGGGACGGGGTCGCTGGACGGCACGACAGGCAATGGTGGTTACCTGATTACGGTCGCCGACCTGAACCACGATGGACTGCCGGATGCGTTGGCTTCGACGCCGGCCGGGATTTCCGCGCTGCTGGGCAACGGCACCGCCTACCTGGGGCTGAAGGGAGTTTATAACGCGGGGCCCGGACACAGCTCGTACGCGACGGCGGACTTTGATGGCGACGGTAATCTCGACCTCGCGGTGGACTCGCCGGAGGGTGTGGCTATCCTGTTCGGCAACGGGGACGGCAGCCTGCAGACGTCGCAGGCGTTTGCCGCCGGAAAGCCGGCGATGTCTGGCGCACTTGGCGCGTTCACCTCTTCGGGATTACTGGATGTTGTGGTTTCCACTTCAGCCACCCAGAGCCAGCTACTTCGCGGCCTTGGCGGAGGCAGCTTTGCATACACTGGATTTCCAAATGCTCCAATTCCAACCACCGCGAAGACGGGCTCCCCTAGCCTTTGGAGCGTAGTGCAGGTAGGCGACCTGGACGGGGATGGCAACCTCGACATCCTGCTGACGGCGGACGGTCCCACAAGCGCTTTGCCGAAGACGCCTGACGGCCTCCAGGTCCAGTCCGGAGACGGCACCGGCGGTTTCGGCGCTCTCTATCTCGTGACGACACCCTTTGGCCCGTCGTGCCCTCAATCTCCCGGACTCCTGTATGGCACGTCGGCGTTGGGAAGAAGTGACGTCGGCACGATCGTGGTGAACCGCGCGTTCGATGGTTTTCACTACTTCCTGAACGGCAATCACCACCCAATCAGCGCTGGAGAGTTCTACGATAACGGCATCGATGGAAGTCGCCCCTGCGGGCTCTTTGCGCATGACATCGCAGTTACGGGCGTCTTCACCCCGCGTAACTCCGTCACACAACCTGTATCCGACCTCTTTGTTCAGGCCGACGGACATCTCTACCTCTACCCCGCGTATAGCAATCCGGGGTTTTACCAACCCTCGGGCGACCTTTCTGTAGACGGATCTCTGACCACCGCCGGACAGCGTACGGCGCCCGCCCTTAGTTCCACTTTCAACGGTCCCGCCGTCCCTGTCGCCTCGGGAGGGCTCGGCTTTCCTGCGTTTATCGGCTCTGCCGTTGCCGCCGATCTCGACCGTGACGGCAATCAGGATCTGATCGTCGCCTACGCAAATCTTTCCGCCAATCTGCAAGCGCCGGTAAGCACCGCGCCAAACTATATTTACCTGTGGTTTGGGGATGGTACCGGCCACTTTCCTGTCTCTTCCGCGCACCCGGTCAATCCTGTTCGCCTGACACCCTCGCGTAACTTCTACCAGGTAGCCGTTGCGGACCTGAACGGAGACGCCGTCCCGGACCTGATCCTGAGCGACGGGTACGTCTTGAGCGTGCAGCTGGGCAAAGGTGATGGAAGCTTAGGCGCGGAGACGCATCTTTTGGCGGGGCAGGGAATCAACAGCATCTCCACGGGCGACGTAGACGGCGATGGCAGGGTCGATCTGGTGCTGGCCAACGGCGGCGCGGTACTGACCAACCCGGTGGCCAACCTGGAGACGTTGGCGGCCAACGCGGAGGTGAACACGGGTGGAGTGACGGTGCTGCTGAATGAAACGGTAGCTCCGCGGGCGACGACGAGTGGAACGTTAGCTGCAAGTCCTGAGCCTTCGAGCTACGGCTCTAGCTTCACGCTGACAGCGACTCTGGCTGCGGCTTCGGGGCTCGCGGCCCCGACGGGCAGCGTGAGCTTCATGATCGACGGCGTTGTTGCTGGAACGGCATCCCTGGCCGGCGGAGTGGCGACGCTGAATGTTTCAGCGGGCGTGTACGGGTCGCTCGCCGCGGGCACGCACGCGCTCGCCGGCGTGTACTCGGGCGATGCCAACTACCCGACGCTGACGATTGCGGGAAGCCATGTAGTCGCACCGCCTGCCGCGGCTCTCACATTGACGGCTTCGCCTGAGCCCTCGACCTACGGAACCGCATTCACGATGACCGCGACCCTGGCTGCGGGTACCGGCAATGCAGGCATATTCGCCTTCTCTGTCGACGGAACGTCGGTTGGAGCGGTCACCAGCAGCAGCGGCGTGGCCAGCATCGCGGGGCCATCGACACTCGGGGTGGGAACCCACGCGCTTGCGGTCACCTGGGCCAGAACGGCGAGTGCCCTTGCGTTGCAGGCTACCGCCACGCACACCATCGTCATGAATTCCACCTCCTTGAAGCTGCTGCTCTGTGTGGATGCGCCCGGGTCGAACTTTCCTTGCGGTACCCCGTTGAGCAACACGCCGCTGCTTTCTCCCGTCACGATGTACTTCGGGCAGGTGCTGGACGGCACGGCGATCGAGTCCAGCCTGAACCTGACCGGAACGATCCAGTTCCTTGCGAAGAACGCCGTCTTCTGCACGATCGGAGCCAACCTGCAGGGCAGCGCGAATGCGTGTCCTCCCACGGCAGGAGCCTTCCAGGCGGGGCTATTCACGGTGCAGGCGACTTACTCCGGTGATGCCAACAACGCACCGTCCCAGTCGAATCCGATTCAGGTGCGCGTCTTCCCGGACCTGACGACCGCATCGATTGCCGCTTCCGTGCAGACGGCGGTAGTGGGCACTCCGGTGACGTTTACGGCCAGGGTGGCGGGCAACTTCGCAGTGCCGGGCGGCCCGGTGAAGTTTCTGGATGGGACGACGCTGATTGGCTCGGGAACGCTCAACGCCGCGGGCATCGCCAGCTTCACAACGTCGTCGCTTGCGGTCGGGACGCATGTGGTTTCAATGGCGTATGCCGGCAACTCGAACTTTCTGCCCGCGGTGTCGGCTGGAGTCACGGTCGTGATCTCGGCTCCAGGGGCGCCTCCTCCGGCAGGTCCGCAAAGCTTTACGCTGGGCGTAACGCCGTATCCGATCACCCTGGGGGTGGGACGAACAGGCAACCTGCAGGTGACGGTCACAGCGATCAACGGGTTCTCGCAGCCAGTGGCGCTGACCTGCTCGGGGCTGCCGAACGAGACGGGCTGCACTTTCATCAATGCGACAATCGCTCCCGGAGGTGGGTCGACCACGCTGCAATTTACAACGTCCGCACCGCACAACTGCGCTGACCCGAGCCATCCCTACTTCCTCGGCGAAAGTCACAGTCCGGGAGCGACGCGAACAATGTGGGCAGGCCTCATGCTGTTCGCGGCGGGGTTGTTCCGGGTGCGGCGCGGTAGCCGACGAGCGGGGCTGATGGTATTGCTGGCGGGGACATTGGTTGGGCTCTCGATGATGTCCGGATGCGGCAACTGCACGGACCTCGGGACCAAACCGGGAGGCTACGCGTTCACCGTTATCGCGACTGCCCAGGGCGGTCCAGTCAGCCAGAGCGCCTCGCAAGTGGTGCCAGTCACGATGACGATTCCGTAAATGCAATTTAGTTCGGCCCGAGGGCGTCGATGTGCTCGGTCTGAGCGAGGTGGAGGAGGCGACCCCAGGGGGTGCGCGGGTCTAGCTTCTCGTTGGGCGGGGCGGACTGGTTAAGGAAGTGCTCCATGCGGCGCTGGCCATCGGTGTAGGCGAGCATGTAGCTGCGGTACTCGTTGAGGTAGAGCAGCACGGCGTCGGCGTGGAGCATCAGGGTTTGACGAGCGAGCTCGTCTTCGGCGTGGATGAACTCGAGGCGGCCGTCGAGGAAATCGCGCGCGATGGCGGGCTGGGCGGAGGAGAGGTCGGCGAGCAGGCGCGAGAGGCGGACGTGACGTTCGGCTTCGGCGGGTTTGAGGCCGGCGAGCGGGAAGAGGACGTCGCGCTCGAAAGCGATACGCTCCTCAAGCGTGAAGGCGAGGCGGGGGGCGTAGCTGGCGGCGGCTTCGGAGACATAGGACTCAGGGCTGAAGGTGAGCTGGACCTGGGCTTCGGGGCGATAATCGCGCTGGGCGAGGGCGGCGTCGTGGAGCGAGTTGAAGACGTGGTGGCCGGGGTAGCCTTCATGGCAGGCAAGCTCGACGGCTCCGTCGACGGTGATGGGGAGGTCGAGGTTGAGCAGGATGGTGCTGTGGGCGTGGCCTTCGTAGCGGCTGAAGGCGCTCCAGGGCTGATTGCGGGTGAAGGTGAGTTGGACGGACTCGCCTGGAGGAAGGCGGATGAACTTGAGGGTTTGGGCGCGGCAGCCGGCGAGCGCGGCCTGCATGACGGCGGCGAGTTTGGCGGGAGGGATGAGGAAGCGTTGGTCGTACGCGGCGTAGCGGGAGGCGAGAGTGTCGCGAGATGGGACACTTTGGGGACTCGGCGGCAGCATGGCCGATATCTGTTTCAGGAGGGCGGCCCGGTGCGTGGCTTCGGTGTCAGGTAGGCGCGTGGTGTGGAAGAGGGCCTCGGCTTCGGCGTCGAACGGGAGCAGATGGCCGCGGAGCATGGCGGTGCGGGTGTCGATGGCTTGCAGTTGGAGGGTGAGGAATCGGGTGCGGTCGGAGTCGGCGGAAGAACGAAGTGAGTCGAGTTGTGTCAGAAGCTGAGCGGCTTGCTGGTGTATCTGGTCGAGGGTGGGGTAGGCGCGGTGGACGGAGGCTTTGACCTGCTGAGGAGCTGTGGCGTAATCCAGGGAGTCGGGGTCTCGTTCGCCGAGGGCAAGGGCGAGTGGGAGGTAGCTTTCGGCGATGGTGTCGAGAGTCGGGGATGGAGCAGGGCGGGGCTTGCAAGAGGTAAGAAGGCTGAGACAAAGGAGAGTGAATGGAATCGGTGCCAGACGCCAAAGGGGTGAGAGGGCGGCGTTCATTCGTAGCGGAGCGAGGTCATGGGGCTTAGGCGAGAGGCCTGGCGGGCGGGGTAGTAGCCGAAGAGAATGCCGATGGCGGCGGAGATGGTGAAGGAGACAGCGATGGCGATCCAGGAGAGCTCGACCGACCAGCCGCCGAGACGGGCGACGAGGGCAGCGGCGAGTGAGCCAAGAACGATGCCGAGCAGGCCGCCGCCCAGCGAGAGCAGGACGGCTTCAAGGAGAAACTGCTGCATGACCTCAGTGGACTGGGCTCCAACGGCCCGGCGGATGCCGATCTCACGGGTGCGCTCGGTGACGGAGAGCAGCATGATGTTCATGATGCCGATGCCGCCGACGATGAGCGAGACGGCGGCGATCGAGGCGAGGAGTACAGCCATAGTGCGGCCGGCCTGCTCTAGAGTTTTGCTGAGCTGGGCGAGGGTGACCTTGTCGAGATTGCCGGCGTTGCCCATCATGGCGCGGGAGATGTCGGTGCGCATGCCGCCGCGGGCGATGGCGGTGCGGGCCTGGCTGGCGACGGTAAAGTCGTCGGGGATGTTGGAGGCGAGGTGATGGCGTTGGCGGAGTTCTGCCTCGATTTCTTTCGTCAGGCGGGTAACGTTGCCGGTCGAGGCGGTCGAGAGCAGGATGGTGTCGAGGTACGGGCGGGCGAGCAGTTCTTGGGCGGTTTGGACGGGGATATAGATGGCGTCAAATTGGTGATCGCCGGTGGCGCTCGGGACCATCCAGCTGCCGCTGGCGAGGACGCCGATGACTCGGAAGGGTGTGCCGCGGAGAGAGACGGTCTGTCCGACCGGGTTGACGGTGCCGAAGAGATGCTCGCCGGCGACGCTGCCGAGCACGGCAACCTGGGCATGTGCGCCGTCTTCCTGCGCGGTGAAAAAGCGGCCGTGGGGGAGGATCCAGGCGCGGCGGATGTCGGGGAGAGAGGCTTGTTCGCCGCGCACTTCTGTAGTCCAGCGCGTGCTGCCAGCAGTGGCAGTGATGTTTTCGTGGACGCCAGCGGAGACGGTCTGGATGCCGTGGAGGGCGGCGATGGCGTCGGCGTCGGCGAGGCTCAGGGTGGTTGCGGCTCCGAGGCCGCCGAGGTTCGAGGGGTCGCGCTCGAGACTTTGGATGGGGTTGCTGGCGGGGTCGCTACCGGGAATCGGGATGGCCTGTGTGCGGCGCAGAAGCGGAGTGGCGCGAGGGCGAAAGACGGCGTCGTTGAATGGGGGATAGCTGCCAGGGTGCCAGGCGGCGGGCTGCTCGCCTTCGCCCTGGCTGGTCCACTGCTGCGGCATGCGGTAATTGCCGCTCGAGATTTCGATGACGTTCATGCCGGCGGCACGGACCTGGGTGCGGATGGATTGTTCGGCGCCGCTGCCGACGGCGATCATCACGAGAACGGTGCCGACGCCGATCATCATGCCGAGGGTGGTGAGGATGGTTTGGAGGCGGTTGCGGCGGAGCGAGCGCAGGGCGATGACGGAGTTCTTGCGGAAGGACAACGGCATCTCCTTGCGGGTGGGGGTGAGGAGAGATGAAAGTGTACTTCCCACTTATCGCGATGGAGCGGCGATGAATGGGGCACCCCGGTGTTTGTGCTACGCAGGACAACGGCAGAAGCGATACCGGGGTTCTGGACTTCGTCCGGGATGACGGCGGGGCTGGGTTGAGTTATTCGAAGCGAAGGGCTTCGATGGGATTGAGGCGGGAGGCGCGCTGGGCCGGGTAGAAGCCGAAGAAGACGCCGACTGCCGCGGCCACGCCGAAGGAGAGGGCAACGTTGGCGAAGGAGACCTCGGCCGGCCACTGCATCAGGTTGGTAATAGCGAAGGAGGCGAGAAAGCCGAGCGCGATGCCGCACAGTCCGCCAGCTGCACCGAGCAGCATGGCCTCGACCAGGAACTGCATGAGGACGTCGCGGGAGCGGGCTCCGACGGCGCGGCGAATGCCGATTTCGCGGGTGCGCTCCGTGACGGACATGAGCATGATGTTCATGATGCCGATGCCTCCGACGATGAGCGAGATGGTAGCGATGGCGGCGAGCAGCGCGGTCATGGTCTGACCGGCGCGGCTCAGGGTTCCAGACATCTCCTGCAGATTGACCTGGTCCATCTGCGGCATATTGGCGAGAATGAACGCGGCAACGGAGGTGTTGAGGCCCTTGGTGAGGGCTTCCGAGGCCTGGGTTTTGACGGTGAAGTCGTCCGGGACGCCTCCGCCGGCACCCGAGCCCTGCAGGCCGCCGAGGCCGAGTCCGGCCGCGGGCGTGGCCTTCTTCTGGTCGAGATTATGCCGGGCGCGGAGAAGCGGGACAATGTCTTTGGCGATTTGTGAGGCGTCGCCGGCCTGCTCGGCGGAGACGGTGATCTGGGTCAGATTCTGCGAGTTGGTCAGCTTTTGCAGTGCGGTGTAGGGGACGACGGCCATGGCGGCCTGATCTTCGTCGCTCGACGAGAACCAGCCTTTGACGGTGAAGGGGGTGCCGTGGATCTCGATCTGCTGGCCGACGGGGTTCTCGTCGGGGAAGAGCTGGTCGCGGAGGGTAGAGCCGATGACGGCTACATTTTCGGCGTCTTGTACTGAAGAAGACTTGAAAAAGCGGCCTTTTTCGAAGGTCCAGTCGAACATCCTGGGGTAGTCTACGTCGACGCCGTAGATCTGGGTGAACTCGCGGTCGGTGCCGTGGTTGACCCAGCTGCGGATGCGGACAAGGCCGGAGGCGTGGGAGACTCCGGAGACGCCGGCGACGGCTGCGGCATCGTCAGGCGTGAGGGTGTTGGCGGAGCCGAGACCGCTGGCGATCTTGAGCTCTTCTCCTCCGCGGGTGTAGTTGCCGGCGCGGACGAAGAGGAGGGTGGTGCCGGCGGATTTGACCTCGCTCGAGACGTTCTTCTGGGCCCCGGTGCCGAGCGCGAACATGGTCAGCACGGCGGCCACGCCGATGGTCATTCCGAGCAGCGCGAGCCCGGTGCGCATCTTGTTCTTGCGCAGGGCGACGGAGGCGATCTTGAGGCTGCGATTGACGATCATTTGTACCTCGGCATTACTCGTACCTCAGGGAAGCGAGCGGAGGCACGCGCGAGGCCTCGCGGGCCGGGTAGTAGCCGAAGAAGATGCCGACCGCGGTCGAGATGCCGAAGGCGAGCACGATGGCGAGGAAAGGAACGGTGGTCGACCAGTGGGCCGCGCGTGCGATGGCGATGGCGGCGATGACGCCGACGACGACGCCAATAAGGCCGCCAAGGATCGAGAGGGCGATCGACTCCATGAGGAACTGGGCGAGGACCTCGCGCGCCTGGGCGCCGACGGCACGGCGGATGCCGATCTCGCGGGTGCGCTGGCTGACGGAGAGCAGCATGATGTTCATGATGCCGATGCCGCCGACGATGAGCGAGACGGTGGCGATCGAGACGAGCAGAATGGTCATGGTGCGGCTGGAGCGGTCGAGCGATTTGCCGAGCTGGTCGAGCGTGACTTTCTCGAGGCCGGAGATGTTGCCGGTGACGGCGTGGGCGACCTCGGGCCGCATGCTGCCCTTGGTGAGAGCTTTGCTGGCCTGGGTGGCGACGGTGAAGTCGTCGGGCTTGTTGGCGCTAATGCCGTGGCGGGTGCGGAGAAGGGTGGTGACGAGCTTCGAGACGCGGGTGACTTCGCCGGTTGAGACGGTGGTGACGGTGATGTCGTTGAGTTTCGAGAGATTGAGCAGGTGCTGCATGGTCGTCACGGGAATGTAAACGGCGTCGAACTGGTCGTCGCCGGCCTCGGGGGTCTGGAGCCAGCTGGAGCTGCCCACGACGCCGACGACCTTGAAGGGCTGCTTCCAGATGGTGACGGTTTCGCCGACGGGATTCTTATCTTTGAAGAGCCGCTGCGCGGTGACGAGGCCCAGGACGACGACCTGGTCGTTCGACTTTTCCTCGCCGGCCGAGAAGTAACGGCCGTGGGGGAAGGTCCAGGAGCGGCGGATGTCGGGAGTCACGGTGTCGTCGCCGTGGACGCGGGTGAACCAGCGCAGGCCGGCGGCGTTTTCTACATGGACATTTTCGTGGATGCCTTCAGAGACATACTGCACGCCGGAAATCTTGCGGATCTCGTTCGCGTCGGCGATGGTGAGGGTGGCGGCGGAGCCCAGGCCGGCTTCGGCGTCGCCGAGACGCTGGCGGGCGGTGGGGTGGTCGTGTATTGCGAAGGGGTCGTCTTCGGGGTGGAAGAGGGCGAGCTCGAGGTGTGGTGCTGCGGGGCGGAGTTGCGGCGCTTGCTGCCGGCCCATCTCGATGGCGTCGTCGGGCGGGGCGGCGCGCTGCGCCTGGTAGTTGCCGGCGGTGATGATGAGCATGTTCATGCCGGCGGCCTTGACCTGGTCCTGGATGGCGTTCTGCGCGCCGGTGCCAAGAGCCATCATGGCGAGCACCGTGGCCACGCCGACGGCCATGCCGAGCATGGTGAGGGTGGACTGAAGCTTGTTACGGCGGAGTGCGGCGGTGGCGATGGCCCAGGTTTTGCTGAGTTGTGGGGAGGAGGCGCTCATCAGGCCTCCCTGGCGGCGAGGGTCGCGGTCGCCATCTCGCCCATGGCGTGACGCTTGCGGGCGTTGGGGGTGTCGGAGACGATGTGGCCGTCGCGGAAGCTTACAATGCGGGTGCCATACTCGGCGACTTCGAGCTCATGGGTGATGAGGACGATGGTGATGCCGCGCTCGGACTGGAGCTTCTGGAAGATGTCCATGACCTCGAGCGAGGTGCGGGTATCGAGGTTGCCGGTGGGTTCGTCGGCGAGCAGGATGGAGGGGTTGTTGAGCAGCGCGCGGGCGATGGCGACGCGCTGCTGCTGGCCTCCGGAGAGCTGGTTGGTGTGGTGCGCGGAACGGCTGGCGAGGCCTACGGCATCGAGCGCGGCCATGGCGCGGCGGCGGCGCTCGGCAGAGGAGAGGTCGGACTTGCCGTAGAGCAGGGGGAGCTCGACATTCTCAAGCGCGGAGGTGCGGGTGAGCAGGTTGAAGCCCTGGAAGACGAAGCCGATCTGCTCGTTGCGCACCAGCGAAAGTTCGTCGTCGGAGAGCTTCGAGACATCGCGATTGTCGAGGAAGTAGTGGCCGCTGGTGGGCTGATCGAGGCAGCCGAGGATGTGCATCAGCGTCGACTTGCCCGAGCCGGAGGGGCCGATGACCGAGACGAACTCCCCGCGTGCGACGTCGAGCGAGATGGAGCGGAGCGCGTGTACGGTGTGCTCGCCGAGCTGGTAGACCTTGGTGAGGTCGCGAACTGAGATCACGGAATCCATAAGCGGTGCCTCCAGCATAGGTGAGCGGGTCAACTTGGATCGGCAGATGAAGAGCTTACCTTCCCACCTCAGACGACGGAGCTGTCTGAGATGGGGCACCCGGCTTGGGGCAAGGGTTACTGGGCGTGCGTTTTCGGTTTGGGTGGGATCGTGGTGGTCTGGGCGTACTCCCAGATGGCGGCGACGACGATCTTTTCGGCACCGGCCATGCCGTTGTCCCAGCGTGAGCCTTCGATGGCGAAGTACTCGTTGGCGGCGTGGGCTCGTCCGCCCTGGCCTCCGCGGGCGCCCATGCCCATGGGAATGGAGACGCTGCCGACCTTCTCGCCGACGTCGCCGTCGGAGAAGAGATAGCTGGGCCAGTAGCCTCCGGTGGGCTCGCCCTGCGCGACGCCCATGGGAGAAAGCTCTCCGCCGGCCTTGCGGAAGTACTCTTCGGAGTAAGGTACGGAGGCCGAGAAGGGGTTGGCAACATCTCCCCCGGTGAGTCCGAGCATCTCTGCGGCCTTGTGGTGCGCGACGGAAATGTCGGCTGTTGGAGACGAGCCGCGCGACCAGGGCACATCGCCGATGAGCTTGATGTCCACGTCCTTGTAACCGTTCTTGTCGAGCTGGGCGCGGAGTTTGCGGATCAGATCGGGACCTTGCATTTTGGGGACGTAGCGGAAGTTGTGCTTGGAGGTGATCTTGTTGGGCAGGATGGCTCCCGCGCCTCCGGCGTACATGTTGCCGCCCCAGATGCCGTCGAGGTTGAAGCTGGTGCCGAAGCGCCCGTCCTTGAGGACCTCGACCGGATCATCGGACATGTAGCGGGCCACACCCTGGTTTTTCGCCATCTTGACGAGGTCGGTCTTGGCGCCGCGCTCTTTCAACTGCGCCATTTGTTCCGGCGTAGGGTACTCGCGATTGTCATTGAAGCCGGCGATCAGGGGCGTGTTGCCGTCGGGCGAGGTAAGCGACGAAAGCATGTGGATGTGACGCCAGGCGGGCGAGTCGGTGGTCCGCTTCATCACGCCGTGGACATCCGAGACGGTCGGTCCGCGACCCCACTTGGTGCCGCTGGTTGTGAGCTCGACGTAGACGCAGCCCTCGGAGGGGCCGCCAGCATAGAGGGCGTCGGCCTCCGAGAGCAGGTCGGAGTGGTCCTTGATGAACTTGCGCAAGCCAATGTCCATGCGCTCTTCGTCGCCTTCGGCGATGAAGATGAGATTGACGGGGAGCTTACCGTTCACGGCTTTGTAGGCCATGAGCGCGTTAAGCTGCGCCATCTCGGGACCCTTGGAGTTGACGGCCCCGCGCCCAACCAGAACCCGCGGAATGTCCGGCAGGCCGGCCTGTGCGCCAGGCACGATATTCGCCTCGAAGGGCGGCGAGACCCAGGCGTCCGGCTGGGTGACGGGCATGGTGTCGTACTGCCAGTAGATGGCGACGGTCTTGGGCGCGCCCTCGTCGCATTTGGCGTAGACGACGGGGTTGCCGGGCGAGCCGTACTCGGTGATGCCGACGTCGTAGACGCGGGTAGTCTGGCAGCCGAGCTTATCGAAGAAGCCCTTGACCATCTCGGCGGACTCGGGAATGCCCTCGCCGGAGTTCGAGATGCTGGGCTGCTGGACCCATTTCTGCAGGTTTTCGACGTGCTCGTCAATGTGCTGGTCGATGTAGTCGAAGACCTTGGTTACTTCGGGCGGCGCACTCTTGGTGTTGGGGCCGACGCCGCTGGCGCCGTTGGGCTTGACGTTCAGAGTCTGCTTCGGCTTTGCAGAGCTTTTCGCGGTGGACTTGTCCGACTTACAACCGAGCGGAAGCAGGATCGCTCCGGTGAGGACACAGGCTTTCCAGGGACGCGGCATCGGTACCTTTCAGGAGCGGAGATGACCAGACACACAGCGCCCCGTAGCGCGGTCCCGGTTGAGCGGGCGTACCACAAAAGGAACACTGACTGATCGCTATGTGTCTGGTATAACGCACCCGGAGACGGAGACGGACGGGCATAGCTAGATTCTATGGAGGCCATGGCTTTTGGCTTTAGGCTCTTGTTGCCGACCCGCAAGACCTTTTAGGGTGAGCGTGATCCCACTCAGGTGTAGGTATGGCGTTGACGAAGGCTGCTTCGATGGTTCTCCTGCTGCTTGCCGCACGCGCGGTGGCGGGCGGAACGGCGCCCGACACGGCGAGTCCTGTGCTGGCGGGCGCGTTCGCGCTCCAGGGTCAGCAGCCGCAGACCGAGGGGCATCTGCGCGTTGACCCGGTGGCGGGCAAGCCGCTAAGTGAACGCATGGACCTGTGGATGACGCATCCCGGCAAGCCGGACGCGATCCGTAGCTACCAGGTGGAGATGACCAAGAAGCTGCACATGATCATTGTGAGCAGCGACTTCAAGACGTTTATGCATGAGCACCCGGTACTCGGCCCGGACGGGCATCTGCGGATGACCGAGCAGTTTCCGGCTGCCGGGCGTTATCTGGTGTACGCGGATGGCTTGCCGGACCAGATGAACCACCAGGTGTTTCGCTTCCAGGTGGACGTGGGTGGAGCGCAGCAGGGGACGCGGACGCTGGCCCCGACCGGCATGGGTGTGCAAGTGGGGCCGTATGAGGTGGATCTGAGCAGCGTGCGCCTGCATACGGGCACGATGAGCATGCTCGACGTGAACATCCTGAAGAACGGCAAGCCCGCGACGGACCTGCATCCTTATCTGGGAGTGCCGGCGCATGCGGTGTTCCTGAATGGGCAGGACCTCTCGTATGTGCATGTTCATCCCATGCCGATGGGGCAGATGGACATGAGCGTGGAGCCGCCGCCGATGCCGGAGGGTGGGCCGTCGCCGTCGGAGATGATGCTGCACATTGCCCTGCGTGAGGCGGGAACGTACAGGCTTTGGCTGCAGTTTCGGGGCGGAACGCAGCTGTATGTGGCGGCTTTCACGATCACCGCCGTTTAGATTGAATCAGGAGGTTTTTACGTGACGTTAGCCAACGTGGTTCGACGCAGCGTGGCTGCTGCCGTGATGGTTTCGGCGGCTTTGCCTGCGATGGCGCATTCGAAGCCGAAGACGATGACGCCGGAGGCGAACTCGACGGTGGCTGCGCCGGCTCAGGTGTCGGTGTTCTTCACCGAGGGGCTTGAACCGAAGTTCAGTTCACTGCAGTTGATGGATGCGCAGGGTGCGGTGGTGAGCAAGGACAAGTCGGTGGTCGATCCCAAGGATGCGAAGCACATGACGCTGGCGCTGCCGAAGCTGGGGCCGGGAACGTATCGCGTGCACTGGATGACAGCGGCGCTCGACGGGCACCGCATGGATGGCGACTACAGCTTCAAGGTGCAGTAAGCCGCCAGCGTGGAGATGCTGCTATGGCTGCGCGTGGCGGTCGCTGCGGTGGCGGACCTGAGCCTGTCGGCTATGTGCGGATTGCTGTTGGCGGCGTTTTGGCTTCGGGGCAGCGCGAAGCTGGTTCCGCTGCGTGGGTGTGCGGCGATTCTGTGTGCGGCGAGCTGGGGGCAGCTGCTGATGCTGGGTGAGACGTTCAGTGATTCAGGCTCGCTACGGGCGATCCTGGCGATGATGCCGGATGTGGTGAGCATGCATGCAGGTCGCGTTCTGCTGGACATCGGCGTGCTGAGTGCAGGGCTTGTGCTGTGGGTTTGGCTTGCGCGGCGCGGGTCGGTTCAGCTTGCCGGGGCTGCGGTGCTTTTGGTGGGGATGTTGACTTTGCGGGCGGCGACCGGGCACTCGGCGGTGGATGGGGATTTCTCGCGGGCCGAGGTGCTCGAGTGGGTGCACCTGGTAGCGATGACGTTGTGGAGCGGTGGGGTGCTGGTGTCTGGCTTCCTCATTGCGCCGAGGTTGATGGGGGGCGGGGGGCTGCGGAGCTATGTGGAGGGGCTGTCGCGGGTTAGTACGTGGGCGGTGGGGGTGGTGGTGGGTTCGGGGATTTGGAAGGGGTATGTGGCGGTGGGTGGGGATTTGCACCTTTGGCGGGAGGGTCTTTGGGGTGGGTTGCTGGTGGCGAAGGTGGTGTGCGTGGCTGGGGTGCTGGGGTTGGGGGCGTGGAACCGGTGGCTGCTGGTGAGAGGGCAGGGTTGGGATGAGGATGCGGCGGTGCGGACGCTACGGGCGGAAGGCTGGGGGATGGTTGCGGTGCTGGCACTGTCGGCGGCGCTGGCCAATGCGGCTCCACCGGGTGGTTGAGCGATGCCCCATCCACCTTGCGGTGGATGGGGCGGCTAGTTAACTGTTGACGCCGCTGTCGCGGAGAGCCTTGACCTTGTCGTGCGAGGCCTGGATGTGTGACTGCTGGGTTTGGAGGACGGAGCGGACAGCTGAGGGAAGGCTGGTGTCTTCGAGTGCTTCCTTGTAAGCCTTCTTGGAGGCGTCCTCGCCCTGCTCCGCGGTCTCAAGAAGGGTGTGGTCTCCGCCGCCCAGCTTGGCCTTGAGGTCGCCCCAGGTACGGTGGACAGCAGCAGCAGCGGTTCCGCCTTCTTCCTGGGCGTTGACGCCGGCGGCTGAAGCGAGTTCCTGGGCGAACCTGGCGCGGGTTTGGGCCTCGGTCATGAAGAAGCTCTTGAGCTCGGCGCTCTTGAGGTTTTCACCGATGTCGTTGAAGCCGGTGCTTCCGTCGTTGAGAACCTTGATTACAACCTTGATGAGATCTT
Organism: uncultured Acidobacteriaceae bacterium; assembly: GCA_964245195.1. Classification (GTDB taxonomy): domain Bacteria; phylum Acidobacteriota; class Terriglobia; order Terriglobales; family Acidobacteriaceae; genus Edaphobacter. The sequence continues at coordinate 60,805 of CAXTLR010000010.1, read as the reverse complement.
GTGTGTCCGCCATTTCGTTTCTCCTCAGCCGTTTGAGGATGCCGGGGCGTCTACGGTTGGCTGGGAATGCCGGCATGCCGGCCGGCTGTTAACCGAGCGATGCCGCCGGGTACCCCCTCCCCGCATCAAAAATGCTCAAAGTATTGATGAAAAACAACTTAGGTCTGGACCTCGAGATTGCTTATCCCCGTGCGAAGCAGCTGCGGGGAGCAGCCGGAAGCAAGCCTAAGTACTGACTTAATGGTAGAACACCGACGGGGCTCTCTATGCCAACTCTTTTTGTCCGATAAGTGCTTCGTGATGTGCGAGATGCGTTCGTTTCCGGTGCCCTGGGCACTTGACAAGGCTTCCCTGAACCGAATGTCATGCATCGTATGAGCGGGACGGGAAATCCCGTTTTTGAGGTTGAGGACCCGCCATGAGTAAGAGACAGCGTTGGCTGCTGTTCGCTTTTTACCTGCTTGCGACCGTACAACTGATGTGGTGCTATCTCTGGCTCACGCGGCCATACGTGGATACACGCCAGTATGAGCAGGGTCTGGAGCGCATGCCGTTCCAGGGCCGTTGCCTGATGATGCTGCCGATGCGGCTGGCACACGAGAATTCTGTATTGCGTTTTCTGGATCGATTGTTTGCGTACTCTCACTTCTGGTTCCCAAAGCCTGGACAGCCAGAGGTGCTGATGCAGGCCGCGATCGGCGTCGCGTGCCTAGCCGTGACTGGTTTCCTGACAACCCGGATATACGAGGCGAGCTCCCGCCGACGCCTGTTGACTTACTTCATATATCCGCTGGTGTTGGCCGTCTGGGCGACGACGTATGTGCTGCACACGGTGCAGAACTTCCGGTTTATCTATGATCTGCCCAGTCTCGCGTTCTTTACCGGAGCACTGTACCTGATCTACTTTCGCCGGCACTGGGGGTGGTTTGTTGCGTTGTTCCTGGTAGCGACGATCAACCGGGAGACGACACTGCTGCTTCTGCCACTATGGGCGCTCGACCGCAGCCTGATCGGCGGCAAGGTGCGCTGGCGGCGGATGCTGCAGCCGCAGACGGTGGCGGTCGTGCTGCCGTTGTTCGTGGCGTGGGTGGGATGGGAGATCTTTATCCGGCACCACTTCGCGCACAACCGGTCTGAGTTTTATCCACGGCTGAACTGGAACGTGAAGTCAGTACTTGCGCCGCAGGCCTGGCCGCAGATGTTGAGCGCGTGCGGGTATCTCTTGCCGTTCGTGGTTCTGCTGCGGAGGCGGATTCCGAGTGAGCGGCTACGGGTGTGGCTCTGGCTGATTCCGCTTTGGCTGATGTTTATGTTCAGCTACGGGATTCTGGTGGAGACGCGAGTGTTTGGGGAGCTGATTCCGCTGGTGGTGTGCAGTGCGGCGTTGATCGCGGAGGAGTTAATGGTGGCGAAGATGGCGGGTGGGGCGCAGGGTACGCGGGTGAAGGACAAGGTGCAGGAGCGGATGTCTCAGGCGGCTTGAGGGGCTAAGGCTACTCGACCATTCCGGTGGTCTCCGACCGGTGCTGCTTTCGGGCTATTGCTTCAGGGGCGTGGGAGGACGAAGACTGAAGCTGTTCAGTGAGGCCGCTTCGATGTCAACACTTCCCATTCACTACAACTTCGGCTTGGTGATCGTCTCGGTTACCATCTCGATCTGTTCATCCTTCGCGGCGCTGCTGTTGTCGGACGGGATGCGGGCTGCCGCGAATGCGGGTCTTCGCCGTTTCTGGCTGGCGAGCGGCTCAGTCGCTATGGGCGCGGGAATTTGGTCGATGCATTTTCTGGGCATGCTCGCGTTGAAGCTGCCGGTTCCGGTGTTTTACTTCTGGCCCATGGTCCTGCTCTCCATGGTTTTTGCCGTCGCGGCCTCCTGCATTGCTCTGAATGTTGTGAGCAAGGAGAGTCTCGCGCCACGACGGCTGTTCGCGGGTGGGCTGCTGATGGGCGGTGGCATTGGGGCGATGCACTACACCGGCATGGCCGCCATGCGATCGAGCGCGATGGAACAGTACAAGTCTTGGATTGTGGCTCTGTCTGTCCTGGCCGCTGTCGGCTTCTCCTGGCTGGCCCTGTGGATTGCCTTTGCCTCGCGAAAGAACAAGGAACGTGAGACCAGAACACGGTTGGCCGCAAGCGTTGTGATGGGACTCGGCATCGCCGCCATGCACTATACCGCGATGATAGGAGTTCGTTTCACCCTCAGTTCCGAGCCTGTTTCGATGGCGGGCGTGCTCGAGGTGAACACGCTCGGTGAATCGCTCATTATTATGATTGCCGGTTTGATCCTTCTGGTGGCGTTTGGGACGTCCATCCTGGATAAGTGGCGGTTCCGCGATCTACAGAAGGCTCATTTGGCCCTGATGCAGGCGCAGACCGCTCTGTTGAAGACACAGGAGCAGCTTCGCGAAGCCAATGCCATGCTGAATGAACTGTCGGTGCGTGACGGGTTGACCGGACTCTACAACCGCCGTCATTTCGATGGTGCGTTAGACACAGAGTGGCGCCGCGCTGCACGAAACCGGACAGGTATCTCGTTGTTGATGATCGACGTGGACTGTTTCAAAGCGCTGAACGACAGCTATGGGCACCAACGTGGGGATGCCTGCCTGCGTGACGTCGCGCGCGTGCTGGAGGAGCATCCACGTCGAGGGTATGACGTTTTGGCGCGCTTTGGCGGAGAAGAGTTCGTTTTGCTGCTTCCCGGTGCGCAGGCTGAAACCGCCCAGGCGATCGCGGAGTCTCTTCGGGCTGCGGTGCATGCGCTTGGGATCGAGAACCAGAGCTCAACCGCATGCGGTGTCGTGACCATCAGCATTGGCGTTTGTAGCGACACTCCGCGCTCTGGTGATGGGGCAGAAGGACTCGTCCGGGAAGCGGATGCGGCTCTCTATGCGGCGAAGGGTCTGGGCAAAAACCGGGTGGAGGTCGCGGCATTGTCTGTTGTTGCTTAGGTCAGCGGGGCTTGTTGCAGGTGTCTGAAGGGTGTTTTTCGGCTCGGTAAAGGGTGGGAGGCGGTCGTTTGCTGGGGCAGACGATACGCCACTCTCCGATGGTGATCGTGTGGAAGAATGGTCCACCCCGGGTGGATGACGGGCGGGAACGAAGATCTCTATTGGAAAGACAACAAACTTCTGCGCTAGAACTCCAGCTTCATGGAGACCTGACCGGTGCGGTTGCCGCCGAAGTCGGAGCCTCGGGATTGGGTGATCTGGCCGAAGTTGGATTGGCTTACGTCGAGGATGGGGTCGGCCAGATTGGTGTGGTTGAGGACGTTGGTGAAGGTGCCCTCGGCGCGGAGGTGGATGCGGTCGGTGAGGGCGAAAGACTTGCTGGCGCCAGTCGAGAGGGCGAGGGTGCCGGGGCCGGTGAGGTCACCGACCGACTCGGTGCCGAAGCGGCCGATGGGGGCCTGGGTCTGGCCGGTGAGGGGGTCGGGATTGGTGCTGCCTACGATGCAGTTGCCGCCCTGGAGGGAGGCGAAGCCGGTCGAGCCGGACGCGCCGCGGCCTCCGGGGCAGGTAAAGGCGGCGGTGTTGAACCACTGGTTGCGGTTATGCGCCGGGGTGTTGCCACGGGCGATGCGGTCGGGTCGCTGGCCTCGGCTGAAGAGCGAGCCGGAGCCGGTGCCGGAGGGGTCGGCGCCGCCGGAGGGCAGGTAGGCGGTGAGGAAGGGGCCGGTCTGGTCGACGAAGATTCCGGAGATCTGCCAGCCGCCGAGGAGGAGGTTGGTGGGGCGGTTGAGGTTGCCTAGGAGGTGCTGGCCGCGGCCTATGGGGAGCTCGTAGACGCCGGTCATTAGCCAGCGCTGGCGACGAGTGCCGGCTACGTTGCCATAGTCGAGGTGGCGGTTGCCGGTGTAGGTGGAGTAGTAGCCGCCCTGTTCGTCCGTGAAGCTACCGGGCTGGCCGCCGGCTGAGATGGGGATGCCGGTTCCGGCGGTGCCCTGGTTGTCGGAGAGGTTACGGGCGAAGGTGTAGGAGGTCGAGAAGGAGAGGCCGTGGGCGAAGCGGTGGGAGAGCTCGGCCTGGCCGGAGTGGTAGTCGGCCTGGGCGGAGGTAGAGCGCTCGGCGATCGAGTAGAAGTTGGGGTAAGCGAAAGCGGTGCGGGGCTGGTTGGCGGCGATGGCGGTGGTTGAGAGCGGGAGCATGTTGAGCTCGGGCTGCCAGACGAGGTGCCAGGTGTGGAGGCCGATGTAGGAGACGCGGAGGCCGAAGCCGTGGCCGAGATCCTGGTCGAGGGAGAGGTTGGATTGGAGCGAGTAGGGGTCGTGCCAGTGGATGTCGATGGCGGAGTTGAACCCTACGGAGCCGTAGGCGGGAGCGAAGTTGCCGCCGGCGAAGGAGTTGGTTCCGGCAGTTGAGATGGCGGGGAAGGTGAAGGCGGGGCCGGCGGGGGTGAGGACGTTGTTGAAGGTCTGGACGTTGGCCTGGAGGGTTCCGGTGAGGGCGTAGAAGAGGGCTCCGGAGGTGGTGATGTTGTAGAAGCCGGCGCCTCCGCGGAGGGCGGTGCGCTCATTGTTGAAGGGGCGGAAGGCGAAACCCAGGCGGGGCTCGAAGCGGAGCTTGGGGCTGGTGCGGAGACCGGCGGGGAGGCCAGCCTGGGTGTTCGAGAGGACGGGGGTGCAGGGGGCGCCGTTGACTTGGGCGTTGGTTGCGTAGGGGTTGACGACGCCGGCGGTGGCGCAGGCGTTAAGGTTGGCTAGCTCGGCGGGGGCGAGATTGGCGGCAAAGCCGGCGGGGTAGAGGAGGGTTCCGGATTTGGGGGTTGTGGGGTCGAAGTTGCCGATGTTGCCTCCGGCGTCGGCGAAGGCGGGGTGGAACTCGTAGCGGAGGCCGAAGGTGAGGTTGAGGCGGGTGGTGGCTTTCCAGCTGTCCTGGGCGTAGACGGCGTAGGCGTTCGAGGCGCCGTTGTTGTCGGAGGTGACGTTGTCGATCTGGGTCTGGTAGGGCGCGCCGAGGAGGAAGTCGGCGAACTCCTGGCCGGTGAAGCTGTTGGCGTTCGAGAAGTAGAAGTTGCCGTAATTGTCGGAGTTGGAGAAGTCGAGCGGGGTAATGGCGGCGAGGTGGCGGATGTCGACGCCGAGGCGGAGGGTGTGTGGGCCGCGCTGGAGGGTGACGTTGTCGACATACTGGAAGACGCGGGAGCGCTCGGTGGAGTCGAGGCGCTCGCCGATGGAGTTGATGGCGTTGTCGGTGAAGCCGATGTGGCTGATGCCGTTGAAGGGGTAGGCGGGGCCGACTCCCGCGAAGGCCGCGGCGTTGGTGGTGGCGGCGCCGTTGTAGGGGCTGGTGGTGCCGTCCTGCTCGAGGGTGAAGCCGAAGCGGAACTCGTTGGCGATGCGGGGAGTGAAGGCGTAGTTGAAGACCGTGGCGAAGATGCGGTACTGGCCGATGGCGGCGGAGTTGGGCAGGGTGAGGTCGACGGGCTGGACCTGGGAGATGTTTTTCGAGGTGTAGCGGGCGAAGACGGTGCCCTTCTGGCCGAGGGCCTGGTCGACGCGGAGGTCGTACTGGTTGGAGCTGATGTCGCGGCGGCGGAGGCTGAGGTAGTTGTAGCCCAGGCCGCCGGGGCCGGTGGCGGAAGCGAGGCTTTGGGTGGGGTTGATGTTGGGGTCGGGGTAGAACTGCAGGAAGGCGGCGGAGCTCTTGCTGATGGAGGGCAGGGTCTGGTTGGGGTAGGCACCGTGGGTGAAGGGATTGATGAGGGTGGAGGTTTCCTGGGAGAAGTTTCCCTGCTTCATCAGCGCGGTGGGCACGAGGGCCTGGAAGCCAGTGGATTGCGGGAAGCGGAGACCTTCATAGGTGGCGAAGAAGAAGGTCTTGTTCTGGCCATGGTAGAGATGCGGGATGTAGACCGGGCCGCCGATCGAGCCGCCGAAGTCATTGGCGACTTTCTTGGGCTTAGGGGAGCCGAAGGGAGTGGCGTCAAAGGCGGAGTTTTGGAAGTACCAGAAGGCGGAGCCGTGGAGGGAGTTGGTTCCGGACTTGGTAACGGTGGTGATCTCTCCGGGCTGGCCGTACTCGGCGTTGTTGTTAACGGCGTCTACGCGGATCTCGGCGATGGACTCGGCGGAGGGGAAGGCGTCGCCGAGGATGTTATTGGTGGTCTGGTTCTGGGCGGAGATGCCGTCGATGGTGGTTTCGGATTGCGAGGGAAGGCCGCCCTGAAGGGAGAACTTGACGGCGGGCGCCGGGGAGGCGGAGGGCTGGGGCGGGTAGGCTCCGGAGTCGGGCTGGACGCCGGGGAGGGTCTGGATGACGTTGAGCGGGGAGGTGGAGCCAGCGCCGCGGTAGTTGGCGGGGAGATCGAGGACGTCGCGGGCGGAGAGCGAGGCGGAGATCTGGGCGTTGTCGCTGTTGATGGTGCCGGCGTTCGAGGCGTCGACCTGGACGGTGTCGGAGGTGGAGGCGACGGTCAGGGTGAGGTCGAGGCGAAGCTGCTGGCGGGCTTCAAGCGGGATGCCGCGCTGGACGGTGGAGGCGAAGCCGGGCTCGGTGACGGTGAGGTCGTAGGTGCCGGGGTCGAGGTTGAGGGCGGTGTAGGCGCCGGAGGGGTCGGCGGTGAAGGTACGGTCGGTGTTGGACTCGCGGCGGTGAAGGGTGATCTGAGCGTTGGGAAGGGCGGCGTGGCTTACGTCCTGGACCTGGCCGGCGATGGAGGCGAGGGTGGATTGCGAAGAGGCGGAGAGGGTGCCGGCGCCGAAGAGGAAGAGCAGAAAGAGGAAGGTGCGAATGGGTTTGGGCATATGGGCCTCTTGGGTGCGGGTGGAGGAGAGTTAGTCGGCGTGCAAGGGTGTGAGAAGGGTGAAAGGGGAGGAACGGCGCGTGGCGGTGGATTGGCGCATGCGGACCCGCCAGGCAATGGCCATGGCTAAGCCGGTTGCGACAGCAGCGACGCCGCGGCCAAGCCAGAGACCGACGAGCGAAAGCGGTGTGTAGAAGGCGAGATAGTAGGAGAGCGGCATGCCGAGGAGCCAATAAATGGCAGTGTTGGCAAGGAAGGGGGTGCGGGTGTCGCCGACACCGGTGAGGGCGGCGGAGAAGAGGACGTTGGCGGCATCGCCGAGCTGGAGGAAGCCGCAGATGAGGAAGATGGGTGCGGCGGCGGCGATAACGTTGGGGTCTGTCGTGTAAAGCGATGCCCAAAGACGCGGGAAGCCGGCGAAGAGCAGTGAGGCGATGGAGATGTAGCCCATGCCGAGGACGAAAGAGGCGTTGGCGGAGCGGCGGACGCGGGTGGCGCTACCCTGGCCGGCGGACTGCCCAACGCGGATGATGGTGGCGTAGGAGAGGCCGAGCGGCGCCATGTAGACGAGGGCATCGAGATCGAGCACGACCTGGTGGGCAGCCAGCAAAGTGGCACCGAGCCGGGCGCAGACGACGGACATGTACGTGGAGAAGCCGAGGTCGGTGATGTTTTCGAGAGCGTCCGGCCAGCCGATGCGGGCGAGCAGGCGGAGGCGCTTGAGGTCGGGACGAAGCTGGGCAAGGCGGAGCGGGCTTTGAAGCTTGCGCGTGGTAAGCAGGAAGCCGATGGCCAGCAGCGCGAGCATATAGACGCGGACGAGACAGGTGGCCCAGGCGGAGCCGGCAAGACCCAGAGAGTGGACGCCGAAGTGGCCGAAGAGGAAGGCATAGTCGCCGAGCCAGTTGACGAGGTTGGCGGTGAGCAGCGAGACAGCGATGAGGACGACGCGGTTGACCGACTGCAGGTAGCGGCGGGTGGCCATGTAGAGGAGCAGCGGCGCCGTCGACCAGATGAGGGCGTGGAGGTAGTGGCTGGTTTCAGAGACGATCTCCGCGGAGACGCCGAAGAGGCGCAGCAGCGGCAGGGAACCGAGGGTGAGCAGCATGACGGCGGGGGTGCCGAGCAGGACAAACCAGAGAGACTGCGCGAAGAGGTGGACGGCTTCCTGGTTGCCCTCCGGGGAGTCGCGGCCGTAGGCCTGAGCGGCGAGGGTCTCGAGGCCGGTGAGGAAACGGATGGCACAGAAGACGATAGCGTAGTAGATGGTGTTGCCGAGCGAGGATGCGGCGATCGAAAGGGCCGAGTGCGGGAGGCGCCCGACCATGAGGGCGTCGACGATGTAGGTCGACATCCAGCCGAGCTCGCCAAGAGCGAGAGGAAGGCCGAGCAGAGTAGTGCGCTTCAGCTCCGCGCTGAAGCGTTTGTCTCTGTTCGCGGGGCTTGGGGCAGTGACCGCGAGCTGACTGCTGCGTGGAGGCAGGGCGATTCCTCGGTGAATGACTTATCGTATGCGTTCCAGCAGAGGAGAGCGGCATGGGTTTGAGGCGGAGTTGACGGATTTCGGTCTATGGAGGAAAAGCGGGCAGCCGTGTCATTCGATCAAACTGCCGTCGGGTGTGCGGTTGGGCTTGGACGGCGAGGACGAACGGGTCTCGTGCAGTGGCTTACGTTGGAAGGTTTCCACGCGGTTGACGGGGCAGGTCGCAACTGGTTGAATGGACAGGGTAGGGCGCATAACTCAGCGGTAGAGTGCCACCTTCACACGGTGGAAGTCGTAGGTTCGAATCCTGCTGTGCCCACCAATCCTTTCAACAACTTAGCGCTGGTCCGGTGGGCGGACTTTGTTGCATTTTGTTGCAAATCGCCGGAACCGAGTTTTGGCTCCCCCCTTTCGCCAGCCGGAGATAGACGGAACCGACCATCTCCTGCACGCTCTCGGGAAGCTCCTGCATGTACTCGTTGGCCGTGGTGTCCGCCTTCGCGTGCCGCAGGTGCGCCTGGATGTCCTTGACTGATCCCATGTTCTGCGCCTGGGTGGCCATCGTTCGACGCAGGATCTGGAAGTTCAGTCGCGGGATGCCAAGCCGTTGGGCGAGAGGTCTCATAACCCTCTCCCGGTAGTTGTCGACGCGCATCACGCCCCCATCGGCGTTCTGGAAGATGAAGGCGTCGGGCGAACAATCCAGACATTCGCTCTTCCAGAGGAGCAGCTCATGAGCTAATCCGTCTGGTAGGTGCATCTTGCCCAGACTCTTCTTGGTCTTGCCGAAGGGGCGGATGACCCCACGGTAGACGGTCTCGGTGATCGACAACGTGTTCTGGTTGTCGAAGGACTTCCAGCGGAGTGCGAAGAGCTCACTCGGCCGGAGGGCGGCGGTCATGTCCAGCATCAGCAGAAGCCGGTCGCGCCGGCTGGTGTTGGCCAGAATCAGCCACATCTGTTCCCAGTTCAGGACCTGCTTGTCCTTGGGTCTGAGGTTCTTGGGAATCCTCAGCTTCCGGGTCGGGTCCTTGGTCAGGAACTCCTGCTCGATGGCCTCGTCAAAGATCGATCGAACGTATGAGCGGGCTTGCTTCACACGGTCCTGGTTGTAGCAGTCCGCGAGCTGATTGACATGCGTTTGCAGCATGAACCGGTTGATGGACTCGAGCGGTAAACTCCCGAACTTGCCGATCAGATCGATCTCAATCTGAGCCATTTTTTCCTTCGCCGTTTCGGGTCGCCAATCTCCCAGTCGAAGCGGAAAGTAGCGGTTCCGCACAAACCACTCAAAGGTGGTGGCGCCGTCTTTCAGGAGCCGGCCGCCTGCGAAGTTTTGACCTGTCTGCTTCGCCACTTCCATCCGCAGCTTTTCTCGGGCGGCGAATTTCGTGACTTGCGTTTTGAGGCCAAGAGGGACGCAAACAATGTCCACCTTGGGCTGTTCTGTTTCAGGGTCGAGCACAGTGCGGCGGAAATACCCGTACCACTTCTTGCCGCGCAGACCGACCCAACCTGCCTGGTTGGTTTTGCCCATCGAGTGCTCGTTTTCTGTGAGGGAAAAGAGTGGTGGGTGCCACTGATTCTACGCCTTACGTCGACCAGCTATACCGATCAGTGAGAGTCGTTCTCGCTCATCGATGAAAGGCTTCGATCGCACTCGCTCGAAAGCGTAAAGCGCCATCTCCCATCCGGATATAGGGCAGTTTCGGCTTTTTTCGAGAGCAGTGATCCCAGACCCAGTCCTTGCTGACGTTCAACCGCCTCCCGACATCTTCAGCAGTTAAGAGAGGGTCCGCCATAGCGGGATTCGCGGTGAGAGCACGGTGGGGACCCTTCTTGTGACTGGGCTCAAGCTCCTTGTAGGTGCTCTCGAGAGCGGGCGGAATTGGGACAGACGCGGGTTCAATGAGTGGCATATGCTCTCCTCAGCGGCCTAAACCGAGACGGCGCTGTGCGAAAGAGCATTCCCCAGGCTGACCCTGACAGTCCAATAACTTTCGGCACGCGGGCTATTCCTAAGCGGAATACCATTCCGTTCGTACCGGACTTGTATGAACTTTTACGAATCAAGATGGAGCTGGCTGGAAGTCGCCTGGAGGCTTCCCTGCGGAAGGATCTTTCGCAGGAAAGCGCGACCAAATACGTTCACCAATCGAGAGGAACGCTCAGCGGGAAGCACCAGATACGAAGCGATCTGCAGCGCTTGGGCCGTCAAAGGGCGAACGACGATGTCCGCACCTCGAAGTTGGTCCGCCATCCCCTTTGCCGCAAACGCCACGCCGAAGTTGCCGGAAATCAGCTGGAGCGACTCCAGCGGAGTGATGTAGTGATGAAGCTCCACCGGGGAAACTCCCTCCATGCGCGCCTCGTTCATCAGACGGTCGTAAATTCTTGGGTGAGCGGTACGGGAGAAGAGTACCCACTCGTTCTTTTCAAAGTCGCGCAGTTCAACCGTCGACTTTGCTGCTGCGGGATGCTGAGCGGGCATGACTACACAGAGAGGATGTACCGCGACCTGCACTTGTGTGAGTTGTGCACTCTCGGTAGGTTCTGCAATCAAGGCAAGATCCAGCTCCGATGCGAGCACAGCATAGGTAAGATCATTTGCGAACATGCTTTCCACGCGTAGCCGTAGATTCGGGTAAAGGGGTAGCTGGATCCCAAGAAGCGCGTCAACCAGAGCGGGATCGGCATATGGACTGTGCCCAATTGAGAGTACCGGTTGTATGTCTCCACCGGTCGCTTTTGCTCGACGTATCGCTCCGTCAAGTAGGGCGTGAGCGTCACGTATGCCTCGGATGAAGACCTGTCCTGATTCGGTGACCTCAACCTGCCTTTGCCCTCGCGTAAACACCTGGAATCCGAGTTTGGACTCAAGATCGGCGATCCTTTTGCTGAGCGCAGGCTGCGTGAGCTGGAGCCGTTCTGCGGCACGTGAAAAGTTTCTTTCCTCCGCCAAGATCAAGGCTGCGACTTGTAACCGTACCTCGATGTTGTTGTAGTGCATGGCCATGTCTCCAACAAGGGAGTCCAGCTGATGAACGCTTCAGCACGTAAACTTTTTATGAAGCGAAATATCCGCGCTATCCGCAGCCCAAAGCGTTGTTGCCTGGAACCCGGCTCTTTTCGGCAGAGAACAGGGAAAATATTTGTGCCGCTCATAATTGTACAGGTACAATTACGTACTAAACAGTTGAGTCATACGCGAGCTTCGTGAGCCTTGCACAGGCTACGATTGCTCGGGGCCTCCAGCTCGGAGACCTGTGTTCTAAAAGAGCGGGACCGGGCTGTTGTCGGCTGGGGCCATGCTCGTTGAAAGGAGAATGAAGGTATGCCGGATGTCGAGCAGGACTATCAAGCTTTTTTGAAGGCGCTCGCCAAACGAATCAAGAAATTGCGAAACGAGCGAGGGCTAACCCTACGCGATATGGTGATCAAACACGGCTACCACGACTCCCAGTGGCGACGCATGGAGCGGGAGGGCGTTGGCGGTGTGCAATCTTTGCTGAAAATTGCGGTGGTCTTCGACATTTCCCTATCAACGCTGTTTGATGAACTGGGCTCCTACCCTCAACGGTCGCTCGCCGAAATCTACAACGAAGGAGTCGAACGAAAAACGCGCAAAAGAGCCGACGCTAAAGTTGGCTCCTGAATGAGGGTCATCTAACGTGAACGCCTCAAGTAGGTATGGGACAGAGATCCTAGTTGGCGCACGACAATTCCAGCACGAGACTATGACCGATGGTTAGACCGTGAAGAGATCCAACGCTTGCCCCTCGACCTCCTGCGGCCGTTGGAGTCTGAGGAGCTGGAGATGTATATGGCCAACCCTCTGGTGAACAGCGTCCGGAACAATGGTCCGGAGATGCTGAGGCGAGCGTTGGACGCGGCGGAGACCGGAGAACTGCCTCTATGAGAGTCGATCGCTAAGCGGAATGAATCCGTCTCCCCGAACTCGTCGCACATGCGGAGTAGAGGGTCCCTCCGAAACGCGACCTTCGTGTGGCCAAACGCTCCACGTGTTGCGCACCTGCTTCGATTAGAGCTCGCGGAGATGGTTGAAGGGAGCGGGATAGGGTCCCCACGGGTTCGCCTTTGTTCTCTCGTATTCAACAAACAGCAAGGTCCTCGCAGCCGGCATCAGCCGGTTGAGGAGTAGCTGTTGATCTGGGATGAAGTGCAGGACGTTCGCCAGCAGAAAGCCCTCGACCGAAGGCAGCGGAAACTGCAGGTCTCGTAAGTCGCCCGCAGTTGTCTGGATGGTGACGCCCTTGAAGTGGCATGGAACTTGCGCGAGAGTCGCAGGGTCAGAATCAACCGCGTAGATGGTGCTCCCTGGAGCGAGCAACTGCGCGAGGGCAAGCGTGAAGGTGCCACTGCCACAGCCGAGATCGGCCCAAATCTGAGGACGGCTCGGATCGATCAACGGGTTACGAAGTAGAGTTTGCGGCATCGCTGATCTTCATTAGTTGATCTTAGGCAACGAACGCGCGTGGTACTCAAACCGATATCATCAATCGTTTGAGGGCAGGAGGCCTGCAATGCCGGAGATCGTAGACTGCATGCCGAGCCACGCGCGCCAATACTTCATAAGGCTGAGAAATGAGAAAAGTGAGGCGGCTCTCGCCCGGCGCACTCGGGCGTTAGCGGATCTTCGAGGGGAGTCTGCGGCAAAAGGGTTCTTGAAGTCGGGCTATCAGCAGGCGAAGGAATGGAAGCTGACGGAAAAGTTCATCGGGGAGTACGCGGTGGCTTATCTCGAAAGCGCTGTGGAAACCTGTTCGCTTTACGAGATCCTTATCGATGCACGCCTCGCGAAGTGTTTTGAAGATGGTTTCCGCACACTGATCTCTGCGCAATATCGGAATACCGTGCGGCAGTCAGGAAACTCGGGCGGGGGCGCCAATGCGCCGACGCACCTTCACGCGCAGATCACCGGCAACCTCACGGATTGTCGCTTTCCGATCTTCAACTCGATCCTGATTCGGCTTGAAAATGCACGAGTGGAAAGCGGAAAGAAGGCCAAGGCCGAAAGGGAGAAGACAACGACGATGCCCAATACCGCAACATCAAACACAGCGTTACCAACGGCGACGGTCATCCGCATCCTGATCGCATCGCCAGGTGATGTCACCAAAGAACGGGATGTAGTGACCGAGTGCATCCATGCGTGGAATGCGGCTCACTTCGCGGCGACGGGTGTGATCTTGCAGCCTGTGCGCTGGGAGTCACACACATTTCCGGCTTCGGGAGCCAGGCCGCAGGCGATCGTGAATGAGCAGATTGGCGGTAGCGGAGATGGGCTCATTGGCATTTTCGGCATGAAGTTAGGGACCCCAACAGGTGTTGCGCTATCGGGAACGATCGAAGAGATTGAGATTTTCCGCAACGCAGGAAAGCAGGTATCTCTATATTTCTCGACGGCCGCGGTACCGAGGGACGCCGACCGAGCGCAACTTGAGGCGTTGGAGGCCTATCAGCGTGAGCGTCGGAAGGACACGTTGTACGCTGAATTCAGCGACTCGGATGCCTTGCATCGGCTGGTGACCCAGCACCTGCCTGGCATCGTAAACGCCGTGAAACAAGGAAAGGTGCAGAAGCCGCAAAGTTCTGCACCGGCGCAAAGTGACTTGGTCCGCTTGTTTCTAAGGACCCGGCGAGGAGCGCAAAGCGGAGACGTGAAGACGGTGCAAGTCTCCGCCGTGATTGAGAACATTTCTGACCGTCGCAAGATTACTGAGTACGTATGTACCTTATCGGTGCCAAAAGCTTGCCTGACGCACGCCTCCGCGGCGTATGCGGGCGAGATCAAGAAAGAGAACGAGCCGAACCGGCGCTTCTTCCGGGTGTCAAACCATGATGCAGGGCGAGTGCCGATGATCTTCCAAGGAGACACTGTGCCGCTCTTCGCCTTGGATATTGGCGTCGATCAGCTGCTGATGAAGGAAACCTATCTGGCCGGTGATTACGAAGGCACGATGGCAGACAAGATCCTAGCTGAGGCAGTCGTCGAAGGCGAGCTGCTGCGTGTTGAGCGCAGCGTGGGTGATATGTTCGAGAACCCCAATCAAGGCTGATGGACCGCACGGGGGAGGATCGGCTTGTCAGGATGCTCGGGCGAACCAGCAAGGAAACTCAGCAGGGCTGTGTTGACCGCCTCTGGGGCCTCAACAGTTACGATATGCTGTTTCGGCTCCAGCATTCTTTCGTCGCTCCGTCTTGCGATGATACCGTGTTCAGATTGTTCGGCACTGAAATGGCTTGGAACTGTAGGACAAGAGGCATCTCGCTGGGAGAGAGTCGAGCACGACGCTATGGATCAGGACGCTACTCTTATGGCCTCGAATGAGGTCGGTATCGGCTTCATGAAGACCGAGCTGAGTTTGGCAAACACTTTCCTTGATGTCGGGGAGACGAGCACGGTTCCTGCGCATCGGCTGAAGAGCCAAAAGGATACGAAGCGGGCATACCAGGCTGTCTTATAGTTCCTACCCCGTCTCCAGCTATCGGCGGAGGAAAGACTGAACTTCGAAGAATCGCTTTCAACGTTGAAGACGCGAATGCTGCTCGCCGGCATCGCGGTTTGACAAAGGACAGCAGTAGAGACTCGTTTCTCTGAGGACACAGAGCACTTACAGGGCTGCTTCTGAGGGAGGTGCCCCTCCGGGAACATGTGCTGTGGGCGGAGGCGAGTAGAGCTGTTGGCAAAGTAGAGGGAGTTCACTCTCGAGGTCCGCATGAGTTCTGAGGAACAGACACCAACGATGTCACTGGAGGAGCTTCTTGATGCGGTGGTGGTCGAATTCGACGGGAGATCCGGTGCCTTCGGCGAGTACGAGGTTGTGGACAAGATGCGCTTTGTGCTGGGAAAGCGAAACCTCAGCAATGAGGAACGTGAGCTTTACTACGGTGAGTCGAATGCCTTCTTCTTCCGCGGCCGCATGGAAGAGGATGATCCCTTTCCGGGCTACTTCCAGCCGACGTTTGGAAATCCCAGAAATGATGGAACGACCGAGTGGATACCTGATCCCAAAGACCTAACGCCGGCCATGACCTCTCGTTGGAAGCAGCACCTCCTGACCTGCCGGCAACCGATTCTGCGGGCGAGATATGCCGATCTTCTTTGGAACTTCCAGAAGGGGACTGAAGGCAGCCAGCCCGGAATCGACACCGCGCGCGTGGCAATCGACGCTTACATCGAGAGCTCAGCGCTCTCGGGCGCTCAGGTCAAGAACGCAACGGATTGGATATCGCGAGCGGTAGGGCTCTCGTCCAGCGTCAACGACGCGGCCCGTGTAGAGCGGGCGGTCGAGGCAGCCTTCACCTGGCTTGCAGCCAACGGCAACCGGAAGCTTCCGGGCACGTGGGTCTTCCTGTACTCGGAAATCTATGGCAGTAAGCGTGTGGAACCAAAGCACAAGGTTCGTGTCGTCGCTTACCTCGAAACTGTACTCGGGGCAACAACGGGCCGAAGTGCGGCGACCTTTGACCATCTGTCGGCGGCGATCGCAGCGCAGCTGCTCGCCAATCACTTCCGCCGGGAAAGCAACGACGCGGAGGTGAAGCGGGTGCTGCTCCAAGCGGGCAGTGCGACGGAGTACGCCGCTTCCCAAGCCTCTCCGCTGCTTGCGCTGGCCTGGTTGCAGCCACTGATGGAGCTGTACCGGGATGCGGGGATGAATGAGGACGCGACGCGCGTGCAGGTCGAAGCTCGGAAACGAGGTGCCGCTTCGCAGGACGAGATGAAGGGCAGGTCGTATACGTTCGAGATACCGAAGGAGGTCGTAGATCAATACATCGAGTTCCTGACGCAGCCGCCAGACGTTACCGACCGTATGCGCCGATGGGCAGTAAGCAACGTGCAGAACGTGGAGCGGGCCGAGAAATCGTTGATCGAGAGTTTGACGCAAACGCCTCTGCTGGCCCGCATCGGCATCACGGCGATCCGGGATGGGCAGTATGTCGCGAAGGCTGGTTCGGTGGAAGACGATTTGGATAGCAGGCTATCGGCGCAGCTGCGGACGATGATGGAGCTGAACGCCCAAACGTTCGTGGGCTCTTGGTACGAGGTGGTCAAGGCAGGGGGCATCGACGCTTCAAGCGTTCTCGATCTCCTCAAGGCTTCGCCGGCCTTCGATCCGACAGGTATCGACATGATCGCAGAAGGGTTGCAACGGTTCTTTGCGGACGATCACCTGGCCGCCACCCATATCCTTGTGCCTCAGGTGGAGCGGGCGCTGCGAACCATTCTTGGTCTACTGGGTCGTCCGACAAACAAGATCATCCGCGGGGAAAAGGGCACCATGCAAGAGCAGAACATGACCGATGCGCTCGCGGACCCCTTGATGAAGGAGTTGCTTCCGCGAGACTGGCATCGTCACCTGCAGATCGTCTTTGCGAGCCGGCTGGGGTTCAACCTGAGAAATCTGATTGCGCACGGACTTTTGCCCAGCGGCCAGTTCTCGGTGTATACGAGCCTGTTTGCCTTGCAAGGGCTATTCCTGCTTGCGCAGATCGAAGTGACTGGAACGTCGGAGTAAGTAGGGCAAGCGCAGAGCGTTCTTTGGAATTATTAAGAACTGGAGCACCTTCAGAGACACGCCCAGCTCAGGGGCGGAGACCAAGGGCGGAAAGCCACTCAGACACTTGCCCAAAGGCGTCCTGCTGCCATTGCTCTGGTGTCAAGTCGCCTTGAATGGCGGATTCCTGTATGAAGTTGCGGACGTTGGTTGCGCCGTAGCCTTCCGTGGAATGGAATTTTGAAGCGATGAACTTGTACCCGTAAGGGCACTCTCGTGGTGAAGCAAAGGTTTGCAGTCTTCCGCGAGGGCGTACGGCCCTCCCGGGTAGTGCCGTATGCAGTAGTAAATGTCGTAGGCGTCTTTGTTCTTATGTCGATACTCCAAGGCATACCCCTTCATTGCCAGCAGGGCGGGAATGGAGCAGACGGGCGATCTCGACGGTGTTGCGGCCGCCGGCCGGCATGGGCGATGTCACCGCGACCATTTGATGGAAATGAATGGCGAGATCGGCGCCGTCCGCCCGTTGCCCCCGGAAGTGCTCAATGAGCTTCGGGCGGTTCTTTTCAATGACCGCGTGCTTGGGCATGAGAAAGTCTACGAGCACCTCGATGTCCGGTCCGCCGTCGCGAGCCGGTACGGTGCGTTGCAGCTGGAACTCTCGCGTGGTGGTGGTCTGGGCGTAGCCGTGGCCCATGAGCTCGTTGACCAGATCGGCGTACTGGCCGTCCTGGAGCGCCTCGGCATCGAGGCTCAGATCGACATCGAGTGTCCCGACGTGGGGGTTCTCGGAATCCTCAAGAAGAAGCCAGGGGACCGAACCGCCGATGACCGCGAACTTTCCGCGATAGCTGCCTAGAATCTGTCCAATCTCAACTAAGACCGACTTCACGGCCGCAGTGGTGCGATCGTCGTAATCGTTGGCGGACTGGGGAGCCTGAGGGACTATAGGGTCCAAGAGAGGGCGCTCCTTCGTAGGTGGTCTCCGGCTTCGCGGCCGCGTTCGCCGCCCTGCATGAGATCGAGGTAGGTCTGCAAAGCACTTGTGCAGCGCATTCCATGGAGGTCGGTGCTGCTGCTGTTGAAGAAGACATCCTGCGTGTTTGGAATCCAGAGGACGACGTTCTCGCCCTTTGCTGGTGAGGACAGCCGTAGAGCAGAGGTAAGGGGCTCAACAACGGACTCCTCACCGTACAGGTACTGGGTGGAAGTTCGACCGTAAGGCGCAATCCAGTGCGCGGCGGAAAAGGATGCAAGCGCCACAGCACCGGAGGCGGACTCGGCCGAGAAGAAGTCGCGGAGCGCACTTTCGAACAGGGAGCCATGGAGGGTCGTGTAGAAGCGGCGTTCTTCTACGAGAGGCCTCTGGTACGCGGTACTCCAAGTATCGAGGAGTGCCTTGGGAGCGGTCAGCGAAAAGCCGTGCGCTTCACGGCGCGCCCATTCGCGATCCTGAAGGGAACGGTAGACGTTGCTGACGTGACCGATGGAAACGCCGGAGGCGAGGGAAAGCTCTTGGAGCTTCCAAGCGCGATGAGGGGAGGCCAGCAGCACGCGGAGCACCAGCGCCGAGCGTCCCTTGAAGAGGGACTTGTATTCCCGGCGGGCCGCTGGAGGCGTATTGGGCGTTGTGATTTCGACGTATACCGATCCGAAGGCAAGGCGTGCATTGCCTTCGAAATCCAGGTAGGAAACGCCCTCTTGCGTGCAGAGATCTCGTGTAGCCGGCGTGAGGAAAGGAGCGATCAAGATCGGGGTCGCGGGCGGTTGGCTATGGCTGGCGGCAGACTTCAACTGCAGGATGGCTTCACGAGCGTAACGTGGCTGACCATTGGCTTTCATTTCTACGATCAACGTGTGCTGAACCCCGTCAAGGGTTAGCCGAACTTCGAGATCGAAGCGTTCAGCCTGGTTCATGGTCTGTGTTTTGAAGGACTTGAGCTGGAGATGCGGGATGCGTCTCAACAAACGTTCGAGCTCCGCGGCTCCCTTTTGCTCAAGCGCCTTCACTGAATCGGCCAGTTTCAGCATTTGCTGAAAATAACACATAGAGTGAAAAACCTGGACCAAGGTTTAGGGAGAAGTCGTGCCTAGCACAGAAGTGCTCCGCATCCATGTCCCAACCTCGAAAGAGAAGAAAGCGCGTGCTCAGGCGAAACACGTGCTACAAGGCATCGCGTTTTGACCGATTTTTGATTCTTGAACTACCACCCCCTTGAGTGAGGGGGACTTTACGGTGCTGTCTCGGTTCCTGGATCGATGGAAGGAGTTGTCCGTTTGGAGCGGCTTCGCGGCGCACCGGACGGCTTCTCTTCGTCGAATGGGGGGATGCACGGGAAAAGGGCGAGCTGAGGAAGCCGGATGCTCGTCCAGCGTTTGGGAGCTCAAACTTACGCTCAGAAGAAGCTCGACGGGAGCTCCGGCCTCGATCAATGCCCCACTGCCGGGGCAAAATGGAAGCATGTCGCAGAGTCTAAGTCCCGCAGAGCTCAATGTCTTGGCAGTTCTGAATGAAACGTTTCCGGAAAAGGTCCATCTGCACGTTCTGGCTCCAAAAACGGAGTTGGGAGCGAATCGGGCACAGCTGCTCCGGGTTGTAGACGGTCTGCTTGTGCGCGGCTTGGTGGACGGCAAGCCGCTGCGGGGAGCCGAGGGCTTGGCGGATGTGGCCAACTTGCTGATCACGCCGGCGGGGACTACGGCGCTGGAGGTTGCAGCGGGAAACAGTGCTGGAAAAAGCGTAAGGGCACCGTTGAAAGCGGCTCAAGCAGCGGTTCTGAACGTGTTGATCGCGTCCCCTTCGGACGTATTGGCCGAAAGAGATGCTGTGGAGCGGGCAATCTACGAATGGAACGCGAGCCACTTTGCGAGAACGGGCACCATGCTGCATCCGGTACGTTGGGAGACGCACGCCTATCCTGCGGCCGGGGACCGGCCGCAAGGTCTGGTGAACAAACAGCTTGTGGAGTCGGCTCACTTCCTGATCGCGATCTTCGGGAGCCGGCTGGGAAGCCCAACGGGCGAAGCGGAATCCGGGACGCTCGAAGAGATCGAACAGTTCCGGACTACCGGGCGGCATGTGGCGCTCTACTTTTCAGACGCCGACGTTGCTCGAAATGCCGACCGGACTCAGCTCGATGCATTGAAAAGCTATCGGGAAGAACGGAAGCGCGACAGTCTGTTTTCCACCTATGACGGGGTAGACGACCTAGCGCGCCGCGTCACGCAACACCTCCCGAAGATTGTTGCTGCCGTTGAAGAGTCCATGCGAACCGGCGTGGTAACGCCGCCCGCCCCAGAGCTGAATCAGCAGAGGGCCGAGGCTGTGCCTCCCAGGCGGAAGAGACCGAGTGCTCGCGTCATGAGCATCGAGGAAGTGGGCGAACTGAGCCCAAAAGAGATCGAGTTGCTGTGGAACGCTGCCAAAGACCCGAATGGAGATTTCCTATATTCCCGAACGCTTCAGGGCGAAGATATCCGGACCAACGGAAAGCATTTCCTGGTGGATGCGGATGCCCGGACGACCGCTGAGTGGTTGACGGCACTGCGTCATCTGGAGGACCGCGGGCTGATTGAGGCTTTGAGTGAAGAACGCAGCTTCTTCAAAGTGACCGGTGAGGGCTACGCCGTAGCGGATGAGCTGCAGGATTTTGCTGAGTGGCGAACTTCCTCGATCTTGCTTCGTGCGTACTACATGAACGCGGACAGTCGGGAAGCAACACTGGAATGCAAGCGTGTCATTGCCATACCAGCGACCTACTACGCGGATCAGGTGGGTGCGGACCTCCACGTAATGCGAAGCATGAAGGCACGGCGGTCCCTGATCATTGAGGGAATCGCTGCGAAGCCGGCGATCAGTTGGGAGCCTACCGACATATCCTTCACGGACTCCGCCAGCGGTCGCACGGAAGACTTCCGGGTGGACGGGATGACGTTTCAGCGGCCCAGCATTCTCAAGCTGCCGATCACGGGATGATGGAAGGGGGTCTTTGGGAACGGTGACGGGAGCCAGGCGCAGCAGTTTTCGCAAGCGGTTAATGCGAGTCAATCATGTGCAGGAAATCCGGGTGCTTCACAATCCGTTTCAGGTCCTCGTAGACGAGATCCTCGAAGTCGACCGGTGTCATGAAAGACCGGACGACCCCTTTGTCATACAGCTGAGAACGAAGTTCCAGGACTGATCGTTTTTGATCCAGTTGCTCCGGTGTTGTGAATGCGGCGGGGCGATCACAGAAATAGAACGTGATCCACGGACGTGCCTTTGACTCCCAGCACGCGATCGCGGCGTCAAACTCCTCCTTGGTGCCGGAGGCGGCAATCTCCGTAGGAGTTCCGAACCGGTTCCACATGATTCCGCAAAACAGGTGGTACTCGCCAATCTGTTTGTTGATGACGGTCTGTGCCTTGGGCCCAATTTGAGGCGCCATGTCTTCCCAGCGAACCAGTTTGATGAAGATGCCGAGCTCTTCTACCGCGTTCTGATTGAACCGGAAGACTGCACGTGCGACACGCTCGCGTTCTTCGTCGACATCGCCGGGCGAACTGAGGAGGAGTCTGACGATGCGGACCTCTCTGCTGTGGATGGGCACGGCATCGTTGTTTCGGGTCTTGGGCGAATTCGCATAAACGAATTGAGTCAGTGCTTCAGTAGCCGCTCTCCGGAGCTGATCCGAAGTTGAGAAGAGACGAACCGCAAGGTCTGCAGCGATACGTCGCCTAAACTGGTCGACCCGTTCACGGTCGGTATCGACGAGTTTTAGTGGCCAAGAGGCGTCCTCGGCTGCCAGGAACGCGAGCACGGGCTTCTGCCGTCTGCGGACAGCCTCATACTCCGTTTCGACCCAACTCTTTCCAGTTGTTGTGTTTACGGAACCATAACGATGCCCCACCAGCAAGAGAACTGCGTCAGCGGAGTCGATGAGCTCCCTAGTCTTCGGTTCGATTGCCTCTCCTATGCCAATCTTCTCGTCGAGGAGGACTGGTACGGCGCCGGCATCGAGTACGGCATTGAGCAGAACGCTACGGTACTCCTGAAGGTCCTGGAAGGTAGACGAGACAAAAACACGAAAACTTTGGGCCACCTGACTCTCCGCGGGAGTTCTGTTTATTGGAACATAGGCGTAGCTGGGGGCGAGGTATTCGGTGGGAAGTTGCCGGAGGCTAGGGCAAAATAACGCAGGTCGGCACTTAGCGCCGGAGGAGTGACAAACCTTCGAAGCGGAAAGGGAACACGTTGTGTGCCCCCACAGTATCGGAGAGATGCAGCGGGGACAATCAACTGAATCGACTTAGAATGATTCGTGGGCAAGAGACCCGGCAGCAAGAAGAAGTTCTTTGCGCAGCATCCCCTTTGCTGTTTCTGTGGGGGCACGCGGCCCGCGACAACGCAAGACCATGTCCCACCAAGGGCTTGCTTTCCTAAAGATCTGATGCCGGAGAGTTTCGAGTTCCCTTCTTGCAGCGACTGCAATCATGGAACGTCGAAGCAGGATACAATCTGCGGCTTTACAGCTCAGCTTCTTGACTTCAACGAAGCGAACCGGACGGCTGCAGACATCGCCAGAACGGATCAGCTGAGAGCAGAGATTGCGAGGCGCTGGCCAGAGGCCCTGCCCGATCCTGCGAGCGTTGAGGCGATCTTCCGTGTTGGCAACATCGTGACGCCCTCTCCGGTCGCGTTTTCCGCGGTAGCTCCACCTGCCGTAAGAGAAGCAATGGGGCGGGTCGGAGAAAAGCTGGCTCATGCTCTTTACTATCGGGAAACGGGGAAGATCGTGAAGCAGCAAGAGCGCTTTTTTTCTTCCATTCTGCAGACTCAGCGGCTTGGGGCGGAGAACTTGACTGATTACTTCAGGCGGATTTTGCCAGACCTAAAAATCGGCAGCCGGACAAACATAAAACATTATGGCAATCGGTTCGCCTACAAAACTGGATGGAAGCCTGACGATCAGTTTTTTGTGTTCGCAGCGCAGTTCGGTCTTGGGATCATGTGTTGGGGAATGGTGCTCGGACCGAAGATGCAGCTCAATTCGTCGAACGAAGCCTTAGAAGCTATGGACTGGCGGCTCGGCGGCTGTGGTATGGGAAGTCGAAACAGGTCCGAAGGACCCGATGATCAAGCGCGTGATTGATGCTGTCGAGCGCTGGGACATCGAGGGGGGTCAGAGTGACACCGTTAGCTATGCCCTGAACGTTTTCGGGAGAGTTTATCCGGCAACACAGCCTAAGCTGCGCGTCACTGGTCTGACCATTGGCTGAGTTCGGCCTCTATGTCCGTCTTGATCGCTTGCACTCGTCGTCGAGAAAGAACGTAGGCTCCAGCGATGGGATCGTCGCTGTGGTTAGCCATGACGAAGACTTCTGACGAAGCCGACTTCAGCAACTGAACCAGACTTCTCTGCGGGTTGATTCCATTGACAATAGACCAGCGCTGGATTGCCTTGTCGGTCAGGGAAAAAAGTTGTTCCTGCTTCCATGGGCGGGAGTTTACGGCCTGCACCAGGTGTCTTTGAACCTCGACTCGACTGCTAAACTCTTCCATGTTCTTTGGCCTTTCTGACCAGGGCTTCCATCCAGTCCTCTACAGTACCAAGTCCTGCGATAACGCGCCCAACTTCGTCCTGAGTGATGTTCGGACCCACACTTCGGGTACACAGTATCCGTGCTCTCTCCGTGATGTGGTACAGGTCTGCAGGGAACGCAAGAGCGACTGAGCTTGGAAGATGTTGAGCGGAATGCCTCGAAAAGTCTGGAGCATTGAGCACCCCCAGCGAGAAGCAGGTTGCGATGTTCCGAATGCTGAGAAAGATCGTCGAGAGATCAAAAACTTGGCTGCTAGAAGCAGCCGCCAAAGACAGCCGTGCTTGGCTGAACACGCGATAGAACTTCTCGCAGTCCTGCACATAGTGCAGGTAGGGACCTGGTTTGGGACAACTTGCGAGATGATCTTTGCCGTTGTCACCGTAAAGCAGCTTCGCTTCAAGGGACAGATGCCAAGCAAAGGGACTTCCGCGCGACCAGAGGACAGCCATCTTCGCGTAGGAATAGATCGAATATCTGTTGGGATCGAATCGCGAATCGTGTCCGTGCACCAGGGCAAGCAGATCGACGTCGGAGTCGAACGTAAGGTCACCACGGCAAACAGAGCCAAAGGCATAGATATGCATCGCTACCGCCTGCTCAGGCGCTTGAAGAGGATCGATGTCAGAGCTGCGAAGAGAAGGAGACGAACAGTCAGAATCGCTGTTGTGTACCAATAGGCGTACTGCGGGAACGTCCTCGTGCCGAGAAACACTTCCGGAGCGACTTGGAGGCCTTTCGCATAGCTGCTCACAAGGCCTGGATCTCCGACTCGACATGCGTTGTAGACGGCCATCACCAAGAAGAGAACGAGCACCGATCGAAGCAACTTCGGAACACTCTCACCATTACCCCACAATGCATCCAGGACGGAGAACGACAGCCAGCTCACAAAAGACCTGACTCGGTTCCATTTCGCATACTTCACGCGGTAGTAGGTTTCTTCGGATTGCCACGCTTTGTGGAGGTGGGTTTTTGTGGCCTGAAGTTCGACGCGAATCGCCTTGTTGACGGACCGGGCCTCTCCAAGCTGCTGATAATTGACTCGAAGAGACCTGGCGAAGCTTGCCCGCTGATTCTCGCGTGGTGGGCATTCCCTGTCCAAGATGTCGTCCGCGATGATGGTTTTGTCGAATGTAGCGTACGCAAAATCGCAACCACTGAATTTGGAGCCACGCAGATTGGTGGAGAGGAACCGGCAGCCGATGAAGGTGCAGCCGATGAATGTGCAATCGCGGAGGTAGCAGGAGTCGAAGATACAATAGCGAAAGTCGACCTGCCGTAGCGTTTTAGCCTTCGCAACCAGACGAACAAAGATGAAGTTGGCGTACGAAGTCTGAGCTTCGTCCTGATCAAATCGCTGATCCTCAGATCGCGTGCGGGAGTTCGCGGTAAGCATCACGCTCCAAAATGGTCTGGCTGCACAGGATCACATGTCTCTTGATACTGGAAAGAACACGTAGGGGAAATTGTACTTGGCTCTGTGAGTGCATTTCCGGAACAAAGGGGAAGGTGCAGGAGGAGGAACTCGACTCCTGCCGCGCAGCCGGCGAGTGAAGGCCGGTAAACAGGCGGGATGAGGGTTGGGGAGAAAGCGAAGAGGGTTCTCCCGCGCCGCAGAGGGCGGCGCAGAGGCGAGGACGCTTCCTTAGACTTTGACCCAGAGCATGGCTTTGGCGGTAGTCCTGCGGATGTAGGCGGCACGCCGGGACGGACTTGGATTGCGGGAAAGGTACTCCGAAGCGAGGGCGTCTGTGACCTGGCTCTGGGTCCATCCGTTCGCAAAGGCTGCGATAGAGAAAGCCATGTCTGCGGCTGCCGGTCGGCCCGCATACTTCGCTGCTGCGCGGAACTGAGAGAGGGAGAGGGATGAAGCTCTGCCGAGCCATGGCCGGAAGCTCTGACGTTTACGGTCCTGCTCGTCCCTTTCGATCTGCTGCAGCTTAGCCGCCTCAAGCTCGAATGCCTCGGCAACGGCGAACTGCTGGCCGTTGTGCTCGCGCAAACGGACGAACGGAAACAGTCCCTCATTATGCCTGTATTGCGGCTTCCGATTCGTGAAGCCGGGGAGCCGTCCGAACCGTCGCCAGTCGGCGGCGCTAGGGTCGGCCCCGAAACGCCTCGCGAGTTGCTGAGCGGCAAACGTGCCGAGTTTCTTGGAGAGAATGCGTGAATGCTTCAGCCATGCCTGGAAGTTGCCGGGGCTGGTTTCGACCACGGCACACGGCTCGAAGCCTTCGGCTGTGAGGCTGGCGATAGCGGCGTGGCTGAGGTCGTCCAGCAGGGTAAAGCGGCGTTCCCCGGATGGCCGTACATAGATGTGCGCTCCATGGGCATTGCGGTATTTGAGATAGCGTAGACGGGCCATGCACTCGGATGCGGTGAGTGCATCCATGCGGGGGAACATGCCCCGGTCGGTAAGAATGCCGATGTCATATAGAGGCGCATTAACGGCGGCAAGGGTTCTGCGCACGGCTTGTTCGGTCCGGTCCATACTTGCCTCCTCCATGTGGAAAGTGGGTGGGGGCAGTAACGCCCCCACCTTGGTTAGGCTGCGATCTGCTTCTTGGCTGCCGCTGCCTTCTTTGGCTTCGTTGTGGTCTTGCTGGTGGCAATGGGCGTCGGCTTCTTGGCCTTGCCGCTGTTCTTCTTCCTGGCGGGTTGAGGAGCGAAGACGGCCTCGGCTTCGGTGAGGAAGTCGAACTCGTTCTCGCGCGGGATGCCGACGTGACCGGAAAGGGCAAGGCGGATGGCGAAGTGGGGCAGCTTGCCGTCCTCGGTGCTGTCGATAGCGGAAAGCAGAACCTCCTCGGCGCTGCGCTGGTCGTTCTCGTCGTCGCCGTTTACATCCACGGCTAGGTCATCGGCAAAGGTGTAGGGGTCAAGGTTGACGATGGCGCGGAGTAAGACGCGGAGTTGGGCTGCGGAAAGCGTCTCTGGGGCGTTGGCAAGGATGCGCTCGAAGGTCGCCTCGCGCTGCTTCCGCTGTTGGTCGCGGCGTTCGCGCTCGGCCTCCTGCTCCTGCTGTTCCCGCTCGAACTGCTGGCGGCGCTCCTCGGCGCGGCGTTCTTCTTCGGCTTGGTGCTCCTTTCTGCGCTGTTCGAACTCGGCCTCGCGCTCGGCCTTCTCCTCCTCTGTCTCCTCCTCGGCAGCGGGAGCCATGACGGGGGTTGGGTTCTCCTCTTCCTGCTTGGCAAGCCGTGCGGCTTCGCGCGGGTCATGCACGGGGCAGTTATTGTCGGTGCAAACGGTGAGGGTGGAGCCTACGCGCTTGCCGTAGACCACGATGGCGGGTTTGGCGGCGGCGCAAGCCGGAACCGGCTCGGCGTCGGGGTTGTCGGTCTGCTCGATCTCGCGGAAATGGCCGCGTTGGACGGAGCCGGGGCGCTTGTCTTTGGGATTGCGCCAGCCGTCCTCTATCTGCACAAGCTGAGGCCGTGCGGCTACTTCCCGGTCGATGTGGGCATTGACCTTGACGTGAAAGCAGGGAGCGTCGAGGCACTGGTCGCCGTGTACGTCGGCAAACAGGGTGGTGTTGAATCCACTGCGGCGGGGGCAGGTGATGCAAGCTCCTGCGGGCGGGTTCAAGGTGGTGTCTTCCTTGTCGAACGGCGCATCGGCAAGGGAGAGGTAGAGATTGGTCTGAATCCACGCGCTCAAGTGCTTGGCGGGAAGCAGGTGCGGCTCCTTGTCCTGCCAGTCCTTGCGCCAGCACTGCTCGTAGGCGTTGGCCTGATGTTCCTGCGGAAGACGTGCAAGCAGGTTGGCGTGAGAAGCGGTGATGAGTTCCTGGCTGAACGCCTCCGCGACTGCCGGGATGAGTTGCAAGAGAGAAAGACGGGCATACACGTGAGCGGCGCTCTTGCCTGACTTCTCTACCAACGTGGCTACGTCATAGCCGGGCATGTCGAGCAGGCGTTGGAAGCCCTGCGCCTCCTCGTACGGGTGAACGTCCACCCGTTGGCTGTTCTCCACTAATTGCCACTCAAGCGCCTGGGCGTCGTTGATGGTGACGATACGGGCGGGAAGGCTGAACATCTCCGCAAGCTGCGCGGCGCGGAAGCGCCTCGCCCCTGCAACAATCTCGAAACCATCCGAGTTGGGCCGTACCGTGATGGGCTGGATAAGGCCGTTAATGCGGATGCTCTCGGCCAGTTCGCCCAGCTTGCACTCATCAAAGGTGCGGCGGGGATTGGTGGCAGATTCGTGGATGGTGTCGATGGCGACGTACTGGAATTCGCTGCTGTTTTGCACGGTGATTCTCCTGTGGGGTAAGCGAAACGTTATGGTCGTAGAGCGGCACACGTCGGGCTGTTCCCGCTCCGGGTGGAGGGAAAAGGGTTAGCCGCGTCTGTGCTTCTGCGGGTCGAATGCCTGGGCGAAGCCCTGAGAACGCAGGTTGCGGTCCCATACCTTGGCGAAGTCGACGTGCTGCATGAAAAGCTCGCGGTGAAAGCAGTAATCGGAATCGCGGATGAAGCGGCTCCACTGCTCCACGCCTACGTAGTCATTGCGCCAGTAGAAGGGGGTTAGGTGCGCCCCTCCCGCGAGGCCCAACTCGAAACACATCTCCGGGTCGCGCATCGCATCGCCGTTCTGTTCGCCGTAGTGACAGACAGAGAGGGCGGGGAGTCCACAGGGGCCCGACTCGTCCATCGCCTCAATGACAAGTTCCATGTAGGGCGCGTGGTCGATCTTGAGATAGAGGCCGGGGTGCCAACCTCCGGCGCTCTTGAGGATGTCGAGAACGGCTTGCATTAGGCCACCTCCGCAAGGGCTGCGTCGGTGGCGTCCATGTTGGGCTGCTCGGTGGCGGCTTCCGTCTGTTCGGCTGCGACCTGCTCCGTCTCGATGGCGGAGAGAATGAGGGCGGAAGTCTTTTGAATGACTTCCAAGCTCTCGGCCAGCAAGGCAGCGTTGCCGTGGTAAAGGTGAATGTAATCGGCTGACGCTCGGCCAGAGTCGAGGCCGATGGTCTGCGAAACAACAAAGGCGATGGCTTCGGCTTCGGTCTCGCGTACGGTTTTGGTGGTGGCGGTCCTGCGCTCGGCTTTGTGAAGCATTTCGTGCGCAAGCTCATGGACTAGGGTGCTGAACTCCTCGGCTGGCTGCTGTCCAGGAAGAATGGCAATCTTGCCGCCGTAGCTCATGCCAAGGGCGGGAGCGATGCTGTCCTTGAACTCAAGCTGAATTCCCTGCCCGATGGTGAAGTCGATGAGGCGTTCGCGGTACTCGCCTACGTCCCCCTTTACTCGCTCGGTGAACTGCGGAAGCTCTGCACCTTCGGTCTGCGAAACGTCGAACACGTAGACCGCGCGAAAGCCGACGAGGACGGGGGTGTTGATAGCTGCCGGGTCTTTGCTGCGCTCGGCTTCTGTGTCTTTCTTCTTGCGGGTGCCGATCATCGGGGCGAGGATGCGGATGCCCTTCTGTCCCTTCATGACCTTGCGGCCAAGCTGGTTCCACGCATACAGCCCTGCAACGCGGGTTGCGTCCGGCTTCTGCCGTGCGATTTCGAGGATGTTCCCAAAGCTGTAGTTATGGAAACGTCCCATAGCGGTGAGGTAGGCGGTGAGGCCTTCGCTGTGTCCTGCTTCCAACTGCTCGATGAGGAGCTTGACGTTGGCGGCGATCACTTCCTTGGCGGTCTGCGCCTTGGGAGTGTTGGGCATGGTGGCGATGTTGCTGGTTTCGTTCGTGGTGGCGATCCTGCTCTCGTTGCTGGACTGGTTGCTGCTCATGGGGTGGTCCCTCCGTTTTTGAATGGCTGTGCTGTGTTTGCTCACAAACACGCCTTGGCCCTGGCCCACGCCAGCGAGGGCGGCAAGTGCAAGGGGAGGATTCCTTTCACGGAGTGCAACGGAGGGCGAGCGCAGCGAAGGTCTGCACAAGCGCAGCGCGGAAGATAAAGGTGCCCCTTGCGCGCGCCAGGAGCAGAGCTCCTCAGGAAAGTCTGGTTTCCTTGCAGGGCGCGCAGCGCAAGAGATTGCGTCTCGTTTTGTTTTTAGGGTCGGCGTTGCGGGCAGGAACAGGCCCGCAGAGGTGGGTTCGCAGGATGCGAAGCAGCCGGAGAAGGGAGGAGACTTCCTCCCTTGAGTGAGAACGTGTACCTGGTTTGCTAGTGTTTTGAGTGATTTCTGAACTTACGACTACTAATCCCTCTGAGTGAGGGCGTTCCATGCTGTCTTGGTTCTTAGGTCGCTGAAGGGGATGTTCTGTCCGTAGTGAAGCCGGAGTCGGACATCGAGTCTTCGCGTCTGAATCTGGCAATCGTTTGCGGAAGGAAATGGGGAGCCAAGGAGAAAAGTGGGGAGGGAGGAGGTAAGTCGTGGATCCTGGAGGTTAACTTCTCGATATGGAAGAGATTGATTATGTTTTCGGTTCCCATCGCGACTGTGCGGACAGGGCAAAATAGAGGTATGTCGCAGATTTTGAGTCTCGAAGAACTGAATGTGTTGAATGTTCTCGACGAAGCGTTTCCAGAGAAGCTTCACCTGCTTGATTGGTGCCTCGGACGGAGGTCGGACCGAACTCGGCGCAGCTATTGCGTATCGTGGAGGGTCTGCTTGTGCGCGGTCTGATAGGGTGGCTGCCAGAAACATCTTCGTCTTTGTGCACACGAACACCTTTAACAACGATCCGTTCTACTCGAACGGCGCGTCGGCCCGCTTTGCGGAGACGACGAACGAAACTGGAGAGGTTGTCGGGCCGGCTGTGCGACTTGGAGAGCGGCTTTGGCGAGGTGGCTTCCGCTACTCAAAGACGGGGGTGATGATCACGGGGCTGATGCCTGGAGCGATTTGGCAACCGGCGCTGTGGGGCGAGCTGGACCGCGAGAAGAGGGAACGAGCTTCAAAGCGATTGGATAAATTCACACGCGACTCTCGGGCGCAATACCGTCCGCATCCTTGGTGCCGGGCCCAACGATGCTGCTTGGAAGCTCAGGGCGGAGGATTTGTCCCCGCGATGGACGACACGATGGGATGAACTACCGACGGTTCGCGCTGGGTGAGCTCAAGGTTGTCGACTGGAACTGTTTGTCGGGACATGAGTCGGGATGATCTGTGTGGGTGATTGGACAGCCTAACGTCTAGGCTTGATCGTCCACCCCCAAGGAAGATCTACGTCCTCCGGTGGATCGGTCAGATTTGCGTAGGAGATCCGTAGCAATCGGGCGGGTAATACAAGATTTTCGGACAGTTGCTCCTCGAAGCGTGAGCGACTGATTGTTCTTCGCTGAACCGTTCTTAGATCGATCTCATCATCGTCATCACGGAGTGTCCGTAGTATATTCTTGCCACCCAACCGGACCTCGTCAACTAAGACTTCCTCATCTTCGGCCGCAGTAAGGACATCGAGTGCTACCGGAAGGTTTTTCCCGGGGAGTACATGAAAGCGCTCACGATACTGCAACAGACACTCTGCTATAAATTCAAAGCTCGCTCTGAGTTGCACAAAAGTGCTGCAACTCAAAGAGTTCTTCAAAGAACGCGAGCTTTAGGTTTGTTCGCAGCTCACCCATCGGATTGAAGAAGACCTCGAAGAGCATACCGTCCAAGAGAGCTCTCCAGCGCTTTTCCTTCAGTTCGGAGGCAAGACTAGGAAAGTTCCGAACGAACGACCGAGCACCGTTAGATCCACCGCACGCAGCTTGATATACATTGCGTCCAACTACGAAGAGAGAATCCAATCCTGCCCGTGCGATCTGTGCTTTCTCAAATCTGGCTAAAGCCGGGTTCTGTGTGTACCAATCGTGACTCTGAAGCCCTTTCACAGCTTTATGAGAGGCCTTCGTTTCATCTAAGACGAAGAGGCGGTCCTTGATGGCTGTGTCCCCGTAGAGGTCGATCTTCACGCCTACACTTCGATTGAAATAGAACTCACCTGCCAAGGAGGTATGTTCCCAAGAAATCTGCTTGCTCTTCGTGGCTGCACTCAGGGTGTTGCGAACCCGCTTGAGCATGCTCTCTAGCGAACAATCGACCGCATCAATGTGTTTTAGCAGGGCCTCAGTGTACGCGCCATTTCTGCCACTGCCGTCCGAAGCAAACTGACCTGGAGATGTGGCGAAGGCGAGCAAAGTACCGCGCGGAACGTATACCGGCGCTAGGCCCCTCTCGGCCAGAGATCGCATCCAACGCTGCCTGAACGGATTATTGCGACATGCATCCAACATAATCACGTTGGTAAGAGTGGAGCTTCGCTCCATAATATCTATTAGACGATTGAGTGCCAGGGACGAATGCTTCGCGGAGCTTTCGTCAGTGGTATCCGTGTCAGTGGCTATCAGGTAATTATCGCCGTCAATCTGGATTCCGTGACCAGCGAAGAAGATGAATCCAACCTCGGCGTCTTCCAAGTTTTTCTGAAACAGCTTCAGTGCCCGGTCCATTTGAACAATAGACGCATCGATGACTGTTTTCACAGTGAAGCCGAACAGCTTGAGGCGTTCGCTGATGTCCCGAGCGTCATTACTCGGGTTCTTCAACTCGCCGCCGGCCGGATATGCCGAGTTTTCCGATAATCAACGCTGTTCGCTCACTCATATTGTGCGCCTCTGTTCATCGTTACCAACAATGTAGCTATGCGACCCAATACTCTGCCTTTCGTGAATACTGTTTCTTTATATCGGAGCGTGCCTAGTCCTCCGTCCTCCCGTGAGGACGGAACAGATGAATCACAGCGGCCTTCGAGCGAGGAATTTCTGCGAATGCTGAACACCACCAGCTGCCATCGCGTTCCTCGACGGTCAGATCGTAGTCCTCAAACCTGGGGAAAAGTGGGTTATACCATCACCTCATCGCTTCCGTATTCATGCTCATAAGGCACTCGTGCCGTAAGGGGCGCTGAACAGTGGTCACACCGATAATCAGAGTAGAGCTCCTCCATTCGCTCCACTGTGTCAGAAAGTCGTTGGTTCTCAGCTCGAACATCGGCAAACAGATCGATCTGAGTAAGCCCGAAATCTCTGGGAATCTCGGTCATGCCGCCGCGCGACCCGGAAACCAATCGGCATCCCTTCGACCATAGATTCTGAAGAGCAAGTGTGAGTCAATCACGTTGAAGAGCCGACCGGGTGGAAGGGAGGTCTCGTCGACGATCGAGATAAAAGCCACAAGGGCCGTCGCGGCCCGTCCCTTGACGCGCGCCTTTCAGCGCCTTCGACAAAGCTCCAAGTGCGACTGCGAGTTGGGGGTCATTCATATTGCCAAAGCGGTATAGGGCCTCACTCCAGCCGGAAGGTTTGAAGAAGTAAGTGTTGCCACTGTGTTGATTGAGCATCCCTTCAGCCACCAACTCATCCCACGAAGTTTGTTGAAACTGCTGCAATGAAGCCTCACTCGGATCGAAGGGGGTCTCGTCAATTGCCTGATCGCGTAACTCTGAGAAGAGAAACTTGAGCAAAGCGAAGGCGTCGTTGCGGCGAAAGTCGGCAGAATGGGTCATGTACGACTTCTCTCTTCCTCAAGTGTTCTGGACGGCCCGGCACTTTAAGGTGCACATCTGGGGTTTACGCCAATCGAGACAGGGAACTCCCGCAGTCGCAGTACAGCCGCGTCACCTGTTTGAACACGAGAGGCAAACTGAGGGGGACCTTGCCAAGGTGGAGTAGAAATGCACGGTGGGCTGGATTATTTCCGCTATTGTGATTGTCTCGCACACTTGCGTCAAAGTGAGTTGCGCGTCTACAGAAGAGGTTCTGTGAAGTCGCAATGCGGAACTTCGCCTTCCACAGACCCGCCTGGAGCAGTTCGGCTCCGGTTGCTGGCGTGAGATGCGTTAACGGGGACCTGACATTGGAAGTACCCGGAGCAAGCTTACTTCGGATGACTTTGTGTCTCACTCGTTAGAATCGATTCCGCAATAAATCTGAAAATGTGGTCGGCACGATGTGCGAGGGATGGCTGGTCATAAACCCAGGCCAGTGCGCCCACCAGCGCGAACAGGTCATTCCCCTCAAGATCAGTCCGTGCCAGTCCCGCTTTCTGAGCGCGGTCAAGCAGCCTTGCACCTGCCGCTCGCATGGCGACGCACGAGGCGTGAAGCGCAGATTCCTCGTCGGCGATAGCAGCCGCCATCGATGCCACGACACCGCGCGGGCTATGAGCCACTTGGACTACATCACGAAGCCACGAGACGAGTGCCTCTGCGGGTGAATCTATCCTTTCCAGCGCCTCGGCTCTGGCGGTGAGTCCGTCGAAACTGTTGCGGAGCAATGCTTCAAGCAGCGCTTCCCGTGTTGGGAAGTGCCGGTAAAGCGTGCCAAGTCCCACGCCTGCTCTGCGCGCTACATCACGTAGCGAGGCGTTCGCTCCCTGCTCGTCAACAACGGTGCGAGCGACGGCAAGCACATGATCGTAGTTCTTTTGAGCATCGGCGCGCATTGAGCCTTTTGACAAACGGAGCACCGCTCCATGTATATTGGGAGCACTGCTCCGAATAGCTTACCTTATCGGCGCTCGAGGAGAAAAGACTTGCCAGCAAAGACGATGAACGCGATTCGGCAGCACGAGTTTGGTGGCCCCGAAGTACTGCTCTATGAAAACGCTCCAGTCCCGGGACTGAACGCAGGAGAAGTCCTCGTTCGTGTTCATGCTGTAGGGATCAACCCTCCAGACTGGTACCTGCGCGATGGGTACAAGATGCTTCCGCCCGAGTGGCAGCCGCATGTAGCGATGCCGGTCATTCTGGGAACGGACATCTCCGGAGTGATCGAGGCGTTAGCTGAAGATGTGAAAGGCTTTGCCGTCGGAGACGAGGTGTACTCGATGGTGAAGTTCCCGAGCGGAATCGCTGGAGAAAGCAGAGCGTATGCCGAGTACGTCAGCGTTCCCGCTTCGCAAATCGCGCGCAAGCCTGTCGGTATCGACCATGTTCATGCGGCCGGAGCGCCGATGGCATTGCTCACTGCTTGGCAGTTCCTGATTGAGCAGGGGCACAACGAACCCAATCCACTTCAACCGAATCAGCACGAGCCATTACCGTTGGAGAGCAGGACCGTTCTCATAAACGGGGCCGCTGGTGGCGTAGGACACTTCGCCGTGCAACTGGCCAAATGGAAAGGCGCACACGTGATTGCAGTGGCTTCCGGCAAACACGAAGCAATCCTGCGCGACCTTGGCGCGGATGAATTTATCGACTATACCAGGACACCGCCCGAAGATGTCGTTCACGATGTGGACCTTGTTCTCGATGCGGTTGGTGGTCCGGCAGCGAGCCGGTTTCTGAAGACGCTCAAGCGTGGTGGAGCTCTCTTTCCGGTTTTCCCGCTGGGCTTCTCCGGCCGGGAAGAAGCTGCAAAGCTGGGCGTCACAGTGTCGGCGACTCAGGTTCAATCGAGCGGCGCACAACTTGCTGAAATCGGGCGTCTACTCGATGCAGGTACCATCCGCGTCAACATCGACAGCACGTTCCCTCTTGCCGAGGCGCGGGAAGCGCACGAACGAGCCGGGCAAGGCCACATCCAGGGCAAGCTCGTTCTCACAGTCGCATAGCAGTCGAAGTCTAGTTAAGGAAGGCAAATCGAGATGATCGTACTGATGGGATACATCAACCTAACACCGTCCGATGTGCGGGAGTTTCTTGCTGGCCTTGAGATCATAGCCGCTGGTACGCGCGCAGAAAGGGGGTGCCTCTTCTACGCTATTGCCTCGGAAGACGTACCCTCCGGGCGCATGCTGCTGGCGCAGAGATGGCTCGACGAAGACGCCTTTACCGCTCATCTGGCAGGGCCACATGCCGCGTCGTTTCAGCGAAAATGGGCTAAGAGGACAACGATCGATGTTCAATTATATGAGGTACGAAATAATCCCTCAGATCGGTAACGATAAGTCGCAATGGCGGAAGTTTGCCGCTCTAGAGTCGTCTTGATCTGGGTCGAACCCGCTCAAAAGGCGTGAGCCGCGTTTATCAGGATTTTTGGTGTGCTGTTTTATGCAAGGTGCCTCCTGAAGAGGTCCACCACGCTCTGGGGAGCGGTCTCGCTGAAGAACCGTCCAAGTTTCGTGCAGATCACGCGTGAATTTCTCGCTTCTGGGGAAGAGGTCGTTCTCATAGGAATCGAGTGCAGGTTCAGTGTCCCCAGGGTGGGCGAGTAGAGCTCGGGCTGGCTCCGCGCCTTCATACATTGCAAGCTTAACACCTTCGCCCGCGAACGCAGACATGAGGTACGCCGCATCACCGAGGAGGGTTATGCCTGTGACCCGATTCAGCGATGATCGACGGGGGAGTGCATAGAGCGGTCGAAAGCAGTGGATCGATTTCGCTGTGGGCAATCAGTGCGGTAAGCTGCGGAATCCATCCTTGAAATTGATCCTGCAATACATGCTAAGTTGGCTTTGCGTAACGGGAGTCGAAAGAAGCTATCCAGCTCTCGGGCTTGTTCAAGGCGACATACGTCTTCAATGTTCCGTCCACATTTCGATGTGCCAGGATACCTTGCCCGGAGAAAACTGCCAAGCACGTACCGCTGTCCGCTGCCCATCGCATTAGCCGTTGCTCTGTGGCGCGTGTTGCCGTCAGAAAGGATGGTTCGATGAAGCATGGAGCGGTAACTCAGAAGCCGTTCGGGGCCTTCCTCGCTTCAGCATACTTTAGAATCTCAGCGATGGCCTTTGTGAGGCTGTTCATAAAGCGGCTCACATCTCGGCACCGTCGAGAAACCTATAAAGCGAGACGATGCGCCCGTTTGATGCGACAACAACGTCCATGCCAGTGATGGCCGGGGGAGTACCAGCTGCGCCGAAGGACCAGCGCATTCGGGCAGCATTGGGTATCTCGTCAACTTCTCCCACTGCCGTAAAAGCAAACTCGGGGTATCTCCGCAGAAGATTAGCGGCGGACTCTTCGATGGCCCTCAACCCCAAGTACGTGCCTTCGGCGCTCCACATAACGCTGTCTGGAGCCCACAATTCTTTAAGAGCCGCCCTACGTTTCTTTCGATCTCGCTGGCTGAATATGTCCGACAAATTACATTGCAGTAGGTCCGAAAGTGTTGTCATGGGACCTCAGGGTTAGCTCAAGTACATACGCCTGGAGCACCTTGGTCCTGTCATTGGCGTCTGGAGATTAGCCTAACGCCGCTCGAAGTGGGTGGAGGTAAATCGAAGTAAACAGGGAGTAGATCCGGTTGAGGTACGGCTATCGCCGAAGGCGGATGTTTGGCGTCTCCTATTCTGGAGAATAGGGAATCACAGCGCAGGCGGCATGGAGCTAATGTCCAGCACGGGATGCTGTTTGAGATTGCTGCTGGTTCGGCCATCCGGCGAGCAGTGGTCCTAGCTCAGCGTAGCTGAAACAGCATTTGCGATCGCCGTGTCGCCTGCGGTCACTTCAAGTATTATTTTGCGCACACCAGGTGTTTGAAGAATACATGCAATCGTTTCAGCGACATCGTCGCGGGAGATGTGGGTGTGAATCTCAGCAGCACTGAGACTAACCTTTCCAGTCCCGAGATCATAGGTGAGCGCAGAAGGCCTAAGAATCACCCAATCAAGACCGCTACGAACGAGATCTACGTCAGCTGTCTTCTTGACCTCCATGTAGTGCTCGAAGCTTTTCGGCATATCTCTTTCCCGCCACGCCTCTGGGAATACCGAGACCAGCAGGATTCGCGCTATACCTGCCATGCGAGCAGCAATGATAGTCTTGCGAACGCCATCCCCGTCAACGGCATCTATCATGCGATCGCTGTCCTGCGCGCCGGCACCAGCGGCAAAGACGACGGCATCGGCGCCACAAGCGGCAGACGCTAGAGCCTGTTCAGAGATTTTCGCCAGGTCCCCTAGGATTCCTTTGGCTCCGATTGCTTGTAGAGATTCCAGTTGTTCAGGGCGACGACAAAGACCGTATACCGCGTTTCCTTGATCGGCAAGGAGTTTAGCGACGCGTGATCCCGTCCCTCCAGCAATACCGATGATGAAGACTTTCATAGGATCGCTCCGCAATACATTGTGAGGACGGGACAGGTTAGTGTGATGCCCGCTCTTCTTCGTGGAGAATGCAAAGAGCTATCAACCATCTGCCTAGACCTGTCAACGTGCCTTGCAGACGTTCTAGAGCACGTATTGTTGCAAATTGTGACGGACCGAACCGCCGCGGTGAACGCGATACACACCGAGCGATGGCCGCCTGACTGTGCTGAACAGAGTTGCTTCCAGGGTTCACCTCTGGACATCTGTGACAATCCAAAGAAATACTACGAGTCGTTGAAGGTATGTGTCTACAATTGCCCAGAAGCCATGTTAGCGCTGGCTGCGGTGAGCAGTTCAGCGCATCTTTTCAAATCTTCAGTAACGGCCTTTGTTTCGAAAGTTTCGTATAAAGGCTTGAGGAGCTTGACTGCCTTCACGTTGCTCCCGTCAGCGATGGCAATTCCAGCTAGATCATTCACGATTCGCAACTCTAGGTACCGCGCGCCGATCTTCAGGGCGTTTGAGCGTGCTCTAGCGAGCAGTGTGCAGGCACGTCGTTGCTTGCCGAGAACGGCCAGTATCTGTGCCTTGATCCGGAGCAGTTCTGGGAGGCACCAGTTCTCCTCCGTTTGCCGTTGGAGCGTGAACGCTCGTTCGATAACCTTATCCGCTTCGGCGGGGTTGCTGTTCTTAAGAAGAGCTTGGGCGAGCACCCCAAGATAACTCGGAGTGCGCAACAAAAATCTATCCCGAACAAGCTCCTCGACGGTTGACTGCATGTCAACAATGGCGTCCGGATCGCCCTGTATATGTCGGATCACGGAACCATAAAACCGGTGTACCGGCTCCCAGAGAGCGATGGTTTCGCGATCGAGATTTGATCGTAAACAGGCAACATATCGTCCCAAAACATCGATTTGGCCGCTCCAGAGTGCGAGCGGGAGAGCGGTGAGGGCTAGGATGTGCGACTGCCCCATCAATTGACCGGTCTGTCCCGTCTTCAACACCATCTCCTCGACCATTGTGAGGGCTAGCTCAGGTCGACCGGTCAGCCATGTCGAAAAGGCAAGTGTGCTGTGTATTCCGACATACCTCTGCAGCTGGTAGCGCGTGATTGTGGAAGGTGGTGTGCGAGAGGCAAGGCTTTCAGCCAGGCGTGCAAGAGTGGTATTCGTGGGAAGCAATCTGCCGAGCTGGACCTCTGCAAACGCGTTGATTCTCTCCACGTCAAGCAGCGATGAATTGTCAGCTAACTGAGCTACTTTAGCGGCCCTATTCAAAAGACGAACGGCCTGTTCGCTTCGGCCCGTGTAGACAAAGAAGACCGCTAAGCCAAACATGACCGAGAGATGTTGACCAGGGTCCCCGCTGCGCTCGGCAAAGTCGAGTGCGGAGTTCCATGCGCCGTCCGTTTCAGCACCGAGTTTGCGCGCAAACACCATACTCCAAGCCGAAGATGTGGCCAAAACCGCTGCATGCTGCGGCGCCTTTGAGAGGGATGCGCAGCGTTTCAACGCTCTGTCGACCTGGTACGTTTGCTCGCGAACCGAAGATTGCTCGTTCCACAGCCGTATCGCGGAGGCGGCAATGTCGATTCCGAGGGATGCGTCGCCTGCTTCCCCAAAACACCAGTCCAGAGCTTTGCGCAAATCTCCGATCCGCGCTTCGTAGCGCGCGAGCCAGATGTAATTCTCAACCCAGGCCCATTCCGCCTCAGCTTTTTGGAAAACTGAGAGCACAAGCTGAGCATGGCGACGCTGCGCTGCTTCAGCCAAGGGATCCTGCAACAAATGTTCCGCGGCATAGGACCTGGCACTTTGCAACAATCGGTAATAGGGCTGTTCCCTCTCAACCTCTGTGGTGATCAGTGACTTCGAGACGAGACCACCAAGTGCCAGGGTGAGCTGATACGGGTCGTAATGTACCAGCCGAGCCATACCGCTGACGTCGCTCCACTCGAAGGAACCCGCGAAAACCGAAAGCAGCCGAAAGATCGTCGCTTCTTGCACGGAGAGCAGTTGGTAGCTCCAGTCCAACGTCGCCCAAAGCGTCCGATGCCGAGAATGTGTCCTTTCGTCGTCGTTCCGAAGTTCACTGAGCCGTCGCCCTACGGAGGCCATAAGTTCAGTAGGAGAGAACCGATCAAGTTTCGCAGCTACAATCTCGATTGCGAGCGGGAGGCCGTCGAGAACTTCGCAAAGACTCGCAATGGTATGGGCGTCTCCATCTACCAATTGATAGTCAGCCCTCTCGAAGGCGCGCAACGCGAAGAGCTCTACCGATGGGTAATTCAAGGCCTCGGTGGCCGTGGTAACTTGTGCAGGGTTGGGAAACGCAAGAGGCTCAAGCCGCTGCAGGTTTTCGCCGGAGACACCAAGCGGTACGCGGCTGGTTGCGAGTAAGCTGCTGCTGAGATTCGCCTCGATCAGCCTTTCAGCAATCGCTGCAGCAGCATGCGGCATGTGTTCACAATTATCCAAGATGATCAGCATGCGCCTGTTTCTAAGGTGTCCGACCACGGCGGAGAGCAAGTCTGCTGGATCACCACGAACGCCTAAACCCGCGGCCATAAGATGTGAGACTAGGGTGGGATCGTTGATTGCGCATAGATCCACAAAGTGAATCCCGTCCGGGAACTCACCCCGTTTGGCGTGGGCTACCGCGACCGCAAGGCTGGATTTCCCGACACCACCCGGACCGACGAGGGTCAGAAGCTTCGTGAAGTCAAGCGCTCGGGCGACACCCTCGACATCGCGCTGGCGGCCAACCAAGGTGGGGAGTGCTGGCAAGCTGGATAGAGTGAATTGACCGTCGTCGGAAAGGTCTGGAGGTTCAACATGCACGCTTTGAACCCCGGCGACGAACTGATATCCCCGTCCCGCTACTGTTGCGATGTAGGTTGCTTGAGGAACGGTGTCATCCAGGGCACGACGCAAGCTACTGATATGAACCTTCAGATTGGACTCATCGACAAAAACGTTAGGCCACGCAAAATCTATTAACTCGGTCTTGCTTACTTCTTCTCCAGCGCGCATCAGTAGCAGATGCAAGATGTCGAGGGCTCTTCCACCCAGCTTCACGGGGCGGTTGTCCCGCACGAGGAGTTGTTGCCGCGGGATGAGCTTGAAGGGCCCGAATGCAAAAGCCACATCCACTACCGAGTTATTACGCATCCTCTTGCCTTTAGAGTGTGATTAAGGAAAAGCCAAAATCTAGTTTAGAGCTGCTCAGCCCACCGCTGTTGGCTTTTTGAGCCATCGTCCTGACACCGCTGTACCCGGGATCACTGTGGGTAGGCATATCTGGGCCGTAATGAGAGATGCGGCTGCGACTACGCCCGATGCAAGTAGCAGGAAGCGCACTTCGTCCCATCTGCCGGAGGATGCGACCATCTTGGCAGCAATGAGGGGGGCCAGGCCGAAGCCGACCGCACCGAGAATCTGCACCCAGGCCGTCTTGAATCCTCCCGCTCCTGGCTGTGTATCCTGCACTGCGGACCAAAGGGCGACATCCCCAATTCCGACAAACGCCATTCCTGCACACGTGAGGACCATCATTGCGGTGGTCCGATTCAGAGACATGCCAACGGCGAAGCAGGTGCCGCTACAAAGCACGGCAAGTCCGCCGAGTAGTGCACGGGCCACGAACAGCGATCGAAATCGTCTCCATAGAGCATCCGAAAGAAAGCCGGCGGTCACAACCGCCAAGTACAACGTGACGAAGGGTGCGGAAGACAACCAACCGATGTGGCTCAGTGAGGTGTGGCGGTCGTGCGCTAAATACAGGGGCAGCATGACGTAAACGAAGCTTTGAACAGCTGAGAACGAGAGGTACGTGAACGCGAGAGCATGGATGCGTAAATCCTTCATCGTTTCGGCTAATCCAAGGGAGCGCCGATCTTCTTTCGGCTTAGTAGTCGTAGGGGAGAATCGGACGTATAGAAGCAGTCCGATCCCGAAGGCGCACCCAATAGCTCCTAACAGTTGAAAGCATGCACGCCAACCCAAGTGACTCGTGACCCCAACCGCCAGGGGTCC
Source organism: uncultured Acidobacteriaceae bacterium (assembly GCA_964245195.1). Classification (GTDB taxonomy): domain Bacteria; phylum Acidobacteriota; class Terriglobia; order Terriglobales; family Acidobacteriaceae; genus Edaphobacter. Next base: position 19,524 of record CAXTLR010000010.1, on the reverse strand, counting down.
GGTGAGAACTATTCCAAAATAGGCCGCAGCCAGAAGCGCACCGCTGCCACGCGAGCGCAAACTTACTGGAACTTCCTGTTCAAGGATCATCACGCTGGACAACCAGTCCGGCGCCTGCATGGCTCGCATGGATCCTCTAAGAAACATAAGGCTCATAGGACCGATCGCAAGAGGCGTGATGACGACGGCACAGGACCACACCAAAACACAAAGCCCTAATGTGAGAAGTGGTCCCAGTCGGGCAGCAAGCCAAGCCCCTGGTATTTGGAAAGCTGCGTAGGACCAAGCGGTGACCGCGAGTATCTTAGCGGTCGTGACGAGATCGATATTGAGTTCCCTCTGGATGAGAGGTGCCAGAACGACGAAACCCTGTTTACCCATTTGCATCAAGAACGCCGCTGGCATGATAGTCAGAGCGAGCTTTAACCATGGAGCTCGGGCACCCATGTTGGTCTTGGCTTGTTCAACAGCCGAGAGATCAAACGTACTCTCAGTGTGTAGCGCCGCAGCTTGTTTGCCGTCTTCATCGCTGCCCATCAGGAGCCCCTCAGGTTAACATTCTTATGCCATGTTCTAGCGCAGAACCTCTGGTCGCAAACCAAGCGCACACCGTTTTACAACATTTTACCTAGCTGCCAGCGGCGGAAGCAGTACCCTCATCGGAGAGGCGCAGTTGCACCCGCGGATTCTGCCGTACGGATTCACGCAATTGATTGAGCGGATCACGTCCACCTCCGCACTGCGGCAAGCCAGCTACAGACACGACTGAACGCTCGTCATGTCAGCACGACACCTCATCCATGGAAAGTGATCTGTGATCACCCGGCCTCCTTGGCGAAGTTTCATGGATGTACGCAATCACAACGTTGCATGGTGGACCGGCCAGGATTTAATTTCTCGAGGCCGACCGATGCGCTAATCACAGTAGGGTGACTACGGACGGAGCCGTGCTTATGAGAAACGATGTCGGTAATGGATCAGATTGGAACACCGTAGAATCTGCGACTTTACCCGAGTCCGAAAGTATTTGGGATGGCGTGCTCGCGCTTCCAATTCTAGAAGATGTCAGCATTTGGTCTGACCTCCCGCGCGATAGGCAGGCAGACCTCACCTTGAAAAGGCCAGGGATGCAGAGCCTAGCGCTTGCGCTTCGTGATTTCACTCGGCTTGTGGTGGACGATGGAATCATTAAGACTGGCATGCCGGAGATCTCGATCGTTCGTTCGGATCACGAAGCACAACCAATCTATTGCGCTCTCGAACCAGCACTGTGGATCACAGTCCAAGGCACGATAGCTGCGGTGGTCGGCGAGCAGAGTTATGTGTGTTCTGCCGGAGAGGCGTTCATCACGACTGACAAGCTGTCTTCGAGCTGTACTGTTCGGGTCGCGGGTCCCACAAAGCCGTTTTTGGGATTGGTCATCGAGTTCAGCCGCGGTTACACGCGAGAACTCGCGGATACTCAGAAGTTGCCGTCAGACGCCGCACCAAGCGGCACCTCCGACATCACAGTTGTACAGCTGACGCCTGAACTGCAGGATTGCGTTTTGCGACTTGTACGGCTCCTTGAGACTCCAGAAGCGATCACTGCGCTTTACCCAGGAATATTGCGTGAAATTGGCTATCGGCTACTCAGAATTCCGGGCGGGAGACGTATTCTTGGGCTGCTTACTACGGCCGGTCACGATAGGCGAATCGTACAGGCTTTGAAACATTTTCAAGAGAGCTTCGGCGATCAGATCTGCGTCGAGCAACTAGCGCTTACCGTGGGTATGAGTCCCGCATCATTCCATCGTCACTTCAAGGAAATCACAGACACATCGCCACTGCAATACCTCAAACGCTTACGTCTGCTCGAAGCTCGACGCTTGATGATCGCCGGCGACTCTAACGTGAAGGGCGTTGCGTACGCGGTCGGTTATACGAGTGCGTCGCATTTCAGCCGGGAGTACACCAAGATGTTTGGTAAGCCGCCGCGCCGAGACCTGCTGGTGCGCGAGGATTCATAGCTTTTCAGTGTCCGGTTGGTTCGCCTTGATTGACCTCTATTTCCAAAGTAAGGGCTCGTCAGGCGAGCGGCCTCGAATACAACATTCAGCTAATGGGTGACATTTGCGCAGCGTGCTCTTAAGGAGCATCGGCTACGTGACAGGTCGGCGGTGACCGACGTCGTGCTGCTTCAGAGAGGACTGCCGTCATGATGGATCGCCGCCATATTGTAGAGCTGTGGACGCAAAGGCGGGGAGGCGTGCTGGTGACGCTGGTCCGGGTCGAGGGCTCGTCGTATCGGCGGCCCGGCGCCCGGTTGCTGACGAGTGCGGGCGGTGAGCATGCGGGGACGATCAGTGGTGGTTGCCTTGAGGCGGATGTGGTTCGGCGTGCTGACTGGATTGTCCGCGACGGGGCGGCAGTCGAGGAGTATGCGACGATATTCGACGATACGGCGGAGATCCCTTACGGGTTGGGTTGCGGCGGTACGCTAGGGCTACTTTTCGAGCCCGCCAAGGCTCCAGAGGGTGAGGCGCTGCTGCGCGCAATAGAGGCGTCGCTTGATGGGCGGGAGTCGACCGTTGTGAGCTTTCTGCCAGATGGGCTGGCAGTATTGCGGCGGCTCGTGCTGGATGCACAGGGTACGGTAATCTTCGCGAGCGCCGGGTTGTCGACGGCGAGAATTGCCTACGCGCGGGAAATGCGCGCGGGAGGTGAGTACGAGGGCAGTTTCGTGGAGAGGATAGAGGCTCCGCAACGCTTGCTCGTGCTGGGCGCGGGCGAGGATGCGAAGCCGCTGGTAGAGATAGGTGCGCTGTTAGGTTGGACCGTCGAAGTGGCTGACAGCAGAGCGCACCTGGTGACTGCGAAACGGTTTCCGCGAGCGCATCGCACGACGGTGTTGGGGCACGGGGTTGACCTGGGTATTCGAGAGCGCGACGCGGTGATTGTGATGACGCACAGTTATGAGCAGGATCGTGACTTGCTGACGCGGGTGCCGCCGGCGGTGCCACGCTACCTTGGGTTGCTGGGCTCGCGTCATCGCAGCAGCCTCCTGGTGACGGAAGCGGCGGCGATGCTGGGACGAAGCGTGGAGGCTTGCTGCGACGGAATCTCTGCCCCGGTAGGCCTGGACCTGGGCGGTGATGGGCCAGAGGCGATCGCGCTGGCAGTGGTAGCTGAGGTGCAGGCGGTGGCGAGCGGCCGTATCCCGATCTATCCAGGGATCTCGCGACGACTAAGCGCCGAGGACGTTGCGTTGCAAATCGGACAAGGCGACGCGTCGCGTTATCTGCAGGCACAGTGCGTGCTGTAGGCCGCTCGAATTCGGTGACGGCGTTTGTCCTGATGGCGGAGCGTCGACGCAGGTAGACTGAGCGCATTGTGGCGTCGATTTCGATCACGGCGAGGCTTTGTGAGTAGACCTATAAACATAGGGTTGAGTAACTGAAACATTATCGACGTGCCAATGACGCACAAGAGCAGTAAGAGTCAGGCGTAGCTCGCGCTGGCCTACGGTGCACGGAATCCGAGTCTTCCTAGAAAATCATGAATATCGCCCTGACTTCCTGCATACCCTGAGGCGCTTCCGATCCTGCTGTTCGCAAACAGTTTTATGCAAACTCCAGATTCTGGACTGATCTACTCAGAGATCCGAGACGACTGTTGTCGAAACAGACCGGATGTCAGCCGGGTGACAGGATTGGACCCACACTTGATAAGTTTGATCGGCTCACAGCAAGTGCGTCTCGCCTCTAACGCAGTAGGGTTGAAGCAGCATACTGCTTCGAGCAACGGGCTGCCGCAAAATACAGGAGCAGCCATATGTTGCTCTCGGCTCACAACGCTGGTGTTGACGGGAGAAACAGATGAAGAAGGTCTTGATCACAGGTGCAGCTACGGGTTTCGGTTACGGCGTGGCCATGCAGCTGGCGGAGAAAGGATTTGAAGTTATCGCTGCTGTCGAGATTTACGCTCAGGTTCAGCCGCTCAAGCGCGATATTGCGGCACGAGGTCTGAAAGTAGAGGTTGTGAAACTCGACGTTACCGTGGAAGGCGACCGCAAAAAAGCGCTCGGCTGGCACATCGAGATCCTCGTGAACAATGCCGGCGTTTTGGAGGGCGGTTCGGTGGTGGACATTCCGGGCAGCAATATGCGCCACGAGTTTGAAGTTAACGTCATTGGACCGCTCCTTCTAACACAGGGCATTGCAAAGCAGATGGTCAAGCGCGGCGAAGGACGAATTATATGGGTTTCTTCCCGGGAAGGGTTAAATGTGAATCCCTTTACCGGCATTTACTCCGCGTCGAAACATGCGATCGAAGCGATTGCGGAAACGATGAGCATGGAGCTTCAGGAGTTCGGGATTGAAGTGGCTACGATCAATCCTGGTCCATTCCTTACCGGCTTCAACGATCGTGGGTTTCAGACACCGGAAAGCTGGGTAGACGACCCTTCCGATAGACTCTTCGATTACTCCAAGCTCGCATTTCCCAGACCCCAATTCGATCCTGCAGTCATGATCGCAACAATGACCAAAGTAGTCGCGGGTGAAATTCAGAGCTACCGCAATCTTGAGCCCAAGTCCATGATCGATGAGACCAAGAAAAACATTGAGGCTCCCTGGAGCAAGAACATCAAGGAAGGTCTTGGGACCCGGGATCCCAAGATTCAAAAGTGCTACGAAATGAAACCTGAGACTCCTGACTCTAATTGGGTTCCGCGAGAACGTGATGGAGCTTCCGCCTAAAGACGCTCTAACGGCGGACCGGATCTGGCATCTGCCGTCGACTCAGAATGGGACGTATGTCTAGACCGCTCTGAGTGCAACGCGCTAGTTCGGTTGAGATCACGATTCCACAACTCTACAAGGAGAACCTGCTCATGACTTTATCCACCTTTTCTACTGTGAACCCCGCTACCGGAGACCCGATTGAGACGTTCTCATTCTTCACGCCTCAGGAAACAGAGGCCAAGCTCGCATGCGCCGACCAGAGCTACCGCTCTTATCGGAGAATGCCAATCGCAAAGCGTGCCGAACTTCTGGCAAGTCTCGCGCAATCCCTTCGAAAAAGCAAAACGGTGCTTGCAAAACTCATTACCAAGGAGATGGGGAAAATCCTTCCTGAAGCCGAAGCCGAGGTCGAGAAGACCGCTTTGGAAGCAGAGTGGTATGCCGAGCACGGACCACAGATGTTTGCGGATGAGCCCGCTTCTACCGGCGGCAGTGCTGAAGCCTATGTTTCTTACTTGCCGCTCGGTCCCATTGTCGCTGTCATGCCATGGAACCTTCCCATCTGGCAGGTCGCACGCATGGCGATTCCGACGCTGCTTGCCGGGAATGTGGTTCTGGTGAAGCACTCGCCGAATACGCAGAGATGCTCGCTTGAAATGGAGCGGGTCATACTCGAAGCCGGCTTCCCCGAAGGCGCCCTCCAGAATCTGCTTCTTAAAACGGAAGATATCGTCAAGGTCATCAATGACCCTCGCGTCCAAGGTGCCTCTTTGACTGGGAGCGTGCGAGCCGGTTCTGCCGTCGCCTCCGAAGCTGGCAAAGTCATCAAAAAGACCGTGATGGAGTTGGGCGGATCGGACGCGTTCATCGTTTGCGAAGACGCGGACATCACAAGAGCGGTCGAGGCGGGGATCAAGGGACGTTTCAGCAACTCGGGCCAAGTTTGCTTGGCCTCGAAGCGGTTTATCCTGACAGGAAAGATCGCGGACAACTTCGAGGAGCTGTACGTGGAGAAGGCCAAGGCGCTAAAGGTTGGCGACCCGATGGATCCCACAGTGCAGATGGGACCGATGGCGCGTGTCGATCTTCGTGACGGGTTGCACAAACAAGTCGACGCGACCGTAGCAAAAGGAGCGCGCGTTCTATGTGGAGGACATCCTGTCGGAGACAAGGGTGCTTTCTATTCGGCGACCGTGCTGAGCGGAGTAACAAAGGGCATGGCGGCGTTCGATGAAGAGACGTTTGGCCCGGTTGCAGCCATCACCCGCGTTCCCGATCTCGATGCCGCGGTGGAGGCAGCAAATGCGAGTCAGTACGGCCTGAGCGGGAACATCTGGACCAGCGACGTAGCGCTGGCCCGTAAGGTGGCTCGCGATCTTGACACCGGAGGCGTGTTCATCAACGGCATAACAGCTTCAAATCCTCGAGTACCTGTCGGAGGCGTGAAAAACAGTGGGTATGGCCGGGAGCTGTCCTATTTCGGTGCGCATGCGTTCACGAATGCGCAGACCGTCTGGACAGAACGCACCTGAGCAGACCTGAAAGTTGCATCGGGTCGGACCGACAACGAAGGATTCCGGGGCTCTCAACTGGAGAGCAGTGGAAAGGGTACCAGCATGAGTAAGACAGCATTTATTGGACTTGGAGCAATGGGTTCGCGGATCGCCGCGAATCTTCTTAATGCAGGTCATGAAGTCACTGTTTTCGACCTGAATCCGGAGGCCGTCAAGAAGTTGGCCTCTTCTGGCGCCAAGTCGGCAACGTCTCCGCGAGAGGCCGCCAAAGGAAACGAATTCATATTCACGATGGTGCCCAACGATCAAATCTCTAAGGAGGTCTGGCTGGATGCTGATAAGGGCGCACTTGGTGGCATGGAGCCTAAAGCTGTCGGCATCGAGATGTCCACGGTAACGCCAGCATGGATCCGTGAGCTCGGCGAGACGGTCGGCAAGGCGGGGTTCGCGTTTCTTGAAGGGCCGGTCTCCGGGAGCACTCCGCAGGCGGAGAGCGCTGAATTGGTCTTCCTGATCGGTGGGGACGCGGCGGCGCTGCAGCGGGTGGAGCCTGTGCTCAAGGTTCTCAGTTCCAGCATTCAGCTCGCAGGACCTATAGGTGCGGGAGCATTGGCCAAGCTCATTACAAACACATTTATGGGCGTTGAATTGACGACCTTGGCGGAGATGATCGGCATGCTGAAGAAGCAGCCAGTCGATCCAAAGCAGGTCTTGAAGGCGGTAGCAGGCACACCTCTTTGGAACGCGCACCTAACGACAGATGCTGACTCGATGCTGAGTGGAGATTTTGAGGCGCACTTCCCTATCAAGTTGCTCGTGAAGGATCTTGGCTACTCGATAAAGACTGCTGGTGGAGAAGCATCGGTGCCCACTGTAAGCGCGGCGCTCGGTGTTTTTCAGAAAGCTATAAACGACAACTTCGGGAGCCTCAACATGACCGCCGTCGTGCAGCTCTTCGAGTAGAAACCTTAGCTAACCATCAACCCGGCAACACACCAGAGCACGATTATGGTGAGGTCGGTCCAAACGCTTGTAGAGATAGGAGCCCAACTTGTCACAGGTAAAAGATACGGAGATCACGGACGGCACATACAAACCCGGCTGTCTACTAGAAGACGGGAAGTGGCGCGTAGAAATTGACTCGATGGGCCAGGTGAAGGTACCTGCTGAGCGTCTGTGGGGAGCACAGACACAACGCTCTTTGATTCACTTTTCTATCGGCAATGATCGTATGCCGCTGGAGGTGTACCACGCCTACGGCTATGTAAAAAAGGCTGCTGCAATCGTCAATGCTCGTTCTGGGCGTCTATCCCAGGACAAGGCGGACTTGATCATAAAGAGTGCGGGTGAGGTGATCGCCGGCACCCTGGACGAGGACTTTCCTCTGTACGTCTGGCAGACCGGGAGCGGCACGCAAAGCAACATGAATGTCAACGAGGTGATCAGCAATCGTTCCATCCAGATGGCGCATGGGGTAGTCGGCTCCCAAGAGCCAGTTCATCCGAATGACGATGTCAATATGTCGCAGAGCTCCAACGACACCTTTCCGACTGCAATGCATATCGCTGCGGTGAAAGAAATCAAGGAGGTCCTGCTTCCGAAGGCGGGCGCATTGCTCACCGCAATCGAGGGTAAAGCGAATGAATGGCAAGGTATCGTCAAGATCGGTCGCACCCACCTTCAGGACGCAGTACCGCTGACGGTTGGTCAGGAGTGGTCAGGTTATGCGGTACAGATTCGCGGCGCGCTGGACCGCGTGGAAGATTCGCTTACGGGGTTATATCAACTTGCTGCAGGCGGTACCGCAGTTGGCACAGGTCTGAATTCTCCCAAGGACTTTGGTGCTGAGATCGCGAAAAAGATTGCGGAACTAACAAACCTTCCTTTCATCACGGCTCCGAACAAGTTTGCAGCCCAAGGGTCGCTTGACGGCATGGTCGCAGCGCATGCCGCTCTGCGCGGCCTTGCGGTCTCCCTCATGAAGATCGCGAACGACATGCGGTGGCTTGCGTCTGGCCCACGTTGCGGGCTTGACGAGTTGATTCTCCCGGCGAATGAGCCTGGGTCATCAATTATGCCGGGCAAGGTCAACCCCACGCAATGCGAAGCAATCGTGATGATCTCCATCCAGGTGATCGGCGACGACACGGCTGTAGCGTTTGCCGGTTCCCAAGGCAATTTTGAGCTTAATGCGATGCGGCCCATCATCATCAACAACTTCCTACATTCCGCTCGCATTCTTGCCGACGGCTGCGAGAAGTTCCGGATGTATTCCGTTGAAGGTACTAAGGTAAACCAAAAGAAGGTAGCCGATTACGTCAAGGATTCGCTCATGTTGGTCACGGCGTTGAGTCCTGTCGTCGGTTACGAGAAGGCCTCCAAAATTGCCATGACGGCACAAAAGGACGGAAGCACTTTGCGCGAAGCTGCCACGAAAACTGGCCTCGTGGAAGAAAAACAGTTTGCTGAAGTGATGAACCCACAGAACATGGTGGGTGATACAACCCTAACGTTCCGCGCTTAACGACCAAATTACAAACCACTCAGTTTATTCATTCGCTTCGAATGCGAGCGACTGGACGTCAAAATAGCTTCCTTACCTCGCCCCACCTCACCAAGGAGTTAATTATGTCATCGACCCTCACCGGCGTAGCTCTACTCGAAGATCCGAAGCAGAATCATGGAACAGCCTTTAGCCACGGAGAACGTACCGACAAAGATTTGGTCGGTCTACTACCGCCGAGTGTCGAGTCGCTCGAGAATCAGGTAAAGCGTTGTCTTTTCCAACTCAGCAAAAAGAACAATGATTTGGAGCAGTACATCTATTTGTCTCAGCTCTCGGACGACAACCAGACGCTGTTCTTTGCCGTGCTGGCAACCGATCCGGCGCGCTTTCTGAAGATCGTCTATGATCCGACGGTCGGCACCGCCTGCCTGGAGTTCGGCCTCATTTACCGCAAGCCGTCCGGCATGTACATCTCCATGGATCAGCGAGGCAAGGTGAAGGACTTGCTCAGGAACTGGCCGGTCGATGACGTACGGGTCATCTGCGTTTCTACAGGCGGCCGCATTCTGGGTCTTGGCGACCTTGGGGCGAACGGTATGGGCATCCCAATCGGGAAGCTGCAGTTGTACACTGCCTGCGCCGCCGTGCAGCCTGATGTTCTGCTACCAGTTCTTCTGGATTGCGGGACAGACAATGAGCAGTTGCTCAACGATCCGTTGTATCTTGGCTTGAAGCAAAAGAGAACCTCTACGGACGAACTCGATGCTTTCGTTCAGGAGTTCGTCGACGCCGTCCAGGATCGATTTCCGCTCTGCTGTATCCACTTTGAGGATTGGAAGGGAACTGACGCGATCCGCTTGCTTGCGCGTTATGTGGACAAGATTAGCTGCTACAACGACGACATTCAAGGAACCGGCAGCGTCACCGTAGCCGGCTTGTACAACGCGACGAAGATCGCCAAGACCGAGCTTAAGGATCAAAAGGTGCTGTTCCTGGGCGCGGGGTCTGCGGGAATTGGCATTGCCAACATGATCGTCTCGGCGATGGAACTGGAAGGGCTGAGCAAGGAAGAGGCACAAAAGCATATCTCTCTTTTCGACGTGAACGGCCTGCTTGAGCCATCACGAAAAGATCTTTCTCCGGAACAGCAGAAGTACGCACATGATGCGAAGCCCACCAAGGACTTTGTAGAGGCAATCAAGTCCTTCAAGCCGTCAGTCATTATCGGCGTCAGCACGATCAAGGGGACTTTCACTCAGCAGGTCATTGAGACGATGACGGAGCTAAATCCGCGTCCGGTGATCTTCGCTCTCTCGAATCCAACTGATCACGCGGAATGTACCGCCGAGGAGGCCTACAAGTTCTCCAACGGCAAAGCAATTTATGCCGCGGGAGTGCAGTTCGATCCGGTCACGATCGGGGGCAAGACCTACGAACCGAGCCAAGCTAACAATTTCTACGTCTTTCCTGCCGTGGGCATGGCTATCGTCGCAACCGCGGCGAAGCATGTACCGGACGAGATCTTCATCGCGGCCGCACGCGCAACCGCAGACCAGGTCACAGAAGCCCAGCTTGTCAAAGGTATGCTGTTTCCTCCGCAAGGGGAGATACAGAGGGTCTCACATGTCACGGCAGTGGAGGCCGCGAAGCGCATCTTCAAGCTCGATCTCGCGCGGGTTGACAAACCAGCGTCTGTTGACAAGCTCATTTCGTCGATTGAGTACGAAGCGGTATATCCGTCGTAGGACGCGAGGGTTAGGCGACATCGCGAAACAAAGCTCCTCGGGCCGACGAGATCTATGAGTGTCATGCTCGCGCACCAGCATGAAGCAAATGGGTTTGACGCTGATGTCCGTCGGCCGCCGTCGTGGATTGGGATTTGATCTGCATTATGCAACAACTTGGAGATCCTCATTATGCTCAAACAAGGTATCGACACGACGCTCGATGGGGTTGTTCAGCCCGTTCGCGGCACAGAGGGCGCACCGATCTTGGGGCCGTCAAATGAGCAGCGGCAGGCGCAAAGTCCTAGTCGCCTCACCCCTCCCGCTACGGATCACGGTACGCTACCCAACCTCAAATGGACTTTCGCCGACAGCCACAACAAGCTGGAGGAGGGTGGCTGGGCACGTCAGACTACCGTTCGTGAGATGTCGGTCGCGGTTGAGCTGGCTTGCGTCAACATGCGTCTGGAAGCCGGTGTCATCCGTGAGATGCACTGGCACAAGCCGGCTGAGTGGGGGTACATGATCAAAGGCAATGCCCGAGTCACGTGTGTCGACGAGGACGCGAGAACATACGAGGCTGACTGCACAGAGGGCGATATCTGGAGCTTCCCATCGGGCATACCGCATTCCATCCAGGGCTTAGCCGGGGACGGCTGTGAGTTTCTCCTGGTGTTTGATGATGGTGCGTTCAACGAGGAGGAGACATTTCTCGTTACCGACTTTCTAGCTCACATCCCGAAGTCGGTACTAGCGAAAAACTTCGGCGTTGACGAGAGCGCGTTCGCGAGTATACCCAAGGCCGAGAAATACATCTTCCGCGGTGAGATTCCCGGCCCGCTCGCGCAAGACCGCGTAACCGGCGCCGGCCCGACACCCGTCATATACACCCATCGTATGGGGGCGCAGGAGCCGATCGAATCGAAGAACGGGTCAGTCCGCATGACGGATTCAACGTTGTTTCCCGCGGCGTCCACAATTTCGGGGGCGCTGATCGAAGTGGCACCCGGTGCGATGCGGGAGCTGCACTGGCACCGAACGTCGGACGAGCTGCAGTACTACCTGGAGGGTCAAGGACGCATGACGGTCTACACCTCTGGAACCGATGCGGGAACGTTCGACTACCAAGCCGGCGACGTAGGTTACGTTCCGCGAACCGCTCCGCATTATGTCGAGAACACAGGTACCACCACTCTTCGCTTCCTTGAGATTTGGAGAGCCGCCAAGTTCTCTGATGTGTCCGTTGCGCAATGGCTAGCGTTCACCCCCTATGGGATGGTCCGGGCCAATCTGCAAATCGACAAGTCTGTGTTGGAGAAAGTTCCGACCACCAAAGCGTTGATTGTGGGACCACACTAGGTTCGAACAAACCCCCGGTTCATTACGGCTCCAAAGAAGTTTGCGGCACAGGATCACTTGATGGCGTGGCCGCGGCCTACACGACTCTGCGCGGTCTCGCGGTCCTAAAGATCGCGAATGACGTGCGTTGGAAAGCATCCGGTCCGCGTTTTGGATTAGACACCGGGAGTGACCGCCCCACCAGCGCAGCGGTCAACACAAATCTCTCAAATGAGAGCCTAAACCTAGCACGTTCAGGATCTGTCAACTTCGTGCACGTAAGGTGGATTTAGGCGGAAGGTCTTGTGGCGCAAATGAGTAGGTTCTGCACTCAGAATCTACTCGTTCGCGCTTTGAAAGGCCGGCCGCACTTAGGGAGTGAAAAGGACAACGCGATGATAGATGTGTCGAAGATTCAAAACGATATGGATGTGGTGGGTTCAGATGGCATTCATGTCGGAACTGTCGATAACCTGGGAATTAAGCTGACGAAGAATGACCCAGCCGCTCACGACCAGCACCACTATCTGAAGCTACAAAGTGTTGCATCGATCGACGGCGGTAAGCTCATCCTCAATATGCCATCGGCTGAAGCTTTGAGCGAGCTCAAAGCCGTCGAGAACTAGGCGTACTTGCAAGCCAAGACCGTGGGCTTCGGTATCCGAAGCGCAATGCTTTTCGTTCTTACCTCTTCCGTGCTTCGCGGATCGGCACAGAGCAGCTCACAAGAGTCGTCGACGCCATTGGTTGAAGACCTCAGCCATTCTTATCTCTCGGCCTCGCCTTCTCCGGAGGCCCTGAGCACTCCCTCGTTGGCTCGGCAGTACGCCCTCGGCAGCTGGGCCGGGCTCAGGAACGTACTCGGCCGGCAGGGAGTGGTACCGACCATCATCCTGATCTCCGACCCTTTCGGCAATCTGCACGGTGGTGAGCAGACAGGAGCAACAGCATACAACCTCATTGGCCTCGATATTCGAGTGAACACAGAAACACTCCTAGGGTGGAGGGGGGGTCAGTTTCAGATTGGGGGGGCTGTCAACTTCGGAACCAGCCTGTCAAGCAGCTATGTTGGTAATGCCTTCCCCATCCAATTAGCAGACGTTGCCGGAACGCAACCAAGGCTTACCTATCTCAGCTACACCCAAACTCTTGCAGAGAACCGTGTAAGCTTCCGCGTTGGCCGCCTCACCGTGAACTCGGTATTTGGGGAGGAGTTTCTGGGGTCCGATTACTTCAAGAGCCTGGTATCTGTTGGTTTTGATCTGGTTCCTCAGGGACTGTTTCTGAATGCATCCGGCGCATCGGGATACCCCCACACCACCTGGGGAACGAGGTTCAGATACGCGCCGACAAAGCGCTTATATGTTCAGGCGGCCGGGTACAACGCCGACACGCACCAACTTGAGGGCTCTCAGCATGGCCTCGATTTGTCGCTTCACGGTCCCCTGTTCACGATTGGTGAGATCGGACTGAAACACTACGCTCACGATCGGGATCTGAAGCCATCTAGAAACATAAAGACTGGTGGCTTTTACACCGGCGGGACCCACGAGAAGGTGACGAATCATGCCCTCGCACCAGTGCGGGGTCTATTTGGCCTTTACGCCTTGGTTGACCAGCAGATCCTGCACTATAAAGTTCCAGAGGGTTCAGAAAAGTCCACTGCCGAGCTGTCGCGCTGGGGCGACGCTGAGGATCAGCGCCACCTAGGTGCTTTCGCGGCTTTGGTCGTGGTGCCTGAAGCCCGCACCAATGTGGTTCCGTACTTCTTCAATCTTGGCTTGATGAGCTACGGGTTGAGCGCCCAACGCCCGCGAGATTTCTTCGGTGCTGGTTTCGCGTATGGATCGATTAGCCGAGGGCCCCTCGCAACGTCTCCGGTGCCGAGTTCCGGAACCGGCTTCTTGCACGCGCCGCCCAATGAACAGACGCTCGAATTGACCTACGGATTTGCCGTCACACCGGGTGTTCTTTTGCAGCCCGATGTTCAGTACCTCGTTCACCCTAAGGGCCTCAGTACCATCCCAAATTCACTGTCTCCGAACGCCACAGTGCCAAACGCACTAGCCATCGGAGTGAACATTACCGTCAATTTCTAACGTTCATGATCGGCCCGTACCTCTCAAAACGATATTGAAACCTGCAAAGGGGAGCTCTCGCAACCTTGTCCCGCGTAGAGTCACCTTAGCGAGCAGTCCGCGGCTGTTGGTGAAGATGACTCTGCGGTCAGTGTGCAAGCTCAGGAGAAATGACCAGTGCCAAAGAACTATATCAGTTATCCGACAAGTGCATTCTCTCAAGCCGCGCTTGATTCGCTCGCAGAAGAACTGACTACGATTGGACTCGAATGCGAGAAGTTGTCGGACACGCCGTACGTTCGAAGCAACATTTGGGTGTACGCCAACGAGTATGCAGCTGAAAAGGTGTTTCACGGCGGCAAGGCGGGAGGAACAAAGGTGATTAGCTTCGAGGTGAACTGCATTGAAGGTGCGCTCGACGCGGAGGCTAAAGCAAACATGATCGCCCGCTTTACGGAGGCCGTGAAGACGCACACGGAGCTTTCCCCAAGCGAGCGTGCACCGGTGTTTGTTCTTATCCGGGATGTTCCCGCTGAGAACTGGGGCATGTTTGGAAAGCCGGTCACTCTTGATGGCGTACGTAACCCGCCCGCAGACGCGAAGCCTGTGTAGTTGCCGCGATTTGCCCATGCATCGCGAGCTAGACGGCCTCTCGGGTACCCAACTGCACGGATAGGAGCACAGATGAGCACGGAAGAAGGCGTGAACCCCGTTGTTAGACCCAGCGGAACAGAATGTGTCGAGTGCGAACAAGAAAGGACCTGGTGGCTTCATCTCCGGCGATGCGCCGAATGCGGACACATCGGCTGCTGCGATAGCTCTCCAGGCCAACACGCCACTCGGCACTATAACGAAACCGGGCATTTGATCATGCAGAGTTTCGAACCTGGCGAGGAGTGGTTCTGGGACTATCGAGCAGCTCGTGAGGTAACTTGTTCGACTCTGGCGCCACCCTCTCATCGTCCGGCCAATCAGGCTGTGCCTGGGCCTACTGACCGGCTTCCGCCCGATTGGCAGGATCTTTTGCATTAGTCGATCAAACCAGACGATTGGCCGGTAAAGAACAGCGGGCGCGCCCAACAGTACAGGAGTATCTATGGCTTACACTGTCGGTAGTTATCTTGCAGCGCGGCTCGAACAGATTGGAATCAAACACCACTTCGCCGTTGCAGGTGATTACAATCTGGTACTGCTGGATGAGCTGCTCACCAACAAGAATGTGGAACAGGTCTACTGCTCCAACGAGCTGAACTGCGGCTATAGCGCGGAGGGGTATGCCCGTGGAAACGGTGCTGGCGCGGCAGTCGTTACCTTCAGCGTGGGTGGCCTGTGCGCGCTGGGACCAGTGGGTAGCGCTTACGCTGAAAACCTGCCTGTGATCCTGATCTCAGGAGCTCCAAACTCCAATGACTACGCGTCGCGGCGCTTCCTCCATCACACCTTAGACACTCACGACCTCAGTTACATGAGAGAGATGGCGCGACATATCACCTGTGCCGCCGTGACCATCACTCATCCACTCGATGCTCCGAGGCAGATCGACCTAGCCATCCGAGCGGCGATGAGGGAACGAAAGCCTGCTTACATCGAAATAGCTTGCAACATCGCAAGCGAGCTATGTGCGGAGCCGGGTCCGCTGCGTGATCTGGCGGCCGGATATCAAAGTGATCCGACCAGTCTTGACGCAGCAGTGTCGGCTTTGCTTGCTCTACTCGCAAAGAAGAAGAAGCCCCTGCTGTTGATCGGTAGCAAGGTGCGCTCGGCGAAAGCCGAAGCCGAGGTCATTGCCCTAGCTGAGGCTATGGGTTGCGCGGTCGCTGTAATGGCCGCTGCAAAGAGTTTCTTTCCCGAGGAACATCCTCAATACATTGGCTGCTCATGGGGAGAGGTCAGCAGCCCCGGAACACAGGCGATTGTCGACTGGGCCGATGCGATCGTTTGTATTGGAACCATTTTCAACGACTACTCGACCGTTGGCTGGAAAGCGATGCCGGAGCCAGAGCGTGCGATTATGCTCGACGTGCATCAGGTCACGTTTGGTGACCAGAACTTCGGAGAGGTTCAACTGGCCGACGTGTTGAAGGCGCTGAGCAGAAAGGTGCAGAGGCAAGATGCATCTATGGTTGAGCACAAGCGGTTTGTCCTTAGTCCGCCTGAAGCCGTGAACACAAATCCTGATGCGAGGCTGACGCGCACGGAGATTTTGCGCCAACTACAGGCGGCACTTACGCCAGACACTACAGTAATGGTAGAGACGGGTGACTCATGGTTCAATGGCATGCTCCTGAGGCTGCCGGCTGGCGCTCGTTTTGAGATCGAGATGCAATGGGGGGCAATCGGCTGGTCGGTCCCGGCCGCCTTCGGGTATTCGCTCGCGACGCCGTCACGCAAGCTCATTCTCATGGTGGGTGACGGATCTTTCCAGCTTACCGCGCAGGAAGTCGCTCAGATGGTTCGCCAGAAACTGCCCATCTTGATCCTGTTGATCAACAATCGTGGTTATACCATCGAGGCAGAAATCCATGATGGTCCCTACAACAAGATCAAAAATTGGGATTACGCGGGCTTGATCTCCGTCTTCAACGCAGAGGACGGCCAGGGCTGCGGATGGAGGGCGACAACGGGAGCCGAACTTGCCGAGGGGTTCGCCAAGGCAGCACAACATCGTCTCGGGCCAACCCTGATTGAGTGCCAAATCGAGAAGGACGATTGCACTTCCGAGTTGATGACCTGGGGTCGTGCAGTTGGGAAAGCAAACGCACGACCACAAGTTATTGGATCGGCTGTCGGCTGATCTTTCTCGCAAAATCGTTATTGACTGATATGCCAGAGTGCAAGGAGCAGATCGACTCCACACCAGCAAGATGTCCTAATTAACTTACTGAGCATGACGAGATAGAAAGGACAAAGACATGACACTAGATTCCGCACCCATGATGTCTGAACCCTCTGATACCGTGATTGGCTCTGGTGGCGAGTTGCACCAGATTGCCGACGGCGTCCATCCCTCGATGACCAACCAGCGTGGCACCATCGTCGGGGATGATGAAAACTCGCTGAAAGCAAATTCCCGTGGCCCGGTTCTTCTCGAGGACTTCATGCTCGTCGAGAAGACGCAGCATTTTGACCATGAGCGCATCCCAGAACGGATCGTGCACGCCCGCGGTTACGGCGCGCGGGGTTACTTTGAGCTCACTGATTCGCTTCTCGGCATCACCAAGGCGAAGGTCCTTACTGAAGCAGGTGTTAGAACCCCGGTGTTCGTGCGCTTTTCTACAGTTGCCGGCAATGCGGGTTCGTCCGACCTTGCACGGGACGTTCGCGGTTTCGCTGTAAAGATGTACACGACGGAAGGTAATTGGGACATAGTCGGAAACAATATGCCGGTGTTTTTTATCCAAGACGCGATTAAGTTCACAGATCTCATCCACTCGTTAAACAGGAGCCCGACCGTGGCTTTCCGCAAGCGGCAAGCGCCCACGACACATTTTGGGACTGGGCTTCGCTCTCACCTGAATCCACTCACATGCTGTTCTGGATCATGTCGGACCGGGCTCTCCCCCGCTCCTTCCGCATGATGGAGGGATTTGGTGTACACACCTTCCGCCTTCTAAACGAACAAGGGAAATCGACTTATGTAAAATTTCACTGGAGACCAAAGCTGGGCATGGCATCGGTCGTCTGGGACGAGGCGCTTAAGATCAACGGAGCCGATCCGGAGTGCCACCGCCGCGATCTCTGGAATGCTATTGAGGCGAAAATGTTCCCTGAGTGGGAGTTAGGTCTCCAGCTTTTTGATGAGGCTTTTGCCGACAGCTTTGACTTCGACGTGCTGGACGCCACCAAGCTGATACCAGAAGAAAAGCTTCCCCTTCGCATCGTCGGACGCATGGTTCTAGACCAGAATGTCGACAACTATTTCGCCGAAACCGAGCAGGTTGCGTTCGCAACCACGGATGTTGTTCCCGGCATAGACTTCAGCAATGATCCGCTGCTGCAGGGCCGCAACCTGTCCTACATCGACACGCAGCTCACACGCCTGGGCGGACCCAATTACGAGCAGATTCCGGTAAATCGACCGCGCTGCCCCGTCATGAACATGCAGCGCGACGGGCACATGACGATGATCCCGCAGAGGGGTCGCGTCAGCTATTCGCCCAGTTCGCTCGAACCCGATACGCCGTGTCAAGACCCGAACAAGGGTTACAAATCTTTCCCGGCCCACGAGGAAGGCGACAAGCTCAGAGTTCGTTCTGAGACCTTCAGCGACCACTTTAGCCAGCCACTGCTTTTCTTTAACTCGCAGACGGAACCGGAGCAGAATCACATCATCGCCGCGTTTGTCTTCGAACTCAGCAAGGTGCAGACTGAGCACGTTCGCCTTACCGTCCTCGGCCAACTCGCGAACGTGAGCGCCGACATCGTCAAACGCGTCGCCGCGGGCTTGGGGATTACAGATCCGATCACACCCATCCCGAGCACTCAGCCGGCACGGACCGATCTCGCGCTATCGCCCGCTCTAAGCATGGTCAAGAAGATGGTTCTCGGCATCAAGACGAAGCAGATCGGCATTCTTGTGGCGGACGGCACAGACTCCAAGCTCGTCGCCGCTTTAAGAAAGGCGGCTGTCGAAGGCGGCGCGGAGGTGAAGGTCGTTGCCACCAAAGTCGGCGGAGTGAGGGGATCGGATGGCACTCTCATCCCCGCAGATTTCCAACTCGCTGGAGGTTCCTCCGTTCTATTTGAGGCCGTGTATGTCGCGTTGTCCGCAGAGGGCGCTGCTAGGCTGGTGAAGGAGACTGCGGCCGTTGGCTGGGTACAGGACGCTTTCAGCCACCTGAAAGTGATTGGAGCGACCGATACCGCACAAACCCTGCTCGCCGTCGCAGGCGTCTCTCGCGGTTCAGGGGTCCTGATCTCTTGCGAAGCTAACGACTACATGGATAAGGTCGCTCACGGCCGCATCTACGACCGGGAAGCCTTGGTCCGGACTATTTTTTAGAAATCCAATGTAACTCCATCGAGCTGGCCGGTCTATTTGAGAGCATCTTGTCGACCCTCGACAGACGACTTAGAGCGATTAGCACCAAGAGACTCTCCGGAAGCAAGGGAACGCTACCGGAAGTAGTGTTAACACGCCCTAGTGATGTAGGTAGGTGAAAATGTGGAGTGGAAGCCAACGAAGCAAGCTTTGGGGTGCAACGGGACTGCTTATCGCATCCGGAGCTGTGGGCCAGGTTCCGGCCTCAAATGCAAGCGAGGTCGCGCATTTGTTCAATATTGACAATGATTTGGCCACGTTGCGGACGATGGATATGAGTCGCGGCCTGGGTCCAGTGACTCTGGCGGAAGTTGTTCTGCGACAGAAGCTGAGTGAAAAGTTCGAGGCTGCGGGATTAGAAGTGGATGCGGTTATTTCTGAGCTCTCGAATGAGCAAAGCGACCTGGGCACCGTGAGAACGGAGTTGCAGACTAAGCGGGATAAGAAGGTGGCAAAACTGACCACGGCGGCGCTCCTGACGGGGTCCGCAATTGGTGTGGCGGTGAACGCGACACAGATCACGAGCCTAGGAAACCGGACAGCGAATGTGGGCGACGGGATCGGCATTGGGAGCGGCGCTGCTTCGACAGTGCTCTCGC
>CAXTLR010000009.1:0-175597 GCA_964245195.1 uncultured Acidobacteriaceae bacterium | reverse complement strand
CATGCTCGAGCCCCAGGACCACCCCAACGACTTCGCCTACCCCGGCGCCCCCCCCCCCCGCCCCTACGACACCACCGGCTGGACCCTCGCCTACCAGATGGGCGTCACCTTCACCCGCCTCTACTCCAGCTTCACCGGGCCCTTTGAAAAGATCACGACCGACCTCGCCGCGCCACCGCCAGGCACAATCAGCGGCCCCGGCAAGCCCGCCGGCTACCTCGTTTCGCACGAGTACAACGACGCCTACACCCTCACTAATCGCCTGCTCAAGGCCAAACTCCCCGTCTTCTGGCTCAAGCAGCCGACGTCTCTAGCAGGCGGAAAGTCTTTAGACGCCGGAGCCCTCTACATCCCCTACTCCCCCCAGGCCCACGACCTGCTCGAGACCGCCACGAAGACCCTCGGCATCAACGCCTACGCCGTCTCCGCCAAACCCACCGGCGACGCCCTCCTCCTCCACCCCACCCGCATCGGCCTCGCCGACCAGTACGGCGGCGTCATCCCCTCCGGCTGGCTCCGCTGGCTTTTCGATCGGTTCGAGTTCCCCTACACCGTCATCTACCCCCAGACCATCGACTCCGGCAACCTAACTGCCTCCTTCGACGACCTCGTCTTTGCCGACGGCGTCCTCCCCAACCTCTCGCCCCGGCTCGTCGGTGGCGCAGGCCCCGCCGCCGGAACTGCCGGTGGCGACGCAGGCGGCCGCGTTGCCCCCCAACCCGCTCCCGAGTCCATCCCCGCCGAGTTCCGCCCCTGGCTCGGCCACCTCACCTCGGAAAAATCCCTCCCGCAGCTCAAGGCCTTTGTAGAGAGCGGCGGAACCCTCCTCACCATAGGCAGCTCCAGCCGCATCTACGCCGCCATGGACCTCCCCGTCCACGACGCTCTCACCGAAGTCGTCAAGGGCAAGGAGCAGCCCGTCCCGCCCGAGCGCTTCTACGTCCCCGGCTCGCTCCTCCGCGCCCAGATCGACAACACTCAACCCGTAGCCTACGGCCTGCCCGCCTCGACTGACGTCTTCTACGACAACAGCCCGGCCTTCCGCGCCACCCCCGACGCCAGCCACCACGGCCTTCAGACCATTGCCTGGTACGGCGACGGCAACCTCCTCGACAGCGGCTGGGCCTGGGGTCAGACCTACCTCAATAACTCCATCGCCGTCGCGCAGGCCAGTGTCGGCAAGGGCAAAGTCCTCCTCTTCGGCCCGGAAGTCACCTTCCGCGGTCAACCCCATGCCACCTTCAAATTCCTCTTCAACGGCTTGCTCTACGGCCCAGCCACCCCCGAAACCCTCCACTAACCCCTTGGCCCACCCCGAGATCGGGTGCCCCAGGTCTCGCCTCTGAGACCTGGGTCCCTCCCCACCACAACTCCCGGTGCTGGGTGCCTCGGACGTTGGTGTTACATACCATCCAAACCACATGGACCAACCCGCCCAGATTGCCCGCTTCAAGCACCTCACCGAAACAATCCTCCCCGCCCTGGCCCGCGAGCACCACTGGCCCATCCGCATGGACCACTGCTTCAAGCGCATCTGCCTGGACCACGCCTTCTCGGACGTCTGGTACCACCACCTGAAGAAACCGGCCGAGCGCCACCTCACCGGCGAACCCCTCCAACGCGCCCTGGCCTGCGCCGAAGACCTGGCCCGCGAAGGCCTCGCGCTCCTCGGCACCCGCAACACCGCCAGCCTCACCTACCGCGGCAAAGTCCGCTCGAGCAAAACCAATTTGGTTTAGGCTGAAACCCTGGACTGCATGCCAACCGAAATCGTCCTCCAGCCTTCCCCGCACATTGCCGCACTCCTCGAGCAGCGCGAGCGCCTCGCCGCCCTCCGGACCGCCCTCACCAACCGCGAATCGGACCTCGCTCAGGCACGCGCCGAACTCAAGACCTTCGAAACGCGCTACCTCGCCCAGGTCGGCATCCTCTACGTCACGCTTGACGACCTCGAAGCACGCATCGCCGAGCGCGAAGTCGACCTCTATGACTCCGACGCCGCCCGCCGCCGCGCGCAACAGGCCCGCCAGCGCGCCCAGGAAACCCACGAAGCCGCCTTCAGCGCGGAGCTTCCCCCCAAAGAGTTCGATCCCCCACCCAGCCTCAAGACCCTCTTCCGCGAAGTCGCCCGGCGCATCCATCCCGATTTCGCCAGCGACGACGCCGAGCAGAAGCACTTCACCCTTCTCATGACGCGCGCCAACCAGGCCTACAGTCGCGGCGACACCGAATCCCTGCAGCGCCTCCTCGACGACTACCTCGAAGTCCACGCTTCCCACACCCTGGAAGGCGACGCCTCTGAACTGCTGCGCATGACCCGCCAGATCCAGCACGCCGAGCGCGACCTCGCCACCCTTGACGCGGAGCGACAAACACTCCTCGCCAGCGAAATCGGCCAGCTGCAGGTGGACGCCGAGGCCGCCGCGCAGCAAGGCCGCGACCTCCTCGCTGAGCTCGCCCGCAACCTTGAAGAACAGATCGCCGACGCGCAGCACCGATTCGAACTCGTCGACCGCCAGATCAGCGCCCATGGACGATAAACCCCAGCTCGGCCTGGAGCACATCCCTTCCGGCACCGTCTTGACCCTCCACTCCACGCGTTCGGGCATCATCGCCCGCGGCCGGCGAGACGCCTCAAATTCAGCCTCGAACCCCCACTACCAGCGAGCCGTGACTCTCTACAAGGCCGGCAACTTCACCGAGGCCAGCGCCAGCTTCCGCCTTGCCGCCGACCAGGGCCACGTCGAATCGCAATATATCCTCAGCACCCTCTACCAGGCCGGCAAAGGCCTGCCGCAGGACGAAGCCCAGGCCGCGCTCTGGGAGCGCAAAGCCGCCGAGCAAGGCCACGCCTACGCCCAGGCCAATCTCAGCTTTCGCCTCTACGCCGAAGAAAACTTCTCAGAGGCCTTCGCCTGGTGCCAGCGCGCCGCCGACCAGCGCCTCGCCTGGGCGCAGTACAACCTCGGCCTCCTGTACGCCAAGGGAGAAGGCGTCGCACGCGATGCAGCCGAGGCCGCCCACTGGTATCGCCTCGCCGCAACCCAGGACTTCCCCGAAGCCCAACAGAAATTAGCTAAGCTCTACTCCCTCGGCCAGGGCGTCTCCCGCAGCGATCCGCAGGCCGCCGCCTGGTATCAGAAGGCCGCGGAAAACGGCAACGCCGAAGCCCAGTTCCAGCTCGGCCAACTCTATGAGTTCGGCCTCGGGGTCGAGCACGACTACACCCAGTACCGGCACTGGACCCGCCAGGCCGCGCTCCAGGGGCACGAAGAAGCCATGCGCGAGGTCAAGCGTCGCGAGTACCGAGACCCCTGACTCCCTCACATCCCCACAATCTCCCCCTCCGCATCCACATCC
Source organism: uncultured Acidobacteriaceae bacterium (assembly GCA_964245195.1). Lineage (GTDB taxonomy): Bacteria > Acidobacteriota > Terriglobia > Terriglobales > Acidobacteriaceae > Edaphobacter. The sequence goes on along the minus strand of CAXTLR010000009.1, from coordinate 172,237 downwards.
ATCCCCATCGCCCGCGACACCTTCGGCAGCCCCGGCATCAGCATCATCGCCCCCGACACCACCACCAAGAACCCCGCCCCCGCTGACAAACTTACCTCCGTCACATGCAGCGTCCACCCCGTCGGCGCGCCCATCTTCTTCGGGTCGTCGCTCAGCGAATACTGCGTCTTCGCCACACACACCGGCAGCTCCCCAAAACCCCACCCGCGAAACCGCCCCAAACTGGCCCGCGCCGCCTCCGTATACTCCACCCCCGAAGCCCCGTACACCTCCCGTGCCACCGCCTCAATCTTCGCCTCGGCCGAGTCCTCCGCCCGATACGTCGTCCGCAGCGCCGGCGAAGGCTGCTCCTCAATCACCCGGACCACCGTCCGCGCCAGCTCCTCCGCGCCTTCACCGCCCTTGGCAAACGCCTCGCTCAACGCAAACGCCGCCCCGCGCGCCTCGCAGAACTCCCGCAGCACCCCAAGCTCCTCCTCCGTATCCTTCGGAAACCGGTTGATGGCCACCACCACCGGCAGCCCAAACCCGCGCACAATCTCGATGTGCTTTGCCAGATTCTTGAGCCCCGCCTCGAGCTCCCCTTCCCCCTGGCTGCGCATACTCTGCACCGTCGTCACCACCACCGCGCATGCCGGGTCGATCCCCGCCGAAGGCCGCACCAGGTCCATGTACTTCTCAAACCCCAAATCCGACGCAAACCCCGTCTCATTCACCACGTAGTCCGCCACCCGCAACCCAATCTTCTGGCTCACCACCGAGCTCGTCCCATGCGCAATATTCGCAAACGGCCCGCAGTGCACCATCGCCGGCGTCCCCTCAGACGTCTGCACCAGGTTCGGCTCGATCGCCTCTGCCAGCAGCGCCATCATCGGGCCCACCGCGCCCAGTTCCACCGCCCGCACAGGCTCGCCCCGCTTGTTGGCCCCAATCACAATCCGTCCCAGCCGCGCCCGCAGATCCTCCCTGCCCTCGGCCAGCGACAGGATTGCCATCATCTCGCTCGCCGCCGTAATCAGAAACCCACTCGCCCGATTTGACCCATCCCGCTGCCTCTTGTCCGGAGCCGTCACACTCAGCACCACACTCCGCAGCGCCCGATCGTTCATATCGAGCGTCCGCGGCCACGTCACCGCCTCCGGGTCGATCCCCAGCTCATTGCCGTGAAACAGATGCGCATCGATCAACGCCGCCAGCAGATTATGCGCCGAAGTAATCGCATGAAAATCCCCATGAAAGTGCAGGTTGATCTTCTCCGCCGGCTCCACCTGCGACCGCCCTCCACCCGCCGCGCCGCCCTTCATCCCAAACACCGGCCCAAGCGACGGCTCCCGCGAAGACAGGATCGCCCGCTTCCCAATCCGCTCCAGCCCCTGCACCAGCCCGATCGACGTCACCGTCTTGCCCTCACCGGACACCGTCGGCGTCGTCGCCGTCACCAGGATCATCTTTCCCCGGCGATCGAGCCGCGCACCGTCCAGCAGCTTGAGATTCAGCTTCGCACTCACCGGGCTCCGCCGCTCATACATCTCCCCCGGCAGCCCCAGCTTCCCCGCAATCTCCTCAATCGGCAACAAATCCTTCTTCAAAGCTCCTCCTTCGCAACCTTCGCGTCCTTTGCGCTCTCTTCTTTGCCTCAGACCAAGCACTCCAGACGATTGTAGTAGCCCCTCACCGACCCTCTACCACCGCAAACCGCCCATCCGCTACCCGCGTGAACGTAGGCGCATACGCCCCCAGCATCTGCCGCCGCCACCACGCTCCCGTCGCCCGCTTCTCCGCCGGCGTCGAAAACCAATACTGCCAAAGCACCGCCCGCACATACTTCGGCGGCGCCCCTGGAAACGGGTCTTCCGCAAACAACCCAAGCACATCCCGGTCCCCTTCGAGCAGCAGCTCCTCTGTCCGCGGCACCATCAGGTTCTGCTGCCACTGCCCCAGCGAAGCAAACCAAAGATTCCAGTCAAACCGCGGCTGGTACGGCGCATAGATTCGCGGGCGCTCGTTCAGCTCCTGAGGCTTATACCGGAACGGATACGCCACCCAGTGCGCCCCGTCGTTCGACCCCTGGAACTCGATCTCCAGCCGATGCGGCGTCATCACCGCAAACAGCCCGTACTGATTGGCCACCCGAAACGGCTCAAGCCAGGCCACCGGCGTCTCCGGCAGGTGCGTCTGCGGTGCAAGCATCTGCACCATCGGCACCAGCGTCGCGTATCCCACCCAGCTCAGCATCCCCGCCGCCAATGCCCCACCCACGGCCCTAACCCACCGCCTGGACTCCTCGACCTCGCCCCGCAACCCACTGCGCCACCGCCTCGGCACCCAACGCACCAGCGTCCGGTCATCGAGCAGCAGCACCGCCAGCACGAGCACCAGGTAGTTCAGAAACGCATAATTTGCCGTCGCAATCACCACCACCTGCCACACCGTCACCACCCAGAAGCACACCAGCCGCGCCTGCCGCCCAAACAACGCCAGCCATACCAGCACCAGCTCCATGAACAGTGTCAGCCCCGCCGAGGCGACATGAAACCAGTGCGGCAGATGCTGCAGATACCACCCTACCCACGTCGGCAGCGGCCCATTCTGGTAGTACTCGTACACCGCCGTAAGATTCCGCCAGGTCTCATCCCCGCTCTCGAGTTTCACCAGGCCCGACTGAAAATAGATCCGGAACCACTCCCATAACAGCAACAGATACGCCGCCCAAACCCCACGGCTGCGCGTTCCCCACCCCGGCCGCCATCCTCCCGGCGCCACAAACAGCGCCAGAAACCCCGCTTCGAGCAACATCCCATCCGACTGGTATCCGGAAAAATCCTGCGCCGCTGCCACAAACGACAGAAAACAGAGGAAGCACACCGCCAGCATCCATCGCGGCAGTACATTCAGGGCCACCAGCACCGAAGCGATCAGCCCCACCCAGCAGAGCCCCACCGGCATCGCGTTGCCGGACGACACCCAAAGCAACGTCGGCGCCTCCCAGAACCGCAGCCACCCCACCTCGCGCAGCGCCTGCAGATACTCCGCCGCCGGCAGAATCCCCTGCCGCCCGATTAGCCCGCGCACCTGAAACAGCAGCGCAAAGAACGCTGAAAAGTAAATCCCGCCTAGCGCCCGCAAGAACAGCCATCGCGCGATCAGGTGCCCAGCCGCTCCCTGCCGCGGATCGAACAGTCGTCTCAGCGCACGCCCCAGCCACCCCATCGGCTCACCTCCATCCTCAGATGCGGCTACCAAATCGCAAGCCCCCACGTCCTCTCACACTCCACCCATCTCTCAAAGCACCACCCGTCGTCATTCTGGCGAAGCCAGAATCCCCGTATTTGGTTCGTCCAGCCTGCCCACCGATTCACTTGCCCACCTTACCCAGGCACTCCTCCACCATCTTCCCGATCCGCTTCTCCCGGCTCTCCGGCGACCGATAAGAAAAGATCGCCATCAGGTGCGCCCGCCGATGCGAGAGCGACATCCGCTCCCACCCCTGCTTCGCCTTCGCATTGCGCCCCAGCGCACTCGCAATCGCCGGCGGCAACTCCCGTTCCGCTTCCATCGTCGCGAGCAATCGCTCCGCCATCTGCTCCGCCCGCCCCAGCCGAGCCTCCTCGCTCTTCACCCCGCACACCCACTTCCCAATCTCCTGCCGCGTGTACTCCGTCAGCCCGTCATACCACGCCCGCAAACCCTCTTCCTCCTCGAGCAGCACCGCCAACTCATCCGGCAGCTCCGCCGTCCGAGCCTCCAGGTCCGGCTCGAGCGCAAACTCCGCCGTCGCCCCGAGCACCAGGCCGGCACCTGCCTGAATCGCACGGTTTACCAGCAGGTAGAATCCGCTACGCGCATCCGGAAACAACGAAGTCCGAAATCGAATCCCATTCACCTCTCCACACACCCGCAGCCGCACCCGCTCCGCCCAAACCTCCGCCGGGTCAAACGGCACCCGCACCACCGTCCAACCCAGTGCCCGGCTATCCTTTTCGAGCACCGCCAGGAACCGCTGCTGATTGGTCATGTCCTCCCCTCCAAAGAACTTCATCGTAAAATGCATACCATGAACGAACTCGTCTTTGAAGTCACCCAGGAAGCCGACGGTGGCTACGTCGCAGAAGCGCTCGGAGAAGATATCTTCACGCAGGGCGACACCTGGGAAGAACTCCGCGCGAACGTGCAGGATGTCGTTCGCGGATTCTACTTCGACAGCCAGCCGCCTTCTTACGTACGTCTTCATCTTCGTAAGGATGAAGTACTCGCTGTTGCATGAAGGTTCCCCGCAACATACAAGGTCGCGAACTGGCTGACCATTTGTGCCGAGCGTAGGGGTACCGGGAGTCTCATCAAACCGGCAGTCACATCATCCTAGATACAGACGCGCCAACAAGCCATCGCGTACCTATACCGGCGCACAAACCCGTGCGGATCGGAACGTTGAATAACATTCTCCGGGCAGTCGCCCAACATAGAGGCGTCACTCGCGAGGACATCCTCCGGGGCCTCTAAATACGGGTGCCCCAGGTCTCGCCTCTGAGATCTGGGACAACAGCATAGCGATAAACTACTTCTATCGCCACGTCCGCCAACCCGCCCCTCGCCGCCTACCTCGAATCTCTCGAGCGCCAACTCCTCACCCCCGCCATCCGCCAGAACCCCCAAGCCCTCGACCTCCTGCTCGCCGAAGACTTCACCGAGTTCGGCTTCTCCGGCCGCATCTACACACGCCCCCAGATCCTCGCCTCCCTCGCCGCCGAAGCACCACACCGTGTCCCTTCCACCCTCACCGACTTCCACCTCCACCCGCTCTCCCCCGAGCTCGCCCTCGTTACCTACCGCACTCTCCGAACGAACCCTCCCGTCGAAGCCCTCCGCTCCTCCCTCTGGGTCTTCCACGACGCCCGCTGGCAAATCCGCTTCCACCAGGGAACCCCCATCCCTCCCCCCTCCCAATGAACCCCTCCCCCAACCCGCACCTCTTCCTCTCCGCCGGCGAGGCCTCCGGAGACCTCTACGGCGCCCAAGTCATCCTCGCCTTGAAACAAAAACGCCCTCAAGCCACCTTCTCCGGCCTCGGCGGCCAGCTCATGGAGCAAGCCGGCCAGACCCGCATCGTCCGCGCCGAAGACGTCGCCCACATGGGCATCACCGAAGTCCTCCGCCACGCCCCTTATATCTACTCCCAGTTCCGCCTCCTCGTCCGCCACATCGAGCAGACCCGCCCCGCCGCCGCCATCCTCATCGACTTCCCCGACGTCAACTTCCGCCTCGCCCGCGAGCTCAAACGCCTCCACATCCCCGTCCTCTGGTTCGTCTCGCCCCAGCTCTGGGCCTGGAAGCGCCGCCGCCTGCGCTGGGTTCAGCAGCGCGTCTCAAAAATGCTCGTCATCTTCCCCTTCGAAGCCGCCTTCTACGCCGCCCGCCACGTCGACGCCACCTTCGTCGGCCACCCCCTCGCGCATCTCCCTCTGCCCTCCATCCCCCGCGAGACCTACGCGGCGCACAACAATCTCGACCCCGCCAAACCCTGGATCGCCCTCCTTCCCGGCAGCCGCTGGCGCGAGATCGAAGCCAACCTCCCCACCATGGTCGAGATGGCCTGCCGCTTCCCCCGCAACGCCGAGTACCTCCTCCCCGTAGCCTCCACCATCGACCGAGCCCGCCTGGCCGACTTCACCGCCGGCTGGATCACCCACTTTCCCGGTACCGACCTAAACATCCCCCTTCCTTACATCCACCTCGTCTCCGACGCACGCGAAGCCCTCCACCACGCCCGCGCCTCGGTCGTCGCCAGCGGCACCGCCACCGTCCAGGCCGCGCTCATCGGCAACCCCTTCGTCGTCGTTTACCGCGTCTCCGCCCTCACCTTCAAGCTCGCCAAGCAGTTCGTCTGGTACCCGAAGGAGATTCCCGCTGAAGTCGACCGCGATGGCAACCTCCCCATTGCTATGCCGAACCTCATCGCCGGCCGCCGCATAGTCCCCGAGCTCCTCCAATCCCGCTTCAACCCCCAGACCCTCTCCGAAACCCTCGCCCCGCTCCTCGCCGACACCCCCATCCGCGCCCAGCAACTCGCCGATTTAGCCCAAGTCCGCACCCTCCTCACCTCACCCGGTCCCTCTCCTATCGACCAGGTAACCGCCGCTGCCCTCACTCTCCTGGTACAACCGTCGTAACCAAGCTACCTTCTTGCCCGCTTCAGCCATTTGGCGTTACAATTAAGCCAAGGTGGCGTACTGATGACACTCTCATCCTTAGCAGCTTCAGCTGAAAACGATTTCAGCCTCATTGCTTCCACTCGCCACGGCATCTCAGCCTCGATTCTGTCTGAGCTCGCGGCCGCCCTTTTTACCGACCGCAAATCCGTAGCCGAACTGCTCAACATCTCCGGGCGCACCCTCAGTCGACGCCTTCAGGGCAATTCCACTCTCACCGCGGAGGAGTCCGACCGTGCCGTCCGCCTCGCCCGCATCGTCTCTTTCGCCGCCGAGATGATCGGCAATCAGGAGAAAGCCGCCCACTGGCTGCAAACGCCAAACCGAGCCCTGGAAGGTCACCGCCCCTTTGATCTCCTCGACACCGATACCGGCGTTGAAGCGGTACGCGACGTTCTCGGCCGCATCGCGTACGGGGTCTATAGCTAGTTGCATCTCTGGCGCATCGGCCGAGCCATCTTCGCGGGATCAGCCTTCACCGGCGAAGGCTCCCGGCTTTTTGGCGGCCGCTGGAACCCCAAGGGAGTGCGCGTCGTCTATACCGCCTCCTCTCTCGCCCTGGCTGCCGTGGAATATTTCGTCAACATCGACCCATCCGACGCACCAGACGACCTCGTTGCCTCTGAAGCCGCCTTTCCTCCCACCTTATCCATCGAGCATCTCGATCCCTCTTTTCTCTTATCGGCGGAACTCGCAAATACTTTAGTCACAAAAAAAGTGGGTGCTGCCTGGGTCCGCTCGCGTCGCTCCGTCGCCCTCCAGGTTCCTTCCCTTGCGATCGAAGGCGATTGGAACATCCTGCTCAATCCCGAGCATCCTGACTTTGCAAAGATTCAACTCCTCCCAGACCGGCCCTGGCACTTTGACCAGCGTATGTTCCGCCGCTCACCCTGACTTCGCCCACCTCGCGGCATCTCCGCTCGCTTTTTTATCTCACCCATTCCCACCGCGGAAAGACTCCAAATCCGATCCCCTGCAAACCGCGTCTAATTAGACGCAGCAACATATCTGCCAAGGTCCCTGCATGCCTTCCGCTCGAAAACTTTCCGGCGCCTTCACCTTCCTCCTCGCCGCAGCCTCGGCCTTCGCCGCGCCCACGCGCCCGCAGCTCAAAGTCACCGCCTACAACATCCAGGCCGACCTCGACCCCAAAGCCGGAAAGCTCACCGCCGCCGCCATCGTCACCTTCACCGCCCTCGAAGACCTCACCACCCCCACCTTCGAGCTCAACGACGGCCTCACCATCACCAGCATCACCGACAACAAAAACAAGCCCCTCACCTCCGAGCGCCTCACGCCCCAGAACGCGATCCGCATCACCCTCGTCAACCCCATTCCCAAGGGCACCACCGTTACCTGGACCTTTGACTACACCGGCTCTCCCACCACCGAAACCAGCCCCGTCGAAGGCATCAAGCTCGTCGCCGTCGCCGACCCCATCTCCATCCTGCTCTACCCCGGCCGCTGGTTCCCCATGTCGCAGACCGGCCTCTACACCGACCGCTTCACCGCCGAGATGCACATCACCGTGCCCTCCGACGAGCGCGTCGTCGGCTCCGGAGCCACGGGCACTCCCAAGTCCGTCGGCGGCACCAAAACCGAGTACGCCTTCAACTGGACCAAGCCCGGCTTCCCCGGAACCATTGTCGCCGGCAAGTTCATCGCACCCCAGCACGTCTCGAACTTCAACCTCTACACCCTTGCCGAGCACAAAGCCGGCGCCCTCGAGTTCGGCGCGCTCGCCTCGAAAGAGTTCGAGTTCATGTCCTCGACCTTCGGCCAGCCCGAAACCACCCAGATGAACATCGTCGAGCTGCCGCAAGACACCGTCTCCGCCTCCTGGGGTCCCGGCCTCGCCACCATCGCCGGCAACCGCATCGTCGATCACACCGCCACCCGCCTGCTAGCCAATACCCTCGCCCACCAGTGGTTCGGCTCCGAGATCTCGCCCGCAACCCTCAACGACGCCTGGATAACCAACGGCATGAGCCGCTACGCCGAGCTTCTCTACCTCGAAGACTCCGCCGGCCGCAGCTCCTTCCAGACCGCGGTCGGCGACATCTCCGCCGGCGCCCTGGCCTATGACACCGAGCCCCTCTCCACCATGGGCCGCCTCGACCCCTTTTCTCCCCAGTTCCAGTCCATGACCCTCGAAAAGGGCGCCATGATCTTCCATATGCTCCGCTGGGAGCTCGGCAACGAAGCCTTTGACGGCATGCTCCGCAGCCTGCTTTCCGAGTACACCGACAAATCCGTCCGCACCCGCGACGTCCAGGACGCCGCCCTCGCCGTAGGCCACGACATGGCCGACCTCGGCCCCTTCTTCGCCCAATGGATTGACGGCACCGGCGCCCCGCAGTTCACCGACAAGTACACCGTCTACCGCCTGGGCAACAACAAGGGCTTCCGCACCGTCGGCGCCATCTCGCAGGATCTCGACCTCTTCCGCATGCCCGTCGAGCTTCGCATCGAGACCGAAGGTAAAACCGAAGTCCGCCGCGTCGACGTCACCGGCACGGACTCCAGCTACTCTGTCGAGACCTTCGGCCGCCCTCGCCGCATCACCATCGACCCCCAGGCCTGGGTGCTCAAATCAACTCCAGACCTCGCCGTGAAGGTCGCCGTCCTTCGTGGTCAGCAGCTTGTCGGCCAAGGCGACCTCACCGGCGCGCTGGTTGAATACCAGAAAGCTCTCGACGCCAACAAGAACAGCTCGCTCGCTGCCTACCGCATCGGCGAAATCTTCTTCCAGCAGCACAACTATCAGTCCGCCGCCAACAGCTTCCGCGACGCGCTCCGCGGCGATAGCGACCCCAAGTGGACCGAGGTCTGGTCCCACATCGAGCTCGGCCGCATCTTCGACGTCACCGGCCAACGCGAGCGAGCCGTCAACGAATACCGCCAGGCCGTCCAAACCAACGACAACACCCAGGGAGCCGTCAACGAAGCCCGCAACTCGCTCACCCACCCCTACACCGTAGCCAAGGCCGACTAACCGATCCGCACCTCTCTCCCGCCGTCATTCTGGCGGAGCCAGAATCCCCGTATTTGTTTTATGCTGTGCAAGATTCCGTGCCCATTCATCGCAGCCTTACCGCGATGAGTGGGGCAGCCACTAACCGAACCCCCCTTATTACCCCTACCCTTTCCAAAATGCGATCCCTCCTCTCTCTCGCCGCCCTCGTCCTCGCCGCCCCTCTTACCCACGCCCAGATCGTCTCCGTCTATGGAACCTTCTCCCCCGTCCGCATCTCAAACCTGGTCAACGGCAGCACCAGTACCGGCACCGTCTCCACCACCAGCATGTGGACTCCCGGCTTCGGCGTCGGCGCCACCTTCAATGTCATCCCGCTCGGCCCCGTCCGTCTCGGCTTGGACGTTCGCGGCTCCGAGAAGCCCGGCAACAACGGCTCAGACCTCATCCTCGCCGGACCCCGCCTCGACGTACACCTCCCTTTGCTCCGCTTTCATCCATACATCGAAGCCGCAGGAAGCTACCTCCGCACCCGCACCTCTCTGGTGAACAGCCCACTTCCCACCGGCACTCAGGAGAGGGCGAACTTTGCGGCGTATGAGGTCCTCGGCGGCATAGACTACCGAGCCATTCCCTTCTTCGACCTGCGCCTGATCGAGATCGGCGGCGGCCAGGGCTACAGCTTCAGCGGCTCGGCCGGCACCGGCAACAATGTCAGCCTCTTCACCATCTCCACCGGCGTCGTCTTCCACTTCTAGGGACCGCGGACCAAGGAGCATCGGTCATCGGCCGGTATTTGGTTGTCCCTCCCCGAAGGGAGTCTACGTTCCTCGTGCCGGCACCGAACCGCAGGACTGGATCCACTTAAAATTTGTGAAACATAAAGAAGGCTCCAGCCACCAGGCAGCCGAACGCCGCAAGATGGTTCCAGTGCAGTCGATCACCAAAATAGAACACACTGAACACGCCGAAGACACCCAGCGTAATCACCTCCTGCATCACCTTCAATTGATCCGGCGAGAAGGTTCGTGCGCCGATGCGATTCGCCGGCACCTGCAGACAATACTCAAACAGCGCAATCGACCAGCTCACCAGGATCACCTTCCAGAGCGCCACTTCCTTGTACTTCAGGTGTCCGTACCACGCAAACGTCATAAAGATGTTCGAACCGATAAGCAGCAGCACTGTCCGCATTCCAGGTTGGATGCAGGGGTCTATAGATCACCCAGCGCTCCTGGGGTGCTTGACACGCAGGCTATACTATGAATAGAGGATTCTGTCAGGCCCGGCCTTCTGTAGCCGGGCCTGTTTGCATCCTGTCAATACCTGAGGTCCAGACCTAACTTATTTATTTCGAATACTTTGAGTACTTTCCCCAGGGGTGGGGCAGGTACCTCGCCCAAGTCCACCCAAACCCGGCCGCCGCCGAGTCTAAGATAAAGACGGAGACCTCATGAAGCGCACACGTTACACAAAATTTACCGGCGACCTCAGCTCCTCTGTCGATCTCGATGACCTCATGCAGGCGCTCTCGGATTTCCTCCTCGACTCCGGCTTCCAGGACCCCATGTCGCGCTTCCAGTCTCTCGACGGCGACCAGACCATGGAAAACCTGCGCGAAGCCATCCGTCAGGCCCTCGACTCTGGCGACCTCTTCGACGAGGAGACCCAGGAAAAGTACGAGTCGCTCGACGAGGAGCAGGTCGAAGAGCTCGTCGACCAGATCATCCAGAAGATGCAGGAACAGAACATGATCAACGCTGAGCAGCCCCAGAAAGGTCAGGGCGAGGACTCCGGCGAAGGCGAGAACGCCCGCTTCGAAGTCACCGACAAGGGCATGGACTTCCTCGGCTACAAGGCCCTCCGCGAACTCCTCGGCCCCTTGGGCAAATCCTCTCTCGGTCGCCACGACACCCGCCACGAGGCCTCCGGCGTCGAGACCAACGGCTCCTCCAAGCCCTACGAGTTCGGCGACTCGCTCAACCTAGACATCACTGCCACCCTCTCGAACGTCTTCGCCCGCGAAGGTACCGACTTCAACCAGCACAACGGCAAGCTCAACCTCGAGTACAGTGACCTCCAGGTCCAGCAAGCCGACTACCAATCCTCCTGCGCAACCGTCGTCCTGCTCGACTGCTCGCACTCCATGATCCTCTACGGCGAAGACCGCTTCACCCCCGCCAAGCGCGTCGCCATGGCCCTCTCGCACCTCATCCGCACCCAGTTCCCCGGCGACACCCTGTCTCTCGTCCTCTTCCACGACTCCGCCGAGGAAATCCCCATCGGCCAGCTCCCCCGCGTCAAGGTCGGCCCCTGGCACACCAACACCCGCGAAGGCCTCCGCGTCGCCCAGCGCATCCTCTCCCGCCAAACCAAGGACATGAAGCAGATCGTCATGATCACCGACGGCAAACCCTCCGCCCTCACCCTCCCCGACGGCCGCATCTACAAAAATGCCTTCGGCCTCGACCCGCTCGTCATCTCGGAGACGCTCGAAGAGGTCAGCCGCTGCAAGCGCTCGAACATCATGATCAACACCTTCATGCTCGCGTCCGACTTCCAACTCGTCCAATTCGTCCAGCAGGTCTCGCAAATGTGCCGCGGCAAGGCCTACTTCACCACCCCCGAAACGCTCGGCAGCTATCTCCTCATGGACTACATGCAGCGCAGGATGAAAACAATTCACTAAGCACGCACAGTTTGATCCATCTATACTGATCGCTCCTAACCATTCTTCCAAGGAGCAGCCTCCTATGGACCTGCGCAAGCTTCTGACCGTCGCTGCCTCGATCGCGATCCTGCCCGCCGCGTTCTCAACCTCCGCCAAAGCCTCTCCATTCTCCTCGGTCATCGTCTACGGTGACAGCCTCTCCGACAACGGCAATCTCTACGCGCTTAGCGGCTACCCTCCCGCACCCTACTACCAGGGCCGCCTCTCGAATGGTCCCGTGGCGGTCGAGCAGCTCGCCGCAAACCTCGGTGTACCGCTTCATGACTTCGCGTACATCGGCGCCACCACTGGCATAGGCAACTACTCCGACGGCGGCACACAAACCACTCCTGGTTATGCTGGCCTGCCCGGACTGGAAGCCGAAGTGGCCCTCTCCGCCCCGCTGCTCGCCTCCAGCGCTCTCGTGTCCTCCAGCCTCTTCGTCGTCTGGGGCGGAGCCAACGACTTCCTCACCAGTGGCTCACCCTACACCGCAGCCTCCAATATCGACGCAATTGTCGCCACGCTCGAAGGTGAGGGCGCCACCCACATTCTCGTCCCCGGAGTCCCCAACCTCGGCCTCACCCCGGAGTTCTACGGATCTTCCATCGCCACCGCGTACAGCATCGCCTTTGACACGACGCTCCAGGCCACCCTTCCCCAGGGTGCAACCTACGTCGACACCTTCAACCTGCTCGCCAATGTGGAGGCCAACCCATCCGCATACGGATTCAGCAACGCAACCGGTGCGTGTTACACCGGAACCACGCTGTGCTCCAATCCCAACAGCTACCTCTTCTACGATAGCTTTCACCCGACCACGGCAGGAGACAGCCTCGTCGCAGCAGAGTTCCAGGCAGCCGCAACGGGCGTGACGCCGGAACCGTCTTCCCTGCTGCTGCTGGGCACCGGCGCGGTCTCCCTGGCGGCGTTCGTCCGTCGCAGGAAGATCGTAAGGTTCTGATCACCCAGCGGGTGGCAAATCATGCTTGATGTTAATAAGTTCTGCAAACTGCGGCCTGTGTTGTACCACCTTTCTGCAGCAGACTCGTGGCCGGCTATTCAGCGGCATGGACTGCTCAGTTCCAGTCAAATCCTGCTGAAATGCAGAGTCGCTGAAGAACGTAAGCAGGAGATTGAGAAACATCGCTTGAGCCGTTCTTACCTGCTTACAAATGACGAGCACGGAAGCTTTACGCTGCGCGACCGCACGACCCTTAGCCATGCAGGGCTTGCGGTTGCGTTGGGAAAAGCGTGCAGTCCAGATCGATGGATCGACTTATTAAATCAGCGCGTGTTCCTCTTCGCCCGTAGAACCTCACTCGAGAATCTTCTCAAGGCGCCATTGAATCGCAAGCTGAGCCACATTCTTCTTGAGGTAGATACACGAAAGCTTTTCAATGCGTACGCATCCTCGATCGAACTCGCAGACATCAACACCGGCTACGCAAAGCGCAAACCGGCGCAGCGCGGTCTACACACCTTTCAGGCCTCACAGACTTACTCGAGAACCGGGGGTGCAAAGATTATCGAGGTAACAGTCCTGCAAGGCATTCCTGACATTATGAGGCTGTTAAAACGAACCCTGCTCCGCAGACCCGACGGAACCGAAGAACTTCTCTACTCCAGTTAGCAACCCGTGAACGTCAGCCTCACCTTCTTCGCGCGCCGGCATGGATCAAGTCTCGCCAGCGGCAAGCGAAGGCATCCTTTCCAATCACACGGCGTCCCATGTGAGGGGAGCCTCGGCTCCGCAGTCCACACGCAAGCACCAGAAAGGCTTTCATGACTCCGCAGGAACAACAAATGCTCGAAGGTCTTGCCCAGCGCGTCAACCAGACCACGTTGTCTGAGAAGGATCCGGACGCCGAGCGCTTCATCGGGCAGCAGCTCGGCCGTAATCCTGATGCCCTTTACATCCTTGCGCAGACCGTTCTTGTTCAGCAGTACGCCCTTGACCAGGCCAAGACGCAACTCGAGCAGCTCAAGCAGCAGGCACAGCAGCCGAAGCACAGCACCAGCTTTCTCGGCAGTCTGCTCGGCCACCGCGACGAAGAGCCTGCACCACCCCCGCCGCAGCAGGCGCAGTACCAGCAAGTGCCTAACTACGGTCCTCCGCAACCAGGTTACGGCCAGCCGCAATATGCACAGCCCGGCTACGGCCAGCCAAGCTACGGCGCAGCGCCCGGCGGCGGAGGCTTCCTTCGTTCCGCCATGCAGACCGCTACAGGCGTCGCCGCCGGCGCTCTCGCGTTCGAAGGCATTGAGAGCCTCATGCATGGCTTCGGAGAGCATGCGGGCTACGGATCCGGTTTGGGTGACTTGGGCGGCGGCATGGGACAGCCCCGCGAAGAGGTGATCAACAACTACTATGGCGACAACGCCTCCGGAGATCGCGGTGGACTCGCAGACCGCCTTGCCGCCAGCGGCGACCAACCCTCCTCCGATATTGAAGACCGTCGCGACCAGGCTGACTTCGCCGATACCGGCTCTGGCAACGACCAGAGCTTCGACGACGCTTCCAATGACGACAGCAGCAGCTTCGATGACGGCAGCAGCTTCGACTCCGGATCGAACGACGACGGCGGCGGCCTGTAGACTTCTGAAACCTCCCACGGCACCTGGAAATCACCTGCCGGAGTCAGTTGTACTGGGACGCATGGAGCTACCTCTAGGCGATCACTCCTTCCGGCGCAATCCGCGTGGGTCAGAGAACCGCATTTACCAGAAGGAGAACCACGTGATACTTCGCTTCCTCTTCGCAGCACCTCTGTTGTTCTGTTCCTCCACGCTCTTCGCTCAGCAGGGTCCACCGCCCACACAGGATCACGGTCAGACCAGGATGCATCATCCTGGAGATGACCGCGCCGACACGGAACGCAGTGCCGATGAACGGGAGCAGATGCGCAATGAAATGCAGGACCTGGACGAATTGGGCCTGCCTCCCGGACAGTTCTGGCTGAATCCTGATCTGGTCGCGGCGATCAGCCTTACTCCAGATCAGGTTCACCGGCTGGCGGAGACTTACCTGCAGGGCCGCTTGAAACTCATCCAGCTCGACGCAGCCTTGCAGACGGAAGAAGCCAAGCTCGAACCGATGCTTGCCGCGCCCGTCATCGACAATGACCTCGCGCTTGCTCAAACTGACCGCATTGCCGAGGCACGAGCCGCGCTCGACAAAGCGGACGCTCACATGGCCTTCGCTCTACGGGCCATTCTCAAAGCCGATCAGCTTACCCGCCTGAGGACCGGACTGCACGGCCAGCAAACCGCCGCAGCCGGTCCACGCCAGTAACGCCGGCTATCTTTAGCGTGAGGGAAGCTCAAGGCTATACAGATTTCCCGTACCAACACGGGGTTGCACCATAGGCTCATCGGCCGGAGTAAGCCCTCCGAAAAAGTAGTTTGCGGTCTCCCTATCGCGCAGGTCGCCCAGGTCAGCCGCCACCTTGATCGCGCCGTCCGGCACGCTTATCTTGAGAATTGGTTCGCGATCAGTCTGGAACGCATGTACGTACAGCTCCTTGCTGTCAGCGCTCCAGACTGGATCAGCCGCGCTTGTCGAGGCCAGCAGGCGCCAGCGTTGCTGAGCAACGTTATAGAGCATCAGGCTTCGCTGGTCAAGCGTAAGCGCAGCAATCCAAGCACCATCGGGCGACCAGCGCGGGCTAAATAGCCCCTCCGAGTTCGGGATCTCCTCCGTCTGGTGCGTCGCCAGGTCCATGATCTGGAGGGTTCGCGGACCGCTCTCTTTGCCCATCAGCTCCGGCTGTCTGCCGTACACCAATCGGCGGCCATCGGCGGACCAGCTTGGATCGGCCGAGTTACGGGTTTCTCGCAAGAGCGCCTCCGGCTTGCCCCCGACCGCATCCACAAGATACGTCTGCCACAAGCCATCGTGCTCGCGAGCCATCATGGCCAGCCGCTTGCCGTCCGGGGACCAGTGCGCCATAAAGACCTCGAGCGCATTCGACGAGAGCCGAATCTTATCGGAACCATCCGCGCGCGCCCTCCACAGCACCTCGTTGGCGTCCGTCCAAGCCACCCACGCCCGGTCGCGCGTGTACTCGATGCGGTTCGCATCGGCCAAAAACGCAGGCGCAGACTCGAAACGATGGCTCTTCTCGGCGAACTGCTCCAGGCCGGAGTGTGCCTCCAGCCCAACGAAGAAGATACGCGCCCCCGCCGGCGCTGCGGTCGGTGAAAGGTATCGCAGCGGCCCATTGGTTAGCTGCAGCAGGCGTTGCTGACGACCGCGCCCCTGCAACTCCCAGATGTTATCGTTCGCCTGGAAGACGAAGGCGTTGCCATCGGAGGTCCAAACCCCGCAACAGGCGGCAAGGTGGGCTGCCTGCAGGCTTACAATGGGGCCCTGAACATGAGTGGATGGATTCAGTTCCCACAGACTCGTTGCATGGGTCACCGGGTTCATCAGCGTAAAACGCAGCAGCTTGCCATCCGGAGACCAGCGCAGCCAGAACGCGCGTCCTGGCAGTTTCGCATAAAGCGTGGACGTTCCATCGTCCTGGCGAAAGAGCGTTAGAAGATTGTCGTTGGCGTAGAGGATTCCTGTACCATCCGGCATCCACGTCGCGTCATGCGCCAGCACACTGCCCACCCGCTGGCCGCTGCCGCCGCTCGAGGGCGCGGTCCAGAGCGGCTGCTCGGAAACCGAGGAGAGATGACTACGTAGCAGCAGGCGCGAGCCATCATGAGAGATATCCGCCAGCGTGCCGGAGGCGATGTCGTCCGGCAGGGTGAGAGGCTGCATCTCGCCCGTGCTCGCGGAGATAGCCAGCAGCCGGGAGCGCCCGTTTACCAGCACCGGCGCTAGAATGCGGTCTCCATCCTGTGCCAAGGTAAGAAAGCTCTCGGCATTCGGCGGGCCGCCGGAGATCGGGACAAAGTGGGTCACCTGCGTCAGCCGTGGCGGGGCAGTCATGGTTGCTCCGGACCGCTGCCCTGCCCAGTAGGCCACCAGCGCTGCGATCACAACAGCGAGCCCGACGGCAAACAGCGTCTCGCGCAAGGGCCACCCTTGTCTCCGGTGCCGCTCGACTGCGGGCTGCGGCATCTCTCTGATGGCCGGAGAGAGAGACGGAACTAACTCGGCTGCGGGTAGCTGCACCAGATCGACCGCCGGGGCTGCCGAAGAGAGGATCGGGACAGACACCTGGGATGGGCTTGCATGCATCGCGTCAGAGCGCTCCACCGGGATCGATCTTACGGGCGCGATGAACCGGTATCCCCGCTTCGGAAGAGTCTCGACGAATCGTGGATTTTCAGCCGAGTCCCCGAGCGCCTCGCGAATCTTATTAATTGTTCCGGAGATGGCGCGTTCGAAATCCACATTCGTGTTCGACTTCCAGATCTGCGCCTGCAGCTCTTCGCGGGAGACGACCTCGCCGGGTCGCTCGAGCAGGGTGACCAATACTTTGAAGGGCTGTCCTGCCAGCCGCACCCGAAAGCCTGCCTTCCACAGCTCGCCTGCCTGCAAGTCCACCTCATAGATCCCGAAAGCGATACGCTCCAGTTTCTCGATCGTCGTCACGCTCTCTCCTCCCAGTGCAACAGCATACTCTTTGCGCCAGACTTGCTGTAGATTTTCAGCAACAAGCGTCTGTATCTAGTTCAAATACTTGGATTTAGTGTTCAAATGAAAAAGAAGTCGAAACCAATCGGAAATCCATTGCTTCGTACGTTTCACGCGGAAGATGGTCACGAGCAGCCAGGGATCAGCCGGCTCGCTATATAGAGGCGAGAAACTGGGTGTACCTGTTAAGGAGCCAATGAAATGACGCGTCACCTTAAGAATAAGAAGATGTACAGAAAGATGCTTCCTCCCCTCACCGGGACGCTTGTCCTAGCCGGCGCCTTTGCATGCGTGAGCCCAAGAAAGGCAGCCGCGCAGGCCGATTCCGGACGAGTAATAGGAACCGTGACCGACATCACCGGAGCTGCCATTCCCCGGGCCAACATCACTCTGTTGGATAAAACAACAGGATTAAGACTGACTGGCAGTTCTAACGGAAGCGGCCAACTCAGCGTGTCAGCCGTACCTGCTGGCAACTACACTGCGACTGTCACTGCGCCCGGTTTCGAAACACAAACGCAAGCTATCACTGTAGTCGTCACAACGAGCTTGACTTTGAACTTCACCCTGAAGCCCGGCGAGGCAACGACCACAGTGGAAGTTACCGGTGCTGCCTCCCTCGTAAATACGTCCGATCCCACGCTCGGCGAAACGATCGAAAGCAAGCAAATCACTGAGCTACCGTTGAATGGCCGCAACTCGCTCAACCTGGCGCTTCTAACCCCAGGCGTGACTCAAGGGACCTATAGCGAGAACGGTCAAGATCCGTCCGGTCGAAACGGGGACACCGGTGGCGATGTTCTTGCGGTCAACGGGACAAGGCCACAGGCCAATAACTTTATTCTTGATGGTGTCGACAACAATGACGGCTTGCAAAACGTTATTCTTTTCTTCCCCCCTGTGGAAGCTACGCAAGAGTTCAAAGTCGACACTAGCGTGGCTCCGGCACAGTATGGGCGTGCAGGAGGAGCCCTAGTCATCAGCACCTTTAAGTCCGGCACCAACCAGTTGCACGGATCCGCGTTCGAGTTTTACCGAAGCGGCAAATGGGCTGCAAACCGGAACTATAGATTCCTCGATGCACCGGCCCAGGCAAACCCATCCTTTAACAGGACGCAGTTCGGCGGTGCCGCGGGCCTTCCCATTATCAAAAACAAATTATTTCTCTTTGGGGACTATCAGGGCACACGCATCTTAACCCCTGGCTCAAGTGCGTACGAAACTGTCCCAACGGTTCTCATGCGCCAAGGGAATTTTGCAGAGTTGCTGAACCCGCAACTCGCAAGCGGCGGGTCGTCGTCGTACACCACGATGTTTCCACACTGCGTACCTAATTTTACCGCTCTAAACAACAATCTCGCGACAACAAGCCGGGGGCAGATTTACGATCCTCAGACATGCACACCCTTCCCGGGCAATATCATCCCGCAAGGACGCCTCAATCCCGCCGCTGTCGCCTTCTTCAACGCATTTCCTCTGCCCTCACGCACGGATCGCGTGGAACAAAACTACCTAACCCAGCAGAGTAATAATGCGAAATACAATACTTTTGACGCCCGCCTGGACTGGAATGCCTCCCTCAGCGACCTGTTCTTCTTCCGTTTCTCGTACGACAACACCGCCACAAATCAAACTTCTGCATTTCCTGCGAACGGCACGAGTCCCCAACTAAACGCACAAGGTCAGCAGAATTACCTCCACGCTCGCGGGTATGATTTAGGATATACGCACACCTTTTCTCCTCGCGCCGTGAACGAGGCTCGTATCGCGTACAACCGCGATAATTACGGCTTCCTGCCTCCGGATAACGGAGTTTCGGTTGGACCGATCCTCGGCATCGCAAACTCAGCGATTGGCGCCGCTGCGCATACGGGCCAACCCCTCATTGGAGGCACTGGAACTGAGTTTCAGTATACTGGCGACTTCGGCCCGTACGAAGTCCCGCAGAATACTTATGAGGTTACAGATACCCTCAGTCTTACCCGCGGAAGTCACCAGCTGAACGTCGGAGGCACCTTTCTTCTCCGTCACGTAAGTTACTATCGACCGATCGAAGGGAAAGGTGGCTTTTTTGACAATCCCGCTGACTACACCGGATACGACGAGAGCGAGTTTTTTGTAGGAGGCGTGGATAACTATCAGATCGGCTCACAAACCGGCTTCTTCGAAAATGTGAATCAGGAAGATGCAGCCTTCGCTCAAGATGACTGGCGCGTCAATAAACGACTTACTCTTAATCTGGGCATTCGATACGACCTGCTGACTTGGCCGTACGAAGCGCATAACCAGCAAACATCATTCGACACGGCCACAGGTACCGTTCTCGAGGCCGGCGTCAATGGCGTGTCCAGAACCATCGTTAATCAGGATTACGCAAATTTCGCACCCCGGGTCGGGTTCGCCTATGACCTAAGTGGTAATGGCAAGTTGGCTATACACGGTGGCTATGGGATTTTCTACTTTCCAGATTACGGTGGGATCAGCAATCAGCTTGGCCAAAACGGTCCATTTAGTGGGAACAACTTCTATAACGCCAGTGACGGATATTGCATCACCTTTACTGGGCAACTGCCTACAAAGCCGGGTCCTTACTCGTGTGCGGGCTACACCAGTCCTGCGGCTGTCACAACCGCTCTTCCGCTGCCAGTTCTCAACTTCAACGCTGCCAACCCTCCCGCATCGCTCTCAGGCACCGCGATCAACGTAAATAATAAGCATAGTCGGATTCAGGAATACAATGTTCAACTTCAACAGCAGTTGTCCCCTCGAGATGTATTTAGTGCTGCATACGTCGGCACATATGGAGATCGACTTTCCACCCTTTATAATAACGGCTTTGCTCTTACCCAATACCATATTGGCTCCACAACACGTCCGTTTCCAGGCTTGACCAGCGGGCTCAATTACTTCGACTTCAACGGCAGCTCCAACTACAACGGATTGCAACTGCACTACGAGCATCGCAGCGCAAGCTTTCTGGCAACCGCCTCGTATGCTTGGGCGCATGCACTGGACAACACGGATAGCCCATATAGCGGGACTCCTGTAACCCTCTTACTTTATTACGATCAGGCAGCAAACTACGGCAACTCAAGTCAAGACGAGAGGCACGTCGCTAGTAGTTCGTTTGTTTACAATCTTCCATTCGGGCGTGGACAAAGGTTTGGTGGAGGCGTTTCTCGAGGCCTAGATTTGTTGATTGGCGGATGGCAATTGAACGACATCGTTCTCCTGTCGACTGGGCAGCCAATAGATTTGCAGGCGAGCGGCAGCGCGAATCCTACAAATCGGCCTGACCTCGTCGGAGCGATTCGCTATCCGAAGAAGTTGACTCAATGGTTTGATACCACTGCCTTTTCAAACAACATACCCTTTCAGACCGCCACAGACGGTTCGGGTAGCACCATCTACACGCGCGTCGGAACGCTGGCTCGGAACGCGATCTACGGACCGGGAAACCGGGAAATGGAAGTTGGTGTTCAAAAAAATGTGCATATTGCTGAAGGCAAGCAACTCGAATTGCATGGCGACTTTTTTAACGTGACAAATACGGCAAATTTCTCAAACCCAAATAACTTCAATGGTCCGGGCGCCAACTTTGGCGTAATTACGGGTCTACGAGGAGAGCCTCGAGAGATCCAGGTAGCCGCTCGGCTGGTCTTCTAACTCCTTACAACAAGCTTGTCAGATCCAACTTACAACTGGATCTGGCTTCTTAACAACGCACCGTCAACGACGTTTCATTAGGAGCTTCATATGAAACTCAAAGCCGTATTCTTACTTCCAGCAATCTTTCTCTTGGCGGTTTCAACAGCACAAGCTTCAACGATTTCAGGCTCTCTGCCGAACACACCACCCGGTACGACCTGGACCTATTATTGTCAGGGTTCGACCGAAAACGTGATCGCTATTCTCAGTGCCTCCGGAGCAGCTTCAATCACGGTTACGGCTGGAACCGGAAGTCAAGCTCAAAGCGAGACATCGACAGATGGTTCTGCTGAGGCCACTGCATCTGGAATAGGCAACGCTTATCAAACCTGTACCTACGTCTACCCGGGAGTTGGTGGTCCACAAGTGTATTCGGTGACAGTCACTAACAACTAAGACTGCACATTCGTTGTTTCTTTTTCAAGGTTTACCGGCGGCACTCTGTCCGAGATGCTGCCGGTAAACAAGCTTTGTAGATAAGATGGTTTGAGCTTAAGCGCAACTTTTTATGTCTTCGCCTGATGTTTTAAACTTGAACTAAATTCTGTTTTCCCTTAGCCGACCATGTCGGCGCTCTTATGTGTTCCCTTTTCTAGTAAAGGTGCGTTTACTTTTCAGGAGTTTGTCATGGCTGTTCCGTTCTCCTCCCGTCGCTTCTTTCGTCTTTGCCTCTCACTTTTCTGCGTTGCCTTCGCCGCCTCGTCCGCCTGCGCGCAGACTGCTCCAGCCATTCCCAGCGGGGACATCCGCATCCACTACTTCCGTCCCGACGCCAACTACACCGGCTGGACGGTCTACGCTTTCTTTGACACCACAGAGCCCAACAACTTCCAGGCCGGCCCAGTCCAGGTGACGGGCACCGACAGTTTCGGCGCGTACTTCGATGTAGGCGTGACCGCGACCGCAACGAACGTCGGCATCATCCTGCATAACGGCACCATCAAGGATCCCGGGCCGAACCAGTACGTCGACCCCGCAACGCAGGGCAACGAGTTCTGGGAGCTCTCCGGCAGCGACCAGCTGCTGAACCACCGGCCGCCCACCGGCGCAGACCCTGCTATTCCCGCAGGCAAAGCGCGTATTCACTACTTCCGACCCGACGGCAACTACGCCAATTGGAGCCTCTACGTCTATGGCGCAACCACCGATCCGACTGGCAGCTTCTGCGTCACCGAAGATCAGTTCTCCGGCTATGACAGCTACGGCCCGTACTTCGACGTCGGCGTCACCAATGGATATCTTGGCTTCATCATTCACAACTGCCAGACGGGCGTGAAAGATCCGGGCCAGGATCAGGCGCTGCAGATTCCCTCGCAGCTCGAAGGCTGGGTGATCTCCGGCAACCAGACCGTCTTCCTGCAACGGCCTACGGCGACGCAGCTGCTCAGCGGCGCGTTCAACCAGCTGCAGGCCTACTGGATCGACGCCACAACCATCGCGTTGCAATCGGTTTATTCGAACAGCAGCTATACCTACGCGCTGACCTCAAGTCCCACGGCCTCTTTAGCAATCACCTCCACCGGGCTTACCGGCGGAACGTCGATCCCGCTAACGCCGTACAGCGGCACGCTGACCGCAGCAGAACTCGTGCGCTACCCGCAGCTCTCCGGCTACGCCCTCTTCAAACTGTCCACGGCAGTCGATCAGAAGGCCGTGACAACCGCCCTCAAGAGCCAGCTGCAGGTAACCGCAACCGCCACCGACGGCACGCTTAAGTACACGACCGGCGTACAGACCTTCGGCGCTCTCGATGCGCTGTTTGCCTATACGGGCAAGCTGGGCGTGGTCATCCGTCAGCCTCTTGATCCAGCGGACGGGGAAGAGCCGGTGCCGGTGAAGATCCGCGTCTGGGCTCCCACGGCGCAGAGCGTCTCGCTTCTGCTCTTCGATCATGAGACCGACACCGCACCCCAGCAGACGCTTGCCATGCAGCCTGTCGGCGGCACCTGGGTCGCAAAAGGCGATCGCTCGTGGATCGGCAAATACTACCAGTTCACCGCGCATGTCTATGTCGCGGCAGACCAGGCGATCGATACAAATACCACCACCGATCCCTACTCCGTCGACCTATCGCTCAACGGCATCATGTCGCGCATCACGGACCTCAGCGACGAAAGCACGAAGCCTCGCTTGTGGGATCAGCTCAGTTCGCCCGCGCTCGCCAGCCTCACTGACTCGAGCATCTACGAGCTCCACATCCGCGACTTCAGCGTCGGCGATGCCACCGTACCCGCTGCTGACCAGGGCACCTACGAGGCCTTCACTGACCTGCACAGCAATGGCATGAGCCATCTCACCACGCTGGCGAAGGCTGGACTGGAGGCCGTGCACCTGCTGCCGTCCTTCCACTTCGGTAGCGTCAATGAAGACAAATCGACCTGGTCGAATCCCGGCCCTCTGACGCCGAACCCGCCCGATGGCCAACAGCAGCAGGCCGCCGTGCAGGCCGTGCAAAATACCGACGCGTACAACTGGGGCTACGACCCGGTCCACTACATGGCTCCGGCTGGGCAGTATGCGCAGGACCCGACAAAGCGCGTCAAGGAGTACCGCGACATGGTCGAGGGGCTTCATGCCGTCGGGCTACGCGTCATCCAGGACGTCGTCTTCAATCACACGTACACCAGTGGTCAGACGCCGTCTGCCAACCTCGATGAGCTTGTTCCTAACTACTATCACCGCCTCGACGGGAACGGATTCATTGAACACGG
Organism: uncultured Acidobacteriaceae bacterium; assembly: GCA_964245195.1. Taxonomy (GTDB): domain Bacteria; phylum Acidobacteriota; class Terriglobia; order Terriglobales; family Acidobacteriaceae; genus Edaphobacter. The sequence goes on along the minus strand of CAXTLR010000009.1, from coordinate 148,335 downwards.
CTCTTGCTGCGAGGACACGGCGAGCGAACACCAGATGATGGAGAAGCTGATGATCGACACCGTCGTGCTCAACGCGAAGCAGTACAAGATCGATGGCTTCCGCTTCGACGCGATGGGTCTGCACTTCGTCTACAACATGGTCGACATACGCAACGCGCTCAACGCACTTACGCTTGAGAAGGACGGTGTCGACGGGAAGAACATCTACATGTACGGCGAAGGATTCCAGATCGCCGAAGCAGCCAACAACGCCATCGGGCCGAACGCCAGCCAGATCAACCTGTATGGCACCGGCATCGGCAGCTTCAACGATCGCATTCGCGACAGCGTCCGTGGTGGTTACATCTTCGGTACGGACTTCCAGGTGCAGGGCTATGCTACTGGCCTATTCACCGACCCCAGCAGCTACACCAGCCAGATCACCGGTGCCGCCGACCAGCGCACGGCCTTGCTGAACGACGAAGACCTGATCCGTGTCTCGCTTGCCGGCGCGCTCAAGAATTACAGCTTCACCGACGCGCTCGGACAGATCGTCACAGCCTCTCAGCTCACCTACAGCGGTCAGCCTGCAGGCTATGCCGCGTCTCCGCTTGAAGACGTGAACTACGTCTCCGTGCACGATAACCAGACGCTCTTCGATGCGATTCAGATCAAGAGCGCGGCAGCGGACACCATCCAGCAGCGGGCACGCCGCCAGGTTGTGGCGATGAGCTTGGTTGCGCTTGCCCAGGGCGTTCCGTTCTTCCAGGCCGCGGATGATCTGCTGCGGTCCAAGGACATGGACAACGGCAGCTACAACTCCGGGGACTGGTTCAACAAAATCGACTGGAGTGGCCTTGGCGATAACTGGGGCATCGGACTTCCGCTCGCCAATGTCAACCAGGCGCAGTGGCCATTTGAGCAGCCTCTGCTTGCCAATACCGCACTAAAGCCAAGCCCGGCAACCATTGCCCTCACCACCGCCGCTTTCCAGGAGTTCCTCAAGATCCGCTACAGCACAGGCCTTTTCCACATGGCGACAGCGGCCGAAGTTCAGGCCAACCTCACCTTCCTCAACACGGGCCAGAACCAGACACCCGGTCTGATCGTGATGAGGCTCGAGGATGGAGGCCGCAACTATGGAGGCGCGCCGAACCTGGTCGTCTTCTTCAATGCCAGCAATGAGGCGATCACCTATACCGACCCGGTGCTCAAGGACATCAAGCTGCATTTACATCCCGTGCAGCAGCAGTCCGCGGACGCCATCGTCAAGCAATCGACCTTCGACGCAAAGCACGGAACCGCCGTCATTCCGGCGCTTACGACGGCAGTCTTTGTGACGAACCAACCGTAGCCACGAGCAATATCAACTTCACCCAGCAGAGTCCAAGCTTCGCGCAAGGACTCTGCTCTTCTCTTCCATCGTCCACAGTCATACGGTCTTCCTTCATGCAACAGATTTGTCTTTCCGCATGACGCACCTTTCTCAGCGCAGCAATCTGTACCAAGTGAGTTCTTATGCTTCTATCTTTTTCCGGCCCGCTGCCACGCGCACGCCTTCGCACTCTTGTTGCTCTGATCCTTCTGCCTTACCTGCCCTCGTGGCCTTCCGGTCACGCCCAGGCTAACGCCGCTGTCAGCTCTCGAACGTCTTCCGGGGCCGCAGCTCCCGCAGTGCAAGCTCCGTCCTGGCTCTCGGGTGCCGTCGTCTATGAGATCTTTCCGCGCGACTTCTCTGCCGAAGGCAATATCAACGGCATCACCGCACGCCTGGACTATCTCGATCATCTTGGCGTGAATGTCTTGTGGTTGATGCCCATCAATCCCACCGGCGAGGAAAAGAAAAAAGGCACCCTGGGCAGCCCGTACGCGATTCGCGACTACTACGGGATCAGTCCCGCATACGGCACAAAGCAGGACCTTCTTCGGCTCGTCACGGAAGCCCATAAGAGACACATGCGCGTCATTCTCGACGTCGTGCTAAACCACACATCGTGGGACAGCACGCTGATGCAGCATCCCACTTTTTACAAGCATGATGCCGCCGGAAAAATTCAGTACCCCTATAACTGGACAGATGTTGCGGCGCTCGACTACCGCAACCCGGAGCTGCGCCGTACCATCACCGATATGCTCGTCTTCTGGATGCACACCTTCGATCTCGATGGATTCCGCTTCGATGCCGCCGGAGAGATGCCCACAGATTTCTGGGCGGAGGTCAGGACAGCGCTGAAGGCCGTCAAGCCGGACTGCCTGCTGCTTGGCGAATCGTCAAAGCCGGACCTGATGCAGAAGGCCTTCGATCTCGATTACGCCTGGCCGCTGTTGGACACCCTTGATCGAGTTATTCGGCAGGGAGAGCCCGCGACCGCCATCCACTCCACCTGGGTCAGAGAAGAGCGGGCCTTTCCTGAGCACACACAACATATGCTCATGACGGACAACCACGACAAGGATCGCGCCGTCGTTCTCGATGGCGCTCCGGCCGCCCTGGCTGCTTCCGTGATGACGTTCACTTTACCGGGCATTCCGCTGCTGTATAACGGAATGGAGTTCGGCGATGCCGAGCCTACCTCGGGAGCGGCCCTCTTTGAAAAGCTCCCTATCTTTTGGGCAGGAGCGGACGCGCATCGCGACTTCATCAAGACGTACGCGGCGCTGATCCCGCTTCGCAAAGACTCTGTCGCGCTTCGTACCGGTGAGCTCACCTGGGTGCATAACTCGGATGAGACGCACGTAGTCACATTCCTGCGCAGCACTCCGGAGGAGAGTTACCTGGTGGCCATTAATCTCTCCAATACACTCTTCCGTGGAGAGGTCGAAGGCGGAGCGGGAACTTGGCAAGAGGTTTCTCTTGGCACCACATCTTCCTCGCCGGCCAGCCTTCCCGCGCTGTCTCTCGATGCCTTTCAATTTCGTATTTTCCGCACAGCTCCGGTGCGTTCGCAAAAGGAGTAACGCATGAAGCTTGGCCGCATCCCTGCTCTTACTTTGGTTTCCGTTCTGTTCTGCACAGGACGTGCCGCTCTCGCGCAGCAGCTTAGTCCTGATGCCCATGGTCTTACCGCGAAAGCAGGGGCCGTTACGCTCCAGGTGATTGCCCTGCGAGACGATGTTCTACGCGTCCGCATGTGGCAGGGGAATGCCGTTCCAGAGGATGCCTCCTGGGCAGTCCTGCCGGCGTCCCGGACAAGCAGCGTAGCGGTTGCGGCCCAGCCCCAAGGCTTCGCAACGCGCAGCCTTCGAATCCTTGTCGACGCAAACTTAGGCCTGACAGTCTCCGACCTATCAGGAAACGTTTTGCAACAGGATGCAGCCCCGGTGCGCTGGGATGGCAAGCGTTTCACCCTCAGCAAACAGCGCGGCACGGACGACCACTTCTTCGGGCTCGGAGATAAGGCCGGCCCCCTCGACCACACCGGCGAGGACTTCACCCTCTGGAACACCGACGCATTCGCATGGCAGGAGACGACCGACCCACTCTACAAGAGCATTCCCTTCTTCCTGCATGTCGCCAACGGACGAACTCTCGGCGTCTTCCTCGACAATACCTTTCGCTCGAACTTCGACTTCGGCCGCTCCGACCCAAGTGAATATACCTTTGGCGCGCTTGATGGACCAATCGACTACTACCTTATCTATGGCCCGCAACCGAGGCAGGTCGTCACCACGTGGTCCTGGCTTACCGGGCCCACCGCGTTGCCTCCGCTTTGGGCGCTTGGCTTTCAGCAGTCCCGCTACACTTACTTTCCCGAGTCGCAGTTACTCGACGTAGCGGACCGTCTTCGCAAAGATCACATCCCTTCCGACGTGCTTTGGCTAGACATCGACTTTCAGCATAAGAACTGGCCCTTCACTGTCGATGAACAGGCCTACCCAGACTTCAAGGGCATGGTGAAGCGTCTGGCCGCGGACAGCTTCAAGCTGGTCGTCATCACGGACCTTCACGTCGCCAAGCAGCCCAATGTCGGCTACGCCCCGTATGACTCGGGCGTAGCGGGCGATCACTTCGTCAAGAACCCCGATGGCTCAACCTACGTCGGAACCGTATGGCCTGGAGATGCCGTGTTTCCCGACTTCACCCAGGCCGGCACGCGGCAGTGGTGGGGTACGCTCTTCAAGACCTTCGTCGACGACGGTGTCGCCGGTTTCTGGAACGACATGGATGAGCCCGCGGTCTTCGACACTCCCGGAAAAACCATGCCTGCCCAGGTGCAAAGCCGCATCGACGAGCCCGGCTTCAGCAAGCGCATCACCAACGAGCTTGAAGTCCATAACATCTTTGGCTTACAGAACGCGCGCGCCACGTGGGACGGGGAACTCGCCTTGAGGCCCACGGAGCGGCCGTTCGTGATGACGCGCGCCAGCTATGCCGGCGGCCAGCGCTACGGCAGCACCTGGACCGGGGACAACAGCTCTACGTGGAATCACCTGCGCATGACGGTGCCCCAGATCCTCAATCTTGGCCTCAGCGGATTTGCTCTCACCGGCGCGGATGTCGGCGGATTCGCGGGCTCTCCGTCGCCTGATCTGCTTACCAAGTGGATCGAGGTTGCGGCCTTTCAACCTATCGATCGCATCCACTCCGCGAAAGGAACCCGGATGCATGAGGTGTGGGTGGACGGGCCAGAACAGGAAAACATTCGCCGACGCTTCATCGAAGAACGGTATCGGCTGATGCCGTATCTTTACACCACCGCAGAAGAAGCCTCCCACGACGGCCTGCCGATCGATCGACCTCTATTTCTCGAATATCCCGACGATCTCACCGGAAACGAATTCATGTTTGGAAGCCGGATCCTCGTCGCCCCGAGTGAATACTTCGAAGATGTTGTTCCGTACGCCGTTCACCTTCCGCCGGGAACCTGGTACGACTACTGGAGCGGAGACCAGATCAAAAGCGGCAGGCCGTCCGGTCCGATCGACCTGGAGCAGCGGGACAAGGTCATCGCGCAGAAGCCTCTGATGATCACGCCTGCGCTCGACCGCCTGCCGGTCTTCGTGCGCGGAGGAAGTATCTTGCCCATCGCTCCTCTGACGCAAAGCACCGCCGAAACCCCGAAAGGTCCGCTTACCTTGAGGGTCTTCCCCTCGACGCCCGGCTTCGACAATCCGGCGGACGCCTGCGCAGGCGAGGTTTACACGGACGACGGACACACCTTTAATTTCCGCAAAGGAGAGTTTGCGCGCGTTCACTTCAGCTGCTCCGTAGCTCCGGATGGAGGGATCACCGTCCAGATCGCCAGGCAGGAAGGTACGTTGAAGCCATGGTGGCGCGAGTACCGCATTGAGGTCGTTGGACTGGATCCGCAGACCTTCGAAGCTACTCAAAACAACCAGCGCTTAGCGCCAAGTCAGGTGGAAGGCCGTTGGGGAGTTGTTCTTCCCGCAGTGGATTCAGGCAGCAGTGTCCAAATTCGCAGAGTGGCTGCGCGTTGAAGCGTTGTTGTTGACAGCGAAGGCCTTGCAGGAAAGTCGTATGGAGAACACCACTTTCGTGGGATGGCAACTTCCGTCCCTGGAAGCTAAGCTTCGGATAAGCGTTGGCTAAGGTCTCTCTGCAGCTCTGCTGCCTGCCGAGGATCGTGATCCACCAGCGCGCGGCAGTCAGGGTGAGACTATGCGTATAGCGACACAAAGCGATCCGTTCGCAGACATACACATTCCCGAGCCGCTACAGGAAAGTCTGCAGCGTCATCGTGAAAACCTGGCCACGCTGGTGGCTAACCTGCAATCGGTCGGCGTACACGAGTCGCAGATCGAAGCGAGCGTCTCGGTGATCGTCGACTCGTACAAACAAGAGTTGCTTCGCGCGATCAAGGCGATGGTGAGGTAGCAGTGGTGGATGCAAAGCTTCAGGATGAGCCAGGACGCCTGGCTGCGCTGCACCGTTACGAAGTTCTGGACACACCGCGGGAGGCGCCGTTCGAACGCATCACCGGCCTCGTCCGGGCGGTGCTTAGCGTCCCCATCTCCACGCTTTCGCTCATCGACTCGGACCGGCAATGGTACAAGTCCTGCGTGGGCATGGATAGCATCGACCTGCCACGTGAGTTCTCTTTCTGCACGCATACGATCAAGGCCCGCGAACCGTTGCTCGTACCGGACACCTTGCAGGACGAACGCTTTATGAAGTACCCGTCCGTAACGGGTGAGCCTTTCATCCGCAGCTACCTCGGCGTGCCATTGTCCAGTCCGGACGGATATAACCTTGGCGCTTTGTGCGCCCTGGATCTGAAGCCCCGTGACTTCAGTCCGGGACAGATCGAAGTGTTGAAGAGCTTTGCTGCGCTTGCCGTCGATGAACTGGAACTGCGAAGGATCGCCCAGATTGATTCGCTGACCGGCGCAGCAACACGAAGGAGCTTTCTGCTGGAAATGGAGAAAACCATTTCGAAGTTCCTCCGCCGCGGACAGACTGCTTCCCTGCTCACCATGGATATCGATCACTTCAAGCGGGTCAACGATACCTTCGGGCATCCTGCCGGCGACGCGGTATTACGCACCGCGAGCAATCGGCTGCAGGCCGTCTTGCGCAAAGAAGACCTGCTCGGAAGACTTGGCGGCGAGGAGTTCGGCATCTTGCTTCCCGACATTGACTTGCATCAGGCTTTCCATGTGGCGGAAAAGCTGCGCTGCACCCTGCAGGATACGCCCATCCTGCTGAGCGAACCGTTACAGGTAACTGCCAGCTTTGGCATCGCCGCGCTCGAGGTGGACAGCGCCTCCCCCGAGCCCTGGCTTTCGAGAGCCGATCAAGCGCTCTATTCCGCAAAGCGTACAGGCCGCAACAAGTGCTGTATGGCCGATGGAGAGGTGCTGGCGAAGCAGGAGGGAATGGATCATCCGGCACCAGCCCGCATTTAGTTTGAACCTAGAAGTAGCTTCCCGTGAGCTGTAGAAACCAACGACTTTCTAGCAGCTCACAGAACAGACGTTATGGTGGCCAAGCCAGAACGACCGTAGTAGTTCTCGCTTGTTGCTACGTCAGCTTTCCACGTCGCGATCGCCAACCATGTGCAGTCTCATGAAGTTGGTTGCTCCCGACTTTGTACGGGTGCCTGCGACGATGCCGACGACCTGCCGCTGCTGGATAAAGGCAAGATCTTCAAGAATTTTCTCGGCCATCTCGACCAGCTTGTCGGTATCGCGGAAGCGCTCGCACAGGATGGGGTAGGTACCCCACAGCATCATGCTTCGATTGATGACGCGCTGGTAAGGACTGAGTGCGTAGATGGGCGGGTCCGGCCTGTACTTCGACAGCAGACGAACGGTACCACCAGTTTCTGTAAAGATGGCGATGGCAGAGACTTCAAGGTCTTCGGCGGAGTGCGCCATGCACTCGCAGATGGTCTCGGCGACGCTGAGCCGGGCGGCCCGCCGCGTGCGCTCCCGGGGCGGAGGGTCGACACGGATCTGGTGCTCGGTCTCGCTGACGATCTTGGCCATCATGGCGATGGCTTCGACAGGATACTTGCCCGCGGCGGTCTCACCAGAAAGCATGACGGCGTCGGTTCCGTCATAGATGGCGTTCGCCACGTCGGAGGCTTCGGCCCGCGTTGGCCGGGGATTTTCAATCATCGACTCGAGCATCTGGGTAGCGGTAATGACCGGTTTGCGGAACTCCGCTGCGCGCTTGATGATGTGCTTCTGGATGGCCGGAACCTTTTCCGGCGGCACCTCGACGCCGAGGTCACCGCGCGCGACCATGATCCCATCGGCAACCTCAAGAATCGAGTCCAGGTGCTCAATCGCCTGCGGCTTTTCGAGTTTGGCAATGACCCAAGCGTCCGAGTTGAGCGCCGCGACGCGCTGCTTCACGTGGCGCACGTCCTCCGCAGTCCGCACAAAAGAGACGGCCACGGTGTCCACGTCCTGACTGATCGCAAAGATCAGATCTTCCTCATCTTTGGGAGTGAGTGACGGCACGTTGACCGCTATGCCAGGCAGGTTGATTCCCTTCTTCTCGCCCAGAAGGCCGCCGTTGACGATCTCACATACGACGTCCACGCCTTCAATGCGAACGACGCTCAACTCGATCAGGCCGTCCGAGAGCAGGATGCGCGAGCCTGGTTCAAGGTTCTCGGCCAGCGTCGTGAAGACGGTGCTGACGAGTTGTGCGGTGCCTTCGACGGGTCGCGGGGTGATCGTAAGCAGCTTGCCCGCCTCCAGCAGGACCGGCATGTGATCCCGAAGCACACCGGTACGAATCTTGGGCCCCTGCAGGTCGGCCAGGATGCAGATCGGCTTCTGCTCCTCGAGCGCCACCTGGCGCACCATGCGGATGAGCTCCGCCTTCTGCTCATGAGAACCATGGGAGAAGTTCAGCCGCGCGACATCGAGTCCCGCCTGAACGAGCTGGCGAAAGAGCGGCACGGTGCTGCAGGAGGGACCGAGAGTGGCCACAATCTTGGCTCGACGCCCGCGCAACTGGGTGAGTCCGGCGGCGGCGTTGCGGGCGGTTTCAAAGGTACTCGTCATCAGATGTTTCCGAATCTTTCCAAACCCTTGCCCGCTGACGGGTGCGAGGATCTTTGCCTGAGCTGGTGCAGAATCTCAAATACCCGCTATGAAGGCCATTTTACCCGCTTGGCGCCCCGCTCTGGGACTTCCTCTGCATAACTCACTTTGCCGGGCACTCTTCGATCGTAGACACGCGAGAGACAGGCGCATCACGGCCGGCGATCACGGCGTTGAACTCGGCGCCGGATAGCAGACTGAGGAAGACGAGATACAGCCAGAAGAGCAGGGCGATGCCGGCGCCCAGAGGTCCATATACCTGGCTGTAATTGGCGAAGCGCGTGACATACCAGCCGAAGGCCAGCGTGCTCAGGAACCAGAACGCGGTGGCCACCATGGCACCGGGGAGTGTTTGGCGCCAGGTCTGGCGGTGAGGCGTTCCGATTCCGTAAATCAGCGCCGTAACCGCCACCACCGCGCTGACCGCGATGGTCCAGCGCGCCAGAAAAGCCAGCGAAAGCAAGGCCGGCCGCGCCGCCTGGCTTAGCGAGCCGACGGTCCATTCGGTGACCCTTTGCCCGAAGATAACGGCCACCGTCGCGAGCAGCAGGGGAACCAAAGACAGGGGCACGAGCAGCAAAGAGCGTATGCGCCTTTGCCAGAAGCTCCAGCAGTTCTTGGGTAGATCGAGCGCGCGGCGAAAGCCCTCCATCAGGATGACCAGGACGCTCGATCCCCCAGTCACGCTGACCAGAACGGCAGCAATCAGCGTCCGTCCGGTGTGCGCCCCAATGGACGTGCCGGTGAAGTAGCTGGTGAGCAGAGGAAAGACGTCGGAGGGAAGCACCTGACCGAAGAACGAGCCGATCGCCAGCTTCAGCGGCGCGACATCCGGCAAGAGTGCAATCACCGCGGCAGAGACGACCAGCGCGGGAAAGATCGCGACGATGCTGTTGTAGGCCGCTGACTGGGCGAGGTAGAGCGCATCGTGCGCCAGTAAATTGGCCGCGGAGCGTCGCAGTAGTTTTCCTAGCCCCAGAAGCCTTCGCAGAGCCGGCACAAAGCGCTCTCCTGCCACACTGGAGTGCGGCGCCTGGCTTACTCCTTCCACTTATTCAGGAACGTGGTGACGGATCCCTCGTCCATGTGCCGCATATCGTTGAACTGGCCCGCGCGTTGCGAGCTGATCACCTTGCCGTTCTCGTCGATCACCGCGAGCGCCGGGACGCCTTTTCCGATCGGAACGCCGTACTGCGCCGCGAGATCGATGTTCTTATCCATGTGGCCGATGAAGACGTGAACCAGGACGAAGTTTTTATCGAGCAGGGCGAGGTTTGGCTGCTCGTGGAAGTAGATGTCGAGCACCTGGCAGTCACCGCACCAGTTTCCGCCAAAATCCAGGATGACGCGCTTATGCTGAAGCCGTGCCTGCTTGAGGCCGGCGGCGATCTCCGTCCGTGGGTTTGCTGTTTCAGAGTAGATCGCTCGTGAAACATAAGGGTGTGCCGGCGGCTGCGCATCCTGCGCATGGGCTGCTGTCGCCAAAACTCCCGCCAATGCTGCTGCTGCGACTGTAAGACCTTTCATTGCTGCTCCCATTCACACTAAGGTACCGACCTACTATAGTGGATGGTCGCCGGGGCCGGTTCGTCGCAGAGATGCGCGAAGTTACGCCGCCGCGGTACTCTCACATATGCTTTCCTCGGTACTTTTCCTGCCGCCCCTGCCTGCGAGTGCGCACCCATGACAGTCGCATCTGTACGCCGAGAGCAACGGCTTTTCTTACCATCCTGGCTGGGCTGGGTGGGCGTCGCGCTCACCACGTTCTTCGTTACGTTCGTCCTTCCTTTCTTCTTTCCGTCGCATCGGCCAAGCTACTCGCGTGCCTACAGTGCAGGCGCAAACAATCGCGTCGCGATGATCGGCATTGGGAGCATCAGCGTGGCCGTGGCGGCAGTCTGCTGGTGGCTGAAGGTCGACCCTCTTGGGCGATCTGCCCGAAGCCAGGAGGCGGAGAGAGATAGCTCCGGACCGCTCATCTACCGTCATCTGTTTTGGGGCGTCGCCGCGCTTGTAGGCTTTACCGCCGCGCTGGGATCGTTCGTGATCCGCGATGGCTTCTACTATTCCGACGCGGGCTACTTTCTCACGCAACTGCGCACGGGCCTCGTCTTTCACTGGCGTCCTTACCGCGATTTCGAGTTTCCCTACGGCATCCTTCTCTACGAGTGGCCGGCAAGCTTTCTCCGGGTACTGGGACTCCTGGGCCTATCGAGAGTGACCAGTTACGTGGTCGCGCTGGCCGCTGCGGAGACGGTCGGGGTTGCGCTGCTGTTCTATATTCTGCGGGCGCTTCCGATGCGCAACAGCCTGCGCGTGGCGGCTCTTGCGCTGATCGTCTTCGGGTCGATGGACCCGCTGCTAGGCATCAACTACTCGCTCCTTCGCTTTCTGCTGCCGCTGGCCGCCGCGGTGCTGCTGGGCACGCGTAGCACGCTCGCCGGGGCGGCACTGGTGGCCGCTGCGGGTGAAGTCCTGATGCTGTTTACCTCTCCGGAGTTGGGCCTGGCTTTCGGCGGCGCGGGTCTCGGCTTTGGCGTCTACTGCGCGCTGACCGGGCGCCGTGCGTGGCTCGCAGTGAGCGCGGCGACGCTAGCCGGGATGGCCATTTATGCGGGCCTCGCCGCCCATGACGCACTCGAGTCGCTGGGCAAGTTTGCCGGTGGCGGTTTCAACCTGATCATCCAGCCCGTGCCGCATATCCTGGCGCTGCTGGTGGCGATGGTGGCCCTGGCTCCGCTGGCCGTGGTATGGAGCCTGCGCGACGCGCCTGCAGCGGCTCCGGTCCTGCTGCCGGTCTATATCGTTTCGCTCGGTCTGCTTCCTTCCGCGCTCGGCCGCAGCGATCCCCTGCACGTCTTCTTCAACGGGCTCGGAGCCTACCTGCTGGCGTTCGTTGCCATCGATAAAGCCGTGCCCCGCTGGCGAAGGATCGGCGTCGCTTTCATCGCGCTCACGTTCCTCTACACGCAGCTGCAGGACTATGACTTCTACAAGCTGCTGCTGACCAAGACGTTTCACAACATCGACGTCGACGACGCATTAACGCCCGCGGACATCCGGTCGCTGCAGCAAACGCTTGGACCGCATCGCGCGTTGTTCCCCTGGAACATGCCGCTTCGCCTGACGAATGCGTTGACTACCTCCGGCCAGTTTCAGCCGGGGTACTTCATTACGACGCCGCTTGACCGTGAGTCCGAAGAGGAGAAGGTTGCGGAGATGCGCCGAGCCGAGTTCCTCATGGTTCCTCGCGGATGGAAGCTGGTCACGTCCGACGACATCGACAATGGAGGTTTCAAGCGCTATCTGCGCCTGGGTTACACATACAAGGTGCGGCAGACACCCTACCTCGCCGGCGCGCTGATGTTCGACGAGCTACAACAGCACTGGACGCCGGCCGGCGTCTTCGGCACGTACACGCTTTACTGCCGTGCCCAACCGCAGCGCTGAGAAACGCAAACCCTGCCGACAAGTCGCCATCTAAGAAAGCGGTTTGCGCAGGAGCAGTCTGCTCCAAAGGGTCTCCGGCAAACCAGAGGAGTCTCCATGCTTTCGCATCCCTATCGCACGTTTCGCAGAACGGTTTTGGGCACCTCGCTTGTGGCGCTCACGGCCTTGCCCCTCGCGGCGGCCAACGTCTCCACCGACTATGACCACAAAGTAAACTTCCGCAGCTTTCACACTTTCTCGTTCTACAAGGTTCAAACGTCGGACCCGCTCTACGATCAGCGCGTCAAGGACGAGGTCACCGCTGACCTGACCAAGGCCGGTATGCAGATGGTCGCTTCAGGAGGCGACGTCAACATCACGGCCATCGGAGGAGTAAAGAATCAGCAGGAGTACAACACCTTTTACGATGGCCTCGGCGGCGGTGGCTACGGATTCGGAGGCCGTCGCTTTGGGGGTGGCTTTGGCTTCGGTGGTGGCTTTGGCGGTGACTCGCAGACGACCGTGCAGGACGTACCCGTCGGCACGCTGATGATTGACATGTACGACGCAAGCACTCATCAGCTTGTTTGGCGCGGACGCACAAGCGACAATGTCACAAACAATAGCGAAAAAGAGGCCAAGCGAGTCAACAAGGACATCGACAAGATGTTCAACGGCTTCCCTCCGAAAACCAAGGGCTAGACCACGGCGCGTTGCGAATCCTCCTGTTCAACTCGCCTTGTGGCGCGAGGAACAGGAGGTTCGTCGTCAGCCGTCAAATGATCAGGTCGTTCTTCCAGAGAGCCAGAACCACATCCATCTGGTTTGCATGCTCGCCTGCTTCCTCATCGCTTATCGCGGACCACAATTGAGTCACCGTGGTGTGCGTTCCGGCACGCAAAAGCTCAACCGCTCGCACCGCATAAGCCTTGTTGCGCAGGGCACCTGCATTGCCTGGTTCTGCTACGCCCGGCTCGATACCCTTCACCAAGCCCGCCTCGCACAAACCCACAAACGCGTTTCTCGGCGCGCTTTTCTTCTGGCCGATCGGCGTCGTAGGATACACCTCCCGAACCGCCGCCATCCATCGCTCCGCTGGCGATAGCGCCTTGCCAAACGTCGGCATACGCCCCGCAAGCAGCGCCGCTTCTCCGTATCGATTCGCCATACTTCTAGCTTATGCGGGACCGCTCGCTTTCACACAACGAAAGCGTGGCGCGAGCCGTACCTCTACAATCGTGTGCAATGACTTCCCTGCCGCTTGATATACGCCCTGGCCGCAACCCGCGCGTTCCTGCCGGACCTGCCCTGCTGCCGCGCGTGCTCAACGGGCGAGCCTTTCGCCAGAGTACCGCGGACTTTGTTCTGGACAACGCCGGGCGCTATGGCGACCTCGTGTTCTACCGCGCGCTGAACCGCAACGTCTATCAGCTCAATCATCCCGATCTGATCGCGGACCTGATGGTGAAAGATGCGCCGAACCATCATCGTAATCTCGTGATGCAATCCGCGCGGCAGGTGCTCGGACATGGGCTGTTGACCTCCGAGGAGCCGCTGCACATGCGCCAGCGCCGCCTTGCTCAGCCTGCCTTTCTGCGCGAGCGCATCGCAGCCTATGCTGAGGTGATCGGTTCTCAGACCGAGAGCCTCATCGCCCGCTGGTCTGCAGACACCGTGAGCGACGTGCATCCACAGATGCTCGAGCTCGCATTGCGGATCGTCGGCAAATGCCTCTTTGACCTGGACGCGCTGGATGATGTGGCGGCGATCGCGTCCGCGGTCGACTCGTTCATGAGCTTTATGCCGCTATCGTTTCTCCCATTTTCAAAGCAGATCCAGCAGCTGCCCATCCCCGCCATGACACGGCTGCGCAAGGGCAAGGCTCACCTTGACCAACTCATCTACGGCATGATCGCCGAACGCCGCAGCGATCCCACCGACCGCGGCGACCTGCTTTCCATGCTTCTGCACGCGACCGACCCGGAAGCCGGTGCGTCATCGAACACGATGACGGACCAGCAGCTCCACGACGAGTGCGTCACCATCATCCTCGCCGGGCATGAGACGACCGCCAACGCACTCTCCTTCGCGCTGCATCTTTTGGCGCATCACCCCGACGTTCAGGATCGGCTGCATGAAGAAGCAGTGTCTGTGCTTAAGGATCGAACGCCGACCGCCGCCGACTACGAGCGTCTGCCCTATGCCACCCAGGTCTTCGCGGAGACGATGCGGCTCTATCCACCGGTATGGGTCACCGCGCGAACCTGTGCAAAGCCGTATGAAATAGCTGGGTACCTGATTCCAGTAGGGGCTACGCTGTTCGCGCCGCAGTACGCCGTGCATCGCGACCCAAGATTGTACGATGAGCCGAGCCGCTTCGATCCCGGCCGCATGACGCGGCAGGCACGATCGACCCGCCCTCGGTATGCGTACTTCCCTTTTGCCGGCGGCAGCCGCCAATGCATTGCGGAGGGTCTGGCGTGGATGGAAGGTACGCTGGTGTTGGCTGTCGTTGCGCGAGCTTGGCGACTGATCGCACCTGCCGGCGGCCCGGAGAATCTAGCGGTCGATCCGGCAATCAGTCTGCGTCCTAAGCACGGAGTGCCGCTTCGGCTCGCGCGACGCTAATGCTGCTTGGTAGCTGCGGCAAGACGAACTCCAGAGACGACTTTTTCTGATCGGACCCACCCGCCTGCGAACCTTTAGGCCGCAGAATCAGGAATAACAGCAGAATCGCGATAATGACGCCCAGCATGACATAGAACAGGGTAGGTCCTGCGCCGCCGGACTTCGACTCTGAGCTTCTCGCTGGATCAGACATACCCGTAGGATGCGCGTATCAGCCAAGATGGGTTGCGTTTGCGGCATTGACCCTGGCGAGTCGGTTCATGCGGCGAACCGACCCACCAGGGCGCAAAGCCATCAACAACAGCAGCGGTTGCTCAACGCGGGCCGCCTCCGCCTTGCAGGTGCTGGATCGCCATGAAGTAGCCGCGCTTATACGCCTGACGGTAGGTCTCGCGCGCTGGGAAAGGCACCTGCGGATGACGAAACTCTTGATGCGTGGTTGGATCGGGCTGGCGATTGTTCTGCGCATCGCTTTTGGCTGACTCAATGCCGTCATGAAAGGCGCGCCGCTGCAGATCATCCGCGTACTCAGACGGTGCGGCATCCCATCCGCCGGATTGTGGCTGATAAGCCTGTTGCTGCGGAGGCGGCGCGGCATACGCACCCTGTTCACCCTGCATGTGTTTCGCGGCCATGAAGTACCCGCGCTTATACGCCTGACGGTAGGTGTCCCGCGCTGGAAAGGGCACCTGCGGGTGACGGAACTCATCATGCGTGGCCGGATCGAAGGCGCGACGGCTTTGAAAGTCCTGCCGTGCGGAGGCGATGCCGTCATGAAAAGCGCGGCGCTGCAAGTCGTCGGCGTACTCTGAAGGCGGAGCATCCCATCCGCCTTGCCCTTGCTGATAGCCCGGAGGCGGACCCTGCGGCGCGCCATACTGGGCGAAGGCTGAAGTAAAGGAAAGTAACGAACAGGCAATAACAGAAGCGATCGAGCGTGTATAAGGCATGCGTTCTCCGTGCAACTATTGGTGAGAGTAAACAAGTCATCACGCACGTTGCTTTGTGGACGTTGGCTCCCGGGGTCCAAGCCGTCGGTCGACGCAAAAAGAGGCGAACTCTCTCGAGTCCGCCTCTTGCTTTACCGGGTGCACCGAATGACGCTAAGCGCTTATTCGGCCGCCATCTCTTCCTGTTCGCCTTCCATCCGCATCTGCTCCAGCTCGCGCTCCTCGGCTTCGATCGCCGCGGTAACTTCTTGCTGGACCTGCGCCGCGGCCTCTTCAAGCTCCGGCGAAAGCTGCACATTGCGGTAGTATTCCATGCCGGTTCCGGCAGGGATTAGGCGGCCCACGATGACGTTTTCCTTGAGGCCGCGCAGCGTGTCAATCGAGCCGTTGATGCTGGCCTCGGTGAGCACACGCGTGGTCTCCTGGAAGCTCGCGGCCGAGATGAAGCTGTCGGTTGAGAGCGACGCCTTGGTGATGCCAAGGAGCAAGGAACGGCCGATGGAAGGACGTCCGCCGGTCATCAGCACGCGCTGGTTCTCGGCGTTGAAGCGGAAGCGGTCCGTCTGCTGGTCGATGAGGAAGTTCGTGTCGCCAACCTCCTCGATCTTTACCCAGCGGAGCATCTGGCGCACGATCGTTTCGATGTGCTTGTCCGAGATGGTCACACCCTGTAAGCGGTAGACCTCCTGGATTTCGTTCACGAGATACATCTGCACCGCACGCTCACCGAGTACTTCGAGAACGTCATGCGGACTGCGCGGTCCGTCAATCAACGGATCGCCGGCCCGTAGCCGCTCGCCTTCCTGCACGTTGACGTAGACACCGCGCGGGACCGAGTACTCCTCTTCCTGACCGTTGTCTCCGGTGACGTAGACCTTACGCTGCCCCTTCGAGACATCGCCGAACCGGACGACTCCGTCGATCTTCGAGATGATCGCAGGGTCACGCGGCTTGCGCGCTTCGAACAGTTCGACTACGCGCGGCAGACCGCCGGTGATGTCCTTGGTGCGGGTGGTTTCGCGCGGGATCTTCGCCAGGATATCTCCGGGGTGGACCTCGTCGCCGTCCTGCAGCATGAGGTGAGCGCGGCTCGGCATCAGGTAGCGCTTGGTGGTGCCGTTCGAGCCCTTGATGAGGATGGCCGGCTGCCGCTTTTCGTCGGGTGAGTCGGCGACGACGAGGCGGGAGAGCCCGGTCACTTCGTCGACCTCTTCGTTGAGCGTTACGCCTTCCTGCAGGTCCTTGAAGTGGACTGTGCCGGAGATCTCCGTCAGGAGCGAGAAGGTATATGGATCCCACTCGCCGATGACGTCACCCTGGTTGACCTTGGTGCCCTCTTCAACCTTGAGCTTCGCGCCATAGACGATTGCGTAGCGCTCCTTCTCACGGCCCTTATCGTCGATGATGGCAATGGAGCCGTTGCGGTTGAAGGCCACCAGGCCGCCATCCTTCGAGCGCACCGTGACAAGGTTGATGAAGCGGACCGTACCCGCATTCTTGGCCTCGAGGTGCGATGCATCAGAGACGCGCGAAGCGGTTCCGCCGATGTGGAAGGTGCGCATGGTGAGCTGTGTGCCAGGCTCGCCGATGGACTGCGCCGCGATGACACCGACGGCTTCGCCCATCTCGACCATCTTGCCCGAACCCAGGTTGCGGCCGTAGCAGAGGATGCAGACGCCGCGCTTGGACTCGCAGGTGAGGACGGAACGAATCTTCACTTTCTCGATACCCGCCGCCTGGATAGCAGAAGCGAGATCTTCATCGATCTCCTGGTTCACTTCGACGATGGTCTTGCCTTCGAAATCCTTGAGCTTCTCAAGCGAGACGCGGCCAATGATGCGGTCGCGCAACGGCTCGATGGTCTCACCGGCTTCGATGATTGGCGTGACGTAGATGCCTTCCACCGTGCCGCAGTCATTGTGCGAGATGATGACGTCCTGCGCAACGTCCACGAGACGGCGCGTGAGATAGCCCGAGTCCGCCGTCTTCAACGCCGTATCCGCCAGGCCCTTGCGAGCGCCGTGCGTGGAGATGAAGTACTGGAGCACCGTGAGACCTTCGCGGAAGTTCGCAGTGATCGGCGTTTCGATGATCTCGCCCGAGGGCTTGGCCATCAAACCACGCATACCGCTGAGCTGACGAATCTGCTGCTTGGATCCACGTGCGCCGGAATCCGCCATGATGTAGATCGGGTTCATGGCGCCTTCCTTGTCGGCCTTCTTCATGTTGCCGAACATCTCGTCGGCCACACGCTCCGTGACGGAGGACCACAGCTGGATGACCTTGTTGTTGCGCTCACCGTTGGTGATGGCACCGTCAAGATACTGCTGCTGCACGTTGATGACCTGCTTCTCAGCATCGCCCACAACCGTGTACTTCGAATCCGGGATGACCATGTCGTCGAGCCCGACCGAGAGGCCGGAACGCGTGGCATAGCGGAAGCCCAGGTCCTTGACGCGGTCGAGTGTTTTGACCGTGACTTCGAGGCCGAGATTCAAATAACAGTAGTTGATCAATTGGCCGATGCCCTTCTTCTTGAGCAAGCCATTGACGAACGGCATCTCGTCCGGCAGCGCGTCATTGAGGATGGCGCGGCCGACGGTGGTGGAGATGAACTGGTTCTGGTACTCGACGACTTCGGTGTGGACCAGGTCCTGATCGTCATAAGCCGTGGTCATGTCGAGCACCGGGCCGGTGTAGCGCAGACGGATCGGCGTAAGCGTCTCAACCTGCTGCGCCTCAAGCGCCATGAGGACTTCTTCAATGTTGGCGAAGACGCGGCCCTCACCCTTGGCGTTGACCTTGGCTTTCGTCAGGTAGTAGATGCCGAGCACGAGATCCTGCGTCGGAACGGTGATCGGCTGACCGGAGGCGGGCGAGAGGATGTTGTGCGACGCCAGCATCAGCACAGAGGCTTCAATCTGGGCCTCAGGCGAGAGCGGGATGTGCACGGCCATCTGGTCGCCGTCGAAGTCCGCGTTGAAGGCGGTACAGACGAGCGGGTGAATCTTGATCGCCTTGCCTTCGACGAGCACGGGCTCAAACGCCTGGATACCCAAACGGTGAAGAGTCGGCGCGCGATTCAGCAGCACCGGGTGATCCTTGATGACCTCTTCCAGGATGTCCCAGACGATCGGCTCCTGCATCTCGACCATCTCTTTGGCCTGCTTGATGGTCGTACAGTGGCCGGTCTGCTCAAGGCGGTGATAGATGAACGGCTTGAACAGCTCGAGCGCCATCTTCTTCGGCAGACCACACTGGTGAAGCTTCAGTTCCGGGCCAACCACGATGACCGAACGGCCGGAGTAGTCGACACGCTTGCCGAGCAGGTTCTGGCGGAAGCGGCCCTGCTTGCCTTTGAGGGTGTCTGAGAGCGACTTGAGCGGACGGTTGTTGGCTCCGCGCAGCACGCGGCCACGTCGGCCGTTGTCAAACAGTGCGTCGACGGCCTCCTGCAGCATGCGCTTCTCGTTGCGCACAATGACCTCAGGCGCATGGAGATCCATGAGCTTCTTGAGGCGGTTGTTGCGGTTGATCACGCGGCGATAGAGGTCGTTGAGGTCGGACGTGGCGAAGCGGCCGCCGTCGAGCGGAACCAGCGGACGCAGTTCAGGCGGGATCACCGGGATCACGTCCAGGATCATCCACTGCGGTAGATTATCAGACTTCTTGAACGCCTCGACGATCTTCAGGCGTTTCGAGTACTTGAGCTTCTTCTGCAGCGAAGTCTCCGTCTTCATCCGCTCGCGCAGCTCGATCGAAAGCTCGGCAATCTCCACGCGCTTGAGCAGTTCCTTGATCGCTTCGGCGCCCATCATGGCCTTGAAGCCAGAGGGACGATACTGCTGGTCAAGCTCGCGGAAGCGTTGCTCGTCCTTGATGACCTCGCGCTCCTTGACGGGAGCGTCGCCGGGATCGACCACGACGTAAGACTCAAAGTAGAGAACGGCTTCGAGCTCGCGCAGGCTGATGTCGAGCAGGTGGCCGATACGCGAGGGCAGACCCTTGAAGAACCACACGTGCGAGCACGGGCTGGCAAGCTCGATGTGGCCGAGGCGCTCGCGGCGAACCTTCGAGAGCGTAACTTCTACTCCGCACTTATCGCAGATGACGCCGCGGTGCTTCATGCGCTTGTATTTGCCGCAAAGACATTCCCAGTCCGTAATGGGTCCGAAGATGCGCGCGCAGAAGAGGCCGTCGCGCTCAGGCTTGAAGGTGCGGTAGTTGATGGTCTCGGGCTTCGTCACTTCGCCGTGCGACCAGCTGCGAATCTTTTCGGGGCTGGCGAGCTGAATCTTGATGGCGTCGAAGTCGGCGATGGGACCGGTCAGTTCAAAGGGGCTGGAGCGAAACATATGTGGCGTCTCCGTAGTGCAGCGGGCGGCTGCGGTTCACAACGTTTACTGCTCAGGCGACGAAGGTGGGAGCTTCCACCTTCGTCGCCTGCTTCTATTCTGTGCCGCTTCCTATGGGGGCGGGCCCTCGTGAACATTGAGCAGAATGCCTTGCTCAGGAGGGTCTCGCCAGGGACCGGCGGGGTGAAGCAAGATGATTAGTCGGCGGCGGCAATCTGCGGCAAGGCTACCTTCTTCTGGTCACCCTGCTTGATTAGTTCGACGTCGAGGCACAAGCTTTGCAGCTCGCGAATAAGTACGTTGAACGACTCCGGCACGCCGGGTTCGATCGCGGCCTCACCCTTGACGATGGCTTCGTAGATCTTGGTACGCCCGAAGACATCGTCCGACTTGGCAGTCAGCAGCTCCTGCAGGATGTAGGCGGCGCCATAGGCTTCAAGCGCCCAGACCTCCATCTCTCCGAAGCGCTGTCCGCCGAACTGCGCCTTACCGCCCAGCGGCTGCTGGGTGATGAGCGAGTACGGTCCGATCGAGCGCGCGTGGATCTTGTCATCGACCAGGTGCGACAGCTTAAGCATGTAGATGTAGCCAACGGTGGCGGGCTGCTCGAAAGCGTCGCCGAGCATGCCATCGAAAAGCTGCGTCTTGCCCGAGCTGGGCAGGCCGGCTGACTTGAGCAGCGCCTTGATCTCAGTTTCCTGCGCCCCGTCGAAAACCGCCGTACCAAACCAGATGCCACGCTTCATGCCCGCGGCTACGCGCAGGGTCTGCACGTCGTCGAGGTCAAGCAACTGGTTCAATGCAGCGGTACCAGCGAAGCGCGCCTTGAAGAGCTCGCGCACCTCGGCAGCAGACTCCATCTCCGCAGCCAGAGCCGCAACCTGCACGCCAAGCTCATGCGCGGCCCAGCCCAGATGCGTCTCGAGAATCTGCCCGACGTTCATACGCGAAGGCACGCCCAACGGATTCAGCACGATCTCAACCGGGGTTCCATCGGGGAGGTACGGCATGTCCTCCTCGGGCAGGATACGCGCGATGACGCCCTTGTTGCCGTGGCGTCCGGCCATCTTGTCGCCGACACTCAACTTGCGTTTCATCGCGATGTATACCTTCACCATCTTGATCACGCCTGGGCTGAGCTCGTCGCCCTTTGACATTTTGCCGATCTTCTCGTTGGTGATTTTGCGCAACACATCGATCTGCCGCGACGTCATCTCCTCGATCTCATCGATCTGCTCATTCACCCGCGGGTCCTTGTCCGCATAGCGAATGCGCTTGAGGTTACGCGTCGAGATGAGCTCGATCATGTCGCGGTCGAGCAGTTCGCCCTTGTTCAGCAGCTTCTTGTTGGTGCGCTCGTCATGCAGGTCGGCCAGCACTTCCTTTTGGCCGAGAATGGCCTCGAGGCGCTTGAGCCGCTCGTCAGTGAGAATGCGAATCTCATCGGCGAGGTTACGCTCAAGTTTCTCGACCATCTCCTGCTCAATCTGCTTGGCACGCTCGTCTTTCTCCTGGCCCTTACGGCTGAAGATACGGACGTCCACCACGGTGCCTTCAATGCCCGGAGGACACGTCAGTGAAGCGTCGCGTACATCGCCGGCCTTCTCGCCGAAGATCGCGCGCAACAGCTTCTCTTCCGGAGTCAGCTGGGTCTCACCTTTGGGCGTGACCTTGCCAACCAGGATGTCATTGTGGCCGATCTTGGCGCCGATGCGGATAATTCCCGATTCGTCGAGATCTCGCAGCGCATGCTCTGAAACATTCGGAATATCGCGTGTGATCTCTTCCGGCCCAAGCTTCGTATCACGCGCTTCGATCTCGAACTCCTCGATGTGAATCGAGGTGTAGTAGTCCTCACGGACCAGCTTCTCCGAAATCAAAATCGCGTCCTCGAAGTTGTAGCCGCGCCACGGCATGAAGGCCACCAGCACGTTGCGGCCAAGACCAAGCTCGCCCTGCTCCGTGCACGGACCGTCCGCGATTACCTGACCCTTCACCACGCGGTCGCCCTTGCGAACGATCGGCTTCTGGTTGATGCAGGTGTTCTGGTTCGAGCGCTTGAACTTCGTGAGCTGGTAGATGTCCGAGCCCACCTCACGCGAGAGTTGCGTGGGATGATGCTCGCCTTCGACACGCACGATGATGCGCTCGGAGTCAACAGAATCGATGATGCCGTTGCGCTTGGCAAGGATGACAGCACCCGAGTCGCGGGCCGTAACCCCTTCCATACCGGTGCCAACGAACGGAGCCTCGGCGACAAGCAGAGGCACGCTCTGCCGTTGCATGTTGGCGCCCATCAGCGCGCGGTTCGCATCGTCGTGCTCGAGGAACGGCACCAGCGAAGCAGCCACCGAGACCAGCTGCTTGGGGCTTACGTCGACGTAATCGACCTCAGCCTTATTGACCAGCACGAAGTTGCCTTGGCGCCGCGCATCGACGATATCCTGCACGATGTTCAACTGCGGGTCGAGCTCGATGTTGGCCTGCGCAATGGTATGCCGATCTTCTTCCCATGCGGAAAGATAAAAGCTGAACGGCTCAAGATCCATGGTGCGTTTGCCCGCGGTGCGCAGTTCGTCGTTCTTCGCGTGAGCGTCGCTGGTCTCGAGATGATCGCCCTGCCGGAGTCCGCTCTCCCCGGCGTTGGTAACAGCAACGTAATCGAGAGCACGCCCATCCTTCACGCGACGGTACGGGCTCTCGATGAAGCCGTACTCGTTGATACGCGCAAAGCAGGAGAGTGACGAGATTAAACCAATGTTCGGGCCTTCCGGCGTCTCGATCGGGCAGATGCGGCCGTAGTGCGTCGGGTGCACGTCCCGGACTTCAAAGCCCGCGCGTTCCCGCGAAAGACCGCCAGGCCCAAGGGCGGACAGACGACGCTTGTGCGTGATCTCCGACAGAGGATTCGTCTGGTCCATGAACTGCGATAGCTGTGACGAACCGAAGAACTCGCGAATCGCGGCCATCACGGGCTTCGCATTGATCAGGTCATGCGGCATAGCCGTCGACATCTCCTGATAAACCGACATCTTTTCTTTGATCGCGCGTTCCATGCGAACAAGGCCAATGCGGAACTGATTCTCCATCAGTTCGCCCACCGCGCGAACCCGGCGATTGCCGAGGTGATCGATGTCGTCCACCACGCCGATGTTCTTGCGCAGCTTGAGCAGGTAGCGGATCGTCCCGTAGAAGTCTTCAGGCGTCAGCGTGCGATTGTCGAGACCTTCCGCAGACTGGTCCTCGTAGAGCTTAATGTTGAACTTCAACCGGCCTACGCGCGAGAAGTCGTACTTGCGCGGATCGAAGAACATGCCTTCGAACAACGCCGTCGCCGTGTCGAGGGTCGGTGGATCGCCCGGGCGCAGCTTACGGTAGATCTCGATCAGCGCCTCTTCCGGCTTGCGTACCGAGTCGCGCCGTAGCGTGTTGGTGATGATGTTCCCGACGTCGTCGCGCTCGGGGAAGAAGACCTCAAAGCTCGTCACGCCGGACTGCACGATCTTATGCAGTTTGTCAGCTGAGAGCTCCTGGTTGGCCTCATACATCAGCTCGCCAGTAGCCATGTCGACCACATCCGACGCGGTCATGGCGCCATCGAACTCGCTGGTCTCGACATCCACCGAGGCGACCTTGGCCGCGCGCAAAGCCTTCATCACGCTCGGACCAATTTTCTTGCCGGCCACGCCAATTTCTTCCGTACCGTTCTTCGCTGGAGCCGCAGGGCGAGTGCCCAGCAGGTTGGTCAGCTTACCTTCTTCAGCGACCTTCCAACTCAGCTTGCCGTCGGCCACGCCGATCGTGTCGATCGTGTAGAAGGTCTTGAGAATCTCTTCATCGGTACGCAGGCCGAGCGCACGCAGGAAGATGGTGCCGAGAAACTTGCGCTTACGATCGATGCGTACGTACAGCGTGTTCTTCTGGTCGTACTCGAACTCTACCCATGAACCGCGGTACGGAATGATCTTGCCCAGGAAATAGGTGCGGTTGTTCGCTGTCTCGAAGAAGACGCCAGGGGAACGATGCAGCTGCGAGACGATGACGCGCTCGGTCCCGTTGACAATGAAGGTGCCATTCTGGCTCATGAGCGGAATGTCGCCAAAGAAGACCTCCTGCTCCTTCATATCACGCAAGCTTTTGACGCCGGTCTCGGCATCCTTGTCGTAAATCTTTAGGCGAATCGTGACCTTGAGCGGAGCCGAGTAGGTCATCCCGCGCTCTTCACACTCAGCCTGGTCGTACTTGAGTTGGAGGCCTACAGGATCGCCGCACTTGGTGCAGAAGTCCGGTGTGTTCTTGTTATAGGTTCCGCAGAAATTACAGAGTACATCGCCGGGATGGAAGGGGTCGGTGATGACCATGTGGCCGCAGGTGGAGCAGGCCGTGCGCAGGTGGTTCAACCCTTTCAGGTAGCCGCACTTGCACTCCCAGTTGCCGATTGAAAAATCGACGAACTCAAGCTCTGAGACGTTGCGGAAATCGGTGATGGGAAACACAGAAGTAAACACAGACTGCAGGCCGTTGTCCTCGCGCTCCTGCGGCAGCTTGTCCATCTGCAGAAAGCGCTCATAGCTGCGGCGCTGCACTTCAATTAAATTGGGAATCTGAATCGCGGTCGGGATCTTCGAGAAATCGAGACGGCTACGAAGCGGACGCGTCTCGCTGGACTGGTTCCCGTGATGGTTGTGTTCAGACATGCATTCTCCTCTAAGAAAAGCTCAACTACGGCGAGGCCAAAAGGAGCTGGAAGTCCTGCTCCCCCTCGCGCTTTCAATCAACTCAGCCGCCCTCGCGTGCGGCCGGTCCTGCGCGCCCTGTATCCGGTCCTTTGCGGCCCGGTTCGACTCTATCCATTTGCGCCGGGGATCTCGAAGCATTCTGAGATCACGCTCGACCCTGCACCTGCCCCGGACGTTACGCAGTCGCTCCGGGCCGATTTGCTAAACTCTTGACTCTATCCGACACACTCGACTGCTATGGGCATAAGTTCTAGCCTGAACACAAGACTATTGACCGTCACATCCGGAGAAACGACGGATACGCCCGCCAGGAACAGAGTTCCCAGGAGCGCAAACGATCTATATTCGCACGCAGGTCGTGTGTATTGTTAGAAATGCCCGCCACCCTTCGAGGCTCGCCTAGCCCGGAAGATTGCTGCCGTGTGCCCGTTTCACGCTACCCGCCCGCCGCTTGGCCGGTAACATGGCCGGCCCCTTAGCCTGCTCGCCACAGGATGGACCGGAGAATACCCGAAACCCGCTCGTAATTGCTCGAAAAGACCTCAGCCGTTCAAGTTCAGACTCCGCGCCCCCTCACGGAGAAGGTAGAAGCGGTATCCATCAGTACGAGGATACCGCGTTCCGCTGTTCCTTGCAACTTTTGGGTGCTACTTGATCTCAACCGAAGCAACGCCCTCGAACTTCTTGGCAATAGCGGCTGCATCGTCCTTCGACACACCTTCCTTGAGCGGCTTGGGCGCGCCATCGACCAGATCCTTGGCTTCCTTCAAGCCCAGGGCAGTGACTTCGCGCACGGCCTTGATGGTTGCAATCTTGTTCGCGCCGGCATCCTTCAGAATGACCGAAAACTCAGTCTTTTCTTCTACCGGGGCTGCCGCCGCCGCACCGCCGCCACCCGAAGCCGGAGCTGCTACCGCGGCTGCTGCCGAGACGCCAAGACGCTCTTCCAGTTTCTTCACCAGAGCCGATGCCTCAAGCAGGCTCAAGCTTACGATCTGATCTTCCAACTGCTGCATGTCTGCCATTTCTTCTCCCGTATGAATGCGAACTCTTTTACTGCTCCGACGTTTCCGAAGATCGTCTCCTCGATCGATCCCGGCTGCCCTCACGGCCTGAAGGTTTCCGATGCGCCCAGACAAGCGCCCCTTCCGGCCCGGAGCGAATTCTGATTAGCCCTCGACAGGCTCGGTCGCGGCGGCCTCGCCGGCCTGCGATGCGGTTCCGTTCTCGGGTTGCGCGGCACCACTGGCCTGCTCTCCGGCGCTTGCCTCTTCTGCATGGGCTGACGCCACTTCCGGCTCCACCGATGCGGTTTCTGCCGGTGCTGGCGTGGAGACCACAGCCGCCCCCGGCTTACTCACAAACTTCTCCTTCTCAACCGCCTGGTTGATGACCACGGCCAGATCGCGTCCGGTCGCATTGATCACCGTCGCCAGCCGCTGGGCAGGCGACTGAATCAGGAAGAGCAGCTTCGAGAATAGCTCTTCCTTGCCTGGCATAGTCGCGAGTGCGCCAATCTCGGCCACATCGATCACCTTGCCATCGACGATTCCCAGCTTGAACGTAAACTCGGCGTTGTCTTTCACCCAGTCGGAGAGCGCTTTAGCGAGCTGCACCGGATCGCCCGAAGTGTAGGCCACTGCCGAGACGCCCTTGAGACCCTGCAATGCGGCTTCAATCTTCGAACCCTGGCTCGCCTTTGCCGCCAACTTGTTCTTGACCACGTGGTAGCTTCCGCCCGCCGCCCGTACCGTCTTGCGTAAATCGAAGTCCTTCGATGCGGTCAATCCGGTGAAGGTGCCGACGATCGCGGAGGTCGAGGCCTCCAACTCTTTGGTCAAAACCTGGACCTTGACTGTCTTTGCCGCCCTGCTTAGTGCCATAACGAAACCTCTACCTTCACCGCCGGCACATCTGGCCTGGCGTTCTTGATTTTGCGCGGAAGCGAAATGTCCGGACGAAAACTGCTCTTAGGCCTTGCCGGCCAGATCGGACACCGAGCTATCGAGCTGCACACCAGGGCCCATGGTCGAAGAGATCGTAATCCCCTTGATGTACTTACCCTTCGCCGCCGAAGGCTTTGCCTTGACTACGCTGGTGATTACAGTCATGGCATTGTCGATCAGCTTCTGCGGATCGAACGACAGCTTGCCCACTGGAACATGCACCAGAGCCGTTTTATCGGTGCGGAATTCGACCTTACCGGCCTTGATCTCGCGGATCGCAGCTACCACATCGCTGGTGACGGTACCTGTCTTCGGGTTCGGCATCAGGCCCTTCGGTCCGAGAACCTTACCCAAACGGCCGACAGACCGCATCATGTCCGGAGTAGCGATCAACGCGTCGAAAGCAGTCCAGCCCTCTTTTTGAATCTTCTCAACCAGCTCTTCACCGCCGAAGAACTCAGCGCCAGCAGCTTCCGCATCCTTGATCTTGTCCCCGGAAGCGATCACCGCCACAGTCTTCGATTTGCCCAGTCCATGCGGCAGAACGACCGTGCCGCGCACCATCTGGTCAGCATGGCGCGGATCAACACCCAGCCGCAACGTGATATCCACGGTCTCATCGAACTTCGCGTACTTGGCCTTCTTGAGCAACGGAACGGCGTCAGTCAGCAGATAGGGGCGCGGCTCAACGAGCGCACGTGCAGCGGCCAAATTCTTTGATACCTTTTGAGACATGTCTTTATCCTTGTCTCCCACCCCTCATGGCATTCCTGGCCAGGGCGTGGTTCGACGGGTTCGCAGAGGCGAACTGTCTGATTATCCCGACCTGCGGGAACAAAGTCAAGGGGACCCCGCAGAACATGGCCCGTACGCGGATCGCTCCATGCAAGACTTCCCTCGTCCGGCCGGGTGGGTCCTGGCTGCCGTATGCGCCGGGACCCTGGCCCTGCTGCTCTGGCTGCCGTACCGGATTTCCGTGGTGCCCAGCTTTTCCGACTCCTACCTCTTCGGCTTCAACAACCATGCAGCGCTGGTTCTCATTCTGGCGTTTGCCGCTGCTACCTCCGTGTGCACCCATAGCTGGACGTGGCCGCGGGCAGGGAATAGCCCGGATGATTGCCTTTCCCGCAAATCCCTCTCCTGGGCGCTCACGTTGACGATTCTGGTCAGCGGAGTGCTCGCGTTCGCCGCCAGTAAGCTCGACGGCATCGAGGAATCGATTTACCTGATCGATCGCCTGAAACTGGTTTTGGCAGGTCACACGCCCGGCGTCGACTTTGAGTTCGCTTACGGCGCCTTACTCCTGTATGGCCCGGCCTTGCTTGCCCATGTCTTACGCCTGTCCGCGAGCGAAGCATACTTCCTTTTCTGGATGCTTACCAATGTCTTGGGAGTCGTGCTGCTTTATTGGAGCTTGCAGTGGGTCGACGTGCCCTTCCGCTTGCGGCCCGCTGCTTTCCTCTTCTTTTTCACCTTTGCCTTCACTGCAATGCTTTGTACGGGAACCAATTACAGCCTGTTCCGCTTTGTTACACCGCTTTTCCTTGCGCTTTGCATCTACCGCGTACTTGGCCGCACCGCCTCACCCTGGTCCGTACCACTCGGTGTTCTTCTGATACTTCCCTGCTATGCCGCGCTGCTCACGATCTCCCCCGAACTAGCGCTCGCATTTGCGTGCGGCATGTGCCTGTACGTACTTCTTTTTCTGGATCTCCGCGGGCGACGTACCCTCTTGTGCTTCCTCGGTCTGCTGCCCGCGCTTTCCGTCGTCACCTGGATTGCGGCTCGCCTGCAGGTGTTCGCTACTCTCAATGCCTTTCGCACGGGAGGCTTCAATTTCCCAATCCCTCCCGCGCCCCACATCCTGCTTTTCCTGACCACACTCGCCCTGGTAACTTCCTACTGCCTGCAGCGGTTTCGCCTCCGTCGACCTGACGCGGTGGTCGTTCTTACCCTGGTTTCTGCTGGTTCCATCGCCGGCGCGCTCGGCCGCTGCGACCTTATCCACATCCTTCTCGACCCGCTTGGCTGCTGGATTGCCGCATTCGTGCTGGTGGGTCGCTTCCGCACCTTCGGCCGGGTATTCGTGTACGCTGCAAGCTTCCTGTTCATCTTGCTAAACGCTCGCTTCAGCCTGTATGGACGGGCAATCGGCTGGTCGAAGGCGGCGCTTCCGGCCATCTTTGCGAATGAACCGGAACACTCTGACAATCGGCTCGACCGCTTCATCCAGGCACAGAGCGCCAAGCTCTTCGGCGCTCAGAAAGCTCAAGTCAAACTCGCTGAAATGCGCTTCTTCGCTCATCATCAGCGCGGAATAGAGCCTGCCCTGCTCTACGACTATCCCTCCGGAACTATCTTTGAGGCACCGTTCAGCTTCACGCCCAGTCGCTTCGGCACGCTGCACCGGGAGGATCTCGATTCCGGTTTTTACTTTGGTATGGTGAACGTCCTCACCCCTGAAGCCGTGCAACGCAAAATTGCCGAATTGGCGGATCACCCCGAGCGCCCGCTCCTGATCCTTTCTGGAAATGAAGAGTCCTGTACTCCCGACGCGGAAGGAGAGCGACGGACCATTACTCGGTACTTCTGGTATCCCTACCACGCAGCCGTCAGGAATCCCGGCTCGATCCTTGAACCCGTGTGCACCTACATCCGCACACAGTACCGCATCGCGATTCCCGCCTCGCCCGAGCACTTCGGCTATGCCCTTTGGCGAAGACTTCCCGACGGCGACTGAAGCTCCTCAGCTCCAGATCCGCTCCAGCACCAGCTCAAACCCCGCCACCGGCCCGCTTCCCTGCACCGACGTCGGCTGTTCATGCATCTCCGGCTCCTCGCCCGGCCGGTACACCTCCACCACCTTCCGCTGCGGGTCGATCAGCCAAGCCAACTCCACCCCGTTTCGAATCCAAAGCCACATCTTGTCCTGCAGCATCGACAGCCGATCGTTCTCCGACCGCATCTCGATCACAAACTCCGGCGAAACCCGCCCAAACCGCTTCTGCTCCTCACGAGGCACAGCATTCCATCGCCGCCACGAAACCCACGCTGCATCTGGCGCGCGCATCGAGCCATCCGGCAGAGTGAATCCGCCATTCGAATCGAAGACCTTCCCTCGTCCATCCTGCCGCGCCCACAGATTGAGCTCTGTGATCAGTTCCGAGTTCCAGCTGCTGCCCTCCAGCCCTGTCGGCGACATCAAGATCAGCTCCCCATTCGCGTCGCGTTCCACCCGCACCAGCTCATTGACCGCGCAGAAGTGCATCAATTCGAGATCTGTCAACGGCCGCTCCAGCCGTAGGCGAATCGGCAGCTCCACACCCTCAAGCGCAAGCTTCATGGCGTCAGTCTACTCCTGCTCACGGCGCCGCCGGCCGCTTCCCCGGGACACCTTTGGTCACATGCTTCAGCAGAAATTCCTGGAAAAGCGTCCCAAATGCCCCCGTCGCCACCCCCAGCAGCGTGTTGTCCACCGTCACCTGCACGCTGTGCCGCTCGCTTGCCGGGTAGTACAACGTCGAGATGCCCGCCGAACCTAGGTTTCCCAGCACATTCGAGAAGTTCGGCTGCCACTTGCCGTTGTCGCCCTTGCACACCACCGTCGTCGAAATTGCATAAAGCGCCCGGGTAACCACCTTGCCGTGCCCGCGGTAGAAGTAGCGCGGATCCTGGTGCAGCAGCGACGGGAAAAGCGCCGCTCCCAGAAAGGTCGAGCTGAGCCGGTCCCCATAGGTTGCCGCATAGCGCTCCGCGTACCCCGAAAAGCCAACCCCATAGCCGGAAAAGTCCCCCTGCCAATCCTCTATTCCGGCCGTCACCCCCGTCGTGAAAAGGGTGACCGGATCGGTGCTCACCACCAGCGCCAGTTTGAATTTCTGCCGGCGCGTCAACGGAGCCGCTTTGGGAACATAACTCACATAGAAATTGGGCAGTATGCCCAAAATACGTTGATGCTCTTCGGCCGTAATCTGCTCCTCGGCCAGGTCTTCGAGCGTAATCGCATTCACGTTTGTGGTAATTTGCTCAACCCCCAGCTGCACCTCGGGCAGCACCACCGACTCGCCTTCATGCACCACCAGCACATCCTTGATGTGCCAAGCCGCAAATCCCTTCGCGGCAATCGTCACCACGTACTGCCCCGCGGCGACCGGCGCAAAACGGAAGCTGCCGGAGGCATCGGTGGTCGCGCTCACCCGCACCTTCGCCTCCGCGTTCTCCAGCTGAACCGTTGCTCCCGGAAGAAACGCGCTGTCGGTGTCGGCCACCGTTCCGGCTATGCTTCCCGACGGAGCTTCAGCCGCCTGCGGCGGCGGGCTTACAGCCTGCGCAGCAAGAGTCGTTCCTCCACATGCGATCACCAGCAGAAATACCAACAAACAATGCATCGTCGCCACCCCACTCCGCTGCCTCCCAGGCGCCTCGCAAAAGAACCCCGGAAAGTGCATTTCTGCTGAGTGTATTCAATGTCATGTTGACGTGCAGCAGCCATCCCACTATGGTTGCGGTTGAGGCGAACAAATGGCGAACCCATTCTCCCCCGGAAGCAGCACTCCAGCAGCCACGCTCTTCCCTATCCTCCATCCTGCTCCTACCGGCCTCGCCCGCCTCGCCGCGGAGGCCACGCACCATGCCTCCGGCCACAACGTCGAGTTCCGCGCCCTGCAAGTGCGAAGCGTGCTGAACCGTTCCATCTCCCGACGCAAACTGTCGCTGGCCTACTCGATCAACCCTTACCGCGGCTGCGAGTTCGCCTGCCGCTACTGCTATGCGCGCTACACCCATGAGTTCCTGGCTGCGAAGACGCCAGCCGAGGGCGCACCCGACTTCCACGATCCAGGCCTGTTCGAGCGGCTCATCTTCCTTAAGGAAAATACCGCCTGGCTGCTCG
This sequence comes from uncultured Acidobacteriaceae bacterium, assembly GCA_964245195.1. Classification (GTDB taxonomy): domain Bacteria; phylum Acidobacteriota; class Terriglobia; order Terriglobales; family Acidobacteriaceae; genus Edaphobacter. The sequence continues at coordinate 116,898 of CAXTLR010000009.1, read as the reverse complement.
ACCAGGAGCTTCGCAAGATCGACCCCGCGGACGAGATCGCGCTCGGAACCGCCACCGACCCATACCAGCCGATCGAGCGCACCGCCCGCATCACGCGTTCGCTGCTGGAGGTCTTCGCGCGCCACTCCGGCCTGCGTCTCGGCATTATCACCAAGTCCACGCTCATCGCGCGAGACATCGATCTGCTCACCGAGATCGCGCGCAAAAATACCCTCGTCCTGCACCTGACCATCACGACTCCGGATGCCGCGCTGGCCCGGTTGCTTGAACCGCGTGCTCCGCGCCCGGACCTTCGCTTCCGCACCGTGCAGCGTTTGCGCGAGGCCGGCCTGACTGCCGGAATCTTCTGCTCTCCGCTCTTGCCTGGCATCACGGATACGGCGGAGGCCCTGGACGCAATGGGCTCTCGCGCCGCGCACGCAAGAGCAAGTTTCTTCGCTGCGCAGCCGCTGTTTCTGAAGCCATGTTCGCGTGCGACGTTCCTCAGCTTTCTGCGCGATCACTTCCCCGAACTTGAGCAGGAGTATGCATCCCGCTTTGCTACGAACGCCTTTGCCGACAAGCCGTACCGGGATAAGACCGCAGCTCTCGTTGAGCAAACGTGCCGGCGTTATGGCCTGCTTCCGCGCTCGTCCGATGCGCTGCTGACGCGCGATCAGGGACCGGCACGTAGGCCAGCCTCGAACGTTGGCTCGCCAGTGCAGGAGCGCCTCTTCGCCTGAGCACTCCGCACAGGCGGCATTCGTCTTTCCCCAGAGCTCCGCTAGACTAAGAGCATGATTGACGAGTCGACCTTCCGCCGCGTCTCCGACCAGGCACTCCATGCGCTGAAGCAGTCCCTGATCGAGGCCGAACAGGACGGCGGCTTTGAAACCGAGGACAACAATGGTGTTCTCAACGTGCTGTTTGAGGACGGCTCCTTCAAGTTCGTCTTCACGCCGCAGACGCCGGTACGCCAAATCTGGATCTCCGCGCGCTCAACCAGCTTCAAGCTCGAATGGTCAGAGGATCGGACCGCCTTCCTCCTTCCAAAGACGGGCGAAGATCTCCGGAAGCTGACCGAGCGCCTGCTCCAGGAGCAGCTTGCCGATCCGTCCATTCAGCTCGGCTGACAGGGTTTATCCTGGGAGCCTCCCGCCTATGCCTCTGCTTTCGGTCGCCCTCATCACCTGCAACGAAGAGCGAAACCTCGCCCGCACGCTGGCCAGCGTTGCCTTTGCTGATGAAATCGTCGTCGTCGACTCCGGCTCGAACGACCGTACCGTCCAAATCGCAGAGTCCTTCGGAGCCAGGGTCTTCAAGCGCGCCTGGCAGGGCTTTGCCTCCCAGAAAAACTTTGCCATCGAGCAGTGCACCTCCGACTGGATCCTGTCGCTCGACGCCGACGAGGAACTCACCCCCGAGCTGCGCCAGCAGATCAACCGCCTGCTCCCCAGCAACCCGCCCGCCGACGCCTACTACATCAATCGGCGCAATCTTTTCCTTAATCGCTGGATCAAGCGCGGAGGCTACTACCCGGATGCCAAGCTGCGCCTCTTCCGCCGGTCTACCGCAAACTTTTCGCATCCGCTGCGTTTTGAAGAGCGTCCGGTACACGAGACGATCGTCTTCGACGGCGAGTCCTCCCGGCTGGACTACGACCTGATCCACCACGCCTATCCCACACTCGAAGATTACCTCGAACACATGGACCGCTACTCCACACTCGGCGCGCAAATCCTGCTCGCAAAAGGCTGCAAGAGCCGCAACTCCGTCGCCTTCACGTGGAACGTCTTCGTAATGCCCCAGCTCACCTTTCTCTGGAACTACTTCTTCCGCCTCGGCATCCTCGATGGGCGCGAAGGCCTGCTGCTGCACCTCTATCACTCTACCTACGTCAGCTGGAAGTACGCGAAAGCGTGGCGCGCGACCCTGAATAAACAGCCGGTAACCTCCGCCGAATCTCTTCTTCCCGCAGGCGACTGAGCGAAGTTTATGCCGTTTGCCACTGCCCATCGCGACATTGAAGATCCATGTGGTGAGAAATCAGCAAATCGCTTGCCGATCATCCTCCTCACCGCCGAAACTCCGGCAGCCTCGCGACTACCAGGGGTACGTTCCATCCTTGTGGATGAAGCCTCCGGTTGGGACGTCCTCAGCCGTCTGAACAAGGCGAACGATCGCGATCGCACCTTCCTCGATCGTCTGGTGACCGGAGTGGTTGTTCAAATCCGTCGCTGTGTAGCCAGGGCAGACGGAGTTGACCGTGACCTTACTCTCGCGGAGATCATAGGCCAGGTCCACGGTAAACATATTCAGAGCCGCCTTCGAAGCGTTATAGGCGAGAGCCTTTGCATGGTAGTACGGCGTGCTCGGATCCCCGTTGATGGCCAGTGAGCCAAGCCCGCTCGACACATTGATAATCTGTGCCTTCTCCGCCGCGCGCAAGAGCGGGAGCAGCGGCTGCGTAAACGCGACCGTTCCAAAGAAATTTACTTCAAAGGTGCGTCGCAGTGCATCGACGCTCACGTCTCTCGCATGCCCATCTTCCGCAGTGAGGAAGACAGCAGCATTGTTGACCAGCACGTCCAGCTGCCCGAACTCTTCCTTGATCTGCCTGGCCAAAGCCGTTGCGCTGGCGGATGCCTCATTTAGATTGGCGGCAACATAGCGAACGTCAGCACCCTCCGCACGCAGGGTGCTGGCAGCCTCTTCGCCCCGCGAAGCGTCGCGTGCGCCAAGCAACACCGTGAAGCCCACCCGTCCCAGCTGGCGGGCGACCTCGAACCCGATGCCCTTGTTTGCTCCCGTTATCAAAACTGTTCTTGCCATAGTCTCCTCGTCTCCAGTGCGATATGCGGTGCGACGTGGCCCACAAAGGTGTACGTCATACACAACCATCCTGTACAACGTACACAATGCACCAGGACGGCGTCAAGATGTACAGTGTACTTTATGGCATATCCCGCAAAAACCGACCGCGGCACAATCCTCGCCGCTGCTCTCGAGCAGGTCGAGCGCGAGGGTGTTGAAAAGCTCGCGATACGGGCCGTTGCGGCGGAACTCGGTCTGGCGCCCAATGCACTCTATCGTTACTTTGAGAACCTTATCGCTTTAGAGGCAGCTGTGGCAGAGGAGGCTCGCCGGCAAATGCTGGAGATGATGGAGAGTGCCGTGGGGCGAAAGGGACCGGCCGAGGCCATCCGGGCCATCTCCGAGGCGTACCTCCGCTTTGCGTCTGAGCGTCCTCGCATCTTTGCCTTATACCTGAAGACCTATGGCGCAGAGGAACACACGCCGCAGTGCACCCAGAACACAAAGTTTTTTCTGAAACACGTGGTTCGGGTGTACGGCGAGAAGCGGGCGTCCGCGGCGTCGCATGCACTTTGGGCGTTTCTACACGGGTCGGCGGTGCTGCTCGATGCCGGTCTGATACCCGCCGAATGCGCCTTCGTCAATCTAAGGTTCGGTCTCCAGATATGGATTGACGGTGCCCTGAGAGCGCCGGGGAAGAAGTAAACGGAAACGCCGCTCTCGTCAGTCATTGATCGACCGCTTGGGAGCAAAGCGCCTGCGATCCCATTCCCGTCCGCGCATCTACGTCTTTCAGGTCGTCCGTAGCCCCTTCTGTGTCTGGCAGCGAACCAGCCCGCGTGCTAGGCTCGGTCAGAGTTTTCAGAGCACCGAAGTGCTAATCGACGGAGGAGCGCGGCTTTGCGTACGACCACGAAGACAGTTCTGCTGCACCCCGCCCTGCTTTGCTCCGCGCTGCTGATCCTCTGCCTCGTCGTCGCCCACCCCATCGCCGAGACCGGCATGAACGATGACCCATCCTTCATGTGGAGCGCACGCGTCGCCGCCCAGACCGGCCACATCGTCTATAACGGCTGGGCCACGCCGATTCTTACCTGGATGCTCTACCTCGGCGCGCTCTTCATCAAGCTCTTCGGCTTCTCCTTCACGATCCTTCGCGTCTCGATCGCCACTCTCTCGATTGCCGTCATCTTTCTCCTCCAGCGGCTCTTCGAGCGCTGCGGCATCGCCCGCCCAAACGCCACTCTCGGCTCGCTCACTGTCGTCCTCTCGCCGCTCTTCGTCCCGCTCTCCTTCAGCTTCATGACCGACATTGCCGGTCTGTTCACCATCCTGCTCTGCATGGATCTGTGCGTCAGCGCCCTCAAGGCCACCACCGACCGCGCCGCCTGCGCCTGGATCGCCGCCGCCGCGCTCTCAAACGCTGCCGTCGGCAGCATCCGCCAGATCACCTGGCTCGGCGTGCTGCTCATCGTGCCCTGCACCGCGTTTCTGCTGCGCAAGCGACGAGGCGTCCTCCCCGTCGCCTTCGCATCGTGGATCGTCAGCGTCGCCTTTGTCTTCCTCTGCATGCGCTGGTTCGCGCACCAGCCGTACTCCATCACCGAGCCTCTCATCGCCAAAACGTGGGACCGCTCCACCCTCTCCGAGATCACCGGCTACACTCTCTTCGCGCTCGACTTCTTCCTGTATCTCCTGCCCGTCTCGGCCGCCTTCCTTGTGCGGTACCCGTGGCGGAGCCGAGCCGGCAAAGTCACCGCAGTCCTCGGTGCAGTCGCGATCCTCGGCAGCTACGCCACCTTCCTCCGGCACCATCGCTACGATCTCTTCCTGGCGCCCTTCGCTGGCAACTACTTCACCCAGCGCGGCCTGGTTGACGTTCCCGAAATTCTCGGCCAGCGTGCCGACAGCATCCCCGTAACCCTGCGCGTGCTGCTCACCGTCCTCACCTTCGCGTCCATCTTCGCCCTCATCGCCTCCGTCTGGAACGCCTCCACAACCCGCCACCGTGAGCCTGGCTCCGCACCCGCAGCCCTCTCCTGGCCCACCCTGCTTACCCTCTTCGGCCCCTGGTCCCTCGCCTACGTCGTCCTGCTCGCCACACGTAACGACCTCTGGGACCGCTACCTACTACCCTTCCTCGTCGTCACACTGATCTTCGTATTGCGCTTCTATGAGCAGGAGTTCGGCCGCCGGCTCCCCCTTCTCTGCGCACTTCTCCTCGCCGGCTACGCCCTTATCGACACCGCGGGCATGCACGACGTCTTCGCCATGACCCGCGCCCGTCTCGAAGCAATCAAGGAAATCCGTGCGTCCGGCGTTCCCCGCACCGCCATCCGCGCCGGCTTCGACACCGACGTCTGGACTCAGCTCGAGCTCACCGGCTACTACAACGACTCGCGCCTGAAAATTCCCGCTGGATCCTTCCATCCCGTCCCGCCGCTGCCCGTCCCGGAGCGCTGCCAGTACGACGAAGCGGAAAAGACCCCGGACATCCACCCACGCTTCGGCCTCGCCTTCAGCCCGACAGACTGCTACCCCGCCGCAACCTTCGCGCCCATCCACTACACCACCTGGTTCGGCCCGCACGACCAGGCCATCTACATCCTCGCCATCCCCCGCGAATAGCCGCTGTGCTAAAAACGATGCATGCCCGCAAAGCTTTGCCTCGCTCTTGCCCTGCTTAGCCCAGCCCTGGCTGGCCTGGCTCAGGCGCAGAAACCCGATCGCACCGATGCCGCACCGCCCCCTACCATCGCCGCGCGCACCGCCGCCATGACCAACATGCCCGGCCTGCTCCCGCTGCACTGGGACATGACCGCCGGCAAGCTCTACCTCGAGATTCCGCACCTCAACCAGGACCTGCTCTACACCAACTCGCTCCCCTACGGCACCGGCTCAAACGACCTCGGCCTCGACCGCGGCCAGACCTCCGAAGGCCGCATCGTGCGTTTCGAGCGCACCGGCCCCAAGGTCCTGCTCGTCGAGCCCAACCAGGCCTTCCGCGGCTCCTCTACTGACCCTGCCGAGCTCCTCACGATCCGCCAGTCCTTCCCCGAGTCCGTCCTCGCCGGCTTCAAAGTCGAGGCCGCCGACTCCTCCGGCGCCGTCCTCGTCGACGCCACCGAGTTCTTCCTCCGCGATGCCCACGGCGTCCTCGAAACCCTCACCCGCCTGCAGCAGGGCACCTTCCGCCTCGACCCCGCCCGCTCCACCATCGACCTCGCCAGCACCAAGGTCTTCCCCAGAAACACGGAAGTTGAAGCGATCCTTACCTTCGCCACCGAGACTGCCGGCGGCCGGCGCAACGGCTCGAACTTCGTCGCCGACGTCACGCCCGACCCGCACGCCCTTACCCTGCACGAGCACCAATCCTTCCTCGAGCTCCCCGGCCCCGGCTTCGTCCCGCGCCGATACGACCCGCGCGCCGGCTACTTCCCCACCTCGTACCGGGATTACAGCGCGCCGTTAGGCGCCCAGTTAGATCAGCAGTTCATCATCCGCCACCGCCTCAACAAGAAAGACCCCGCCTGCCGCACCGCCTGCGAGGCCGAAGCCCCTATCCAATACTTCGTCGACAACGGCGCGCCCGAACCCATCCGCTCCGCACTGCTTGAAGGCGCGCGCTGGTGGGACCAGGCCTTCCAGGCCGCCGGCTGGGCCAAAGGAACCTTCCGCGTCGATATCCTCCCTGCCAACGCCGACCCCATGGACATCCGCTACAACATGATCCAGTGGGTCCACCGCTACACCCGCGGCTGGAGCTACGGCGCCGCCATCGCCGACCCGCGCACCGGCGAAATCATGAAGGGCAACGTGACTCTCGGCTCCCTGCGCGGCCGCCAGGACTACCTCATCGCCGAAGCCCTTCTCAGCCCCTACGTCCAGGGCCGGACTCTCACCCCAGCGAATGACCCCATGCTCGCCATGGTCCTGCAGCGCCTTCGCCAGCTCGCCGCCCACGAGACCGGCCACACTCTCGGCCTGGCCCACAACTTTGCCGCCTCGAGCTTCCCCCACACCAACCCCGACGAAACCATCTCCGTCATGGACTACCCACACCCCTGGATCACGCTCGACAAAAACGGCATTCCCGACCTCTCCCACGCCTACCCCGTCAACATCGGCATCTGGGACAAGACCGCCATTCAGTACGGCTACAGCCAGTTCCCCGCCCGCGCGAATGAGAAAGCCGAGCTGAACAGGATTCTCAGCGACAGCGCCAAGTCCGGCGTTGTTTACATCACCGACGAGGACTCCCGCCCCTTCGGCTCCGCGCACCCCCACGGACACCTCTGGGACAACGGAGCCGACTCCGCCGACGAGCTCAACCGTATCCTCACGATCCGCACCGCTGCCCTCGCCCGCTTCGGTCAGAACGCCATCCAGCCCGGCGTTGTCGTGGCCCAGCTTGAAGACACGCTCGTACCCCTCTTTCTCCTCCACCGCTACCAGACTGAGGCCGCCATCAAAATCATTGCCGGCCTGGACTACCGCTATCAGCTGCGTGGCGACGGCCAGCCCAGCCCCGAGATCGTCCCACTCGCCGAGCAGAACAAGGCCATCGCCGCCGTCCTCAAAACCCTCACCCCCGAGACCCTCACCCTCCCCGAATCGCTTCTCGCAATCCTGCCGCCGCGCCCGCCAGCCCTGCGCCGCACCGCCGAATCCTTCCCCTCCGAAACCGGGCTCACCTTCGACCCCATCGCGTCCGCCGAGTCCGCCGCCGACCTCACCCTGCAGGTGCTGCTCGACCCCGCCCGCGCCTCCCGCCTCGTCCAATATCACCAGCGCGAGCACCCCGGCCCCAGTCTTGAGGACCTGCTCGCCTCCATCTCCAAGACCACCGCCGAGCGCCCGCAAAACCCCCAGACCCTCTCCTCCGAGGTCGAGCGCGCCGTCGAGTTCCGCGGCCTCGAATGGATGCTTGCCCTCGGCGTCAATCCGCAGGCCTCCTCCCAGGCCCGCGCCATCGCCCGCTCGCACCTTGACGACCTGCTCAAGCAGTGGACCTCTAACGCCCCAATTTCCGACAGCGCCGAAGCCATCCACCGTCGCGCCATGGTGGAGCGCATCCAGGAGTTCCAGCGCGACCCAACCAAATTTGTCGCCGCCAAGCCAATCGAAGCGCCGCCCGGCATGCCCATCGGCGACGACGAGGACTTCTAGCCACATCTAATCCTTAGCCACACTCGCCACCCTACTCACCCGCCGTCATTCTGGCGACGCAAGAATTGCCGTATAGTCTTTGCCGTTGCCCTTCGCCGCGACTCTCTCGTACCCTCGCAACAGAGAGGCAAAGTCCGGTGAGCTCATCCATCGCCCCTCAGGAAGTCACGCTCGAAGCCTACCTTCACCGCGACTACGAAAGTGCGAGTTCGTCGACGGCCGCCTGGAAGAGCGTACTGGCGGCAGCCTGCAACATGCTCGCTTACATGCCGCAACTGCCTCGTGGTTTGCCGCTCACCGCGACGCCTGGCACATCGATCCTCTGACGAGCTACAGCATGTGGGTTTCCCCGACCCGCATACGCATTCCGGACATGATCGTTCTCAACGACAAGCTGCGGGAGAACATCCGCATCACTCCTCCGTCCTTGTGCGTCGAAATCCTCGCGCCCGAAGACCCGCCTACGCGTCTCCTTCGCCGTCTCGAGGACACCCTCAACATGGGTGCAAGCACCTGTGGCTGCTCGACCCCGTGGACCGCGTTGCTCTAACCTGCACACCCAACGGACTCCGCCTGGCAGCCGGCACCTTGCTCACCCTATAGGGCTCACCGGTCCACATCGACCTACCTGAACTCTGCACCGCACTCGACTAACAGCCTACCAAGGCACCGTCTTCCCCAAATGAAAGTACCCTCCGGTCGGCCCATCCTCCGCCAGAGTCGCCAGCATCACCTCCGTCTTCGCCCCCTCTTCCACGTCCAGCAGCGCCGCGTCCGTGCCCATATCCGTCTTCACCCACCCCGGATGTGCCGAGTTCACCTTGATCTTCGTGTCCCCCAGCGCGGCCGCCAGATGAATCGTGTACGCATTTAAAGCGGATTTCGAAGCGTCATACGCCAGCGTTTTGCCCAGACTCTTCGGACCCTGCGCGGCATGCAGCGTCAGCGAGCCCAGAATGCTCGACACATTCACGATCCGCCCTGCCGCACTCTTCCGAAGTAGCGGCAACATGACGTTGGTCAGCCGCACCACTGCAAAGAAATTCGTCTCGAACGTCGCCCGCAGATCCTCCTCGGACACCGTCAACGTACTGTTCTCCCCGAGCGCCTCAACCAGCATCCCGGCGTTGTTCACGAGGATGTCCAGCAGGCCAAACTCCGCCTCGACTCTCGCCGCCGCAGCGCTCACGTCCGCCGCGTCGAGCACGTCCAGCTTCACCGCGATCGCCTCCACGCCGTCTTTGCCCAGCTCGGCCGCCGCGGCCTCACCCTTGGCAATGTCCCGCGCGCCAAGCAAAACCGTCACGCCTTGCTTCCCGAGCTGCCGCGCCGTCTCAAGCCCAAGCCCCTTGTTCGCTCCACTGATCAGCGCAACTTTATGCTTCTGTGCCATGCCGTTACCTCTCCTCGTGAGTCTGCCCATTGGATGTCGCCCTGCAACCAATGGCGCATCCCGCAGGCGCCGCCACACCCGTATACTGCATCCGATGCCCACTTCCCCCATCCGCGTCCTCGTGGCCAAACCCGGACTCGACGGCCATGATCGCGGCGCAAAGATCATCGCCCGCGCCCTCCGCGACGCCGGCATGGAGGTCATCTACACCGGCCTGCGCCAAACCCCCGAGATGATCGTCTCCGCCGCCATCCAGGAGGACGTCGACTGCATCGGCCTGTCCATCCTCTCCGGAGCCCACAACGTCATCGTGCCCCGCGTCCACGACCTACTCCTCGCCCAGCACGCCGAGGACATCCTGCTGGTGCTCGGCGGAACCATCCCCGCCGAGGACGAGGCCCGCATGAAGCAGGCCGGCGTAACCGCCATCTTCGGTCCCGGGACCCCACTCCAGACCACCGTCGATTTCATCCGAACTCACACGCGAGAGAGGGGCTTTCTTCGTGTCGACAATCAACCTGACCCACAGTGAGGGTGGCGTCCACAAGCTCTCTGGACGAGGGTGTGCGATCCAGGCTGGTTCTCCTCGGAGCATAGCTTAAACTGAACCCATGACCTCAGAATCCCGATTGCGCGTCCGCTACGCCGAAACCGACCAGATGGGCGTCGTCTATCACTCGAACTACCTGATTTGGTTCGAGGTCGGACGCGCAGACCTGATTCGCTCGCTCGGTCTCGACTACAAGTCCATGGAACGCGAGGAAGGCGTCGGTATTGCTGTCGTCGAGGCGACCTGCCGCTACAAGGCTCCAGCCCGTTACGACGACGAGCTGATCGTACGCACCACGCTTGCCGGGATTCGTGGTTCGGTACTGCGCTTTACCTATACGCTCCACCGCGCGCAGGATGATCTGCTGCTTTGCGAGGGCGCAACCACGCATGTCGTCGTGAGCACGCACATGAAGCGCGCACCGATGCCGGAGCGCTATGCCGAAGTTTTCCGCGCAGCGCACGTCCCGGTTACCGCGTAAAGTCTAGACGCGAAGCAGGAAGGATACGAGAGTGTATCTCTCGCATCCTCCCTGCTCGCCTTGCTGGAGTTACTTACGCGACGACTTCGATACCCATTGAGCGCGCCGTGCCACGGATGCTCCTGGCCGCTGCTTCCACCGTGGTCGCATTCAGGTCCGGCATCTTCTGCGCGGCAATGTCCATGATCTGCTTCTCGGTAACCTTGCCCTTCTTATCCTTGTTGGGCGTGCCCGAGCCCTTCTCGATGCCCGCAGCCTTCTTTAGCAACACCGGTGCTGGCGGCGTCTTCGTAATAAAGCTAAAGGTGCGATCACCGAATACCGTGATCACCACGGGAATCGTCAGACCGGCCATTCCAGGGTCCTTGGTCCGCTCATTGAACTGCTTGCAAAATTCCATGATGTTGACCTGCGCCTGACCGAGCGCGGGGCCAATCGGCGGGGCAGGCGTGGCTTTGCCGGCCATCACCTGCAGCTTGACGTATCCATTGATCTTCTTCGGTGCCATCTTAACCTCTTAGAGCTGATTCTTAGTGTCATCCCAAAGGAAATATTCACGACCTACGCTACTTGCTCCAGCTTCCTGTCCGGGGCAGAACGTCACTTCTTGTCTGCTAATCAACCATCTTATCGACCTTCGAAAACTCGATCTCTACCGGAGTAGGACGGCCGAAGATGCTGACCATTACCTTCAGGGTCTGCTTCTCTTCATTTACATCATCCACCGCGCCGTTGAAGTTGGTGAACGGCCCCTCGTTGATCCGGACCTGCTCGCCCTTATCGAATTTCACCTTCATGGCAGGCTTGTCTTTCGAGACATCCGCACGGTTCAGCATGCCGGCTACTTCGGTCTCGCTCAAGGCAACTGGGCTGTCGCCGGTTCCAAGAAAGCCCGTAACCCGCGGCGTGTTCTTGATTACATGCCACAGATCGTTGTCAAGATCCATCTCGACGAAAACGTACCCGGGCAGAAACACGCGGTCAATCGTCACCTTCTTGCCATTGCGCAGCTCGGTTGTCGGCTCCAGTGGAATCTCAATCCGGCCAATCTTCTGCTCGAGATTGTAGGCACGGATGCGGCTCTCGAGCGACTCTTTGACTTTCCGCTCAAAGCCCGAGTAGGCATGGATGATGTACCACTTGAAGTTCTCATTGGCCGGAGGAGCAAGGTGCTCACCATCGCCCTCGGGCGGAATCTGCCCTTCCGAATTCAGTTCTTCGACTGCCATACCCGTAACCTTCTTCTGCGCCGTAACGCTTCAAACCTGAGTTACCACTCCGTCCCGTACCACTTAGCTTGATTTCGCTAAATGGTTAAAAACAAACGTAATGGCATTGCCGGCAATCGCGTCCACAATGGCGAAGTATCCGGCAAAAATAAACACCGTGACAATAACCACAATCGTCGTGTTCTTGACTTCCTCGCGCGAGGGCGTAATAACCTTCCTCATCTCGGCACGCACGTCTTTGAGGAACTCACCCAGCCGCGCCGGGCCGGTTTTGAGCCGGTCGAGCCCGGTGCTTGGCTCTGCCACTAACGCTGTCGTCTTCGCCATCGCAATGCCTCTTCTATCTTCTACTGCGACTACATTCCATCAGAACTGGCGGGGGAGCTCGGATTCGAACCGAGAAGTTCGGTTTTGGAGACCGACAGTTTAACCGTTGAGCTTACTCCCCCAGGGTGCGGGTAGCGATGGCTCACCCGCGAAACAGCTTACTTGGTCTCTTTATGCGCCGTGTGCTTGCGGCACGTATTGCAGAACTTCGAAAACTCCAGGCGACCAGTCGTCGTCCGCTTGTTCTTGGTTGTCGAATAGTTCCGGTTCTTGCAATCGGGGCACTGAAGCGTAATGATCTCGCGCATAATGTTGTTCTCCTATCGTGGCCAGCCACTTCGGCTGGCAAGCAGCTCGCCAGCTATCACCGGCACGCCGCAACGCAGGCTTGAGGCGCCTGCAACCTGTAATCCTGATTGTAAACGGAGGCAGAGCGGTCAGGCCACGCCCAGCTACTCTATTATCTACGAATCCCATCCAAAAGCCAATGGATCGGCGCGACTACGTCTCCCATAAGCGCAAAGTCTCAAGCCGGAAGCCGGGAACAACCACATCCGCCTCCACCCAGTCAGGACGAAGAAGCAGGCGCGGCGTCTCACCCGGACGATAGATGGTCAGGGTCGCCTGAAATGGATCGATCATCCACGCTAATTGCGCCCCGTTGGCCATCCACATCTCCATCTTGGCTTCGAGCATGGAGGGCCGGTCCGTCTCGGAAAGAATCTCCACAAGGAAGTCAGGGCAGACAGGAGCAAAACCACGTCGTTCCGCATCTGTCAGCCGGCTCAGACGTGCCTCCGAGGTCCACGAAGCATCCGGGCTGCGAACGCCCCCGGTGGGCAGCTTGAATCCAGCGTTCGAGCTCACACAAACACCGCCGTACTGTTCGGCCCAAGCGAAAAGCTTCGCCATGACGAACACCTCTCGCCGTCCACCATCGAGCCCCAGCGGCGACATGATCTCGAGATCTCCATTTTCATTCCGCTCGATGCGGAACGGGCGGTTGCGAGAGGAAAAAGCAAGGAGTTCCTCATCGCTGAGAGCTTTCGGGAGGTGGATGGTCACAGGCATCGAAAGACCCGTGAGCGAAAAGCTATCCAACCCGACGGATTCAGCCAGTGCCGCCATGCGGTGATCTTACCTGATTTCCGGCACCAGTCTGCAAAGGAAAGCGGCGAGCCGAAGCCCGCCGCCCAAGCCTCTTTCCGGCGTGTTATTTGATAATTTCGCTGATCGTTCCCGCGCCGACGGTCCGGCCGCCTTCGCGGATGGCGAAGCGCAGACCCTTCTCCATCGCCACCGGCGTGTGCAGCGTAATCTCGAGTTGAATGTTATCGCCAGGCATGCACATCTCGGTGCCCTCCGGCAGCTTCGCCGAACCCGTTACGTCGGTCGTACGGAAGTAGAACTGCGGACGATAGCCGTTGAAGAACGGCGTGTGACGCCCGCCCTCTTCCTTCGACAGCACATACACCTCACCCTTGAAGTCGGTGTGCGGCTTGATCGAATTCGGCTTGGCCAACACCATCCCGCGCTCCACATCTTCCTTCGCAATGCCGCGCAGCAGAAGCCCCGCGTTGTCGCCCGCAAGCCCTTCATCGAGCTGCTTCTTGAACATCTCGACCCCCGTGCACACCGTCTGCCGCGTCTCGCGGAAGCCGACAATCTCGCACGCCTCGCCCACCTTCACCTTGCCGCGCTCGATGCGGCCCGTGACTACCGTGCCGCGACCCGAGATCGAGAAGATATCCTCGATCGGCATCAGGAACGGAAGATCAATCGCACGCTCCGGCTGCGGGATGTACTTGTCAACCGCATCCATTAGTTCGTCAATCTTGGCCTCCCACTGCGCCTCGCCATTCAGCGCGCCCAGGGCCGAGCCACGGATGATCGGCGTGTCGTCGCCCGGGTAGTCGTACTTCGACAGAAGCTCGCGCACTTCCATCTCGACCAGCTCAATGAGCTCTTCATCCTCAACCGCATCGCACTTATTCAGGAACACGACAATGAAGGGCACGCCGACCTGGCGCGCAAGCAGCACATGCTCCTTGGTCTGCGGCATCGGGCCGTCGGTGGCCGCGACCACCAGGATCGCGCCATCCATCTGTGCCGCACCCGTGATCATGTTCTTGATGTAGTCCGCGTGGCCCGGGCAATCGACGTGCGCGTAGTGCCGGTTCGGCGTCTCGTACTCGACGTGCGAAGTGGCAATCGTGATACCGCGCTCACGCTCTTCCGGAGCATTATCGATCGTGTCAAAGGAACGAAACTTATTCGAAGGGTTGTGCTTCGACAACACCTTCGTGATCGCCGCCGTCAACGTCGTCTTGCCATGATCGATGTGCCCAATCGTCCCAATGTTTACGTGCGGCTTCGACCGGTCAAACTTTTCCTTGCCCATAATGTTCTCCGTCTTTGATTGTTAATCTCGCGCTACCGGCAACACATCCGGTTCTCGATCGATGTTCAAAGAGCACACCGACTCAGTAATACGCATACAGCTTGAAGAACCTCTGCCTCAGCTCAGCCGGAACCCGCTCCAGGCTGGCCAGATACAGCTCACGAATCTGCCCCTGATCAGCGTTTCCCAGCTTGCCATACTCAGCCTGAGTCGGCTTACCCAGCAGGCCCTTGCTCAGGACGCGCTCAAAGTCGCGAATCCGCATTCCCTGTCCCGCAAGCGTCTTCAAAAACTCTGCCACCCGGCCCGAAGCAAACGAGCCCTCAATAGCCGAACGGACGACCCCATAAGATTGCACATCCAAAATCGGCATGACCGGCTGTTCGAAGTTGCCAATCGGCTCGTTCCCGTTTGTGTCCATGCTCAATCCAGAACTCCTGCAAAACTCTAAATTTTGGAGCGGGAGACGGGAATCGAACCCGCGACCAACAGCTTGGAAGGCTGTGACTCTACCACTGAGTTACTCCCGCCTGCCTTGTACAATAAACGTGGAGCTGGCGGAGAGGATTGAACTCTCGACCTCTCCCTTACCAAGGGAGTGCTCTGCCACTGAGCTACGCCAGCAACTTCTATGACCTTTCCATCTTACGCGAACGCGCCCAGCCAAGCACCACCCGCACACTAAAAAAACCCAGAAGTACCCAGGTCAGTGTCCGGTACCTGCCAGCATCCATCGTCCACGCCACGGCTACGGCGAGCCCTGCCAGGAGACCCAGGGCAGCCACCATCCTTCCCGTTCCGGCCGGGCTCAGGTCCAACGCCATCGTCGCTGCCTCACGAGGGGAGGAATGGTGCACAGGGGAGGATTCGAACCTCCGTAACTCGAAGAGTGGCAGATTTACAGTCTGCTGCCATTAACCGCTCGGCCACCTGTGCACGTTTTTGCTAACCTGTGTCGCACGCGAAAGCACGCTTACCCACAGCTTTGGCCCAGGCCCGAGCTGCTGAGTGTAAGTTGGAGCTGACGAAGGGATTTGAACCCCCGACCCTCTGATTACAAATCAGATGCTCTACCAGCTGAGCTACGCCAGCCCAATCAGCGTCGCAGTCGGTTCATTCTGACGGCAAGCCCCTCGCGAACGCCTTCCACACCCACGACTTTAGCATAGGTTCTGCCGCAAGAAGAAGCCTCAGCTTCGCCGCGGCGAAGTCTTTGCTTCTCCCCACCGTCTAAAATGACGTGACTACCGGATGGAACTCATGCGAATCTTCCGCTTAGCTGCTCTTGCCCTCCTAGCCTTCCCCGTCCCGTTCGCCGCGGCCCAGCAGCCGGTCGCAGAGCCGCCCACGGTCCTCGAGGGCCCGCAGACTCCGGGCGCCGTCCCCGCCCGCCGCTCCGCCGAGCCGTCGCTCATGTCCAACGACACCGTCCTGCGCATGCACCAGGCCGGGCTCGCCGACGACCTCATCCTCCAGACCATCGCCACCCAGCCCGGCAGGTACGACACCACGCCAGACGCCCTCATCTCGCTCAAGCAGGCCGGCCTCTCCGATCCAGTCCTTGCCGCGATGAGCAACAAGGCGCGCCGCCAAATCACTGGCACGCCACCTGCGGAAGTTCAAGTCTCGCCCGTCAACGAGATCGGCGTCTACTTCAAGGACAAAAACGGCCAGTGGCAGCCCATGGAGTCCGAAGCCGTCCACGTTAAATCCGGCGGCTTCGTCAAGTCCACGCTCACCCGCAACATCATCAAGGAAGACCGCAACGGCGTCGTCAGCGGTCGCGAAGCCTCGCTCCTGCTTCCCCGGCCCATCGAGTTCCTCATCTACACCCCGGAGGGCGTCACCGCGTCCGAGTACGAGCTCGTCCGCTTTCGCCTCAACTCCAAGGACCGCGAGTTCCGTGTGCTCACCGGCGGCGTCATCCACTCGACGGGCGGCGCGCAGCGGGATGACGTGCCCATCAAGCTCACCAAGGTCGGCCCCCGCGCCTGGAGCTTCCGCCTCGCCGCCGACACGCCGGGCGCCGAGTACGGCATCCTTCCTCCCGGAACCGGCAACGTCACCAACGGAGGCAAAATCTACACTTTTGCCATCTCAGAGTAGGTGCTGACGCGACGCGACTTCGGGAAGCTCTCCGCCATGACGGTCGCGGGAGCGGCCCTGCGTCCCGCGCGAGCAACGGCTCCGCCCGACTTCACGCTGGAGATTGCGCCGTACCTGCTTGAAGCTTCTCCCAAACACAAGATCCAGACCGTCGCCTACAACGGCCAGGTTCCCGGTCCACTGCTGCGCATGCGAGAAGGCCTTCCAGTTACTGTAGAAATCTGTAACCGCTCCGCTGACCCCGAAGTTGTTCACTGGCACGGACTGTTTCTTCCCTCGGAGATCGACGGTGCCATGGAAGAGGGCACGCCCATGATCGCCCCTGGAGCCACCACCCGCTACAGCTTCACCCCGGAGCCCGCCGGCTTCCGCTGGTATCACACCCACACCTTCGCCGGGAAAAATCTCCGCAAAGCGCAATACGGCGGCCAGCACGGATTCCTCATGGTCGATCGGGTGGGCGGCGATCCTGGCCGCTTCGACCAGGAAGTTTACCTTGCGCTCCACGACTGGCAGGGCCGCGATATGAGCAGCGACGACGGCTCCATGAACCCGGTCTATGACGTCTCGACCATCAACGGCAAGATGCTCGGCTTCGGCGAGCCGCTGCGCGTGAAACCAGGCCAGCGCGTGCTGCTGCATGTGCTCAACTCAAGCCCCACCGAGGTCCACTGGGTCGCCCTCGCCGGCCACCGCTTCCGGGTCATCGCGCTAGACGGCAACCCCGTCCCCTCGCCCGAGACCGTCGACATGCTGCGCCTCTCCCCGGCCGAGCGCATCGACGCCATCGTCGAGATGAACGCACCCGGCGTCTGGGTGCTCGGTGAAGTCCGCAAGCACGTGCAGGCCGCCGGTATGGGCCTCGTGGTCGAGTACGCCAACGCCACCGGCAAGCCCGTCTGGAATCAGCCCGAAGAGCTCGTCTGGAACTATCACCAGTTCGCCTCGCCGTACGAAGCCCAGGCCAGCGCCGACGCAACCCGCATCGAGCTTGTCTTCGACTCCAAGTTCCAGGGCCACGGCAACGAGGAGCTCTGGCGTATCAACGGGCAGTCCTACCCGCACACCGCCGAGCCGGTTCTCAAACAAGGCCAGCGCTACCGACTCGTGCTCAAGAACGACAGCATGGACGACCATCCTATGCACCTGCATCGCCACCAGTTCGAGGTCCGCACGGTCGACGGCAGCCCCGAGATCAGCGGCCTGATCAAAGACGTCGTGCTCGTCCCGACCAAGACCACGGCAGAGATCGAGTTCACCGCCAACCATCCTGGCCGCACCCTTTTTCACTGCCACCAGCAGAACCACATGGACCGCGGCTTCATGATGGTCTTGAAGTATGCGTAAATTTTCGGTCAACCCGGCATCCCTTCTGGCCGCCCTGGTCGGTCTAAAGCTGGCGGTCAGCGTAGCCCAGGCGCAGGGCAACTACGAGATCCAGGTCTATGGCTCAGAAACGGTCGCGCCCAAAAACCTGATGGTCGAGCTGCACTCGAACTTCACCCCCGAAGGCCAGAAGTACTTCATCGACGGCATAATCCCGACCAACCATCAGGAGCACGAAACGCTGGAGTTGACCCAAGGCATCAACAGCTGGTCCGAGGTGGGCTTCTACGTCTTCACCAGCTGGCAGGATGGCCACGGCGTGCAGTGGGTCGGCGACCACATCCGCCCCCGCGTCCGCGCACCTGACAGCTGGCACATCCCCGTCGGCCTCAGCTTGTCGACCGAGATCGGCTACCAGCGCGCCGTCTACTCACCCGATACCTGGACCTGGGAGATTCGCCCGATCATCGACAAAACTGTCGGCCGCTGGTACTTCGCGCTCAATCCGGCGCTCGAGCGCACCTGGCATGGTCCGGACGTGAACCTGGGTCTCGGCTTCTCCCCCGGAGCTAAGATCAGCTACGACTTCACCCGTGAGATCAGCGGCGGCTTTGAGTATTACGCCGACTACGGCCGTCTCGGAGCCTTCGACGCCCTGCACGATCAGCAGCAGCAGCTCTTCGCCGTCACCGACCTCAACGTCTCCCCAGCCTGGGAGATCAACATCGGCGTCGGCGTAGGACCCACCGCCGGCACCGATCACCTGATCGTCAAAGGCATCCTCGGCCGCCGCTTCAACTGGGGCAGGCACTCGGCCGTCGAATAGAAGCGCTGCGATACACTCAGCCTGCATGCGCAAGCGTACCGTCTACACCCTTCTCGCGGTCCTCGCCCTTGTCTGCGCGCTTGCCATAGCCGTGTACGTCTGGCAGAAAGCTCCGCCCAAAGTCGCACGGCTGCTCCCCGAGTCCGACGCCATCCTCTACGTCGACCTCAACCCACTCCGCACAGCCACCCACTTCGACCGCAACCCCATCTCGCCTAGGTCTTTCCAGCCATTCATCGACGCCACCGGCATCCTGCCTGAGCGCGACGTCGACGCCTTCGCGCTCGCGCTGCATCGCCTTCCTGACCCCAACGGCCCCAACGGTCCCGCCGCCTTCTCGCTGGTCTTTGAGTGCCGCTTCGACGGCATCCGGCTTGCCCGCTATCTGGCCTCGATCGCCACCGCGCAGGAGACCTATGCCAACCGCACCATCTTCGCCGTGCCCTCGCAAGGCCGCACCGTTCGCGTGGCCATTCTCGGCTCCGACCTCGTCGCCACCTCGAACGCGCCCACGCCCGAGCAGATTCACTCGATCCTCGACCGCCAGCGCGCCGCGGCCAGCCCCTTTGCCGGCTCGGCGCTGCTTGAGGACCGCTTCGCCGACGTGCCCGCCTTCTCAAGCGCCTGGGCCATCGGCCGCATCGGCCTCCCCTTCGCGGAGGACGGCCGCGTCTCGGCGTTCGGTCTCGAGCTTCCGCTCGCCTCCGACGCCATCTTCGTCGCCAGCCTGCGCTACACCACGCACCTCGCCCTGCGCATCGACCAAATCGCCTCTAGCGACGCCGAGGCTGCACGCAACGCCGCATCGCTCAACAGCCTGCTCAGCCTGACGCGCTCCATACAGTTAGCCCAGCAGCCCACCCCGCGCACTGCCGCCGACTCCGCCCTGCGAGACTTCCTCAACTCCGTCGTCGTCGCGCAGCACACCGATCGCGTCACGTTGACCGGCATCCTCTCCGCAGACGGCCTGAAGGCCCTCACCCGCACCGAACCCGCTCCGCCCGTCCGCTAACACTCGCTCCGGAAACGCACGTTTCATGCCCATGAAAACGAGCCCTCCCCGAGGGTGAACTTCGTCCGCGGAAAGGGGTAGAATTTCGCACATGAGATTTGCCGCTCCGTCCCTCACCGCACTTCTGATCGCGGCCGCTCTTCCCGCCGCTTCGCAGGCCCAGACCGGAACTCAATCCAGCCAGACCATCACTGGCCAGGCTGCCTTCGGCGACTGGAATCAGCAGCAGCCCGGCCTTCGCCGCAAGATCACCGTAGCCGACCTGCCTCAGCCCAAGCCGGAAGAAGCCGTCAACAACGGCCCGCACCTCGTCGCGCGTCCCGCCGACGCCTGGCCCATTGCGCCTCCAGGCTTCAAGGTCACCCTGTATGCCGGCGGCGATTTCACTCCCATTGCGGCGTCGTCCTCCATCAACAATCAGGCACCCTCAGTTCCCGCCGCGCCCTCCACCTTTCGTGAGCCGCGCCTCATGCGCACCGCGCCCAATGGCGACATCTTCATGTCCGACTCACACGGCGACAAGGTCTTCGTTCTGCGCGGCATCGGGCCCGACGGCAAGGCGCAGACCGTATCCACCTTCGCCACCGGTCTTAACCTGCCCTTCGGCATCAACTTCTACCCTGCCGGTCCGAATCCCAAGTGGGTCTACGTCGGCAACACCGACTCCCTCGTCCGCTTCCCGTACAAGGTCGGTGACCTGGTCGCGACCGGCAAGCCCGAGACGATCATCGCCCAGCTTCCGGGTTTCGCCCAGCTCCGCGGAGGCGGCCACTGGACCCGCGACATCGTCTTCACCGCCGATGGCTCAAAAATGCTTGTCTCGGTCGGCTCAGCTTCAAACGCCGACGACGCCGACACCCATCCCAACGAGTTCCACCGCGCCGACGTGCTCGAGTTCTCCCCTGAAGGCAAGTTCCTCGAGGTCTACGCCTCCGGCATCCGCAACTGCGTCGGCGAGGCTATCAACCCAATCACCAAGCAGCTCTGGTGCTCGACCAATGAGCGCGACAACCTCGGCAACCATCTCGTGCCGGACTACGTCACCAGCATCCAGGAAGGCGGCTTCTATGGCTGGCCCTGGTACTACATGGGCGGCCACCAGGATCCGCGCCTGCCCCAGCCCTGCGCCAACGGCACCGGGCCTAACCCGCAGGCCGCGAAGCTCGACGGCGACCAGGCCAGCAGCTGCCAGCGCACCGATCTTGCCGCGAAGGTGATCACCCCGGACGTTCTCGTGCAGCCGCACATGGCCTCGCTCCAGATGCTCTTCTACCCCAACGCCGGCGACTTCCCCAAGAGCTTCGACGGAGACATCTTCGCCGCCGAGCACGGCAGCTGGAATCGCTCCGGCCGCGCCGGATACGAGGTCATCCACATCCCCCTGCACAACGGCAAGGCTGACGGCACTTATGAGGACTTCCTCACCGGCTTCGTTACCAAGGAAGGCCAGGTCTGGGGCCGGCCCGTCGGCGTTACGGTCGGCAAGGACGGCAGCCTCTACGTCACCGATGACGGCAGCCGCTCGGTCTGGCGCGTCACCTGGACCGGCCAGTCCAACACCAAAACCGCCTCACGTTAACAGGCTCGGCTCCACCTCAGACAGCTTTACTGTTTGAGGTGGAGCTTCCCTAGTTCAGCTTCTGCAGCCGCCCCACCAGCTTCTCCGCCAGCGGCTCTCCGCTCTCCGTCCAAAGCAGCCGGCTCGAGATCCCGCAGTGTTTCTCCACGCTCAAGGTGAACGCCAGCAGCATCTCCACATTCTCCTTGATGTGTTTGGCCGCCTCCGCCCGCGCGTCTTCATCGTCCCACACCTCTTCTTCGTCGAAGACCCAGCTCGCGTCAAGACCGAAGTCCACGCGGATCAGCCCGTTCTGCTCGAACGTCTGGTCGTCAAACTCCGGCCCAAACGCCAGCACCTTCACCGTCTTCGGCGCGCGCCGCCAGATGCCGTCCAGGCCGCCCTCACCTGCCTCAAACTCCCACAGCTGCCACTTCATCTCAAACTCGTAAGCCGTGTCCTCATGCAGCAGCTCCATCGCCTCCGCCACGGCGTTCTCGATGTTCGCGTCGGCCGTGTCCTTACTTTCCTCCGCGCGCTTGTCGAGCACATACACCCGCTGGTAAACCGGCGGCTCCGAGAAGCTCACCGGATACGCCGCCGCGGCCGCCACCTTGGGCAACCCGCTTACGCGCGCAAACTGCCGCAGCACGCCCACCGTCGCCGCGGGCAGATGTTCGAACCGGAAATTGGGATACCACAGACTCAAGTACAGCTGATCCGCCATACGTCTATGATAGCCCTTCGTGAGGGATCCCATGAGGGACTCCCCACCCCTCCACTCATTCTCAAAGTCTTGTTTCGAGACAACTTAGGTCCGGACTTTGGTCTGACTGCCGCAGTAATTGGTCTGCACCATTTCTGAGGCACCCACTTTGTCTCGGTAGATCGGCGAAACTGCTTGTATGGACCCACAGGCAGACAAACCTCTTGCGCCCGGCCTCTATCTGGTTGCCACCCCCATCGGCAACCTCGAGGACATCACTCTCCGCGCACTCCGCGTCCTTCGACTCGCCGACAAGATCGCCTGCGAAGATACGCGCCAGACCCAAAAGCTGCTTCATCACTTCCAGATTGCCACTCCTACCGTGAGCTACCACCTATTCAACGAAGCCGAGCGCGCGCAGCAACTGGTAGCCGAGCTCCAGGCGGGCGCCCGCATCGCCATCGTTTCAGACGCCGGGACTCCTGGCATCGCCGACCCTGGCACCCAGCTTGTCCGGGCCGCCATTGCAGCCGGCATCCCCGTCTTTCCCATTCCCGGAGCCAACGCCGCGCTTTCCGCCCTCGTGGCCAGCGGACTGCCCGCCGAAAGCTTCACCTTCCACGGCTTCCTGCCATCCAAGGCCGGAGCGCGCCGGTCTGCTTTGGAAACCCTTTCCCGCACGCCCCAAACGCACATCTTTTACGAGACTCCGCATCGCATCCTCGAAGCGCTCACCGATCTGGCCGCGGTCTTCGGCTCTACCCAGCCGATCGTGATCGCCCGCGAGCTGACCAAGCTGCACGAGGAGTTCCTGCGTGGCGCCGTCAGCGAAGTTCACGCAGCGCTGACCGCCCGCCATCAAGTTAGCGGCCAGCTTCGTGGCGAGATGGTTTTGCTCTTCACCTTGACGGAAGAGATTGCTCACCAGCCTGCGGTCGGTGTCGCCGAGGCCGTCCGGCAGCTCATTGCGACACAGCAGCTCTCCGAAAAGGAAGCCCTCAAGCAGGTAGCTCGCGATCGCGGCATCGGCAAATCGGAGGCTTACCGCGAGTTCCAGCGGGACACGAGCAAAACAAAGCGGTAGGGCTCTGGCCCCACCGCTCGTTTGTCGTGACTCTGGCGTGGCCAGAAGCTCCGTCGTCGCTCCTGGAACAACCCCGTTTCATAACGCACTCCAAGCTAAGCTCTGGTTCCCACCAGCTCTTCCCTGGCCGCCAGCGCCGGGTAATCGACATACCCTTCCGGACCATGCGTGTAGAACGTCTCCGGATCAGGCTCGCTCAGCGGCGCGCCTGTTGCAAACCGCTCCACCAGGTCCGGGTTCGCAATGAACAGCTTGCCAAACCCTACCGCGTCTGCCTCGCCAGCCTCGATCACCTGCTCCGCCTGTGCTTGCGTGTACTTCTCGTTCGCGATGTATACGCCGCCAAAGGCTTTCTTCAGCTCCGGCCCCAGCCGGTCGTCGCCGAAGTACTCCCGCGCCATCAGGAACGCCAGCTTGCGCTTGCCCAGCTGCTCCGCCAGGTAGAGGAAGGTCTCGCGCGGATTTTGGTCGCCCATGCCCATCACATCGCCGCGCGGAGCCAGGTGCATGCCCACGCGATCGGCACCGAACACCGCACTCGAGGCTTCCGCTACCTCGATGTGCAGCCGCGCGCGATTCTCGACCGGCCCGCCGTACGCGTCCTCGCGCAGGTTCGACGCCGAATGCAAAAACTGGTCCAGCAGGTAACCATTGGCCCCGTGGATCTCCACCCCGTCGAAGCCCGCTGCCTGCGCGTTTTTCGCTCCCTGGTAGAACTCGTCGATGACGTGCCGGATCTCGTAGACGGCCAGCGCGCGCGGCACCTCAAACTCCTTCTTCGGCCGGATCAGCGTCACCGTGCCCGGAGGCGGAACCGCGCTGGGCGCAACCGGCTGCTTGCCAGCCAGGAAAGTCGAATCGCTGACCCGGCCCACGTGCCAGATCTGCGCAAAGATCCGTCCGCCGGCCTCATGGACCGCCGCGGTCACCGGCTTCCAGAGCTCCGTCTGTTCCGCGCTCCAGATGCCCGGAACCTGCGCATACCCCACGCCCATCGGCGAGACCGGCGTTCCCTCCGAGATAATCAGTCCGGCGGTCGCGCGCTGCCGGTAGTAGTCCACCATCAGCGGAGTCGGCAGATGATTGACCGTCCCCCGCAGCCGGGTCAACGGCGCCATGATGACACGATTCGAAAGCTTCAACGCCCCCACCTGCAATGGCTCAAGCAGCTTGCTCACACGACCCTCCAGGATCTACATGTTTAAAGATGTGCCGAAGCGGCGAACGATGCCTCTCCTTTAAGTCGGGAGCCGGCAGGACGCGGCCTATCCTGCCACCACGATCTCCGCGAAATCCGCGATGCCGCCAAAATCCCCCAGCGTCCTCGCCAGCAGCGCAAGCCGGTTCGCACGCACCGCCTCGTCCGGGTCCATCACCATCACCGCATCGAAGAACGCATCCACCTGCGGCCGCAGCGTGGCGATCGCCTCAAGCGCGCCGCGGTAGTCCTGCTTCGCGCGCAGCTCGGCAACCTTCGGCTTCAGGTCCGCGGCCTTCTCGGCCAGCGCTAGCTCCGCGCCATCCTTCAGCATCGCCACGTCGAGCGCATGCGCCGTGGCGATCTGCTTCTCGCTCGCCTGCGCCAGGATGTTTTTCATACGCTTGAACGCTGCCGAGACCGCCGCGAAGTCCTCGCCGGCCCGCACCGCCGAGACCGCCTCCGCGCGCGCGACGGCATCGCGCACGTTATCCGCGCCGACGGCCAGCACGGCGGCGACCACGTCATAGGCCTGTCCTTTAGCCTCGCGCAGGTAGAACTCCAGCCGCTCGGCCAGAAACGTTTCTACTTTGCGGATAAGCGTTTCGTCCGCGGAGCCAACCCCGGCCTGCGCGACCTCACCCAGCGAAAGCGGCAGCATCCCCTCAGCGAGAATCTTGACGATGCCGTTGGCCGCGCGCCGCAGCGCAAAGGGGTCCTTTGATCCGGTCGGCTCAAGGCCAAGCCCAAACATGCCTGCGATGGTATCGGCTTTGTCGGCAAGCGCCAGCACCTGGCCCTCCGCTGTGCGCGGGATGCGGTCCTCCATCGAGGCGGGTCGGTACTGGTCATAGATCGCTGCGGCGGCGGCCTCGCCAATGCCCTGCTCCCGCGCGTACAGCCCGCCAATTGCGCCCTGAAGCTCGGTAAACTCCTTCACCAGCTCGGTCGTAAGGTCAGCCTTGGCGAGACGGGCCGCGGTGTCGAGCGCCGCTAGGTCGAGGGTGGCTCCACGCTCCTGGGCCAGTCCGCCCAGAAGTGCCGCCACCCGCCGCACCCGCTCGGTCTTGGCCGTGTAGCTGCTCAGGTCTTTCTGGAAGGTTATTTTTTCGAGCAGCGGGAGGCGTTCCTCAAGGGTCGCTCGCTGGTCGAACTCCCAGAAGAACCGCGCATCGTTGAATCGCGCCCGCAGCACCCGCTCATTGCCGTGCCGGATGACGGCCTGGCCTCGCTCGTCCGCCTCCGTGTTCAACACCGCAAGGAAGTACGGCGCGAGCTTGCCATCCCTGGTCTCCACCGCGAAGTAGTTCTGGTGGTCGCGCATGACGGTGACGAGGACCTCTTCGGGCAGCGCCAGGTACTCCTTGTCGAAGCCGCCCAGGATCACACTCGGCCACTCCGTCAGGTGCGTCATCTTGTCGACCAGCGCGTGATCCTCGCGCCACCGCGTGCCTTCCGCCGTTCGGCAGACGCGGTCGAGCGCCTTGCGAATCGTATGCCGGCGCAGCTCGACATCGGCCATGATATGCGCGTGGGACAGCGCGTCTGTGTACTGTTCCGGGGTGTCGATCGGAAGCGGCGCCGGGCCGGACAGCACACGATGCCCGTAGGTCACGCGTCCAGCGGAGTATCCACCGAACTCAACCGGCACCACCTCACCGCCGAGCAGCGCCAGCAGCCAGCGCACCGGCCGCACAAACCGCTCCGGCTTGCCTGGGCGCCAGTACATATTTTTGGCCCAGTAGAGGCCGGCGAGTTCCTTCGGCAACTCCGCGGCAAGCACGTCTGCTGCCCCGCGCCCCGGCTTTACCGCCCTGGCCGCCACATACTCGCCCTTTGGCGTACCGACGATTTTCAGCGCCTCCACCGCCACGCCCGACTTCTTCGCAAAGGCGATCGCCGCTGGGGCCGGCTGCCCATCCTTGTACGCGATCTTCACCGCCGGTCCCATCACTTCCTCGGCCACATCCTGCTGCCGCGCGAGCACCTCCGGCACCAGCACGGCCAGCCGCCGAGGCGTTGCGTAGCTTCGCGCTGCCACCTCTCCGGAGGCCAGCCGCTCCCGCTCCAGCAAGCTCACCACCCGCTTACGCAACTCCGCCTCGGCGCCCGCGATCATGCGCGCCGGCACCTCTTCCAACCCGATTTCCAACAAAAAATCCATCCGCCAGCTTTCCTCTATGCTCGTCTTGTCTACCGTGCCGCCAGCGCCGCTTCCTGCCCCGCATACGCCTTCGCCACACCCACCACCAGCGTCCGGATCCTCGCCATCACACCCACTCGCTCGGTCACCGAGATCGCTCCGCGCGCGTCCAGCAGATTGAACATCTGCGAGCATTTCAACGCGAGCTCATACGCACCCAGCACGGGAAACCGCTTCAGCTCGAGAGCGGCCATACCTTCATATCCCCGAGCCCGCTCTAACAGCCGCAGACACTCCGCCTCGTACAGCCGCAGATGCTCCCACAACGACTCCACCTCGGCATAATCGAACCCGTAGGCTGAGAACTGTTCTTCCTCGGCCAGCCGCATTTCGCCATAGGTAGTCTGCTTGCCGGTGTCCGGCTCGACCGCCCAGACGATGTCGTAGATCGAGTCCACATCCTGGAGAAACCCTGCGATGCGCTCGAGGCCGTACGTGATCTCGCCGGAGATTGGGTCGAGGTCCATGCCGCCGCATTGCTGGAAGTAGGTGAACTGCGTGATCTCGAGGCCGTCGAGCATGACCTGCCAGCCTACGCCCCAGGCGCCGCCGACCGGCCACTCCCAGTTATCCTCTTCAAACTTCAGGTCGTGCTCGCGCAGGTCGATGCCGATCGCCTCCAGGCTTTCGAGATAGAGCTCCTGCACATTCACCGGCGGCGGCTTGAGGATCACCTGCATCTGCGTATGCCGAAACAGCCGGTTCGGGTTTTCGCCGTAGCGCCCGTCCGCCGGCCGGCGGCTCGGCTGCGCATAGGCGATGCGCACCGGCTTCGGCCCCAGCACCCGTAAAAACGTGTCCGGGGACATGGTTCCTGCGCCTACCTCGACGTCGTAAGGCTGCTGCAGCACGCATCCCCGCTCGGCCCAGAAGCGCTGCAGCGTAAACAGCAGCTCCTGAAAGGTAAGCGCCTTTTTCTTCTCACCAACACCCATCGCGCGGCTCGTCTCTCCTGTACATCCTGGCAATCCCACGATTCTACTCGACACGCCAGCCCGGCCCCCGCTCAGCGATAATCTTCACTGTGAGCACACCTGCCTCCACCTCCGTCCTTCAGCCCGGCTCGCTCGAGCAACTTCACGCCCGCCTGGCCCCGCTGCAGGCCCGCCTCGCCGCGCATCCGCTCTACGCCTCCATCCGCACGCCAGGGCATCTCCGCCTCTTTATGCAGTCGCATGTCTTTGCCGTCTGGGACTTCATGTCCCTGCTCAAAGCTCTCCAGTCGCGGCTCACCTGCACCTCCGTCCCCTGGACGCCGACCTCCTTCCCGGAATCTCGCCGGTTCATCAACGAGATCGTCTTCGGCGAGGAATCCGATCTGTACGCCGGCCGGCCCATCTCGCATTTCGAGCTCTACCTGGAGGGCATGCGGGAGTTCGGCGCCGACACCGCATCGATCTCCGCGCTGCTGGCCTCGATTACCCCCGCCACCTCCGTGCATGCCTTCCGCACCCCCGCCGGCGCGCCGGACGAGGCCTGCTGCTTCGTCGAGACTACATTCACCCTCATCCGCTCCGCCTCGCTTCCCGCGCTTGCCGCCGCCTTCACCTTTGGCCGCGAAGACGCCATCCCCACCATCTTCCGCGCGCTCGTGCGGGAGCTCGACCAGCGCGATAACAACCTTACCAAATTCGTCTGGTATCTCGAGCGCCACATCGAGGTCGACGGCGAAGACCACGGCCCGCTCTCCTTGCGCATGATCGAAGACCTCTGCGGCACCAACGACCAGCTTTGGGCCGAGGCCGGCGACGCTGCAGCGCAGGCCATCGAGGCGCGCCTCCAGCTCTGGAACGGCATCCTGGCCCGCATTCAGCCTTCGTGACGTCAGCCTGTAAAGGCACGCCCCGCGCGTTCAGCTCATGCTTGCTCTAAAAGTCGTCTCGCGCCCACAGAGTCTCCCTTCTCGGGAGCAGCGACAAAGGTTTGACAACTCCCTGACAATTCGCCCGGAGGCAAGTGCTACCTTCTGGCTAAAGGAGACCCCATCCCATGGTCCACCCGCTTCGCAAGGCGCTCGTCCTCTCCGGCTTTCTCGCTCTGTCCAGCTCTGCCCTGTTTGCCGCCGGCATCTCCGCCACGGCCACGCTCACCGATACGCCAACTTCCTCCGGCGCTTACAACTACACGCTCAACCTGACCAACACCGGCACCACCACCATCGGTACCTTCTGGTTTGCATGGATTCCCGGAGCCGGTTTCCTTCCCACAGTTCCCAGCAGCGTCAGCTCTCCCGCCGGTTGGACCGAGGTCTCGACCAACGCCGGCCACGCCCTTCAATGGACGACAACGTCCAGCCTGCTCGCCCCCGGACAGTCGCTCACCGGCTTTGACTTCACCAGCACCAATACTCCAGCTCAGCTCCTCGCCACCTATCCTGGCACGGCCACCGGCGTCGGCGCGGGCGATCCGGACCTCACCTCGTTTGTCTATATCGGAGCTCCGCTCGGCGACCCCGGAAGCCAGTTCGTCGTTACGGAAGCAGCTCCTACCGTGACCCCGGAGCCGGACTCACTTGTGCTGACCCTTACCGGCTTCGGCTTGGCCGGCTTCGCAGCCCTTCGCCGCCGCCTGCGCGGCACCGCTTAGAGCGACGCAAGGAGAATCCTGCTGTCGTCTTTGTTCTGCGACACGACCTGCAGGCGCACCTTCACTCCACACTCGCCCAGCCTCAGCGGATCACCGCCGAGGCTGGGCGAGTTCTTCCGACGCTGAAACGTTCTTTCGAAGTCAACGGGTGCTGATGTCGATCATGTTGTCGTCGGCAATGCGGTCGACGAGCTTGTTATACGGGTCGATGCCGGCGCGGGTAGGCTTCTGGTCAACCAGGATGGTGAAGACTCGGTGATCGCCAGTGATCTTCTCGCGGCTCATGTAGATCGGCTTTTCTTCGTCCTTCTTGCCGGTAAAGACGCCGATGTCGATATAGTCAGCAAGCAGCATGGGAGATTCGACGCCTTTGTCGTCGACCTGGACCTTGCCTGCGTGGGTTTCGAGTGTCACCTTGTATCTGCCGTCTGATTGCTTTTCCGATGTTGCCGTAAGCGCCTTGTTGTCGTAAAGAACAACGCGGTTGAAACCGTCGTCAATCAGGTACTGCAGTTCCGGCGGAGTCTGCGCGCGCAGAGCTTCGATGAGCATGCGGGTGTCGGGATAAACATTGTCTTCGGCCGCCGTGCCGTGGGTAGAGTCCACTGCGTCGACCTGGTTGTTGGCATTCGCATAGCGGTACTGCATGAGGAAGTTATGCAGGGCGAGATCGATCTTGTCTTCGCCGACGTAATCGGCGAGCGTGTACATGATCTGGCCTCCCTTCTCATACCAGACGTAGGGCTCACGTTGTACCAGTGCAAGAGGAGGCTCACGACGCAGCTCCGCGGAGCGCCCGCGCAGGTAGCGATCGAGAAAGTGGACGAGGACCTTATGCATATAGTCCTTGCCATACTTGTGCTGCATGACCATATAGGCGGAGTACTGGGCCAGGGTCTCCGACATCATGTTCGAGCCCTGCACACGTCCGCCGATGAGCTGATGGCCCCACCACTGATGGCCGAGCTCATGCGCGGTGACGAAGTAAGTCAGGTCGACATCGTCCTTCTTTTCCATGCGGCCGATGAAGCCAATGGACTCGGAAAATGGCACAGTATTGGGAAACGACTGGGCAAAGCCGCGGTAGCGGGGAAACTCCATGATGCGGTATTGCGCGAACTGGTAGGGACTAAAGTGGGCTTGATTGTAGTCAAGGCCGGCGCGGGAACTCGCAACCATGTCGTCGATGTCGTACGTGTGGGCAGGGTCGTAGTAGACCTCAACGGAGACCGGACCGCCGATGCCGGTGTATTGCTCCTTCCGTACTTTATAGCGAGCGGAGACGAAGTTGAAGAAGTCGGCAATGTGCGTCGACCCCATGCTGTATTCGAAGTATCGCCGGCCGTTGGCCTGCCACTCCTTCTGCAGATAGCCGGGCGAGATCGCGATCTGGTCCGGGCTGGTGCTGACGACGGTGTGGTAAGTGATCCAGTCGGAATCGGAGACGAAGAGATTCACGCGCGATTCGCGAACGTCCCCGCGAGCAGACATCTCCTGTAAGACGGGGAGTTTTAGTTCGCGGCGACGACGAGGATCGTCGATCTCGTGATTCACGTTATAGCCGAGATGCGGGAAGTAGCCTGCGTCGAAGAAGGTGCCGTTGTAGGCGAGCTCGGCTTTCTCGTTGCCATCGCGAAAACCGCGGGACAGGTGCCCCACGTGAAAGGTCATCGTCAGGGTTTCGCCCGGGGCGAGCGGCTGATCGAGATGGTAGATGCTGTAGAGATCGCGCGGGGCTCGACTGACAAGATGGAAGCCGCGATTGAAGGAGACATCGGTCACCGACTGCTCGGTATCGGTGATGTGGATGTCAGGGATAGGCTGCGCGGTCTTGTTCTGGAGTGTGTAAGTGCCCTCTCCGGTAAAAGACCGGTGATCGGGATCGATGTCGATGCGGCAATCTACGGCGGTGACTTTGGGCTGAAGGAGGTATTGGTACTGCTTGAAGTTGCGCTCGTAATCAGCGCTGATTTTGCGCCGGTCGGCAGCGGTCAGGTACTCGTTGCGAATGTGCGCGTTCAAGAAATACCAGACGCCGGAGCCGATAGCCATCAACGCAAAGATAGCCGCGGCCGGGATGAGACGAGGCGCTCGGAGCCGAGCGAGATGACTGCGGGCGCGCAGCGAGGACTCCGCTCCACGGCGTGCAAAGGCGATCGAGATGACGCCGAGCACGGCGAAGATGGAGGACCAGTAAACGATCGACCAGAAGAGTGCAGCGACGAAGTGTCCGTAGCCGTTCATGTCCGAGTAGGTGTAGGAAGAGACGTTGCCGGGCAGGTAGAGCGTGTTCTCAAAGCCCCAGTTGAAGAGGATAGGATTCAGGATGAACAGGCCAATCACGATGCCGTGGCCGATGAATTTGTTGGGCACCAATGTCTGCACGAACATGGCGAGAACGGCCAGGCCGAGGACCTGCGGCAGAGTAATAAGAAAGAGCTCCTGGAAATATTGGAAGAGCTCGTAGTGGTGAAAGCCGGCAACGGTCTGCATGAGGATGCCGATAACCATGGTGACGAGCAGAAGTACGACGTCGATAAAGGCGATGGCGGTGAACTTTGAAAGCCAGTCGACCGTTTCGTGCATGGGCAGGGCGTCGTGGATGCCGTCGAACTTGTTGTCGCGTTCCCGCCAGATCAACTCGGCCGCGTAAAGCGTGCCAACGATAACGAGGAACAGGAAGGCGTTGCCCTCGACCGTGCCGACCATGAGGTAGGTGACGGGCCAGACGTTTTCACCGCCGACCTGGCCGGCGTAGCTTCCGTTCAGGGCGGAGAAGCCGATGAGCAGGACGACGATGGCCCAGAAAGGAATCTCGCGGGTAATGGTGCGGATGCGCAGGCTGGTCAAGGCGCGGTACTGAGCAAGGCTGGTGGACATGCCAAAGACGCGATGAACCTGCGGGAGTGCGGCGGCAACAAGAGAGCGGCGTGGGCGGGCCTCTGCAGAATCCTGCTGCCGCAGACGGTCCGCCTTGCGCCCCTGAGACACGGCGGTCAGGGCCTCCACCGACATGGGAAAGAGACGCCAAACGATGAGCAGGGAGAGCAGGCCGACGCTCGACCAGAGAACTCGGTTGAAGAGGAAGACGCCGGGGGAATCTCCTGTGAAGTTCCACGGAAGCAGAAGTGTATCTTTCTGCTGAACGGTCCAGTACTTAGTAATTAATTCGAAGAGGTGGCTGCCAACAGGATCGACGATGCCAGACCAGAAGTGTTCGAGTGAGCGGGTCTTATCGAAGATGGTCTGCGCAGCCAGGTAGAACATAAAGACGGCGACGCCCTGCAGATAGACAATGAAGATCTTGCGGGTGAGCGCGGCAACGGTGAAATACAGCGAGCCGAGAAAGAAGATCTGGATGACGAGGATGGAAAAGAAAGGCTGCAGGTAATTCCAGAGGTGATTCGGGCCGATGCGAGCCTGGTCCGCCCACGGCGCGTGGGTGCCTAGCCACGCACCAAACATCATGCTGGAAAAGCAAAAGACGGTGGTGACGAAGGAACCGGCCCAGCGACCACCGAGATAGGCGAACTTTGAGACGGGCGTGGTGAATAAGATCTGATATGTATCGCGTTGAAAGTCGCGAAGAATGGAGGTGCCAAAGATGGCAGCGATGATGATGGTTCCGAAAAGCGAGGCTCCGGTGTCATTGTAGGAGTTGGCGTAGCCGCTGTTCAGCAGGACCTTGCCTCCGCCGAAGCCGACGGGACCGAAGTTTTGTGAGGCGACGCAAAGAAACGAGAACAGAAACCAAAGCCCAAAGTAGACGTAAGTGGAGATGCTTTTGAGCCGGAACTTTAGTTCGAAGGTGAAAAACTCCCAGAACATGGGCATGATACTTTCCTCCTAAGTGCAGACCAGCCTAATTGTTCTGGTGACGAGCGAGATTCAGGAAATAGACATCCTCAAGCTCGGAAGCAACGGAGTGGAAGCCTTGCCCAGGCTGCGCGGGAGCAAAGACGCGGATCTCATGCTGGCCGCCGACAAGGTGCGTGCTGATGATCGTCAGCTCGGACTCAAGTGCGCGGAGTTCGTCGTCTGTTCCGACAACACGCGACCAGATTTGACCGTCGAGAGCGGCGAGCGTTTCATTCGGCGCGCCTTCGAGCAGAAGCTGGCCGCCGGCGATGATGGCCATCCGTGGGCAGAGTTCGCGAACGTCGTCGACGATGTGCGTAGACAAAATCACGGTGACCTCGCGTCCGATCGAGGAGAGCAGATTCAGAAAACGATTACGCTCGGCAGGGTCTAGGCCTGCGGTCGGCTCATCCACAATAATGAGGCGGGGGTTGGCAAGTAACGCCTGCGCGATGCCGAAGCGCTGCTTCATACCGCCGGAATAGGTGGAGAGAGCTTTCTTGCGAGCGTCCCAAAGATTGGTCTGATTGAGCAGAGCTTCGACCATCTGCTTGCGCTCGCCGGCGTGGGTAATGCCTTTAAGGATGGCAAGATGCTGCAGCATGTCCATGGCGGACATGCGCGGATACACGCCAAACTCCTGCGGCAAATAACCAAGAATTTTGCGGATTTCATTTTTCTGGGTAAGCACGTTCAGGTCGTCGAGCATGATGGTGCCAGAGTCAGGATCCTGCAGGGTAGCGATGGTGCGCATGAGCGAGCTCTTACCGGCGCCGTTTGGACCGAGCAGGCCAAACATGTGGTTGCCAATGGTGAGCGAAAGATTCTTGAGCGCCTGGACGCCGTTGGGGTAGGTCTTGGACAGGCCAGAGATGGTAAGTGCCATGGAGGTTTCTCCCGAGCAGATTGGTAAGATTTCGCGTGTGCAGAAAGCTTACTGCCTGTTGGTTTTTTTGTCCCTCTTTTTTCCATGTTTCTTTCAAGTCGAGAATGCAACAGCGTGTAGCCGATACTGGCCCACCACGCCGTGCAGTTTTCGGTTTAGATCAATCCTGAGGTTTGCCTATGCGCTTGGTTAGTCGCAAAATTATCGGATGTAGTGGAGGTAGCAATAGGTCAGTTACGGACATTCTGGCTCCTCAGAAGGACGACTTCTAAGTGAGCTGCATCAGCGTGTCATTCGCTCTCATTCCTAACTAACGAGGTGAGGTCTTAAAGGCAACGCTGACCTTCAAAATCCTGTGCGTGGGCGGCACCTACGGCCCTTGGTGCCCGGAGGCACCGCACACGGTCGAGAATGCGCTCCGCCATCTCTCGCTTGGAGCTCTCCCCCAGCTCTTCCGCCGTCTCTCGCGTCAGCCACATCCCCGCGTTGCGCTCCGAGTCAAAGCCCAGCCCCGCCGCCGAAACGTCATTTACGACAATCGCGTCGACGCCCTTGCGCAACAGCTTCGCACGCGCATTCGCGACTAAATCGGCCGTCTCCGCCGCAAACGCAATCACCAGCGTTCCAGGCCTCCGGCGCTGGGCTGCCTCCGCGAGGATGTCCTCGGTCGCCTCGAGTTCGAGCGTCATCCGGCCGACACGCCTCAGCTTCTCGGGCGAAGTTTCGCGCACACGGAAGTCCGCCACCGCCGCCGCGCCAATCACCACCGTAGCCACATCCAACCGCTCGAGCACTGCCGCCCGCATCTCCGCCGCGGTGTTTACCCGGACTGTCTCCTGCCCCGGCGGCCCGTCCAAACTTGACGCCGTCACCAGCGTCACCCGCGCCCCCCGAGCCGCCGCTGACTCCGCCAGCGCGTGACCCATCTTGCCGCTGGAGCGATTGCCCAGAAATCGCACCGGATCGATCGCCTCGCGCGTACCGCCAGCCGTCACCAGCACATGCTCTCCGGACAGATCCTGTCGGCTGGCCAGCCGCGCCAGGACCGCTGCCGCAATCGCTTCCACCTCCGCCAGCCTCCCGCTGCCGGTCATCCCGCAGGCCAGGTATCCGGCTCCGGGCGGCACAATCTCCACGCCCCGGCCTTCGAGCACACGCAGGTTCGCCTGCGTCGCCGGATGATTCCACATGTTCACATTCATCGCCGGAGCCACGATCACCGGAGCCTCGGTGGCCAGGTACACGGTCGAGATCAGGTCGTCGGCCAGCCCGTGTGCCAGCTTGGCCAGGCTATTGGCCGTCGCCGGCGCGATCACCAGCGCGTCGATCGCCTGCGCCACCGCGATATGCTCGATCGCAAACTCGCCTTCGCCCTGCGCCTGCGGCCCCGAGGTAACCTGCAGTCCCGAGGTAGCCCGCGGTCCAGAGGTAGCCTGCGGCTGCCAAAGCGACCCCAGCACCTGCCGCCCGGTCAACGCGGCAAACGTCAGTGGACGCACGAACTCCTCCGCCGCGGCCGTCATGGCCACCTGCACTTCGACCTCCGCCGCCTGCAGCAGCCGCGTCAACTCCGCCGCCTTGTACGCCGCGATCCCACCTGTTACTCCCAGCAGCACTCTCATCGCTTGCCCTCCAAGACCACGTTGTCGATCAGCCGCGTCCGGCCCACGTGCGCCGCCACCGCCACCAGCGCGCCACTATGCAGGTCCGTTACTGACTCCAGTGTTCGGGGGTCGACCACCTCCGCGTACTCGAGCCGCAACCCCGGCGCATCCTCCAACTTGTCGCGCAGCCAGCCTCGCAGCTGCAGGAGAGAGAGTTCCGCCGGAATCTGCAGCAGTGCCCGCGGGATGGCCAGCGCCTGCTCCCGCTCCTCCGCGCTCAAGTACCGATTGCGCGAGCTTAGCGCCAGCCCATCCGCATCGCGCACCGTCGGACAAACTACCAGCTTCAACGGGAAGTTGAGGTCCTCGATCATCGCCCGCAGCACCGCTACCTGCGCCGCATCCTTCTGCCCGAAGTACGCGCGGTCCGGCGCAACGATGTGGAACAGCTTCGCCACCACCGTCGCCACGCCGCGAAAGTGCCCCGGCCGCGAAACGCCGTCCAGGCGATCCCCGATCCCGTCAACCTCAATCAACGTCCGCGGCCCCCGCGGGTACATTTCTTCCGCGGCCGGCGCAAACAGAAGGTCTACGCCCTCCGCCTCCAACTGCGCGGTGTCATCGTCGAACGTCCGCGGATAGCGCGAGAAATCCTCGTTCGGTCCAAACTGCGCCGGATTGACAAAGATGGAGGCCGCCACCACGGCGCACTCCGCCTTCGCCGCCCGCACGAGCGAGAGATGGCCGACGTGCAGCGCACCCATGGTCGGCACCAGTCCCAGCAGGCCTTGAGCCGCAGCCGCCTCTCGCCGAGCTTCCCGCATCTCCCGGATCGTCCGTAGAATCTGCATCGCTACTTGGTTCGTCCGGCCGGCTCGGCTTCAAGCTCTGCCCGAACTTCCGGGGCCAGGTGATAGCTTTCGCTTGCGGCCGGGAAGCTCCGCGCCGCTACCTCCGCCCGATACTCCGCGAAGCCCTGCCGCAGCAGCGCACCCGCGTCGCCAAACGCCCGCACAAACTTCGCCGGCGTTCCAAACCCAAGCTGGAACATGTCGTGGAGCACCAGGATTTGGCCGTCGCAATCCGGGCCCGCACCGATCCCGATCGTGGGAATTCCCGCCGCCGCCGTCAGCCGCGCCGCCACCTCCCGCGGAACTCCCTCAAGCACCAACGCCACCGCGCCCGCACCTTCGAGCGCCGCCGCATCCGCCATCAGCTGATCGATCGCCGCCGCCGACCTGCCCTGCACCCGGTACCCGCCCATGCGATGCACAGCCTGCGGCGTCAGCCCGATATGCCCCACGACAGGAATCTCCTCGCGCGTCAGCCGCTCCACCAGCGCCGCTCGATCCGCACCACCCTCGAGCTTCACCGCTGCCGCGCCGCCCTCTTTCATCAGCCGCAGCGCATTCCGTACCGCATCGTCGGCCCCGGTGTGGTAGCTGCCGTAGGGCATGTCGACGACCAGGAAGCTCGACTGGACTCCGCGCCGCACGGCCCGCGCGTGGTGCAGCATCTCGTCGATCGTTACCGGCAGCGTGCTCTCAAAACCCAGCACGACCATGCCCAGCGAGTCGCCGACCAGAATCACCTCGATGCCCGCCTCATCGGCGAGCCTTGCGGTGGGATAGTCGTACGCAGTCACGGCCGAGATCGGCTGCCCGCTGCGTTTGGAGTTCATCAGGATCTGCGCCGTGATCTTCACGGCTGCCGTGCCTTCGGGTCTTGCGCTCATCTTCGTCTCCAGGTGCCGCTCCGCCATGGCCTGCAGCGGATACGGCCCGAACGGGTGAATTATATCCCCGCAAGGCCAGCTTAGGCGCGCGCCAGGGCCCGCGCGCTCAGCAGCCGGCGCTCCAGATGCCGCTCCAGCAGCTCCACGGCGAAGTGCCGCAGCTCGGCACCGCGAGACTTCGGCCATTGTTCCTCGGCCAGCCCGGCCACCGTGCCGCGGAACATGCGCATCGCCTCCGCCACGCTGCCTGCGCTCAAGGCGATCGCCCCCGGACGCCGGTCCTCCGCGCAGGTCACCCCATCGGTCGTGGCCGAGTACCAAACCGGCCCGCCGGCTAGCCCCGCGCCGCAGATCAGGCAGCGCCCCAGCTCCGGCATCCAGCCCATCAGCCGATTCATCCACAGGCAAAAGTAGGTCACCGGCATCCAGATACGGCCCAGCTGCAGCTCCGCCAGCACGGCCAGCGTCAGCCGAAAGACCGCATCTTCCACCGCGCCCTCCGGCAGCTCGTCGAGCACCTCCGCAATCAGCTCAAGCGCCGCGACCCGCGCATAGTCGATCCCTCCCGTGAGCGGCGAGCTCAAAATCTCAAACGCATCCAGCCGCACCAGCTCCTGCCGCGGACGCTCCGCCCAGCTCGCCCGCACATGCGTCATCGGCTCAAGCGCCCCGCCAAACCGCCGCCGCGACCGCATTGCATGGCGCGCCACACCCTTCACCCGGCCATGTTCGCGCGTAAACAGGCTTACCAGCAGATCCGCCTCCTGAAAGGGCCAGGTCCGCAGCACAATCGCCTCGCCCACCCGCGGAACTACCCGGCCTTCCTTCACGAATCACTCCTGGCGTAAAAGCAAAACGCGCAGCCCGAAAGGCCGCGCGTTGCACCGAACCTGAACTTACCGCCCGAAGTGCGTGGCGTTCTTCTCCTGAAACGACGCCCACTTATCCGGCAGATCATCTCCGGCGTAGATTGCCGACACCGGGCACACCGGCACGCATGCGCCGCAGTCGATGCACTCGACCGGATCGATAAACAGCTGTTCGTTGTCGGCATAGCCCTTCTCATCCTTCTTGGGGTGGATGCAGTCCACCGGGCACGCATCCACGCACGCCGAATCCTTCGTCCCGATGCACGGTTCCGCAATCACATACGCCATCTTTCCGCTCTCCCTTACTTGCAATCTTGGTCGCAATCGCTTGCGCCGATCCGTCCTGACCTTTGACGCTGATTCTATCAGCAGCTATCGTCAGGCCCGGGGAGTACAGAGGACGCTTCTATCGCGTTCGCGTCAGCTGCACTTCGTCGCTAACGCATCCACTCTGCCAACCACACCGGAAAGATTGTCTCCGAACTCGCCTGCAGTTCCTTATCCGTCCACCAGCGCGCCTCCTTCATAATGCTGCGCTCCGCCTCGGTGACTCCACCCAACCGGGGCTCGTTTTGCAACGCGGTAGCCGTGAAGAAGTGGTCCGTATTGTCCATCATCTCGCCCCAATGCTCAAACCGGTTCTGCTCCACGCGCACCGGTCCCTCCACCGCGATCTTCACCCCAAGCTCCTCGCGCACCTCCCGCACCGCCGCCTCCGCTGGCGACTCACCCGCCTCCACCTCGCCGCCCGGCGCCGCCCAGAACACCCACGGCTCCCCACCCCGCAGCACCTCAAAGCGAATCAGTAGCACCTCACCGCGCTCCGAGCAGAGCAGCACCCGCGCCGAAGACCGCTTCCGCTCGCGCACCGATCAACGCCCCTCCGCCTCGCGCCGCGCCCGAAACTCCGCCGGACTCGGAATCGCGCTTACATCCCGCCCCGCAAACAGATTCGCAAACAGTTCCTGCATCTCCCCGAAGATCTTGCCGTTGGTCGCCATCACCTCGCGCGAGTCCAGCGTAAACTTCCCTCCATCGAAGTGCGTCACCGTTCCCCCGGCCTCCTCGACCAGCAGGTACCCCGCGCTCGTATCCCACGGATTCAGGTTGAACTCCCAGTAGCCATCGAGCCGCCCGCACGCCACATATGCCAGATCGAGTGCCGCGGACCCCGCCCGCCTGACCCCATGCGACCGCAGCGTCACCTCCTGGTACAAGTGCACATTCGGCGAACGATGCCGCTTGTGCGAAGGAAATCCCGTCGCCGTCAGCGCCTCCGCGAGCTTCCCCGTCTTCGACACCGCCACCGGCCGCCCATTCAGCCAAGCGCCGCGCCCCCGCTCCGCCACAAACGATTCATTCCGCAGCGGATCGTAGATCACCCCCGCCACCATCTCGCCGTCCGCATCTTCGGCCAGCCCCGCCGCGCGCCGCTCCAGCCCCAGCACCACGCAGAACACCGGAAACCCATGCGCGAAGTTCGTCGTCCCATCGAGCGGATCGACATACCACCGGTACTCGCCGCCCAGCCGCTCCCGCGTGCCCTCTTCGCCGTAAATCCCATGCTCCGGAAACGCAGCCGCCAACCGCCGCTTGATCAACGCCTCGCTCGCCCGGTCGGCCTCCGTCACCAGGTCGACGTCGCCCTTGTACTCCATTGCTACGCCGCGCTCATAGAACCCGCGCAGCAGCGCACCGGCCTCCCGCGCAATCTCCTCCGCCGCCCCTGCAAACATAAACTCCGCCACCCCAGCCTCCGCGCACTACTTACTGGCATAGTACCCGGTCCGATAGCGCAGGTTGATCCGGTTCTTGTCTGCGGGGTCAGTCACCTCCACCTTCAGCGCCCGATACCCGTCCGACCGGCTCTTCACGGTCCGCTCCGGCGCGTAATATCCCAGCACATACTGCGTCCGCAGGTCATCCGACACCTTCGCAAACGCCGGGCTCAGATCTTTCGTGGTCTCGATGTAGTAGTACTTGCCCCCGGTATCGTTGGTCAGCTGAATCAGCGCGTGCTCGCCCCCCGTATTCCGCCCCGCATCGGCATAGATCGGGATCACGATCAGCGCATACACCATCACGCCCGCCTTCTGCGCTTGCTCGAGCGCCTGCTGATACTGCACCCCGTGGGCCGTATCGCCGCCATCGGTGATCAGCACCAGCACCCGCCGCCGTCCATTGGCCGCGCTCGTCTCGCCCAGTCGCTGGCTCGCCAGGTAGATCGCATCGTACATCGCCGTCGCGTCGCCTCGCCGTAACTCGCCGAGCCCGTTCTCGATGCGCGCCTTGTCCGGCGTAAACGAGACAATCTCCCGCACGTTATCCGCGAACTCCATCAGGTCCAGCTCGTCCTGATCCCGCAGCAAAGCCTTCACAAACCGCTTGGCCGACTCCTTCTCGAGCTTCTCATTGCGCATCGTGCTCTCGCTGCCATCGATCGCCAGCACAATCGAGAGCGGCGTCGCCGACTCCTTCTCGAAGAACGCGAGTTTCTGCTCCCTACCATCCTCAAGCAGCCGGAAGTCCGCCTTGTCCAGCCCCGCCACCGGTGCGCCGTTCGAATCCACTGCATTCACCGCCACCGTCACCAGCCGCGACTGCAGCGTCAACGTCGGCACCTGATCTTGCGGCGTCCTGCGCTCAATCGGCGCCTGCGCCCCGCACACCGCCATGCAGCATCCCCAACTCACCGCCGCTAACCACGCAAACCTCAACCGTCCCTCAATCCGCCGTGCACCAGAGTAGACGTAGCTTCCACCCCGAAGTTTTACCCCACCGTCCTGTCTTTCCCTGCGTCCTCTGCGTGCTTCTTCTTTACGTCTCTGCGTCAATGCTGTTGTCTTTGCCTTCTTTACTTCAACCTCAGACCCTCAGGAAAAGGCTCCCCATCCGCCCAGACCGCCCCGTCCACAAATGTCTCCTTCTTCCAGATCGGCACCTGCTTCTTCAGCGTGTCGATCAGCCATCGGCACGCCTCGAACGCCGCGCCTCGATGCGCACTCGCCACCGCGATCAGCACACTCGTCTCCCCCACCTGTAGCCGCCCCAACCGGTGCAGCAGCGCCACATCCCGCACCCCGAAGCGCGTCACCGCCTCCGCCGCCAGCCCCTCCATCTGCTCAATCGCCATCTCGCGAAAGGCTTCGTAGTCGAGATACAGCGTCTCGCGCCCACGCGTGTTGTTCCGCACAATCCCGTCGAACACGCACACAGCCCCATCGCTTCCGGCCTTGATCTGCTCCATTACCTCCGCCGTTGGCAGCACGGCTTCCAGAATCTCAACCCGCAACCCACACCTCCTGCTCCTCCACAGCGGTCCCCGTCCCGAGTCTCGTTTCTGAGACCTGGGAAGGATTAGCACCTCCGCTCACCGGAGGCAATAGCGCCACTTCATCCCCGTCCTGCAGCACCGTCGCCCTCCCCGCGTATTCTCGGTTTACAGCCACCGCCATCGAACTCCATGCGACAGCCGCTCCCTCGGCTCTTCCTCGCAGCAAGTGGAGCAAGTCCTCTACCGAGCTGTTCTCGGCGAGCTCCGCCGCATCCCGCTCCGCGCCAAAGCACTCCTTCAGCACTCCGAAATAGAGAACTTGCACTCGCATACCCTGAGCATATCAACCACCGCTCGTCGAGCGAGCGATCCTGCATCTCAACAGGGAGGAGTCATATATGCCACAGGATCTCAACCTCACCAACGCAAAGAAGATGGGCGAAGCAATCAACAAGGGCAACCTCGACGAACTCAAACAATATTTCGCCGCCGACGTCAAAGATCACGACCCCGCCCCCACCCAGAAACCAGGCCCGGAGGGGTTTATCGGCTTCTTTACCGAGTTCCGCACCGCTTTTCCTGACCTCAAGATCGCCGTCGAGCACATCGTCGCCGACGAGAACAATGTCGCCTTCGCCTACACCATCACCGGCACACAGGATGGCCCTTTCCAGGGGATCCCCGCCACCGGCAAGAAAATCAAGGCGCGCGGCATGCAGATCGGCCGCTACAACCAAAACGGACAGATTGTCGAACGCTGGGGCAGTTCCGACGAAGCCGGTATCATGCAACAACTCGGCGTAGCCAAACCCACCACGCCGCTCAACGAGATTCCGCCATTCTCGATCCCGGCCTCTACAGGCAAAATCTAATCTGAACTCACCGGGTGCCCCAGGTCTCGTCTCTAAAACCTGGGGCACCATCCCGCAGCCATCAGCCTTCCTTTGCCTCCGCCAGCAACTTCCTCCCCTTCGCTGCAAGTGTCTTCTCATCCGCTTCGGTCTTCGGCACCGGCTCGCCCCAAGCGGCCGCTTGCAGTGCTTGACGGGTTGGCTTGCCGTCCTTCACCACCGGCCCCGGAGGCGTGGTGAAATGCCTGGTCAGAAATGATCCTTTGCGCCTCTTCTTTTCCGCCGTATCCGCTACACCCTTTACCCCAGGGCGAAGATGGCCACCCGTTGCCTCGTTGTAAATTTTCCGCCCTTCGGCTGTCAGCCCACCTTTCGGGTCTTTGCCTTCCTTTGGTAACGATACGGAACGCTTACCTGTCGGCTTTACGGCCGTATCCGTCTGCTTGCTCGGCACGCTCTTCTTCGCCGAAGATTTTTTTGCCGCCGTCTTCTTAGTCGCCATAATCCCCTCGCTACTGCATAGGAGCGAGTTCCTCACAGCAAAGTTGACTGGCATCGGTAACATCGTGCCGCACCGGCTTGACGTTACGGAGCGCCGAAAAGCGGAAGGGCGGACTGGCAGTCGACCAATCCGCCCTGAGATTTGCGTCCCACTTCAAGCCGCGATAGCGCTCAGTACTTCCTCCCGTGTCTCCTCATCCTTCTCCTCTTCCACCGCGTCCTTCGGTAAGGCTACCGCCAGCACATCCTCGATACGGCGCGCATAGTGGATCGTGATGCCTTCTGTCTGATCCGGCGTCAGGTCTTCGTCTACCTGCTGCTTGCAATCGACCGGCAGGATTACATCTCGCACACCCGCTCGTTTAGCCGCAAGAAACTTTTCCTTAATCCCGCCCACCGGCAGCACATCGCCGCTCAGCGTGATCTCACCCGTCATCGCCAGAAGAGGCCGTACCGGCTTGTCCGTCATCAGGCTCACCAGCGCAGTCGCCATCGTCACACCGGCGCTTGGACCGTCCTTAGGGATCGCTCCAGCAGGCACGTGAATGTGGATGTCCTGGTCCTTGGTGAAATCTTCATCAAGACCCAGCATGACCGCGTTCGACCGAACCCACGTCAGGGCCGCCTGCATCGACTCCTTCATCACATCGCCAATCTGGCCCGTGATGTTGAAGCCTCCCTTGCCCTTCATCTTGTTGGCTTCAATGAAGAGGATGTCGCCGCCAGCCGGTGTCCAAGCCAGACCTACGACTACTCCCGCCCGCTTGGTCCGCTCGGCGATTTCAGTGTCCACGCGTACCTTGATTCCGCCCAGGAACTCATGCACCACCTCCGGCGTAATCGTCAGCTTCTCGGTCCGTCCCTCGGCAATCTTGCGCGCCAGCTTGCGGCAGATCGTACCAATCTGCTGCTCGAGCTTTCGCACCCCGGCCTCCCGCGTGTAGTGCCGCGCCACCAGAGCTACGCTCTCGCGCGGAAACTCGATCATTCCCGGCTCGAGGCCATTCTCTTTAATCTGCCGCGGAATCAGGTAGCGCTCCGCAATCGCAACCTTCTCCTCCTCGGTGTAGCCCGTCAGCTCGATGATCTCCATACGATCGAGCAGCGGCCCGGGAATCGTGTCCAGCTGGTTCGCTGTACAGATGAACAGAACCTTCGACAGATCGAATGGCTGATCCAGGTAGTTGTCCCGGAACGTATTGTTCTGCTCCGGATCGAGCGTCTCAAGCAGCGCACTCGCCGGATCGCCACGGAAGTCGCGTCCCAGCTTGTCAATCTCATCCAGCATAAACACCGGATCCTTTACCTCAACCCGCTTGAGGTGCTGAATTACCTGTCCTGGCAGCGCGCCGATGTACGTCCGCCGATGTCCGCGGATCTCAGCCTCATCATGCATGCCGCCCAGCGAAATACGTGAAAACTTGCGGTCTAGTGCCCGGGCAATCGACCGGCCCAGAGAGGTCTTACCCACACCCGGAGGCCCGACAAAGCACAGAATTGGCCCCTTCATATCGGGCTTCAGGCGTCGCACCGAGAGGTAGTCCAGAATGCGGTCTTTCACCTTCTTCAGACCGTAGTGGTCCTCATCCAGGCACTTCTGCGCCTTCAAAATGTCCACCTCGCCCGAGCTGGTCTTCGCCCAAGGCAGCACCGACAGCCACTCGACGTAGTTCCTCGTCAGCGAGTAGTCAGCCGCAGCCGGATTCATCCGGCTCAGACGGCCAAGCTCTTTCAGAGCATCCTTCTGCACCTCTTCCGGCATGCCCGCTTGCTCGATCTTCTCTTTCAGATCGGCAATATCCTTCTGCGTGTCGTCGAGATCGCCCAGCTCTTTCTGGATCGCCTTCATCTGTTCGCGCAGGTAATAGTCGCGCTGCGAGT
This sequence comes from uncultured Acidobacteriaceae bacterium, assembly GCA_964245195.1. Taxonomy (GTDB): domain Bacteria; phylum Acidobacteriota; class Terriglobia; order Terriglobales; family Acidobacteriaceae; genus Edaphobacter. Next base: position 72,491 of record CAXTLR010000009.1, on the reverse strand, counting down.
GCTGCACTGAGTCCTGTACCTCGGTCTGGATCTTGTTGCGCAGCTGCTGCACTTCCAATTCCTTCGCAAGATGCTTGTTGATCCGCTCCAGCCGCGCCGCCACTTCGGGCGTCTCCAGCAGCTCCTGCTTATCGGATGTCGTCAGGAATGGCAGGCTGGACGCGATGAAGTCTGAGAGCCGCCCCGGCTCGTCGATGTTGATGGCGATTGTCTGCAGGTCATCTGATAGGGTCGGCGACGAGGTCACAATCTGCTGAAACTGGCTCACGACGTTGCGCTGCAGGGCCTCAAGCTCTGGAGATTTCGCCGGCTCAATCTCACCGATGGCGTCGAACTCGGCCATCATAAACGGCTGGAGCTGGGTGTACGTCCCGAGCCGCACCCGCTCGTTCCCTTCCGTGAAGACGAACAGGCTCTGGTTCGGCATCTTCACTACTTTATGAACCGTCGCGCGGGTACCCACCGCATGCAGGTCGCCGCCCTCCGGCGTATCCAGCCGCGCATCACGCTGCGCCACCACCAAAATCGTCTTCTCCTCGCCCAAAGATTGAATGAGCTGAATCGAGCTTTCGCGGCCTACCGTCAGAGGCAGGACCGCATGTGGAAACAGGACTGTGTCCCGCACCGGAAGCACCGGCACGGAGCCTGCAATTGCATGGATCTCGCCAGCAACTTCTCCCACCTTGGCGGTCGGCTTGATGACGCTTACAAAATCATTTGGCATGTTGAGTGTCCTTCTATCAAGTTATCAGCTATTCGATGCATAAGGGTAAACGAACGACTCACTCCGCCACTTCTGATCTCTCTATCGGCAGGACCCTTAGGAAACTTCAATCATTCGGCAAACTTTCTGGTCAGGCTCCAGCACTGCGGTAACGTCCGAGGACCCGCAGATAGTGACAACATCCCTCCAGATGCCGTAACGCCTCGTCCAACTCCACAGCACGCTCAAATCGAAGGTCCAGGAAGAAGATGTACTCCCACGGCCGCCCCGGGACCGGCCGCGACTCGATCCTGGTCAAATTCAGCCCCGCCCTCGAGAACCCGGACAGCGCGTCCAGTAGCGCACCCGGACGATGCTCCAGGCTGAAAGCCAGGCTCACCTTGTTGGCGTTCCCGGACCGAATCTCGCCGTCCTCTCGCCTGAGCACGTAAAAGCGAGTGAAATTTTCGGCGTGATCCTCCACCCCTCGCACCAGCACCTCCGCCCCGTACTGCTGTGCGGCCAGTTCCGGAGCGATTGCCACGGCATCCCGCCATCCAGCCTCCATCATCTGTTTCACACTTCCGGCGGTGTCGTAGCTCGGAACCACTTCAAGGTCCGGATGCGCCCGCAGCCAGCGCCTGCACTGCGAGAGCGCCACCGGATGCGAGAGTACGCGCCGCACGTTGGCCAGTTCGACTCCCGGATGCACGATCACGTTGTGTCGCACCCGTAACATGCGCTCGCCGACGATGTTTGCCCGGTACTCCAGCAGCAGGTCGTAGTGCTCGAATACCGACCCGTGCAGGGTGTTCTCGATCGGCAGGACGGCGCAGTCTGCGCTTCCAGCGGCCAGGCTCTCGAAAACGTCCGCGGAGGTGGAGCAAGGTAAAATTCTCGCCGCGGTAGCCAGGCCACCAGCCTCCGCATACTCGAGCGCCGCGAGGTGGCTGTTCGATCCCAGCTCCCCCTGGATCGCAATTGCGATTGGTGATTGCGTACTTTGATTCGATACCACTTCCAGATCCTCCAAAGAGACTTCACAGGACAACCTAATACTTTCATCCTGCAACTTACCTGACGACGGCCAAACGGCCGCATGCCCGGCTCCAAGTCCGCGGCAAACGGAAGTGCCGGGTTCAGTTCCAGGAGAACGTTATGCTTTGGACTATCACCATCCTGCTCGTCGTACTGTGGGCCATCGGCCTCGTCAGCAGCTACACACTTGGCGGCTGGATCCATATCCTGCTCGTGCTGGCGGTCATCGTCCTGATCTTCAACCTGCTTTCGGGACGCCGAGCCCTTTAGATTTCAACGAAAAGTCCGCTTTGAAGAGCGCCCGCCAGGGAACGGCGGGCTTTCTTCTGCCTGAAGCTCAACGGTGCAGCTCGAGAGCCGCAGCGACAAAGGCAAAGAACACCAAGGAGATGATTCCGTTCAGGAGAAAAAACGCGGCGTTCATGCGGCGCAAGTCTCGCGGAGACACCAGGCTGTGCTCATAGAGGAGAAGCAGCGCCACGACCGCCGTGCCCGCGTACGCCAACGGCCCCAGCGCAAACAAACGATCCAGCCACAGCGCCAGTGCCGCCATGACAACGTGCATCGCGCGGGCGATCCGAAAGGCTCCTTCAAGCCCGAAGGCCGCGGGCAAGCTACGTAGGCCAACCTGCCGGTCATGCTCGAAATCCTGGCATGCGTACAGCACGTCGAATCCTCCCACCCACAGCATGACCACCGCTGTGAGCACCAGCACCCGCACATCGAGCGTCCCGCGGACCGCAATCCACGCCGCCGCCGGCGCGATTCCCAGCGCCAGCCCCAGCACCAGGTGCGACCACCGCGTCACCCGCTTCATGAAGCTGTAGCCCAGCACCACGACCAGCGCGACCGGAGCCAGAGCGAGCGTGAGGCGATTCAACAGCGCTGCCGCTATGACAAACACGGCACTCGTTGTAATCACAAATCCCAGCACGAAGGACGTACTCAAGAGCCCTGCCGGCAGAGCCCGCATCGCCGTACGCGGATTCGCCGCGTCGAGCTTCGCGTCGACCAGGCGATTGAACGCCATCGCCGCCGAGCGCGCCGCGACCATGCAAACCGCGATCAGCACCAGCTTTGCTGCCGAAGGCCAGCCATTCGCCGCAAGCATAGCCCCGGTCAGGGCGAACGGCAGCGCGAAGACCGAATGCTCCCACTTGATCATCTCGAGCGTCACGGCGGTGTTCTTGGCCAGCGTCGTCATCGAGTTCCCTATTTGTAGCGCTTGCGAATCTTGTACACGACGCTGAAAACCCCGGTCTCGTCGCGCGTCGCCACCAGGAAAAGATTTGGGTTGAACTCATACTGCACCGCAATCAACTGCTGCGCGGACGAGTTCACGTTGGTCGCGTAGGTCAATAGAAGCTGCCGCGATAGCTGCTGCTGGACAGTGATGCGCGCGGTCGAGTTTCCCAGCGTTCCAATGAACGCCGGATCGATCTTTACGCTGCCGCCTCCGAACAGCTTAGACACCCGGCTGCTCACCGTGGCGTTGAGCGCTCCGCCGAGCAGCGCGCTCGTCGTCGGGTCCGTGCCTGCCGCCACCTGCTGCTCCTGGTAGATCTGCGCCTCTTCCTGCGTGCGCCCGAGCGCCAGCAGCGCGAAGATGTCCGCTTCGCTCAGCGGAGGCTCGGAGCGGTAGGTCGGCTGCAGGTTTGTTGTCGTGCCATGCAGGCCCACCGTCACGTCATACGTTTCGACCCGCGCCGTTGCGTCGAGATCGACCGTGGGATCGATCCGCACCGGATTGGTGAAGTAGATGTCGCCCCGCTGCAGCTGGTACTTGGTTCCGGCGAAGGTAGCGCTTCCATCAGTGATCTGAATCCTGCCCAGGATCGACGGCTCAGCCACCGTGCCCCGCACCGTCAGCGCCACGGTTCCCGCGAGCTTCGCGTAGCTGTTCTGGAAATCCAGTTGCGGCGAGCTGTTGACCTGAATGTCGAGACGAATCTTATTTGAGGGAGCACTCGGGTCCGGAGGCGCCTGCACCCCGCCCGATCCGGCAAACGCCGCAAAGTCCACATCCGCACCCACACCAAAGCGCGTCAAAAGCACGTTGCCGCTGAGCAGCGCGCCGGACGTACCCCCTTGAAGATGCAGGCTGGTGTTGGAGGTCGCGCTCAACCCATACAGGCGCACGCGCACTGTCTCGCCCGTCGCCGTAAGGTCAGCGTAAATACCGTTGCGGTAGGTCAGAAAGCCGGTGAGCTTTAGTTGTCCGCCACCGGTCGTCGCTGTGAGCGACTGCACATTTAGCCGGTTTTCGTTGAAAACCAGCGTGCCATTCATGTTGCTCAGACCGTTTGGAATTCCCTCGACAGCCGCGTTCACATTCTGGAACTGCACATTGCCCGTCAGCTGCGGATCACCCAGTGTCCCGCCCGCGCCCACCGAAAACACCACCTTGCCGGTCGTAATCAGGTCCGGATCGAACGTCTGCGCCAGCGCCATGGATACGCTGCCCAGCGTCTGGATGTCGAGCCGTCCGCTCTTCGAGTCCGGCTGCTTCGTCTTCGGGTTGATCGCCCCAAACACCTGCGCTGTTCCGCTGGCGCGCAGATCCGTATCCGGCCCCGTGATGTGTACCTGGTCGAGCGTTGCCAGCCCGTTCTTCAGCCCGATCGTCAGCGGTTGCGCCGCCTTGAAGGTCAGCCCCTGCGCGGTCAGCGAGAAGGCGCTAAACTGGGCCCTACCCGCAAGCCCCGTGGGTTTGGCCGCGGGCCCACTTACGTCCACAACGCCGGCGATATCGGACGACGCCTGGATGCCACTGTCCGGCGAGAACGCCGCCAGCACCTTCGCTACATTCAACCCAGATAAGGTCAGCTTGGCCGTTGTCTGGTAGTCGCCCGTCAGCTCCGTTTGCCCATTTGCCGCCACCTGTGCGCCCAGCAGCGCCGTCTGCAGGTTGTAGAAGACCAGCTTACCCCGGCTATACGCGTCGAGCGTCGCACCTCCCAGCGGCTGCCCATCCGCGACCAGGTTCGTCACCTTCAGGTCCGCCTTCAGGTTCGGCTCTTCGATCGTGCCGTTTGCATCGGCTACCAGATTGATCACGCCATCCGCGTTAATCTTCTGCTGCTGCACGGTCGTAAATTTCGAGAGCTGCAGGTTATCGCCCTGGATATGTCCATGGAAGTGCTTGTTGCCCAGGTCGTAGCCGCCGTTGCCCGCGATCGTCATCCCGTGCAGCCGCACCGAGACCTGCGACGCCTCAATGTCCTTGCCCGTCACCGCCAGATTGACGTTCACTGCTTCGTACGGCTCGCCGTAGGCCACCCCGTTCACCAGCGCGATCGATCCGCCACCATTCAGGTTTCCAAATGTTCCGGCCACCTGCGCGTTGACGTCGATCGTCCCCGTCACCGGAACGCTCTTCTGCTGCCCCGCGATCGTCAGCAGATCCTGCATCTTCGCGTTCGCCAGCTGCACCTTGGCGTTCACGCTTGTGCCGTCGTCCCACACATACGTCGGCTTGCGATGCACGTACACCAGGCGCGGCTTCACCGCTCCTGAAAGATGCAGCACCGCGGAGCCTTGCGTGATTGTCGAGCTTCCCACTGCAAGACCCTGCGGCGTGTACTCAGCATCCGCTACCAGCGAATCGATATGCACGTCCGTCGGCGTCGTCGCAGGAACCGCTACAGCGGGTGCCGGCGAACTCAAAGCCGCGCTGACCAGGTTCGCCGGAGGAGCAAGCGGAGCGGGTGCCGGCGGCAGGATCTGCCCCAGCAGGACCTCCAGGTTCGAGGCCTCCAGATGCCCCTTTACATCCAGCTTCGCAATCTCGCCCGATGCCGTTCCATGAAATTGCGCCGAGCCGTGCAGCGCAATTGGAATCGCCGCCGCACCTTTCTTGCCGTTGCCCGTGACTCCCAGCGTGCGCAGCAGCTGATCGTACTCGGCAAGATTGCGCAGTGAGAGATCGACGTTGAGCTTCGTGAATCGGTCGCCCGTGCTAACGCCCAGCACGCCGTTCGCCCCCAGCGTCGACTGCGGCGTATTCAGCGCCACCCGCGGCAGGTTCACCGTTTCGGTTTTGCCGTCGTAGTGCCCCAGGATTTGACCCGTCACCGGAATATCCGACAGCGCACCCCGCCGCCGGACGCCCGTCGGCCCCAGCTTCAGGTCCGCATCCACAATCACCGTGTCCGCAATATCGGTTGCCGGGCCGCCCCACTCCGCCTTTACCGGGCCGGAGACCGCCGTATCGAAGCCAAGATCGCCATAATCTTTCGGAGCCGTCACATCCATGATCGTCCGCAACGGAATGCGGTCCACCTTCACGGTCAGGTATGCATGCGCCGGAAGCACCGGAGGCGCTGTGGGCGGAGCCACACCCCCGCTCTTGCCCGTAATCGCCGCGGAAGTCTTGTTAGCCGTCGTCGCCGCGCCTTCGACCGTCGCCGACTTCGGAGGCGTATTGGCCGGAACCTCGCCCAGCCAGTTGTCGATCTTCAGCTCGCCCGTCGCACTGCCGCCGCCGGGCAGGTAGCCGGTCAGTGCTGTAAACAGAAGCTGCGTCGGCGTGATGTGCAGCTGTGCGCCGCCATTGATGTTATGCAGCCGAACAGTGGTGTTGCGGTAGGCCGCATCATGCAGCTTCGCCTCGCCCACCAGCAGATAGCCTGCCTGGCAATCCGGATCGGGAGGCAGGCTCTTCGGCGCCGAGGTCACGGCCTCCTGCTTGCTGCGAAACCGCTGGAACAGCTTCGGCTTCTTTTGCGCTTCCACCGGAGCCACAGTACAGTTGTGCCCCCCGACATGCAGCTCCACCGAGCCCGCGTCCAAGCCTTCCACCCCGCCAAGCACCTGCACCTGCTTCAGGTCGAGCGAGCCATCCACCTTGGCCTGCCACTCCGGCTGCGCGAAGTGGTCTAAGCCGCCCGAAGCCGTCAGCTCCGACTTGTCGCCCGAATGAAAGTCGAATGATTTCAGCAGCGCGATGTCACGGCCCAGCTCCGCCTCGAGATGCAGGCTGGACTTCGCCTGCGGCTCCTTCGCGATCTGCGTCACCAGGTCGCGCAGGTCGACCGTGGCCCCATAGCGGTCCGTCTTCACCAGGTAGTTCACCTGCGCGTTCAGGTCGTGCGCCGCCAGGTTGAACGGAATCGCGCGATCGTTCACCTGCGCCAGCCCATGCACCAGCTCCACATCCTGCGCCTTCAGGTCGAGCAGCGTATCCATCACCGGCTCGTTCGATTGCGTGGTCTTGCGCGGTACGGGCTGATTGGTCTTGCCCTGCTTGTCGATGATCAGGTGCACCTGCGGCTGTTCCACCCGCAGCAGATTCAGCCCGATGTGCGAAGCCACTCCGCTCCCCGAGACATGGGACAGGAAACTCAGAATCTTGATGCGCACAAGGATCTTGTCCGCGGCCAGGTACGGCGCCTCGCCCGGACCTTCGAGGCCGTGCACCACCAACCCGTCCACTTCCACCGCCAGGTGCCAGAAGTCGAAGTGCACCCCGCCGATCTCGACCCGCCCGCCGATCGAATCTTCGAGCGTCGTGACCAGCTCCTTGCTCACCCTCCGCTGAAAGTCCGGCGTACGCGTGTAGTAGGCTGCGCCAAAAAACAAGATCACCAGCAGCAGCGCAAACCCGCCAAAGAGCCACGCGAACGCGAGCGCCAGCTTGCCGCCAAAGGTGCGCCGGCCCCGCAGGCTGCCGCCCTGGTTCAAGCCCGGCGTCGACTCCGGTGCCGCTGCGCCTCCGCCGGGATTTGTCTCTTCGCTCACTGCGCTACCTCATCCGACTTCATGATGCGCACCGATCCCTGCGCCTTCAACGAGCGCAGCCAGTCATCGAGCAGCGCCGTCACCCGCTTCTGCAGCAGCACCACCTGGATCTGGTCCGAGATCGTCTCGAGCTTTGGTGGAGCTACCCTTTTCCCTGCAAACTCCGGCATGAGCGTGCTGGTGTAATACTGCTTGATCTCCGCCGGGGTAATCTGCACGCCCATCTGGAAGCGCTCTTCGACAAACTTAAGCAGCTCCATGCGCTGGCGCCAGCGCTCCGTCACCTCTGCAACCGTAAACCCCTGCGTGTTGCAGAACTTCGCCCACCCGGCATCGGTCTCGCAGTGATACTGCTTGCAGGCCGGGATCTCCTCCTGCACCTTCTTCAGCTGAGCCTCAGCTTCGGGTAGCGTCACCTCGTCGCCCGGCTGCAGCTTGGCCTGCTGCAGAATCAGCGCCCGATCCACCAGCCGCTCGATCTCCGTCTGCCGGGTCGCCGGAGGATCGACCGAAGTGAATGGCTGGAAGGCCTCAAACCGATGCTCTTCCTCTACATCGCTCTCGAGCACCAGGTCGTCATTTACGACCGCGATCACCTGGTCGACCAGCACGCCCGCGCTCGCAGCCGGTGCCTTGTCCGACACGGCCGTCGGGGTCGGCGCTCCAGCCTCAACCTTGCCGGCTTTGCTCGCCGAGGACGCCTGACCCGGAGCAGCCTGCCCGGAAGGCAGCGGTACGCTCTGCCCCGGCTTCGGAGGCGCACCCTGCAGAGGAACCGGAGTCGTCGCCTGCGCGCCCGCAAGCCCCGCTGCCAGCACCAACAGTGCTGCCCACCCCGGATTGTTCGCGCGAAGACTCATCTCTAGAAACTCTGCCCAATGCTGAAGAAGAAGTTGAAGTGACCCGCGTTGCCCACGTACGGCGGCATGTTGTTATAAAAGTGACCGGGCGTGCTCTCCTGCGTAATCACCGGGTAGCTCGGCGGATTGAGGTTGTAGCTCAGGTCGAGCCGGATCGGCCCCACCGGCGTCTTGTATCGCAAGCCCAGCCCGATCGCATGCGAGAAGTAGTTGAAGCTGCACGTGCCTACCAGCACCGACACATTCTGGCAGGTCTGCTCGTTCGGCTGATGCACACGCAAAAAGCTTGGGAACATGTCCTGGTAGTGCTGGAAGACGTTCCCCATGTCATGGAAGATCACAAAGCTGACGCTGTTACCCACCACCGGCAGCGTGGACGCCGGCAGCCGCAGCTCAAACGTATTGACGAACACCGCCGACCCGCCCACCGGATAGCCCGTCTGCAGGTCGCGCGGCCCGGCATCGTTGATCCCGAAGCCTCGATGCGACGTTGCACCGCCCGCATACAGGCGCTCGGACAGTGGCACCTGGTTGCAGCTCGCGTTGGCATTCACAAGCGTTCCTTCGCAGGCCAAGTTTGGCGTCCCGTCCGGATTCAGCAGATTCGGATTCGGCCCATACGACGCAATCACGCCTACCCGCGTGTTGCGCGCAAACACATACTTGTTCTTGCCGAACGTGTAGTAGGTCGAGTTGGTCACGTCCGTCCGGTTGAAGTTCGTCTGCGAACCAAACTTCCCCGAAGCAAAGAAGTTCTGCACGCTTGTATACGTGCCCTTTTCCGCATCGAGCGGGCTCGGCGAACGCGTGTCGTGGAACCACGTAATCCCCGGCCCGGCCACCCGCACCGGCTCCGAAAGCAGCGGAATCAGACTCGCCGAGATCGCCAGACTGTTCGGATTCACCGAAACGCGGCGGTACTCGAAGTTGTAGATGAACGAGTCCTTGCGGCCCACCTTCTGCGTCACCCGCACATCACCCTGCAGCGTTGAGGCCGCGAACGTCGTAATGTCCTGCACGTTGCTGTATCCGCCCGAGACCTGGAACGAAAGCTTGGGACGCCCATACCAGTGCGGATCGAGGAACGTAAGATTCGCCACCGTCTCAAGCAAGCCATACGTCGTGTGCAGCGTCAGGGTGTCGTCGGTCCCGCGTAGATTCAGCCGGCTCACATCGAGCGACACCCGCGGACTCGCGCCCGCCTTGCCCTCCTGCGCCGCCGTCGTGCCCTGCTGCGTACAGTACTGGCACGCCGGCAGCCCCGTCTGCACCTCGAAGCCGAAGCCGTACGTCACGTCCCAGCGCTTGGCCTCGGTCACCTGGACCACGACGTTTTTCACTTCGGCGTCGCCGGACGGATTCTGCACCGAGGCCACCACTTCGTTGAACAGCGCCAGGTTATAGAGGTTGCGCTGCGTCTCAAGCAGCGCGCCCTGGTTCAGCGGCTCGCCCGCATGCACCGTCACCTGCTTCGCCACCACCTCCGGCCGCGTGTAGTGAATGCCGCTCTCGAGCACCTTGCCCGTAAACACCTGCTTACCCTCAATCACGTTGTACGCAATATCGGTCCTGGCCTTGTCCGCCGCCTCCGGAGTCTGCTTCACCTCAATCCGCGCCTGGTCAAACCCATCGCTCAGCAGATAGCTCAAAACGGCATCGCGGTCGCCTGAAAGCGTCAGCAGCGAAAACGGTTGCCCCGTCTGGGCCTGCAGCAAGCCCCGCAGCACCGCCTGCCGTTTCTCATCCACGCCCGTAACCGCGATCGTCCCGAACTCCTGCTGCGATCCCTCGTCGATATTGAAATTCACCGCGATCGACGCATACTTGGCCGGCTTGCCGCTCGCCGTCGTCGTCACGTCTGTGGCCTTCGCGGTCACCTTGGCATTGCTGAATCCGTTCGCCCGGTACAGCGACGTGATCGACTTCTCATCCGCCGTCAGCAGCTGCTGGCTGAAGCGCCCGCTGCGCTGGTACGAGTCCGCCTTCTGGACCTTCAGGCTCGCCTTCAGCAGTTCGCTCCCAAAGTACTTATTCCCATGCACTTCAACCGCGGTCACCTTGTGCCGCTCGCCCTTATCCACCTGGAACAGCACCGTCTGCGCGCCGGTCGCGGGCTTCTCCTGCTTCACCTTCACCACGGCGTCAAAGAATCCCTGCTGCTGCAGGAAGTCCTTCATATTAAACGTCGCCTCGTTCAGCAGGTCGATGTCCACCGTGCCTTCTTCATAAATCGGCACCAGCAGGTGCAGACGGCTCTTCGAAAGCTTCGCCCCCACCACCTCCACCTTCACGATCGGCCCTTCCTGCACCATGAAGTCGTAGTTCAGCATCTTGGTTGCGGTGTCGTAGGTCGAGCGCTGCAGCGTGACCGTCGCCTCCAGCCGATCCTTCTTCTGGAACCGGTCGCGCAGGTTGCTCAGCGCATTGCTCGCCGTATCCCGCGTCACCCGCGTGCCGCGCTTCAGCTTGGCCCGCTTGCGAAACTCCTCAAGCGTAATCCCCGGGTCGTCCCCTTCGATCGTCACATTGCCCACGCGCGCCTGCGGGCCCACCCCCACCGTGTAGGTCACGTTTACCTGCTGGCCCGCGTCGTCGCGCACCGTCGTCGCCGTCACCGTCGGCTCGTAATACCCGTTCTGCGCCAGCGCCAGCTTCACCGCGTCCGTGCCCGTCTGCACGTCCGCATTCAAAAACGGCGAGCCCGGATTCAGCTTGGTGCTGTACTCAAGCAAGGACGCCAGCCGGTCCTCCTGCACGCCCGCAATTTGCACCCGCCCCACATAAAACCGCGGCACCCCGGCAAAGATCAGCGTCACGCCCGACCCCGCCCGCTCCACCCGCACCGCAATGTTGCGGTACCGCCCCGTCGCAAACAGCCGCCGCGTCGTCTGCCGTACCTTCTCCGGATCAAGCGGCTCGCCCGCCTTCTGCGAGAGCTCGCCCTTCAGCCGGTCGGTCTCCTCAAACTCCACACCCTCATACCGAATCGCCGTAATCGGCTGGCCTGCAAACTCAAAGAGGTTGTCCTTCAGCGGGGCCAGCTTCGACTCCGTCTGCGCACTTGCGCTCGTCGCCGACTGTGGCATCCCGGCTGCTTCCGGGTTCGTTGAAGCCTCAGGAACCGCCCCGCCCTGCGGCGTAGCCGACGTCGCCGGGCTCGGATTCGTCGACTGTCCGCCGGTCACCGGAGACGCCGCCGGGATTCCCTGCGCGCGCGCCCCGGCCTGGCTCAACATCAGCCCGCCCGCCAGACAAACCGCCTCCCATACCGGCGTTCTCGATCTTGCCTTCAAAGTGATTCGCCGCGATCGCAACACTCAGGTGCCCTTACCTCCGGCGCGCCTCGGCCGGTCGAACAGTCGGCAGAGGAATCCCCCGCCAACCCCATCCTAATTGCACGCCAAGCTCCATGACCAGATACCAATGGTGTTACACCCCGCCCCAGAGGAAACACATCGGGGCTCAGATCCACTCTCTTGAAAACGCTCCGCCGGATCGAAATCTATACTCGACACACAGCCACTCCCCGCATGCCCGACCTCAACCCATCCAGCGACTTCACCACACGCTACTCCCGCCAGATTCTCTTTCCCGGCATCGGCGAGGCCGGCCAGGCCCTGCTCGCCCAGGCCCGCGTCGCCCTCATCGGCGTTGGCGCCACCGGAGCCGCGTCCGCCTCGCTGCTCGCCCGCGCCGGCGTCGGCCACCTCACCCTCGTCGACCGCGACTTCGTCGAACCCTCGAATCTCCAGCGGCAGGTTCTGTTCGACGAAGCCGATGCCCGCGAGTCTTTGCCCAAGGCCGAAGCCGCCCGGCGCAAGATCGCCGCCTTCAACTCCTCCGTCCACGTGGATGCCATCATCGCCGACCTCGTCCCCGCCAACATCCACGCCCTGCTCGCCGACGCCGACCTGCTGCTCGACTGCACCGACAACTTCGAAACCCGCTACCTGCTCAACGACTTCGCCGTTCAGCAAGGCAAACCCTGGATTTATGCTGCCGCCCTGGGAGCCTACGCGGCGTCCATGACCATCCTGCCGGTCCTGCTGATCGCTGACCACTCACCACTGACCACTCGCACTTCTCCCACCGCCTGCCTGGCCTGCCTGTTCCCCGCGCCTCCCAGCGGAGCCGTCGAAACCTGCGACACCGCCGGTATCCTCGCCTCGGCCGTCAACCTCGCCGCCTCCTTCCAGGTCACCGAAGCGCTCAAACTTCTCACCCACCAGCCGCATCTCCTCCGCCGCACACTCCTCGCGCACGACCTCTGGACCAACGAGCGCTCCGAGATCTCCACCTCCACTCCCGACCCCGACTGCCGCGTCTGCGCCCAGCGCCGCTTCGACCACCTCGCGGGCACCGCGCGTCCGCACATCACCCTCTGCGGGCGTAACTCCGTGCAGATCCATGAACATAGCCGACCGCTCAACCTTTCCGCGCTCGAAACCTCGCTTGCCCGTCAGCCCGAGATCCACGACCTCCGCACCAACTCCCTGCTGCTCCGCTTCCGCCGTGGCGAGCAAACCATCACGGTCTTCCCCGACGGCCGAGCCTTAGTCCAGGGCACCACCGACGCCGCTCTGGCCCGCACCCTCTACGCGCGCTTCATCGGCTCCTGAAGCGCGACGACTTACGTTCTGCTGATGCTGAGCACGTGAGAGATCCCGCTTCCGGCAATTCCCGGATTGGAACGGCTCGCGACGGCCCGCACTTTTTCTTAAAGTTCGATAGTATGGTCCAGGGTGACGTACCCGTACTATCGATCAAGCGCGTCTTTCCCGGAAAAGCTTGACGACGTTCAGCGCGACTCTCCGATCCGAGACGACGCCCGACCGAACGCGGATCGTACAATCAAATAAGCTAGCTACTACGGAATCGAGCCCAGATGATCTCCCAAGGCCCACTGATGACTCCTGCAAAATCGAACCCCGGCTTGTTCAAGCGGAATCCACCGATCGCCGGAGAAGCGGAAGCCATCGAAGCCGCCAAAAACGGCGACCCCGATGCCTTCTCGAAGCTCTACGCCCTGCACAAACGGCGCGTGTATACCCTCTGCCTGCGCATGCTGGGCAACGTCTCCGAAGCCGAAGACATGACCCAGGAAGCCTTCCTGCACCTCTTCCGCAAGCTGGGCAGCTTCCGCGGCGAGTCCGCCTTTTCGACCTGGCTGCACCGGCTCACCGTCAACCTCGTCCTGATGCACCTGCGCAAGAAAGGACTTAACCTGGTGTCTCTTGAAGAGACCATCAGCCCATCTGAAGAGGATGCGCCCAAACGCGACTTCGGCAGCCGCGACCCCATGCTCGCCGGCTCGGTCGACCGTGTCGCCCTCGAGCGCGCCGTCGCCTCCCTGCCCCCGGGTTACCGCATGGTTTTCGTGCTGCACGACGTAGAAGGCTTTGAACACAACGAGATCGCCACCATGCTCGAATGCTCTACCGGCAACAGCAAATCACAGCTGCACAAGGCACGCCTCAAGCTGCGTGAACTGCTCAGGCTTCAGGCGCAGGGAGTTCCACCGCTGGTCCTCCAAAGGGAGGCCGCGGTATGAGCGACTCCGAGCGCAACCTGAACAATGGCGCTGACGGAAACGGTGCGGAGCCTTACGACGGCAGGCCCGACGACCTTCACGACCTCTTCGCCGGCTCCGTGTCCGACGAAGAGGACGACCCGCTGGCCGCGCTGCGCAACGACCCAAACTACGCTGCGTTGATCCGCGATCTTGAGTACATCGCCAGCCAGGCCCGCCTCTTGTTTGAGCCCGCCGAGCAGGCACCCAGCGACGACGTGTGGAAGAAAATCCAGGACCAGCTCCCCACGAAACCCGAAGCCGAGTAGCCGCCGGCATCCCAAGCCGTCATTCTGGCTGCGCCAGAATGACGGCAGCTTCTTACAAATCTTTATCCCTGCAGCCGGATCACCGTGTGCCCCACGCACATCTGTTCCGCCTCTTTCACCAGTTCATCCAGCCACCCGACGCCACTCTGCGCGAGGAACCAGACGCCCGCAAGCACACGCTCCTGCGGATGCTCGGCGGGAAACAGGTGCAGCATAAGCGTCTCGGCGTGCCGGCCTAGACTTGCCTCCTTTTGCACCTCAAACTGCGCCGCCATCCGCCGCAGCCGGTTCATCTGGTAGCGCATCTTGTTCGCCGATACCAAAGCCGAGCGTCCCAGGCTCTCATCCACCGCACCCAGGTATCCGGTCAGCGCGCTCAACTCCGCATCCATCGCACTTCCCGCAGCCGCCAAGCGGCGTTTCTGCTCGATCGACATGGCACGCGCGCCAAGCCGCTGCGCCAGCGCCGCTGCCGACCCGGCCGCGAAGATCTGCTCGAGCGTCACCTCATGTCTGGTCATCACCGCGTCGATCGCCGGCTCGATCACCGTAGCCGAGAACCGCGGCAGCACCGGAGTCACCCGGCCCAGGATGCGCTCATAGATCACGGCGCTCTGCGCAAAATACGCAATCTCCGCCGGCCCGCCCACATAGGCCGCCGTAGGCAGCAGCGTATCCTGAAACACCGGCCGCAGCAGCGCATTCGGGCTGAGTCGCTCGGGAGTTCGCTCCAAAATGCCCAGCAACTCCGCCGTCGTGTAATTCTTCGCCCCGCCGCGCCACACACCCCATCCGGTCCGCCGCAGCGCCACCCGCTCGCCCGACTCTTCCAGCAGAAACAGCAGCGAGCCGCCCGGTTTCACCAGCACCTGCGCGTGATACCCCGCAGCCTCAAGCGCCTCGCTCCGCTCAAGCAGCGCCGCTTCGAGCTCCTCCGCCCGCTCGATCGCCGCGCGCAAAGTCCTCGCGCCCCGCGCATGGAACTCCCGGCCCGCGGCATCGACCACAATCAATCCATGGTCCGCAAACAATCGCGTCATCAGCCGGGCAAACGCCTCGCCCAGCGTCCGCTCCGGCGCGTAACACTCCTCGAGCAGCTCGCATACCGGCGCATAGCCCAGCAACTCGCTGGCCTGCTCGACCAGCCCACGAACCTCCTCGCCGAGCGGCAGGCCGCCGACCTCACCGCCCGTCTGGACCAGTCCCAGCCGTAGCGTCTCCACTGCGCGTTTACTGAGCAGCGCGGCCTGGTCCACCTCGGCCAGGTCATGATCCTCGGTCGCGCACCAGAACACCGGCACATGCTCGACACCGGTCACTCGCGAAGCCTCACCCGCCCGCGCAATTGCCGTAGCCGCCTTGAACAGCGTCAGCAGCGGTCCGCCCAGCAAACCCACCTGCTGCCCGGTCACCACCACCCGCGCTCCCGCCCCCAGCCTAGCCACATGGGCGAGCGTCCGCTCACCCGCTCCGAACTCAACCGCCTGCCGCGCCAGCAGCTTTGCCAGTCCCTCCGCGTCGGCAACCGCGACGTCCCGGCCCATCCATCCCCGCCCTGTCGGCTCCGCGCCATACCATCCTCGCAGCGGCGAGCCAGCATCCTGCATGCCCAAAAAATCACCGTACAAGCGGGAGACATGCGGCAATACCGACATCGGGTAACACTCAGAGCTCATGGACATCTTTCTTGGGCCAACCGTTGGATGCCGTCCCGCGCTGGCCCGACGCAGAATGATACCGTACCCCCATGCCGAAAAAAGCTCCCGAACCCACGCCTCCCGCCAAACTGTCGAAAAACAAAGCCACCGTCCTTAAATCCAAAGTCAGCTTTCAAGGCAAGGTCTTCTCCGTCGTCACCGACAAAGTCACCGAGCCCGGCGGCGTCACCAGCACCCGCGACGTCATCCGCCACAACGGCTCCGTCGTTATCCTCGCCGTAGACGCCAGCCAGAACCCCGCCGACCCCTCCATCCTGCTTGAGCGCCAGTACCGCTACGCCGCCGGCCAGTTCCTGCTCGAGCTGCCCGCCGGCCGCATCGAGCCTGGCGAAGCCCCGCTCGCCGCCGCCAAGCGCGAGCTCATCGAGGAGACCGGCTTCCGTGCCCGCCGCTGGTCGCGCCTGGTCCGCTACTACGCCAGCCCCGGCTTCCTCTCAGAAACCATGCAGGTCTTTCTCGCCGAAGACATCCGCCCCGGCATCGCCCAGCCCGAGGAGGACGAGAAAATTTCCCTCCATCCCGTGCCTCTCTCCGAGCTTCTCGCTCAGATCCACGCCGGCAAAATTCTTGATGGCAAGACGATCCTCTCCGTGCTACTCTTCGCTCGCACCCGCTCCGGGAAGTCCAGGTGAAGGAATCCCACGAAACGGAGGTAAGTTGTCCATGGCGCAGTACAAGGGTCAGGTCAAGTGGTTCAACAATGCCAAAGGCTTCGGTTTCCTCGGCCGCGATGGAGGACCGGATGTCTTTGTTCACTACAGCTCCATCCAATCAGACGGATACAAGTCACTGAACGAAGGCGATGAGGTCGAGTTCGATATCGTCCAGGGCACGCAGGGGCCGCAGGCAGACAAGGTTGCCCGCCTGAAGAGCGCTCTCTAGCTGATAAGTCAAAAGCCAGTCAGTACGTCATACTGAAAGCGTCCGCTCTTCTGGTGGGCGCTTTGCTCTTGCAGCCATGGATAACCTGACCCTCGCCCGTCTTCTCGACGAAACCGCCGCGCTGCTGGAAATCGACGGCGCCGACACCTTCCGCATCCGCTCCTATCGCCGCGCCGCCGAAGCCGTCGAGCAGCAGACGACGCAGGTTGCCACCCTCACCACGCCCGACGCCGATCCCAAGGCTTTGCTCGCCATTCCCGGTATCGGCAAAGGGATGGCCGCCAGCCTTCGTGACCTCGTCGCCACCGGCACCATGCCGTTGCGCGATGAGCTCCTGACCAAATACCGGCCCACCATGCTGGAGCTCCTTCGCCTTCCCGGCATGGGCCCCAAGACCGTCGCGCTCGTCTGGTCCGCCCTTCAGGTCGCGAATATCGACGAGCTTGAAGCCGCCGCAAAGGCCGGCCAACTCAATACCCTGCCCCGCATGGGCGAAAAGTTCGTCGTGAAGCTCCTCAAAGGCATAGAGGACCATCGCCGCAACTCCTCGCGTTTCCGCATCGACGTCGCCCGCAAGCAAGCCGAGCGCATCGCCGCCCTCATCCGCGAGTTTCCCGGAATCGACGAGGTCACCCCAGCCGGCTCCCTGCGCCGCGGACGCGAGACCGTCGGCGACCTCGACCTGCTCGCCACCGGCCCCGCCTGCGAGCCGGATGTAGTCGCGGCGGCCGTCGAGCATGTCGCCACCCTGCCGCTGATCGACAAGCTCATGGCGCGCGGGGCCAACAAGGTCACCTTTACCCTGCGCAACAATCTGCAGGTCGACGTCCGCCTGCTCCCCCGCGCCAGCTACGGAGCCGCGCTCCAATACTTCACCGGCTCGAAGCACCATAACGTCGCCCTCCGCCAGCGCGCCATCAAGCGCGGCCTGACCCTGAGCGAGTACGCGCTACTTCGCCTCGAAGACAACGTGATCGTCGCCGCCGAGACCGAAGAGGCGATCTACAACGCGCTCGACCTCGACTACATCCCTCCCGAACTGCGCGAAAACTGCGGCGAACTCGAAGCCGCCGCGAACCACACCCTGCCGAACCTCATCACCCTCGCCGACCTCCACGGCGACGTCCACATGCACACCTTCGAGACCGACGGCACCATGAGCATTCGCGACATGGCCGAAGCCGCCCTCGCCCGCGGCCGCCGCTACATCGCCATCACCGATCACAGCAAGAACCTCGCCATGACCAACGGCATGGACGACGCCCGCGCTCTCGCCCACGCCGCCCGCGTCCGCGCCGTCAACCAGGAGATGGAAGGCCGCATCCACATCTTTACCGGCGTTGAAGTCGACATCCTTGCCGAGGGCCAGCTCGATCTCGAAGACGCCACGCTCGCGCAGCTCGACATCGTCATCGCCAGCGTCCACTCCCGCTTCGACCAGCCCGCCGACGTCATGACCTCCCGCGTCCTCCGCGCGATCGAGAACCCCTACGTCCGCATCCTCGCCCACCCTACCGGCCGCAAGCTGCTCAAGCGCGACCCCTACGCCATTGACCTCGAAGTCATCTTTAAACGCGCAGCAGAGCTGCGGGTAGCGGTGGAACACAATGCCGCCCCCGCCCGCACCGACCTCTCAGACGCGCACATGCGCCTGGCCAAGTCGCTTGGCTGCAAGATCACCATCAACACCGACGCCCACGCCATCGATGAGCTGGACCACATGCAGCACGGCATCATCCAGCTCCGCCGTGCCTGGCTCACGGCCGCAGACGTCGTCAACACCGCCCCCACCTCCGCAGCCTTCCTGGCCCAGCTTCGCCCCCGCCCCGCCTGAGCTATGCTGCCTCTTTCCTAAGCAGTTTTGTGGAGCGCCTCGGCCAAGCGCACCGAGATCACCTCATCGGCAACCCCGTCCCGCTTCAGGCTCTCCATCAGAGATCGAACCTCGGGCCGATTGAGTCGTGACTCGTCCTCCCGCATGCCCATGCTGATGTAGGCTCGGATCAGCGCCTGGAAGCTGCCCACGCCCAGCACGGGAGCCATCTCTTTCAAATCCTCGACAACGTCTTCAGGAAGCTGGATCGTCACCGTAGTCTTAGGGCGGTTGGTCCGCCGCCTCATTACCATTTTTTCACTCAAGCTCTTCATAGTCTCTCCTTTCCGACGGTGTCGTTACTCTGGCGGAAATCACCCGCGTAGTCTCATGTTCTATCTCAATATGGACTACGTAGAGCACGCGAAATCTTCGATCGCGTCCCACCACTGCAAGTCTATTTTCTGCCGGCACACTTGCGTCTTTGACCTCATGGAGCGGGTCGAAGAAGACGTCTAGAGCTCGATCAAAACTAACGCCGTGTTTTGCAAGATTCGCGGCGGCCTTCTCACTGTCCCAGGTAAAGCGGTCACCTTCCCTGGTTACAAAGACATCCATGGAACTATCTTCCTGGCTTCCGAGTGATTTCAGACTAGCAGTAACCCGAAGCTTCCAACCACACGAAGTGCCGCCCGCCCGGCGCAAGGGCGCCCTTGTCTCTGCCGTATCTCACCCCGGCCTGCACCGCAGAGCAAAGAGTTCGCCTCCATCGTCCGAACAAGCTAAACTCCCGGCATGCTGCCTCGTACGTTACTCCTGCTTCTCTGCTCTGTGCTCTTGCTTGGCATCCTCGCATGCGCCTCAGGCCCCAGCACCCCGGTCTCCGTCACCCTGCCTGCTCCACCCACCACCCTCGACGGAAACTGGAGCATAGCCGGCACGCGCATCCCCGCCACTTACCCTGTCCTCTCCACGTTTCTCCACGTCCAGGGCAGCCAGCTTACCGGCCGCGGCACCGTGCAGATCCAGTGCTCCCCTGTATCCCAGATCGGCGGCATCTTCGAGCTATCCGGTCAGGTCGCCGCCGACGGCACCTTTACCGCCACGTACTCCACGCCAACGTCCCCCACGCTCGCCCTCGGCGGCTATACCGTGACCCTTAGCGGCTCCTCTCCCACCGCAGCCGCCCCCACCACCTGGACCGGCACCTACACCCTTACCGCATCTCTCCCCTCACCAGCTTCTACCACCTTGGCACCCTGCAGCTATAGCCAAGCCGCCACGTTCGCAGCCACGCCCATCGCCGCCCTCACCGGCACCTACTCCGGTCCCATCCCCAACTTCCTCTTTAGCTCCAGCCCAACACTCGGCACCAACGTCGCCCTCACCCTTCAGGTCGCGCAACAACCCTCCACAATCCTGAACCCAGGCACCCCGACCACCTACCAGCTTCCTCTCGTCGCAACGCTTAACGTCTCTGGATCCACCTGCTTTACCTCCGGCGTCAGTAGCTCTCTTCCCGCCGTCAGCCAGATCACCGGCGATGCCTTCCAGCTCTCCTTCCTCATGAACGACGGCTCTCAGCTCCTCCTCTCCGGCACCCTCAACGACCTCTCCGCCGCCTCGCTTACCGTAACTGCTCACATCCTTGGCGGCTCCTGCCCGAACGCCTTTGGCGTCGCGACCCTCACTCGCCACTGAGGCGCACCCTTCGTGCATCTCCTCCCCGCGAGGGCGAAGTAAGGAATACGCGAAGCGTCCAGCACCGCATGAGTGCCGCCCCCCCGCGCAAGGGCGGCTTGCCTGCAGGCTTATCTAGCCCCCATCGCGCGCAGAAACTCAGAGCTCAGAACGTTGTCCTTGGTTGAGCGTTCGAAGCGCGAATCGACCCCGCCATTGCGTCCTTTGCGGCAGTACCTTTGCGAACTTTGCGCTCTCTTCTTCTCGCAAAGAGGCACTCCCTCTGAAGCGGCCAGAATCCCATATCTGTTCTCCTACAATCGCGGCACACCCTCCGCCCGCCCGAACTGCCTAAAATCCTGTCAAGCCCCCAACTCCGCGCACGGACGCCTATCTGCCTAAAAACAAAGGACATACACTCGCCAGAAACTTGGCACAATCACCCTTCGCACCCTGCTATCCTTTACCTAGAGGTCAAACCAAAACGCTCCGGTTCTAGGATCGATCGCCCGAATCTCATAACTTGCTTCTTTTGAAGACTTTGCAAATAAGTCCAACAGAGAGAAGACTTTAGCTGAACTCCGTTTTGGAACTTGTTTATTCTGTTGAACTTAGAGAGCAGGTATGGGGAGGGGGTACCCCTCAGCTAACCAGCTCCCATGGTCCGCAAGTACGCATAACTCACCTCCGCCGACTCCATCTGCGGACGCGTATACGGCGCCTCCTGCTCCGCGAAGACATGCGCGATCCCCGCCGTCCGGGTCGCCGCAAGATCGGTTTGTAATCGATAAGCCCGCGGCCAAGCTCCACGCCTTTGGACGGTCCGGGCCGACCATATCCGTCGTGGGCCGCGCCATCGGCAGGAATCCTTGCCGTGCAGCATGCGGAAGCGGCCGGAAAACTGCGCAAAGTACCGCACCGGGCTGGCTCCGGCGGCCACCATCCAGCCGCAGTCCACCTCAGACTTCACCAGCTCCGCATCGGTCCTGCGCAGCAAGAGGTCGTACCCCAGCGACCCGTCCGGAAGCTTCTCAAACTCGACATTGTGGTTGTGGTACGCGTACTGCAACCCCGCCGCCCGAGCGCCATCCGCTCAAACCCGTCGACCCTCAACGGCGGCATCGCCGGCTGCTGCACCTTTGTGTTCGAGAGGCTCATCCGGCCGGGATCGTTCAGCGTGCGCAAGAACGCACTGACTGCGTACTTGCACCCCGAGCGCGTTCGCCCTTTCTTGGCCGCATGTACCACGCCTCTGCGAGGTTAGGCTATCTGTGGCCAAGCCGGTCACGAGCGCGAGGACGTCATCGGAACAGCAGCAGATATACCGCCACGCCGACGCCCACTACACCCAGCACCACTGCCAGTGCAACTCCGTACCGCGACACGCGCCCCGCCACCCACGTCCCGGTCCGTAGCTCCTTCACGGTTTGCAGATGGTGCATCACGGCCCCGGCATTCACCAGCACGCCCAGCAGAACCAAACCCACACCCGCATAGAGCGACAACCCTGTACTCCGAACCGTTCCATGCACCGCCGCACCCGCCCCGCTCTGCCGGAACTCGCGCAGGAACAGGCTGAACCGGGCCACGGCAAACCCAATTCCCATCAACCCCAGGCCAGTCCGAATCCAGGCGAGAAACGTCCGCTCCGCTGCAAAATAGGTTCGTGGATCCTTCATCTCGTCTGCCATACGCGATCTCTGCCGGCCCTCTCATCGCTCCACGGGAATCCATATCTCGAATCTCAGGTGCTCGCCTTGTCCAAACCCGGGCGGGTAGAACTCCACCATCGGTCCCGCAGTCGTCTTCCGTCCGGAGTTGCCGAGCCACTCGCGCCAGATCCCCGCCCACGTCTCCTGGATGACGTTCGCTCCGCCTTCGCCAGCAAACACCGCGTAGAACTGTGCCGGAACTTCGACCGTCTCCCATCCCGCCTGCTGCTCCTTCACCTGCTCTGCCGGGATCGCCGTGATGTACCGCATCGGCCTGCCCTGGTCGCCCAGAACAACTCCGAAGTACGGCCCGTCCGCCAGGCCAAGTCCGGAAAGCTCCGCGCCGAAGCGGTTCCATTGTTCTGGGATTTCTGCCAGCTGCTCCATTGTGTACTCCCCGGCTGGGCCGGCAACCCGCAGCGCGACCTCCTCCCGAAACTCTGGATTCCATTCACGCATTCCCAGCCCTCCTGACCTGACGCTTCCACACTATAGCCTTACAATCGCGAACATGCGCGCACTCCGGACTGCTTTGTTCTTGATGTGGCTCGCTGCAGCGAAGCTGGCGCAAACGACGGCCCAGCAGACCGCCACACCTTCGGCGACCACCTCCACCAGCCATCCGTCTCCTGCGGCGCGCGAACCCTTCGACCTGCCTCCGCCGACACCCACCCGCGCCGAAGTCCTTCGCGGAGCCTACGGCCCGTGGCGCGCCAACAACGACCTGCTCTCCTACCACCTGACCCTGCGCGTCGACCCCGCCGCCAGGTCGATCTCCGGCGATAACCTCATCCGCTTCCGCATGCTTCAGGACGCCACGCGTATCCAGCTCGACCTTACGGAAACGCTCGCGGTCGACAGCATCACCCTCGGCGATCGCCCTGTATCTTTCGTCCGCGACTCGGGCGCCCTCTTTCTCGACTTCCCAGCCACCTTGCGCAAAGGCCAGACTTACAGCGTTCAGGTCCACTACCACGGTAACCCTGTCCCTCTAGGCCGTTTCGGCGGGATGAGCTTTGAAACCGACCCCGCCGGCCGCCCCTGGATCTTCACCGCCGACGAAGATGACGGCTGCTCCATTTTCTGGCCCTGCAAGGATCAATGGCGCGACGAACCGCAGGAAGGCGTCGAACTCTCGATCGCCGTTCCCAACGGGCTGACCGACGTCTCTAACGGCCGCTTGGTCTCGAAGGTCGACCTGCATGACGGCTACACTCAGTGGAACTGGCACGTCTCCTACCCGATCAACTCCTACGACGTCGCCCTCAACATCGGGGCCTACACCCACTTCTCCGAAATCTACCGCAATCCTGCCTTCCCGCCCTTGACGCTGGACTTCTACATCCTGCCCGAAGACCTCGATAAGGCCAAGGTCCAGTTCGCCCAAACCAGACTCATGCTTGACGCCTTCGAGCATTATCTGGGCGAGTACCCCTTCGCCCGCGATGGTTACAAGCTCATCCAGGTCCCTTATGCGGGCATGGAGCACCAGTCCGCCATTGCGTACGGCAATGGATTCGAGAACGGCTATCTGCGACGCGACTGGACCGGCGTGGGCATCTCCCCGCGCTTCGACTTCATCCTCGTTCACGAGTCGGGACACGAGTGGTTCGGCAACTCCATCACTGCCGCCGACAGCGCTGACATGTGGATTCACGAGGGCTGGGACACTTACCTCGAAACCCTCTTCGTCGAGTTCCACTATGGACGCGCCGATGCCTTGGCCTATACCAACGGCCTCAAAGCCAAGGTCCACAATCACGCGCCGAGCCTCACCGAACGCGGCATCGCCGTTGAGCCCCCGCAAGACCAGTACTTCAAGGGAGCCCTCATGATCGCCACACTCCGCTCCTGGCTCGCAATCGCCGGTCCTGGCTTGCAGCCGACGATTTCGGTTGAATCTGCCGACGCTCGCTGGTTCTCGCTCCTGCACGACTTCTACCAGCACTTCAAGTACCGAAACATCCTGACCGAAGACGTTATCGCCTGGTGGAACGAGCACACCGCCGCCTTTCTCCATCAGGATCTCCGCCCTTTCTTCAACCAGTACCTCCGTCACGCCGCCATCCCCTCCCTTGAGATGAGTTGGCTTCCCGACACCTCCGCCTCCGGCATGCACACCGTGCTCTACAAATGGCAAGCCGCCGAACCCGCCTTCGCCCTGCCCATCCAGGCGGGCGACCCTGCACACTACCAAACCCTCCATCCCACCACCGAGTGGCAGGCGCTCCAGACTCCACTCACCCGAGATGAGTTCCACGTCGCCACGGACCTCTTCTATGTGAACGTAAGTAAGACCTGAAGCTTAGCTCTTGGCTACACTCGAGTCAGCTCCCGCTCCGTCTGACCCGAGCATCCGCGCTAGACTAAGACGTGGCCCATTCCGCGATCTCCGAGCAGGCCCTCACCCCCGAAAACAGATCGATCGTCCGGACCCCATCTCTCCTCGCCGATTACGCCACCCTCTTCAAGTTCCGCGTCTCCTTTATGGTGCTCATTACCGCCGCGGCCGGCCTCTATCTCGGCCGTCTGCGTTCCGGCGTCAGTCCATTCGACTTCCAATCCGCCGTGGCGCTGTTCGGCATCGCTCTCGTCACCGGCGGCTCCTCCGTGCTGAACCAGGCCCTTGAGCGCCGCACCGACGCCCGCATGGCGCGCACCCGCAACCGGCCCATGGTGACCGGAAGAATCGCTCTTCCGCAGGGCCTCCTGCTCGGCTTTTTTACCATCGTCGCCGGCACCCTACTTCTTACCGCTGAGTCAAACATCCTGACCGGCACCCTCACTTTGCTTACCGCGACCAGCTATGTCGCCATCTACACTCCGCTCAAACGCATCACCTCTCTCAACACCTTCATCGGCGCCTTCCCCGGCGCGCTTCCGCCGCTGATCGGCTGGACCGCCGCCCGTGGCATCATCGAGTGGCCCGCCGTCGCTCTCTTCGCCGTTCTCTTCGTCTGGCAGTTTCCTCACTTCATGGCGATCGGATGGCTGTACCGTGACGACTACCGTCACGGCGGCATCCGCCTTGCTGCAACGCAACAGCCCATCGACTGGGCTGCCCGCTCCACCGCCATCCAGGCTTTCTTCTACGCCCTGCTCATGCTTCCCGTCGCCCTCTGGACTACCTTCCTCGGCATCACCGGCACGCCCTACGCGATCGTTGCGACTCTGCTCTCCCTCGGCTATCTCTACTTCACCTACCGCTTCACCGCCATCACGCGTGATCCCTCTGCCGAAGGCAATCGCGCTCTTGCCCGCAACCTCCTTAAAGCCAGCGTCCTCTACCTTCCACTCCTGCTCGCAGCCATGCTCCTGAATGCCCACGGTCGCGTTCTGTTCCAATAGATCGAGTCTCTTTCTCCTTATCGGCACTTCAGCGCAGAACTTTAGCTTCGCGCATTCATTTTTCGAGCACCAGGCACCGAACCGTACAGGAGTCGATCTTGTCCTCCGAACCTCTCCAACGTTTTTTGGACGCCCAGGCCTCCACGTACGAGCAGGCCCGGACCGAGCTTGCCGCCGGCCAGAAGCGCTCGCACTGGATGTGGTTCATCTTTCCCCAGATTCACGGTCTCGGCTCGAGTGCGATGGCCCAGCGCTACGCCATCGCCAGCCTGGCGGAGGCCCAGGCCTATCTCGCCCACGCCATCCTCGGGCCGCGCCTACGCACCTGCACCGCCCTGGTCTTCGACGCCCCTAACTCCTCCGTCGACTACATCTTCGGCTTCCCCGACAACCTGAAGTTCCACTCCTCTGTCACTCTCTTCGCCGAAGCCGCGAAGTTCGCCGCTCAACCCGACGACCACGTATTTGCCCAAGCACTGCGGAAATTCTTCTCCGGCAAACCCGATGCGGCCACTTTGGATCGCCTGAAACTCTGATTCACCCAGCCATTTAGACTAGCTATAGAGCCATGGCGATCACCCAACCCAAAACGCGGTCCATCCCGGCCGCTCTCACCACCCCGCTGAATGTCGTCATCGGCATCATTGGCATCAGTGCCGGCGCGTCCATCTTCCTGGTCTGGCTGGTCTTCTTCCACTCTCCCATCGACGCGGCCAACACTCACCTCGTCTTTCTTCCCGCGCTCAATGCCCTGCTGAACCTGCTGTGCACCGTCGCTCTCCTGCTGGGCTTCCGTTATATCTGGCGCGAACAGGTGACCCAGCACCGCAACGCAATGTTTACCGCCTTCTTTTTCTCGACGCTCTTTCTTGTCTCGTACATCACCAACCACGCGCTCCACGGGGACGCCCACTTCCAGGGCCAGGGACTGATCCGTCCGTTTTACTTCGCTCTGTTGATCTCTCACATCCTGCTCTCGGTGGTCGCGCTGCCGATGATTCTGATCACCTTCTTCTTCTCGCTGACCGGCCGCTTTCCACTCCACCGGCGCATCGCGCGCTACACCTTCCCCGTGTGGCTGTACGTTTCGGTGACCGGAGTGATCGTCTACGCCATGCTGGCCAGCTTCCATTGATGCTTTCTCCGAAGCGTTCGTCGGCGCGTCCAGAAGTACGCCCGGGGGTGCGTCCACCGATGCCTTCACGCATGCGTCCCGACACCCGCAAAATTCTCCTCACCGGCTCATCCATCCTTGGCGCCGGGCTGCTCGCCGTCCTGCTGACCTATACGCTGTTTGGCGGCATCGGACACCAGGGCCCGCACACCAACGGCGGCTGGCTCTGCCTGATGCTCGCCATGGGCTGTTTGCCCACCGGCCTGCTCACTCTGCTGCTCGGTCTCGCCAAGCTCTCCGGTGACCGTAGCCGTTAGACCAAGCCGACTTTCCAGCTTGCGCGGCCCCGCATGTAGCATCTCCCTTGTGGACTCTGCGATGCGCATCGGCGAACTGGCACAGCGAGCGGGAGTGACCGCGCGCACCATCCGCTACTACGAGACTCTCGGCCTCATCCCACTCGGCGCTCGCGAAGGCAACGGCCATCACCATTATCCCGAGCAGACCCTTGCGCGCCTCGAGAAGATCGACCAGCTGAAGCAGCTTGGGCTCAGCCTCGACGAGGTGCGCGGCGTCATCGATCTTTACTTCTCCGACCCAACCGGAAGAGGGCCGAAACGCAAGGTTCTCGCGCTGCTGCGCCAGCATCTCGCGCAAAGTGAACAGCAGCTCACTGCCTTGAAGAAGTTCAGATCCGAGTTGCAAGCGAACATTCAGCGATTTGAACACTGGCTTCAACATGATGAGTAATCTTCTCGCGTTGACCTAAACATAACGTTGACGTTAAGATTTGGTTTGAGGAGTCTGGACATGAACGAAACTATCGGCTTTCTTGGTCTTGGCAGCCTCGGTCTGCCCATGGCGCACAACCTTCTCGAGAGCGGTTATCCTCTCGCCGTGTATAACCGCACGGCCGCCAAGGCAGATACGCTCGTCGCACAAGGCGCACGCCTTGCCGCCTCACCCACCGACACCCTCACTCCGGGCGGCATCGTCGTTAGCGTGCTCTGGGACAGCGTCGCGGTCGAGAGCGTGATCACGAGCGACGGCTTCCTCGAACGCCTCGGCCCTGGCGGCGTCCACATCTGCATGTGCACCGGCTCTCCTGAAGGAGCCCGTAAACTCGCCGCGCTCCACGCCGAGCACGGTTCGACGTATATCGACGCGCCTGTCTTCGGCCGGCCCGAAGCTGCGGCAGCCAGAAAACTATGGATTCCGTTCGCCGGCTCCGAAGCGGCAAAAGAGCGCATCCGGCCCGTGCTGACCGCGCTCGGCGCGCAGAGCCTCTACGACTTCGGCGAAGAGATCGGCGCCGCCACCATGGTCAAGCTCGTAGGCAACTTCCTGCTCATCTCCGCCGCGCAGTCCATGGCCGAGGGGTTCGTTACCGCGGAGAAGATGGGACTCGACCTGAAAGTGCTCGTCGCGATGCTGACGGACAGCCTCTTCCCCGCCCCGATCTATCAAACGTACGGCACAAGACTTGCCGAGAAGATGCCGTCCTTCGCCTTGAGCGGCATTCCCGCGAAGGATCTGGGTCTGCTGCAGTCGGTGGCGGCACGCTTTGATATTCCCACGCCGCTTGCGCAGACAATTAGGGAGCGGCTTCCGACTGCATCGAGCTAGTTCTGCATCTCGGAAAACCGAGCGGATTGCCTCCCATCCTCCCGTCCCCTACACTAGGGAGGATGGTTGGCTGGATAGAGCCATAAGGGCGGTTAGCTCAGTTGGTTAGAGCGGGTGCCTTACAAGCACTAGGTCGGGGGTTCGAGTCCCTCACTGCCCACCACTTCTTCAGGCGATGCCCATGCCCCCGGTGACCCCGTAAATCTCTCCGGTGATGTAGCTTCCCTCCTGCGAGGCGAGCAAAACGTACACGGGTGCAATTTCCACAGGCTGCCCGGGTCGTCCGAAGGGCACTTCTTTGCCCAGTTCGGCCAGCTTTTCAGGTGGCTGTCCTGCCGGCTGGATCGGCGTCCAGAACGGGCCGGGAGCCACGGCATTGATGCGAATTCCCTTGTCCATCAACTGCTTCGCCATACCCTTGGTGAAGGTGACGATCGCAGCCTTGGTCATGGCATAGTCCACGATTCCGCGACTCGGTTCGTACGCCTGGATGGAAGCTGTGTTGATGATGGACGCCCCGGGCTTCAGCAGTGGCATCGCTGCCTGCGTGATCCAGAAAAGCGCGTAAACATTGGTCTTCATCGTCGTGTCGAACTCGGCTGACGTCACCTCCAGTAAGTTGGTGTGAGAGGACATCGTCCCGGCATTGTTCACCAGGATATCCAGGCCGCCCAGCTCCTTCTCGGCCTTTGCGACCATGGCTTTGCAGAAGCTCTCTTCGGTGATGTCTCCGGGAACGGCAACGGCCTTGACTCCCGACTTGTCGATCAGCTTGAGGACCTCTTTCGCGTCGGCCTCTTCGCTGGGAAGATAGCCGATCGCTACATCCGCGCCCTCGCGGGCAAAGGCAATCGCCACGGCGCGCCCGATGCCGGAGTCCGCGCCTGTTACCAGGGCCTTCCTTCCTTTGAGCCGGCCGGTGCCGATATAGCTCGACTCCCCATTGTCGGGCTCGGGACTCATCTCCTTGGCCAAACCAGGGTGGCTCTGGTGCTGCGGTTTGAACGGCGGCTGCGGATACTGCGTACGAGGGTCCTGCATCTTGAGGCGTTTGTCAGACATGGCTTCTCTCTCCTCGCCCTAGGATGCAGGCGGCTTCCCGGGTGTTACATGGCCCGGGGTGCGCGAACGGCGCCGCTTCGCCAGTCGCAAGCGTATGCTGAACCGAAATGATCACCCTTCCCAACCCCGCCACCCTGCTCGACGCCGCCCTTGCCGAAGCCCGGCTCGGCCTTGCCGAAGGCGGCATCCCCATCGGTGCCGCCGTCTTCTCCGCCTCGGGAGACTTGCTCAGCTCCGGCCGCAACCGCCGCATCCAGCAGAATGACCCCTCCATTCATGACGAAACCGACGCATTCCGCCGCGCCGGCCGGCAGCGCTCCTATCGCGACCTCATCATGGTCACCACGCTCGCGCCCTGTTGGTACTGCAGTGGCCTGCTCCGGCAATTCGGCTTCCGCCGCGTCATCGTTGGCGAATCGGTCAACTTCCCCGGGGGCATCGACTGGCTCCGCTCCGCCGACATCGAGGTCCTCGACCTCGCCTCGCCCGTCTGCATCGCGCTGATGGCCAGCTTCATCCGCGACCAGCCTACCCTGTGGAACGAAGATATCGGCGTCGACGAGGCCTCCTAGTACTGCCGGATGCTACTCTGCTCGAACACCACTTCCAAGGATCTGCATGCTCGTCGCCGCCGACACGCTCCCGCTCGACTCCGAAGCCGACACCCCCGGCTGGCAGTACGCCGTCACCGGAGGCATTCTTGGCTGGGTGCTCGACGCCTTCGACTTCTTCGTCGTCGTCTTTCTCTTCCAGGAACTTGCAGGAAAGCTCCACGTCGCCAAGTCGGCCATCGTTCTCTCGCTCACCCTTACCCTTGCGATGCGCCCCGTTGGCGCGCTGCTGTTCGGCGTCCTGGCCGACCGCTACGGGCGCCGCCGGCCGCTGATGCTTTGTGTCATCTACTTTTCCGCCATGACGGTCCTGAGCGGCTTCGCGCCCACCTACGGCCTCTTCCTGCTTTACCGCGCTCTGTACGGCATTGGCATGGGAGGCTACTGGGGCATCGGCGCCGCCTACGCGATGGAGAGCGCGCCACGCCGCCGCCGCGGCTTCCTTTCCGGCATGATGCAGGGTGGTTATCCGTTTGGCTATCTCATGGCCTCGATCGCCATCCAGGTCCTGCCCGCACGCTTTGGCTGGCAATCCCTTTTCTTCGTCGGGTCCGTGGTGGCCCTGCTGATCGTTCTCGTCACTCTCAAGGCGCCTGAGTCGGACGGCTGGAAGTCCACCCAGACGCATACCCTCCGGTCGATGGCTGACACCCTGCTCCGCAACATACGGCCCTTCCTCTACCTGCTGCTCGTCATGACGGCCATGACGTGTCTCAGCCACGGCACCCAGGACCTCTACCCCGACTTCCTGAAGGCGCTTCCCTTCGTCGCCCACGCCCGCGTCCTCGGCATGCAGGCCACCTACGGCATCCCCGTCCTTTACAACATCGGCGCCATCGCCGGTGCGCTCGTCATCGGCCATCTTTCGGAGCGCATCGGCCGCCGCAGGGGTCTGCTGCTTGCGCTTGCGCTCTGCCTGCTCTCGATCCCGGGCTGGGCCTTCGGAGGCACGCTGCTCGCCATCGTCCTTGGCTCTATCGTTATGCAGTTCGGCGTTCAAGGCGCGTTCGGTGTGATTCCGGCTCACCTAAACGAGCTCGCCCCGGACGCCATCCGCGGTCTCTTCATCGGCTTTGTCTACCAGCTCGGCGTCCTCTTCTCCTCGCCTCTGCCCACATTCCAGAACGCGCTTGAGCGCCGCCTCGGCTACTCCTGGGCGCTCACCTCGTTTGAGCTCTGCGTCATCGTCTCGCTCATGCTCATTTTCGCCTTCGGCCCGGAGAACCGCGGCAAGAGCCTGAAAGCTCCCGCCGTGCTGTAGCCCCTCCTGCTGTCATCCCTTTGCTTGTCATTCGCAAAGGAAATCTGCGTTTAGCTCTGCCCCCCCATGCCTCCCCAGCTCATCCTCAACGCAGACGACTTCGGCCTCACCCCCGGCATCAACCGCGCCATCGCCGAGCTGCACCAGGCCGGCGTGCTCACCTCCGCTAGCCTCATGGCCAGCGGCCCGGCCTTCGATCACGCTGCAGCCCTTGCCCTTGCCAATCCCACCCTTGGCGTGGGCTGCCATCTGGTCTTTGTCGACGGCCTGCCCGTCTCCTATCCCGACGCCATTCCCACCCTGATCGGCACAGACGGCAAGCACTTCCGCCCCTCCCTCTATGATTTCGCTCAGGCCGTCCTGCGCAAAACCATCCGCGAAGAAGACCTTGCCCGCGAGGCAGAGGCCCAGATTCAGAAGCTGCAGCGCGCCGGCCTCACCGTCACCCACATGGACACCCACAAGCACACGCACGTCTTTCCCGCGGTCCTCGAGGCAGTCCTGCACGTTGCCCAGCGCTGCGGCGTCCAGGCTTTGCGGAACCCCTTTGAGCCGGCCTGGGCCGTCCGGCTCGGCCGCGCACCGCTTACCCGGAGCCTGCAGCTAGCCGTGCTACGCCGCTTCGAACCCGCCTTCCGCCGCCGTATCCAGAACGTCCTTACCCCTGCCGGAACCCTCGGGATCGCCGCCACCGGCACTCTCACCGAGCCTATTCTCCGAGCACTTCTCTCCAGGCTAAACGAGCTTCCCGACCCAGACCAGACCTTCGAGCTCTGCTGCCATCCCGGCCATCGAGACCCCGCCCTCAATGCTTCTGCTACCCGCCTGCGAGCCTCGCGCGAAGTCGAGTTCCGCGCCCTCCTCGAAGTCGTCCCAGAGATGCTGGCCAAACCGGGAGCACCGCGCCTCATCCACTTCGGTGATTTGGGCACTCTCTAACCCGGGTGCCCAGCCTCACCGAAAAGGGTGGGGTATCAAGCCGAAGGCTCGACCGCACTCCACAGGCCTGAATCCTCCTCCAAACCGCCTCTCTCTAAACAGAACCGAGCCCGAGGAAACCACGCATGAAGATCGGCATCACCTGTTACCCCACCTACGGAGGCTCCGGCGTCGTCGCCACCGAGCTTGGCATCGAGCTCGCCGCCCGCGGCCACGAGATCCACTTCATTACCTCTTCGGCTCCCTTCCGCCTCACCGGCCGCGAGTCGAACATCCATTTCCACCAGGTCGAAATGTTCCACTACCCGCTCTTCGAGCATCCCCCGTACGACCTCGCCCTAGCCACCCGCATGGCCGAAGTCGCTGAGTTCTACGAGCTCGACCTGCTCCACGTCCACTACGCCGTCCCTCACTCCGTCTGCGCTTACCTCGCTAAACAAATGCTCGCTGCCCGCGGCATCCACCTCCCGTTCATCACCACGCTGCACGGCACCGACATCACCCTCGTCGGCCTCGATCGCTCGTATCTTCCCATTACCCGTTTCGGCATCGAGCAGAGCGACGGCGTCACGGCAATCTCGTCCTACCTCAGCGAGCGCACGCACCAGGCCTTCGGCATCACCAAAGCCATTGAGGTCATCCGCAACTTCGTCAACTGCGACGTCTACCAGCCTCGCCCCGACCTAATCGCCGAACTTCGCCCCCACTATGCCTCGCCCGGGGAGAAGCTGCTGGTCCATCTGTCCAACTTCCGCCCCGTAAAGCGAGTTGGAGACGTTGTTGAGGTCTTCGCCCGCGTCGTCCGCGCTCTTCCCGCGCGCCTGCTGCTCATCGGCGATGGCCCCGACCGCTCCACCGCCGAGTACCTCGCCCGCCACCTTGGCGTACAAGACCGCATCCACTTCCTCGGCAAGCAGGACAACGTCAACGAGCTCCTGCCGCTCGCCGACCTCCTGCTCATGCCCTCCGAGATGGAGTCTTTCGGCCTAGCCGCGCTCGAAGCCATGGCCTGCCGCGTGCCGGCTATTGCCACCCGCGTCGGCGGTGTTGCGGAACTCATCGACGATGGCACCAACGGCCTGCTCTTTGAGGTGGGCGACGTTGAAGCCATGGCCCTGGCCGCCATCGACCTGCTCAGCGATCCCGATCGCCTGGAGACCATGCGCGACGCAGCCCGCCGCACCGCGCAGGACCACTTCTGCGCCTCCAGGATCATTCCCCGATACGAGAGCTACTACCGCCAAATCCTCGAAACCAGCCCCGCCCACCCCTGATCTTTGCTGTCATTCCCGAAGGGAATCCGTGTTTGCCTTTAGAAGGCACTAGCCGCCCCTCAAACCATCTCGGTCACCGGCCGCTCAAACGCCATCGACCTCTCCGCCGCTCCCCGCCCCATTACCTTGCGCCTCACCCGCGCCCGTTTTTGCCACGTCCCAACCTTGCTCGCCTCCCACCGGTCCGCCTCGTACCCATCGCGGAAACCGGCCGCCGCAAGCGACCGTAGACACGCCGCCAGTTCCTCCGGCTCGTCAACCAACTTCAGCAGCGGCTCCTTCTCCAGTAGCTCGGCGAATCCTCGCGTCGCCAGCATCGGACGTCCGGCCGCCAGATGCTCATAGAACCGCGTTGAGCTTCCGGAAAACGTCGGCTCCCGCTTCATATACGGCAGAACCGCCACATCCACGCAGCGCGCGTACGTCTGTAACTCGCACCCCGCATCCGATAACAGGGCAAAGTTCGAGAACTCCGGAGCCCAGGCGTACACCTCTTCAACCTGCGCAAGCGCCGAGGCGAACTCCTTCATCCAGATGCTGCCCACGTCGAGGATCTGCCAGACGCTTATCGTTCAAGCCCCGCCAAAGCGAACCGCTTCCAGGCACGCTCAGTCCACACCCTTTCTTCACAGAAACTATAACGCGCCTCACGGCTTCTGAAGCCGAAAAGAAAAGATCGAAAGTGGTAGCTCGATGACCCGTCCGGTCCAGGACCTACGACATCCGACGCACGCCGGAGCCACGTGAACTTCCCGCCAGCCCCCGCACAACCTCCTCCACCGCGTCACGCACAATCGCCCAATCGCCTCCGCCCGGCTCCACCACCGGCATCGACAGCACCACTTTCGTCCCCCGGCCCGGCCGGCTCTCGATCGTCACCTCCGCCGCCGCACCATAGAGCACCTGCATACGCTCGCGCACGTTGCGCATGCCGATGCCTGTCCCTGGCCGCACGATCTCGCCTACCGATGCCCGCCCTGGAGCCATGCCTACGCCATCGTCCTCCACTTCGATCCGCAGCTTGCCATCGGCCTGTACCCGGCTCCTAAGCGTCACCGTTCCTCCCTCGATCCGCGGCTCCAGCCCATGCTTGATCGAGTTCTCAATTAGCGGCTGCAGCAGCATGCTCGGCACCACGATCTGCAGCGTGTCCGGCGCTATCTCCTTGACGACCCGAAGCTTCTCCCCGAAGCGCACCTGCTCGATGTCCAGGTAGTCGTCGGTGAACGCCAACTCCTCCTCAAACGGAACGAACGCCTCCCGCTCCTTGAGCAACATGCGCAGGATGTTCGCGAGCTTGACGATCATCTCCCGCGCCAGCTCCGGCTGCGACCGCACCAGCGACGTGATCGAGTTGAGTGTGTTGAAGAGGAAGTGTGGGTTGATCTGCCGCTGCAGCGCGTCCAGCCGAGCCTGCAGCAGCAGCCGCGATTGCTCCTCGAGCTTGCGCTCAATCCGGATCTGGTTCCAGATCTTCAACGGAATGCCAACCACCACCGGCGCGCACAGGCATATGGCCAGCTCCCAGCCCCACTTGTCGCTGTGCAGCTCAAAGAAGTGCCGCGAATCCAGCCGCGAAAGCTCGCTCGTGCCGAACTGCATCGCCGTAATCAGCATCAGCAAAAGAATCTGCCGGTCCAGCTTCGGCCGCTTCAGGTTGCGGGTCACCCATCGGTAGAGGCTCAGGTCAATCAGCGGAGAAAACGACCACACATCCTCCGGGTCCGCAAAGCGCTTGTACGTCCCCGCCACCGCTGCCACGGCCACATTCACCGCTACCGCCCAATACTCCCCGTGCCACACCGCCGGCAAGGCCAGCGCCACGCCGCCCGCCATCGCCGCAAGCGGCCCCAGCAAAATCCCCAGCAGGATCGTCGCCTCAAAGCTGATATCCGCTGCCAGGAAGTTGGGCACCCGCACCCGGATCCAGACCCCCAGCATCAGCGGCACGCAGACGATGAGCAGCAGCTGCGCCGTCTGCTTCAAGGTCCGCTGCGGCAAAAGCAGCAGATCGCGAAACGTCCTCGACCTTGCCAGCGAGCTGGACACCGCCGCAGCCACTCCCAATTCCACCAGCAGCGTAATCAGGATCAGGCTATCGGAGATCGGCTTCACCTCACTACTCTACCCTTGCACGAGTCAACGATGGCCGCTCCGATCGCTTGCGAAGACACCGTACGATACGTCCATGCCCTTTGGAGCGACGCTGCTTCCTGATCCCACCGCACCTCCACCCCAGCCCGAGGCGCGGCCCAAGGCCATTGCCTCCTGGCTGCATACCGTGGCGCTCTTCGTGCTGCTCACGCTCACCACGCTGGTAGGCCGATCCCGCGCCTCTGCGCCTCGCCTTCACCCCGCTGCGCTTGCCGTGCACTACGCCAGCACCATGCTGCTTGAGTGGGTGCTGCTTGCACTTGTGCTCGCCGGCATTCACCAGCGTCGCGCGTTTCTCGCCAAAGCCTTCCGCAGCCGCGCCACTACGCTCGCACAAAGCCTGAGCCTCGGAGTCGCCGTGTATCTTTGCGGCCTGGTTGCCATTGTCTTCGTCTCCCTTGCACTGCTCAAGACACCGCTGGCCCAACACCGT
The DNA here is from genome assembly GCA_964245195.1 of uncultured Acidobacteriaceae bacterium. Taxonomy (GTDB): domain Bacteria; phylum Acidobacteriota; class Terriglobia; order Terriglobales; family Acidobacteriaceae; genus Edaphobacter. The sequence continues at coordinate 36,686 of CAXTLR010000009.1, read as the reverse complement.
AATGAAGCCTTCGTCCTCGCCATGCTGCCCCACACGCGCATCGACTTCCTGCTCTGGTTCGGCGTCTCGCTCAGCGCCGGCATCTGCGAGGAGCTCATCTTCCGCGGCTACCTGCTTCAACAACTCATCGCCTGGACACGCCGGCCCGCACTCTCGATCGTGCTTGCCGCCTTGCTCTTTGGCTCCGTGCATCTTTACGAAGGTCTCGGTGCGATCCTGCCCCTGGCCGCACTTGCGATCGTGTACGGCTTTGTCGCGCAGCGTTTGCAGGGTGATCTTCGCGCCGTCATCGTCGCCCATACATTGCAGGACTTCTTGGTCGGCTTTTTTGGACTCGCACGTCCCGTCCTCGAGCGCACACACCATCTCTCGTAAGCGCGCGAGAGAAGGCAAAAGATCGTTTGCGTGCACGAAGAAAAGCTGTTGACTCTCTTTTTCTCTTGACACGCTTTTTACGCGAAACTATACCTTCGTTAGCTGCTGGAATCGCTCTCGCAGCCGCAGGGAGAATAGGCAACGCGGCAACCGCGAGGAAGCTGTGGACAGAGGCAAACAAGGCAAACGCAAAGGGGTGCTCCTCGAGCACCCCTTTGTTGCGTCTTACGGCTTCATCGCCTAGTTGGAAGGCGGCGCGCTCATGGACTGCACCGCGCCCTTCGGTGTCGAAAGATATCCCGAGATCTGGTTCTTTGCAATCACGTTCACCACAATCTCAAACAGCACCGGATCCTTGCCCGTATAGAACTGCACCGGCTCATCCAGGCTCTTGTCCTTCTTCTCAATGTTGCGGTCGTCCGCGCTCACCATCAGCGTGTACTTCGAGTGCTTGTCATCCACCTTCTTCGCCTGCAGCTTCACGGTCGAGAGCAGTGTTGGCTTGGCGCCCTTCTGCAGCGTGAACTCGAAGTAGTTGCGATCGCCTCGATGCTTCAGCGTCTCGAGCTCGTCATGCGTACGCGCGATCAACCCGCTCATGACGCCCTGGTCGCCCATGGTCCGCTGCAGCTGCGCTTTCGTTGAAGCAAGGTCGCTCTGCGTGTCGGCAATGCTTGCCTTGGCGCCGCTCACGTCGGTCTTCACGCTCGACACGTCCGACGCCACCGCGCCCAGCTGCTTGGCCGAAGCTTCCTGCTGTTCGGCCAGCTTCTGCGTCTGTGCCGTCTGCGACTTGACCACCTGCAGCTGCGCGGCCTGCGCGGCAAGAATATTCTGCGTCTTCGCATCGATTTGTTTCTGCGTCATGCCCACGCTTCTACCCAGCGTCTCGGCCGTCGCGCTCAGCCGCGCGCTGAGTGCGTCCTGCTTGCGAGCCAGGTCGGCATTCTGCGCCTGCGCCGCCGCCAGCTGCTTCTCCGCCATCGAGAGATGATTGTTCAATCCAAAACACCAGATCAACGCACTCACCGCGAGCAGCAAGGTAAGACCCGCGCCGGCAAGCAACGGCGTAGATACGCGACTCTGAGTTACGGCTCCTGCTTCGCTCATCGTTTCTCCTTTTACTTCTCGTGGGCAACACGTCTTCCGGCAAGTACTGACTATATAGACCGAAACTCGTGGAATGCACACCATGCATCGGCAAGCATCTGGAACGGCCGCGAGGGAAGAATCCGGCGGTCCAACCGAACTACCAAATTCGCACAATCGTACCGATAATCGCACAAAGCCGTGACAACCATTTCCGCATTCCGCTATAAATCTAGGTGCTGCGATAGCTAGTTCAAATTCGCAGGGAGATCGCCCCTATGTCCACCGCTACCGCAACCAAAGGCCTTGAAGGCATTGTCGCCACCACCTCTTCGATTTGCTGGATTGACGGCGACGCCGGCGTGCTCTCCTACCGCGGCATTGACATCCACGAGCTCGCCAAACAGTCGACCTTCGAAGAGACCACATATCTTTTATGGAATGGCAAGCTGCCCACGAAGACGGAGCTAGCCGCCTTCAGCGCGGAGCTCGCTGCGGCGCGTGAGCTCGACCCCAAGATCCTCGATCTGCTGCGCGCCGTGCCTACGTCCGCCTCGCCGATGGAGGTGCTCCGCACCGCTGTTTCGCTGCTCTCCATCTACGACGCTGATGAGAAAGACTCCAGTCACGCGGCCAACCTGCGCAAGAGCTTCCGCCTTACCTCGCAGATCGCCATGCTGGTCGCGGTCTTTGACCGCATCCGCAAAGGCAAGCCCGTCGTCGAAGCCGATCGCAGCCTTTCGCATGCCGGCAACTTTCTCTGGATGCTGAACGGCGAAAAGCCCTCTGAGACCGCAACCCGCGCGTTCGACATCGCACTCATTCTGCATGCCGATCACGAGCTCAACGCAAGCACCTTCGCGGCGCGTGTCATCGCCGCCACGCTCTCGGATATGCACTCGGCCATTACCGGAGCCATCGGCGCGCTCAAGGGACCGCTGCACGGCGGAGCCAACGAAGCCACCATGAAGCTGCTCTACGCCATCGACAAGGCAGGGGCCGACCCGGTCGACTACGTCCGCCAGATGTTCGCGCGCAAGGAGAAAATTTCGGGCTTTGGGCACCGCGTCTACACCACCGAAGATCCGCGCGCCACGCACCTGCGCCGCATGTCTGAAGAATTGGGCAAGGCCGCCGGCAACACAAAGTGGTTCGACCTCTCGCAGCAGATCGAAGTCTTCGTCAAGGGCGAGAAGAAGCTGAACGCCAACGTCGACTTCTACTCCGCCAGCACCTACACCACGCTTGGCATCGACATCGATCTCTTCACGCCCATCTTCGCCATCTCCCGCATCTCCGGCTGGGCCGCGCACGTGCTTGAGCAGCACGACGACAACCGCCTCATCCGCCCACGCGCCGAGTACACCGGCCAGCCCTACCCCGAGCCCTACACACCCATCGAAGCGCGGTAATACGTCGTACGAGTCCACGTTCCTCTCACCAGCAGCACGGCTGAAGGCTATAACAGCAAGACCCGCGAATCGCTCTTAGCGACCTTCGCGGGCCTTATTTGCGTGGATTCCTTGTTCTTGATCTCTTCCCTGAATGATCCTTACTTCGCACTCGCCGGCGGCACAATCCCGTTCATGCGTAGGTACTCCACCATCTGCCCATAGTGGTCAAACCCATGGGCCACCGCGAACGCAGCCACACTCGTCTTCGCCATCGTCGTCCCTTCAAACGACATCGCTTCGAACGCCGTCTGCATCGTCAGGCTTGCATTCGCCGTATGCAGAGCCGCAAACGAGCTCGCCAGGGCAGAGACAATCGCATCCTTGTCCTTGAGCCCGCCAATCGCTTTCATATCCACATCCGGCTTCGTCCCGGATACCACGCGGGCAAAGGAGTAATTCGCCTGCGCCAGGTGTTTCACCTCTTCCGCAAACGTACGAACCCCGTCGAACTTCGCTCCCGGAATGGACAGCGAGGCCGGGCTAAAGCTGTACTTCTCCGCCGGCATCGCCTTCGCCGCACTCATGCACTCGTCCTCAAATAGGTTGAGCAAATTGTCCGCGGTCTTCGCCGGCGTTATCTTGCTCTCCGTCCCGCCTGCACCGCTCATCCCGTTCATCTGTGCCTGCGCCAAACCCAGGCTCCCCAGGCTCAACGCCACCATCAAGACCGACCATCTCCGCATGCTCATACGCTCTCCCGTTTCTCCTCACGAATCGCCATCTAGCCTAGCAGAGCGGCGCTCTGGAGGGCGTAAACTGGATCGCATGCGCGCACCTCTGCAGCCTCAGCGTCGAATCTACATGGACGCCAACGCCACCACACCTCTGCTGCCGGAGGTCTTCGAGGCGATGCGCCCGTACCTGCTCGAACAATTTGGCAACGCCAGCTCCATTCATCAGCCGGGCCAGCGCGCCCGCTCCGCCGTCGAGCAGGCACGCTCCGCGGTAGCCCGTCTGCTCGGCGCCAAGCCGCAGGAGATCGTCTTCACCTCCGGCGGCACCGAGAGCGACAACCTCGCGCTCTTCGGCGTCGTCGAGCCCGGCCAGCATCTCATCACCTCCACCATGGAGCATCACGCCGTGCTCCACGCCGCGCAGGCGCTCGAGAAACGCGGCGTCGAAGTCACCTATCTGCCCTGCGACGGGAACGGCGTCGTCACCCCGGAGTCGCTCGCCTCCGCGCTGCGGCCAAACACTCGCCTGGTGTCCATCATGTTGGCCAACAACGAGACCGGGACCATCCAGCCAATCCCGCAGCTCGCCCAGATGGCAAAGACCCACGGCGCCTTCTTCCACACCGACGCCGTCCAGGGCGCAGGCAAGCTGCCCATCGACCTGAGCCTCAGCTGCGCGCAGGATAAGCCAAGCGGCTCGCTCAAGGACGTCGACCTGCTCTCCCTTTCCGGCCACAAAATGTACGCACCGCAAGGCGTGGGCGTGCTCTTCGTCCGGCAGACGGTACGCCTTTCGCCTTTGTTCCACGGCGGCACCCACGAGCGGCAACGCCGGGCTGGAACCGAAAACGTGGCTGGCATTGTCGCTCTCGGCAAGGCCGCTGCTCTCGCGGCCCAGTGGTTGAACGCCTCCCCGGACACATTGGTTGCCGGCTCCACACCAGACAGCCTTACCTCCCTCCGTGATCGTCTGGAGCAAAGGATTCTGGCCCAGGTCCCCGCATCGGGCGTCAACGGCGCATCCACCCCGCGGACCGCCAACACCTCCAATCTCTTCTTCGATCACGTCGATTCCGAGTCGCTCATCATCACGCTCGACCTCAACGGTCTCTCCGTCTCCGGAGGCAGCGCCTGCCAGTCCGGTGCCGCCGAGCCCTCGCATGTCCTTTCCGCCATGGGCCTCAGCCCGGAGCGCGCCCGCTCCAGCATCCGCATCTCGCTCTCGCGCATGACCACCGAGGAAGAAGTCGATGAAGCGGCGAGCCTCATCGTCAGCTCCGTCGCGCAGCTTCGCTCGCTTTCGAAGTCCTGGGCCGCCCAGCACACGCTCGCATCGGCCTAGGCTCTCCGCACATCTAAATGATGTGAGCCAGCCTATCCGCCTTTCCGTTCCCCGTCTTTCGGTGCTCGACCAGTCCCCGGTGTCCACCGGCTCCACGCCCGCACAGGCGCTTAGCAACTCCATTTCGCTGGCCCAGCACGTCGAGGCGCTCGGCTTCCACCGCTTCTGGATGTCCGAGCACCACGCCATGGAGACGCTCGCCTGTACCGCGGCCGAGATCATGCTGGCGCGCATCGGCGCTGCAACCTCCACAATCCGTCTTGGCTCTGGCGGCATCATGCTCCCGCACTACACCGCCCTCAAAGTCGCTGAGACATTCCAGACACTCGAGGCGCTCTACCCCGGCCGCATCGATCTCGGCATTGGCCGCGCGCTGGGAGGCGGACCCATCGAAGCTACGGCTCTCCGCCGCTATCGCACCGCGCCCGCAAACGCCTTGCAGGTAGACGACTTCCCCGACCAGCTTTCGGAGCTGCTCGCCTTCCTGCATCACGACTTCCCTGCCAGCCATCCCTTCTCGCGCATCCTGGTCGCGCCCTCCACGCCGCACGCGCCCCGCGTCTGGCTGCTCGGGTCGAGCCTGTGGAGCGCCGAAGCCGCGGCCCAGTTCGGCCTGCCCTACGCCTTCGCCCACTTCTTCTCAGGCGACTCTACGCGCGCCGCCATCAGCCACTACCAGCGTGCCTTTCAGCCGAACATTAAGCTGGGCCCAGACGCCCTGCAAAGACCCGAAGCCATGGCCGCCGTCGGCGTCATCTGCGCCGACACGGACGCCGAAGCGAGGCGTCTTGCCCAGAGCGTCCGCCTGCTCCAGCTGCGCATCCGCCAGAATGACCGCCGGCCCATCGCAGAACCGTCTGAGGCCGCGGCCGAACTGGCCCGCTTCGGAGCTTTGCCACCCGAGTCCGGAGAGTTTCCCCGCTATTTCGTAGGCACCCCGGAGGCCGTGCGCGACTCCCTAATGGCCATGGCCGATTCGCTCGGCATCGGCGAGCTGGTCGTCAACACCATCACCTACGATCATGGGGCGCGGCTGCGCAGTTACACGCTGCTGGCCGAAGCCTTCCACCTTCACGCAACGGCATCGACGCCTGCGTTCCTGGAACCCGCTCTGGTTGGAGCGGGATCCGCAGCCTGAAGCGGACGCCTATAAATACCAGGGAATGTTGACCACTACGATTCGCTGATTGCCTCGTACGAGCAAGAGCAGCTTGAGCAGCTGCACCCGCTGGTTATGCAGCAGGTTCTCCCACCAGTGCCGCACCACCAGTTCCGGCAGCAGTACCGCAACTTTGCGGCCCGGGTTTTCCGCTTCCAGATGGAGGATGTAGTCCATCAGCGGCGAGATGATGAAGCGGAAGTTGGACGCAATGGTCACCAGCTCCGGCTCATGCATCTTCATGCCGCGCAGCGGCTCGAGGATCTTGCCATTCCATTCGTCCTCGATCCCATGGTCCTCGTCTTCCGAGTGCACATGCACCACCTTGATGTCTTTCGACATGAGCAGCCCGAAGCGCAGCGCCTTTTCCGAGATCCTGTTCCACCCCGCCATCGGAATCACCACGACCGGCTCTTCCAGGTTGTCCAGGTTGATCGGCGTCATGTCCTTCATCTCGCCCGCCACCCGCGTGTAGTGCTTCTTGATCGAGTGCATCAGCAGGATCAAGGTCGGCACCAGCAGCGCCGTCACCCAGGCGCCCGCAAGAAACTTTGACGCCAGCACGATAATTGTCGTCAGCCCCGTCGCCACCGCGCCGATGCCGTTGACAAACATGTGCCAGCCGCGATCCTTGTGTTCCCCCTCCTGCTTCCTCCAATGAACGACCATTCCGGCCTGCGAAAGGGTGAACGCCAGAAATGCTCCGATGGCGTACAGCGGGATCAATTTGTCCGTTACGCCTCTGAAAATGATCAAGATGATGGCCGTAAAGCCTGTCAGCGCATAAACTCCATGCGAAAACAGCAGCCGCCGCCCGCGCAGGATGAAGACATGCGGCAGATTGTCGCGCATGGCAATCGCCCGGGTCAGGCGCGGAAAGTCCGCGAACGCCGTATTCGCGCTCAGTGCCAGCGCCAGAAAGACGCTGCCCATGGTGAGCAGGTAAAACCAGCTTCGCCCGAACACCGCCTTCACCAGCAGACTCAGCAGGCTCTGATAGTGCGGGTCGTCCGGTTCCATCGCCATGATGCCGTAGTGCTTGGCCAGCCAGGAGGTGCCGAACAGCAGGACAATCAGGATGCCGATGATTACCGTCAGCGTCCACTGCGCTTTCTTGGCGCGCGGCTCACCAAACGCCATGACGCCGTTCGAGACAGCTTCCACACCCGTCATCGCCGCGCAGCCGCTTGAGAACGCCTTCATGATCAGCCAGACAAACGCCAGCCCAAGAAAAGGTCCGTGTGCCGGCGTGGGCGGAGGCATCTCGGCCAACGCCTGGGGATGACCGCCCGCTGCAAGGGTCTTGAACACACCGACGCCCACCAGAATCAACAGCGTTCCGATAAAGAGAAACGTCGGCAGAATAAAGGCCGCGCCGGTATCCTTCACGCCGCGCAGGTTGACCACCGCGAGAGTCGCCAGAATGATCAGGCACATCGGCAGCGTGTAGGGGATCAGCCGCGACTCGACCGAAGTCACTGCCGTCACGCCGGCCGAAATACCCACGGCCGCCGTCAGGATGTAGTCGATCATCAGCGCCGCCGCAGCGAGCAGCCCCGCACCTTCGCCCAGATTTTCGGTCGCGACGGTGTAGCTGCCGCCACCGTTGGGATAGGCCGCGATCGTCTGCCGATAGCTAAAAAATACGATCACCAGCAGGATCAGAATCGAGCTGATAATCGGGATCAGAAAATGTATCCCGAGCAGCCCCAGAGGGATCAGATACAACAAAGCCTGCTCCGGCCCGTACGCCGCGCTGGTAAGCGCATCCAGCCCGAAGATCGGGATTCCTGCCGATACGCCGATGTGCTCCGCGCGCTCATCGCTTGTGGCGAGCGGCTTGCCAAAGATCCTGTCCTGAATGGCCATGTCGTTTCGATCTTACGCGAGTCTTTCTCTCTTGACCTTTAATCATCCGAAGTCACAGACCGCATCCAACAGGCGATGATGCTTCCTGGCGTATTCTGCGCGGATCAGACCTACTCCGAGGCACGAATGTGACGATTCTTGTCCTTAACAGTGGTTCCTCCTCCATCAAGTTTTCGCTTTACCGCGCCGCCTTCGACGGGGACGTCCCCGAGAGCCTCGCCGACGGCCAACTGAGCGGCATTGGCACACCTGAGCCGCAACTCGAGCTCAAGTTCTCCAGCTCCGGCCCTACCCAGGCGCCGCACTCCGTCCAGGCCGGTACCTCGACCGAGGCCATTCACGCCGTTCTTGATGCCGTGACCGGCCCTGATATGCCCGCCATCGACGCCATGGGCTACCGCGTCGTCCACCCCGGCCCCAAACTCCGCGACCACACCCGGATCACCCCGGAGGTTCTCGCTGATCTCAAACAAGCCGTCTCCTTCGCTCCGCTGCACGATCCTGAAGCGATTGCCCTCATCCGTGAAGCCATGGCGCGCTTTCCGCGCATCGGCCATTTTGCCTGCTTCGACACGGTCTTTCACCAGACCATGCCACCGGAAGCGACCACCTATCCCATCCCTGAGCCGTTGCGCCAGGCCGGCGTTCGCCGCTACGGCTTCCACGGCCTCTCCTGCGAGTCGGTTGTTTACCAGCTGCGCGCCGCCGCCGGACTTCCCTTTCCAAAACGCATGATTGTCGCGCACCTGGGCAGCGGTTCGAGCGTCACCGCCGTCCTTGACGGCCGCTCCGTCGACACCACCATGGGCCTTACCCCTACCGGCGGCGTCCTGATGGGCACGCGTCCCGGCGACCTCGACCCTGGCCTGATCTTCTACCTGCTGCGCCAGCCGGGTGCCTCGGTCGACTCGGTGGAGCAGCTGCTCAACCATGACTCCGGCCTCAAGTCCCTTGCTGGTTCAAGCGACGTGCGCAAACTCCGCGAGTCAAGCGCCCAGCACCCAAAAGCAATGCTGGCTCTTAATATTTTTTGCCGCCGCGTCCGCGTGGCCATCGCCGGCTTCGCGGCCGTGCACGGCCTGGACGCCCTTGTCTTCACCGGAGGCATCGGCGAGCACGACGCCGCCACCCGCCTCGCCACATCCGACCAACTCTTCGCCAACCAGCCCCGCGTCGATCAGGCCGCCAACAGTGCCAAAGGAGAGAGCCTGCGCAAAATCAGCGCCGCAGACTCCATCCCCGTCTATGTCGTTCCCGCCGAAGAAGACCTGATGATCGCCCGGCACGTCGTCCGCATGGCCGCTGCCTGATTCCCGCCACACTCCTCAAACGCTTCGTCCTGCACGATCATCCAACCAGCTTTGCCCGGAGATCCCGATGACCCCGACCTCGTCGCACGAAGACCTTGATCCCACTCCGCTCAGCCCGGACGAACTTCGCCTGACCAACGCCTACTGGCGCGCCTGCAACTATCTCTGCGCCGGCATGCTTTACCTGGTTGCCAATCCCCTGCTCCGCGAGCCACTGAAGCCTGAGCACATCAAAAACCGCCTGCTCGGCCACTGGGGCTCCGACCCCGGCCAGACCTTCACCTGGGTCCACCTCAACCGGCTGATCAAGAAGTACGACCTCGACATGATCTATATCGCCGGCCCGGGCCACGGAGCGCCCGCGACGCTCTCTAACTGCTACCTTGAGGGCGTCTACTCCGAGGTCTACCCGGACAAATCCCAGGACCTCGCCGGCCTGCAGCGCTTCTTCAAGCAGTTCTCCTTCCCCGGCGGCATCGGCAGTCACTGCACCCCTGAAACTCCGGGCTCCATCCACGAAGGCGGCGAACTCGGCTACTCCCTCGTCCATGGCTTCGGCGCGGCCTTTGACAACCCAGGCCTGATCGTCACTGTGGTTGTCGGCGATGGCGAATCCGAGACCGGCCCGCTCGCCACCTCGTGGCACTCGAACAAGTTCCTGAATCCCATCCGCGACGGCGCCGTGCTTCCCATCCTGCACCTCAACGGCTACAAGATCGCGAACCCCACTATCCTCGCCCGCATCCCGCACGAGGAGCTCGAGATGCTCTTCCGCGGCATGGGCTGGGAGCCGCACTTCGTCGAAGGCGACCAGCCCGAGCTTATGCATCAGCGCATGGCCGCCGTCACCGAGCACTGCATTACCGAGATCCGTGCCATCCAGCAGAAGCATCGTGAAGCCGGCCCTTCCGCCGCCATGGAGCGCCCCCGCTGGCCCATGATCGTCCTGCGCTCGCCCAAAGGCTGGACCGGCCCGAAAGAAGTGGACGGTCACAAGGTGGAAGGCTTCTGGCGCGCCCACCAGATCCCAATCCTCGACCCGAAGACGAATCCCGAAAACCTTGCCAAGCTCGAAGCCTGGATGCGCAGCTACAAGCCCGAAGAGCTTTTCGACGAGAATGGCACGCTCATCCCCGAGCTCAAAGAACTGCCGCCGAAAGGCCTGCATCGCATCACCGCCAATCCTCACGCCAACGGTGGCTTACTGCGCAAGCCGCTCGACTTACCCGACTTCCGCGCCAGCGCCATCGACGTCCAGCAACCCGGGCAGATCAACGTCTCTTCCACGGAAACGCTCGGCAAGTTCCTGGGCGAAGTCATGCAGCGCAACATGACCAACTTCCGCGTCTTCGGTCCCGACGAGACCGCCTCCAACAAGCTCCAGGAGATCTACAAAACAAGTAAAAAGACCTGGGAAGAACCCATCCTCCCCGAAGACGCCGACGGCACCGAGATTGCCCCTCTCGGCCGCGTCATGGAAATGCTTTCGGAGACCACGCTCGAAGGCTGGTTCGAGGGCTACGTGCTCACCGGCCGCCACGGCCTGCTCAACTCTTACGAAGCCTTCATCCACATCATCGACTCCATGTTCAACCAGCACGCCAAGTGGCTCGAAAAATCCAAGCTCGAGCTTCGCTGGCGCGCGCCCATCTCCTCCATCAACCTGCTCATCAGCTCGCTCGTCTGGCGTCAGGATCACAACGGTTTTACGCATCAGGACCCCGGCTTTCTCGACCTCGTCACCAACAAGAGCCCCGAAGTTACCCGCATCTATCTGCCGCCCGACGCCAACTGCCTGCTCTCGGTCGCCGATCACTGCCTGCGCTCGACCGACTACATCAACGTCATCGTCGCCGACAAAGCCCAGCACCTCCAGTACCTCTCCACGCCGGACGCCGCGAACCACTGCACCAAAGGCATCGGCATCTGGGACTTCGCCTCGAACGATCAAGGCACCGAGCCGGACGTCGTCATGGCCTGCGCCGGAGACATTCCTACCGCTGAGTCGCTCGCCGCCACCGCCATCCTGCGCGAGCGCTGCCCAGGCCTCAAGATCCGCTTCGTCAACGTCGTCGACCTCTTCCGCCTCATGAACGAGCACGACCATCCGCACGGCCTATCCTCGCGCGAGTTCGACTCGCTCTTCACTCTCGACAAGCCCATCATCTTCAACTTCCACGCCTATCCTTCGCTCATCCACAAGCTCACCTATCGCCGCCACAACCACGACAACCTGCATGTCCACGGCTACAACGAGAAAGGCAACATCAACACACCGCTGCAGCTCGCTATCATCAACGAGGTTGACCGCTTCCATCTCGCCATCGACGTCATCGACCGCGTGCCCTCCCTGCAATCCGCCGCCGCACACACCAAGGAGTGGCTCAAGGATCAGATCATCGACTCCATCAACTACGCCGACGAACACGGCATCGACCGCCCCGAGATCAACAACTGGAAGTGGCCGCTGTAACCCGGCAGCCATATATGCCCTCATGACGCCACAAGGGTGTCCAGGTCTGCTGGAGATCAAAACCGTTGCACACAGTGGTCAAGGGAAGATTTTCGGCGAACACCTCCTGTCGGCGTCAATGCAACAGATCACGCAGCAGACTTACGACACCGTCGGCTTCGGTGAAATATCCTCTTAAAAGACGCGTCGCAGCTGTGAAGCGACGCGCCCGGGGTAGTCTTAGCACTTCAGCACGCCCCATGTGAAAGCTGGCCTGATATCGCAATGCAGCCAGGATGCTGGCGTCTACGTGCAAGATCTCGAGTCGCGCGAGCATAGCGGTAACGCGCCGCGCGCGCTGCGTGTGCTCTGCCACTGCCTTCTCCTTTCGTGTCGTGAGATGAGCATGCCAAGGCACTTCGTTTAGCCCAATCTGCTGGGTGGCATGTAGGCGATAGCTCATCGGACAGGCCGGAAATGGTCGCAGTTCGGCAACAGAAGCCAGGATCATGGCAATCCATCCATCGTGGACCCACTCCGGAGAGATAGGAAGGAGTTGACTGCGGTACGTCGCGCGAAAGAGCAGGGTTGCGCCAGTGACGGTATCGCGGGTCATCAAACGGCGGGGTGAAATGGATCGAGCAAACCTCTGGATGTCGTCCGGAGTGAACTTTGCCCTAGTCCAAAGGTCCCCCTGAACAATGTTGCCATCCTGATCCAGAAGGTTAGCGTTTGAGAACACTCCTGCAACCTTCTCGTCTGACTCAAGAACGGCACTCATAGCAGCGAGCTTTTCTGGTGCCCAACAATCATCCTGATCGCACAAGGCGATAGCGTCGCCTCGGCACAACTGAATAGCTTTTTCAAAATTCTTGGTAGACCCCAGATTGACAGGATTGCGATGAAAAGACACGGGAAAAGAGATAACAGAGCGAAATGCTTCCACGATCTGCTCGGTAGTGTCGGTCGAGCCGTCGTCACAGATGACCAGCTCGAACGGCTGGTGTTGTTGCGTGGCGATTGACTCAAGCTGCTGCTCTAGAAAACGCTTCCCGTTGTAGGTACATAGTGCTACAGAGATCTTCATCAAACCCGCTCATTGGAAAAGTCGTCGTTCCTGAATTGACTTTAGCTGGCCACACCAGCGCGGTCATGCTAAGCCAGTCCTAGACATACTTACTACGCTCCTGAAGAACTTCCAACAAACCGCGGAACGCCGAATCATAGTGAGACACAGGTGTCGAGGCCAACCGAGGACCGGCTGAGTACGCAGACTAGGGGAACTACGCAATTCCTCTCGCACCCCCTTGCAGACCCCGAAGCAAAAACCTCGTCACCTTCAGCCCGCGAAACACCAGGCTCGGCCCCTCGCACCACGCCTGATTTACCCTAATCTCATGGCCACCTTATTCGACGTCCCCGTCACTTCCATCTCTGGCGAGCCCGCCACCCTCGCGCCCTATCAGGGCAACGTCCTGCTGATTGTGAATACTGCCTCCAAATGCGGCCTGACCCCACAGTACGAAGGCCTCGAAAAGCTCTACAGCACCTACAAACACTGCGGCTTCGAGGTCCTCGGCTTCCCTGCCAACGACTTCGCCGGCCAGGAACCCGGCACCAACCAGGAGATCCAGAAATTCTGTGATCTGACCTACAACATCTCCTTTCCTATGTTTGAGAAGATCGCCGTCACCGGCCCCGAGAAACATCCGCTCTACGACCTGCTCACCAGCGTCCAGCCCGTAGCTCGTACAGCCGACCCCGGCTTCCGCGCCAATCTCGACGGCTTCCTCTCGAAGAACGGCGGCAAGACCAACGCCCCACCCGAGCTGCTCTGGAACTTCGAAAAATTTCTAGTCAATCGCCGCGGCCAGGTCGTCGCCCGCTTCGCCCCCGACACCCTGCCCACTGACCCGGTCATCATTCAAGCCATCGAGCGCGAACTGCCGCCGCTTCAAGGCACCACACCCGCCCACGCCTGACTTCACCAACGTCCAAACGCATCGCCTCTCACCTTGCCGCCCGAAAGAGACCTTCTTTAATGCAGAGATCCTCTCGCCTCCTTGCTGCTGCGGCCTCGTTTGGCTTCGCCGCCGCCGCCATCGCCCAGAAGACCCCCATCCGCATTACCGCCGACCTCTCCGAAGCGCCCCGCCGGCTCTTCCACGCCGACATCGACCTTCCCGTAAAGCCCGGCCCCGTCACGCTCATCACCCCGCAGTGGATTCCCGGCAACCACGGCCCTACCGGCGAGGCCGCCGCCATCGTCGGCGTTGTCTTCACCGCCAACACCGCGGACGGCCAGAAGCTCACCTGGCGCCGCGACGACGTCAACCTCTACGAATTCCACGTCGAAGTCCCCGCCGGCGTTACTACCCTCCACGCTCACCTCGACGCCATCGTTACCGCTCGCGTCTCGAAGCAGATGGCCTGCCTGGAGTGGGAGCGCCTCATGCTCTACCCCGCCCACATTCCGGTCAAAGACATCGCCATCCAGCCCTCCGTCACCGTCCCCGCCGGCTGGGGCACTGGTACCGCGCTCACCCCGGTAGGCGCGCCCACTCCCTACCAGCCGATCGGCGGCATGCTCGAGCAAGCCCACCAGCCCTCCGCCGGCTCCATGACCACCCTCTACGCTCCCACCACCGTCGAGCAGCTTGAAGACTCCCCCGTCATCGCCGGCCGCTACTTCCATGAGTTCCCCTTGGCCCCCGAGGTCACGCCGAAGCACTTCATCGACGTCGTCTCCGACCAGCCCGACGACTCGAACCTCCGCCCTGAGCTCCTCGCTGAGATCTCAAATCTTGTCCGCGAAGCCGGCGCCGCCTACGCCTCGCACCACTACAACAGCTACCACTTCCTGCTCACCTTGTCTGACGTCGCCGGCGGCGAAGGCCTCGAGCACGGCCAGTCCTCCGACAACGGCATCGGCGAAAAGGGCTTCTCGGACGAAGCCCACCAGCTCCCCGAAGCCGACCTGCTCGCGCACGAGTTCACCCACTCATGGAACGGCAAATACCGCCGCCCCGAGAAGCTTTACCAGCCCGACTTCGCCACGCCCCAGCAAGGCCAGCTCCTCTGGGTCTATGAAGGCATGACCCAGTACATGGGCAATGTCCTCGCGGCGCGCTCCGGCCTGCGCTCGCAAGAGCAGTACCGCGACTTCCTCGCTCTCTCCGCCGCCGCGCTGGACAACGAGTCCGGCCGCAACTGGCGCTCCACCGAAGACACAGCGATCGCCAGCTCCATCGACCGCCACCCCACCCTCTGGGCCAACTGGGAGCGCGGCCAGGCCTACTACCAGGAGGGCGAGCTCCTCTGGCTCGACGCCGACACCCTCATCCGCGAGAAGACCGGCGGCAAGAAATCTCTCACTGACTTCCAGCACATCTTCCTCGGCAAGGGCGGCGACACAGGCCCGCTCATCGTCACCTACGATCGCGCTGAGCTCATCCGGGACCTCAACCAGGTCATGCCGTACGACTGGGCCGGCTTCCTCCACGAGCACATCGACGTGCCCACCCCGCACGCCGATTTTGCTGGCATCGAGCGGGGCGGCTACAAGCTTGTCTACGTCGACAAGCTCAACAAAACTGCACGCACCCTCTCCGCCATCGGCAGCCGTCGCGGCGGCGGCATCAACGTCTGGTACTCGCTCGGCTTCCGCGTCGGCGCAGACGGCACCCTCGGCGACATCCGCTACAACGGCATAGCCGATCAGGCCCAGCTCACCACCGGCCAGAAGATCATCGGCATCAACGGCTCTGTCTTCTCCGGCGAGACCCTGCTCAAAGCTCTCGACGAAGCCAAGGGCAACACCAAACCCATCCACCTCCTCGTCCAGTCCGACACGACCCTCACCGAGGTCCTGCTCGACTACCACGACGGCCAGCGCTACCCTGTCCTCCAGCGCGCCGGCAGCAGCCCAGCCCTGCTCGACGACATCATCAAACCAGTCTCCACTCCTCCCGCCAAATAACTGGTATCCAGATCTCGCGTCGGAGACCTGGATTCACCCAACCACTTACTCAATGCTATATCTGCAACGGCACCATCGTCTTAGACAAGCCATGCCCAATTGCCATACAGCTACTATCGGTGGAGATGCCAGGCCGGCAGCAGGTCGTCATACCGAATCGTCGCGCTCAGCCCGATGTGCAGCAGCACATAAATCGCCCAAATTGCTGGATAAGCCATCGCCATCCTGCGGGGTGTCCGCATCACGTACCACAGCATCGCAAAATCTACTGGCAGCGGTGCTGCAATAACTCCCCATACCGGAGCTCCAAGGCCCACGGCGGTATAGCCTATCAGGCACACAAAGCAGCCCGTCGCTAAAGAATTCACCAGATAAACTCGACGGCTCACCAGGTAAAAGCCCAACCCCCACGCTAATGAAGTGAACAGTATCGCGACCTCCAATTGAATGATGGCAGGCAAACGACTTAACATGACACCTCCCTTTGGCTGAGGCCATCCTAACCCTTCTGCTCCAGAGCGCGACAGAGACTTGCAAGCGATCTGATGTCCGTGCCGAATCTCCTGCCGGCCCGCAGTGCCGCATATACTGACCTGCATGCCTCGTATCCTGGTTGCACTCCTTCTATTTGCTGCTGCCGCCGCCCAGCAAACACCCCTCCAACCCACCGTGCCAACTACCCACTGGCCTACCCACGACGCTTCCTACGACCTCCCCAACTTCCGCTTCAACACCGGCGAAACTCTCCCGTCGCTCCATCTCCACTACCTCACGCTCGGCACGCCGCACCGCAACGCCGCCGGCCACACGGACAACGCCGTCCTGCTCCTCCATGGCACCGGCGGCAACGCGAGCTCTCTGCTGAACCCTGTCTTCTCCGACGTCCTCTTCGGCCCCGGCCAACCGCTCGACATCACCAAATACTTCCTCATCCTTCCCGACGACATCGGCCACGGCCAGTCCTCGAAGCCCTCCGACGGCCTCCACGCGCACTTCCCTGCTTACGACTACGACGACATGGTCCGCTCGCAGAGACTTATGCTCGAGCAGGGTCTCCACGTCGACCATCTCCGCCTTATCCTCGGCACCTCCATGGGCTGCATGCAGAGCTTCGTCTGGGGAGAAACCTACCCCGGGTTTGCCGACGCGCTCGCCCCCTTCGCCTGCCTGCCCGTCCCTCTCGCCGGCCGCAATCGCGAGTGGCGCTACATGGCGATCAAGGCTATTCAGACCGACCCCGCCTATCTCGGCGGCGACTACAAATCCGAACCCACGGAAGGCCTGACCTTCGCCAACGATCTCCTGCTTCTCGCCGGCGGAGCACCTCTCCAACTCCAGAAAAACTATCCCTCTCGCGCCTCGGTCGAGAAGTACGTTGACACCTCCATTGCCCGCTCCGATGCCTCCACTGACGCGAATAACATGATCTTTTACCTCAACGCGAGCCGGAACTATGACCCCTCCGCCGCGCTTGCCAGGATCACCGTCCCCGTCCTCTGGATCAACTCCGCCGACGACTTCATCAATCCACCCGAGCTCGGCATCGCGCAGCGCATGGTCACGGAAATGCCGCACGCCCGCTTCGTTCTCATTCCCATCTCCGACGCCACCCGCGGCCATGGCTCCCACACCGTCGCCGCCCTCTGGAAAGACGACCTCGCCCGGCTCATGGCGGAATCAGAACCCCGAAATCGGTAGGGCAATTTTCGCGACTACGATCAGGATTTTCACCCCTATCGAATAGCCGGCAAGCTTGAAATGAGCTTTGCCTCTCCAACCTGCCTTCCAGGTTTAGAGGGACGGTAATACTCGAAAGTGTGGGAAGAACGGCTACCCGCTACCAAAGACTGATCTTTAGCGAGAATGACAGTGTAGAGCGGCGCGTAGGACTGTTTGGTCAGAAGAAACTGCATACTTGCTATACAGACCCCTGGATATATCTGTGTAGAGATCTGATGATAGAGGACGTCAGCTGGACCCAGCTTCTCCACCCACACGTATCGCAGTTCATACCTAGAAACAAAGTCGTTAACCCGGGCGAATGGAAGACTTGGTGAACTATCGCCGATGAAATTGCGGATAGGCTGAAATAAATTTTCATGGCCGGAATACTCTTCATGTTGCGACAGAAAGTAGTGGAATCCGACCTTTGCTACACCTCTCCAGAACTCTTCTCCAACTAACGTTTGTATGCTTATATTGTTCGCCCGCATAGGCGCAGGCCCACCGCAGAGCTTCGGTGCCCGTCCGAGTGAGCGCTTCGTCGAGTAGGCCCAGCCTGTGATTACAGGTCTGACAAAGCCTGTCGGTAAGCAGAGGAGCACCTTTGAACTCACCATAAGCAGCCGGAAGAACATGCTCGCAAGAGTTAGCCTTACCTCCGCAGTAAATGCAGTTTGTCATTTCTCCATTATCATCGGACGTGAACTCACAATGCCTCAGGCCGCCTAGACCGCCGACGACTTCATTAATCCACCCGAGCTCGGCATCGCGCAACGCATGATTACGGAAATGCCGCATGCCCGCTTCGTCCTCATTCCCATCTCCGACGCCACCCGCGGCCATGGCTCCCACACCGTCGCCGCCCTCTGGAGAGACGACCTCGCCCGGCTCATGGCGGAGTCCGAAACTCACTGAACCAAAGCACCTCCTGCTTTCTCGATCGCCCTTCGGAGTAACCATGTCTACCTTCATACGGACGCACGTTCTCGCTCTGATCTTTAGCTGCTATCCATGCCTTCTGCGGGCGCAAAGCACGGATACAGTCGTGTATCCGACAGCCACTGGCGCGCAGACTGAGACCGATGAATACACGCGCTACGAGCTTCTCGCTCCGGAGACGGCGAGCTTCCGGATCTATTACGAAGTCACCGCCACGACGGCAGGCGCGAAGTACTTCTACAACCCCATCCGTAAAGGCAGCGTTGCGACCGATGAGTCGGTGCAGGATGCCATGACGGGCAAGCCGCTGGTCTTCGAAGTTGTTCACGGAGTCGACGCGCGCAAGGACCCGCTGATGCCCAAGGCGGATTTAGATACGGACTACATCAAGGTGACCCTGGCGCGGCCGGTGCCGGAGCACGGGCAGGGACGGGTGATCATCCTGAAGACGTACAAGGATGCGGTGAGCTACTTCACGGATGCACACGGGATTGTGTTTCACCGGCCGCTGGGGATTCCGCGGAACAAGATTGTGCTGCCGGCGGGGTATGAGGTGACGGGGCTGACGGTACCGTCGCAGATCCTTACGGAGCCGGACGGCCGCGTCGCGATCAACTTCATGCATGCCGGTGCAGGGGATGCTCCGCTGCTGCTGCATGCGGCTAACGATGCGCAGACGGGGTCGGCTGCCGCGCCGCATCCGTCAACCAAAGACAAGAGCTGGAAGTCGCCCTACCAGGGCCTGCCGGAGCGGGCGCGGCTGAGCGAGCGCGCGCACCAGGATCGAGATATCGTCTACTTCCTGCAGCAGCCGGAGACGCACTCGTTCTCGCTCTACCACGACTACACAGAGAGCCGGCCCGGGATCAACGCCTACGCCAACGTTGTGCGCGAAGGCAGCAAGGCTTCCAACCCGAGCGCGTACGTGCTCGATACGGGCGAGCAGCTCGAGACCAAGGTGATGACGGGCGCAGAGATGATTGCGGCCAAGTACAACGCGGGTGAAGAGGTCGAGCCGAAGGCAGAGGTGGTGGTGATTCCGTTTGCGGCGGCGGTAAAGCCGGGCGAGTCCTTGCGGCTACGGATTGCGGAGACGTATACGGCGCCGGTGAGCTATCGGCTGGACGGGGAGGAGCTGGTGTTTGACCGTAGTCTGGGCCGGCCGAGAAATGCCGTAGTGCTGCCGAGTGGCTGGTATGTGACGGCCAGCGCCGAGCCAGCGACCGTGACGCAGATGCCGGACGGACGAGTGCGGCTGGACTTTTGGGACCCGCAGCCGGAGGCGGTGGATGTGCTGATCAAGGGACGAAAGCGGGTGCAGCGGTAGGACTTAGTTACAAATTTAGCTTCTTAAAAATCGTTTCGGGGATGTGCTGAATTACAAACATGATCGGCCCCCACTGGAACGGGACGTAGAGAGTATCGACTCGTTTGTGCACCGCGTTGACGATCGCTTTCGCAACCACATTTACATCGGCGAACTTCTCCGAGCCCTTCATGTGCGCGGTCATGCCGGTCTTGACCGGGCCCGGCTTGATGTTGAGGATCGTCACGCCCTCACGGTCGACGCGATTGCGCAAACCGCCGAGGAAGGCGCTCAGCCCGGCCTTTGAGGCTCCGTAGAGATAGTTGGACTTGCGGCCACGATCGCCGGCCACCGAAGAAAGAACCGCCAGCACTCCGGAGTGGCGCTGCACACAGTAGTTCGCCAGCCACGTAAGCAGCGAGACGACCGAAACGAAATTCGTATGGAGGATCTGCTCAGCAACCACAAAGTCCTGCTCAGCGCGTGGCTGGTCGCCAAGGATGCCATGCGCGAGATAGGCGACGTCCATGCCGGTGAGCGAGTTGATGGCGTGGGTCAGCAGCGTGGGATGAGTGCTGGTGTCGTCGAGGTCGGCAACGGCCGTGTCGACGTAAGCAGCGCCGCGGGTCTTCAGGTCGGCGGCGACAGCGGCTAGTTTTTCGCCGTTGCGCGCGACGAGAAACAAGCTGGCGCCCTGCGCGGCCCACAGGCGACAGGTGGCCTCAGCGATGCCGGACGTCGCGCCCAGCACAAGAATTTTCTTGGGTTCGCCTTGTGTGGGGACGGCTCCGTTGCTGCTTCTGGACTCAGTCATAGGGCGGGTCGATCTCCGGTGACGCGCTCCCAGAAGCTGGAGGTGAGGATGGGGTCTTTGAAGCGCTCGAGCTGCCGCCATTGAGGGTAGAAGGTTTGGAACTGCTCGGCGGTCATCGCGGCATCTTTCGCGGGGTAGAGGCGTCCGCCGAAGTCGCGGGTCATGTCAGCCAGGCGCTCGACGAGGGGAAAAGTCGTTCCGGCCTTGATCGGAAAGTCGAGCGCGAGTGTGATGCCAGGCTGCGGGAAGCTGAGCAGGCCGGGCGAGGGTACATCGCCAAAAGCCTTGAGCACAGCGAGAAAACTGGCCAGCCCGGACTTGGCAACCTCGGTGAGGATGGCAATGGTGCCTTCGCGCGCCGACTCCCACGGGATGGCGTATTGGAACTGCAGCAGGCCGGATTTTCCGTACATACGGTTCCAGCGCAGGACGGCATCGAGCGGATAAAAGAACGGCTCATAGTCCTGCAGCGCCTTGACGCGGGGCTTACCCTGCTTGTGGAAGAAGACCGTGTTGAACATCGAGACCGTGGTGTGGTTCAGCGCGAAGCCGGGAGCCTCCATGGGGAAGACGAGCTTGGGTTCGGGCGAGGGCTTCAAGTCGCCAGGCACCTGCGCGTGTTCGCCGAGCATAAAGATGCCGCGTGCAAAATTCTTGCCGGTCGAGGCGCAGTCGATCCAGCTGACCGTGTACTCGACGTGCTTGTACTGCTCGGTGAGTGCGAGGAACTCGTCGATGCCATGAAACTGGATGCCTTCATAATCGATCGAGCGGGAGACAATGGGACGCAGGCGCAGCGAAGCCCAGGTGATGACACCGGTAAGCCCGAGCCCGCCAATCGTGGCGCCGAACCAGTCAAGATTCTCTGTGCGCGAGCAGCGACGGTGCGAACCATCGGAGCGGACGAGCTCGAACTGCGTCACGTGGTTGCCGAAGGTTCCGGCAACGTGGTGATTCTTGCCGTGAATGTCGTTAGCGATCGCACCGCCAAGCGTAACGTACTTGGTGCCCGGGGTGACGGGCAGAAAGAAACCACGCGGGACGGCGAAGTCCAGGATCTGCGCAAGCGTCATGCCGGCTTCGGCAGTCAGGATGCCGGTCTCAGGATTGAAGCTGAGCAGGCGGTTCATCGCCGTCGTGACGACGAGGTTGCCATCCTTGAGCAGGCAGGAGTCACCATAGCTGCGGCCCATGCCGACGGGAAGCGCGCCGTTATGCAGGCCTTGAATGTTGGCGGGGAAGTCCTGCTGCCAATGCATCGAGACCACGTGCGCGGGATACCGGGGATAGCGACCCCAGGACTCAAACGAGGTATCCAGTGCGCGGGCGGGCGCGGGCGGAGTAGAGGAAGACGACGTGCCAGTCACAGCGGGGCGGGATGTGGTGGTCGCCATAGCTTAAAGAATACCTTTTCTCGTCCAAAAGCAAAGAGGCCGGGTCATCGCCCAAGCCTCTTTTGTTGGATGGTGCAAACCGTTTAGGAGATTAGGCTGCGCTCTTCTGGCGCTCGGCAAGCGACGCGGAGGCTTTGAGGCGCGCATCCTTAGCAACCGTTGCGAGCGCGGCGAAGCCCGCGGCATCGTTGGCGGCAATATCGGCGAGGATCTTGCGGTCAAGCGTATTGCCGGCCAACTTCAGGCCGTTGATGAAAGTCGAGTAGCTTATGCCATTCTGGAGCGCAGCCGCGCCAATGCGGACGATCCACAAGGAGCGATACTGGCGCTTCTTCTGTTTGCGGCCGGTGTAGGCAAACTTCAGTCCGCGCTCGACGGCTTCCTGGGCGGCCTGGTAGAGCTTTGATTTGGTGAGAAAGTAGCCGCTGGCGCGCTTGAGAATTTTGCGGCGGCGATCGGCGCGTTTGGTACTCCGTTTGACACGGGGCATGGAAAGCTCCTTTTGCGTAGTGCGTGAGAGCGGCTGGTGGAAAGGGTTCCACTTCACTCGCTTGGGTCAGGTTCCAATCTCGATGGAGTTCGCTTACCGCTAATCCAGGGCCGGGTTACGCATGCGGGCCACTTGAGTGGAACAACTTGCCTGGCGCGAAAGCCTAGGCGTAGGGCAGCATGCGCGCCACGTTGTACGAGTCCGCCTCGGAGATCAAGCCCGACTTGCCGAGACGGCTCTTGGTCTTGTTGTTCTTCGAGGTGAGAATGTGACGCATCTTCGAGTGGCCGCGCTTGAACTTGCCGGTGCCGGTCTTCTTGAAGCGCTTGGCTGCGCCGGAGTGGGTCTTCAACTTTGGCATGAGGTTTCCTATGGTCGTCCCGAAATGAGCTGGGCGCTCAAATCAGTGTACATGACCACTCACCGAGCTAAAGATGAATGGGCGCTAATGGCTCAGATTGCGTCGCCAGCAGGATACGGTTGCCGAGTAGCGTCATGCGGTCGCCAATCGCCCGCTCGGCGGTAATCCGCGCCAGCTCCGGAGCATTGTTCGCCTCGGAAAGATGCCCAAGCACGATGTACGCCGCGCCGCCATCGTAATCGCGCTCGAGAAACTCAGCCGTAGCCTCATTTGAAAGATGCCCGACCCGCGAAAGCACACGCTGCTTTACTGACCACGGATACGGCCCATCGCGCAGCATCTCGAGATCATGGTTGGACTCGAGCAGAAGCACGTCGATGCGCTTCAGCGCGCTCTTGACGTTGTTTGGCACATAGCCGAGATCGGTCGCAACAGCCATCCGGATCCCTTCTGCTTCAAAGACGAATCCACACGGGTCGGCGGCGTCATGCGGAATGGTGAACGGGCAGACTTCGAGATCGCCGATCGAAAACTGCCGCCCCGCCTGGAAGTATTCAACCGCCGGCAGAAAGCTCGGCTCTACCTTCGGCCTCCCCGGCGCGACAGGCTCGCACTCCTCATCAGCCGGAAGCTCCGCCGTCGCATGAGGATCGTCCGAGCGGCGCAGCATCGTCTCGCCCTGAAGCTGAGCGTCAAACGCACCCGCCTCCGCCGAGATGGCCGCCACGGCTTCCAACTTCTCCGGCTCCGAGCTTTCTTCCGCACCGGAAGCCGAACGCGCGCTCCCGTAGGTCGGCACCTTGGCCGCCAGAGCCTGGGCGCGAGCCTGCTTTTCGGCCTGCACGTGGTCCAGCCACCTGGCATAGGTCATCGTCGTCCGCGGCGTCAGCATCCGTACCCAGGCACGATGCGTCGGCTCGGTAAAGTACACCGGAATGCCCAGCCGCCGCGCCAGCACGGCCAGCCCGGACACGTGATCGAGATGCTCATGCGTAATCAAGATCGCATCGAGCGTGGCCGGATCCTCGCCCGCCAGCTGCATCCGCCGCAGCAGCTCGCGGCAGGAGAGCCCCGCGTCGACCAGCACCCGCGTGCGCCCGCTCGCGATCACAGTCGAATTGCCTCTCGAGCCTGACGCCAGCACGGTCATCCGCATCTGTTAACGATACGCGTTTTGTTCGCTCCCAGCGAGGCCTTGCGCACCGAACCCGGCACCAAGGCCAGAGTACGTGACAGACAGGAGAAAAGACGATGGACCGACGCAGCTTTGGAGCGATGCTGGTCATGGCCGGCGCAGGCACGCAGCTTCGCGCCGAAGGCACTGAGCCGGAGCTTCTACCGCTCTCGCCGAATGGCTGGATGCCGAACAACACCATCCTTCCCGTGCTTCTCTACCGCAATGTCTTGGCGGGAGCCGACCTGGCCTCAAGCATGGAACGCGTCTTTGAGCACAACGGCTGGCCGGCGCAGTGGCGCAATGGCGTCTACGACTTTCACCACTTCCACTCAACCGCGCACGAGGTGCTCGGCTTTGCTGGCGGCGAGGGCCACCTGATCCTCGGCGGCGAGGGTGGCCGGCCCGTCACCGTCCGCGCCGGCGATGTGCTGGTGTTGCCGGCCGGCACGGGGCACTGCCGCCTCTCCGCGAGCCCTGACTTCCTGGTCATCGGTGCCTACCCCAAGGGCGAAACCTGGGACATCTGCCGCCAGGCACCCGACGCGGCCATGCTCGAACGCATGAAGCACGTCGCCTTCCCCGCCTCCGACCCGGTTCACGGACCCAACGGCGCACTGATTCATGCGTGGCGGCGGGTTTAGCTGCCCCGCATAACTGACCCGCTAAACTGAAGCCTCATGCAGCGCTTCTCTTCCTACCGCGACTTCGACTGGGCTCTGCTCGTCATGATCTCGATCCTGTCGGTCTTCAGCGTGCTTGAGATCCGGTCGGCGACGGCAATGACCAAATTTCACGGCTTCGACCACAAGCAGGTCGGCTTCCTCGCCGCCGGCATGGTGCTGATGTTTGTCGTCTCGCTGATCGATTACCACACCCTGCTCGACATTGTGCCCTGGGCCTACGGCATCTCGATCGTCGCCCTGGTCGCGGTCCGCGCGGTCGGAACCAAGGTGATGGGCGCCAAGCGCTGGATCAACCTTGGCGGAGGCGTCCACTTTCAGCCCTCGGAGTGGGTCAAGCTGGTGCTGATCCTCATCGTTGCGCGCTACTTCTGGAATCTCGTCAACCGCGACCTAACCTGGCCGGACATCGGCAAGGCCTTTCTGCTCTGCGGCGTGCCGATGGCGCTGGTGCTCTCGCAGCCCGACCTCGGCACCGCGCTCACCTACTTCCCTATCCTCGTCCTGGGACTTTTCCTGGGCGGCATCAAGCTGCGCCAGGTAGCCATTCTGCTGCTGGTCCTCGTAGTCCTCGGCGGTCTGACGTTTCTGAGCGGCAAGCGCCTGAAGCCCTACCAGCAGGCACGCATTAACGCGTTTCTCGATCCCGACTCCGACCCGAAAGGCTCGGGCTACCAGATTCGCCAGTCGAAGATCGCCGTCGGCTCGGGCGGCATCTGGGGCAAGGGCACAAACCGCGGCACGCAGACCCAGGGCGACTTCCTCCCCATCCCCTATACCGACTTCATCTTCGCCGCACTCGCTGAAGAGCACGGCTTCATCGGCGCCATCGTCGTTCTGCTGCTTTACTTCCTGATTCTCATGCGCCTGATCCAGAACGCGCAAACCGCGTCTGATATTCCCGGAACCTTCATCATCATGGGCATCGTGGCCGTGCTCGTCTTCCAGATTGCGGTCAATGTCGGCATGGTCGTCGGCCTGATGCCGGTGACCGGCATACCGCTGCCGCTCCTGAGCTACGGCGGATCGTCCGTGTTGTTCACCTTCATCGCGCTGGGCATCGTGATGAATATCCGCATGCGCCGCTTCGTCAACTGAGCCGGGTATTGCTGGAGCAACCCGGCGCGAAGCAGTTGCCCACAACCGCTCCTTCGTGGTGCATACTAGAGTGCAGAGTCTGAGTGGCAATCGGCCCGCTCAGCGCATCACCCCGCCTCTGTTCGGCACACTGCGCCGCCGGGCGGCAATGAGTTCGTTAGAAGTTTGACTTCAGCAAAGGCCGGCCAGGCTTGAGATTGGACTCCGTTGGCCGGACAGGTTCCAGGAATGATTGCATCCGAAAGGCAAACGGCCCCGCCTCCCACCGAGGTTGATCTGGCCACCTTTCGCGTTTGCTTTCAACCGCTTGAAGCATCTGTATATGGTTCCGATCCCGTCTGTGCAGCTCTATGCCTGCCGCCTCGCTCCTTTCTGAGGCAGTCCGGTTCCGAGCCTGGTTTCCGGGCCGCGGAGTTTCCGCGCCTTCGTCCAGGTTCCTGCCTCGATCCAGGTCCCCGCCCTAAGGCACAGACACGATCCATAGCTTCCGCACTCCTGCCTCTGTCCTTCTTCACGGAGGGCTGCGCGTAACTACTCGCGCCGTACCTAGTCTCTCGCTCTGCCTGCCGCTCGCACGGACGCTTCGCGCGTCCTCACGGGCAGAAAGAGCATCCGCATGTCGAAAGAAATTTACATCTCTTCCACGCCGCATGAGACGCGGCTTGCCATTGTCGAAAACGACAACCTCACCGAGATTTACTACGAGCGCGAGAACGAATACACGCTTGCCGGATCGATCTACAACGGTAAAGTAACCCGCGTGCTGCCCGGCATGCAGTCTTCCTTTGTCGATATCGGCCTCGACCGCGACGCCTTCCTCTATATCACCGACTTCATGGAGGAGGCTGGAGACGCAGCCGATTTCGAGGGGTCCGGCGGAGAGCAGCGCCGCGGAGGGCGGGACGGAGCGCGGGAGCAAGGCCGCGAGCAGGGACGCGAGCGAGACACTGGACGAGGTGAGTCTCGCGCCACGCGTGAGCCCCAATCCCGGCCCGCCGAGCCCAGCGACGCCGACCTGTTTGCCGAGGCCGTCTCGAGCCTCGACCCGGCCCGGCTTGCCTCCTCCGAGTCCCCCCGCGGAGAGCGCAGTGACCGCGACCGCAACCGCCGTGGAGGACGCAATCGCCGCGATCGCGGGGGCGTGAACTCCGAGTCGGGGAATCGCCGGGAAGGCGAGCGCTCCCCGTCCCCCGAGCGCTCAGCCGCGCCGATCGAGCGTCCCGCGCCACCCGCTGACATGGTCTCTGCCGTTGACCTCTCGGCGGTTTCCGCCACCGAGGGTGCTCAGGAGCTGGGCGAAGGCGCTCCCGGAGCTGACGGGAGCCGTCGCTGGCGTGGTCGCCGCGGCCGCCGCGGAGGACGTCCCGGCGAAAACGCTCGGGATGCCGCACAATCCGCTTCGAACCCCGGTCGCGGCGCACAGCCGCTCACTCCTCCTACCGATCTCGAGTCCGAAGGCGCTAGCTTCCACGGCGCGCCGGACGAGGAGCTCACTCTCCACGCCTCTGCCGAAGAGCCTGCACCACATGCGGAGCAGCCGGCTCTCCGAGGTGAGCGGCCCACTCGCACTCCGCGCGGTTTCGCCCCCACCGCCGGCCTCTACCAGGTGGAGGAGACTCCTTACGGGAGTGCCAGCGAAGCTTCTGCTGAAGCGCCCATCGAGCCACTTATCCTTCCCGGCGAGTCGCTTTCCAAGTACCGCCCCGGCGGCGCCGCGCCCGAGCCAGCCGCTTCGCACGCCGCACCTTCGCCGGTCAGCAACTTCGTTGTCTCCGGCTGGGATGGTGGCATGGTCCTGCCCGGCGAAACGATCCGTCCGCGCGGGCCACGCCCTGAGTCGCGTCCCGATTCCCCCAGCGACTTCCGCAGCCGGCCGGATCGCGGCAGAAGCAACGACCGCGACCGCAACCGTGGAGAAGACCGCAACCGCGGCGGCCGCGATGGTCGTTCCTTCCGCGAAGACCGTCCTTCGCCGGTCAGCGACCAGCGCTTCGATGCTCCCGCTACAACCTCCACCGAGCCGGTCCAACAGACTCCCAGCCTGGCTTCTACTCCGGACGCGAGCCCTGAGCTTACCACCCCTACTTATCTGAGCGGTCTCGCGCACATTCCCGCCAGCCACCTCACTACCCCGCTCGACACGACCCAGGTTCCGCCTCCGCCCCGGCCCGAGGAGTCGCCCGCACTCGCCGAAGTCTACCCCGAAGCCTCGCAGCTGAATCCGGAGCGCATTGCCCCGGAAGAAGATTTTGAGCCGACCGAGGGTTCCGCCTCCTTCCGCATCGACCCGGTGCCCCCCAGCGAGTTCCGCCAGCCCACGCCGGCGGCGGTAGAAGAACCTGAAACCATTCTCCCCGAGAGCCCTGACGCGCCTGAAGCCAGCATGCTGCCGGAGTTCGAGACGCACCATGCAGCGCTAGAAACAACGACTGGTGAAACCCTTTCCACTGCCGAGCCCATCGAGCACGACCTCACCTCCATCAACGCCTCGGGCGAGATGCAGTCCGAGCCCTTCAGCCTGATGACGCAGGATCTCGTCGCGCCCTCGGCCTCTGCGCAGGGCGAGCCGCAATCCACCATGCCGGTCTCCGCCGACGCTGTTGCCGGAGATCAGACTATCCCCGCACCCTACTTCGCGCCCGGAGACGGCCTGCTCGAAGAAGAGGAGCTGCTTGACGAAGACGACGGGCCGCTAGTGTCGCTTCAGGCCAGCGCTGCGCACGCAGAGGAAGAGGCGCCCGAAGGCGCCGCTGACCTCAGCACCATCCTGCGCGAGCGCTCCATCGACGAGATTACCGCTGCCCATTTGATCGAGACCGACAGCGACGACT
This sequence comes from uncultured Acidobacteriaceae bacterium, assembly GCA_964245195.1. GTDB lineage: Bacteria > Acidobacteriota > Terriglobia > Terriglobales > Acidobacteriaceae > Edaphobacter. The sequence goes on along the minus strand of CAXTLR010000009.1, from coordinate 8,171 downwards.
TTGAGGAAGACTTCCTTGAGGAAGACCAGAGCTACAACGGCGAAGAGGAAGAGAAAGACGAAGACTTCGAATCCTCCGACGAAAGCGATCCGATCGGCAAGGAGACCGCTGAAGAGCTCGAAGAGTCGCCTTATGGAAGCTTCCGCGAGCCCGAAGCTGCGGCTGAGGAGGCAGAAACCTTTGCCCAGCCCGGCGCCTCTGCCGAAGCCCGCGAGCCCCGCCGCGATGACCGAGGCCGTGACGAGCCGCGGCGCGACGATCGCGGACGCCGGGATGGCCGTCGCGGAGACCGCAGCCGGCGTTCCGGCGGATCGAGCGATCGCGGACGCCGCGAAGGCGGCGGCGGCCATCGCGCTTCCTTTCAGGCGACCAATCTGCCTGCCATCTCCGAGCTCCTCAAGCCCGGCCAAGAGCTTCTCTGCCAGATCGCCAAGGAGCCCATCGCCAAAAAGGGTGCCCGCATCACCTCGCACATCGCTCTCCCGGGCCGCTTCCTGGTCTTCATGCCGACCGTTCACCACACCGGCGTCTCGCGCAAAATTGAATCGGACGCCGAACGCCGCCGCCTGCGCGACATCCTCTTGTCTGAAAAGGGCGAAGCCGCCGGAGGCTTCATTGTGCGTACCGCAGCCGCCGGAGCCAGCGAGGAGGAGCTCCGCTCCGACCTCCGCTTCCTGCTCAATCTGTGGGCCGACATCAAGGCTCGCTCCGAGTCCTCGAAATCTCCCGCGCTCATCTACCACGATCTCAACCTCGTCGAGCGCGTCCTCCGCGACCAGGTCACTGACACCTTCTCCGCCATCTGGGTCGATACTGAAACCGAGTACGAGCGCGTACTGCGCTTCCTGCAGCGCTTCCAGCCGTCCCTCATCCGCCGCGTCAAGCTCTACACCAAGGACACGCCGCTTTACGAGCAGTTTGGCATCACCGAGGAGATTAACAAGGCCCTGCGCTCGAAGGTCTGGCTCAAATCCGGCGGGTCCATCGTCATCAACCAGACCGAGGCGCTCGTCGCCATCGACATCAACACCGGCAAATTCGTCGGCAAGACGGCGCGGCTCGAGGACACGATCGTCAAGACCAACCTCGACGCCATTCCCGAGATCGTTCGCCAGATTCGCCTGCGCGATCTCGGCGGCATCATCATCATCGATTTCATCGACATGGATGAGCGCAAGAATCGCAATAAGGTGATGGCCGCGCTCGAAGATGAATTGAAGACCGACCGCGCGCCCTCGAAGATTCTCCCGTTCAACGACTTCGGCCTCGTCGCTATCACGCGTAAGCGCGTCAAACAGTCGCTTGAGCGCACCCTATCCGCTACCTGCGGCGTTTGCGCGGGAACCGGCATGACCAAGTCGCCGGTCACGATTTGCAACGATATTTACGTCGAAATGCGTAAGATGCACAAGCATCTCGACCGCGGAGACGTCATGCTGCGGGTGCATCCGGAGGTCGTCAAGCAGCTGAAGTCGACCACCGCTCATTGGCTCCAGGAGATGGAGGAAATGGTCGGAAAGACAATTCTGGTCAAGTCTGATCCGAGCCTTCATCCTGAGCAGTTCGACATACACTAATCCTTCCACATCAAACAAGCCCTGACTTCTCGATCCGGAGTCGGGGCTTTTTCCATGCTTTCGTGTGTATGTCGCGGCAATCCCGCTTACTCGTTACGTAGACCGTTTGACATTTTCTGACGTCCAACACGACAACAAGTGCGCTGGCCTTGGGTTAGACCGTTAGAAGATACAGTAGATTTCAGGGAGCTTTCTAGATGAACATGACCTTATTCCGCACAACCCGTTTTACCGGGTTTGCCAGCCGGCTTTCGGCTCTCTCCGCACTTGCATTGACTTCCACGTTTGCCCTGCAGGCGCAGAGCTTCACTCAGGGGAACATCATGGAAACGGAACCGTCCGTGCAACTCGTTGCGAACGACACGCCCGGAACGCTCGATCTCGCTTACCATGCCGGCGTGGATTACAGCTCGTCGTCTTCTTCGCTGGATGGCGTCGTTCCGACTGCTACTGACCGGCTCGACCTGGCCGTCGATCCTTCCACTCTCCAGCCTCCGCCGCGCCGTCGCTATGGACGCCCGCGCTACAACGACAGCAGTCACAATGCTGATGGATCAAGTAAGTATGGCTTCCTGGTCGGCGCTGGGTTGACTCTGCCGGTGGGAAATACCTACCACTTTTTCAACACGAGTTATGGCTTCCAGGTAGGTGGCGGCCGTAACTTCAACAAAAATTTTAGCGTCAACCTGCAGTTTGACTGGGATAAGTTCGGGATTAATGGGGCTACTCTCGGCAGCCAACAGAATCTGTATAACTATTACTGCACAGCTTTGGATGCGCAAGAAGGTCTTTGCCCAATCTCCGGCCTGGATGGGAGCAACCACATCTGGTCGTTTTCCGTTGATCCTACTTATAACTTCTACCAAGGTGACAAGGTCGGGGCCTACGGTGTCGTCGGAGTTGGGTTCTACCACAAGGTAACTACGTTCACGGTTCCTACGATCGGCGCGGTTGAGACTCTATTTGGCCCAATTGAATACGAGGAGAACGCGAACTTCGATCATTACTCCTCAAACGCTCCGGGGTTCAATGGAGGATTTGGCCTTACCTATAAGCCCTCGAAGTTCTCCAACCAACGTCTCTATGCTGAGGCTCGCTACGTCTTTGTAGATAACTCACAACGCACGGGCATTACCTACAACAGCTCCACGACGGTGCTCAACACTTACGCCGGGTACAACGACTTTCCGCAAAACAGCAACCGTACCACCTACATCCCGATCAAGTTTGGCATCCGTTTCTAAAACAGCAATGCTAAACACAAAGAGACCCGGCTCTCAGAGTCGGGTCTCTTTGTTTCTTCTGTCTTCAAGGCCAATCGCATCGCGCTATGCAGCGTCCTGAGTAAATCGTCATTCTGGCGGAGCCAGTTTGGCTACTGAACAGTTCTAGCTATTTCTCTCTAAACACCTACAGGGTAAGGCTTCTCATGAGCCTGCCCACGCCCAGACGATTGCCGTTCGAAGCGTCCCTGCAGCAGGCTCAGCAGTCCGGTATACCAATAGCCGAAGACAAATAGAAGCAGAAATGGCACCGTGAAGTAGTTCTCGCTTGAGACGGCGTACCAGACCGTACCAGCGAAGTAGCATCCAATCGCAAGCTCGATCCAGGGAATAAATCCCAGCCGCTTGCGATATTTCTGCGCCTGCGTCTTCTGGCCCTTCTTGTGCACCTTGTACTTCGGCGTCCGCGCAAACGCACTCTTCATCCCGAGCAGCGCCTCGAGCACAGCCTTCGTGTTCGTCACGGTAAGGCCAACGCCGAGTGCCACCAAGCAGGGCAAGTAAAGGAAGGTTCTATACCAGCGGTCGGGAAAGAGTTCTTTTTGACTTACAAGATAAAACGAACCGACCGACATCGTACTCGCCATGAATAACGGGAAGTCGATCAACATCATCTGCATCCAGCCCTGGTAACTTCGAATAATCATCGCCGGCATCAGCAGCGTACTTAACACAATCATCAGCGGGTAACTCACGTTCGCCGTCAGGTGATACCACGCCTCGAGCTTCGTATGCCAGGGTGCGTCACTGCGCATCAGGCGAGGCAGAATCTTGATCCCTGTCTGCACGAGTCCTTTGGCCCAACGCGCCTGCTGCGTCTTGAACGCCGTCATCTCGATCGGCAGCTCCGCCGGACACTCCACATCCTGCAGGTACTTGAACTTCCACCCGATCAGTTGCGCCCGATAACTCAGGTCCGTGTCTTCGGTCAAGGTGTCATGCTGCCATCCACCTGCTTCGCCGATCACCTTACGCCGCCACATCCCCGCCGTCCCATTAAAGTTGAAGAAGACACCGGCTCGGCTGCGTCCGCCATGCTCCAGCACAAAATGCCCATCGAGCAGAATCGCTTCCACCTGGGTCAAAAAGCTGTAGTTGCGATTCAGGTGCGTCCAGCGAGTCTGGACCATGCCGATCTCCGGCTCCGCAAAATGGTGAATTACCTTCATCACCCAGTCGCGCGGAGGCACGAAGTCTGCATCGAAGATGGCGACGAACTCTCCACGCGCGGTCTGCAACCCGGCATCAAGCGCACCCGCCTTATAGCCATAACGATTCTCACGATGCACGTAGAAGACCGGCTGCGCTGCGAGTCCCGACCGGCCCGCGGCATAACTCTCCGCCAGTTCTCGCGCAACCTCCACCGTCTCGTCCGTCGAATCGTCGAGCAGTTGGATCTCAAACCGGTCGCGCGGATACTCCAGCTTGCAGCAGGCATCAAGCAGACGCGCCACCACAAACTGCTCGTTGTAAATCGGCAGCTGAATCGTGACGAAGGGTAGTTCTTCCGGCGCAAAGCGCCTCGGCGGCTCGCTCCATTTTGCGGCGTTTTTTCTGTTACGGAAGTACAGCCACACCAGCTGATACCTGTGCAGGCCATAAAACGCAAGGACGATCATGACCAGAAAATACGGTGTAAGCAAAGCTACATCGAACCCGTCGAGCTGGTACAGGTGCTCGAATGTCTTATCCGCGTAGTGCGTTTTCCAGTAGTGCCCCAGGCCCTTCGGAGCAAGCAGCGTGGACGCGAAGGCGAGTGCTACTCCGCTCGGCAGATCGTTGGCAAAACTCATCGTGTGATCGATACCCGCTCCGCCAAGCCTAATTGAAAAAGAGAACAGTAGAAAGGGAATCGCGTTGCACGGGTTGAAAGCCTGCATCGCGAACCAGGCGCCGCACCTCTTCTTCACTCACCTGTGCGCCGCGCCCGATCAGCGATCCCGCATCGCTCGCACCGAAACGCAAGGCCATCTGCAGCACCTTCAGTCCCTGCTGCTCCCAGTTCGCCTGCACGTGCTCCAGGTTGTCGAGTAGCATGCGGCAGATGGCCAGCGTCTTCAGGTACTCGACCGCGGTCGGATCGTTCAGCTCGCGGCCGCTTGGCGCGGATGCACTGCGCAGCGAAAAGGCCCGTAGGCCTCCCGTCTCCGCCTGCAGCTCTCGAAATTCCTCAAGCCGCGCAACAAACGCGTCCTTGTGCTCTTCCCCGAATCGCAGCGAAGCCAAAGTCGAGAGCCCGGCCGTGTGAGCCGCACGATGAAGCCGCACCGAAGAGCTCTCTTCACCCTCCCCTTCGATCCACGCCAACCCACACTGCTTGAAGCGCTTCAGCGTTTCGCCCGCATCCTGTGCCTCAAGCAAGCGAGTAACTTCGTCTTCCAGCATGCCCAGCCGCAGCTCCGGCGCGGTGCTGCTGAACTCGGTCAGCGTTGCCTCCACCTGCGGCGCGCTTGAACCGACGAACCCGCACAGCACAATCCCGGTAGCGCCTCGATCTGCTGCGTCCGCAACAGCCTCCCGCACCGAAGCTCCCGGAGCCTGGACGTAGGCATTCAACGCGTAGGTGACCACGCCCTCCGGATGCAGCCGCCGCCGCACTGCATCCGCCTCCATGCCGATCCCGATCAGGTCGTCGCTCGCGAAACACTCGAGCGCCTGCTCGCGCGTCAGGCTCATCAGGCGAGCCTTTGTGAGCGGCCGGTCTGCCAGCGCAATACCAACGCCCCTGCCGTCGCCAGCACGATCGCAGTGACGATTGCCTGCGACCACACGCAGTAGATACACCACTTCTCAAGCACAAACGCCTCGAGATAGGTTAGAAAGCACGCCGCGCCGAACCCAATCTCCGCCAACTGCAGCACGATCCACCAGCGGCCCAACGCTGCGAACACGATCATCGCGCCGTAGCCAGCGATGCCAATCTCCGCAACGGGAATATGCAGCTTCCGGCTGGCCGCATCTTCGTCCACCAGCTTCGGCGGAAACACCGCATACCGCGAGTGATTCACCGCGCCGCAGTCCCAGTGCTCGTTCACCGCGCACGGAGGAGCCGCAGACGGATCCATGTTGTGCACCCGCAAAGCAAGTATGCTGACAACCAACCCGGCCAACGCCAGCACCGCGACCAGGGCGCGCATCACTCTGTTCCCCATACTCTGATCTTAGCTGACCACGACGCTGGAATCGACCAGGGCCTAGCGTGCAGATTGGCACGATCAGCCGGTGGCCGAAGCGAAACACCTTGTTCCAGTTCGCGATCCTGCGATCGTTAGCGAGCAAGGTCGAATCTGTTTCCGCCACCACGCAGATGATGGGGGGTATCCCCCCCTTGTTTTAGCTAAAGTCTTCATTCCGGACTACTTAGCAAAATTCAGTTGGACAAAGTCTTCATTCCGTTGGACTTAGAGGTAAAGTCTTCATTCTGCACGGCTTGCGCTTTCTTTGACGCCCCTGCCGTGCTGTTGCTGCTCTGGTATCTGGAGGTCTAGTACCAGTATAGAAGATCGGGCAGCGTTAGTATGCCAACTCTATGTGCTGTGGTGTGAATGAGTTACGAAGTTTGGGGCTTGACAAGAAAATGGCCTGGCTAAAGAGCCAAGCCATTTCGGTTGTGGAGCTCAATCCTTATAGGGATCGAACTCGTTGGCGCCGGCCATGGCTACGCCGAGCGCATTAATCCCCCTTATTCTGCTCGTTGACCGATTTTCGCTTCTGTATGAAAAATCCCAGCACGCCTAATGCAAAGGTAGTGAAGCAGGTGATAGCTACGGCGACCTGTCCCAAAAACATGCCAGTAACACCGATCGAAGCAATGATCGTAAAAGCTATAAAGCCGAAAACCTGACCTCTACTTTCTAGATGTCTTCCCGCTTTCAGATCCTGAACATCAGATTCGATCATTAGTCTTGTTTGAGCTAATTGCTCTCCATTCGACTCAATTCGAGCGCGTTGTTCCCGCTCACCCTGTTCGAGCAATCGCACTGCCCACCCAGGACAGATGCTTTCGTATTCAGCCAACATCTGAGGCGGGGGATGAGGGCCCATAAACATTGAGCTCCGTTCCCTCACGACAGTCTGAATGGTTCGGAGGACCTCTGGTCTCTCTTGAAGATCCGGGAACTCCGTTTCTAACCTGGTTTCAATGTCCGTAACGAGATCTACACTGGCATCGTGCTCGACAGAACCTTCGACAGAGGACAAGCGCAGGCGAATCTCGTCCTGGCGATCCGCCGGAGGAATAGGATCTTCAACCATTCAACTTTGAACAGGCTGATGTCCAATCACGGTTCAACATCTCAGCATCAAACGTTTGAACTTTTCGATCTTGTAAACTCGTGGCAACTGTTACAAGTTGATTAGCCATAGCTTTTCCTACATACCTGCTTGCCAGCAATATCTTAGCCCGGTTGACTGAGGCCCGATTAGTCCGTAGTTCTCCTTGAGGGGATGTCTGTGCTCGACAATGCGTGCTGAAAGAACTTGGCGCAGTCGTCAAATAGCAGACACTCCCGAAGCCTTCAAGGAAGCCTCTGCTGAAGCTGGAAGGATTGACTCTTGCTATCTTCACGCCCTTCGACGGTAGCTTTGTAGCTCTAGTGACACGTTTCATATACTCATATCTCACTTATAGCTATCAGATGCTTGTCTCGCCGTTGAGACAGTTTTACACCTGCGCACATTAGCGTCAATCAAACATTTGCGAAAATCCGCGTCAGATGTGCCTTCGTTCCGTTATGGGAAATCAAGGCCTAGCAGATCTTCTAGGCCTTGAATGAACAAGAGAGCTAACTTCTGTCGCTTGACTACACTTGGGGCTCTTCTGAGGCGAGCTTGGTCTGGGCGACGGTCCAGTCGGGGGCGCCTACCTTGAAGCGGGCGAAGCGGCGGACGCTGATGTTTTCGCCTAGCTTGGCGACCTTCGAGGCAATCAGTTGCTGGATCGTCTGCGAGGCCTCCTTGATGAAGGGCTGGTCAAGCAGGCAGACTTCCTCGTAAAACTTCGACATCTTGCCTTCGAGAATCTTGCCGATGACGGCCTCGGGCTTGCCCTTCATGGCGGGCTGGGCGAGGAAGACTTCCTTCTCGCGGTCGAGGTCGGCCTGCGAGACCTCGTCGCGGCCGACGAAGCGTGGGTCGGTGGCGGCGATATGCATGGCGACGTCGCGGAGAAGCTCCTGGAAGTCCTCGGTGCGGGCGACGAAGTCGGACTCGCAGTTCAGCTCGAGCAGCACGCCGATCTTGCCGCCGGCGTGGATATAGGTGCCGACCGCGCCCTCGTTGGTGGTGCGCGAGGCCTTCTTGGCGGCCGACG
>CAXTLR010000008.1:0-222274 GCA_964245195.1 uncultured Acidobacteriaceae bacterium | reverse complement strand
GCCAGCGTTGATTCTGAGCCAGGATCAAACTCTCGTTTAATCTTGGTTTGCATGCCGTCCAGCGACAGGGGTCGGGACGGTTACCATGCGCCCCCGAGCTCGAAAGCTCCGGAGGTTTATAACTAGTGAGAATGACTAAACCAAAGTTCATCAATCATTTCACGACTGGCATGTTCAACTATGTTGTCAAAGATCCTGACTCATCTCGCCTTAGCGGTGAGTTTTGGATCAAGGACTAGATAGGCATAAGGCTTATCTTGTGTCCTCGAACTTGTTGGTCTAGAACTGATATGGACAAAGCGAGCTTTCGCCTGCTCAGCTTCTCATTTGTTCTTTTCCGTGTCGTTCGCTCTCAGAGCGAACTTTCTAAGATTATCGTGAACCGCTTTCTCTGTCAAGCTCGAAGTTTCTAGCGAGCGTTTCGACTTACAAATGACGGAACCAGATACAATCTCAAACTTACTATACCTAAACATCCGAACGGCTTTCGACCGCGGAGCTCTGAGCTCCTTATCATCCTCTTATTTCAAGGGGATGAAGTTCACCTGAGCGACTTACCTTGCCCAGATTGCAGTGGCTTGGGTTGATTGCGGTTGCCCATCTCTGGGGCTTACTGCCGGATCGAACACTTGGACTGCGCTTCGACTTACATCCTGCCGGCCGTACTCAGTCGATGAGCTCGAACCAATAGCGAAGCTTGTATTGCTGTTACAAGAGATTAGATTATCTGGTCACTCGCAAGACTCGCTTGCTTTCACGCTTCCAGTCATCCGCACATCGTTGCGACTTTTTGAGATTAGCAGCCGGTAGCGGATCGTGCAAGAGGTCTGTGTGCAAAAGGTCTGGATACGGTGGAATTCTTTTGCTGGTGATCCTTTCGCAATCACCTGGACGGCGCGAGTTTCGAACGTAAACGGGCTTGTTCGCGGATCAGCTAATCTACCAGGGCATGAAGACGCGTGCAGGAGAGAGCGTGGAACCAGAAGAGATCAACGAATTTTCCAAGCAGCTACAGGAGGCGAACGAAGGTGGCGAGTCGCTGAAAAGCATTTCTCTGGCGATCTCAGTTCTCGCCGTGCTGGTCGCGCTCGTCACCGTTCTTGGTCATCGCAGTCATACTGAGGCAGTTCTGGCGCAATCGCGTGCAGGGGATCAGTGGAACCAGTATCAAGCGAAGAAGATCCGGTCCGATCAGGTCTCCCTGGCCCTGGACCTGCTTTCACTCGAAGTCTCTTCGGGCAGCCAGGCGAGTGAGGCGAAGCAGAAGGAGTACAGGGCGCATCAGGAGAAGTGGAAGACAGAGCTCAAAGAGGAAGAGGACAAGGCGCAAGATTTGGAATCGGACGTGACTCACGCTGAGAAATGTGCCGGCCGCTACGACCTAGGCGAGGCGATGCTGCAGATCGGCGTCGTCCTTTGCTCAATCACCCTGTTCACCCGCCGCAAGTTGTACTTCTATCTCGGACTTGCGATTGGCACCACCGGACTTTTGTTTGCCGCATCCGTGTTCACGATCCGCTAACACGCATGCCGGATGATTGCCTTTCACTTACGGCGTTCGGGAGAAGATCCCGAGGTCTGTCAGTCCATTGACGAAGTACTGAACCGCGAGTGAAACCAGAAGCAACCCCATGATGCGCACCAAGATGCGAATCCCAGTGTCGCCCAGCGCGGATGCTACCCGATCCGAGTTTCCCAGCACCAGGTAACAGGTGAACGCAGTGATCGCAATCGCGCCGAGTATGGCGGCAATCAGCGACCACTGCCCCTGGGCTTGCCCAACCAGAACCATGACACTGGTGATCGAACCGGGACCCGCGAGCATGGGGATGCCCAGCGGCACAATGCCGGCGTCTTCCTTCAGAGCAGCGGCTTCCGCATCAGGCTCGGTCTCCTGTGTGGGAGACCGCCGGGCGTTGAGCATGTCCAAACCAATCAGCAGCAGGATGATGCCGCCGGCGATCTCAAATGCGGGAAGCGTGATGCCGAAGATGCGGAAGATGAGCTGACCGGCGAGTGCGAAGGCGGTGAGCAAGACAAAGGCGGTCAGACTTGCCTTCCTGGCGATGAGTCTGCGCCGGGATTTGTCGATTCCGGCCGTTACCGCCAGAAAGGTTGGAAGAGCGGCAAACGGGTCGACCAGAAAGAAGATGGAGCTGAAGGCAAGAACAGAGAAGCGCACCATCGTCGAGCTTTCCAGCCGGGACAACGAGACCGGTCGCGGCACTCCCTGAATCCCAAGGTGCAACAGAGCGGCAAAGTTCAGAGCGACTGCGATATGGGCCACATAACATTGTCCCACGCAGGCAGAACTCATCGTGGCCGTCATGGCTATAATCGATGGCAGCCCAAGGAGTTGAAGCATGCCCGTAGAGACGACGCAATTTATCTGGCACAACGGACAGATGGTCCCGTGGGAGAGCGCCAACATTCACGTGATGTCGCACGTGGTCCACTACGGATCTTCTGTGTTCGAGGGGATTCGTTGCTACACGCAGAGCGGCCCCGGCTCAGAAGTCGCCGGGGCGGGCATCTTCCGACTTCCAGAACACATGCAGCGGTTCCGCGATTCGGGCCATATCTACCGGATGCCCTTGAGGTTCAGGACAGAGGAGCTCTCCCAGGCCGTCGTAGACCTCGTCGAAACAAACGGCGTGACCCCCTGCTACATTCGGCCGATCGCCTTCCGCGGGTATGGCGAGATCGGGATCAACCCACTGTCTTCTCCGGTGGAGGTGTACATCGCGAATTTTCCCTGGGGCAAATACGTTCCTGGCAACGAAGGTGCGAATGTGTGTGTTTCGAGCTGGAACCGGCACGCACCCAACACCATGCCGACCATGTCCAAGGCCGGCGGAAACTACCTCAACTCGCAGCTCATCCGAATGGAAGCGGCCATCAATGGATACGACGAGGGTATCGCGCTTGACGTGAACGGACTGATCTCGGAGGGTTCTGGAGAAAATCTTTTTCTTGTGCGTGGCGGTGTGATATATACGACTCCACTTTCGAGCGCTGTACTCAACGGCATCACGCGCAATTCCATTCTGACTCTAGCTAACGATCTCGGCATCCCTGTTGTAGAGCAGACTCTGCCCCGCGAGATGCTCTATATCTCAGACGAATGTTTCTTCACCGGCACTGCGGCTGAGGTAACGCATCTGCGATCGGTCGATCGGATCCTGGTGGGCGACGGGACTATGGGCCCAATTACGAGGGCGCTCCACGATGAGTTCTTTGGAATCGTGAATGGTACACGGCCGGATCGGCATCACTGGCTGACCCCAGTTAAGGTGGCGGCGCGAGAGCCGGAGCTAGCTGCGAAATAGGACGGTTGAGTGAGCAAACACGACTTTGCCTGAGCTAAGTCTTTGCAGATGAGATTTGTCCCAGGCTGATGGGTTCGGTTGTCAACTCACCTTTCGGCTTGTGCTGAAGCTCCCATCCAGGGAGCAACTGCGACCCCGTAATCAGACGAACTCCGTCGCGGAAGGTCAAATACGTCCAGGCCCACTGCCGAAATACAGAGAATCGATTGCGGAAGCCGATCAAGAAGAAGATGTGAACCATCAGCCAGGCGACCCAAGCGGGGAAGCCGCTCCAATGTGCCTTGAACGGCCATTCGATTTTGGCGACAGCGGCGGCGCGCCCGATAGTTGCCATGTCACCTTTGTCGAAGTAGCGAAATTCCTTTGAACTAAGTTTGCCGCGGATCGCCTCACCGATCCGCTTTGCCGCATAGTCGCCCATCTGCATGGCGGGTTGGGCGACGCCAGGAATCTGCTTTCCATTCTGCTCAAAGTGTGCCAGATCTCCGCAGACAAAAACGTTTGGCATACCCTTTGGATTCAGGTACGGATCGACCATGACACATCCGCGCTTGTCTGTCTCCGCGCCCAGCAACTTGCCTAAGGGGGAAGCTTGTACTCCGGCTCCCCACAAGGTGCAGACCGAGTCAATGCGCTCCTCGCCAATCATCACGTGGCCCGGCTGCACATCCGTTACGTGTGCGCCCGTCCGTATCTTGACCCCAAGTTTCTCAAGCTGCTTGCGAGCGCTCTCCTGCAGGTCTTCCGGGTAGGCGGCGAGAATCTTGGGCGAACCTTCCAGCACCAAAACCTGTGCTGAAGAAGGGTCAATACGGCGAAAATCCTTTGTCATGTAAAGACGAGCGATATCTGAGATTGCGCCTGCCAGCTCTACGCCGGTTGGGCCTCCGCCGATGATGACGAAGTTCAAAGCAGGATGCGTGCCAGACTCGAGCATCTCCCGCTCCGCAAGCTCGAAGGCAAGCAAAACGCGGCGCCGAATCTCGGTAGCGTCCTCGATAGTTTTTAGTCCGGGAGCAACTGCTGCCCACTCGTCTTTGCCGAAATACGAATGCGTGGAGCCAGTCGCCAAAACGAGGTAGTCGTACTCGAGTTGCGCGCCGGATTTGAGATGAACACGGCACTGCGGCACATTGAAACCGACCACCTCATCCATCAATACTTCTATATTTCTATGTTCACGCAGGAGCGATCGAATCGGTTGAGCGATGTCTCCGGGCGAAAGGACCGCTAGCGCCACTTGATACAGCAAAGGTTGGAAGAGGTAGTAGTTGCGCCGATCCACCAGTGTTACATCCACGGGGAGATGCGCGAGTCCTTCGGCGGCACGGATACCTCCGAAACCGCCTCCGATCACCACTACTCGTTGCCGTACGCTTCCGGATTGCTGCCGATCCGTCGCATTCGTTGCTCTGTCCATCTCACTCTCCAGCTCACATGTCTCTGCTCTTCCTCTAGGATGCATAGCAATTCGGCAGGATCGGCATTTCTAATCTAGGGGTTCGATGAAACCACCGCAGTAGCAAAACCCTGTGTTCCGGACGAAATGGCGATCTCGGTTTGAGACGAAATGCCGGAGACCGACATAGGGGTAATCGTCACTGTTCCATCCAGAGAGGAGACGATGGTGTCGATCTGTGAGTTCAAGACGGGTGCCGCAGGGCAGCGGCCATGGGTGGGACAAGCCTGATTCAGCGCCGTGACCGTCTGGCTTACAGTAACAGGAGCAGAGGCGACGGGGTGGCCGGAAGAATCGGTTACGAGGATCACCACCGGCAGAAGACTGGCTCCGCCCTGCGCGGATTGAGCGCCTCCGCTTACAACTTGAACCGCGAAGTTATGGCTGGACACTCCCGTAACAGAAAAGTTTTGGCATACACCCAACCGACCGCAAACGGTTGCGGTGGACGATGCGCCGGCAAGAAGCGGGCCGGCCGAAGCCCACATGGAGCTCGTCCCAGTAGCGCCGGTAAGACTGCTGGCCGTGGCAGGAGCCAAGCCTGTTGTTCCGGCCCACTGTAAGTCCTCGCCGGCGGCAGCACTGCCGTTGAGCGTAGCCGTAACGTTCAGCGTTAGATCGACAGTTGCGCCCTCCACAATCCAGGTCTGCCCCGGAGTAGCTGCCAGAGAGAACTGGTTCGCAAGGACCTGGAAGGCAAGTGTCGTGGTCTGGGCCCCTGTCGACGACGCCGGAGTCGCGGTGAACGTCACCTCACCGACAGCCGTTCCCTGGACTGAGGTCGAAATCGTTCCGTCCACTCCTGTGGTCAGGGTGCAGGACGCTCCATTGCAGGCAGCAAGACTTACCGCTCCCGCGCCGTTGCTCGATAGGGTGATGAGAGATCCGGCCACCGGAGTGAGCCCGTCCGCAAGCGTCAGCCGAAGAGTGAGAGGCGAACTGGCTGAATTACCGATGTAGACGCTGGCGCCGGGCGTACTCGTAATCGCAAGCACATCCTGCGGCTGTCTCGCGGTGAAGCTGATCGTTTGCACAATCGCCGGGGAAATGAAGGATACTGAACCACTCAACGTAATTGTGCCTGCGCTAAGAGGGGTTACCGCAGTAGACACATAGCCCAGAGAGTCGGTCCGCAGCGTGCAGGTTGAAGCTCCACCACACGCTGCAAACGAAGCAGACCCGCTGTTCACCGTGATTGTTATGTTCTGGTTTGGTACGGGCGTGGAACTATCCGGAAGCAGAAGCTGTAGAACAAATGGCGTGCTGGCGGCCGTTCCGGAGTAAGCTCCCGAAGCAGGAGCGCTCACGACCCGCAGGAGATCCGGGGCCGCTATAGCAAGAAACGCAGCGCTCTGAGTTGCCGGAACAGAGGCCCCGGACTCAAGTGCAAGAAGCGTAACGGTACCAGGAGCAAGCGGCGTCACCGCAGACGAGACAACTCCGAATGCGTCGGTCTGCACCGTGCAGCTTACATTTCCGGCACAAGCCGTGAAAGCAGCAGAGCCTCCGGAAACTGAAAGTGTGATGGTTCGGTTTTGTACCGGCGTGACGCCGTCCGCAAGCAAAAGCTGCACAGCGAACGGTGTAGTAGCCGCCGTACCAACCAGGCTGTTGGCTGCGGGCGCACTGATCAGATGGAGCACATCCGCTGAAGCCGCGACCGTGAAGGTGGCACTCTGGCTAGCTGAAGAAGTGCCGCCGCTCTCAGAGGCAAGCAGGGTCACGCTTCCCGAGCTAAGTGGAGTGACAAGCGTTGTGACTGTTCCGGAAGCATCGGTCTCAACAATGCAGGTTGCAGCACCGGAACAGATCGCAAAGGACGCTGACCCACTCAACACGGAGAGCGTCACATTCCTATTCGCAGCTACTGCGCCAGAGCTAAGCACGAGCTGCACACTGAAGGGCGTGGCCTGCGGAGAGCCCGCATATCCTCCAGAAGCAGGCACGCTGAGTAAGCGCATCGTGTTCGGCACGGTGGATACCGTAAACGTTGCGCTTTGAGACACGGCAGGAGTTGCGCCTATTTCCGTCGCCACTAAGCTCACTGTTCCGGACGCCGTAGGTGTTACTGGAGTTGAAGCTGCCCCAGAGGCATCGGTCAATACGGTGCAGCTTGTGCTGCCGCATGCTCCCAAAATAGCGGACCCGCTTGCTACGGAAAGCAGAATGGTCCTGCCTGCAAGTGCAGTCACACCATCCGATTGGAGGAGCTGGAGGGCAAACGGTAAGGATGCAGTCACCCCAGGAAACCCTCCGGAGCTGGGAGCTTCCGTCAAATGAAAAACATCGGATGGTACAGAGGCAGTAAAGGTGGCGGTTTGCGAAACCGCCGGAGTCGCACCCACTTCAGACGTAGTAAGCGTGATACTCCCAACCGCAAGCGGAGTCACCAGCGTGGAAATACGCCCGTACGCGTCAGTCTGCGCCGTGCAGCTTGACGCTCCTCCACAAGCCCCGAAAGAAGCCGACCCGTTCGCAAGCGAAAGCGACACACTGCGGTTGGGTGCGGGATTGCCTCCCACAATTAACAGCGCCGCAAACGGAGTTCCCGCGGGTACACCGACGAAACTGCCCGAACCCGGCACGCTGCTGAGTTGAAAGTGATCGAGTGCGGGCAACGATGAGAACGTAGCACTTTGGCTAGCCGGAGAAGACGCTCCGGCTTCCACGGCTGATACGGTGATCGACCCAGCGGCCAACGGCGTAACCAAAGTCGAAACTGTTCCTGTGGCGTCCGTCTGCACGATACAGGTGGAGGCTCCGCTGCAAGCCGCCAAGGTCGCAGAGCCGTTGCTGACGGAGAGAGTCACAGCTTTGTTCGCCGCAAATGAGACACCATCGCCAAAAAAGAGCTGCACGGTAAAAGGGACGGCCGCCGGAGACAAAGCATAGATTCCGGAGGCGGGGGCCGTGACCAGGTGCATGATGTCCGGGTTAGCGGAGGAGGTGAACGTCATCGTTTGCGTAAGACCGTTCGCCGCCGCTTGCACGGAGACAAGACCCGCACCCGTGACTATGCCCCACACGTTCACCACGCCGGTCGCGTCGGAAACTCCCGTGCACGTCGCGTATCGACAGCTAATGAAGGCGAACGGGCCGCCCGCTACGGTGTAGGTAACATTGCGCCAAGCCAAAGGCGTACTGCCGTCCGGGCCGATCAGTTGTACGGTAAACATCTCGATGTCCCCGACGTTCTCGCCTGTTGCAGCTGGCTGATTGATCACACGCATTGTCTCCGGCAGTCCAACCGAAGTGAAGCTGGCAGTCGTGGAAACAGAGGGGTAAGCCCCGCTCAGTGTGATGGTTCCGGCCCCGATTGGCGTCACTAATGTCGAAACCGTTCCATTGCTATCGGTGGTCAACACGCAACTACCACCGTTACAGGCCGTCAGGACCGCTGCATCTGGCGGAACTGCAAGAACCATCTGCACGCCCGCGACGGGGGTGCCATCCTGGAGCAATTGGGTGGTAAAAGGCGTAGCCACCGTGACACCCACAGGAAAGCTGCCGGATGGTGCGCTCAGAACGACTAACTGCAAGGTGTGCTGAATGACAATGAAGTTGGCCGATTGCGTGAGCGCGCCGTAGCTCGCCTGCACCGTTGCCGTGCCCAGCTGATGGGAAGTCAAGCTGATCGTCGCCAGACCGCTTTGATCTGTAGCGAGGCTGCAACTTGAGGTGCCACATTGATCGATCGTAGTTCCTGTCGATGAGGTGAACGTGATGGACTCAAGCGGGTCCGGGGAACCATCGCCATGCAAAAGCTGCACCTGAAACAGCCCGGCAGACTCGTTGATGAAAGCTTTGGTTTTGGGCAGCGCGTGTGTCTGCATCGTGTCCGCGTTTGCCACGGCGGTGAACGATACCTGCTGCTGACGGTCGCCGCTTGCGGCCTGCAGCGTAATTGGGCCAGGAGCAGTCGGCGTTACAAAGATAAACGCGGTTGCCGAGGAATCAGATATGACGGTGCAGGTGGAGGTAAAACACCCACTGAAGGTCACCAACCCGGTAGGCGCGCTAAAGGTCACGGGCGCTCCAGGAATGAGATTGCCTTGCGCGTTGAAGACTCGAACGAAAAAGTAAGGCTGCGCCATCACACCCACCGGCAAGTTACCCGAGGGCGCGGCAAACACAACGATGGATCCGGCCTGCGCTGTGGCGTTGAAGGTTGTTGATTGGCTCAGCGTAGCGTCTGAGGCCAGTAAAGTCGTCTGGCCGGCTTGAAGGGGCGTGACTCTCGTGCCGGCTGTTCCCGTTGAGTCGGTGAGAACGGTACAGGAAATGTTTGCCGCTGAGCAGACCCCAAAACCAACCGAGCCAGACGTGGCGGAAAACGTAACAGGATCACCAGTCACTGGCGTTACGCCATCAGCCGCGACGACCTGCACTGTGAACGGAGCGGTCATCGCGTCGCCCACATAACCCGAACCTACCGGAGCGGACACGATCCGCATGCTATTCGGCAGCGCTCCGGCGTGATAGGTCAACGCACTAAACAGTGTGGTGGAGGCTCCCGTGCCAAAATCCGTAACCGTGATATCCACCGGAGTGCCGTCAGTCGCGTGGGCAGAAGACATGGTCGGGGCTGTTAAGACGATCATGTTCGCGGTAGAGCTAATCACGGTCGCGGTGACGCCATTCACTGTCACAGCATTTCCGGAACGAAAGCCAAATCCCGAGAGGGTGAGCGTCGCACCGGAAGGAGCAATGGTGGAAGGAGACACCGTATCTGCATAAAATAAACGTGCCTGATAATTGAAGTCCGGCCGCCCATCTCCGCGCTCGTCGGCAATACCAAACGACAGGGTGTTCAGCTGGCCGGTTTGCCCGTGAATAAAGGTCGTCGCGAACGTGAGCGCATTGAAGGCTGCTGGAGTGGCTCCCAAAGACGGCAGGGCGCCTGGTGCATCCGTCGGCGCAAACAATCCGATCACCGGCATCGCCTTGCTCTCGGTCGCAGCTCCCTGCTCATCGAGCGCCGTTACTTCTATGGTGAAGGTACGGCTTGGGTGCACATTCACAGTTCCATACGACGCATGGCCGTATCCACAAAGAAGCCCGGTCCACCACCCGGTGGCCGCTACTTCCGCCGGAGCGGAGGCAGTTCCGTCTTGTCCACTTCCGCATGTGGAAGCGGCATCCCGGATAGCGAAACTTTGGGGCTGCTCGCCACCCGGAGGATCCACAAAGGTGCCCACAGGCTGTGGCGCGGAGCCAGATGGCGCGACAGTGCCCAACGTGTAAGGTCCAAGGCTATAGGTTCCGGAATAAAGCGAATTAACCGGCTCGGTAGAGAAGAACAGGTTCTGCCAGGGTGTGTCCCCGACCGTTTCGACCGGGATGTAGGAAACAGAGTAGAAGCCGGCGAGACTTGCGTCTGTACTGCCCAAACTGCCCAGCGCCGTCGTGTCGGGCGCCACGAAGGGCGAACGCGCCACCCGGCGAAACGTCGAGCCAGTCACGGCTGAGTTCTCGAACCACGTGTCCGCCGGCTCGTTCGCTGCGGCGCGGCGAACTAATACATTGACCCCTTCCATTCCGTCTCCGGTAGGAAAGGTGACAGTTCCCTCTGCTCCGAGCGCAGCCGTTAGGCTGGGCTGTTTGCCGGACGTCGTATTGTTTGCAGGAACGGGGTACAAAGTTACCAGGCCGGCGATGTCATCTGGCCGCAACTGAAAGGGATTCGGAAGACACTGGTAGGCGTAAGGTCCGCAAAGAATGTCGATCGGGTGCATGATTGGCCAGTTCAGCGCCTGATTGTAGGTCGGGGTCGGATTCCCTGTGAAGACGTTGTCATTGGTCTGAGACCAGGCGAGACCCAAGATGCGGCCGAAGACACGCTCCAGCTTGTACTGCATCTCCAATTGAGCACCCGGTGCGGTCGCGGTGCAGAGCCCATTCAGGATAACGATGGCGTGGGTGATGTAACCCGCCGGATCGAAGCCGTCGACAGATTCGGTCACTGCATTCTGACGGCAGCTTGAGGGCTGACTTGCCCCGGCCCCGAGCAGTGTATCGGTCACGGAGCCATCCGTGTCATAGATGATGGCGACCGGGATTGCCGAAGAGTTGCTCGCCATCACGTCGCTCGGAAAGACAACGCCGTTTGCCCCGAGGTAGGTGTTCTGGCCGGATACGTGCTCGGCGAGCGAGCCTCCACTCGAGAGCGTGATGTTCGCGACAGGCACATTCCAGGCAGCGGCGGCGGCGGCAACCAGAGCATTTGCAGCCGAGTTGGACACAGACGAGCTCAGATCGCCGGGGTCTGTGAAGTAAGTCAACCCAGACTGCTGCCAGCCGATCGGCTGCCCCGCAGGTGCGGTGAAGAACGGAGGCCCGGTCACGTACCGAGGTCCACTTGCGTAGGCAAGTGCGGACGTAAGATAGAGGCACACCAAGCAGGAGAAGCGGCGAACGGCCGGGAACAAGCTAGAGCTGGGCATCGCTGCCCCCGTTGAGGATCACCGCAATTATGCTGCTAAGGTTCGGTGCGGGGGCCGTTGGAAGGGGTGTCACGGGTCCGGACCAGGCCTTTTGTGCAGAGCTTCCCACGCTCAACGCATTCAGCACGACCGGCGTGGTCGTGGTCCGGGTGACTCGAGCTTGCAGCCAGCGCAGATCTGCGGTCAGCTCGCCCGAGGGAGCGTCGGCGGGAACCGTCCCCGAGGCGTCCATGATCGGCTGCTTGGCGGTTGCCACCAGCGGCACGATGCCGTCGTCGACATCGACCGGAGCGCTCATTCCCGCAGCTCCGCGCGCCGTCAGAAACAGCAGCACGCGCTGTCCCACCCGGTATCGGTTCGGGTGCGCGGTCCAGAGCCCGGCCCACTCGCGCACAACATAGTCGCCGTTCTGGGGGCAGTTCCGGATGGGATTGTCGATCTGAAACCGAATGTCAACCACACCCGCGGCAGGAGTGACCGCGAGCACCTGGCCAGTGAAGATCACCGCGGCCCGCGAAGCAAGGTCGACCAGCACGGCCGAAACGCCGGTCGGCACCGCGGCACTCGTCGGCGCAGAGGCGTCCAGGTTACGTTTCGTTGCGGCTTTATCCGAAACCGGGCTCTGCGCCACGGCGATACGGCCCCCCACAAGGGCAATTGCCAAGGCGGTAATGAACCTGAAGCAGAGACACCGGAGAGAGAGCTTGCTGAGCCGCATGGGACGAGTGACTCCTTTGCTTCTCTTCTTTTCGGCAAAAATCAGAGAAGGTCTTCGGAGTGTCCCAAAACGCTACACAATTTTAGATTTCTGGATAGAAGTCGAAGAAAGCATCAAGGCTGAGTCGGAGTTGCGCCTCTATCTGCTCACGCGAGCCCTCAAGGACATGCATCGTGACGTGCGCTTCATTACCGTTTTTCAACTGCACCGGAGCCTCACCCACACTCGCCAGTTCGTCGGCTGGAAGGAGTCTCATGCCATAAACCATCACCAAATTTGCCATGGGACCATTGTTTCATCCCTGACTCCCTCAGCCGCTTCACGGGTACGCATTACACTTAAGTCGGCTATGACTTCTGACGGCACCACCTCAATCGAAACAAGGGACGTAGTAATCCTCGGCTCCGGCTGCTCCGGGCTTACGGCGGCGATTTATGCCGCGCGCTCTAACCTTAAACCTCTTGTCCTTGAGGGTCACGAACCCGGCGGGCAGCTTTCCATCACCACTCTGGTCGAGAACTTCCCAGGCTGGCCGGACGGCATCCAGGGGCCGGAACTGATTGAAAACATGAAGAAACAAGCGACCCGCTTCGGTGCGGAGTTGCGTATGGCGCACCTTAATTCGGTCGATCTTTCCATGTCTCCCTTCCGG
Source organism: uncultured Acidobacteriaceae bacterium (assembly GCA_964245195.1). Lineage (GTDB taxonomy): Bacteria > Acidobacteriota > Terriglobia > Terriglobales > Acidobacteriaceae > Edaphobacter. Next base: position 209,673 of record CAXTLR010000008.1, on the reverse strand, counting down.
CTCAACATTGGAAAAGACACGGTCACTGCGCGGACGTTGATTATTGCCAGTGGAGCCAGTGCGCGCTGGCTGAACCTGCCTTCTGAGCAGGCTCTGATCGGCCACGGTGTCAGCTCGTGCGCGACCTGCGACGGCTTCTTTGCCTCTGGCAAGGAAATTGCCGTGATCGGCGGCGGCGACAGCGCCATGGAAGAGGCACTGTTTCTGACCCGATTTGCCTCCAAGGTCACGCTGATCAACCGCACCGATCGCTTCCGTGCCTCGCCTATCATGCTGGAGCGCGCCAAGGCCCATAGCTCAATCGAGCTCCTGACCAGTACCGTGGTCGAGGAGGTGCTCGGCGTTGAAGAAAAAGACGTTAAAGGCTTGCGCATTCGGAACACGGTCGATAACCGCGAGTCCATTCTGCCGGTGTCTTTCATGTTCCTCGGCATCGGGCACATCCCAAATGCGCAGGCGTTCCAAGGCATGGTGGATCTCGATGAGGATGGGTACATTCTCGCCCAGGATGACGTTCACTGCACGCTAGACGGACGCGTCATTCCGGGCCTCTTTGCGTGCGGAGACATCAAGGATCGCAAGTACCGGCAGGCGATTACGGCTGCCGGCAGTGGATGCATGGCTGCGCTCGAGGTCGAGCGCTACCTCGAAGAGCACGGCCGGTAGCCGACTGGTGTCGATAGCTGCCAATCTCGATCGTATCCGATCGGAGGTCGCGGACGCGTGTGCCCGGGCAGGCCGGAACTCCGCCGACGTCCTGCTGATGGCGGTTAGCAAGGTGCATCCGGTGGAGGCGCTGCTCGAGGCTTACGAGGCTGGGCAGCGACTCTTTGGCGAAAATCGCGTACAGGAGTGGCAGGCTAAAGCCGAGACGGCCGGGTCCCTCTCCGGGCTGGAGATGCATCTGATCGGTCCGTTGCAGTCGAACAAGACAGCCAAGGCGGCGGAGTTATTTGCCTCGGTCGATACAGTCGACTCGTTGAAGATCGCCGCTCGTTTGAACGAGGCGGCGCGCGCGCTGGGCAAGAAGCTGCCAGTGTATGTTGAGGTGAAACTTTCGCCGGAGGAGTCCAAGCATGGGCTCGCCGCGGAGGAGCTCCCGGCACTCCTTAAGGAGCTTGCCTCGCTCGAGTGGCTTACGCCGGCAGGTTTGATGACTGTCGCTCCGTGGCCCTCCGACGTGGCGAAGGCCGGAGCGGAGGCGCGTCCTTATTTTCAGACGCTCCGGCGGCTGCGCGACGAATCGCTGGCGAGCTGCCCGACGCTTACCGGCCTCTCGATGGGTATGTCGAACGACTTTGCAGCGGCCATCGAGGAAGGTTCTACCTGTGTGCGGGTCGGGACTGCGATCTTTGGCTCGCGTAGCTCGGCTTCTGCCTGAGGATGACTTGCCTGGCTCAGCAGGCCTCCCCCTCCCCCCTAAAATCGTGCAAAGTATTCAAACGAAATGACTAAGGTCCGGACTTCTTGTGCAAGTATGACGAAGAAGGCAATCGATCCTAAGTTTTCAGAACAGGCAACAGCTCCGCCCTCAGAGGAGTGATTACCAATTATCTGCCCTATTCCAGTATAGCTAAACTTACCGGGATCTACGCCACCGCATCTTGTTCATTATGCGAGACTTGCAGGATTAATCTCTTGACAGCTCCAGGAGACGAGACACTTACCAGCGAATGGCAGGCAGCAGGCTCGAGAAGTCATCGGTCCAGGGGAAGACACCTGGGCGCCAGGCGATCTCGGTCGCAAATGGCGCGATTGCGGGCTGATCGAAGAAGGCCGGGTCGGCGGTGACGAGAACCCAGGAAGCGCGGAACTCGCCGGTCGACTCACTGGCGGGGGTGGAGAGCTCGCGGGCGAAGAGCCCGGAGGCGCTGGCGAGTTGGGCGATCTCGGGAGCGAGGTCGACGTACTGGTTTGAGACATGGAAGGCGAGGATGCCTCCGGGAACCAGATGACGGCGGTAGAGCGCCATAGCCTGCGTGGTGAGCAGGTGGAGCGGGATGGCGTCTCCGGAGAAGGCGTCGACGGCGAGAACGTCGAAGCGCTGCGATGCTTCGGCGCTTAGAGAGGCGCGAGCGTCGCCTTCAACGAAGGTGAGGGCTGCCCGTGAATCCCGGAGATAGGTGAAGAGGTTCTTGGCGATAGAAAGCACGGCGGGATTGATCTCGTAGAAGCGGATGCGGTCGCCGGCCAGGCCATAGGCGGCGAGGGTTCCGACGCCAAGGCCGACGACACCGAGATTTCGTGGGCGGGAGGAGCAACAGTGCGCGAGCGCGAGCCCGATGCCGGAGTCCGGCGCGTAGTAGGTGGTGGGCGTGCGGGAGAGTTCGGGGGTGAAGATCTGAGTGCCGTGCTGGATGGTGCCGTTGAGAAGCTCGCGCATGGGAGCACCGGCGCTGGTGACGCTGGACTTGACTCGGAGGGAACCGTAGAAGTTTCGAGTCTCGAGCAGGGCGGAGTGGGTGAACGCCCGATGTAGGCCGAGGCAGAGGAGGAACATCAGCCCCGTTCCGGTTGCCCAGACGAGCCGCTGCGCGAAGCCGTCGCGCCAGGTGAGGACGAGCATGAGGGCGGCGGTGACCAGAAAGGAGAGCACGAGGTCGTAGTTGGCATCGAAGAGGAGCGGCGCGGCGATGGCGATCAGGAAAGCTCCGGCGGCGCCTCCGGAGGCGATGAGGAGATAGAAGAGAGTGGTTTCGCGCGGATCGCCGGGCCGCAGTACGAAAGTACTGCCATGCAGGAGCAAACATGCAAGAAAAAGCTCAAGTAAGAAGAAGAATATGCCGATAGAGATAGGGAGGGAGACATCGGTTTTGGAGAGGAGGTAGGCGAGGCTGGCGAGCATGACGATGAGCAGGCGGCCGAGCGGACCGCGATGGACGAGGCGCGGAGTTTCGAAGGCAAAGATGAAGCTGAGAAGGTAAACGGCGAGGGGGAGGATCCAAAGCAGAGGAATGGCGGCCACATTGCTGGTGAGGTGGCCGGTGACGGCGCTGAGTTGCATGGAGGCGCCGAGCGGGAGGAGAAACCAGAGAAGTTTGGAGCGGAGAGAAGCAGGTGCAAACCCCTGCCCAGGCGGAGCGGGATCAGAAAGTAACGATGAGTTGGCCTGGTTGTTCCTCCAGGCCAAGGTCGCGGAGAGAAGGGCGAACAGGACGACTCCCGAGCACCAAAGATGGTGCTGGGTGAGTAACCGGAGGTGAGTTTCGATGAGGGAGGGATAGAGCAGAAGCGCGAGCAGAGACGCGACGTTCGAGAGGGCGAAGAAGTGATAAGGGACGGGACGATGCTCGACGCGGACGAACCATACCTGGAGGAGAGGGCTGGTGGAGGCGAGCAGAAGAAACGGTAGACCGACGGAACGGGTGAGATTGGCGAAAATGCCGCGGACGGGAGAGTTGGCTGCTACAGGTGGAAAGACTGTTGGATGGCCGACGAGGGCCAAGCTGGCAGCGGCGATTAGAAGAGCGAGGTGCAGTGGTGTGGACCAACGTGCATTTTCAGTTCTGGTAAGGAGGTGTGCGTACAGGTAACCGGCGAGGAGGCCGCCCTGAAAGAAGACGAGGCAGGTCATCCAGACGGCGGCGGAGCCGCCGAAAGCCGGCAAGAGCGTGCGGGCGGCCATGGGCTCTGAGAGGAAGAGCATGAAGGAGGCAAGGAAGATGGTAGTGGAGAAGAGTAGCCGGGTAGGCATCTTCCGCAGTGTAGACCGGTACGCGGGAGAGGAACCGCCGAGGCTTGCGGAGTTCAACCACCGTCAGCCTCGGCATGGCCCTTTACTGTTTCGCGGCGGCTTCGATCTCGGACCACTCGGCATCGCTTAGCTGCACATCCTGAGCCTTGACGTTCTCTTCGAGGTGCTCGACCGAGGAGGTGCCGGGGATCGGCAGGATGACGGGCGAGTGATGCAGCAGCCAGGCGAGCGAGAGCTGGCTGACGGTCGCGCCGTGCTTCTTGGCCGCAGAGTCGAGCTTGCCTCCAGGCCGGGCGAGTTCGCCGGCGGCAACGGGGAACCAAGGGATGAAGGCGATGGAGTGCTTTGTGCAGTACTCGAGCACGTCTTCATGGGCGCGGTCACCGATGTTGTATTTGTTCTGGACGCTGACAATCTCGATGACTTTGCGGGCCTGCTCGATCTCGGGAACCTTGACCTCGCTGAGGCCGACGTGACGAATCTTGCCGGCGGTCTGGAGTTCCTTGATCTCGCCGAGAGATTCTTCGACGGGAGTCTTAGGGTCAATGCGGTGCAACTGCCAGAGATCGATGCACTCCTGCTTGAGGAGGCGAAGGCTCATCTCGACCTGCTGCCGGAGATACTCCGCACGGCCTACGGGAAGCCACTTACCGGGACCCTGGCGAGTAAGGCCACCTTTGGTAGCGATGATCAGGCCGGCCGCATACGGCGAGAGAGCTTCGCCGATAAGGCGCTCAGACACGTCCGGACCGTAAGCGTCGGCGGTGTCGATGAAGTTGACGCCAAGCTCGACGGCGCGGCGAAGCACTTTACGAGCGTTCTCGGGATCCTTGGGTTCGCCCCAGACGCCTTCGCCGGTGATACGCATAGCACCGAAGCCGAGGCGGTTAACTTCAAGGTCGTTTCCTAGTTTGAACGTAGTTACGGAGGTCGCGGTGGTCATGTTGGATTGGATGCGATCAAAATCGGGAAGGTCGCGCGTGGGGAGCTAGTGGTTGCGGGGATTGGCTCGCGCAGCCCGCGGGGGCGTACTGCCGCTGCCGGAATGCGACGACTGGCGCGCCGGCAGCACCAGGGTCTCCCCCTCGGCGAGTACCTTGACGCGATCAGCCATATGAAGCCGTTCCGCCTCGGCCATCAGGCGAACGGGCGGCTCCTCCATAGGCTCGCGGCCTAGCCGGAAGGTGCCGAAGTGCATGGGAATCATGGTCTCAGCACCGAGATCAATGAATCCCTGCAGAGCCTCTTCAGGGCTGGTGTGGACGGCACGGTACGTATCAGGAAAGTAGGCTCCGATCGGAAGCAGCGCCACCTGGGGTTGAAGGCGCGCGCCAATTTCGCGAAAGCCCTCGAAGTAGGCGGTGTCCCCGCAGTGATAGATGCGGCGGCCGGAGTCGTCCGCGATGACGTAGCCGCCAAACTGGCGGTGGACGTCGTTGAACATGCGAGCTCCCCAATGGCGGGCGGGAGTCATCGTGACCTCAAGGCCGGCGACAATGGTCTGGGCCCACCAGGTCAAGCTACGGACCTCGGCAAAGCCCATGGTGTCGACCAGGTCTTCGACCCCCTGTGGAACGACGATGACGGGGGCGCGGCCGGTGCGGCTGAGCGAGGAGCGCGCGATCCGGCGGAGCGTGGGCCGGTTCAGGTGATCCATATGCGCGTGGGTGACAAGCACGAGATCGATCTCCGGCAGGTCCGGAACCTGAATGCCGGCGCGGCGCGCGCGGCGCAGAACGACCAGACGTGTGGCGAAGACGGGGTCGATGAGGATGTTCTTGCCGCCGATCTGGATGAGGAACGAAGAATGTCCGAGGAACATAACTCCCAGCTCGCCGGGAGCGATGCGGGCGGGCTGGCTGGGCAGGCCGGTGAGCGGCCGGGCGTGGCTCTCCCACACCAGGCGGGTGAGTTGCTCGAGCTTCTGCATGCGAACCGGACGCTTCATCGAGATTTTCTCCAGGCTCCTCAGCAGGGGATGCAATCGGGCTCTGCGGGATACAGGTTCAGGCCGACTCGCATCTACTACTCTATCGAATAGAGTTTGCGGGAAGAGGGAGGGTGTTTGCATGTCAGAGTCTGTCAGCACGCGACGCACAGATTCCGCGGAGAGTGCCGCTCCTTCCACGCTGAACCGAAGAGACCATACTTTGGCGCACCATGATCCAGCGCGCCAGCGGATATGGGATGCCGTGTCTCACTCTCCGCTGCACTCCTTGTGGGACCTGCAGGGGACCCCGTTCCTGACGATTGTGAAGCGGACGGCCAATGCGTTCATGGAAGATAACCTGCTTTCGCGGGCAGCCGAACTCGGGTTTTACTTCCTCTTTGCGCTGTTCCCGACGTTGATTTCGGCCTCCGCCATCCTGGGGCTGGTAGCCCGTTCCGCCACCAACATCTACGTGAGCCTGCTGAACTATCTTGCGATCGTCGTGCCGCACGACGCGTTTCAGATGGTGTTGGACACCTTTAATCAGACGGCGGCCAATTCCAGTTCGGGCAAGATTACCTTTGGCTTGGTCGCAGCGATCTGGTCGGCCTCGGTCGGTTTTTCCGCCATTCAGGACACGCTAAACACGGTCTATAAGGTCAAGGAGACCCGGCCATACTGGAAGGCGCGCGGGTCGGCGATGCTGGTCACCGTGCTGCTCTCCCTGATGATTACGATGGCTCTAGGCAGCCTGGCACTCGGCACGTACCTCTCGCATGAGGTGCGCAAAATCGTCCCGGACCGGGCAGGTGGGCTGGCCTATGGGATTGGAATCCACCTGATCCTGGACCTCATTTTCCTTGGCGTTTTGATCCTCTTGTTCGCGACGATCTACTACTTTGCCCCGGATGTTAAGAACAAGCACTGGCGCTGGGTTACACCTGGCTCGGTGATCGGCATTCTTGGCTGGTTTATCAGCTCGATCGGGCTGCGGGTCTACCTGCACTACTTCAACAGTTATTCAGTGACGTATGGATCGTTGGGCGCGGTCATCATTCTGCTCACCTGGTTTTACCTCACGGGGGTCATGCTGCTGCTGGGGGCGGAGGTTAACTCGGAGATCGAGGCTTGCGCGGCGGAGAAGAAGTTGAAGACAGGCGCAAATGCCACGGAAGTAAAGCCTAACGAACCTGCCCCGGTAGCGGCTCCGCAACCGGCGGCTTAGGTAGCTCGGCGACGTGGGCTGGCGATGCGGCTGGAACGATTCCCATTGCACAGCCCGGTTCTGATCCATCTCTTGCTTCTGTAGAATAGGCTCGCGTGCTCTCACCACCTGGCCTTCTCTGATGAGCGATTCCATCCAGCTTCAGCCCTCGCGTTGGCCGGCGGCTTCCCTGCCCTCCGGCACCGCCGATCGGCTGGCGCGCCTCGTCGACTCGCTCTCTGAAGGCGTTCTCTGCCTCGACCGCAACTGGCACATCACCTACGCCAATCCCGAAGCTATCCTCATCTCCCGCCTGGAGCCCGCTCTTTTTGGCTCCAAGAACTACTGGGAGATCTTCCCTGACCTTGTCGGCACCGAGATCGAGACCCGAGCCCGCGCCGTCCTGTGTACTCAGCGGGCGGATCGCTGCGATCTCTACTACCCGCCCTTCGACCTCTTCCTCGACATTCAGATTGTGCCCACTGACGAAGGAATCGCGCTTCATTACCGCGACTGCACCTCCCAGCGCCGGGCTGAAACTCGCGAGCTGGCCGGCGAACGCGAGCATCAGCAAATCCTCCAGGCCATCCCCGACGCTATCGTGATCGTCGACCGCGAGTGGAAGTTCACCTTCGCCAATCAACGCGCACTGCGGCTGGTCAACGAACCGGATGTTATCGGCCACGATCTCTTCGAGCTCTTCCCCGGCAACCTCGAAGAGCCCTTCCATTCCAACTATCGCAAGACCATGATCGAGCGCGTACCCACGGAGTTTGAGGCGTTCTATGACGGATCCTTCAAAACCTGGTTTACCGTGCACGCCCGCCCCCACGAGGACGGCATGGTCATCTTCTTCTCCGACATCACCGAGCGGCGGCTTTCCGAGCTGCGTGAACACCAGACCGCGCAGCGTCTGGCGCAGGTCATGGACGTCACCAGCGACTCCATCGTCACCCTCAATCGCGACTGGACGATCAGCTACCTGAACCCAAGAGCCGCGCAAGTGCTGGACCCCGAAAACCGGCTGCTCGGCCGCGATATGTGGGAGGAGTTTCCTCATTCCGCAGATAGCCCGGTTTGGGAGATCTATCACCGCAGCATGCACGACGGCCTATCCGGGCACGCCGTCGTCTTTTACCCCGAGCCTCTCAACGGATGGTTTGAAGTCCAGTCCGAACCGACCCCGGACGGCATTGTCGTTTTCTTCCGCGACATCACCGAACGCAAGTTGCACGATGACCGCATACGCGAGCAGCAAGACCTGCTGAGCAGCGTCCAAACCGCCGTCATGCTTGCCACCTGGGAGCTTGATCTCCGCTCCGGAGCGCTCCGTTACGGCATCGGCTCCTACCCCGTCTACGGCCATTCTCTCGATACCCTGCCGACGCAGGAAGCCTTTCTCCGGATCGTTCATCCCGAGGATCAGTCCACCGTCACAGCGTCGTTGCTCCGCATCGCGGACACGGGCGAGCACTCCGTGTTCGACTTCCGCGTCCTCGCCGCCGATGGCACGATCCTTGCCCTGGAAGCGCGGGCCCAGGTCGTCCGGGACGACGCTGGAGCCGCCATCGGCCTGCGCGGACTGACCCTCAATAACACGGAGCGCAAGCGCAGCGAAGCCGCTCTGCGTGCCAGCGAGGAGCGCTACCGCGTCCTTGCTGACCTCAACCCGCTCGCCATCTGGATGGGAGACGCCTCCGGACAGATCACCTACGCCAACCAGGGTTTTCTTGCCTATCTAGGCCTTGTTCCCGAAGATCTTGCCGGCCAGGGTTGGCTTCGGGGCTTCGCTCCCGAAGATCGGGAGCGCGTGGTCGCCACCTGGACTCGCTCGGTCCAGACCGGGGTCGACTACGAGATCGAAGCGCGCCTGCGTAACGCCTCAACCCGCGAGCTGCGCTGGTGGCATCTGAAGGCTGCCCCCGTCCGCGACTCCCGCGGCGACACCCTCCATTGGCTCGGCGTCGCCTCCGACATCCACGACGCAAAAACGAATGCCGAGGCCCTTCGCAATCAGCAAGCCCAAGCCGAGCGCCGCCGCGCTGAGCTCGAAACCGTCTACCGCACCTCTCCTGTCGGACTCGCCCTTCTCGATCCCGTACACTTTACTTTCCTCAACCTGAACGACCATGAAGCCAACATGCTGGGCCTGCCCAAGGACCAGATTCTCGGCCGCAGGCTAAGCGAGATCGTGTCGCCCGACAAGCTGCCCGGCCTGCTAGAGGTGATGCATGAGGTGGCCGCCGGGAAGCACATGCGCGATCAGCTCCTTGAAGGCGAGCCCGCCGCGCGCCCTGGCGACCGCCGCGCCTGGAACGTCAACTACTCCCCCGTTTACAACGAAGACGGTTCCATCCGCGCCATCTCCTCCGCCTCGATCGAAATTACCAACCAGAAGAAAGCCGAGGCGGCCCTGATCCAAAGCGAGAAGCTTGCCGCCGTGGGCCGGCTCGCCAGCTCCATCTCTCACGAGATCAACAATCCGCTCGAAGCTATTACGAACCTGCTGTATCTGATCGCGTTGGATGAGAACCTTCCTGAGAGCATCAAGCTGTACGTCCACATGGCGCAGTCTGAGCTTACCCGCGTCTCGCAGATAGCTACCCAGACTCTGCGCTTTCATCGCCAGGCTGTGGCTCCCACGCTCGTCACCGCCCAGGAGCTTGTCGGGGCCGTTGTGCGGCTTTACGCCGGACGCCTCGCCAACTCAGGCATCAAAGTCCTGGAGCAATATGCGCCTAATACCCGCATTCTCTGCTTTGAAAACGATATCCGCCAGGTCTTCAACAACCTTATTGCCAATGCGATCGACGCCATGCGCACCGGCGGCCGACTTCTGGTCCGCGCCCACGCCGCTACTGATTACGGCGTGCCCGAAGGCCGCCGCGGCGTCCGGATCACCGTCGCTGACAATGGCCACGGCATGAGCCCGGCTACGCTGGCCCGGGCCTTCGAACCGTTCTTCACCACCAAAGACCTGCAGGGGACCGGACTCGGCCTCTGGATTTCGAAGGGCATTGTCGAGCGCCACCAGGGCAGACTTTCGGTTCGCTCCGCCCAGGCCGATGGCCGCCACGGCACCGTCTTCACCCTCTTTCTACCTTGCCACGAGACCCTTTCACCTGCCGACGCCACGCCTGACTCCGACTTGCCTAAAGACCGTTAGGAAGCCCCCGGATCAGGCCCTTGTAGCGATCTATCCTTCTAAAAGCAACTCACCGAGCGAAATCGTCACTCTGGCAAAGCGAGTTGCTTGCTTGACTTCTGCACGTTATCCGTAACTGGTCTCACACTTCGGGCCAGGTATACATGCCAAGCCGGCCTTCCTGCATCAGCTTCCCGCCTGGTAGTGAGTTTGATCGTTTCAGCACAGAAGCTGAAGGTTTGAGGCGCGAATCTGCCCTCAACTGGCTCGATACTGAAACAGTCCTGACAAGGACCCAAGGAGCAAGAATGAGTTTTCGTCTGTTTAGTTCGGATCTGACCGAGGGCGGCGTGCTGCCGAAGGAGCAGGTGTTCAACGCGATGGGTTTCGACGGAGGGAATACCTCTCCGCAACTCGCGTGGGAAAACCCTCCGGAAGGCACCCAGAGTTTTGTGGTGACCATGTACGACCCCGATGCGCCGACAGGTTCGGGCTGGTGGCATTGGATTGTCGCCAACATCCCGGCCGACGTTGCGGAGCTGGCCAAGGGATCTGGATCGGGCCACGCGAGCCTTCCCTCCGGTGCTTTGCAAACCCGCAACGACTTCGGGTTCGCTGGTTTTGGCGGAGCGGCGCCGCCCCCTGGAGCGCCCCATCACTACATCTTCACCGTGCATGCCCTCAAGGTTGATAAGCTTGAGCTCGATCCGCTAGCCAGCGGAGCGATGGTTGGTTTCATGATTTACATGCACAGCCTGGGCAAAGCCACACTCACTGTCACCTATGGCGTCAACGCATAACCGAGACATGCCTCGATTCAGTAAGTTGGCAGGAAATCCCGTTGCTGTTGAGCGTACGGTGATCGTGCGGGCCGGTCTTGGATCGACGGCCCGCATCGTCCAGCGCACGGAGCTTACCTCGCACCGCATCACGGCAGATGCTCCTATTCTGATCAGGGTAGAGCGGGGTTACAAGCGGATCCGATGGTCTGGTGGCCAGGTGTTTGCGGAGGCGGGGGACGCCGTTGCGCTCGCTCCCGGCGGCGTCTTCGACATTACCAACAGCTTGTCTGAAGAAGGAGAGTACGAAGCGTTCTGGGTCGTCTGGGATGCGAGCCTCATCGCCGACTTTGCCGTGGGGAGCGCGGCGAAATCAATCGAGAAGGCTCACCTGTTCCGGCAGATGGAGCCCCAGTTTCGCATCAGCTATGACGCGGCTCTCTCGTCTCTCTCTGACCCAGCCTCGTTTCCTGAGGCGATCGCCCGTCACAAACTTACAGAACTGTTGCTGTGGATGGAACAGAATGGGGCGCGTTTTAAGCTTTCTGACGATCGTTCTGCCCAATCCCGTGTGCGCAGATTGATTGGTTCCGAGACCTCCAAACGTTGGACTTCGATTGAGATCGCGCACACACTTGGCCTGAGTGAAGCTACGCTGCGTCGACGCCTTGCCGAGGAGAACGTCAGCTTGCGGGAGCTTCTCCAGGATGTGCGGATGACGCAGGCCCTGACCTTGCTCCAGTCGACGGACATTTCGGTTCTGGATATTGGCCTGGCCGTGGGTTACGACTCGGCCTCTCGTTTTGCGGTGCGATTCCGCGAGCGGTTCGGGTTTGCGCCATCTACGATTCGCGGCCAGAAACGGGATCGTTACGAGGTACGTTGTACGGTTCCCGCCGAGTCAGGACGAAGCCTGCAAGGCATGAGCCACGCAGGGTAGTGGAAGCCTGAGGGCTGGCGCTGTTTGCTCCGCAGCTAGACTGAAGGTGTGCGGGTTGCTATTGTCCATCACTGGTTCGTGACCAAAGGCGGCGGGGAGCGTGTGGCCGAGTGCCTCGCCTCCCTCTTCCCCGACGCCGAGTTATTCACCCTGGTCGCCGCGCCGGAAGGTCTGCCGGGTTCTCTTCGCGATCGCGTCCTGCACACCTCTTTCCTGCAGCGCATTCCGCTGGGCCGGAGCCACCATCGCCACATGATGCCGCTCTATCCGGCGGCGGCCAGGAGCCTGGATCTGCGCGGCTTCGATCTCGTGATCTCGTCCGACAGCGGACCGGTGAAGGCGGTGCGCGTCGATCCGGGCGCGGTCCACATCTGCTACTGCCACTCGCCCATGCGCTACCTTTACGACGGCTACGAGCAGTATCGGGCGCAGATGGGCGGGGTGGTGCGGACGCTCTTTACGGCCAGCGCAGGCTTTGTGCGCCGCGCGGACGTCGCCGCCGCCGAGCGAGTCACGTGGTTCCTGGCCAACTCCCGCTACGTGGCCGAGCGCATCGGGCGCGTCTACGGGCGGGAGGCCGAGGTGATCCACCCGCCGATCGATCTCTCGCTCGCCCGGCTTGCCGCGCCCGGCGACCACTATCTGTGCGCCGGACGGCTGGTCAGCTACAAGCGCACGGAGATCCTGATCGAGGCTTGCCGCCGGCTCGGCCGCAGGCTCCGCGTTGCGGGAACCGGCCCCGAGGAGGCCCGTCTGCGCCGGCTCGCCGGACCGGAGGTCACCTTCCTCGGCCAGCTTACGGACGATGCGCTCTGGCAGCAGTACGCCGAGTGCCGCGCCCTGCTCTTCGCCGCCGACGAGGATTTCGGCATGGTTCCGCTTGAGGCGCAGGCGTGTGGGCGACCCGTCGTTTGTTACGGAGCGGGCGGGTCGCTCGAGACGGTTCGCGGGGCTGATGTCTTCGGCGGCGCCGGGCCGAACCCGACCGGCGTGTACTTTCCGGAGCAATCGGCTGATTCGGCCGTTGAGGGAATCGAGCGCTTCGAGGCACGCGAGTTCGAGTCGTCCGCTATCCAGGCCTGGGCTGCGGCGTTTGCGACCCCTGTCTTCCTGCGCCGGATGCGGGAGTTCCTGCTGGCGCGCCTGCCAGCGGCCGCCTCCGCGATGGGAGAAGCCTGATGGAACGGATGCGCGACCTGCTCAAGCACAACCTCGGCCGAAGCCTGGGCGGACTGTCGGTTGCCGACCGGCTCGCTGCGGCCTGGCCGGTCGCATGTGGTCCTGCGATGGCTCAGCGCGGAGAGATCGTTGGATTTGCCGAGGGCGTCGTCGAGGTGCAGGTGCAGGATAGCGTCTGGCTGGACCAGATGCGGTCTATGGGAGCGATTCTCGAGCGCGACCTGGCCCACATCGCCGGGGTGGAGGTCGCCGGGATACACTTTGAGGTGAGGGGTTCACGCCCGAAAGGCTCTCGATGAGTGCGGTAACGGTAGAGGAAGTACGTCGTGTCGCTGAGCTGGCAAACCTGCAGCTGACGCCTGAGGAAGAGACTCGCATGGCGCGCGATCTCGGCGCCATTCTGGGCCATGTGGCGCAGCTGGCCGAGCTGGACACGGAGAATGTGGAGCCGATGGCGCAGGTGAGCGACGTACTTGGCCTGGTAAGCGACGGCGCGGGAGGCACGTTGCGCTCGGATGAAGTTCGGCCGTCGGTGGACCGGCGCGCCGTGATGGCTGTGGCTCCGGAGTCGGACGGGCGCTTCTTCAAAGTGCCGAAGGTGATTGAACGGTGACGGTGCGCACGAGCAGCATGCAAAGCATTGCGGAGGCGCGCGCGCAGGCCCAGGCCGGCTCGGCGACCGCCCTGGCCGAGCGCCACCTCGAGCTCATCGCGGAGCAGGACGGCCCCGACGGGTTGGGCATTCACAGCTTCCTGGCGCTCAGCCGTGAGCGGGCGATGACGCAGGCGGCGCGGGTCGACGACCTGCACGCCAAGGGCCAGGATGCCGGGCCACTGGCCGGAGTGCCTGTAGCTATTAAGGATGTGCTCGCCATGACCGGCGCTCCGGCGACGGCTGGCTCGAAGATCCTGGCCGGCTACCAGCCTCCGTACGACGCCACCGCGGTCCGAAAGCTCGAAGCCGCGGGTGCTGTTCTGCTGGGCAAGCTGAACTGCGACGAGTTCGCCATGGGCTCTTCAAACGAGAACTCCGCGTACGGCCCGGTGCGCAATCCGCGGGCGCTTGACCGGGTTCCGGGCGGCTCGAGCGGCGGCTCGGCAGCGGCGGTGGCGGCTGGCTTTGCGGTGGCTACGCTTGGCACCGACACCGGCGGGTCCATTCGGCAGCCGGCGGCTTTCTGCGGCGTGGTTGGCGTGCTGCCGACGTACGGCCGAGTTAGCCGCTTCGGCCTGATCGCCTTTGCCTCCTCGCTTGACCGTGTCGGTCCTCTCACAGCCAACGTGAGCGACGCCGCGACCATGCTCACCGTGCTCGCCGGGAGAGACCCGCTGGACGCGACCTCCGCGGACCGCCCGGTCGAGGACTTCTCCGCCGCGCTTGCCAAACCAATTGAAGGCCTCCGGGTCGGCGTGCCTGAGGAGTACTTCGGCGAGGGCCTCGACCCGGAGATTCGCGCTGCCATAGAGCGCACCCTGGACGGCCTTCGCGCGCAGGGCTGCGAGCTAGTCAAAATTAGCCTGCCGCACACACGCTACGCCATCCCGACCTACTACGTGCTCGCGACGGCAGAGGCGTCCTCAAACCTGTCGCGCTTCGACGGCGTTCGCTTCGGCTCGCGATCCCCAGAAAGCCAGACGCTCTCGGCCATGTTTCGCCATACGCGCGAAGAGGGCTTTGGCGCGGAGGTCAAGCGCCGGATCCTGCTGGGCACGTATTCGCTCAGCGCCGGCTATTACGACGCGTACTACCGCAAGGCGCAGCAGGTGCGCATGCTGGTCGCCCGGGACTTTCTAGACGCCTTCACGAAGTGCGATGTGCTGGTCGCGCCGATGACGCCGACGCCGCCCTTTAAGCTGGGCGAAAAGGTGGACGATCCAATTGCCATGTACCTGGCCGATATTCACTCGGTCGCGGCGTCGCTCGCGGGAATCTGCGGGATGAGCGTGCCGTGTGGCGAAACCCAAGAAGGACTGCCGATCGGCGTACAGGTGATGGGGCCCCATTTTGGCGAGTCCACTATGCTGCGCGCCGGGCTGGCGATCGAACAGATTCAGGAGAAGATGTGAGCGAAGAAACACAGGTAGCCGTGCCCGAGGGAATCCGGGCGTTCGATGGGGAGGGCCGCGAGGTCGTCGTGCCGCGGGAACAATGGCAGAACGAGGTTTTGCCGGGCATGCTGCAGCAGGCCTGGGACCAGCCCGACCAGCTGTATGTGCTGATCGTCAACAGCCTGAACGATGGCTTTCTGGCTGAGGTGAGCGATGCGGCGAAGCGGCTCTACGAAACCGACACGGTGCCCGCGCGCGGAGCCTGTATGTGGGCAATCGTGCTGATCCAGACCGGGCGGCTGGTCGAGGCCGAGATGGTGCTGACCGGCTTCGGCGAACGCCACGACGAAGACGCCTCCGTGCTGGTAAACCTGGCCAAGGTGTACGCGGCCAAGGGCGAACAGGCGCGCGCGGCGGCAACGCTCGACCGGGCGCTGGCGCTTGAACCGAACCATGAGAACGGCCTCGGCTGGTTTGCTTCGATGGCGCGCGAGCGCGGCGGGGACGAGGGTGCGGCCCGGGCGCTCGAGCAGATGCGGGCCAATCCGGCGAGTTGGCGGGCCCAGCTTTGGCTGGCGCGGCCGGAGCTCGATGGCGGCCGTATGGACGCGGCGAGGGCACTCTATGAAGAGGCGCTGAGCCGTGCGCCGCGGCCGGTTCCGGCGGACTTCCTGATGCAGATGAGCGGCGACCTGGGCGGCCGGGGACATCTGCGCGAGCTGCTCGAGCTCACCGCACCGCACTTTGTGCCGGAGATGCATGGGCTGCCGGTCGGTAACAATCTGATCAAGGCCAGCGTGGATACAGGCAATCTTGACGCGGCGGCCGCCATCGTCGGCGCGCTTACGCCCTTCAACCGTCCGGACTGGCGCAATCCGCTCGCCTTCTGGGAGCAGGAGATTGCCAAGCGGCGCGGCGGGGCTCCCGGCAATGCGCCCGGCCCCGTTCCCGCCGGACAGCCACAGCAAATCCAGATCGGCATGCTGCGCGTGGACGGGCCGGTTTGGCTTCCTCCGGGATCGCCGGCGCGCGCGATCTTTGGGGAGAAGCCTGCGTCGGCCGCCTCGGTGACGTTTCTGGGCGGGACGGCGGAGGCTCCCGAGGAGAGTTCCGGCGAACCGACGCCCGAGCAAAGGGAGACGGCCGATCATCTCGGACGGCTTACCCGTTCGCTGCCGCTCTTTCTGGCGGAGCAGGCTGACCTGCGCACCTCGGCGACGGGGCGCGCGATGCTGCCGTGGGCCGTGACGCCGGCGACAGGTGCCGGCGGCCATCCGGGGGGCTTCGTGGTGGCCGCAGCGCAATGGCCGGACGCGACGGCGGTACAGGCGGTGCAGGATCCCGCCAACCGCAGCGACTATGTGGTGACTGTGCACATCGACGCGGAGGTCGAGCCGTGGGAGGCGTCACTGGTCTTTTTGCGCACGAGCGATGGAGCGCGCATCGGCGAGCTCAGCGCGGAGTTCGATCCGGATGAGCTTGAGCCTGCCCTTGAGGATCTGGCAGACGAGGTCGTCGAGCTGCTCAGCGCGCTTGGACCGGAGTCGGAAGCGTCCGACTACCAGCTTCCGGACAACTTTCCCGCCTACCTCGGCCAGTTGGAACAACTGCTCGCGCTGCGGTGCGTCACCGTCGAGGGCGGACAGGGGCAGCCGCTCAACGTGGAGCGGATTCTGCTCGACAACGCCTTTGCGCTTGAGCAAGAGGCTCCGGATAATGTGGCCGTTCGGCTGCTGCTGCTGGAGACGGTTGGCGCGATGCAACGGAACAGGCCGGAGGTTGCGGCGGAGTATCGGCCGCGGTTGGAGCAGGTAGTTGAGGAGCATCCGCTGGCGGCTGTGGATGCGGTGTTCGCCAGCATGTAGAACGGGTCAGGGCTGCGAGCGGAGCCAGGCTTCGACCTCGGCCAACGTGTCGATGGGCAGGTAGTTGCCGGGGCAGGTCCCTGGTTCCGTGCCGGCGATGAGGAAGGCCTGCACGAGGCCGGCGGCGTTGGCGGCGGCGATGTCCGAGCAGCGGTCGCCAATGAGGATGGACCGGGAGAGGTCGAGTCCGTGCTCGCGGGCGGCGCGCAGGAGCATGCCGGGGGAGGGCTTGCGGTCCTCGTGCTCACGGCGGAACTCCCCCTGGCCATGCTCCGGGTGGTACGGGCAATGGTAGACGGCGGTCAGGGTGACGCCCTCCTCGGCGAGCCGGGCGCGCATCCAGTTCATCAGCTCCTCAAACTGCGCGGTGGTGTAGAGGCCGCGGGCGATGCCGCTTTGGTTGGTGACCACGACCAGCCGATAACCGAGTTGCTGCGCGCGCCGGCAGAGCGGGAAAATTCCGTCGAGGAAGCGAACATCGGCCGGCCGGTAGAGAAAACCGACTTCGTGGTTGATAACGCCGTCGCGGTCAAGGAAGAGAGCCGGTGGCTGGGTCATGCGATGGTCTCCGCGATGTGTACCAGGGCTTGTGGATGGATGGTGCTGGCGGGCACACGCACCTGCGGGGCCACGAGCATGCCGTCGGCGCGGTCTTTGAGCATGGAGAGCACCTCTTCGAGGACCTGCTCCGGGGTGAGCTGGCGGAGGCAGTCGTTGGCGGGGCAGGCCGCGAAGGTGCGGCCGTCATAGCAGGGGCGGCAGGCGAATGCCTCGCCTCCCCAGAGGGCGACAGCTCCGGGCCGCTGCGGAAGCTTTTCGCGAGGGTTGGTGGGCCCGAAGAGGGCGACGATGCCGGTGCGGGTGAGGCCGGCGAGGTGCAGCGGGCCGGTGTCATGGGTGACGGTGATGTCGGCGGAGTCGAGCAGGGAGAGGGTTTCGGGCAAGGAGAGCTTGCCGATGAAGTCGATGACGGGGAGCGAGGCGAAGAGCGGCTGAACCCATTCGTCTCCCGGGCCGCCGATAAGGACCACCTCGAAACCGCGTTCGAGGAGCATGCCTGTCAGGCGTACATAGTTCTCCGCGGGCCAGCGGCGGAGGACATCATCCGCAAGCAGATTGCGTGCGCCGGCGGGTACCAGAACCACGCGCGGCCGGCGAGACGCGGGCAGGGGGCAGACAGGTAGGGCCTCTTGCGGCACCGGGACCGGCGGCAAACCTGTGGGCAGCACCTGATCCGGACGGCTGAGCAGAATGCGGGCCAACTCATCGGTGTGGTGGCGGCCGGGAAGCAGGCGGCAGGCACGGTCGTGCGGCGAGAGTTGAAGACGGCGGCGAGCGCGGATCGGCAGGGCGAGCAGACGGTAGCGGCGGTCGTAGTAGAGCGTCGCGATGAGGGCGTAAGGCTCGCCCGCACTGAGTCGGCGCAGGCTGCGCCACAGCCGGGCCAGCTCGCGCATCCTCTGTACGGTAGACCCGCGCAGCAGGTGCTGCTCATCGGCGACGATCGGGCGGATCCAGGGGTAGAGACGAAGGATAGGAAGTACGGCGGGGCCACATACCCAATCCACCGAGCGCCCGGCAGAGTGAAGCTGGAACGCTGCCGGAATGGCCATGATGGCATCGCCGATGGCACCGAGTTTGACGATGAGGACGCGCGCCATGCCAGGTATCAGGATAGCGCAGCGAGAAGGGTACGCCTGGCGGGCCATGGGGTGGAGGCGCTGGTCAGTTTGATCGACGCGAGGCTTTGACTGCGCGGACATTCAGCTATTTTTCAGGTTTGTTCTCTCCGGATACCTCGCAGCCCTTCCAGCCCGTGCATGTCGCCCCATACATTCCCGATGAATCGCTTTCCGGCGATTTGTTCACAGGACAACCCTCCTGACCAAATGGTCCCGCATGCTGTTGAAACCGGACATCTCATGACCTGTTGCGCGGCGGAGTGAACTTAGTCCCCCTTGCTTACTAAGGAAACGTAAAATGTATAAGCTCACTATCGCGGCGCAGGTCGTCATTGCCCTCTCTGTTTACTTCGTCTGGGTCTTACATTTCGGAAACGTCGTTAGCGAGTTTCACGAATACCATCTTTCCGATCTCACCCGAAGCGCCGTCGGCGCCCTGAAGATGTCCTTGTCCGCCCTGCTTCTGGTCGGCATCTGGTATCCCGGTATGGTTCTGATTCCGGCCCTGATCATGGCGTTTTTGATGCTTTGTGCACAGTTCTTTCATGCGCGCGCGTCCCACACGTGGACCCGCTATGTTCCGTCGCTGGGCCTTCTTCTGCTTTCGCTTTTCGTCGCGGACATGCATCGCGGGACTCTGCTGTGACGCTTCTACCGTGGGCCGCAACTGGGAAACTGGTCCGGTTCGCGATCGTGGTCTCTGGCTTGGCGTTCCTGACGTACGGAGCGCTTTGCGTGAGCGGGTATTCCCTGGTGCAGGACTTCCACCGCTTTGGTATTGAGTGGCTCAGAATCCCATCGGGCTACCTTGAGATCCTGGGCGGAGCGGGCCTGCTTGTGGGTCTTAGCTGGCTGCCTGCGCTTCGCCTGTCAGCGCTCGGGCTCAGCCTTCTGATGCTGATCGGCTTCGGATTCCGACTGAAGTTTCGAGACAGCGTTGAGGAATCGTTGCCATCCTTCGGATTCATGCTGCTCAATCTGTACATCCTCATTCAATCCTTCCGCACCTGACCCGCGTCTCAGAGCCGGTCGGTAAAGACGTGGTGGCGCTGCGTGACGAAGACCGAGATGCCCTTCAAAACCGCGGCTGCGTTTGAAAAGTGTGCGCGAAGCAGGCGGTTGCCGAGGCGGAGGATGAGGTAGGCGGCCATCGAGAGCAGCGGCACAGGGGCGGCTCGTTGAAGCAGGTGCAGGGTCGAAGTGGTGGCGAACTGGTCGATGAGCGGGCTCCGCTTCGGGCTGCTGCCGCCCTCTTTGTGCAGGATCGCAGTCTCCGCGCAGACGATCAGCGGCAGGCCAGCACGGTGCAGGCGAAGACAGAGGTCGGAATCGTCGCAGTACATGAAGAAGCCCTCGAAGAAGACGCCAACCTGCTCGAGGGTGCGACGGGGCAGCAGCAGGCTGGCACCGGTCAGGAAGGTGGTCGCAGGCGCGAAAGAAGCAGGCGCGGTGAAATGCCGAGTGTAGGCGGTGAGGAGGTTGACCCTTCCTCCGCCCCAGGCTTGCACCTTTTCCGGTGCGTGCATGTAGAACAGGACGGAGCCGATCGCGCCGGCTTCGGGGTGGGCGAGCGCGGTGTGGACCAGCCTGGAGAGCGTGTCTGGGGGTGCGCTGGTGTCGTTGTTGAGCAGCCAGACGAAATCCGCGCCGCGCTGGTAGGCGAGGCGGGTTCCGGCGTTGCAGCCTCGGGCAAAGCCTAGATTTTCGCCAGTCTCGTGCACGGTAACCCAGGGATGCGCGTCGCGAATGCGCTGGACCGAAGCGTCGGTCGAGCCATTGTCGACGACGATGACCTGGAAGTTGGGGGAGTGCTGAGTGCGGAGCGAGTCGAGGCAGACGAGAGTGTCCTGCCAGCCATTCCAGTTGACGGTGACGCAGACGACGAGAGGGGTCACGCTTCGAGCGAGTAAAGCTCGGTCATCACCTCGCGGAGCGAGAACTGCCACTGCGGGAAGGTGAACTTGAGGTTCTTTGCCAGGCGGGTGCAGTTCAGGCGCGAGTTCGCGGGGCGCTTGGCGGGAGTGGGGTACTCGGAGGTGGGAATGGGCAGCATGACGGCGTAGGAGGCTTTGGGGTTCAACTCGCGAGCCTGGCGGATGGTTTCGGCAGCGAAGCCGTGCCAGGTGGTCTCGCCGCGGCCGGCGGCGTGGTAGAGGCCGCCTACCTGGGTGAGGTCGGCGTGCTCGGCGAGGATGTGGAGGGTGAGCGCGGCGAGATCACGGGTGGAGGTGGGCGCGCCATGCTGGTCGGCGACGACCTTCATCTCGGAGCGCTCGCGGGCGAGGCGGAGGATGGTGAGGAGAAAATTCTTGCCGGTGGCGCCGTAGACCCAGGAGGTACGGAGGGTGATGTGTTGGGCGCCTGAGGCTGCCAGCGCCTGTTCGCCGGCGAGCTTGGAGGCGCCGTAGACACTGGCGGGATTAGCGCCGTCGGTTTCGACGTACGGCAGGGGGTTGAAGCCGTCGAAGACGTAGTCGGTGGAGAAGTGGATGACTCCGGCGCCGATGCGTTTGGCTTCTTCGCCGAGGATGCCGGGGGCTTCAGCGTTGATGTCGAAGGCGGCGACACGGTTAGTTTCGGCTTTATCGACGGCGGTGTAGGCGGCGGGGTTGACGATCCAGCGTGGCCGCAGCTCACGCACGACTTTGCGAATGGACGCCGGATTGCTGAGATTCAGCGCGGCTCGGCTTGGCGCGTGAATGGGGCCGGCGGTCTCCGCGAACGGCGCGAGCGCCTGCACGATGGCGCTGCCGACCTGCCCGGTCGAGCCCGTGACTAGAATGCCTCCGGTGGCGCTGATGACGGTCTCCTCAATTATGCGCAGACGGTAGTTGCTGCAGATGTGCGATGCGCGACGGCTTAGGGCCGATCGCAGGAATTTCGAGGCCTCCCGGCCAGCCGTGCAGGAACACCATGTAGGTGAACCAGTAGAACGCCATGACTGGAATGAAGTTTATCGCACCATCAACGAACATCAAGATGGTGTAGAGGAGCAGGCCCTTGAACGCCGCCGAGCGAAGTGGAGAACGGAGACAGCTTCGATCCCTGAGCAGCAGGAAGATGGGCAGGATGAAGATGAGTAGAACCGACAATAGCCCGGTGATGCCGTAGCTGGTAAGCGCGGTGGCGTAGACGACCTCCCCGAACAACTGGACCGGAATGACGGGCAGCCAGCTTACGTTCTGCGTGGCGGCGCGCAGCGTGTCGGTTCTGCCACCGAGCTGGCTGTCGAACAGGAAGGCGAGGTTGCGGGAGGTGAAGGAAAGGCCGATCAGCACACCGCCTCCGGTGAGCAGGATCACGGCGGCTCGTTTGACCGCGGGACCGAGCGCGATGCGTGGGAAGGTCAGCGCGGCGTCCGCCCCAAGCCGAACGAGCGAAAGCAGCTGCTCGGCCACGAGGCCGAACCAGACGGTGCGCGAGAGACTGAGGATAAGCGCGAACTTAATCGTGTTGCGGCGCCAAAGTCGAGGCTCGAGCGCGTTGTAGAGCGGAAGCAGGATGAGGGTGGCGACACCATAGACATTCCCGTTGTTGTAGGTGGAGATGAGCTTGAGGTATGCGCCGCGGTTGATGTGCTTGTAGCCCTCGATCATCCCGTAGTCGCCGGCGTTGACGGTGAGGTAGGGGATTTCGAAGAGGTGTCCAGTGAGGGGATAAAGAAAGAACAGGAAGATGCCGAACACGGCGGCAGAAAAGATGCTGAAGCGGAACAGGCGGTCAAACCTGATGCCGTCAACTAATGGTAGGAAGACCGGGTAGACCATCAGAAAGGCAAGGGGGAGCACGAAAAGCGAGGTAAAGGTGCTGATCGCTTGGCCGAAGCTGTCGACGCCGTTCTGCTTGACGCTATAGAAGAAGACAAGTTGGAAGGGGATGAGCGATGCCGTGGCCGCGACCGCTCCCCGGCGAGCGCGCAACGGGAAAGCAAATAGACGAACGATGGCGAGCATCGGAAGAGTAAGGCCAAGCAGCACGTAGCCCCAGGTCAACGGCACATCGCCGAACTTGACGCCTCCCTTGGGGAACAGCACGAGAAAGAGCGTGAGCAGCGCGGCCAGGACGGCGGCGATAGGGTGTCGACGCGCCTGGGTATGGAGCACTCCGGGACGCCGCGAGGAGTGCATAGGCTAGCGCGAGCCCCAGAAGCTGCGGCGGATCTCGTTCAGATGTAACTGAGTGCGGGGCTCCGACTTGATTTTGCGCCAGAAGAGCAGGAGCGCCACGCCCACCCATCCTGCCAGAACCGCGGCACCCACATCGAACATGAGCAAGGGCCGGCGAGCCGGCCAAGCCTTGCGCTCCGGAGCAACGGCGCGGTCGACCACGACAAACTGGGCTCCGCTGTCGCCCGCCTTGAGACGATTCGATTCGTATTGATTCGAGATGGAGCTCACGAGAGCTTCGTGGTATCTCACCTCACGCAGCTTGCGGGAGTAGTCGAGATTGAGCTGGGGCATGTTGCGCGCCGAGGCCGCGGCACCGGTTGCTTTGGGCGAGTTAGCGGATTCAAGAGAGTGCTCGTGAGCTTCGAGGCCGGCGATCTGCGCGCGCAGTTCCTTGACCTGCGGGTTCTGTTCGGATTCACCGAGCAGAAGCGAAGAGAGCTGCACTTGAAGGTTCGAGATCTGCGCGCGGGCGCCGGCGATGGCGTTGAGGCCGATCTGCGTCTGAGAATCGGGTTGGACGACCCCGGTCGCCTCCTGCACATCGCGGAAGTCGCGCTCAGCAGCGGCGAGAGCGTCTTCTTCAGACTTGAGCTGCTGCAGGAAAAAGCGGTTGTGGATCTCGAACTCGCTCTGGATCATCTTTTCGCGCTGGCTTTGCAGAGCCGCGAGGTAAGCGTTGGCAATGCGGGCCGCCTGAGCGGCGTTTTCCTCGCGCACCTGGATGACAATGATGCCGCCCCGTCCGGGACTTGAAATGGTGCTGCCGGCCAGGCGCAGACGAGCGATCTCCCGGTCGGTGGTATGGTAGGCCGCAAGCAGGTTCAGCCGGTCGATGACATCATCCTCTACGGAGCGGCTGGACAAGAGACCGAAGAAGATATCCGATGTCGGGCGTGCCCCGAAGAGCGACACCGCGCTGGAGGCTTCTCCCGCTCCCTGGGGAAGGATGGAGGCGTAGGCCTCAAACAGGGGCTTGATGGAGTAGATCATCGCCACGCCGATGAGAGAGACGACCAGCGCGAGGGCTAGGAAGATACGCCACTGGACGACGAACATCGTGGCGAGTTCGAGGAGATCGATGCTGTCATCCGGCTCAGCGGGCACCGAGTTTGGGGCGGGATCGTAGGTCATCAAGGACTGCTTTACCTTAGGACATCAATTGCGGCGGCACCGAGGCCGAACTGCCCGATGATGGTCGAGGCATCGAGCAAATTGCGGAGCAGGGCGCGCTGCGAGAGCTTCGGCGGCACGACGATGGTGTCGCCGGGAAACATGGTGGCGCGCGCCACGTTGCCGTACTGCTGGCTGTAGACGGAGCCGTCGGCGCGCAGGATGAAAGTTCGCCTGGTATCGGACTGGCGATCCGGGCCTCCGGCCTGGCGGAGATAGTCGCGCTCCTTGCGGCCGCGCAGGAAGACGAAGGCGTTGGCGCTGTAGACCTGGCCCTCGACGCTGACCGTGGCCGGGGTTCTGGGCACGACGAAGCGGTCGCCGTCTTCGAGCGCGAGGTCGGGGATGTCGTCGATGCTGCGGCTATCGGGCAGGAGGTCGAGCACGATGCGCCCGATGGGCACGAGCTGGCGCAGCCGGGAGATGGTCTGGCGAGTTTGCGTGTCCGAGGCGGTGGTGGCTGCCGTATCCAGACCGGAAACGGCGTGGGCGTTGGCGGCAGCGGATTGGGCGGAGATCTGCGCGTCGAGGTTGTCCGCGTACTCATTGAGGCGCTGCTGCTGCACGCGCCGAGTGGAGAGCCGGGTGAACTCAGAGCCGTAGAGATAGGCACTGGGGGTGAGGCCGCCAACGCGCTGAAGCAACTGGCGCAGCGTCTCGCCGGGCAGGACGCTGTAGGTGCCGGAGGCGTTGAACTCGCCTTCTAGGCGCACGAAACGGGTCTGCTGGGCGGTAGGCACGCGGATGTCGGCGGTCGAGAAGAAGGTGACCACGTCGCCGGAGTTGAGCGGCAGATTCTGGCTTTGGTCGCCGCGCAGAAAGAGGTTGCCGGGGTTGAAGGGGATGAGCGAGGTGGTGAGCGTTTCGGGGTTGAGGCGCTCGATGACGGCGTAGGACCAGTCGAGGTCGGGCGCGGCCAGCACGACGTCGGTGGTGGGGCCAAAGGGCGTGTTGGAGCCGGTGAGCGCCTCGCCGATGGAGTTGCCTCCGCGGCTGGTGGCGGTGGCGGCGCCGCTAGCTACGGCGGATTCGGTGCCCTGGGTGCTGCCGTCGCCGCGAACCTGGAGCGCACCGGGGTTCGGCTGGGTGTAATCCTGCGCGGTGACACCGAGCGTGTTGAGGCGCCGGTAGTAGTCGCGCGTGATCAGGCGGTCGCGGTTGGGAACCAGGTCCGTGATGCGCATGCCGGGATGCCAGACGTAGCGGCCGGGCGAGGTGACGTTGCCGCGCAGGGTGACCGCGTCGTCGTAGCGGTTCAGGATGGCGCCGATCGAGACAATATCTCCGGCGGCGAGTGCCGGGTTTTGTCCCTTGGCGGTGTCGACGTCGATGATGCTGCGCATGGTTTGCTCGAAGACGCGTTCGAGGCGGACCTGAGTGCCGAGCGCTACGCTGGTTTTGCCGCCGGCGAGGGCGATGAGCTGGGTCAGCGTGGTGCCGGGGGTGATTTCGTAGATGGCCGGGTTGGTGATGCTGCCGGTGATGGCCACCTGCGGGCCGGCGATGGGGATGAAGAGGACGTCGCCGGGCGCGAGCGGCACGTCCTTGCTTTTGTCTCCGCGGAGCAGGAGGTCGTAGAGGTCGAAGTGAACGATGGTGCGGCCGCCGCGCTGAAGCTGGATGTCGCGCAAGGAGCCTTGCGGCAGCGGGCCGCCGGAGGCGAAGAGCGCGTTGAGCAGCGTGCTGAGGGAGCTGACGGTGTAGGCTCCGGGGCGGCGCGCCTCACCGACGACGAAGACCTGGATCGAGCGCAGCTGGCCGAGATTTACGTTGAGCTGGAAGTTGCGGTAGACGCGGCCGAGCTCGCGGGTAAGGAAGCCGCTGAGCTGGTCGTAGCGCAGGCCGGCGACATGGAGGGTACCGACGCCGGGGTAGGCGATGTCGCCGGTGCGGCTGACGGTGTAGCGGCCCTGCTGATTGACCTGGCCATAGAGCTCGACGCCGAGCTCGTCGCCGGGGCCGAGGACGTACTCGGGCGTGACGGGGATGTTGTCGACCGGCGCGAAGGTGGAGGGTACGTCGTTAAAGAGCGACGCGCCGAAGATGGGCAGGTCGACTCCGGTGGATTCGGTGACGAGCCGCTGGAATTGGGTCTGCTGGTCGGCGGTGTAGGTGCCGTTGTCACGCCGGCCGGCCTCGTCGCGGGCGCGGCGGTCGGCTTCGTCGGCGGTGCGCCGGGCGGCGGCGGTGTCGTTCTGGGTTGTATCTTGCGGGCGGGAGGTTCCGGTCTGGCTCCCGTTTTGGGTCCCGTTCTGGATTCCGTTCTGGGGCGTGCTCTGGACGGGAGGCACGCTCAAGGTGGACGGGCTAGCGGAGGGCGCCTGGGCAGCCGGAGCCGCTGCCGGGGCTTGCGCTTGCGCTTGCGCGCCGAGGCTGATCAGCGTCAACGCCGCCAACATCGAGGCCATCAAACGCCTGCGTCGAGCTAGTTTGGCCGGAGCCACTAAGGAAAGGCGCCGAAAAATCTTTACCGCCATCGCTTCCAAGACATTCCTGTTCCGCCGCAGCGCCTTCTGGCGCACGGATCGGCCTAGCGTCCTCGTCACCCGGGTGGGCGAGAGGGGCTGGGGTTAGTTTACAGAAGAACCGCCGCAATCCGTGCAGGCAGGCAACTGCATCTACACCTTGGTAACTAGCTTGAGAAGAGGATGGCCCATGAGCAAGCGCATGCAGGAAGGCGACCCGGATGGCACTGAGCCCTCCGGCTACACCGGAGGTAACCCGTCCACAGCAGGTCCGGGACCGACGAAGGTGGACTCCAACACGCCCGAGAACGAGAGCGGGCACATCAATCCGTCGGCGCCCGAGGACTCGAATACAACACCCGGGTCGACCTCTAACAAGTAGCCGGCCGCCGTACAATGGGTTCGCGGGCTGCATACGCCGGCGGGCCTATAGCTCAATTGGTTAGAGCAGCGGACTCATAATCCGTTGGTTCCAGGTTCAAGTCCTGGTGGGCCCACCAACTCTGCTTCTCTACGGCACCAGGGTGATCGGTGCTTGCCAGAAGGAACTCTTCTGGGCGGTGGGGTCGATCACTGTGATCTGGCAGTCGTAGTCGCCGGGTGCAAGGCCGTTGAGGCCGATGCTGAAACGCACCGGCATGGTCTTGAGCGAGTTCGTCATCCCGCTGGCTACCTCCATGGGCTGCGTCTCAAATACCTTG
The DNA here is from genome assembly GCA_964245195.1 of uncultured Acidobacteriaceae bacterium. GTDB lineage: Bacteria > Acidobacteriota > Terriglobia > Terriglobales > Acidobacteriaceae > Edaphobacter. The sequence goes on along the minus strand of CAXTLR010000008.1, from coordinate 182,701 downwards.
GTCTGTCCCTGGTAGAAGCTGACGAAGGCCATCAAGGGCTCGACCGAGGGCAGTCCCTGCTCATAGGCCTGCAGGTAGACGAACAGGTCGCGGCTCTTCGAGAAGACGCGCGTCACGCTTGGAATCAGCTTCTGCCCGTTCTGCACGAGCGGGTTGGCGGCCTCTTCCTTGAGCCGCTCCTTCTCCTTGGATGCGTTGTAGATTGCGTCCTTCAGGTCGACGCGCTGGCCGCTGAGCACGACCGAGCTAAGCGGCACGCGCGTCAGTTCCTTATTCAGGTTAGGAATCGTGAATGAGGTTTGAAAGGTTCCGATCCGTCCCGTTTCGTCGTCGCGCGCCAGGAACTTGATGCTGTATTTGCCCGGCAGCAGCGTGAACCCGGTGTCATATTCAATAGGCCGTTTCGCCAGCTCGGCAACGGTTGAGTCGCTCAGCTTCAGGTTGACGTTATCGCGCATGTTTTGCACGGTCTGGCCGTTGCCTAGATCGTCTTTTACCTCGAGAATGAAGTCGATCAACGTATGCTGCGCGCCGCCTTTTTTGGCCAGCGCGAGCTCACTGCCCGGAATTTTTACGACCAGCGGAACGAAGTATTCTGCGCGGTTGAGCTGGAAGTAGTTCAGCTCGAGCGCGATGGTCAGCTCCGTGACCGGGTCGCCAAGCATGAGCGCCTCTTCAAGCTGCCGCTCCTTGTCTGCGACGGTGAACTTGCCGAACACTTTGCCGGCGTAGTAGCCCTGGCGAAAGTCGAGTTTCGCATCGAGCTGCGCGTTGACTGTGATCTTGATCCTGCGGAAGCGTCCGTCGAGCGCCGCGTTGCTGGTGTAGTAGCCGAGGATGTAGTAGCTCTGAACGCTTTGCTGGGCCTGCGTGATGCCGCGCGTGAGGTCGTTGTAGTCGAGCAGCGCCTTGCCTCCGGTGTCGCCGGCGAGCGTGAAGAGCGTGTCCTGCGACTGCTGCAGGCGCGTCGTTACGGCGAGCGCGGCCGTGCCGTTATACATCGCGGCGTTGCCCGGCGAGCCTTGCGTTGCATCGCCCAGTGGAGCCTGCGCAACGAGCCCGCGCGCGTCGATCGGCCAGAACGAAACACCGGAACGGATGGCGTCATCGACCGTTGCATGCAGCTGCGCCTGGTTGTCGACGCCGTGCAGCTGCAGCCCGCTGGCGAAGTAGATCAGCACCTTCTTCTCGCTGAGGCGGCCGAGCATCTTGGCCGCGGTCTGCAGCGCAGCGAGCTGTCGGTCGGTGTTGAAGAGGTTGAATTCGCCGTTGTCCTGGCCGAAGGCGGCGCCGGTATCGCTGGACGATGCGTCGCTCGAGGTATCGTCGATCTGCTGATTCTCGCCGACGATGAGCGTCTGCATGATGCTGAGCAGGCGGTCGTGGTCGGCAGTGAAATCCTGCAGAACATCGACCGACGCGCCGCCGTAGCGCATGATCGAGACGAGATCGACGGAGGTCATCTGCGTGCGCACGAACTTTTGCGCGGCCTCAAGCGCACGCAGCTTGTCAGCAGCCGGCATGGAGGTCAGGTCGAAATAGATGGAGATGAGGCGCTTGTCTTTGTACCTGACGCTGCCCGCGGTCTCGGGCGTGATCTGGGTAATGGCGAGCCGGTTGTACACCGTGATGTTTTCGCGTGCGGGCTTGGTGGGAGTTGGGTCGGGGGCGGTGGGCAGTTCCTGATATTCGCAAATCTTGACTGTTTGCGCGATGCCGTCTTCGGTGACGGTGAAGTCCTTGGCCGTGAGCCCGGTGATTGACTTGCCCTGCTTGTCCTTGATGTTGACCGCTTCGATGACGAGCTTCGACGTGACGGAAACGGTGTACGCGCCGCTGCCGCCGGGCTGCTGATTCTGCCCGACGACCTGGGCCGCGATCGGTGTCGCTGCAAGAAGGAGGGTCGCACACAGGAGTCGCATCACGATCAGTACCTCAGGCGCAGAGATGTCTGCAGGGTGCGCATCGCGTTGGCCGTGGAGGGAAGGCCGAACTGCGTGCTATTGATGTCGTTGTAGTAGCTCGCGAAGGAGACGTGGTTGAGCGCGTTGTTGGCGGCGAACTGCAGGTCGAGACTAAGCCTGTCGGGCAGCCGGAAGGTGCGGACCAACGCAGCATTCAGCGTGAACTCGCTGGGTCCGATGATGGAGTCGCGGCGCGCATTGCCGAAGAGGGTTGCCGGCGTAGCGTAGGCCAGCGGATTCACGAACCCGGCCGCGTTATAGAGCGGCGCTCCCGTGAGGTCTGGCCGAATGAACGAGTTGTAGCCGGAGATAACGCGGGCGGAGACGAGTGGCGTCTCGGGCAGGCCGGAGCCGGCGTTTATCTGCGTCTGCACGGTCCACTCCTTGTAGAGCCGGCCGCGCCAGCCGCTGAGCAACGAGCCGCCGCCGATGCCCATACCGGTGGTGTACTGGACGGTGAGGTTGAGGAGGTGGCGCTGGTCGAAGGTGGAGAGCCCGCGCTCCGCGTTCAGGTGGCGCCAGTCCTGCGCGATCGTTGCCGTGCTGAGCGTGGCCGCGCCTTGGCCGCCCAGCGCGGAGTCATCGTCGATGGACTTCGAGTAGGTGTAGAGCACCGAGGCGGTGAAGCCGCTCTTGAGCCGTCGGCGCAGCTGGATCTGGCCGGACTCGCGTGTCGAGTCGCCGTAGGAGGCGAGGTATTCATAGCCGCTCGGCGCGGTTTCGCCGGCGGTGTTCGGCAGAAACAGCTGTGCGCCGCGTGTGCCCTTGTTGCCGAGATAGATCGCCACCAATTGCAGCGAGGAGGGTAGATCGCGCTGCAGCTTGAGGTTCCAGGTCTGCACGTAGCCGACGCGGAAGTTGGGATCGACGCCGAAGGTCTGGGCGGTGGTCGTGCCGCAGGGCGTGAAGGCGCGGGCCAGGGACAGCGGACAGGCGGCGCTGTTCTGGACGGTCTGGCTGATGGAGAGCGGCGCCTGCTGCGCCATGTTGAGCGCTATGCCCTGGTAGACCGAGGTATCGTACGTGACGCCGTAGCCCGCGCCGACGATCAGCGAGGAACCAGGAAGCGGTCGCCACGAAAGCCCAATGCGCGGCTCGACCGCGGCGCGGTCCGGGCGGGTCAGCGAGTTGGGATAGGCGATGCCCGTGAGTGGCCCTTTGGGCGTGCTGGCGAGCACCGGCGCAACCGCGGCAAAGTCCGACACCACGTCGAGATTGACAAGACGATTCTTGAGCTCGGTAACGGGCGAGCCGTACTCCCAGCGTACGCCGGCGTTGATGGTGAGCTGCGGGCTGGCGCGCCAGTCGTCAGTGCCGTAGAGATCGTAGACTGTCTCGCGCAGGTACTTGTCGGCGTTGCCGTAGGCAATGGAGCTGGCGGCCGGAAGCCCGAGCAGGAAGTCTGCGACGTCGGACCCGGTGCCGCCTGCGTTGGCCGACGAGAAGGTAAAGGTGCCGCGAGGATTGGCTTCGGTGAGGTAGTTGAACTGCTGCCGGCGGAAATCGCCGCCAACGGTGAAATTATGCGGCGAGCGATTCCAGTGAAGCACATACGATATGCCGTTGGTTGCATTGCGCAGGAAAGTGTTATTGGCGTCGGTCAGGGGTGCAAGGGCACTTGAGAAGTTGAGCGTTGGCGGACCCCAGTAGGCAGGGTCCTGGTCGTTGCCGGTGATGCCCGCGGCGCCGGAGACATTGGTGCGGTTCGCCCAGAAGGGAGTGGTGCGGTTCGATTGGCGGCTGAAGGTGTAGCCCACGTTGGTGCGCAGGCGAGCGTTGTAGGTGTGCGCCCAGTTGATGTTGGTGTTCAGACCAAGCGCGCCGGTCGCGTCGGTGAAGCCGAGCAGGCTGGTGGCACTGGTGCGTATGCTCTGCGAGGCGAAGGTCCCGTTGATCTGATTTTTGCGGCCGATGGTCTTGCTTGCATTCGAGTTGAAGAAGTCCTGATGCGTATCGTTTACGAGCGGGACCTGATAGTTATAGATCGAGTTGTCGAGGATGTTCGGCAGCGGATAAAGATTGATCAGCGCCTGGGCCTGCGGAGTGATGGGCACGACGGAGCCGGCCGCGTAGCTTGTATTGTTGGCCGAGTCGTAGATCGCGAAGGGAAGGATGCCGGCGCGCTCGGCGAGCGTGGGTACCAGACCGGGCGTCGTGACCGAGATGCTGTTGCCTACGCGCTGATAACTGAAGAGAATGTTCGGGCCGTTGCGCAGCAGCCCGGGGATCTTGAGCGGTCCTCCTACGGTGATGCCTCCGGTGAACTGGTCGGTCTCGGGCTTCGGCGTGTTGAAGCCGGCGAGCGAGTAAGAGCGTGCGTCGAGCGCCGAGTTGTCTATGCGCGTGAACAGCGAGACGTTGTACATCGACTTTCCGCTGGCCGTGTTGCCGAAGCGCGACGCAAGCGAGAACTGCGACGTGGCAGCATTGTTCACGCTGCCATTGATGAGCAGGCCGTCGGCGGCCTTCGATGCTGCTTCTTCTGGCGGCGATGCGGGTGTGGCGGCGGCGTCTGCCTTGGGCTTGGGAGCTTCGCCCGTTTTGGCCGGCTCGACCCGTGCCTGCAGGACCGTAATGGGCGCGCTGGCTGTTGGCTTAAGCTCGCTGCGCATGGCTTCAAGCGTAAGCAGCTTCAGCTCGAATTGACCGGCAGCCGTGTCGGTGGCGATGGCAATCGATGCTTCCGTGGGACTGAAGCCGGTCATCTGGATCTGGAGTTTTGCGGGGCCGTCGGCCAAGGTGGGAAAGGTGTAGAAGCCTTGTGTATCCGTAACGGTTACATATCTTTTAACGCCCTGGTTGACGGTCACGGTCGCGCCGGGCACGGGCAGTCCATGGAACGTGACAAGGCCGTGGTATTCGGTCGCGCTGGCGGTCAGCGGCAGGGCGAGCAGCTCGACCAGGCAGAGACTTCGCACGGCCTGCTGCATGCACCGCATGTTGAAGATCGTTCCAGTCATTGGTTCTCCGGGCGTACTGCAAGATAGAAGCGTGAGCAGGCATGAGATCACGTCATGCTAGTTCTCCGTAGGCGGATCGATGTGATCGACGACGATGGTGTCGACCGGTCCCTTCGTGGATTCGAGCTTGAGGCCGAGCTGCTCTTGAAGTGCGGTGTAGATGGAGGGCGGCGTATTGGCGTTTTCTGAGTTCTGCGCGACCTCGTCGGGCGACCACTTCAGGGTGAAGTCATAGTTGGCCGTGAGTCCCGTCTTGTCTTCGACCGGCCGGCGCAGGTTCTGCGCAAGGAAGCTCGCCAGGGTCGACATTGGGACCGCCTGGACCGTGACGTTCGTGTTGTTCGCGTCGACCGATCCGGCCCCCCGCGCCGTGCCGCCCGGTGCCTTGAGTCCGTTCTCATAGGCGTTGTTCGGATCGGCTGGCTTGATCTTGAGTCCGCTTTTTAGGACGACCAGCGCATAGGTTGGCAGCTCTTTCTTTTCGTGGTGCACCTTCAGGGCGAATCGCTCGCCAAGCAGAGCCTGCATCATAAGCCGTCGCTCGGCAGTGCTGTCCGCGTCGGAAAATTTCTTAAGCGCAGCGACATCTTCGGCAGAGACCTTCGCCTCAATGTCAAGATTGGAGGAGCCGGCCCAGCCCGGAAGCCCGGAGATCAGGTCCTCCGTTTCGAGGTCATAGGCATAGCGGATGAGAGCTTTCACAGACACATTTGTGCCTACGAAGCGTTCGCGGTCGATGCTGATCCGTACGCTTCCGCTGCCGGATTTGTTCGGCTTGATCGAAACTACGTCGTAGGTCATGGCCGGCAACGCGACTGCCCGCGCCGCGAGAGGTGAAGCGACAGCTATGCACACGACGGCGGATCGTAGAAAACTCATGCCTCGGTTCTCCAGACGGCAGTTCTCGAATGAGAAGACATGCGAAAGACGATAGAGAAATTTCCTGATAGACGTTCGCAGTTCCCAATTTGCTCGCGTTGCGGAGAAATATTGCTATGAGCGCGTGTTGACGCCGATAGGGCGGTCTAATTCGCGGACGGCTTCTCCACGTGGTCGAGGACGATGACGGGAACCGGGGCCTTCTGCGCCTCGAGCTTCAGCCCAAGCTTTTGCTGAATTGCCTCGAAGAGACTTGGCGCGGCTTCGACGTCGTCGGCTTTCTTGATCGGAGGAGGATGACCGTGAAACTGCGAATCGTCGGGGGTGAACGTCACGGAAATATCGAACTTACCGGGGATGCCGGTTTGATCGACGACGGGCCGATCGAGAACCATGGACTGCAGGAGTTCATCAAATTCGGAGATGAGTCCGTTGCGCACGACGAGCGTGACTCCAGTCGGGCCAGGGACAAGGCCCAAACCAGGCAGCGGACCGGTCACCTCGGTGGGCGTCAGCTTCGGTCCGGTCTTGGCGACGGTGAGGACGAACGCGGGAAGCTCCTTTCTGTCCTGATGCACGGCGAGCTTGAAGCGATCTTCAAGCAGCTTTCGTATGGCGGACCGCAGCTGCTTGTCCGTAGGCGCGCCTTCGGTGTCGAGGGTTGCGTTGATGTCGTAGCGGTCCCGGTCGCTCCAGTCGGGCGCGCCGAGGATCTGCTTGGTCTGAAGCTTATAGGCAAAGCCGATCAGGTCGGTGAGCGAGGAGGCGACGGTGACGAAGTTCCGTCCGTTGATGGTGAGGCGCTGCATGCTGGTTGCGCCCTTGTCGTTCGGCTTGATGGTGGCGATGTCAAAGGCGGGGTTGGCGTCGGCAGCCATCATCTTCGGCGGTGGACGCGGCGCGGGGATCTCCCAGGCCGTCTCTTTGGTGGCGCGCACGAGGCTGAATGGCAGTGAGTTCGGGCCTTGCGTCCAGGTGCCAACGATCGAATTGCCGTCGGCGCTCACGGTCCCCATGTAGGAGCCGCCCATCGCATCCACGGCATACTTAAAGGTCGATCCGTCGAAGGAAGCTGAGGACGCACTGATCTGCTGTCCGCCCTGGTCAATGCTGTACATCTTTACGGCAAGGCCTTTTTCACCCTTGCTGATTTTGACAATGGTTCGGAGAGACTTCCCTGCCTGCAGCGTTCCTTGCCAGTCGCCGGTGATGTCGCCTTTGATATGGGTTTCAGGCGCTGGCGTTTGAGCAGGGGCGGACGATGGGAGCAGGCTCAGGGCAAGAACGATGACGGAGAGACACAGCTTGAACGGAGAACGAGCTAAAGCAGAGAAGATCATGAAACTACTCCTAACGATTGGGATCGAAGTACGACATGCCCTGCCGACAAAGAAAGGAATCCCACGTAGGACGAACGGAGACGATAATCGTATCTCACGGGTGGAAGAATTTTCTCTGTGTCTTGGGGGAATGGTACATGGCTCGTGTTCCAGCAAACAGGCAGGCACGAAATATATGCTTGAAAGCCAGTCAGTGATGCATCAACGCACACGGCGTAGAGTTCTCGCGCGTTCTAAGAACGCTGTCTTGCGCGCCTCTGCCGTCGCGCCAGCTTAGCGAGCGGCGGCAGCAGCAGGGACAAGGTTCGACGCAGGCCAGTGCAGCGGCTGTGCGTTTTGATTCAGCAGGACGGCGACGGGGCCGTCGACCGGCGCTACGTCGACGTTGTAGCCATCGACCAACAGCGCGGCATCTCCGCCGGCCAGGTCTTTGGTGTTCGCTTCGATCGTGAGCGCGCGGCTCTCGCCCGGAGCTAGCGACAGATAATTATCGGAGTAAAAGACCGGCAGCACACGAAGACCGCTGGCCTTTTGATGAAGTTGCAGATGGGTCAACAAAGCGATGTTCGCTGTGGGATTTTTGACGGTGACGTCGAAGACCGTCTTGTCTCCACTTACGTGCGATTGAGCCTGGATGGCAAGTTTCACGAGCGGCAGTTTCGCCAGGCCGGCGTAGTCGTCCTGTGCGACGTTCTGCCAGTAGAAGTTGCTGGAGAGTAGCTTGCCGCTTGCGTCCGTCAGATCGAGCTTGATGAAGTAGAGTTCCGAGATGTGGGGGTTGACCCAGAGGGTGTATGCCTTCTGGGCCGTGCTTGCCGGAACAGAGGCGATGGAGACGGTCTGCTGCTTATCGAGAGTGCCGTCGAAGCGGTAGATGCTTTGCGTCAGCTTGACATTCTGCAGCGGCTCGCCTTGATTGTTGATGACTTCGACGTTGCGGTTCGCCTCGTTGAGCTGCACATGCACAAGCTCCGCGGCCTTTTGCGTTGCGTACAGTGCGGAACTCGGCTCGAGATCGTAGTGGTAAAGCTGCCACACGAAGCTTGGCTGCGCGGGTTCGCTCATCCAGGTGAGAATGCCGGTTGTTCCTCGAAACATCTCCGCGTTGCGGCTCTCGTACATGGCACGAAAGGCTTCGTAGTTGGCCATCTGGCCTTTGCGCACAAGGTCGGCAAGGTTGCGGACAGGCCCGTAACGCCTGGCGAGAGTCGTTGGATATTCATCACCACGCTGGGCTCCGGAGGCCATATCGTGCTGCGCCCAGTCGTCGTTAATCGTCTCCCAGTCTTTCTGGGGCATCATGCCCTGGACGGATTCGAGCGTCGGCATGGAGACGGAGCCGGTCTCGGTCTTGAAGGCCTCGTTGATCTGGTAGAAGAACCGCGGCGCGCGCCAGTAGTACGGGCCATGCGAGGAGACGCCTCGGCCATCAGTGGAACTCGACTGATAGAGACGCATGGGGTCAAGATTTGCCATCATCGTGGCAAGCGCCTTGTCCAGCTGCTCGGGGGGTTTGCCTTCATTGCGCGCGCACCACACCACGATCGAGGGATGATTGCGGTAGCGGAGCACCTTGTCGGTTACGTTCGCTAGGTAAGTCGGAATGTCCGTGACGTTGGGTCCGTCGCCGGGATTGGGCTGGAAAAACTCGTCCCACAGCAGGATGCCGTACTTGTCGGCAAGATCGTAGAAGTCGGGGCTCGTGCTTTGTCCGACCCAGTTGCGAATCATGTTCAGATGAGCGAGCGCATGCATGTGGATCTGCGCGTCGAGGCGGTCGTAGGAGATGCGCTTCATGGCTTCATCCATGCCCCAATCGCCTCCGCGGACCATCACTTTGACGCCGTTGACGACGATGGTCAGGTTCTCGGAGTCGGGCACCTCATACTCCACCTTGCGTATGCCGAAGTGGAAGGTCTGCTGGTCGGAACTGGCAGAGGCAGCCTCAAAACGCACCGACATTTTGTAGAGGTTGGGATCGCCGTATCCGTTGGGCCACCAGAGCTTGGGATTCAGGATGTGCAGCGCGGGCGTCGATGCCGCGTTGAGCGAAACAACGTTCTTCGCGTTCGGCCCGAGCGTCACTTCCTGGACAAAGCCGATATCACGGCCGTCGCCGGTGATGGTGCCAATGAGCTTGCCGGTGACGCTGCCTGCGGTGCGATTTTCGAGGCTGGTGGAGAAGGCAAGGTCGGCGCTGCCGTGGTCAGGCGAGAGCACGCTGGTGACCTGCGGATTCTGGAGCACAACCGGGCCGGTGGCCGAGAGCGTGACCGGGAGCCAGATGCCGGTGTCGCGGTCCCGCACTGCGGGGATCCAGTCCCAGCCGATGGTAGAAAGGAAGGTGGGGCCATCGATGGCGGTTATGCCACCGTTGTGGCCTGTGCCCAGGTTTACGGTGTGCTCGTGGGGGATGCCGGGGTGCGGCTCCGGACTGACGAGGACCGCAAGGGTGGCACGAGAGCCCGGCTTGACGACGTCGGTAAGGTCGAAGTCGCCGCGGAGAAAGGCGCCGCGCAGGCTGCCGACCTGCCGGCCATTGACCCAGATATCGGCCGAGTAATTGATACCGCCGAAGTGCAGCCAGGTGCGGCGACCACGGTACGTTGCGGGAATGGCGAGGGTGGTGCGGTACCAATAGCTCGTCTGGTTCAGGCTCTCAGGGATGGCGCGCATGTTTTCGCCATAGAGCGGCTCCGGGTACACCTTGTTGTTGACGAGCGTGGTGAGCACGGTTCCGGGTACGGTCGCCTTGTACCATCCGGCCGGTGCGTAGCCAGGGCCGGCGACGGTGCTTGCTGGCGCGCTTACTTTGGCGACATCCTGCATCTGCCAGCCGCCGATTACGACTGAATCCTGCTGAGCAAGACAGGGAAGCGAACAGAAGGCTGCGAGAAGCGTAGGCAAGAGCTTCATATGTGGGTCTCCGGGCTAGTCGATGATAGCGGTATCATGCTATCTCGTCTACCGCCTGGCCGGCGGCCGGAATCGGTGTCACTTGTGGCGAGGATCGCGATCAATCGCTACCAGATGCGGCGTACGCCGAAGCTGTCCAGCTTGGGGTCGGCGCTGATGACGGGGATGTCAAGTTCGAGGGCCTGGGCGGCGATCATGCGGTCGAACGGGTCGCCGTGAGCGCCGAGGAGGCGCCCAGAGCGAAGCGCTGTGTCTGCGTGGATCGGCAGAAGCGTGTAACCAGCTAACTGGGATGCAGAGATAAAGTTTGCTTCGAGCTTTGTCGCTTCGGGGAGCTTTCCAAGACGCACTTTCGTCGCGATCTCCCAGGCTGACGCTGCTGAGATAAGCAGATCATTGCGGGTACTGGAAATTGCAGATGCGGCGGCAGCAGTCAGTTTGCCAGGCGATAAAGCAGCCCACAGGACGACGTTCGTATCAAGCAAGATTTTCATCGTCCGCACCTTCCCACAACTTCAGTTCCTCTTCTGGGAGCGGATCGAAGAAGAACGAATCTGGGATCTCAATGCCAAGGTGTTCCATGTAGCCAAGCCGCTGAAGTTTAACGGGCTCGGTGGGTACGATACGCGCAACGGGTTTTTTCTCCCGGCCGGAGGTGATGACTACTTCTTCGCCGGCCTGCGCTTTCTTGACCAGCTCGGAAAGATTCGTTTTGGCTTCGAAGATTGTGGCTGTGATCATGGCGCCTCCGCATCCTGCTAAGCAAGCATAGCAGGATAGATTTTTGTTCCGGCAATGAAAATGCTTTGGATTTTGCCGAGCATTGCCGCGCCGTGGAACGGAGTGTTTCGCGAGCGGGAAGGCGAGGCCGAGGCGTCAAAAGTCCACTCGTGTGTGGGATCGAAGAGCGTGAGGTCGGCCCAGGAGCCCGGAGCGAGGCTGCCGGCGCGCGGCAGGTGCACGATGCGGGCGGGGTTGGTGCTCATCAGCTCGACAATGCGGGAGAGCGGGATCCGGTGCTCGCGATGGAGAACACGGAGGGCGAGGCCGAGCGCGGTTTCAAGGCCGGTGATGCCGTTCGGCGCGCGCTCAAATTCGACCTCCTTCTCGTAGCGTGCGTGGGGGGCGTGGTCGGTGGCGAGACAGTCGACGGTGCCGTCGGCGAGGCCCTGCAGGAGAGCCTGGCGGTCGGCCTCCGAGCGCAGCGGCGGGTTCATCTTGGCATTCGTGTCAAACTGTCCGACGGCCTGGTCGGTGAGGGTGAAGTGGTGAGGGGCGACCTCGCAGGTGACGTGCAGGCCGTCAGCCTTGGCCCGGCGAATGGCGTTCAGGGCGAGGGCGGTTGAGACGTGCTGCACGTGCAGGTGCGCACGGACGCCCTCGGTGGCGAGAATGTCCCGGACGAGCTGGATGTCGCGTTCGACGATGCAGGCTTCGGCTTCGGCGGGATAGCCGCGCAGGCCGAGCCGGAAGGCCATGGGGCCGGCGTTCATAACGGCGCCGTTCGAGAGGCTGGGGTCCTCGGCGTGCTGCGAAACAGGCAGGCCGAGGCGACCGGCACGCAGGAGTGCGGCGCGCATCATGGCTGGATCGAGGATGGGCTTTCCGTCGTCGGTGAAGCCGAGCGCTCCGGCCGAGGCGAGAGCCTCAAAGTCGGTGAGTTCCGCGCCCAGGCTGCCGAGGGTGGCGGCGGGCATGGCGAAGAGGCGCACCGCCGGGCTGCGAGCGTGGTCAAGCATCCAGGCCAGGGTGGAGGGGCGGTCATTGACCGGCAGGGTGTTTGGCATGGCCACGACGGAGGTGAAGCCACCGGCGGCGGCGGCGCGGGTTCCGGAGGCGATGGTCTCCTTGTAGGTCTGGCCGGGTTCGCGGAGGTGGACGTGGATGTCGATGAGGCCAGGCGTGACGATGAGGCCGGTAGCGTCTACGGCCTGGGTTTCGCCAGCCGGGGCAAAGGCTCCCGGCTTGTCGACGGCAAAGATGAGGCCATTGCGGACGAGGATGTCTCGCGGCTGGTCCACGCCGGTGGCAGGATCGACGATGTGGCCCCCGGTAACAACAAGGTCGCTCACAGAGCTCAAGGCTGCACCCCCAATGCTCGAATCAGCAACGCCTCGCGGATGGCGAGCCCGTTGGTGACCTGTTGTTCGATGGCGGATGCGGGCGAGTCGGCGACCTCGCCCTGGATCTCGAGCCCGCGGATCATGGGTCCAGGATGAAGGACAGTGGCGTGCGGAGCGAGGCGCGCGAGGCGTTCCTGGGTGAGCTGGTACCGGTCGATGTAGGAGGCGAAATCGAGCTCAAGTCCGGCGAGGCGCTCGCGCTGGATTCGCAGCATCATGACGATGTGCGCACGGGCGAGTACGGACTCGAAGTCGCGGACGATCTCGACGCCGTGGCCGAGGCTGAGCGCCTCTTCCGGTAAGAGCTCGGACGGGCCGCAGAGCAGCACTTTGGCGCCGAGCCGAGGCAGCAGCATGCCGTTCGACCGGGCGACCCGGCTGTGGCGGATGTCTCCGGTGATGGCGACGGTTACGCCAGAGAGGAGGTGCGCGTCAATGGGGCGCTCGGTGAGGCGAAGCCGCTGGAGGATGGTGCGGAGGTCGAGCAGCGCCTGCGACGGGTGCTGGTGCATGCCGTCACCAGCATTGAGCACGGGGAGTCCGCAGAGACGTTCGAGAACGAAAGGCGCGCCGCTTGAAGGGTGGCGGAGGATGATGCACTCGGCGCCCAGCGCGCGCAAGGTGAGCCCGGTGTCCTTGAGGCTTTCTCCTTTTTCAATGGATGAGGACTTGTCACTGACGAGAGTGGTGGTGGCGCCAAGAGACTTCGCGGCGAGCTCGAACGAGGTGCGGGTACGTGTGCTGGACTCGTAGAAGAGCAGGGCGATGCGGCGTCCGGTCAGCAGCTTCGCTTTTTCCAGCGGCGGCATACCTTCGAGCCGGTTCGCCAGATGAAGGAGGTGCGCTACGTCCTCCAGGGACAGCCCGTCCACGCTGATGAGGGACCTCTGCGAGGCGGAGTGAGCGGGCATCAGTCCGTAAGTTCCACCAGCAGCACCTGCTCGTCGCTGTCGACCTCGCGCAGCTTTACCTCGATGATCTCGCGGGAGGAGGTAGGAATGTTGCGGCCGGTAAAGGCGGCCTGAATGGGCAGCTCGCGGTGGCCGCGGTCGATGAGCACCAGCAGCTGGACGCTCTTGGGCCTTCCGTGATCGAAAAGAGCATCGAGGGCGGCGCGAATGGTGCGTCCGGTGTAGAGTACGTCGTCCATCAGCACGATATCGCGGCCGTTCACGTCAAAGCCGATGTCGCTCTTGTTGACGGTGGGACGTGGCCCCGCGGTGGTCAGATCGTCGCGGTAAAAGCTGATATCCAGCACGCCGGTATCGACCGGATGCTTCTCAATGGTTTCGATGAGAACCGCCAGCCGTTGCGCCAGCGGAACGCCGCGGCGCTTAATGCCGACCAGCCCCAGATTCCGAGCCCCTTCATTCCTCTCGACGATCTCGTGCGCGAGCCGTACAAGGGTTCGTTCGATCTCGGAGGCGGACATCAGACGCCCCTTGACGCGCAGATTGGTCTTCTTGCGGGATGCCTCTTCGCTCATACGCTCCATGCTTTCCGACTGCCATGATAGCAGCCGGTACTCCTCACTTCGGGCCGACTACTCGCGTTCGCGGAGGTTGCCCCGCAACGAGCCAGGCCTGCGCAGCATGCCGGCAAAGCCCCCGCCGCCGGTGGCGACGAGCAGAATAAAGGAGGCCTGGATACCAACCCAGGCGAGCGTAATGCCGGAGCGCGCCTCAGGAGTGTTGAGGAAGTCGACGAACTCGCCCAGCTTCTGCTCGGCCTCGGGCGGCCGATTCTGCTGGGAGGCAGAGACCTTCAATTGCTGCTCGAGTGCCGCTATTTGCTGCGTGAGCTGTCCGTCGAAGCCGGCCATCGTGTGCGTGCCGAAGCGCGCGACCAGACCGCTGACAGTGAACGCTACACCCAGAAACGCGACCATAAGCAGGCCGGTGACGCTGCCGATACGCAGGCCGACACCGGCGTCCATGCGCGCCTGCGGGCGCTGCCGGGCGTAGAACCCGAGGGCGACGATCGCGCCGCCGATGGTCCAGACAATGTAAGCGGGAGAAAGGAAGGGGAAGCGCAGGCTGGCCACGCCCAACCCGGCGCTCACCGCGGCAACGATGGTCGAGGATCGCAGCGCGGCGTGCCAGTCAATGCGGTTGAGAGCAAAGCCGGCAGGGCGGGGCGGAGGCAAACTTCCGGTAGTAAGGGCGCCTGACTCGGGCGTCTCGATGCGCAGGTGATCGGGAAGATAGAGCTGGGGCGCGCCGCAATGCGGGCAAAAGAGCGCTTCCTCCTCGCCGCCCCGCGAGGAAACATCTGCCGATCCGGGCAGCTCAGCATGGCAGCGATGGCAGGTTACATCCATCTCCTTATTGTAGAGGGCGTGACTTGAAGTTGGCTTAGGCGCTATTGACCGCCGCTACCCAGTGCGCTTGTTCCCTTCCCAGGTAAATCCAAGGCAACTAGACTGATTCGGGTTCCGGACCCTTCGGAATCGATGGAAACAATATGCTGATGAAGTTTGGAGCCCGCTTTCAGCTCCTGCTTGGCGTCGTCGGTGTCGATGTGTACGTGGCTGCCCTTGCTGCTGTCGCAAGTCAATCCGTCCTGGGTGTGGTCGGGATGGCCGACAGGTTGATCGCCTTGGCAAAGGAGCACTGCACCGTAGCGAGCCATGTCTTTGCGGTAAAAACCGGTGACCTGCCCGGGTGAGTCCACGCTGTGATAACTGAGGGCCTTTACGCCGAGATGAAAGCCTCCGAAGCTCATGTTCACGTCGGCGGCTTCGTTATCGCGGTCTTTTCGAATAAGGGTCGCGCCCGGGTAGACGGAAAGACCGACACTGCCTTCGACGGCGGCTTCATTGGTCTTTACGGACATGCCGCCGAAGGGAGTCGATATGCCAACGTTGTCCTCGTCGTGTGCGGCCGTGCGGTTCGCGTGACAGCCCGCAAGAGGGGATAAGCACAGCGATACCAGGAGACCCTGAGTGAGGGGACACAACCAAACGTGTTTTGACATGAACGCCTCTCTTTCGGCCGGGCGCCCCTGCGGCGGAGAACAGCCCTCAGACAACCTACGCGGGAGGACGAAGTGAGTTCCAGAAAGTTGCACGCGGCAGGCCAATAGTACAGCAGAGCCGCACTCTCCCTGTCCGAATATGGCAGGGAGAGTTGCGAGCTTTGGTAAGGGCGAAGGTCCGGGTCAGACTAACTGCGCGTCGAGTGTGATGTCGGCGGCCTTGAGCAGGCGCGAAATGGGGCAGCCTTCCTTGGCTTTCTTGGCCAGCTCGTCGAACTTTTCCTTTTCGGCGTTGGGCACCTTGGCGCGCGTGGTGAGGTGGATTTTGGTGATGGTTGGCCCGTCGTCCGTCTTTTCCATGGTGACGACCGCGGTGGTCTCGAGCGTCTCCGGGGCCAGCTCGGCAGAGGACAATTGCCCGCTCAGCGCCATGGTAAAGCAGCCGGCGTGCGCGGCCGCGATCAGCTCTTCCGGGTTTGTGCCGACGCCATTCTCGAAACGAGTATTGAAGCTGTACTGCGCGTCCTTGAGAGTCGTACTCTGCGTGGAGAGAGTACCTTTGCCGTCCTTCAAGCCGCCGTGCCAGACTGCGCTTGCGCTGCGATCCATAATGACTCCTTCCTTGACTTTCTCTGGTGAGATGCGCGTGTGCGTCACGCAGAGCGTTAATCTCCCGGGTATAAGGGCCTGGGTGTCTCGGGACCGCTGACGGAGAGCAGGTCGACTCGCTGCAGTATTTTGCGCGCAAGCCCGGTGAGGGGAAGTTCGCCGAGCCGGACTACCGGATACCAGGAGAGATCGTCCGCGGCGGCGGGGATGCTTTTGCGCAAGGTGCGGTCTTTGCTGCCTCCCTGCGCATACACCTGGACATAGTAGTTGGTGTTGGTGATGGCGTGGCGCAGACGCAGGATCGGCTCGCGGCCGGCGACGACATCGAGCGGCAGCGGCGGAAGCTCGAACATGCCGGGCATCAAACTGAGATCGGCGCTGCGGCGCTCCAACAGCACCTGAGTGGCGGTACCTCTTTTGCGCGTAGCCAGCAGAAATGCCGCGGGACGGCTCGTCTGCTTTGCCCGGGGAGGGATGGGGTGCTCCCCGCGGGTGCGGCATAGATCGAAGACCGGGCACTGCAGGCAAAGCGGCGCGCGAGGAATGCAGATGGTGGCTCCAAGCTCCATCATTGCCTGGTTGTGATCGCCGGCTGCATTGACGTCGTCGGTCATGCGCCTGGCGGGAACAAGCGCGGATGCCTGTTCGCAGACGAAGGCACGCGTGGCGGCGGCCGCGGAGCCGGGCTGGCCGGTCACGCGCAGCAGCACGCGCTCCACGTTGCCATCGACAACGGCCATGCTCTCGCCAAAGGCAATACTGGCGATGGCCGCACAGGTGTAATTGCCGATGCCGGGTAGCGTTTTGAGTTCCGCGGAAGTCTCCGGAAGCTGGCCTCCTCGCTCCTTCATGACGAACTGCGCCGCTTTGTGCAGCATGCGTGCCCGTCGATAGTAGCCGAGGCCTGACCAGGCGGCCAGCACCTCGTGCTCAGGCGCGAGCGCCAGAGCGATGATCGTCGGAAAAAGGCGCAGAAAGCGCGCATAGTGTTCGAGGACTGCAGCCACCCGGGTCTGCTGCAGCATGACCTCGGAGACCCAGGTGTGATAGGGATCCCGGCCCTCGCGCCACGGTAGCCGCCGCGCGTGCTCACGGTACCAGCGCATCAGCAGCCGTCGAAAGACGGAGACCTGTTCCGGCGGCAGCCCGTGTTCGGGTGCGACGACCATCGCTCGATTGTAGCGGGGCCGGATGACGGGTGGTTAGGTAGTGTCCCCCGGAGTCCCAATGGCGTGCGGATCTACCTTTTGCTGGGTGGCTGGATAGGGCATCCCCTTGGCGAGCACGTCGTTGAGCTGCTTGTCATAACTGTAGATGTCATCGAAGAAGTCCACGCGCCCGTCGTCGCCCACATGCGCGGTGAGATAAAAGATGACAATCGGGATCGGTTGCTTGAGGCTGACGGTGTGGTTGTCAGGACCGCCGTTCATGGCGTCCTGGACTTTCTGAAGATCCCACGCGCCGTCGCTTCCTTCGGTGACTCCGCCGCGGTTTAGCACCCAGACGGCGAGGTCATCCGGATGCTGGACGCGGACGCAGCCATGGGAGAAGTCGCGGCGGCTGCGGTCAAAGAGCTCGGGCTGAGGCGTGGAATGAAGGTAGATGTCGTAGTCGTTCGGAAACATGAACTTAACCAGGCCGAGCGAGTTTTTCGGGCCGGGCTTTTCCCGCACGTTCACGCCTCCACGTTCCACTTCGGCTGCCGTCGCCTGCACTGGCTTGCCGCTGCTATCGACGGTCTCGAAGTTTTTCGAGGCCAGGTAGCCAACTCCCGATTTCTCGATGTGGGACGCCAGCTCCTTCTTAATAATGCTGACGGGAACATTCCAGAACGGCCGGAAGATGAGGTACTTCATCATGTGGTTAAAGACGGGCGTGTTGTGGTCGCCAACCACCTTGCCAACCACCACCTTCATGGTGAAGTCCGGCGTGTGATCGGGCTTGTAGCCTCGCAGGACGAACTCCGGAAGGTTCACGACCAGGGGCGCGTTGACGTATTCGTTAGGTAACCAGCGCCAACGCTCGAGCGAATCGTCCAATTGCTGCACGCGCGCGCTGAGAGGAACGTTGAGAGCTGCGATTGTCTGTGGCGTGAGCTTACCGTCAGGAGTCAGGCCGTGACGGCCCTGGAAGGATTTCACCCCAGCAGAGAGCGAGGTAGTGTAGGCGGTCGACCCTGCATGGACCGGTTGGGAAGCGGTGGTGGTGTCGGTACGCGCGGGAGCCGGCGCTAAAGAGGTTGAGGCTGTGTGGGTACGGGCGCGTACCTGGCTGGCGACCTTGCCGAGTTCTCGGCTTAACTGAGTCTTTGGGCCTGGGCTGGTGCTCGGAGCGGATGCCCCACCGTTCGTGGAGGCATCGCCGGAAGGCTGCGGCGTGGTCTCGGAGGAGTCCGTTTGTCCAGAGTCTCCGGCAAGATCGCCTTCAAGCTGCAGGCGTGCCTCAAGAGCACCAGCGGCGGGATAGCTGCCTCCGGGGCCAATGGGCTTGGCGACCGTGGGCAGTGCCTGCGCAAGTTGCGGGGACGCAGTCTGCTGCCTAGCCAGATCGAGATAGTGAACCAGCGCGTCTTCGGTTTGACGATACTGCTCGGAGTCCGGCTCAACTGTATGAATCAACTTCGGGACGTCGTCGGCGTCCACAGCGTTGTCGGAGACAAATTCGGGCAGGTCGTACTTCTTGTCCACGGTGTGGATGTCGAAATTGAAGTGGGTCGGATTGACCCGGCCAAGGCGCAGGTCGGAGATGTAGCGCATCACGCTTACCGTCATGGCTGCGTCGAAGGCCGCAACGTCGTCGTCGTTCTTGCTGGCGAGCTTCTGCGTCAGGTCCGCCCAGCGGGAGGCGTTGTAATCTTCCGGATTGAGCCCCTTCTTGTCGGCATCGCGGAAGGCCTGGATGAAGGCCGTTGCCTGCGCGGTAGGTTTGTTGCCGTCCACCCATGCGACCTCATAATTGCGATCGTCATAGAAGGTCTGCACGAGCGGCTCGTAGTCCGAGAAGTTCGGCCAGTGCAGCACCTGCAGATGCTTGGAGGCGATGATGGGCTTGAGTTTTTCGGCGTACTGATCCGATTTGGGCGCAGACCGTGTCTTGCGCTTCGGATGACAGCCGCTTCCAACCAGAACCAGACTTAAAATCGACAGTACGGCAATCCTGCGCACGTTCCCACTCATCATCTTTGCTGACCTGCTCTCTTCTCTGTTATATCGGACAAAGATGCGAACACATGAGAACGTTGGAGTGATGCCGTGGCGACTTTCGTGCAATCACCTTTCTAGCCAGGAGTAAGCTCTGTGTTTTGAAGGATTTGCCACTTTGGAGCGGACGGTACCAAAGTGCGAGCGCCCTAGCTGCGCGCGAGCAGAGGCAAGGCCAACATGCAGGCAATTGCTTCGGACAACAACATCAGCGACCCGGTGGCGAGAAACAGCTTGCGGTACCGCGTCTCGAACACGTCCGCGAATACTCCGCCAACAAACGTAAACAGGAACGGCAAAGCCCAGATCACGGGGGAGGAAAAGATTTGCGTGCTGACCAGAAAGCACGTGAGCAGCAAAGTCAGGAGCGGGGCGATATTGCCGAAGTAGCGGCTGCGGCGGAACGCGAAAAAGAGCAGCAGGGCCACGCCTGAGGCAAGCAGGATGGGCCAGGCGGTCTGATCGGCCGCGAACGCCTTTATCGCGTCGAGTGAAAACCAGAAGCGCGCGGCGCCACCGGTAACCACGTACGTGAACGCGGCGGGACGGAAGCTGAAACAGGCGAAATCAAGGATCAGCCCGCCGAAAGCCGCATAGGTGAGCACCAGGAGCACGGCCGAGCGCCGGCGCTCGGCCAGGTAGAGCATGAAACCCAGCGAGACGACAAACCCCAGCATGGCGGCGAGCAGATGCGCGGCCGCGGTCAGGCCCAGCGCGACGCTTAGCAGCAGGATGCGCGGCTTCCACTTGCGGCTTGGGCCCTGCATGGCATGGGCGACACCGATGGCTGTGTACACAACGCCGTAGAGACCCCACATGGCGAGAACCTCGTTGTTGGGGACGACCGCATACCGGATCACCTGCGGAGAGAGAACGTAGAGAGCCAAGGAGAAAAAACCGCCCTCGTTGCCGAACAAGCGCCGCGCGACCCACCAAAGGCCGCCGCCCAGCCAGATGGCGAACAGCACAAACGGTACATGCATGAGGTACTTGACGTAGGAAACCTCATGGCGCGCCTCCCAGGTGGAGCCGTTGAGGGTGCCCTGAGCGTAGAGCCGGTCGGCGGGCTTGCGCAGCTTGTCAACGCCCAGCAGCAGCAGGCGTTGCGCGGTAAGCGGAAGGCCGGCGACGCGGTAGGCAAGAACGCCGTCGCCGTGGAGGTTGCCGCAGGTCGTAAAGTAGCCGGCCAGCGGCGAGGGCCGCTCCCACATCTCGCGTCCGCAGCGCGCGTAGCGGAAGTCGGTGCTGGTGAGGCTCTGGTGGCTGATGACCCAGAGGCACTCCCCGAAGAACAGCAGCAGCAGGAGCCCGGCGAGACGCTGTGGCCCCCCCATGCGAAAGCTGGGCACCCTCGGATAACGGGGAAATTTCATGCGACTCCGAGTGTATCGTGAAGCGGTGGAGTCACTTACCGGTGACACGGCATGCAGGGTTCGTGCCTGGGAGTGCACTCAAAGCACGCCCATCTTCTTTGCCGTGCCCGTCAGGATGTCGAGTGCCTGGTCCAACTGCCCGTGTGTGTGCTCGCTGGTCAGGATAGTCCGCACTCGCGCCTTGCCCTCGGGCACGGTCGGGAACGCGATGCCAGTGGCCATCAGACCTTCGGCAAACAGCGCGCGGGAGAACTCCATGGTTTTGCGGCCGTCGCCGATCAGGATCGGGATGATAGGCGTTTCGCTTGCTGGCGTGGAGCGCCCACCGATATCGAAGCCGGCGTGTTCCAGCTGCTGCTTGAAGTAGCGGGCGTTATCCCATAAGCGCTCGATGCGCTCCGGCTCGTTTTCCAGGATGTCGAACGCGGCGATGCAAGTCGCGGCCACGGACGGCGGATGGGAGGTCGAAAACAGAAACGGCCGCGCCCGATGATAGAGATAGTCGATCAGGTCGCGCGAGCCGCAGACATAGCCTCCCAGGGCGCCGATTGCCTTTGAAAGCGTGCCCACCTGCACATCCACCCTCCCGTGCACGCCAAAGTGGTCGACCGAGCCTCGCCCGTTGCGCCCCAACACGCCCGAGGCATGGGCGTCGTCCACCATCATGATGGCTCCATACTTCTCCGCCAGTGCGGCCAGCCGGTCCACTGGGCCGATGTCGCCGTCCATTGAGAACACGCCGTCGGTGATGATCAGTTTTTGTCCGGGCTCGTGTTCGATCTCCCTGAGCAGCTCCTCGCAGTGCGACACGTCCTTGTGCCGGAAGACCTTGATCTTCGCCCGCGAGAGCCGCGCGCCGTCGATGATCGAGGCATGGTTTAGCTCGTCGGACAGGATGAAGTCGTCCTTGCCCAAGATTGAGCCGACCGTTCCCGCGTTTGCCGTGAAGCCCGATTGAAAGACGACGCAGGCTTCCACATTTTTGAAGCGCGCGATCTTTTCTTCAAGCTCCATGTGGATGCGCATGGTGCCGGCGATGGTTCGCACCGCGCCCGACCCTACGCCATGCTCGCGGATTGCCTGGATCGCGGCTTCCGCAAGTTTGGGGTGATTGCACAGGCCGAGGTAGTTGTTGCTGGCGAGGTTGATGACTTTGCGCCCGTCGTAAGTGCACACCGGCGCCTGCGCGTCCTCAAGCTCTCGCAGCCGGAAGTACGTTCCGGCGCGCTTCCACTCCTCGAGTTGCGCGGTGAGATGCGCAAGCTGAGGGCGGGCGGCCGCGGGCGAAGTCTCGGAGTGAAGTTCAGGAAAGGTGACGGTTGCCATGGCAAAATTCTAGTCCTTTTCGACGCTGGGCTCGGCCAGATGTTGCTCGACCAAACGTTCCGCCTCACTCTTTATATCGGCAGCATCCCCCATTCGCTTTAGCCAAAAAACGTGGTGCAGCTCTCCTTCTCGCCGAAACCAGGTTCGCTGCCGCTTGGCATAGCGGCGATGCCCTGCCTGTGCGGCCGTAATCGCCTCCTGCTCGGAGAGCCCGCCCCGCAGCACGGCCGCGGCCTCTGCGTAGCCGAGCGCGCCCAACGGCCGGCACTCCGGCCCAAAGCGCTCGATCAAGCCGCGCGTCTCCTCAACCAGCCCGGCCTCGAACATAGCGCGCGCCCGTGCATCGATGCGCGCCGCGAGTTGCGTGCGCTCGGGATCCAGGCCCAGCCGCAGCACGCGATACCCCGTCAGGCCAGCGCGACCCGCCGCCCACTGTTCGGTCATCGGGGTCCTTGCGGCGAGCGAGACCTCGATCGCGCGAATCACCTTGGGCACGTCGTTTGCGTGGATCAGCGCAGCGGCTCGCGCGTCCAGCCGCGCCAGCGTGCGATGCAGATGCGCCACCCCGCGCTGATTTGCATGGCTTCGCAGCAGGTTCCGCAAGCGCTCGTCCCGAGCCGCTCCGGCAAACAGCCCATCGAGCAGCGCACGTAGGTAAAGCCCCGTGCCTCCGCTGATGATCGGCAAAGTGTTCCGCGCCGCAAGCTGATCGAGCACCTGCCGTGCCTGCCGCGCCCAGTCTCCCGCCGTGCAGACCTCATCCGGGTCGTACAGGTCCAGCAGATGATGCGGGGCCAGCGCGCGCTCTGCCGACTTTGGCTTGGCCGTGCCGAGATCCATGCCGCGATAAACGGCCACCGAATCGCAGGAGAGGATTTCGCCCTGGAAGCGCCGCGCCAGCGCGAGCGACAAGGCGGTCTTGCCCGAGGCAGTCGCCCCGAAGATTACGATTAGCGGCTTCATCGGGGTGCTCTACAGCCGCCACCAGCCCGGATGAAACAGCTGCAGAGGCCGCGCGCGAAGCAGCAGGAAGACGAGAATCGCCAAAGCAGCCCACAACAGCCCGCGCAATTGGCTGCGGCGTTCGCGGCTCAGCGCTTGCCGCCGCTCCTCCCGCCGGACGAGCTCGCGCTTCTCGTCGGCCATGGCTACTTTCCCGAAGTGGCGGAAGCGGCGGAGGCGGCAACCGGAGCAACGTACGGCGGCAGAGGCGTCTGTCCGGCGGCCACCATGGCGCCATCGACCATCCGGAACACGTCCTCGATCGGGTATGCGCCCTCAAACTTCTCGCCGTTGATGAACAGCACCGGCGTCGCCTCGATGCCCAGGTCTTCGCCAACCTTCAAAGAGGCACGGATGGCGCTCTCGTCCTGTTTCTTGACGCATGCCTCCACGGCATCGACCTTCAGGTGGTCTTTCTTGGCTTCATCGACCGCAAGCTGATCAAGCGAAGCATTGGCCTTTTCGAGACTCTTCTCCGCACCACCATAATCCGTCGCATGGGCGTGAATCGAATCGACCATCTCCCAGTAGGCTTTGCCGTTTTGGGCGCCAACGCAGTTTACGTCGACCGCGGCGCGCATCGCCCAGGGATGGATGGAGAGCGGGAAATCGCGGTACACGATCCGCACCTTGTCTCCATAGCGCTCGGTCAGAGCCGGAAAGAGCTCGGCGTGCATCTTGGTGCAGTACGGGCATTCCAGGTCATCGAAGCCGACGATCTCGACCGGAGCACTCTCCGGGCCGCCGCGCGCCGGACGCCCCGCGCCGGAGACGACTGTCTTTGGGTCCTGGCCGATGTCAAACTTGCTGAACTGCGCCACGGTCTTGCCGTCCTTCGAGATGAGGAAGAACGCGGGGCTAGAGGTTTTGCCGTCCTGCGTGAAGGTAATCAGGATCTGGTCGTATCCGGGAATGTCGGAGTGGCTGCGGGCGCCGATGCGCAGGATGACGTTAGGCGGCATGCTGGTCCGCTTGCGGATCAGGACTTCGACACGCCGCGCGAGGTCAGGGGAAAGGGCCTCGCCGGCCTGCGAACTGGCCGCGCCGGCCGTGGCCGGAAGCTGGGCGTGGCAGCCGAAGGAGGCTGCCAACAGAAACGAACAGAGGGGTTGGTAGAAAAAACGCACCTCTATATTATAGGTCACCATTATAGGTCACCCTGAAGATCGTCCTGGGCTGGGCGCTGCCGCCACTTAGAACAGCCGCTCCGCCCGGCGAAGATTGCCCGCGGCCCCGATATTGGCCAGTGTGAAGTTGAACCGGTAGGTGCCTTCGTTGCGCACTGACCCAAGCTCAAACTTGCGGTATTCCACCGTGAGCCCGCAGCAGTTCCAGTTGTAGGCCGCCTGAATGGAAGCATATTGCAACAAGGGAACAGGAACGGTCGTCGTCGAGATCGTCGTGCCCGCAGGGTTTGTTCTCTGTGTGGTCGCCCCATAAAAATGCTTCAGGTCCAAACCCACATTCCCGGCCAGCGAAAGTCCGGCCTTGGTCGGACTGCCCGAACCTGTCAGCAGCCGCAACTGATTGAAGTCCGAGATCGATGAGGTAACCCCGGTAGTCCCCCCGGTCGCGGTCGGCGTCGGGCTCTGCGTAAAGAAGCGCCCGGGGGCGTCCAGCCGCGCGTAGCTCAACGCAGTAAAGGCGTTGCCCTGGTGAACGTCCAGGTAGACGTTGTTGCCCGTGAACTTGCTGGCGCCGGTGTCGTAGTCGAAGTCCCACTCAAAGTCCGTGTGGGCCGAGCTCCGTACGCGCAGGCGCGAGATGAGCGGCGAGATGGCGCGCGGCTCGGTCAGAAATGCCACGCCTGAAAGATCGAGTGTGGTCGTAAAGATGTTCCGCCGTCCATTGACGACCGCGCCGCCAAAGGTCTCGTCGAAAAAGTACTTCTGAGTCAACCTCCAGGAGATGAACTCCTCATTAGCGCAACCATCCGCCGTCGAGGGCGCTGCCTGAATGGGTAGATCGCCGTTCTCTTCGTCATCTGCGCCAAAGCCGGGCTCGCGCTCGACCACCTCGGTCTGGCACGGCTTTCCGTCCGCGCCCTTCGGTCTGGACGGTCGCCGGTAAAGCCGCTGCACCACCCCGTACTCCACCTCATTTGTGTTCGAGACCACGTCGGTCGGGTCGAAGCGCAGGATGTGCGAGAAGTTGTTCACGCCGTCAGTCAGCCGATAGGTAATTTCCGGCTCGATGGTGTGCCTGAACTCTGTCCCCAGCAGCCGCTCCAGATGATGCGGCTGAAACGTCCGCTCGAGCACCGGCGGCCGGATGCCGAAGCTGAACTCGAAATCCAGCCTGTTCAGGTCGGCCTCGCTCTCGCCGGCCGGCTGCCCCAGCGCAGCCGAAGAACGCGAGCGGCTGTAGATCGTCTCGCGACCGGCGATTGCGGGAACAAAGTGCCATTGTGCCAGCGCGATCGGGTAGCTGGCCTGCGGGTGCAGGTCGAACCGCTCGACGACACCCCCGGTAATCAGCCCGGGTTGCGACCGCTTCAGGCCCGAGGCCGTCGCGTCGAGCTCAAGCTCCAGCCCCGTGAGTCCCAGGCGATGATCGGTGCTGAAGAAGGCGAGCGTCGGCGCGTGAAAGATGCGCACCTGCTGTCCTTGCACGATGTTCTTGATCCCCTGGTAGCGGTCGGCAAGCACTCCAAGCTCTACCCCGTCGCTTGCGTGCGAAGCGTAGGCGGTCGACACGATGTCTGACGTGACCGCCAGGTTAAAGCTGTCCGAGAAGGCCTCGCGATAGGTATAGCTCGAGAGGTAATCAATGTTGGTCGCAAGCCGCGTCCGTTCGGAGAGGTTGTAGCGTCCAGCGAGCAGAAACTCCTCCCCTCCCTGGTTTTCTGCGGCCGCGCGGCGGTCCAGCACCTGCGAGTAGTGCGCGGTCGCAAAGTCCGTCTCTGGCCCGCGAAAATGGAACGTCGCGTTCTCAGCAAAGCCGATACTCGAGTAGTATTCCGAGCCTACGGTCAGGTCGGCCGAGCGATTCAGCACCAGGTAGACCTGCTCGCCGATCACAATCCCCTTGGTGCTCGATTCGCCAAAGGTCGGAATCAGGAGCCCCGACTGCCGCTCGTCCCCGTCCGCCGGATGCGTCACGTAGGGCAGAAAAAGTATCGGCACATTCAGCAGGCGGAAGGTCGAGTTGCGGCCCCGCGCCCTGTCTTCGTCGATCGAGAAGTGCGCGCCCGAGAGCTGCCAGTCGGGCCTGGGCAGCTGGCAGGAGGTCAACGTACCGTCGTAGATTTCGTAGTTCCGCGGACCCGTCTTGACTACCATTCGCCCCGTAAACAGAAACGGGTTGCCGTTGCTATAGATCGGGTGCAGGGTCGACTTCGCCAGCTTAATGCCCACCGAGCCGGTCACGTCGAAGAAGCGGCCGGTCAGGGTCTTCAGGTTGAACGTTCCATGCGAGGCCTCGATGCGCTCATCGTTATGGCTGCTGTCGGTCAGCTGCACATGCCCGGTCGCGGTTACCTCCCCGGTATTCGAGTCATACACGATGTGGTCGGCCTGCGCGCGCCGCGTTCCCCACACAATGACCACGTTCCGGTCGAGCGTGTACACCCCGTCCTGGTAGGTTTGCGGGTCGTCGCTCTCGATGGTCGCGGTATCCGTGCCGGCGTCGGACGCGAACGGGACGGCTACGGGGTAACGCTCCTGCGCGGGATCGTCTGGAAGCGCGATGCTGACAGGAGGTGCCTGACTGGTCATCTGCTGGGCGTGAAGATGCGGATGACTGCCCCCGGAGAGCATGATAGTTATTAGGAAGTCACGGCAGATCTCTCGAGTCAAAGCCAAGCGCCGCGGGTGTTTGCGTTGTCCCGGCTCGCGGCCCGCGGGGGGTCTGGAGGGTTCGGAGCTGGGGGCGTACGGCACACTCCAAGGCTAAACGATTTCTCCCGCCGTGGCAGAGGTCCTACTCGCACTTGCTGCACAAGAACGGTACTGAGGCAACTATGACAGGCGCAGCACAACTCGACTTCCTTCCCGGTGACGCGACCAATCTTCTTCTGACCGCGGCCGAACCGGCGTCCGAACTTCGCCAGCAGGCGGCCGCCCGGCTGGCCGCGCATCGCCAGCGCCGCGGCAAGGGCGCAGCCGACGCCGACAGCAGCCGAGCCGCGGGATCCCTGAAGCGCAGCTCCATCGCCACCGCGGTCGCCGAGCGCTACGCCCAGACCCCCAGCTATCGCGCCTTCCTCGCCGACCACGCGCAACGTGCCATGGAAGAGGCTGCCGCCGCAGCGGAAGTTGCGATGCGCAACGCGGAGGCCGTGGTCGCAGCCCAGCAGCAGCTGCTTGGGGAGCTCGAGCTGCGGAACGCCCCTCAGCAGTTCACGCCCCAGACCGCACGCGTGCAGGCCGCTGCCAGCACGCAGTCCGAGCCGCCCGCCGCGCCGGTTGCCGTTCCGCTGGCGGCCGCTCCCCTGACCGTTCGCCTGTACGAGGAGCTCGCGCCCGCGCCGGTTGCTCCCGCCCAGCCCTCCGGGGCTCCGCTTGACACAGAAGAGTTTCGCGCCCTGGACGAAGAGATCGCCTTCCGCCAGTCGCCTGTCTTTGAGGACTACAAGGCCTACCTGCAGCGTGAGGCCGAGCCCCCCATCCCGCTGCCCGCCAACCTGCTCGAGTTTCCGCGCCAGCTGGTCGCTCCGCGTAAGGCCCGCCCACGTCTGGCCGAAGGTCCTTTGCGCGAGGACGCTCCTTCCGCAGGCAGGCAGCTGCGCATCTTCGAGGTTGAAGCCGGCCAGATTTCAACCTCACCCACGCTGCCTTCGAGCACACCCGAGTGGACCTCGATCCATTTGGACGCCCAGAGCGTAACCGACCTTGATCCGGAACCCGAGACCCCTCTGCTGCCGTCCTCGCTTCGACCGCAGACCGCGCCGTTCGCGTTGCGCGCCATGGCTTCCCTGTTCGACGGCGGCCTGGTGCTGGCCGCGGTTGTGCTGTTTGCGGCCATCTTCGCCAGGGTTGCCGGCCAGGTTCCGGGAGGCTGGCCCGGCGTTGCCGCCCTGGCCGCCGCCACGCTTGTGCTGCATGTCGTCTACGGGCTCCTCTTCTTCTCCTTCGGCGACCAGACCCCCGGCATGCGCTACGCCCGGATCGGCTTTTGCACCTTCACCGATGAAAATCCCACGCGCTCCGCCTTGCGCAAACGCGTGCTGACGCAGCTGCTTGCCCTGGCACCGCTCGGCATGGGTTTGTTGTGGGCTTTGCTCGATGAGGATCGGCTCGGCTGGCATGATCGGCTCTCCCGCATGTATCAGCGTGCCTACTAAGGCCGGCGAGCGAAGGCTGGTTTGCGGCAGCGTAGGAGCGGCGTTGCGCATCTGACGCCGGTATGAGCGGACCTGAGACAAAGTTTGTGGACACTCCCGATCTGCGGATCGGTTATTTCGACTACGGCAACCCGGGCGGGGTCCCGGTGCTGCTGCTGCATGGATTTCCGGATGCTCCGGTGGCGTGGCGCGAGGTTGTGGAGCGGCTGGATCGCAAGCGGTACCGGTTGATTGCGCCGTACCTGCGGGGATTCGGGCCGACGACAGTAAAGCAGGAAGAGTTGGTCGGCGGGCAGACGGCGGCGCTTGGGCATGATGTTCTGGCGTTTGCCGATGCGCTTGGGCTGACACGGTTTCACCTCGTCGGTCATGACTGGGGGGCGAGCGCATGCTATTCCGCGAGTATCTTTGCGCCGGAGCGGATCAAGAGCCTGATGACGCTCGCGAGCCCGTACGTGATGTGGGGAGGCAAGGACTATCCTCCGGCGCAGGTCCACGCGCACTGGTACCAGTGTTACTTCCAGCTGGAGCCGGGCGAAAAGGTGATGCGGGAGAACGCAGAGGAGTTCTGTAAGGAGCTTTGGCGGCAGTGGTCGCCGGAGTGGTCGTTCTCGGGGTCGGAGTTCAGCGAGGCGGCGAAGGCGTGGAAGAACCCGCAGTTTGCGGACACCGTGCTGCACTACTACCGGACGCGCTGGGGCGGGGCTCTGTCCCTGCGAGCGTATGCGTTTCTGCAGTCAAAGCTGAATGCCAAGCCTAAGCCGAAGATCGCGGTGCCGACGATCTATGTGCAGGGCAGCGCGGACGCCTGCGATCTGCAGGAATGCTCGGACGACCAGGGCAGCTTTTTCTCCGGACAATATGAGCGAGTGATGGTGAAGGGCGCGGGTCACTTTCCGCACCGGGAGAACCCGGCGGCGGTGGCGAAGGTGCTGAGCCGGCAGCTGGAGAAGACGAGGTAGGTTGGGGTTGGCACAGTGGCTGGTCGAGTACACTGTGCCCACCTCCTATGAACCTTTACGCCGTCGTGTTGGGCATCATCGTCGTTGTGCTGCTGGGTGTTTCGCTGGCTCGGGTGGGCAGCGTAAAGACGCGGGCGGACTACCTGGTTGCGGGGCGTTCGCTGCCGGCATTTGTGCTGATCTTTACGCTGCTGAGCTCGTGGATCGGCTCGGGGTCTTTGCTGGCGGGGGCGGAGAACGCGTACCGGCATGGGTTTGCGGCCTTGTGGCAATCGGCCGGGGGATGGGCCGGGCTGGTGTTGATCTACTTCGTGGCGCCGCGAGCACGCAAGCTTGCGCAGTTTACGATTCCGGACCTGCTGGAAGCGCGGTATAACCAGACGGCACGGGTGCTGGGCGTTATCGCCGTGCTGTTTACGTATACGGCAATTACCAGCTACCAGCTGATCGGCGGGGGCGACATCCTGCACCTGGTGTTTCCGGGGGTGAGCGCGCGGCATGGGCAGGAGATCATCGCCGGGTTTGTGATCGTGTTTACGGCGATCGCCGGGATGAGCTCGGTGGCGTACATGGATGTGGCCATCGGGCTGCTGGCGACGGGGGCGTTGCTGGTGGCGCTGCCGGTGCTGGCGCACGAGGCGGGGGGGTGGGGGGTAATTCGGGCGGCGCTGCCGGCGACGCACTTCGAGGTGCTGGGTGACTTCACCGGGCTGCGGGCGATGGAGCTGTTTCTGCCGACGTGCCTGCTGATGCTGGGCAATCAGTCGATGTACCAGAAGTTCTTCTCGGCTAAGACGGAGAAGGATGCTACGCGGGCGGTTGTCGGGTGGTTTGTGGGGATTCTGGTGCTGGAGACGGTGATTGTGGCGCTGGCGGTGGTGGGGTCGGCGCTGTTCCGGACCGGCGAGGTGAGCGAGCATCCGCGGGAGATCCTGGCGTTTACCGCGCTTCATGGGCTGCCGAAGGTGCTGGGCGCGGTGATGGTGGGGGCGATCTTCGCCAAGGTGATCTCGACGGCGAACAACTACCTGTTCTCTCCGGCGACCAACCTGATCAACGATGTGTATGTGCGCTATGTGCGGCCGGATGCGTCGAACCGGACAATCCTGCTGGTGAGCCGCGGGCTGGTGGTGCTGTTGGGATTGTGGTCGCTTTGGCAGTCGCTGGGAACGGGCTCGGTGCTTGCCAAGGCGCTCTATGCGTACACGATCTACTCGGCCGCGCTGACGCCGGTGATCCTGGCGGCGTTCTTCTGGCGGCGGGCGACGGCGGCAGGCGCGGTGGCGAGCATTGCGGCGGGAACGTTTGTGACGGTGTTCTGGAATTCGGGTTGGGTGAAGACGGCGCTGCCGAAGATTGTGTCGGAGCGCGACGCGATCTTTCCGGCGCTGGCGGCTTCGCTGGTGGGATTATTTTTGGTGAGTGTACTGACCGAGCGGCCGAGCGAGGCACAACTGGCGCCATTTGCAGAGAATGCGTAGGTACCCCCCCACCCCCTACCAAAAGTGTGCAAAGTATTCAAAGGATTGCGGTTAGGTTTGGACCTTGGGTCCGGAACAGAGGCAGCAGTGCTCGTAGCGCGTGGCCTGGTGGGGGCTCTCCGGGGCTGCGATTTGTCAAGTGGGATGAGTTGTTAGACGAGCACGGGGTGGCGTGTGGGAGAGTGACAGAGGCGCGCCTGTCTTTTGTTCCTGCGGAAGCCGGTGTGCCTTGGCTGCGGGCAGCGCGGGAAATTTGCACTAGACTTCGAAGGGTATGCCACCGCGTGGAAGTGCCCTCCCCGATCTGAGCCGTTTTGCCGACAACGCCCGCGTCACCGTTCGCCGCAAAGGCGACCCTGATCCCGAGGGCAAGTGCATTGTGTACTGGATGCAGCGGGCGGAGCGTGGGGTGGACAATCACGCCGTCAACCTGGCGGTTACGATTGCGAACGAGCTTGGGCTGCCGCTGGTGGTGTACTTTGCCGGCATCTCCAACTTTCCGCATGCCAATCTGCGGCATTACGTGTTTCTGAACCAGGGTCTGCCGGATATCGAAGAGGATCTGGCGAAGCGGAACATCAGCTTCGTGATGCGGCGCGCGCCGAATGAGTCGCATGAACGGCTGCTGGCGGATGTGCAGGCGGCTATGGTGATCGGGGACGAGAACCCGATGCGGCAGCCGGAGCTTTGGCGCAAGCAGCTTGCCGAGCGGATCCGGATTCCGTTCTGGACGGTGGATACGGATGTGATTGTGCCGTCGAAGCTGATGGAAAAGGCACAGTACGGGGCTTATACGATTCGTCCGAGGCTCTACAGGCTGCTGCCGGAGTATTTAGTTCCGTATGAGAATCCGCACGCGGAGCATGCCTGGACGCGGCCGGCCAACTTCTACGCCGATGATGTGCGCGCGGATATGACGGAGGGCTGGAAGGACCTGGACCGGAGCGTGAAGCCGGTGGCGATGAAGGGCGGCACGCACGCGGGTCTCGCACGTCTGGAGCGCTTCACGTCAACGATGCTGGGCGAGTATACGGAGACGCGCAACCATCCGGAGGTGGATGGGACCTCGGCGATGTCGCCGTACCTGCACTATGGGCATGTGGGGCCGCAGACGATTGCGCTGGCGGTGGCGAAGGCCGCAGACGGCAGGCCTGAGCTGAAGGAGGCGAAGGAGAGCTACTTCAACGAGCTGATTGCGTGGCGGGAGCTTTCGATCAACTTTGTGAAGTACAACCCGCAGTATGACTCGGCTGAGTGCGCGGAAGACTGGGCGCGGAAGACGATTGCCTTGCACGAGCACGATATTCGCAATCCGATGTACAGCCTGGAGCAGCTCGAGGCCGCAGAGACGTACGACGAGCTTTGGAATGCGGCGCAGATCCAGATGGTCGAGAACGGCTGGATGCACAACTACATGCGGATGTACTGGGGGAAGAAGATCCTGGAGTGGACTCCGGATGTGGCGACGGCGATGAAGTATGGGGTGTATCTGAACGACAAATACTTCCTGGATGGGCGGGACCCGAATGGGTACTCGGGGCTGGCGTGGTCGATGGTGGGGAAGTTCGACCGTGCCTGGGGGGAGCGGCCGGTGTTTGGGAAGATCCGGTATATGTCGGGGGTGAGTACGGGGAAGAAGTTCGATTCGAAGGGGTATATTGCGCAGATGCAGGCGCTGCGGAAGGGGTAGGTAATTGGCTCCTCCATTGCAGACAGGAGCACTGCGGATGCTGCTATCGCCTTTTCTGCAGTCGTGCCTTTCTAAACAAAGCAAATACGGGGATTCTGGCTTCGCCAGTATGACGACTTACGCACGAGCTGCGTAGCGGGATGTGATTTGCTCCAAAACGCATGGGACCTACCTTGCGGCTCTCATCTCGGCGACGGCTTGCTGGATGGCCTGCTTCGGCACACCATGAGCGATGAGTCTTTGGCTGAACTCTTCGACGGTGCTGTCCTCGGCCCGCTGCGCTTCCCTTTTGGCCAGGTGCTTGCGCAGACCGTTCGAGATGTAGGCGCGGATGAGCGCCTGGTATCCTCCGAAGCCGAGCGAGGGGGCGACCTCCTTAAGATCGTCGATCACGTGATCAGGTAGACGGAGGGAGATCAGGGTCATGGGTTTGTCGGGCTGCATGTTGCGCTTGATGCGATCAGTCATTTTCATAGCGTCTCCTTTTCCGCCGGCTCCGCAAGGCGTGCGGAGATGAGGCGGAGCACATCCTCTTCTCGAATGACATGGACGGCATACAGGAGCCGGTAGTCGGTTGTTAGGCCGATGCACGCCTGCCGTGCTTCTTCCTGCGGACTGGCGTCCTCGTAGCGGGCTAGCTGGTCGAGAAAGACCTCTCGGGCCTGCTCGAACCGTACTCCGTGCCTGAAGACATTGCTGGCGGCTTTCTCGCTATCCCAGACAAAGCTCTGCCCATGGCAGCATCGAGTGCACGTCCATATATAGCTATTGTATATACGCGCCTGCAAGCTGGCTACTGCTTTCACTTGCCGCGAGGGAGGCGCTACCGTTCACCGTAGGATCTCGGTCCTTCTATTTCTTGACGGAAAACAGCGCATGGCGGCTGAAGTGACTCTTATGGTCAGCAGACGAAACGTGGAAGGATGAGGGCCGAATGGACTATGTGAATCTGGGCAGCACGGGGACGAAGGTATCGCGGCTGGCGCTAGGGATGATGACGTATGGGTCGAAGACGTGGCGGGAGTGGGTGCTCGAGTGGGATGAGTCGGAGCCGCTGATCCGGAAGGCATACGAGGCAGGGATCAACTTTTTCGATACGGCGGATGTGTACTCGCTTGGCGCGAGCGAGGAGATTACCGGGCGCGCGATGCGTGAGTTCCGGATGAAGCGGGATGAGGTGGTGATTGCAACCAAGGTGTTCAACCCGATGAGCGACGGGAAGAACGATCGGGGGCTCTCGCGTAAGCATATTCTGGCCTCGATCGATGCGAGCCTGAAGCGGCTGGGGACAGAGTATGTGGACCTGTACCAGATTCATCGGGCGGATCCGCATACGCCGATCGAGGAGACGCTTGAGGCGCTGAACGATGTGGTGCGCGCGGGCAAGGTGCTGTATCTGGGCGCGTCGACAATGTACGCGTGGGAGTTTCTGAAGATGCTGGAGTATCAACAGAAGCGTGGGCTGGCGCGGTTTGTGACGATGCAGAACCATTACAACCTGGTGTATCGCGAGGAAGAGCGCGAGATGATTCCGCTGTGTGTGGACCAGAAGGTGGGCTTGATTCCGTGGAGTCCGCTGGCTCGGGGCTTTCTGGCGGGGAATCGTAAGCAGAATGAGGACAAGCAGAAGGCGGAGACGTCGCGGGCGCGGACCGACGACTTTGCGCACAAGATGTACTATGCGGAGTCGGACTTCAAGGTGGTGGACCGGATTACCGAGGTGGCGGAGGCGCGCGGGGTGAAAAATGCGCAGGTGGCGCTGGCGTGGATGCTGACGAAGCCAGCGGTGTCGGCTCCGATTATCGGGGCGAGCAAGGCGTATCAGCTGGACGATGCTCTGGCGGCGTTGGAGTTGAAGCTGACGGAGGATGAGGTGAAGAGGCTCGAAGCGCCTTACGAGCCGCATCGGGTGCTTGGGTTCAGCTAGAGCCGGACGTTGGTAAGCTGAGAGCTGGCGCACGCGTTGGCTACTTATCTCATCACCGGGGTGGCAGGGTTTATCGGCTCGCATTTGGCGCAGGCGTTGCTGGCGCGGGGAGAAGCTGTGCGCGGGCTGGATAACCTCTCCACGGGGCGGCGGGAGAACCTGCTTGGACTGGACGGACTCGAGTTTGTTGAGGCAGACCTGCGAGACGCGGAGGCGGTGCGGGCCGCGTGTGAGGGCGTGGATTTCGTGCTGCATCAGGGTGCGCTGCCGAGTGTTCCGCGGTCGGTGGAGGATCCGCGGACGAGCCATGAGACCAACCTGGACGGCACGTTTAACGTGCTTGAGGGTGCGCGCGCTGCGGGGGTGAAGCGGGTGATCTTCGCGGCTTCGTCGTCCGCGTATGGCAACCAGCCGGGCTTTCCGCGGCGGGAGACGATGATGCCGATGCCGATTGCGCCGTACCCGGTCCAGAAAGTGGCGGGGGAGCTTTACATGCGGTCGTACTGGCAGGTGTATGGGCTGGAGACGGTGTGTCTGCGGTACTTCAACGTGTTTGGGCCGCGGCAGGATCCGGAGTCCTCGTACGCGGGGGTGATCGCACGGTGGGCACGGCAGATGCTGCGGGGGGAGCGGCCGGTGATCTTCGGGGATGGGGAGCAGGGGCGGGATTTTACGTATGTGGAGGATGTGGTTGAGGCGAATTTGCTGGCTTTAATGGCTCCGGCAAGTGCAGTGGCGGGGCAGGTGTTCAACGTGGCGTGTGGGGCGCGGCACACGCTGAACGAGACGTATGGGCTGCTGGCGGAGATTGTCGGGTTCGGCCAGCCTGCGCAGTATGGCGCGGCGCGGCAGGGCGATGTGCGCGACTCGCATGCGGATATCTCGGCAGCGGAGGAGGCGTTTGGGTATCGGCCGCGGATTGGCTTTGAGGAAGGGCTGCGGCGCACGGTAGAGTGGGTTCGCGCGGAGCAGGCCTTTGGGGCGAGGCTTTGACCGGCGAGGCCTTCGTGCCGGTGCGGAGCCTGGCGGAGTGGAGGGCGCGGGTCGAGGCGAGAACGCTGCGCGTGGGCGTGGTGGGGCTGGGGTATGTCGGGCTGCCGCTGACGCTGCTCTTGAGCGAAGACGGATTCGCGGTGACTGGCTTCGACATCGATGAGGCGAAGGTCCGGGCACTGAACGCGGGGGAGAGCTACATTCACCGGATCACGCCGGAGCACGTTGCGGCGGCGCAGGCGCGGGGCTTTCGGGCGACGACGGAGTATGCGGAGGTGAGGTCGGTGGACGCGGTGTTGATCTGCGTGCCGACGCCGCTCTATGCAGATCACACGCCGGATATGCGCGCGGTGGAGGCGACGATGGAGGCGATTGCGCCGCATGTGCAGCCGGGGCAGCTTGTGGTGCTCGAGAGCACGACGTACCCGGGGACGACGGAGGAGATCGTGGCGGCGACGATCGAGCGGCATGGGCGAAAGGTGCAGCGTGGGGAGGGCGACCCGGACGCGATCGAGGGTGTGCTGGTGGCGTTCTCGCCGGAGCGGGAGGATCCGGGCAATGTGACGGTGCCGCGGCGGAGCGTGCCAAAGGTGGTGGGCGGCGTGGACGCGAGGGCGACCGAGGCTGCGTGTGCGCTTTATGGCGTGGTGTTTGCGCGGACGGTAGCGATGTCGTCCACGGCGGCGGCGGAGATGACGAAGCTGCTCGAGAACATCTACCGCGCGGTGAATATTGCACTGATCAACGAGATGAAGCAGCTCTGCCTGCATATGGGGATTGATCTGTGGGAGGTGATTGCGGCGGCGGCGACCAAGCCGTTTGGGTTCCAGCCGTTTTATCCTGGGCCGGGAGTGGGTGGGCACTGTATCCCGGTTGATCCTTTTTATCTCACCTGGAAAGCGAAGCAGTTCGGGTTGGAGACGAGGTTCATCGAGCTTGCGGGTGAGGTGAATGAATCGATGCCGGCGTATGTGGTTGAGACGACCAGGCGCGCGCTGGAACGGGGCGGGAAGGCCCTCAAAGGGGCAAGGGTGCTGGTGCTTGGAGTGGCGTACAAGCGGGACGTGGATGATCTACGCGAGTCGCCGGCGTTGACGGTGATGCAGCTGCTGCTCGCGGCGGGGGCAGAGGTGGCGTACAACGACCCTTATTTTCCCCGGGTAGGCACGGGCCGGCGATATGCGTTGCAGATGGAGTCGACACCGCTTTCGGAGGTAGGACGCTTTGCTTGCGTCATCATCCTGACGGATCACAGTGCGTACAACTTTCCGGCAATCGTGGCGGATGCGCGGCTGGTCATCGACTCCAGAAACGCCACAAAGTCGATCGAATCAGCGAAAATCGTCCATTGCTGAAAAGAAAGTAGAGAATTAACTGAAGAGATTCGCGGATCTGCCGATAGAGTTCTCAGGCACCTTTGCCTTCACTTTCGGCAGCAAGAAAGCACAATGCGATCCGCAGATCCGAGTTTCCGCCTGCATCCGCGCTCCCGTTCTGACGCCTGGCTTTCGGCGGTCCTGGTTCTTTGGATGGCGCTGACAACCTGTTTGACTGGCCAAACGGCGTCCTTTCAGGAGCCCTCCGCGTTGGGCCGGGCCGCGTCGCGCAAGGCAGGAACACAGCGATTCCTGCGAAGCAGGACAACCACGGGTCCCGTTTCGGCGGCTCAGGCGCTCGCAAGCGCGCGGCAGGAGCACCAGGCCATGGTGCAATCTGCATCGATCCAGCCAAATACCACCACGCTGAGTGCAGCCTGGACTTCGGTGGGGCCGGGACAGGTTGCGAGTCCGTTGTATGGCAATGTCACAGGCCGCGTAACGGCGTTGGCGCTCGATCCTGCGGATGCGACTGGAAATACGCTTTATCTCGGCACGACCGGCGGCGGCATCTGGAAATCCACCAACGCCGCTGGTGCGGCCAGCGCCGTGACGTTTACACCTCTTACAGATACGCTCCCCGTCTTCAGCCCTGGCGGCGCAGTGCTGCCCTCGCTGAGTATCGGGGCGATGGCGATGAGCAACGGTGTGCTGCTGGCTGGCACCGGCGATCCTAACGATGCAACGGATTCGTACTACGGCGAAGGCATTCTACGTTCGGTGGATGGGGGTGTGACATGGACGCTGGCACAGCAGTCGTTGGACGGCGTCGCGGGCAACCACTCGTTTCTGGGCCTGGCCGTGTCGGGTATTGCCTTTTCCTCGGCGAATCCTTCCTTGGTCGTCGCGGCGTTCTCCGAATCGGCCGAGGGCGACGTGGTACATGCGGCAAACACACTGAACAGCGTGATGGGTCTGTACTGGTCGAGCGATGGAGGAGTCACGTGGCAGATGGCCACCATTCAGGATGGAAACCAGACCGTTCAGACTCCACTGCCGATCGGCGGAAATGGCGGCGGACACGCAGTGACCTCGGTCGTTTGGAACCCCGTCCGACAGCAGTTCTATGCGGCTGTGCGCTCGCACGGCTACTACCAGTCGGCCGATGGCCAAACCTGGACGCGTCTCGCTCATCAACCGGGAACCGGGCTGACCACAACGGCATGCCCGCCCATCGGATCTTCCGGTAGCTCGGTTTGCCCGATCTTCCGCGGCGTTCTTGCAGTGCAGCCAACAACGGGCGACACGTTCGCGCTGACTGTGGACCTGGCGAACCGCGATCAGGGACTCTATCAGGATGTGTGTGCCCTTTCCGGCACAGCTTGCGGCAACGCCACGATGCTCTTCGGGACCGCACTCAATGCGACTCCGCTGGAGATCGGCAGCGGAAGCAAAGTGATCTCGCAGGGCGATTACAATCTTGCGCTCAACGCGGTCCCGTCCGGAAGCGACACTCTGCTGTACGCAGGCACCATCGACCTCTACCGTTGCAGTCTTACGGCGGGGTGCAGTTTGCGAAATACCACCAACGCGCAAAACGGCTGCGTCAATCCGGCCGGTGTCGCTCCCGCGCAACATGCGATCGCGTCGCTTGCCGGTGCCAGTTCACCGCTGATTTACGTCGGCAACGATGGCGGTCTTTATCGCTCCACGGATGGCGTCAACGAGCAGGCGAGCGCCTGTTCGCTGGACGATGCGAATCATTTCCAGAATTTGAACGCAGGCATCGGATCACTCGCGGAGGTTGTGTCCTTTGCGCAATCGCCGACCGCTTCGGGCACGCTGCTGGCCGGCCTTGGCGCCTTGGGCACAGCTGGCACAGGATCTGTCACGAGCGCCTGGGCGCAGCTTGCGACAGGCGAGGGCGGCACAGTCGCAATCGACCCGGCGAATCCGCAACTCTGGTATCTGTCGACGGGTGCCGGGGTTAGTGTCGCGCGCTGTATCTCAGGCTCCGCCTGTGGCCCGAGCAACTTTGCCGCCAATGTGATCGGAGCGGCTCAGGTCGGCGGAGATCCAGCGGAAACCGATGCACCCTGGCTGCTCGACCCGGCACTCACATCGAACCTGATCGCCGGGACGTGCCGGGTCTGGCGGGGCGCAGCAACCGGCGGCGCAGCCTGGTCCAGCGCAAACAGCGTCAGTGCACCCTTTGCCACGCCCGCGGCAAGCACCTGTTCGTCGACGGCTCCTCTGGTGCGTTCGCTCGCGGCGGGCGGACCCGCCAACCTTGCAGCTGCAGGCCAAAGTGCAGGGTCTGACGTAATCTACGCTGGTCTGGCCGGGGTCCTTGATGGTGGCCAGGGCCTCGGGGGCCATCTGTTTGTGACCACCGCGGCAAACCTAGCAAGCAGCACTACCGCATGGCGCGATGCCGCGATGGCCACGGTTACAAACGACGCCGCCGACTCAGGCGTCTTCAACCCGCAAGGCTTTGACGTTTCTTCGATCGTCGCGGACCCGCACGATAGCACAGGGAACACCGTCTATGCCACGCTCTTAGGCTTCAGCCAGGTTGGGGCCAGCTCGCCTCACGTGTACCGCTCCGTCGACGGAGGCCTGCACTGGACCAACATCACCTCTAATCTGCCAAATGCCCCGGCGAACAGCATCGCTGTTGATCCCAATGACGCGAATACCATCTATCTCGCTTTGGATACGGGAGTTTATGTCACCACGAATATCTCCACCTGCACCAGCGGAAACTGCTGGAGTGTTTTCGGCAGTTCGCTGCCGAACGCCCCCGTGATCAGTCTGCAGGCAGCAGCGCAGATCTCAACCGGCGACGGACGCTCGGGGGAACTTCGTGCGGCAACCTACGGCCGCGGCATCTGGCAAATTCCGCTGCTGACAGCCACCAACTCCGTCCTTCCCGCGATTGCGCTGAGTCCGACGACTGCGGTGTTTGCAGCGCAGGCCGTCGGTACGGTCAGCTCATACGCGACCATCACGGTGACAAACAGCGGAAGTGCGAACCTGGTGGTCTCAAGTATCACAACGACCGGCGACTTCAACGAGATAGACACCTGCACCGGTAACCAAATCCCGCAAGGGTCAACGTGCTCTGTTCAGGTCCGGTTCGCACCTGCTTCGACGGGTTCGCGCACTGGAGTACTTACGGTTTACGGCAACGTGGCCGGCGGGCAGGCGACGGCAACTCTGTCCGGAACAGGCACGCCAGCCGCGGCAATCGTGCTTACCCCAACCACCGCAACCTTTCCTGTAACCAGCGTAGGTGCTACCAGCGCCGTGCAGAACATCACAATCTCGAACACCGGCAGCGCCTCTGCAGGAATGCAGACTCCCACCATCTCTGGCGATTTCAAAATGTCAGCAAACACCTGCGGCACGACGCTGGGTTCGCAAACAGGATGTACCGTGTCGATTGTCTTTGCGCCGAGCGCAACCGGCGCGCGTTCCGGGTCTCTCACGGTCGTCGATGACGCGGGGACTCAGACAGCAAGTCTCAGCGGAACTGCCACCAATCCTGCGACCGACAACCTCTCTCTGGCCTCGCTGAGCTTCTCTTCGCAACAGCTGAATACTGCAAGTGCAAGCCAGACTGTGTCGATCATCAACGCCGGCGACGTCGCCTTAACGCTTATCACCGCTCAGGTGACGAATGGTGACTTCACCGTTGTCAACGGCTGTGGGAACTCACTCAACGCGCGCTCCACCTGTACCTTCTCCGTCAGTTTTGTTCCCAAGAGCCTGGGTCAACAGAGCGGAGTCCTGACCATCTCTGACCAGTTCCGCAGCCAAACCGTGCAACTGAGCGGCTTTGGAATCGCGCCACCGGGAGTGTCGCTCTCGCCGATCAATGGACTAACCTTCGGCGCTATTGGGGTAGGGTTGAGCTCCGCGCCGCAGACCGTGACCCTGACGAACAACGGTGGGGCCGCCCTGACCATCTCCAACGTCTTGATGACAGGAGATTACGCGGTCGCCACGGGTTCAAACACTTGCGGGCAATCTCTCGCGCCGGCCGGAGTGTGTACGCTCGGCGTTGTATTCGCACCGACCACAGGCGGACCTCGTTCCGGAACGCTAGCCTTCGTGGATAGCGCGGGCACTTCCCCGCAGACTATTCAGCTTACCGGCAGCGGCTCCGATTTCACGGTGACTGTAAATGGCGCGTCGTCGCTTACCGTGCCCAGCGGCCAGGCGGCTACCTATTCTCTTCTCCTCAACTCGGCGACGAATGTAACCGGAAATGTTACGTTTAGCTGTTCCGGAGTTCCAGCCCACAGTACGTGCACCGTGAATCCTGCGAGTGTCGCTCTCGGTGGATCGACACCGATGACGGTGACGGTTGCGACCGGTCTTACGACGGTGCGTCTGGATGCTCCCACGCTGCCTTGGCAAAAGCCGCTGACTTGGCTGGCAGTCCTGCTGCCGGCAGGCCTCTTGTGCAGACACAAGCGATGGCCGCAGCGATTGCTGGTTCTCCTGATCGCGTTGGCTCTTGTCGGCGCTGGTGGTTGCGCGACGGGAAGAACAGAGCCGGGCACGGGCTCCGGGAGCACCTCGACAGCTGTCTCTCCAAGTGGTTCCTATTCCCTCGTGGTCACCGGATCGAGCGCGGGGCTAACACGAACCGTACCGCTGACGCTGGTCGTTCAGTAGCTTCCTAGGAAGGCAGCGCCTCTCAGCAGACTTGTCCGGCGCAGAAGCCGGAGGCCCAGGCCCACTGGAAGTTATAGCCTCCAAGCCAACCCGTGACGTCGACCACTTCGCCGATGAAGAAAAGCCCGCGAACTTTACGGCTTTCCAGAGTTCTCGGATCCAGTTCGTCGGTAGCCACCCCGCCGACGGTGACTTCAGCCTTCACGTAGCCCTCGGTACCAGCCGGAATGACTTGCCACGCATGCAGGCGAGCCTCGAGAGAAACGATAGCCGCGTTCGAGAGTTGCCGAGGAATCGGGTCCGGCAAGTTCTCCTGCAGCCAACGCTCTGCCCAGCGCGCAGGCAGTACGGTGCGAAGCGTAGTCAGAATAGCTGCGGGGTCGCGTGAGGCCTTAGAAGCCAAGATTGGCTCTAGGACCTTTCGTCCGGGAGCGAGATCAAACTGTAGATGGGTGCCAGATTCCCAAAAAGAGGAGATTTGCAGTGTTGCCGGCCCGCTGAGTCCACGGTGCGTGATGAGGAGCTTTTCCTGAAAGCGAGGAAGACGGCCCGCACGGACATCGGGCCGCGATGCGGGAGTTCCAAGCGTTGCAAGCACCTCTGCCGAACTGCCGGAAAGATCACACCACCGATCCCGATCCGCCGCCTCCAATGTAAGCGGCGTCAAGCCCGGCCGGCATTCGACAACACGTAACCCGAACTGACGTGCCAGTTCGTAGCCAAGGCCAGTGGCACCGATCTTTGGAATGGAAAGTCCACCAGTCGCTACGATGAGAGATTCCGCGGTGAGCAGACCGCGCGTCGTTTCAAGCGTAAAGCCTTGCTTGTCATGGCGAGCAGCTTCGACTGAGACCCCTAGTTCGATCTGGACCTTAGCCTGGGAACACTCGCGTTCGAGAAGGTCCGTGATGTCGCGCGCGGTCCGGTCGCAGAAGAGCTGCCCGAGTGTTTTCTCGTGGTACGGCACTTGATGGCGCTCGACCAGCGCAATCATCTCAGCAGCGGGAAAGCGCGCCAGCGCGGAGTGGGCAAAATGTGGATTCTCAGAAAGGAAGTTTTCTGCCGAGCAGTATAGGTTGGTGAAGTTGCATCGTCCTCCGCCGGAGATCAGAATCTTCTTGCCGACGCGATCGGCATGATCCACGACGAGGACTTTGCGCCCACGGCGTCCGGCTTCTACCGCGCACATCAGTCCAGCAGCGCCTGCTCCAAGGATGAGGACGTCGAACCGGCGCACGCTGATCCTTTCTTTGGGTCGGAAGACGAAGGAGCCCTTACCTGCAGAAGCGAATCCCTGCCTGGCCTTTCTATTCTAGCGTTCCAGCCAACAGTTCAGCCGTGCCATAGCGCGGCTCCATGCGACGATAGAGCATGGCACAGAAGGTCGATCTTCCGCCGCTTCGGGTAGGCGCAGCGCACTCGCAGGGACCAGCGGCGGTCATTACTCGCCGCGCTGCGGAGCGGCTGCGTTCCGGGTCGGTGTGGGTCTATCGCTCTGAAATCGAACAGCTTCTTCGAGGTGCGGAAAGCGCCGAGATCGCGCCAAGAAGCCTGCTCTCAGTGCTCGATGCGCGCGGTGCAGCGCTGGGAAGCGCAATCTTCAGTTCCGCGTCGCAGATTTCGTTGCGCATGGTCTCGGACGTGCCTTCGCTTAGCCGCGCGCAGTACCTCGCGGAGATTGAACAACGCATCCATGGAGCGATCGATCTCCGCGCGCAACTGGCGCCAGGGTCGGAGCGCGAGAATGCCTGCCGGCTTGTCTTCTCCGAGGCGGACCGTCTGCCCGGAGTCATTGTTGATAAGTACAACGATCTAGTCATCCTGCAGCTTCTCACGCAAGCAACGGCACAGGATGATGTGCGCGCCGCCGTAACCCGTGTCCTGCGCGAGCGGCTTGCCCCGGCGACGATCGCGGAGCGGCCCGACCCGCGCGTCCGTGTTGCCGAGGCGTTGCCGATGACAGCAGGCGAGTCGCTCTATGCCGACCGGGAAAATCCCAAACTGGCAACCGTGTTTACAATCAACGGCCTGCACTTTGCCTACGACGCCTTGTCCGGGCAGAAGACTGGCGCGTTTCTGGATCAGCGGCTCAACTACGCCGCAGCTGCCCGGTACGCGCATGGGGCAGCGCTCGATGTATGCACGTACCAGGGAGGCTTTGCTTTGCATCTCGCTGGCGTGTGCGAGCGTGTGACGGGAGTGGATGCAAGCCGAGCGGCACTGGAGGTAGCGGACGGCAACCTCGAACGCAATCACCATCTGCCTGCCAAAGTGGATTGGATTGAGGCGGATGCCTTTGACCTTCTGCGGGAGTTCGAAGCCGGCGGCAAGAGGT
Organism: uncultured Acidobacteriaceae bacterium; assembly: GCA_964245195.1. Taxonomy (GTDB): domain Bacteria; phylum Acidobacteriota; class Terriglobia; order Terriglobales; family Acidobacteriaceae; genus Edaphobacter. The sequence goes on along the minus strand of CAXTLR010000008.1, from coordinate 139,359 downwards.
ATGGGACGATCGTGCTCGATCCGCCTGCGTTTGCGAAGTCCAAGCGGGCGATTGACGGCGCGCTGCGCGGCTACAAGGAGATGAACCTGCGAGCGCTGAAAATGCTTGAGCCCGGTGGAACCCTGGTGACGTGTTCCTGCTCGCACCATGTAAGCCCGGAGGACTTTACTTCTGTGGTGGCTGCCGCTGCCGTGGATGGCCGTCGGCGAGTGCAGGTGGTGGAATCTCGGGGAGCGGCGCCCGATCATCCGGCCATCCTTGGACTGCCGGAGACAAGCTACCTAAAATGTTTGATCTGCAGGGTGGAGTGACCAAGAAAGCAGGATGCGGTGAATTGGAAGGGCAGACCCGCATACCGCGGACCTGCCCTTGTCATCATGCGAACGTAACGGCTAGAACGTGACCCGACCACTGAGGCGCAGGGTCCGGTTTGCGTTGGAGGTGGTGATCTGGCCGAATCCGGTGTTCGAGATGTTTGCGGCGGGGTTGGCAAAGGCAGGCGTGTTGGTTACGTCGAACGAGTCGGCCACAAACTCGAGCCGGAACTGTTCGTAGAGGGGAAACTCGCGCTTCAAGCTGGCATCCAGGTCGAAGAGACCAGGACCGCGCACGTCATTGCGGCCCGCGGTACCAAAGCGCACCGCGGTTACGGGAGCGAAGGCGGCGGGGTTGAGGTACTGATAGCTCCCACCATTGCCGGCCAGAACCGCGCGCCCGCCGATCACCGTATTCACGCCGTAGTTCTGGTCCGCTACCTGGGTGCTACCCGGCGCATTCAGACTAGTCGCGACGGAGGTTACGTTGATGGGTGCACCGCTGACACGGCTGAGAACGGTGCTCACGCGCCAGTTACCGAGCACGTATCCGGCAACGCCATGCTTCAGGAACAGGCCGTCCTTGCCAAATGGGAAGGGATAGCTCGTCCACCACTGCAGGTTGTGCTTGCGGTCGTAGCCCGCGAGTGCCCAGTTGCGGCTGTAATAGGTCGGATACGCAAAGATCAATGGGTTGGAGATGCTGTTGTCGGACTCATCCATTGCCTTCGAGAAGGTATAGATAAGCCCGGTCGAGCCATGCCTGGAGTTCTTGGTTAATTGCGTTTGCAGGCCGTTATAGACCGATCCTGCGAACGGTTGCTGCGCAAAGACGTCCGCGTTGCTTGTGTTTGCGCCGTAGGTGGTGTTCAGCAGGCGCCCAGGATTGCCTCCGCCCGGAGCCCCAGCGTTGATGTCCACGTGGGTGATCTGGCGGATGGCATGCGTGCCCACATACGCCACGGTTGAAACCATGCCAAGGGGAAGCTCACGCTGCACGGCCAGGTTGTAGCTTTCGATGTAGCCGCGACGGAATTGCGGCAGCGTGGTCTCGGTGGAGACGGTTGCCGGCAGCGGCACCATGCCTGTGCTGATGTTCGGCAGCACGGTAGCAGGGATGCCGACCTGTGTCGTCGTGCTCAGCAGGCCAGCATTAATGCTGGCAGCGGCAACCAGGGTATTGGCTCCGGTCACGTTTGTCGAAATATTGGCTGGATACGCTTGGAGCAGGTTGCGCAGGTTATCGGGATCGACAGTGATGCCGAATCCGCTGCGAACGACGGTCTTCGGATTCGCCTGGTAGGAGACACCGAAGCGCGGAACAAACTGGCCGTAACCATTCTTGGTTCCAGCATGCTGAGGCTCAGAGCCTTCTCCTCCGACCAGAACCGTGCCGACCGTATGGGTCCCAAATGAATCCGTAACCGTGGAGCGGACGGTGGGATCGTACCGCGTTGTCCCGAAGTGATCCGCAACGGGCAGCGGGTAGTACTCGTAGCGAATGCCGTAGTTGATCACCAGGGCTTTGCTTGCCTGCCAGGTGTCCTGTGCGTACCCCGCGAAGGTGGAGATTCGCAGCGCCTCGGGATTGAAGCTCTGCACGCCCTTTCCGTAGTTGTAGGCCTGGCCCAGCAGGAAGTCGGCAAACGAGTTGATGTTCGTCGTGACAAGATTTGCAGCACCATTGGCGCCGGGATAGCCGACGGTGGCTGCGTTACCTGTAGTCACGCCGCCGGAGAAGAGAAAGCCGCCGCGTGGAATGATCAGCGTACTGTTCCCGGGCTGCTCGTGGTTGATAGCGGCATGGAGGTATTCGCCGCCAAAGCGAATCGAGTGGGGCCCCCTAAGATAGGTTGCGTTGACATTGCCGGTGTACTGGTTGTCCCGAAAGGTGAACGGACTGCCACTGTTGGTGTTGCCCAGGTTGGCATAGGTGGTGAAATCAAAGGCGGGGATGCCGCCGTAGAGATACTGGCCGTTGTTGTTGGTGCCGGGAATGCCGAGCTGGTTTGTGCCGTAATCGCCCAGCGAAAGGTCCGGCGCCGTGGCTACCAGTCGCTGCCGCGTATAGCCGGCATTGGCGTCCAGCAGCAGATGCGGTGTAAGAGCATAGGTCGCTCCCAACCCGACGTTCTGGATCAGTCCGGCGGCTGTGCCGGGCTGGCCTCCATCAATGGTAGGGCCGCCTGGATTGATGCCAAACAACTCAGGATCGCTGATCTGGCTGGGCGAGAGGCTGTACCGTCCGAAAAGGCTTGTTTTGGCGGAGGGAACGTAGGCGACCTTGACATCGGCGCTCTGGCGTTCAAAGGCATTGACCGCTGAGGCGAAATAGTTGTTCGCCGTAAGCGTAGAGGCTCCGTAGTTGGGGAGAGGGAGAACCTTCAAGAGAGCCAGTGCAGCCGGCGAGAAACGGGTGGCAGGGATGATGTTGCCGGGAAATAGTGTCTTGTTTGCACCGGCTGCATTGCCCGATACCGGATCGAACACAAAGCTTGGCGTCTTCGCGGCGATCATCGCCGGCGTGTCGAAGGCAGAAAAATCTCCCGCGCGCATGGCTGCCGTTGGAACGGAGTAGACCCCATTGATGTCCTTGTCTACCGTGACGCGATCGTAATCCCCGAAGAAGAACAGCTTATTCTTAACGATGGGACCACCGAGCGAACCGCCGGCCTCGTTATAGATATTCTTCTGGCGGACGCCGGTCCGATTTTGCCAGGTCTGCGCGTTCAACTGCGCAATCGAGTTGTACTCCCATACGCTGCCGTGAAAATTGTTGGTGCCGCTCTTGACCGTCACGTTGATGGCCGAGCCGCCGGCGGAACCCTGCTCCGCGTTGAAGCTGCCGGTGACCACGTTAATGCTGTCGATGCCGTCGGTCGGCGGCAGGTATGCAGCCAGGTAGGGGATCCAGGGATAGGCGTCGACTGCGCCGTCGATGCGGGTGGTGTTGGTGGAGTTCGAAACGCCGTTCACGTTTACGGCCTGGGCGCGCTGCGGATTGGAGGCGGCGGAGTTCTGCTCGGCGGGAGGCGTCGACCCGGGAACCAGGCGGTACAAGCTCTGGAAGTTACGGCCGGTGGTCGAGGTGGTGGGGAGCTCTGCGATCTGCTCGGGCGAGATGTTGTAGTCGGTCTCGGCGCGGTCCGACTGCAGCATCGGCGGCGCCGTGTCGACGGTAACCTGCTGGCTCACGGAGCCGACCGCAAGCTGCACGTTGATGCGGTCTACGGTGTTGGTGAGCACGGTGATGCCGTTTTGCTGCTGCGGGGTGAAGCCCTCGGCAATGACCGTGATCTCATACGTGCCGGGATTGATGTCGTTGAACGAGTAGCTGCCGTCGGCATTGGTCGTTGTCGCGCGCGCCACGCCGGTGGCGGCATTAAGCGCTTTGACGCTTGCGTTTGGAATGGCCGCGCCAGTGTTGTCGGTGACGTTTCCGGTCAACGTGCCGTAAAGCACCTGAGCACCGGCTGGAAGAGAACAGCAAAGGACGACGCCTGTTCCCAACAAGGCGCAGCTAAAGCGAGACTTGTGTTTCGTTTGCAAGATCAATTGCCTCCGAAGGCTCCACTCGGACCGGGTAAGGGCCAAGGCCGCACGGCACCCTTGAAGTCCGGTGTCGATGTCGAACTGCGGTCCGGTGCGACTATACACATCCAGAGGGACGATTGACAATCAAACAAAAGCGACACGGCGGATTTGCTTAGGCGGGCGTGCTCAGGGTACGGACAAACGAGTATATGTCCCCGCAACACTGCCGATGGGACGGCCGCTTCGATGGCCTGAACGCCGAATACCTAATGCCCCAGGTGCTTGTCGAAGAACTCGACAATCTCTCCGTACGCGTCCTTTGTCTCGGGCAGGCGGTCGTCGCGGCCGAACTGCGCGTGCGACTGCCCTTCGTACACTTCCAGTTGCGCCTCTACGCCGGCCTCGCGAAGCTTGCGATGCACACGCACCGTATTGCTCAGCAGCAGGTCCCTGGTGCCGGTGGTCAGAATGGTCGGCGGGAAGCCGTGCATATCGCCGTACACGGGGGAGAGCAGAGGATCCTTCAGGTCATGCCCATGCGCGTACACCTTGGCCGCCGAGTCGCAGAATCCATCCCGAGAGACCAAGACATTGTCTACGAGCTCGTTGGTGTAGAAGCTATCTCCCGTCTTGGTGATGTCAGACATGGGTGTACTCGGCGCAATGGCCCCCGGCATGGCAAGCCCCAGTTGCTTGGCGCGCAGCATCATCTCCAGCACCAGCGCTCCTCCGGCGGAGGTCCCGAGGACACCTACCTTCTTCGCGTCCGTCGTCTTGAGGACGGCCTGGTAGACCGTCATGGCGTCGTCGAGCGCGCCCGGAAAGTACGCCTCAGGCGGCATCCTGTAGTCGACCGCAATCACCTGGTAGTGGCCGAAGCCCGCCATCATGATGGCTTCCTTGGTTCCGGACTCGCCCGGCGAAAGCTCATAGCAGCCCCCATGCACCTGGATGAGCACCTTGTCGCGGTTGGCCGGCGCGATCACCTCCGGCGTGACCATGTACACCTTGACCCCGCCCAGGGTCGACGCCTTCACCTTCACATGCAGCCGCTCGCGGATTGCCGGCAGCGCTTCCATCGCCTTGGCTGCCTGGGCGTTCGCGGTTGCGCGCCACTCTTCACCGGTCGACCAGAGGACGTTCCAGGTTGGACTAAAGGGCGCGGCGATGATCTCCTGCATGCCCGGGCTTACATCGGTCGGCACCGGCAGGCTCTTGGCCGGAACCGCGCGGTTCGGGAGCGCGTCGCGCTGGATTGTCTCGTTCGGGGTCTGGGCGAACAGGCCGGTCGAGCCGATCGCAAGCAAGCACACCAGCCATCTCGTTCCAAGTCTCTTCATGAACCAAACCTCTCTCTGATTGGAGCTTTTCTCGCGTTTGTTAACATCGTACCCAAGACAGATCGTCTGCTACGACGGTCTGTTCGACTTGCTGGGCAAGGGAGACTCCCGCGTGACGAGTATAAGGACGACGGCTATCGTCGCGGTATGGATGGCCCTGGGAATCTTTTCTGCGCGATGCGGCACGGCCTTTGGCCAGCAACCTGTCGCCGGCACACCCGAGCGCCCGGGCATCCACGGAGCCACAGTCTTTGGCGCGCGTCCGAGCCATCCCTTTCTCTACCGAGTTCCTGCCACCGGAAGCAGGCCGATACAGTTTTCCGCAACCGGACTTCCTGCCGGGCTCACGCTCGATGGCAAGACCGGAATCATTACTGGATCGGTGAAGGCCGCCGGAAGCAGTGACGTTGTTTTGCGCGCAAGCAATGCTGCCGGGAAGGCGGAGCGCACGTTTCGCATCGTCATCGGGAGCCAGCTTGCGTTGACTCCACCCATGGGCTGGAGCACGTGGGATTTCCTGCAGACGGAGGTCACCAATCAGGCAGTGCGGGAGCAAGCCGCGGCCATGGTCTCGACCGGCCTCATAAACCATGGCTACTCGTATATCAACATCGACGACGGTTGGTCGGCCAACCGTGCAGGTGGGCCGCAAGGCACCGAGCCGCGCGATGCGCAGGGAAACATCCGGCCCAGCCAAGGCTTTCCCGACATGAAGGCCATGACCACCTATGTGCACAGCATGGGCATGAAAGCGGGCCTGTACACGTCTCCTTCGCCACTTACCTGCGGCAAGTACGAGGGTAGTTTCGGACATGAGCAGCAGGATGCGGATCAGTTCGCGGCCTGGGGCTTCGACTTTCTCAAGTACGACTGGTGCAAATATCCAGCGAAGGATAACTCGCAGGCGGAGATGCAGAAGCCGTACCGGCTGATGGGCTCCATCCTGGCGGCGGAGAACCGCGACATTCTGTTCAGCCTTTGCCAGTACGGGAGAAACGATGTCTGGCAGTGGGGCCGCGAGATCGGTGGGCAGCTTTGGAGAACGACGGGAGATCTGGCCTGGGGCAAGAGGGGGATGTATACCTCGTGGGAGAACATCGTTGCCGACTTCAACGCTCCGTTTGATCAGGCGGACCAGGCCAAATACATTGGCCCGGGTGGATGGAACGATCTGGACGATTTGCTGGTCGGCCATATCGCCTATATTCCGTTCAACCAGCATCCACCGAACGTACACATCGACCGGCGGATGCCTCCACCGCTCACGCCGGACGAGCAGTACGCGCAGATGAGCCTCTGGAGCCTGCTCGCAGCGCCACTGATTATCGGCGGCGATTTGACCTCGCTCGACAGCTTCTCGCTGAGCCTTCTGACTAACGATGAAGTGATCGCGGTCGACCAGGATCCGCTGGGGCGGGCGGCGACGAAGGTCTCTGAGCAGGGCAAACTTTCGGTCTGGGTGAAGGATCTTGAGGACGGATCAAAGGCCGTCGGCCTCTTCAACCTGGGTGAAGGAGAACAAGACGTCAGCGCGAAGTGGGCGGACCTGGGACTGACAGGAAAGCGCCAGATGCGCGACCTGTGGAGACAGAAGGACCTCGGCACGTTCAACGGTGAATTTCATGCGCTGGTGGCGCCGCATGGCGTGGTGTTGGTCCGGACTTCGCCGGCCTCCTAAGTGCGTCCACCTCGGCCGCCACGAGAAAGCGGCCGAGGTGGATGCCAAATTAGTCCGCGGCGAAGGTTGTGCCTTCAGCCGTAACCAGGACAGAGCGGCCGTGAACCTCCGGCGTGCGAGCAATTGCCCGGCCGCCGGGCCCGACCCAGGTGCGCGTCCAGGAGCGGCTGACGACCCGCAGCATGACCAGCACCAGGAACGCCAGGCCGGCATACATGATCCAGCCATTGCGATAGCTGCCGAAGTGCTGCTTGGAGTAGCTGAGGATGGTCGGGATCAGCGATCCGCCGAGCGCGCCGATCTCGCCGATCATGCCCCCGGCGATGGCAGTGGTGGTGGGCCAGCGCAGCGGGACGAGCTGGAAGGTGGCTCCGTTGCCCGCGCCCAGAGCGCCGAAGCAAAGCATAAACAGCAGCGTGGTGACGAGCAGCGATGGCGTTGCCATCAAGCCGAACAGCCCAGCGATGGCGACGAGGAAGATGACCGAAAGGGTAGTGATGCCGCCCACCTTATCGGCGAAATAGCCGCCGAGGACGCGGGTGGCGGACCCGGTAAAGGTGGCCAGCACGGTGTAGAAGCCGGCGTGGACCTTGGTCATGTGGAACTGGCTGACGTAAAAGGTGGTGAGAAAGGTGGACAGGCCGATGAAGCCGCCAAAGGTGATGATGTAGACCATGTTGAAGTACCAGCCGTCCGCCTGCCAGAGGCACTGGAGATGCTGGCCGAGGGACTGGTGCTCGACATCGGGTGGCTCTTTGGCGCAGAAGATCATGACCAGCAGTGGGAGCAGCATGCAGCCGGCCGCGAAGCCGTAGACGTGCTGCCAGCCGAAGTGCATCGCCAGCTTGGGAGCGAAGAGCGCGGCGAACGCGGTGCCGGAGTTTCCGGCGCCTGCGATACCCATGGCGAGACCCTTGTATTCCTGCGGAAACCAGCCGGAGCCAAGCGAAAGCGCGATGCCGAAGCTGCCGCCGGCGATGCCGAGCAGCACGCCCATGGCGAGGACGGAGTTGAAGGTGTGGACGAAGTAAAAGCCGTAGAGCAGCGCAACGATGATGCAGCTCATTTCAATGATGGCGGCCATCTTGCGGCCGATGTACTGCGACAGCACGCCCAGCGGAAAGCGCATCAGCGCGCCGGCAAGAATGGGGATCGAGATCATGGTGCCGGTCTGGATCGGGGTAAGGTGAAAGCCCTCCGAGATAAAGGGGGCCATGACGCCATTGAGCACCCAGATGGCGAAGGAAAAGTCGAAGTAGAGAAAGGCGGCGAGAAGTGTCAGCGGGTGGCCGGACTTCATGAAAATCTTGTAGCTTGCCATGTCAGTTTCCTCCAAGGAGATATGTGGAGCGGGTAGTGCCTCGGCGGCCTGAGGGCGACGTCGTGGTCGCTTGAACTGCCGCCGGTACTGCCATGCCAACACCGGCGTCGGGGCCGGTGAAACCTGAGTCGCTCTTACTGAGCGGAAGACTTATGCACGCGCACCGCGCACTGCTTGAAGTTGGGCTCGCGTGAGATGGGGTCGAAGTCCCCGAGCGTGACGCGATTCGAATTGGTCTCGACAAAATGGAATGGCATGAAGACCTGGCCGGGCGCGATGATGGCGGTTACGCGCAGTTCGAGGCCGGCGACCTTGCCGCGGCGGCTGACCACGGTGACCTTGTCATGCGAGCGCAGCTTCAGCCGTTCGGCGTCGGCCGGGTTCATCTCGAGCCACGCATTGGGCACCATCTTGTGAAGCATCTCCACCTGCGAGGTCTTGGTGCGCGTGTGCCAGTGTTCGACCGTGCGGCCGGTGTTGAGGATCAGGCTGTACTCCTCGTTGGGCTGCTCGGAGAAGGGATCGCAGGGGACGTTGTGCAGGATGGCCCGGCCATCCGCGGTGGGGAAGACGCCGTCGGTGTAGAGCCGCTCGCCTCCCCACTGGATGCCGCCTGCGTCTTCAATCTGCTGCCAGCTGTAAGGGCTGTAGTCGCACATGCGCCCGGCGGAGACGCGCTGCCACTCGGCGTAGGCGTCGGCGGTTGTGGTCCAGCCAGGGTACAGCTTGTCTTTGACCCCGAGGCATTCGGCGAGCGCGAGGAAGATGTCGAAGTCGGCGCGCGCGTCTCCAGGCGGGTCGACGATGCGATTGACCTTTGAGATACGTCGCTCGGAGTTGGTATAGGTGCCTTCCTTTTCGCCCCAGATCGCGGCCGGCAGCACCAGGTGCGCGAAGTCCGAGGTAGGCGTGGGATGAAAGCCATCCTGCACGATGAGGAACTCGACCGTCTCAAGCGCCTGCTTGAGCAGCCCGTAGTTCGGAAACGAAACGACGGGGTTGGTGGCGATGAACCACAGGGCCTTGATCTTGCCGGTGACCGCGCCTTCGATGATGTCGGGATAAGCCATGCCGCGAGCGGACGGAATTTCGGCGGCGTCGATGCCCCAGAGCTCGGCGAGCTCTTCGCGGTGCGCGGGGTTGTCGAACTTGCGATAGCCAGGCAGCGCGGAGGTGAAGCCGCTCTCGCGTGTGCCCATGGCATTGCACTGGCCGGTGATCGAGAAGGGTGCGGCCCCTGCCCGGCCGAGGTGACCGGTGATCAGTGCGAGGTTGTTGATGGCCGCGACGGTAACCGCGCCCTGGGTCGAGTGATTGACGCCCATCGTCCAGCCGATGAAGCCGGCTTTCGCCTTGCCATAGAGGTGCGCGACCTGTTCGATCTTGTCTGTAGAGAGCCCGGTGATAGCCGCTACGTGCTCCGGCGTGAAGTCCGCGACATACTCGGCGAAGGACGAGTAATTGGTCGTGTGTTCGGCGATGTACTTCGCATCGATCAGTCCGTCGCGGATCAGGATGTGCGCGATGCCATTGATCAGGGCGATGTCGGCGCGCGGCTTGATCGCAAGATGGATGTCGGCCATCATGGCGGTCTTGGTCACGCGCGGATCGACCACGATCAGGGTGCGTCCGGGCCGTTTGCCGGGGCCCTCGCCTACGCGCGTGCACAGGATGGGATGGTTGTCGGCGATGTTCGAGCCGATGAGCAAAACCACGTCCGCGCTGGCCATATCGGCGTAGCTTCCCGGCGGCCCATCGGAGCCGAAGGAGAGCTTGTAGCCGGAGACCGCCGAGGCCATGCAGAGCGTAGTGTTGCCGTCGTTGTGCGGCGTGCGAAAGCCAAGCTGCACCAGCTTGCCCAGGGTGTAGTACTCCTCGGTGAGCAGCTGCCCCGTACCGACGACGCCGAGGGTGCCCGGTCCATGCTCGGCCTGCAGCCCGGTGATGCGCTCGACCATCGTCGCCAGCGCTTCGTCCCAGCTCACCGGCTCGAGCTTGCCGTTTTTGCGCAGCATCGGTGTGCGCGCGCGGCCCGGGTTGTCGAGGATGTGGTGCTCGCTCAGACCCTTGGGGCAGAGCTTGCCGCGGTTGACGGGGTGGTCCGGATTACCGCGCACCGCGACCGCCTTGCCCTCCTTGACGCCGACCAGCATGCCGCAGCCGACGGAGCAGTAGCCGCAGGTCGTCTTCACCCAGGAGTCGGCCACTCGCGCGGCGGAGACCTTGCCGTACACCGGGTCCTCCGCGTAGGCATACTTTGTCTGCGCGGTGTCGATGCCGGCGAGCCGCTTGATCTGTGTCAGCAGGCTCATGCGTGTGCCCCCGCAGGACGCGATCGAACGAAGGTCAGCGCCATGTTGAGCGGCACGACGGTGACGAAGAAGAGGTAGCGCGAGACCAGCACGGCGGCCAGGCCGAAAGCGAGGGCGACCAGGCTATGCGCTGTCGCGACGAGGCCCAGCGCGCAGCAGAGCAGAAGCACGGAGGCCGCGGCAAAGGGCCACAGGCCTGCCCCCGAGAGCAGCGACCATGCGGCGCGGGACTCAAATGCGGCGGAGCGGCGCAGGCGGTAAGCGCGGAGTGCCTGGTTCGAAAGCCACGCACCGGCGCACACCACCGTGATCGCGAGCGAGTGCGCAGGGTGTGCGGCCACGCTCGTGAGCGGATGCAGTACAGTCGGCAGCGGATAGCGTGCCGTCAATTTTGGCAGCAGGTCTGCTAAAGCCGAGGCCAGGAGGCTGCCGAGCAGCGCCGCTGTCAGCACGAAGTCTGTGGGCGTGTGCGCCGTGTTCCACGCCGGCCGCGCCCGCACCAGGTAAATCGCCGCGCTCGCCAGCGTGCCGAGAACGCCAAACGTGGCGGCGGCGAGATCGCATGCCAGGGGAAGCCAGGGCAAAACCGGCACGCCGAACTGCCGGGCTGCTGTGCTGGCCGCAGCCGCGGCGAGCGCGCCGAAGAACAGCGTGAACAGCAGCACCTCCCGGCTTAGCCAGGAGCGACGCCACATCTTGAGCGCGCGATAGGCATACGCCGGGCGCCCAAGGTGCAGTGTCGAAAGCGTGAGCGCCGCGGCCGTGATGGCGAGCAGGACGCAGAGCGTCAACGCATCCAGCGCATGCCACGCAAGCAGCACCCACAACGCGCCCGAGACCGCCTGCATCAGCGCCGTCATGTAAATCAGCGGCACATGCGCATGTTCGCGCCCGATCTGGCCCAAGTCCACCCGTTCCAGCCCACGCGAAACCGGCTTGGCCGCAGCAAACTTGCCCGGCAGCGTAATGCGGGTGGTCGAAACGGTCTGTTCGGCAGCGGGCATGCCGGGCGAATCGGCGAGTGCATAGTCGTTGCGCCACTCGGCCATGTTCACCAGCTCAATCGCGATCGCACCCTCCGGGCACGCGTTCACGCAGGCCGGCTCGAGGCCTTCGTCCAGTCGCCCCTTGCACATGTCGCACTTGCCCACCACGCCGCGCTCCGGGTTGAACTGCGGCACCGAGTACGGGCAGTTCCACACACAGTAGCTGCAGCCGATGCAGGCGTCGGCCGAGTGCAGCACGATGCCCGTCACGGGGTCCTTCGTGTACGCGTCGACGGGGCAGCCCTTTAGGCAGTCCGCGTCCAGGCAGTGGTTGCAGCCCATCGAGAGATAGTGGCGCTGCGTCTCCGGGTAGCTGCCCGCCTCGAGCTCGCCGATGCGCCGCCACTCGATGTCCGCCGGATTGTTGTTCTGCTCGTTGCACGCAATCTCGCAGGACCGGCAGCCGATGCACTTGGTCATGTCGAAGTGAAAGCGGTACTGTTCGCCGGGACCGGGCTTGCGCGCGGGCAGCAGCGTCGAGACGACCTCGGGCGGCGGCGGAAACACGATGCCGTTCTCGCCCAACGAGAGGCCGGTCAAGCGCACCAGGTCCGGGCTCGTGCCTTCGACCGCGCGCTCGTGGAGGGGCAGATTCATCTAGTACACATCCCGCAGGTAACGCCTGGTGTCGTGCAGGTTCTGGACGTAGTCCTTGGCGGCCTCGGGGTCGCGCTGGCCATGCCGCTCGATGACGGTGTGGAGCGCCGCGTCGACATCCTTGGCCATGCGCGAGGCGTCGCCGCAAATGTAGAGGCTTGCGCCCTGCTCGAGCCACGCGAAGAATTCCGCGCCGTGCTCAAGCATGCGGTCCTGCACGTAGATTTTGTGCGCCTGGTCGCGGGAGAAGGCGGTGTCGAGACGCGTGAGCAAGCCGCTCGCGGTCATTTGCTCGAGCTCCTCACGATAGAGGAAGTCAGTGGAGGCACTGCGGTCGCCGAAGAAGAGCCAGTTGCGGCCGGGCGCGCTGGCCGCGCAACGCTCATGCAGGAAGCCGCGGAAGGGAGCGATGCCGGTGCCTGGACCGATCATGATGATGGGCGCCGCGGGATCTGCCGGTAGGCGGAACTTCTTGTTGTGCTGGATGTAGACCGGCAGCGTGCCGCTGAGCTCCGTGCGGTCCGCGAACAGCGTCGAACACACTCCGCCGCGCTCCCGATTGTGCGAGCGATAGCGCACCACGGCGACAGTCGCGTGCACCTCGCCCGCATGCGCCTTCGGGCTCGAGGAGATGGAGTAGAGCCGCGGCGCCATCGCTGGCAGCAGGTCGACCAGCTGCTGCGCTCCGGCGATGAGGCCGGGGTGCTCGGTCAGGAGGTCGATCAGGCCGCGGTCATAAAGGAAGGTGTCGAGGTGCGTCTGCTGCTCCGGCTGCAGCAGGTTGTTGAGGATCTTCAAGTCGCCGAGCTTCGCGTACGCGTCCACCAGCTTGCGGCTAAGCCGGGTGATCGCGAGCTTGTGCGTCAGCGCTTCGGCAAGCGTCACCTGGCCGGCCTTGGCCAGCACGACCGGCTCGTCGCCGGTCAGGTGCGTGGCGGCCAGGATGTCGGCGACCAGGGCAGGATCGTTGGCCGCCAACACGCCCAGCGCATCGCCCGCCTCGTACTGCAGATCGGAGCCAGCGAGCGAGAAGCTGAGGTGCATGGTCTCCTTGCCGGAACCCTCGCCCGTCAGCACACGCTTCTCGACCAGCGGCGAGAAGAACGGATTGTCGCGGCTATACATGCTGGCCGGTTCCGCGGCGGCCGGCGGCAGGGCCGCAAGCGCGGGTGCGGCAGCTTCAGTCTCGGCCTGGCGAGAAGACTCCAGCCGGGCCAGCAGCGCGGCCTTCCAGCGCTCGAACGGCTCGTCCACCTCTACATCGGCGGTCACAGCAGCGGTCATGCGTCGCGCACCCAGCGCCTCGAGGCGCTGGTCGAGGTCCGTGCCGAATTTGCAGAAGTGCTCGTAGTGGCTGTCGCCCAAGGCGAGCACCGTGTATTCGAGGCGCTCCAGACGCGGCGCGGTGGCCGCCGAAAGCGCATCGAAGAAGCCCTTGACGCCATCCGGAGGATCGCCTTCGCCATACGTGCTGGCCACGATCACCGCGCACTCCTCGACCGAAAGTTCATGCACCGGATAGGCGTCGAGCGAGGACAGCTTGGCGGTGTGACCCTTCGCCTTCAGCTCCTTGGCGATCTTCTTCGCCAGCCGCTCGCCGGTGCCGGTCTGCGAGGCATAGAGCACGGCCACGTTGCGCGGCTCGAAGCTTGCTTGCGGGGTAGCGGACGTTGCCGGAGCGCTCGAATACAGGCCCGCCAGAAAGCCATTGAGCCAGGCCCGCTGCGCCGGATTGAACGGCGCGGAATCAGGAATAAACGGCACAGAAGACATGGCTAGGCTTCCTCCCCGATCTGCGCAAATGCGCGCAGATCGTCTACCGAGTGACGCCGCGTGAACGCAAGAAAGGTCTCGTCCTCGCCCGTACGCGCGCCGGCGAAGGCTTCGAGCAGACGCTCCATGACGGGCGGCAGATCGCTGAACTTGATGGCCGGAATGAGCTCGCGGCCCAGCCCCTGGTCGCCGTCCGTGCCGCCGCCCACCGAGACCACGTAGCCTTCCTCGCCCTCCACCTTGGTGCCCATCAGACCCAGGTCGCCGATGTAATGCTGCGCGCAGGAGTTCGCGCAGCCGGTCACATGGAGGTTGAGCGGCTGCGTCAGCTGCGGGAACCGCGCATCGAGATGAAGGGCAAGCGCGACCGCGTGCGACTTGGTGTCGCTGGCGGCGTAGCGGCATCCCTGGTTTCCCGTGCAGGCCACCGTTCCCGAAAGAACCGGCCCGGCAAAGCAGGAGAGGCCGGCCAGCGTAAGCTCGCTCCGGACGGCCTCGAGATGTGCCTCCGGTATGTTCGGCAGGATCAGGTTCTGCCACACCGTCAGGCGAATTTGGCCATCGCCGAAGCGCTCCGCAACGTCTGCCACGGCGCGCATCTGCGCCACCGGCAGGCGGCCCACGGGGACCGACACGCCGACGTACGACAGGCCCGGCTGCAGCTGCGGATGCACCCCGATGTGGCCGGCACGATCGACGGGCCCGCGCGGCTCGCACTCCGCGGCCGCAAGCCGCAGCAGCGGGAAGGCCAGCAGCTTCTCCGTCTCTTCGAGGAACTTGGCCACGCCCCACCGGTCGACCAGGTACTTCAGCCGCGCCTTCTTGCGGTCAGTGCGGTCCCCATGCTCGGCAAAGACGCGGATCATCGCGGCGGCCACCGCGACGGCCTCATGCGGCTTCAGGATCACGCCGCAGTCGGTGGCAAACTGCCGGTGCCCAGTAATCCCGCAGAGCACAACCCGAAAGTAAATCCCTGCCGGCAGCGCGCGCCCTTCCCCCACCCGCACGGCCTGGAAGCCGATGTCGTTGGTATCCGCCACCGCCGAGATGGAGCCGCCATCGTCGAACGCGACGTTGAACTTCCGCGGCAGGCCAAACAGGTCGCGCGAGTTGAGGATGTATTGCGCCAGGGCATCGGCATGTGGCTGCACGTCGAGCAGAGCCTGCGGGTCGAGGCCCGTAATCGGCGAGGCCGTGATGTTGCGAATGTTGTCCGCGCCGGAGCCCCGCGAGCTCATGCCAAGCGCGGCAATTTTGTTCAGCACAGGAACCAGATGCCGCGGTTGGAGCTCGCGAATCTGCAGGTTGGCGCGCGTGGTCAGGTCGGTCCGGCCCGCGCCCCAGTCTTCCGCCATCTCGGCCAGACCGCGCATCTGGCGCGAGGTCAGCACACCGCCAGGAGCGCGCATCCGCAGCATGAAGGAGTCCTGCGCGGGCGCGACGTAAAAGAAGCCGTGGAACTTGAAACGAAAGGTGTTCTCGGGGCTCGGAGCCTTGTCCTCGTTGGTGTGGGCCAGCAGCTCGTCCCACGCATCGAGCGGGTTGCGCTCATACTTCCAGAGCTCTTCGCGGCATAGGTCCTCAACCGGCGTGCCATGGAACACCGCCGCCAGGTTCGGTGCGCCGGAGTCTGGATCGGCCGTAATCTGGCCGGTGGCCGTGTGGCCGGCGAAAGGCACGCGTTGCGCCACGCCCGAGAAGAAGCCTTCCAGGTACTGCTTCTGCTCGAGCGAAAAGGGCTCGCCCGCCGGCAGGCTGGCTGCGAGGGCGGAGACCGCACCGGGAATCTGGTCTGGAGCTGGCATCGATCAAGTCCTTGGCGAAGCGAAAAGGAGTGCTCTCCCATGCCGCTGGGGAGAGAGTTCGTCGTTGGGGAGCTCGTCGTGGAGCCGATGAGGAGGACGTGTGGGTGAGCGCGCGGAGACCAAACGAGGTCGCAGCGGAAGGGGGTAAGCCAGGTCCGGAACGACTGCATCATGGCAGCCGTTCCAGGATTTCCCCACTCTCATCCGGTGGGGTCAGGATAGCCGGAGTGCGGCGCGCTTGCAAGCCGGAGCGTGTTGCGCGCGACCGGCGTCTATGGCGAAAAAGTCTTGCTTGCCTACACCCTCCGTGGTACACCATGGAGAACATACCCGAAGTCATGCGACCCCCTGACTGTGTCGCAACGGCCGATCACGGCGGAGCGCAACGATGCGCCCTGCGCCCGAATCCCTTTCTTTTCGTCCGCGCCCCCTATGTGCTGGTGAAGACGTCCTCCCGCAAGGGGACGCAGCCAGCCGGTGCGTGCCTCACCCCGCTCGACCCGCATGGAGAATGCATGACCCGTCGCACCATCGCCCGTCCCCGTCGCCGCTTCCTACGCACTGCCACGTTTGCCTGTTCGCTGGCCGCGGCTGCCGTCGCAACCACGCCTTTGGCGGCGCAGATGGTCGATGGCACGGAGCGCACCAGCTCCGCCCCGGCCGAGCTGCTGAACGCACCCACGCCCCAGGCGACTCCGCAGACGACGACCGCCCCTGCCCCCGCCGCGGCCAAGCTGCAGCCCGGCTTTCTCGGCTCGCCCATCGCCACCGGAACCATCCAGCGCACCGAGCCGATCAGCGTTTCGTTCCTCAGCCGCAACCGCGCCGACGCGCTTAACTACTTCGACGACGGGACCTACACCAGTACGTACCCGTACGTGGAGCACCTGCTGCGCATCGCCCTCGCGCAGCGGATTGGCCACTTTGACTGGCTGGCCGAACTCTCCGAAAACACCGTCTTCGACGTGCCGAATACCTCTGTCGACCCGGTCGCCTCGCGCGGCCAGCTCTTCTTCGGCGGCACCTACTACGCCTCGAACGGCCCGGCGAACACCACACCCTCCGCCGCTTCCTTCAAGCAGGGCTGGCTGCGCTACCACGGCAAGGGCCCCGACACCACGGTTCGGCTCGGACGCTTCGAGTTCTTCGACGGCCAGGAGACGACCCCCAAGGACAGCACGCTGCTTTGGCTCCAGACCAACCGCATCGCGCAGCGGCTGGTGGGCAACTTCGGCTTCTCGAACGGCCAGCGCTCGTTCGACGGCGCGGACGCCCACTTCGGCAAGGGCACCTTCGACGTCACCGCGATGGCCGGCCGCGCCGACCAGGGCGTCTTCAACATGAACGCCAACCCGGAGCTGAACGTCGACGTCCAGTACCTCGCCTTCACCAAGCGCCAATTTTCCGATCACCTCATCTTCCGTGCCTTCGGGTTGGGCTATCACGACGGCCGCACCGGCCTGACCAAGACCGACAACCGCACCGCCGCCGCCCGCGCGCTTGACCACAAGAACATCCGCATCGGCACCTACGGCGGAGACGCGATCGCCAGCATCCCAGCAGGCCCGGGCAACTTCGACGCGCTGTTCTGGGGCGTCCTGCAGAACGGCCAGTGGGGCTTCCTGAACCAGCACTCGGGTGCCTTCGCAGTGGAGGCCGCCTACCGCTTCACCAAGGTTGCGTCCAAGCCCTGGATCCGCGGCGGCGACTTCCGCTCCACCGGCGACAACAACAATACGGACACCCAGCACAGCACCTTCTTCGCGCCGCTGCCCACCCCGCGCGTCTACGCCCGCTTTCCCTTCTACAACTCGATGAATAACAAGGACCAGTATGTTCAGCTGATCGACAATCCGAGCAAGCGCTGGGAGCTGCGCAGCGACATGCACTTTCTGCATCTGACCTCGAACACCGACTTTCTCTATAACGGCGGCAGCGCGTACGACAACAAGGTCTTCGGCGTCACGGGGCGCACGGCCAACCTGCACAATAGCCTTGCTTCGGTCTTCGACATCAGCTCCGACTATGCTTTGTCGCCCTCGCTCAGCCTAAACACCTACTACGCGCACGCCTACGGGCGCACCGTCATTGCGTCGCTCTATCCGGGCAAGCAGGCCAACTTTGGCTACCTCGAGCTGATCTACAAGTTCGGGATCAAACAGACGCCGGCCAGGACGGCCAAGTGAGCCGTCGCGAGCAGCTTTTTATGCTATCGTGATGACCACCAGCCCCAGCCAGAGGAGCAAAAAGAACCTCGTTGTGCGTCCACGAGAGAGAGCTCGACGGCTAAAGCAAGGGGCGGACGGGGTTCATCATGGCGCACGCCAGCTTTGACGGATTACGGGTTCTGTCGCTCGAGTCGCGCCGGGCCACAGAGGTCGAGAAGCTCATCCGCACCTATGGTGGACAGCCCTTCGTCGTGCCCTTCATGCGCGAGGCCAAGCTTGAGTCCAACGACGCCGCGCTTGAATTTGCCGATCGCCTGATGCGCGACGAACTGGACCTCGTCATCTTTACAACCGGCGTCGGCGTGCGCGCGCTGCTCGAGATCGTGGAGACGCGCTACGAACACGCCGCCGTCCTGGCCGCGCTGGGCCGGGTCAAGATCGTGACCCGCGGCTCGAAACCCGAGGGCGCACTGCGCGAGCTGAAGCTGCGCTCCGTCGCGACCGCAGCCGAGCCGACTACCTGGCATGAGCTGATGACCGCCGTCGACCGCTACTTTGGCGCAACGTTGAAGACGCAGCGGGTGGCGCTCCAGGAGTACGGCGCGTCGAACCCGGAGCTGCTGGCTGAGCTGACCGAGCGCACCGCCTCGGTGCTGAAGGTGCCGGTGTATCAGTGGGCTCTGCCGCATGACCTGCAGCCGCTGCGCGAGTGCGTCCACGGCCTCACCCTGGCCAGCGTCGACGTCGTCCTCTTCACCACCGCCGTGCAGGTCATCCACCTGATGCAGATTGCGCAGGAGCTGGGCCAGGTGACGGAGCTGCTGGCCGGCTTGCGGTCGATCGTCGTGGTCTCGGTCGGCCCCACTACGACGGCGGAGTTGCTGCATTACGGCATCACGCCGGACTTCGAACCCTCGCGGCCCAAGATGGGCTTCCTCATCAACGAGGCCGCGCAGTACGCGGGCCAGGTGCTGAAGGCGAAGCGTGAAAAGGCCTTGCTGCCGCCTGAGGGAGACGACCCGACCGCCGCTGTCTTCGAGCCGCACACCGCGCAGTCGAGCTCAGGCGTGCGCCGCGTCGCGCCCTCGACACCCACCATGGCAGGCTTTAGCGATGGCTTGAGCTCCTTCAACTTCCTGCATGAAATCTCGAGCCGCCTGGCCGCAGCCGATCCGCTGCACACCGTGCTCGACCGCATCGTCGAGTTCGTCACGACGATGATTCCGTGCGACTCCTGCTTTATCTACACGCTTGAAGGCGAGAAGCTGCTGCTGCGCGCCTCGCGCAACCCGCACGCGGACATCGTTGACTCGCTCGACCTGAAGGTAGGCCAGGGCATCACGGGCTGGGTCGCCGAGCATCGCGAGCCGGTCGCCATCGCCTCGAAGGCGTCAGAGGACCCCCGCTTCGCGCCGTTCAAGAACGTACCTGAAGACCGCTTCGAAGCGATGCTCTGCACGCCGATTGTGTGTGCCAACCGCGTCGTCGGCGTCATCACCCTGCAGCATCGACTCCCCTACAGCCACAGCGGCGTCGAGACACGGCTCATCGCGCTCATCGGCTATCTCGTCGGGGCCGAGATCGAGCGAGCGCGGCTGGATACGGAGAACTTGCAGCTGGCCGACCGCCTCGAGACGCGCAAGGCCATCGATCGTGCCAAGGGTTTGCTGCAGCGCGACCTTGGCCTCTCGGAAAGCGATGCGTACCGCAGGATGCAGCGCGAGAGCCGCCAGCGACGCAAGACCATGCGCGAGATCGCAGAGGCCATTCTGCTGAGCGACGACATCAAGCGGACCTCGGTCGGAGGTTAGTCTTAGCGGAACGCCCTCAGGAGTACGTTCATGCCTGCCGATGCAAACTCTGTGCTCAAACATCTCGAAGCTCTGCGCGATCTGACTGCCGATGAGCATGGCGCCCAGCGCGTCGCCTGGACCGAGACCTGGCTGCGTGCGCGCACCTGGTTTACGTCGCTGGTCGACGCGCTGCCGCATCAGGATCGCCTCGAGCGCCACTACGACGCGGCCGGCAACCACTGGGTCACGCTGCGCGGCGATCAGGAGCGCGCGCTCATCCTCGGCTCGCACCTCGACTCCGTGCCCAACGGCGGCTGGCTCGACGGCTGCCTCGGCGTGCTCGCCGGTTTTGAGGTCTTTCGAGCGCTGAACGAGACCTACGCCGGCCGGCCGCCAATAACCATCCGCCTGGTCGACTGGGCTGATGAAGAAGGCGCGCGCTTTGGCCGAAGCCTCTTCGGCTCGTCCGCCTTCGCCGGAACGCACTCGATCGAAGCCGATCGCAGACGCACCGACAAGAACGGCCTCACGCTTGAAGAAGCGCTCAGCGCCTGCGGCATCGCAGTCGATCGCATCGGTGACGCCGCTGTCGAACGCGCCCACGCCGCCGCTTATCTTGAGCTGCACATCGAGCAGGGGCCGGTGCTCGAAAGCCGCGGCCTGCCCCTCGCCGTCGTCGCCGGCACCAAGGGCGTCGAGCGCCACGCCATCACCTTCTTCGGGCAGGAGGCGCACTCCGGCTCCACTCCCATGCGCGCGCGGCACGATGCGCTGGCGGCTGCTGCAAAGCTTGCGCTCGAGATCCGGCCCATCGCCATGCGGCATCCGGATGCCGTCGCCACCATGGGCAGCGTCAAAACGCATCCCGGCATCGTGACGGCAGTCGTTGGTCGTTGCGAGACCACGCTCGACATGCGCGACCTCGAAGCGGGCGTCCTCGCCCGGATGCTCACCGAAGCGCAAGCTGCCAGCCAGCGCTTCGCAGAGGAAGAACGCTGCACGGTCGAGTGGACGCGCATCTGGTCGATTGAGCCCATTCCCTTCGACCCGCACCTGATCGCGCTCGCTGCGGAAGCCGTCAGCGAAGTCGCCGGACAAGCCCCGCTTCTGCCCTCCGGCCCGCTCCACGATGCGGCGGAGGTAGCCCGCGCTGGCATCCCCACCGTCATGCTCTTCGCCCAGTCGCTTCGCGGCCTGAGCCACAATCACGAAGAAGACACCCAGCGCGAGCACCTGTTGGCCGCGATCGATGCCTTCGATCGCCTCGCCCAGAAGACCCTCGCCTGGCTGGCGAACACATCCGTAGTTTGACTTCCTGCCTAGCCTGCGCGCGTGACAATGCAATAATCGTCTCTTCCAAGGTGATTTTGTCCCGAGAACGAACAAAGATGAGCGAGTCCGTTTCCTTCTACCCGCAAAACCCGACCCCGCCCGCCACCGCGGCGCGCTTCCCCGACCTGCACCCGCCCTTCGACCGCCAGGCCGCCATCCCCGAGGCTAACCGCTGCCTCTTCTGCTTCGACGCACCCTGCATGCAGGCCTGCCCCACTCACATCGATGTTCCGCGCTTCATCAAGAAGATCGCGAGCGGCAACCTGCTCGGCTCCGCCCAGACCATCCTCGACGCCAACATCCTGGGCGCAAGCTGCTCCCGCGCCTGCCCGGTAGAGGTGCTGTGCGAAGGCGCCTGCGTGCTGCACCGGTATAACAAGCAGCCGATCGAGATCGGCCATCTGCAGCGGTATGCCATGGAGGCTTTCCATGCCAGCGGCGACCGCCTGCCCTTCGTTCCGGCCCAGGCTACCGGCTTGCAGGTCGCGCTGATCGGCGCCGGGCCGGCCTCGCTCAGCTGCGCCGCCGAGTTGCGCCGCCACGGCATCGCGGCAACAATCTACGATGCGCGCCCGCTTCCCGGCGGCCTCAACAGCTACGGCATCGCCGAGTACAAGCTCACCCTCGCCGCCAGCCTGCGCGAGATCGACATGGTCGTCCGCCTCGGCGTCGCATTCCGCTTCAACACCACGGTCGATACCGCGCTCCTCGCCGAGCTTGAACGCACGCACGATGCTGTGTTTCTCGGTGCCGGCCTCGGAGCCATCCATCGCCTCGGCGTTCCAGGCGAAGAGCTCGAAGGCGTTACCAACGCGCTCGACTTAATTGCGGGCTACAAAGATGGCAGCCTCACCTCCGTGCCGGAACGCGTCGCGGTTCTCGGCGCAGGCAACACGGCCATCGACGCCGCCATCGCCTCTGTCCGCCTCGGCGCCCGAGAGGTGCACATGATCTATCGGCGCGGCCCCGAACAGATGTCCGCCTTCTCCTTCGAGTTTGACCACGCCAAACAGGAAGGCGTCCGCTTCCTCTGGAACAAGCAGGTCGTCGCCATCGAAGGAAGCACCACGGTCGAAGCCCTTCGCATAACCTCGCTCGAGCCCACCACAGACGGCTCACTCATCTCCATCGCCGCCTCTGAACTCACCCTCCCCGTTGACCTGGTCGTCCTCGCCATCGGCCAGGCCACCCACACCGGCTTCCTCGCCGATACCGGCATCCACCTCGAGCGCGGACGCATCGTCATCGACCGCACCACCGGCCAAACTTCGAACCCCAGATACTTCGCCGGCGGAGACTGCACCAACGGCGGCCGCGAGGTAGTCGACGCCGTCGCCGACGGCAAGCGCGCCGCGCTGGGCATTGCCGCGCACTTCACCGCCAAGGCCCAGGTATGACCCCAACCCTCGCTACCACCTTCGCCGGCATCCCCTGCCTCAACCCCTTCTGGCTCGCCTCCGCCCCGCCCACCAACTGTGGCGAGCAGATCATGCGCGCCTTCGACGCAGGCTGGGGCGGCGCCGTCTGGAAGACCATCGGCGAGCCCATCACCAACGTCAGCTCGCGCTACTCGTCCATCGACTACGAAGGCCGTCGCATGATGGGCTTCAACAACATCGAGCTCATCAGCGACCGCCCCATCGAGACCAACTTCCGCGAGATCGCCGAGGTCAAACGCCGCTATCCCAAACACGTCGTCATCGCCTCCCTCATGGTCGCGAGCCATCGCGAGACCTGGCACGACATCGTCCAGCGCGCCGAAGATGCCGGGGCCGACGGCCTCGAGCTCAACTTCGGCTGCCCCCACGGCATGAGCGAGCGCGGCATGGGCTCCGCCGTCGGCCAGGTACCCGAGTATTGCGAACAGATCACCGGCTGGGTCAAGGAGAAAGCCCGCACCCCCGTCATCGTTAAGCTCACCCCCAACATCTCCGACATCCGCATGCCCGCCCGCGCCGCCCGCCGTGCCGGGGCCGACGCCCTCTCCGCCATCAACACCATCAACTCCATCACCTCGATCGACCTCGACACCTTTGAGCCGCGCCCCCTCGTCGATGGCAAAAGCTCGCACGGAGGCTACTGCGGCCCCGCCGTCAAACCCATCGCGCTCAACATGGTCCAGCAGATCATGTCCGATCCCGAAGCCACCCTGCCGCTCTCCGGCATCGGCGGCATCGCCTCTTGGCGCGACGCCGCCGAGTTCTTCCTGCTCGGCTGCGGCAACGTCCAGGTCTGCACCGCCGCCATGCATTACGGCTACCGCATCGTCGAAGACATGGCCGACGGCCTGCTCGGCTGGATGCGCGACAAGGGTTTTGCGACCCTCGACGACTTCCGCGGCCTCTCGCTGCCCAATGTGCGCGAGTGGAAGCAGCTCAACCTCAACTACCGGGTCGTTGCCGAGATCCATGCCGACAAGTGCATCGGATGCCAGCTCTGCTACACCGCCTGCTGGGACGGCGCCCACCAATGCATCCACCTCGACCGCGCCGAAGGCGGCAGGCAGGCCATCGTCACCGGTCTTGACCCGCGCTACGCCCACAGCGAACCCAACCCGCACGGCAAGCCCACGCCCGCCATGGTCTTCGCGGCCTCCGCCCGAACCATCACCACGACGCCCATACCCAAGCTCGATATGAGCGGCCCGGGCGTGAACTCATCTGTAACTCCGATGAAACGTATTCCCCGCGTCGACTGGGACGAGTGCGTCGGCTGCAATCTCTGCTCGCTCGTCTGCCCGGTCGAGGATTGCATCACCATGGAGCGCATCGACAATGGACTTCCGCCGCAGACCTGGGAGGAGCGATCCGCGGCTGGCCAGGTTCCAGCTGGTGCGGCTCCAGCGGGCTTCGCCGAAGGTCGCTAAACTTATTTAGTATTTCTTACTAAGTCGTCATTCTGGCGCGGCCAGAATCTCCGTAGTCGCTCTACACCAGCTCAAGCGAAGGCTCAACCTTCGCGTCGATCAGTACGTCAGCCAGTGCGAGATGGCGGTCGAGCGTGTCGATGCCGCGATCGATCTCCGCGGTTGTCACGATGAGCGGCGGCGCGATGACGAAGTGCGAGACCCAGGCCTGCAGAATCACCCCGTCCGCCATGCACTTCGCAGCAATCTGATCCACCATCAAGGGCGTGCCGGAGACCTTGTCGGTGTAACTATTGAAGGGTTCTTTTGTAAGTCGGTTCTTGACCAGCTCAACCGCCCAGAACAACCCTTTGCCACGCACGTCGCCCACGCATGGGTGCCTGGCCTTGAGCGCCTGCAGCTTGGCTTCGACGTAGGGCGCAAGCTCGGCAGCGCGCTCCACCAAGCCGAGCCGCTGCATCTCGTGAATGGCCGCGACCGCGGGGGCAAGCGTCATCGGATGGGCTTCATAGGTGTGGCCGTGCGAGAAGTAGTGGTCCTGAAAATAGGCAGCGATCTTTTCACTCGTCGCGCACAAACCAAGCGGCACGTAGGCTCCAGTGATGCCCTTCGCCGTCGTAAGGATATCGGGCGTGACGCCCCAGTGCTCCATGGCAAACCACTTGCCGGAGCGGCCCCAGCCGGACATGACCTCGTCGGCGATGAGCAGCGTGCCGGTCTCGTCGCAGATGCGGCGCAGCTTGGGCATGTATTCGTCGGGCGGCACGATGACGCCGTTGGTGCCGACGATCGGCTCGACGATGATGGCGGCGACGTCGGACTCGTTGCGGATCATGTGCTCCAGATAGTCCGCGCAGGCGATGTTGCAGCCGGGGTAAGTGTGGCGGATGGGGCAGCGATAGCAGTTCACTTCAGGGCCGAAGATGGTTCCCTGCTGCTTGCCACCGACCGGCTCCATGGCCCAGCGGCGCGGGTCTCCGGTGGCCGCAATGCTCCCCGAGGTAGACCCGTGATAGCTCTTGTAGCGCGAAAGGATCTTCGATTTGCCGGTGTACATGCGGGCGATCTTGAAGGCGGCCTCGTTGGCGTCGGTGCCGCTGGTGGTGAAGAAGAAGTGGTTGAGGCCGGCGGGCAAGACTTCGAGCAGAAGCTGCGAGAGCTCGGCGCGGGCGGTAGTCGCGTAGCCGGGCATGGCGTATGCCAGTTCTTCCGCTTGCTTCGCGATGCTCGCGATGACTGCGGGATTTTTGTGGCCGAGATTTGAGCACATCAGCTGCGAGCTGAAGTCGAGGTACTCCTTGCCGTTGCCGTCGGTGATAGTGCAGTCCTTGGCGTCGACGATGTGGATGGGATTCCACGACCTCTGGAAGCGCCAGGTGCCGTAGTTGGTGCGGCGGGTAATGTCGACGACTTCGGCGGAGGTGAGCGGGGGCATGGGCGCGCCTTTCGGACCTTGGAGATGACTTAGTTTACGCGGCCACCTCGGACGCTGCTGAAGCGAGTGCTGGCCGGCAGATCAGCGCAGATGGACGAGCAGGCAAATTTCGAAGTCGGCGATCCGTTTGAGTTAGCCCCACGTGAAGTCGATGGGCGCGTGCACGTCGGGATGGAGGCTCTTGTGGACGGGGCAGGTGTGGGCGGCGCGCTCGAGACGCTGCTTGTGCTCGTCGGCGAGGTCGTGGGGCATGTGGATCTTGGTGGCGAGGCTGCCGATTCTGCGGGTGGGCACGGCGGTCATGTCCTTCTCGACGAAGGCGGTCGCGCCGGTCATGTCGATGCCGTGATTGCGCGCGACGATCCCCATGGTCGTGAGGATGCAGGTGCCGAGCGCGGTCGCGACGAGGTCGGTGGGGGAGAAGCTTTCGCCGCGGCCCTGGTTGTCCTTGGGGGCGTCGGTGGCGAGGGCGGTGGAAGAGGGCTCATGCACGGCGCGGCAGTGCAGGTCTCCTTCGTAGTTCATTTGGATGGTGACCATAGGTACTTCATCTTACCAAGTGAGGGTCATGCGCAAGATCGCACAAAGGGCGATACCAAGGAAAACTCCGAAGATTGTTCGGTCGTCGTCGGACTATTCCGCGCTTGCAAAAGCCGCGACCTCAGTTCTAAGCAACGGCAAGCTTGATGCGGTTGGTGTTGCTGTGACAGGGTAGCGTTGCCGATCGTTAGGTGTGCTGGTTGTAGCCGCGTGTTCCATCCAAGAACAAGTTACCGCTTCCAAGGCGGTAACTAAAATGTGTTTCATGGATTCGATCATCAAACGGATTCTGGTATTTGATGGCAGAGAAAATGAACAGCCGCTCGTGACCTCCACTGTAACCGCCAAGAGCTGGGTCCCATCCTGGAAAGGCTTCGAAGCTGTCGAATACGCCAATGTGTTCTTTTCCGCCCGGAGCTACCCAAATGGCATTGACGAGTTCTCCTCCCCCAAAGAATCCGAAGCCATAAGGTGGAGGGGTTGGTAGCATCTCTCCGATTGGGACCAGTTTGGCAGGGATGAACGGATCGAGCCAAGTAATTTTGGCTGGACTCTTACCTGTGTTTACAGCGGTAAAGACAAATCCGGAAATGGTATTGCCGCTGTACTCGATGAGAATCCAAGGCCGCTCCGCATCAACGAACGACTTAGCCGTAGTCAGAGCGGCGGTAGCCGCAATCTCGCCAATCTTTACTTGCTTGTAAATGATGACAAGTCCAATCAAATTTAGGACGAAGACGAGAAAGCTAACAGCGAATCCCACCCAGTTATGGTCATACCAAGGCACCGATGGGTTGGATGGAGTTTGGTTGGATTCGCTTTTCGCGCCAATACTTTGTGCGCTTGGCGTGTCGTTATGTTGCAGTTCCGATGGTGGCACGCATTCGCACTTGGACTGGCCATGATGGTTGGTTGCTGCGGGTTTAGTAGAGGCATGGCTGGACGCTTGTGGTCCTAAGAGAAGCGTGATGGCAATTAAACCCGAGTACATAGAAAGTCCTAGTGCATTGAAGCAATTTCAAAACGGCATGAAGAGGTTATTCAGGCACCTAAGCTGAACTCGCGGTGTCCTGTTCTCTTGCGGAGAGCAAGAGGTAAATCGTTGCCGACAGGAAGAAGCCGACAAACCAGGCGTAGTCGTAGAGGAACCGCAGCGCGGGGACGAAGAGGCCGATGAGCGAGAAGAAGACGCCGACGATGAGGGCGAGGATGGCTTTGGGGTTGAAGCCCTCCGTGTACTCGTAGAGGCCGTTGCGGCGATAAAGGGCGGGGACGTCGAGCTGGCGGTGGTGGAGGAGGAAGTAGTCCGCGACCATGATGCCGGCGACGGGGCCGAGCAGGCCGGAGTAGCCGACGAGCCAGCCGAAGATGTAGCTGCCGAAGCTCGCCATCAGCCGCCACGGCATCATGGCGAGGCCAAGAAAGCCGGTGATGAGGCCGCCGGTGCGGAAGCTGATGTAGCGGGGGGCGAGGTTCGAGAAGTCGTTCGAGGGGCTGACGACGTTGGCGCCAATGTTGACGTTAAGGGTCGCAATGAGGATGCTGACCAGCGCGAGGAAGGCAATGGCGGGCTGGTGAAAGCGGCCGAGCAGCGTGATGGGGGACCAGATGGGCTCGCCGAAGACGACGGTGGAGGCGGAGGTGCAGGCGATGCCTATAAAGGAGTACAGAGTCATTGCTACAGGTAGCCCGAAGGCCTGGCCAAGGATTTGCGCGTCCTGGCTCTTGGCATAGCGGGTGAAGTCAGGAATGTTGAGCGAGAGCGTGGCCCAGTAGCCGACCATCGCCGTCAGCATGGGGAAGAAAAAGTGCAGGAACGCGCCAGTCGTTGCGAACTTCGAGGGCGCGGCCAGCATCGGCCCGAAGCCGCCGGCGCGATGCGTCATGTAGGCGAGCAGGATGAGCGACATGACCAGCAGGAAGGGCGCAGAAAAGCTTTGCAGGAAGCGGATCGACTCAACGCCGCGCCACACCACCACCATGTTGAGCAGCCAGAAGCCCAGAAAGCACGTCCACAGTACCGCCTGCGAGCCAGCGTGCGCAGGCGACAGCACCCCCAACATCGCTGCGATTGACTGGCCACCAATCCAGCTCTGAATCCCGAACCATCCGCACGCCACAACAGCCCGCAGCGTAGCGGGAATGTTCGCCCCACGCACGCCAAAGCTCGCC
Organism: uncultured Acidobacteriaceae bacterium; assembly: GCA_964245195.1. Classification (GTDB taxonomy): domain Bacteria; phylum Acidobacteriota; class Terriglobia; order Terriglobales; family Acidobacteriaceae; genus Edaphobacter. The sequence goes on along the minus strand of CAXTLR010000008.1, from coordinate 111,333 downwards.
CGCACAAACACCGGAAACGGAATGCCGTAACGCGTGCCCGCATGCGCGTTCAGCAGCATCGGAACAAGCACAATCAGGTTGCCGAGCAGGATCGTCAGCACCGCCTCCCACCAGTTCATGCCGCCCGCAATCAGCGAACTCGCCAGCATGTAGGTCGTCACCTCCATCGACATCGAGAACCACAGCGCGATGTAGTTGTACGTGCCCCAGGTGCGTTGCGCGGGCGTGGTGGGGGCGAGATCTTCGTTGTACAGCCGTAGGTCGTGTGGAGTTGCGGTCTCGATCAAAGCAGCTCTCCTGCGTTGGCCCGGCGATGAAGAAAGCGTCCCCGGCCGGGCGTGCCGACAAACGCGCCACCGCTCACCACAAGCTCTCCGCGCGCGTAAACACAACTGACATTGCCCTTCACCTGCCAGCCTTCAAACATGCTGTAATCGGTGTTCATGGCCTGGGTCGCGGCACGGATCGTGTACTCCGCCGCCGGATCCCACAGCAGCAAGTCCGCGTCTTTGCCCGCGGCAATCACGCCTTTGCTCTCCATGCCGAAGATGCGCGCGGGCTCCGTCGCCGTCAACGCCACGAACCGCTCCGGCGTCAGCAGGCCGGCGTTGACGCCATGGTGCCAGAGCAGCTGCATCCGGTTCTCAATGCCCGGACCGCCGTTCGGAATCTTGCTGAAATCATTCCTGCCCAGCGACTTCTGATCCGCGAAGCGAAACGGGCAGTGATCCGTCGAGACCACGGAGAGCGACCCATCCGCAAGCGCCTGCCACAGCGAAGCCTGGTTGGCCTTCGCGCGCAGCGGCGGCGTGAAAACATACTTCGCCTCCTCAAAGCTCCTGCCTGGCATCTGCTCCTCCAGCGACAGCACAAGGTATTGCGTGCACGTCTCAGCCAGCGCACGAAGCCCACGTTGCTGCGCATGCTTCAGCTCGCGCAACGCATCGGAGTTCGAAAGATGTACGATGTACACCGTCGCCCCCGCCATCTCCGCGAGCGCGATCGCCCGGTGCGTGGCCTCGGCCTCAGCCTGCGTCGAGCGGGTGAGCGCATGGAAGTGCGGCGCGGTCTTGCCCTTGGCCAGAGCCTGCGCGACGACCACATCGATCGCGGCGCCGTTCTCCGCGTGGATCAGGCACAACGCGCCCAGCGAGGCGGCCTTCTGCATCACCTGGAACATCAGCCCGTCGTCGATCATGAGCACGCCGGGATAGGCCATGAAGAGCTTGAAGCTGGTGATGCCGCGCGCGACCATCTGCTCCATCTCGGCCAGGGTTTCGTTGTGCTGACCAAGGTCGGTGATGGCCATGTGCAGCGCATAGTCGATGCAGGCCTTGCCTTCGGCCTTCTGATCCCACATCGCCAGCGCTTCGGCCAGCGTGTGCCCGCGCGACTGCAGCGCAAAATCAATCACCGTGGTAGTCCCGCCGATGGCCGCGGCACGTGTGCCGGTCAGGTAATCATCGGCCGACGTTGTCCCACCAAAGGGCATGTCCAGATGCGTGTGCACATCGATCCCGCCCGGCATCACGAGCAGGCCCGTGGCGTCGACGAGGTTGTGGCCTGCGGGCGGAAGATTGCGCCCGACCGCGGCGATCGTCTCGCCTTCTACGAGCACGTCGGCCTCGGTAGTGGAGTCCGCGTGGACGACCGTGCCGTGTTGGATCAAAGTTCCCATACGCTCCCTCCGTTGCTGTGCTTGAAAGAAAAGCCTAACTCAGGCCGGCCGTTTCCGCGCCAGCATGCATGCGCACCTGTGACAAAATGACAACACCCCAGCTTTTCGCCGCAGACATAGGAGCGCCGTGGCCGACCTCCAGACTTCCCCCACCCGCCCGCTGCCCCCGGTGTGGCTCATGGGACTTACCAACGCGACCTTCGGCTTTACGGGCGGCTTCTCCGTCATTACGCTGCCCGAGATGCTCGCCGCCCAGGGAGTTCCCGGCGGTCGCATTGCCGCCATCGTCGCCGCCGTTCTCTCACCTGGCTTCTTCGTGTTTCTCTTCTCGCCGCTGCTCGATGTTCGCTTCAGCCGCCGCACCTACGCGCTGGTGTTCTCGCTGCTGGCAGCTTCCGCCGTGGCGTTCTCGGTCGCGCATCGCACCAGCCCATCGTTGATTGAGGCCGTCATGCTCGCCGGCTACATCGCCGCATCGCTCGTGCAGGGAGCGGTCGGCGGCTGGATGGGCTCGCTCGTCCCAAAGGAAAACGACAGCCGCCTGGGCGCGTGGTTTGCCGTCTCAAACACCGGCGCGGGCGGACTGATGGCGCTGTTTGCCGGCGAGACAATCCATCGCTTGCCGCCTATCATCGCCGGACTGCTCATCGGCGCCGTCGTGCTGCTGCCCTCGCTGCTCTACATGTTCATCCCCGCGCCCCCGCCGGATCGCCGCCTCGCGAAAGAAAGCTTCCGCAGTTTCTTCGGCGAGATCCTTGCCCTCGTCAAGCGGCGCGAGGTGCTGATCGCCCTCGTGCTCTTCCTGCTTCCCTCCGCGTCGTTCGCCCTCACCAACGTGCTCGCCGGCATTGGCAGGGACTTCTCCGCGACTGAGCGCATGGTCAGCCTGCTGGGCGGCATCGGCTCCGCCGCGGCAGGTGTGGTTGGCAGTCTGCTGCTGCCGCCGCTCGCGAAGAAGTTAGCGCTGCGGCCGCTCTACTTGGCCATCGGCATCGCCGGCGGAGTCTTCACGCTTAGCCTGTTGCTGATGCCGCATACGCCGACGACGTTCGCCATCGCGATGACCGGGGAGAACGCTTTTCAGGCGCTGGCCTTTGCCGCCGGCAACGCCATCACCTTCGAGACCATCGGCCAGGACAATCCACTCGCCGCCACCCAGTTCACGCTACTGACGGCCGCGGTCAACCTGCCCATCATCTACATGGGCGTGCTGGACGGCAAAGGCTACGACTGGCGCGGCGTGCCTGGCAGCTTCGTCGTGGACGCGGGGTTAAGCATCGTGATCTGCCTCCTGCTGGGCTGGGGACTCATCCTTCTGCGCCGCCGGGACCGCCGCCTCGGGCCCGCGTGAAATTGGACAAAGTACAAAACGGTCGTCATTCTGGCAGAGCCAGCCAGCCTGCCTGCGCGCGCCACCACATCCGCACCGCTGTGTGGAGCGAGCCCCGGCCTCTCCACAATCCATGCTTACAGGTCAATGACGACCAGCGCCGTCTTCTTCGCTTCCAGCCCTAAATCCATCTTTCTCTCCTCCGCATCTGCCTGTACATTGAATGCATACTCGAAATCTCCAGGTCGCTGCGAAGCCACGCGCCAGCGATCGTCGCACCCGAAAGGCAATTCATGACTCGCACCTCCATTCTTCTTGCCTGCGCCACGCTGGCTCTTCCGCTCACACTCTCGGCCCAGGCACCATCCGGCCCCGCGGCCGAGGTCCAGGGGGCCTACAACCGGCTCAAGCCCAACATCCTCAAGGCCGCCGACAAGATGCCGGAAGCCGACTTTCAGTACAAGCCCACCCCCGAAATCCGCACCTACGCCCGCATCGTCAATCACATCACCGAGGCGCAGTTCCACACCTGCACCACGTTGAACGGCGGCAAGTTCGACCCCAAGTCCGTACCCTCCGACACCGCCGACAAAGCCACCGTCATCGCCGGCCTCAAGGCCTCCTTTGACGAGTGCGATAAGGCCTACGGCGCGCTCACCGACGGCTCCGTGATGGAGGCACTCGCCATGGGCCAGAGCAAGCGCTCGCGTATCGGCCTCGCCTGGGGCAACATCTCGCACGATAACGAGCAGTACGCCGAGCTCTCCACCTATCTCCGCCTTAAGAACCTCGTCCCGCCCACGGCCGAGAAGTAGCCTTTCCCTTCAGGCGCATTCATCCGGCTGGTCTGCATCTTTTCTACGCCGGATGAATGAGCCATGCCAGACGGCCGCGGCACGGGGATAGTTCCCACGGCTGCCTCATGCCCGATCTCGTCCGCGACCAGCGTCGCCAGCGTCTGTGCACCCGCATCCGTAAAGTGCACAAACTCGACGAAGTTCACCCGCCCTGGCGCGATCAGGTTCGCGCCGTCCACCACCGGCACTCTTGTCTGCGCGCCCACCTTCCGCACTACCCCCGACATCCGCGCCTCCATGTCCAGCAATCCACGCTCCTCGATCATCGGGTAAAACTTGCGCCAGGCGGTCAGCATAGGCGCGTCCTCCGGCACCATCGTCTTGCCGAACCGGCTGGCATGGGTCACCAGCACCACATGGATTCCCCGGCTCTCAAGCTCGGTCACCAGCCGCGTCAGGTCCGTTTGAAATGCCGCCACGTTCTGCTCCGGAAGCCGCTCCATGACCACCGTCTTCTGCGCCATGCGCCGCACCTCGAGGTCACGAAGCCAGTCCTGCACGCCGTCCGGCACCGACGCCTTCAGGAAGGTCACGGTCCGCGGCGCGATCCTCCACGCAAAATGCCTCCGCTCCGACCTCGGCTTCGGGTGCGCCGTCGTCGTCAGCGGCCAGGACTGCGCCCGATCGTTCTCAAGATAACTGACATAGCTCGGATAGATGACCACCATTTGCGGATGCACCGCGTCGAGCATCTGTGGCAGCCGCAGCAGGCTGGTCCCGATCGAAAGCCCTGGATACGCTGCGTCGATCACCTCGTACTCTCGCGTGCCGAAGCGCTGATTCAAGATCCGCTCGAGCTGCCGCGGCCACTCGTTTTCCGCCGTCTCATACAGGCCAAAGGTCTCGGACGAGCCGATGCAGGCGATGCGGAACGTACCTTGCCGCAGCCCCGGCCCACGATATCCCGCCTCGTTCAGGTGCCACTTCAGATAGCTCGCAAACGGACGCCCGTATTTGCCCAGCTCGTCATAACGATAGAGCGAGTCCAGGGAGTAATTCCCGAAGAACGCCGCCCCATACCGCAGCTTGTCTTCCGTGCGCGCCGAGACCTCGAGCGTCACCCCGGCAAGCACCAACCAGAGACACAGGCGCGAAACGAACTGTAGGCGGCGGATCATCAGGCGTTCGAGAATATTCCCGTCAAAATTGAAAATAAATGAAGGTCATCGGCCGGCCGCCAAGAAAAAAGACAAAGTAGGCGGCGACCGCATAAAGCACCACGCGTCCCTCAGCCGGAAACCAGGAAAAATCCAGGAAATTCAGCTTGCCGGAGGCTTTCTGCACGATCTGCACCACCAGCAGCGGCGCCGTGTAGGCCAGCACCGTCAGCGCCAGCTGCGGGTCCCAGCCACGCAGCGGATGCGCCAGCGCAGCCGTCATCCGGCCGATCTGCCCAAAGCTCTCCGCCCGGAACAGCATCCACCCATAGCAGGTGAAGACGAACATGAGCGCGACCCGCGCCAGGAACGACACGCTTCTTCCCGCCGCGCTCGTGGCCCCGAAGATGCGGCTCGCCAAGCCGCGCGACTGGCGATGCACCACCAGCAGCATGCCATGATAAAACCCCCACAGCACGAAGTTCCACGCCGCGCCGTGCCATAGCCCGCCGATCACCATCGTCAGCATCAGATTGCGCTTGATCTTCCACTCCCTGCAGCGGCTTCCGCCCAGCGGAATATACAAATAATCACGCAGCCAGGTCGAGAGCGAGATGTGCCAGCGGCTCCAGAAATCTGACGGATTCACCGCGAAGTAGGGCAGGTTGAAGTTCAGCATAAATTCAAAGCCCATCAGCTTCGCCACTCCGCGCGCGATATCGGTGTAGCCGGAAAAATCGCAGTAGATCTGGATCGCAAATGCCACCACGCCGGCCGTTACTTCGAATCCTGCCGGATGCGCGGACGAGAAGATTCGGTTTGCGATGGGCGCTAGGTTATCCGCGATAAAAACTTTCTTAAGATAGCCGCACACCATCAGGTGCAGCCCTTCTGCGATTTTCTGCTTCGTAATCTGTCGCGGCCGAATCACCTGCGGCAAGAGGCTATGCGCGCGCTGGATCGGTCCCGCGACTAGGTGCGGAAAGTACAGGATCGCCAGTAAGAAGTCGAAGAAGTTACGCGTAGAGTGTAGCTCGCCACGATAGACGTCGATGGTGTAACTCAGTGCCTGAAACGTATAGAAGCTAATGCCGACCGGCAGGATAAGGCGCAGCGTCCACGGGTCCACATGTAGGCCGGCGCGGCTCAGCAGTTGTTCGAGCGAGAGCGTGAAGAAGTTGAAATACTTGAAGAATCCCAGCAGCGCCAGATTGGTGGTCACCGAGATCAGCAGGTACGTCTTGCGTCCTTTATGAGCTGCGCCCGCCTCCGAAATCTCCTGCATCTTCATCGCACAGACATAGTCGATCGTCGTTGAAAAGAGCAGCGGAAACAGAAAGCGCCAGTTCCAACTGGCATAAAAAATGCAGCTTGCTATCAAAAGAAAAAGATTCTGCGCTTTATGTGGCAGAGGGTAGTACACGCATAGCACCACGACCAGAAAGATGGCGAACGGAAACGAATTGAAGAGCATCGGCCTGGTCGCGTCTCCTTTGGTCTCCACAAGTGCATCTGCAAACCTTGATTCAATGATTGCAGGTAGGTCCTACACACCAAGAAAGCCGTCATTCTGGCGAAGCCAGAATCTCCGTATTAATTTTTTTCTTGCTGCACAGCCTCACGTCACTGACGCTACTAAGCCGCCTCACCCGATTCAAAATACAAGTACCGCCGCCAGCTAGGGTCAGCTGACCCGATCATCCGCATGATGTGCCGGCTGGTATGCAGCGAGAACGGCCGCGGCTCGCGCAGCAGCTTCATCTCCGTCAGCTCATGCAGCAGCTGGTTGCCTTTGCGGCGATTGCAGTCATGGCAGCAGGCCACCAGGTTCTCCCACGTCGAAAGGCCGCCGCGGCTGCGCGGAAGCACGTGATCCAGCGTCAACTCGCCCGCCGTCAGCACCACCTGGCAGTACTGGCACATGTTGCGGTCGCGCAGCAGGATGTTCTTGCGCGAGAGCGCCCGCGTCTGGTGCGGGATGCGACGGTACTCGAGCAGCCGGATCACCGACGGCATCGCCACCTGCATCCGCGCCGCATGCAGCACCGCGCCCTGCTCCTCCTCGGTCCGCGCCACGCCCTTCAGCACTAGTACCAGCGCGCGCCGCGCACCGCAAATGTTGATCGGCTCATAGCTCGCATTCAGCACCAGCACCGGGGTCTGCATCGCCGGCTGCCGGAATACGCCCGTGCGCACATCGAGCTCGGTCGTCGCTCTGCGCGCTCCTGCCGCTCCGGAACCCTTGTATCCCGCGTGCCGCCCGTTGCCCGCCCTTACCTTTCGCGTCTTTCCAGTTTGCATCTGCACGCATCTCCCATCATTGCTCGATCGTGATCGCTGGCTGGCTATTAACTGCGTTGGAGGTTGCGGGAAAGTCCCAGATCGCAACCGAATCTGCCACATCTTCCTCTTTTGATCGGAGAACACTTTTACGCGCTCGTGCCATGGTCGCCACCCACACCTTGCTTGCACCGGCCCGCACCAGCACCCGGGCACACTCGCGCGCCGTCGCCCCGCTGGTGAAGATATCGTCAATCAGCAGAACCTCTTGCCCGGCCAATTTGCCCGCGACCTCAAACGCTCCGGCCAGATTGCGTCTCCTCCCGCGCTGCGAAAGGGTGTACGAGCTCTCTGTACTGCGCTTGCGCCGCAGCAGCTTGTACGCCGGCTTCAGTCGCCAAGCCGGCCGCATCCGCCGCACCTGACGCAGCGCCGTATCGGCCAGCAACTCCGCCTGGTTGAAGCCGCGCTCCCGTTGGCGCTGACGATAAAGCGGAACCGGCACCACCAGCAGGTCGGGCCCCGCCGCTCCTTCGAGCGACACAATAGCCTCTGCCAGGCGATTGCCCAGCAGCGGAGCAACGGCGCGAATCCCATTGAACTTGAAGAGCTGCAGCAGGTCCCGCAACTCGCCGTCATATGCGCCAAAGCTCACTGCGCGAACAAAGTCAGGAGGAACCATCCGGCAGGGGCGGCACAGAAGCGATTCGCCCAGGCTCCGCGCAAACCGCTCGTCCTCAAAGTCCACTTCCAGGTCTGTCGAGTCGCCGCACTGGTGGCACATCACCGGAGTTTCGCGCACCACCCGCGCCAGGCATCCATCGCACACCGGAACAGCGCCCGCCCGCTCGAGGGGTCCTCCACAGCACGCGCAATCGGCAGGAAAGCAGGTCGTTACGCCGTCGTTCAGCAGAGTTCGGACCGCTTCTGCCGGAACTCGAAAGACGTTTGTGACCGCGCGCCAGCGGTCCGCCTCCCGGTGTGCTCCCCAACCGGGGGTACCTGCTGGTTCAGGTGCGAGCGTCTGCGGGGGCGTAAGCCGATGCAGGGGTTCGCTGAAAACACACCTCACTCGATGGCGCTCCAGGTCGGTCCGACCGCGCCATGGCTGCAAGTATAAGCCCGCCGTGTCCTCCTGCGTCAATGCCCCGCTCGCCCGCTGGTACACTCCCATCCAAGCCCGCGCCGGAGAACCCCTTACACTTCATGCCCAGCCCCTCCTTCCAACCCTTCGTTGCCGCCTCGGACTCCCGCCCCGAGTTCACCCTCCGCGCGCTCCTCCTCGGAGCCGTTTTCTCCGTCCTTTTTGGCGCAGTCACCGTCTACGTCGGCCTGCGCGCCGGGCTTACAGTCGCCGCCTCCATCCCCATCTCCGTGCTCTCCATCTCCATCCTCCGCGCCTTCGGCAAAGCGTCGATCCTCGAAAACAACATCGTCCAGACCATTGGCAACGCCGGCCAATCCATCGCCTCCGGCGTCATCTTCACCCTCCCCGCCCTTATCTTTTTAGGCTTTGACCTGGAGTCCACCCGCATCTTCGCCCTGGCCCTCTTCGGCGGCTGGCTCGGCGTTCTGTTCATGATCCCCCTCCGCCGCCAACTCATCGTCGAGGAACACGGCACCCTCATCTACCCCGAAGGCACAGCCTGCGCCGACGTGCTGATGGCCGGCGAGCGCGGCGGCTCCTTCGCCTCCCGCGTCTTCCTCGGCCTCGGCTTCGGCGCCCTCTACACCCTCTTCCAAAACGACAACCTTCTTGCCCTCTGGCCCGCCCAGCCCAACTTCGAACCCGACTTCGGCGGCCCGCAGCACGTCCTTAAAGGCGCCGCCCTCCGCGCCGACTGCACCCCCGAATACCTCGGCGTCGGCTACATCATCGGCCTCCGCGTCTCCGCTATCATGCTTGCCGGCGGCATCTTCTCCTGGTTCGTCCTCATGCCCGCCATCTACTTCTTCGGCGCGCACCTCGCCACCCCCATCTACCCCGGCACCTCCCCCATTGCCTCGATGGACCCCTCCTCCCTCTGGCGCACCTACGTCCGCCCCATGGGCGCTGGAGCCGTCGCCGCCGCCGGCCTCATCACCCTCGTCCGCACCGCCCCAACCATCCTCAGTGCCCTGGCCGAAGGCGCCCGCAGCATACGCGCCGGCCGCAACCCCGCATCAAAACCGAATGAATCTTCCGCCCGCCCGGTCCGCACCGCCCACGACCTCCCCCTCTCCTTCGTCCTCGGCGGATCCCTCCTCCTGCTCCTTCTCCTCGTCGCCTTCCTCACCCTCCATCCCGTCCCCGGAGCCCAGGTTGGCTTCCTGGCCAACCTCGCCGCCGCCGTCCTCGTCCTCCTCTTCGGCTTCCTCTTCGTCACCGTCTCCGCCCGCATCGTCGGCATCGTCGGCTCCAGCGCCTCGCCCGTCTCCGGCATGACCATCGCCACCCTCATGGCGACCTCCGCCATCTTCCTCGTCAAGGGCTGGACCGCCCCCGCCTTCGGAGCCCTCGCCATCACCATCGGCGGCATCGTCTGCATCGCCGCCGCCAACGCCGGCGACACCTCCCAGGACCTCAAAACTGGTTACCTCATCGGCGCCACCCCCTGTAAGCAGCAGGCCGCGGTCATGGCCGGCGTCATCATCTCTGTCTTCTCTATCGGCGCCACTCTCAATGCCATGAATAGTGGCCTAGAATCGTACACTCGCCTCCCCACGCCCATCCCCTTCACCTCCGCCCTGCTCGCCGACGGTGTCCAGGACAAAGGCCCCTTCCCCCGCGACCACATCCAGCTCACCGCCAAAGACGGCACCCACCAAACCCTCACCGACGCCCACCGCTACACCCTCCTCAACGCCATCGGCTCCACCTCCCTCGCCGACGGCAAGTACCTCCTTGACCCCGCCACCCACCAGATCGTCATCCAGTGGACCCAGGGCATCGGCAGCGAAAAAGCCGCCGCCCCCCAGGGCAAGCTCATGGCCACCGTCATCAACGGCATCCTCACCCGCAAGCTCCCCTGGGGTCTCGTCCTACTCGGCGTCGCCCTCGTCCTCGCCGTCGAGCTCCTCGGCGTCCGTTCCCTCACCTTCGCCGTCGGCGCCTATCTCTCCATTGCCACCACCCTCGCCATCTTCGTCGGCGGCGTCATGCGCTGGATGGTCGACCGCGCCCTCCTCCACCACCACGCGCGCCAGGCCGCCGCTGGCTACCAGGCCTCGCTCGCCCTCTGGCACACCGACCGCCCCGCCTTCCACCTCCGCCACCCCACCTTCGATCCCACCAACCCCGACCACCTCGACCCCGCCAACGGGCTCCCTGTCCCAACCGCCGTCACCCCCTCGCTCGACCTCGAATCCGAAGTCTCCCCCGGCAGCCTCTATGCTTCCGGCCTTATCGCCGCCGGCGGCATCGTCGGTCTTCTCGGAGTCGTCATCAAGCTGTACGAGGCCGCCACGGAGCGCTCCATCCCCCGCTTCACCCCGCACAACCCCCTCTACCGCGACTGGGTCAGCATCCTCATGTTCGCCCTCCTCGCCTTCAGCCTCTACTTCTTCGCCCGCAAGCCCCTCGAACCCACCAGGTAACGACCGCCACACTGATTTCTCTGCACCTCTGCGCACCTTCGCGTCTTCTGTGCTTGTTTCTCCCCAAAACGTTACCTCCGGGCAACCTTCTCCAGAAATTTACTTCCCACAAAGCCCGCTATCGGCGAAGATGATGGCAATAGCAAAATCAGACCGATCCCATACCGTAAGCGTCCACGAAACGCACCGGAGCACCACAGGCGATCGGCTCACCCACTTTTCCGCCCCTTTACGGCGGCTGTTCCAAGGAGACCAGAGATTCATGCCCGCTTTCCCCCGCACCCAAGCCTTCCTCACCGCCGCCCTGCTCGCTGCGGCTACGCTCCCCGCCTCTGCCCAGACCGCCGCTCTCGGCGGCATTGATGGCGTTGTGCGCGACGCCTCTGGGGCCGTCGTTCCCGGCGCCACAGTCGTCATCACGGACACCCAAACCGGCGCCTCCCGCACCCTCACCACCGATTCCGCAGGCCACTACTCCGTAACATTTCTCCAGCCCGGATCCTATGAAGTCATCGTGGGCGGAGGCTCGTTCGGCAAGGTAGACCGCAAAGACGTTCCCGTCACCGTCGGCGCGCCTGTCACCGTCGATGCCACGCTGCCCGCGGCCAGCGTCACCACCGACGTGACCGTCAACTCGGAAGTTCCCCTCATCGACACAGAAAAGGTTGAACAATCCCAGGTCGTCGACCAGGAAATCGTCTCAAACGTCCCCGTCAACAGCCGCCGCTTCGAGAGCTTCGTGCTCCTCACGCCCAACGTCATCCCTGACGGAAACACCGGCCTGATCGGCTATCGCGGCATCTCCGGCGTCTACAACTCCAACATCGTAGACGGCGCCAACAACAATCAACAGTTCTTCTCAGAGGCCCGCGGCCGCTCCATCGGCGCGCCTTACGTCTTCCCGGTCGACGCCATCCGCGAGTTCGAGTCCTCCGCCACCGGCTACTCGGCCGAGCTCGGCGGAGCCGCCGGCGGCATCATCAACGCCATTACCAAATCGGGAGGAAACCAGTTCCACGGCGACGTCTACGAGTACTACCGCACCCCAGGCTGGAACGCCCTCGACCCCTACAACAAGTTCCAGGGAAAAAGCGCCACTACTCCTGTCGCCCAGCAGACCTTCCTCACCCAGCCCGTCAAGGTGCAGCACCAGTACGGCATCTCTGCCGGCGGCAAGTTCATCAACGACCGGCTCTTTTGGCACTTCGCCTACGACGGCTACCGCAAAGTCAACCCCATCGTCTACACCTCCACCTTTAATAGCGCCACCAACCAGGTCGCCAACCTTGCCCGCCTCTGCAACGGAGGGCCCACACCATTGATGGATACCGTTACCATCGGCGGCAAGGTAACACCGGTCAACTATCCCACCACCATTCCCAACATTTCTGTCGCCCAGTGCAACGCAGCCGTTGCCGCCGTCCAGGGCCAGCTCGGAGCCTTCCAGCGCAACGTCAAGCAGGACATCTTCTTTCCCCGGCTCGACTACCAGCTCAACCCCAAAACTCACCTCTCCGCCGAGTTCCTCTGGCAGGACTTCCACCAGCCCAACGGCTACAACGGCAGCGTCACCGTCAATAACGGCGGTATCGGCAACAACGGCACCGCCGACTTTCACGAGCGCATCCTGATCGCCAACGCCGAAACCGCCCTCTCCGCCCGGGCCGCCAACGTGGTCCACTTCCAGTGGGGACGCGACCTCGAAACCGACACCACCAACACCGGTGGTCCCTTCAATAGCCTTACCAACCTCGTCTCCTTCGGCGAAACCTCCGCGCTGCCCCGCGGAAAGTTCCCAGATGAGCACCGCTGGCAGGCCACCGACATCTATTCCACCTCGCTCGGCCGCCACACCCTCAAAGTCGGCTTCGATCTGAACTTCATCCACGAGCAGATCGCCAACCTGTTTGGCGGCGACGGCAGCTTTACCTACTCGAACGCCAGCGCCGAGATCAACTTCGCCAACTTCGTGCAGGATGCCTACGGCGTCAATCCCACCACAACCACCGCCGGCGGTGCACCCACCGTACGTCATTACAACTCCTTCTCACAAACCGTCGACCAGCTCACTGGCGTAGGCGCCGACGACTTCTGGAACCAGAACATCGACTTCTTTGTCGAAGACCAGTGGAAAGCGACTCCCAAGCTGCTGCTCTCGCTCGGTGCTCGCTATGACGTCCAGCTCGTACCCGGTCCGGACCTGCCTAACACCACAAATCCCGTAGCCTTCAATGCCACATCCCAGATCAACCCCGATCTGCATATGGTTCAGCCGCGTTTTGGCTTCAACTTCAACCCCAACCCTGGAACCGTCTTCCGCGGGGGCTATGGCTTCTTCTACGGCCAGATCTCGAACTCCTCTTACTACACCATCCGTCGTGAAAACGGCGTTTACCAGAAGCAGTATGGTCCGGTTAACGCGTCGACTGCCAATACCGCTTACTCCACCGCCGCCTGCACCGCTGGTGTCCAGTGCAATGCCACCTATGCTAATAACGGCGCCTATGTCGCGTACGCCCCTGTCGGCGGCGTCCCAATTTATCCTCCACCCGGACCGGTACCCGTCAACCCTGTCACCGGAGCCGCGATTACCCCCACCGGGCTCGCCGCTATCCCCACCGGCACCATTACCGTCCGTGGCCTTGACCCTAGCTTCACCAACCCCCTCTCGCAATCCTGGGACTTCTCGGTCGAGCAGCAAATCCCGCTTCGCTCCACCCTCACCGTCGGCTACGTCGGGAACCGCGCTACGCATTTGCCGGTCTATGTCGATACCAACGTAGACCCCAACTCGGTCACCACCAGCCACACCTACCAGTACACCAACCCAGCCACGGGCGCCGTCACCCCCTTCAACCAGGCCATCTATACCAACCGGCTCTACACCTCGACCGGCACCGTCGCCACCGGCCTCTCGGTCCTCGACTCCTGGTATAACTCGCTCGTCGTCACCGTGCACAAGCCGCTAGGCCACGGCGTAGAGTTGCTTGCAAATCACACCTGGGCCAAGGCGCTCGACAACGGCCAAACCTACGGCACCAACGGAACCTTCAACGGAACCGACGCTCCGCTCAACCCCTTCCGGCTCAGCGGTCGCAACGGCATCAACGATGAGTACTCCCGCTCCGACCTCGACATCCGCAACCGCACCATCGTTACCCTGGTCGCTCAATCCCACCTTCCCATCGGTAACAAGTTTGCCGCCTACGCCGCCAACGGCTGGCAGCTCTCCGGCACCTACACCGCGCAGGATGGCGAGCCGGTCACCGCCACCATCAACGGCTCCATCACCTATCTCACCGGCGGCAATCTCGGCAATCTCACCTCGGACGCCGGCGTCTCGAACGCCGCCTTCACCTCCGGCCCGGGTGCCCGTGTGCCGGACTTCATCGCCCGCCGCAACGCCTTCAAGGGGCCCGGTGTGCACAACCTCGACGCCCGCGTCTCGCGCGAGTTCCCCGTCTTCGAGCGCTACCACTTCGAGGTCGCCGCCGAAGCCTTCAACGTTGTCAATCACCGCAACATCCTCTCGGTCAACACCGCACTGGTCGCCTATACCGCTCCCGGAAGCGGCAGCTGCCCAGCCGCGGTCGCCGGCAATCCCACCAGCAACGTAGGCTGCCTCGGGCCACTGAGCGCCTCGACAGCCCAGTTCATGACTCCCTCCTCAACCTCCAACATCATCTACGGCGCCCGCCAGCTCCAGCTGCTCGGCCGCTTCATCTTCTAAATCGAACCCGCATCACTTGACAAACAGCAGCCCCGGAGAGCCTTTGCTCTCCGAGGCTGTTTGCCTTCACCTAGACCATCCGTACCTTCCAGTCCACCTCTAAGCCAAATGCTTTGAATACTTTGCACACTTTTGTTAGGGGTGGGGGGAGCGACCTAGCCAATGCACTTCAGTACGCCCTCGGCGCTCCATAGCGGGCAGCCTGCTTCATCGCGTTGATGCGGTTCAGGTGATATTGAAAGTACAGGCCCCCGAAAAAGAAGGTCATCGCCGCGCTCAGCCGCAATCCAACCGGCTCCGCGGTGTTGAAGTGCTCCTCAAGGGACGCACGCTGGCTGAACCGTGCAATCAGCTTCACCACCCAGGCGATCAGCCCAACGATGCCGCCCACCGGGTTGTAAGCCATATGCACGCCGGGAGACATAACCGCATGCAGCGTATAGGGGATCGCCACCCCTAACTGAATGAGCGTCAGCACCCCGAACCCGATGTAGTAGAACAGCGACGACGCGTTCGGCTGCACGCGTTTCAGCCAGATCGCGATCACCAGGTTCCACACGTACATGAACAGCGTGCCCGTCAGCAGACCAAACAGCAGCACCAGCCCCCAGTGCAGGTTTGGCGCGTCCGGATACTCCGAAGCCGCCATTGCCGGCGCGCCCGCAGGAGCATATACCGGGTTTGCATACCCGGCGTTCGGGAGCGCGGCCGTCTCCGGCACCGGAGCAGGCGCCCCCGCCAGCACCTGCGAGACCGGAACCCACTCCGGCATGTCATCGTTCTTCACCAAATCCGTTGGCAGCACGTTGCCGCTTGCCAGATAACGCTGTAAGTCAGCAAACGTGTACGGGCCATAGCTTTGGCCATTCCGGGAAAGTTGATAGTGCATCAAGAACTCCTGGACAGATCCGCCAAGGCCACGAACCATGTCTCTTTTCGAGATACGTCCGATCCTTTCACGGAGTTCCCAAACCTACAACCACTAAGACCCAAACGTACGCCGCACCGCGCATTCAGCGACGGACGGGACGCGCTACCGGATGTCGCGTGAGGACGTGAATGTGCTCGCGTGTCAGATGAAGGCGACAACCCAGAGGGTCAGGACCCAGGCGGCAGGATCGCTCACGCAGATCCAGGAACGCAACCTCATCGCCGCCTTGAATCATCCAGGCAGTCGCGTTGGTCGCATGGTGCACCTGGTCGAGATAGTACGCGGCATTCATGTCGAGGTCCGCCGCCTCCGCCGCCGTCTGTTCACAGCCGCTCTCCGGCGGCACGCGGGTTCCATCCGGCAGCAAACAGAAGTCTTCATCGTGCTCAAGCAATATCTTCTTGTTGGAGCCAGTGATGAAATAGCGATACGTGATGGGCGGAACGCCGGCGTCATAGGACCACTTCGCCAGATCGGGCGCAAACGCCGGCGGCAGCTGGCTCAAACCCAGCGCATCCTCTTTGATCTGGCGCGAGAAGATGTTCAGCGCCGGGGTCGGTTCACCGTTGTTTGGATGAAAGTAGAAGCCGGCCAGCACAAGCCCGTCCTGAAGATCGAGCCACACAAACGCATGTCCCTGCAGCCCAGGATAGACGGGAGTTCGGCCCGCGAGCCGGACGTATCGATTCTCGCGCACCTGGATGGGCGCACCGGACGACTCCAGCGCCGCATCCATGGCATCTGGCAGCGGCACATCCCTGCCGTAGTGAAACATGCAATCCGGCAGCGCGCTGTGCACCAGCTTACGAAACTGCTTGTCGCGATACAGATCGCTCGCGGGCGCGCCATCGTACTGTGCGATAAAAGCAAGCTGCGCCGTGGGGATCGGCTTCAGAAAGAGGGTCTTGTCGTAATTGGAAGCAGGAGGCTGCACTGGCGTGTCCGTTGCGGGCGGCGGCGCGGCAGCCTGGATTGAAGGCCCAGGGCCTATCGCTGGGGCTTCCTGCGCATAGATCACGCAGGGCGTGAGCAACGCCAAGAGAGCAAACACGAACGATCTGCGGTGAGAAGAAAAGACCAGCATGCGAAGGTCCTTTGCCGTGAGTTTTGAGCCAGTACACCCGCACAAACGCGGTCCGGCGTAGTTGAAGCTATGACAGCCTAAGCTCCACTCAACTGTGAGATAAAGCTATAGCTCATAGACGCTTGCGTGTTCCCAAGAGCTCTGAATTGCTAAAATCATTGAGCTTTTTGCGAATCACGAGTAAGTGGACTACAAAAACTCCGAGGTAGGCCAAAGGCACTATCAGGAACAATACCTCCACCGGCTGATCTCGAAATGGGATTACATATATCAGTTCTGCTATCGCAATCAGGACTAGTAAAGCATTCATACCTGTTCCTAGTGCAGATAGTTTGAGCCCAGACCTTGCATTTGATCGACTAAGCGCTATCCCAGCACTGAGCACAGTAAACGCCGCAAATCCAAGATAAAATAATGCCGTCCCGGAGACAACGCAAAAAAGTGTAGCCGTGAGTGATGCGATCAGAGCAACAGCGGAGCTGAATGAGTACATGTTCCACTTCTCTGCGAGATCTAGCCTGAGCGGCCGCAATCAAGGAAGAAATCTAGCTTCAGCCCTAATTGAACTTTGGCAGGTTGTTCGTCGACCAGCCGCCGCCCAGCGCCTTGATCAGCAGCACCGAAGCATCCATGCGCCTCCGCATAATGTCGATGTCGTTGCGCTCGTTGGCCAGCGCTGTATTCTGCGCCGTCACCACCTGCAAATACGTGTCCAAGCCGCCCACGTAGCGGTTGTCGAAGATCTTCTGCGCGCCTTGCGCCGCCTCGGTCGCCTTTCGCTGCTGCTCGGCTTCCTGAGCCAGAATGCGTAGCGCGACCAGGTTATCCTCCACCTGCTGGAACGCGGTCAGCACCGTCTGCCGGTAGTCCGCCGAGGTCTGCTGGAAGGTAGCTACGGCTAGCCTCGACTGGTTGCGGCGAAGGCCCGCGTCGAAGATGTTGTAGTTCAACGTGGGTCCAATGGCATATACCAGATTCGATGCCGAGAAGAAATTGGCCAGCGTACCCGACTCAAAGCCGAACGCTGCAGAGAGGCCAACCGTCGGAAAGTAGGCTGCGCGGGCGATGCCAATCTGCTCGTTCGCCTCAGCAGTGCGTCGCTCGGCCGCGGCGACATCCGGCCGCCGTTCGAGCAGCTGGGAAGGCAGACTCGGAGGAATGCTTGGCGGCTTGGAACTCAGCGCAGCGACTGGCAAAGAAAAACTGTTTGGCGGCTGCCCGATCAGAATGGCAATCGCATGTTCATACTGCGCGCGCTGCACGGCGATGTCCTGCTGCTGCACGATCGCGGCTTGCAACTGCGTTTTAGCCTGAAACACATCGGACTCATTCGAGACGCCGCCCTCAAAGCGATTGGTCGTGATGCGCAACGCCTCCTGGTAGTCCTTCACCGTGTCCTCGAGCAGCTTGGCTTGCGCATCGTCCGTGCGCAGCTCGAAGTAGTCCACCGCCAGCTCCGATTGCACGGAGAGCTGCGCCGTTTCGAGGTCAGCCGCGCTGGCCTGCGTCTCTTCCTTGGCAATATTGATCGTGCGCCGGATGCGTCCCCAGAAGTCGGCCTCGTAAGTCAGCGTCAGCGGCAGCTGAATATCCGAAACACCTGAACCGACGTTCGATCCTGTGAAGTAAGGTCTTCCCTGAGAGTAGCGAACCCCCTGCGCCAGCGCCTGCGTCCCGATCGTCGGCAGCAGCGCCGCACGGTTGATCCCGATCTGCGCCTGCGCCTCCAGATAACGAGCCGCATAGGACTTCAGCGATTGATTCTGGATGCCCGCTTTCACCTCCAGCAGGTTCAACTCCGGCACCTGGAACACCTCCCACCACGCGCCACGGATCGCCGAGTCCTCTGGAGTCGCAGGGTGCCAGTTGGGGTCCGCTTCCTTGTACGGTGTCTCGGATTTGTCGGCGGTCACCGGCGGCGCCTGGTATGCCGGCACGGTTGGCTTCACGTACTTCGGACCCACCATGCAGCCGCTCAGCACACCCATCGCCAGCAGCGTTGCCGCGGGACGAACCACGCTCATAGTCCGGCTCCGGCTGCTTTGATCTTGACCGCCTGCCCGCTGGTGATCGAGTCAGATGGGTCGACGATGACGTTGTCGTTCGCACTGAGGCCGGAGGCAATGTCCACCGTCGCGCCATGATCCTGCGAGATCTTCACTGGCTCCAGATGCACCTTGCCGTCGCGCACCACGGCCACCTGCATGCCCTGCGCCCGGAAGATCAGCGTGTTCGAGGGCAGCGTCATGTTCGACGCCCCCGCCGGCACCTTGAAGTGCACCATGGCATACGCTCCCGGCAGCAGCTTGTCGTTGGGATTCGGCACGTCCACCTCAACATTCAGCGTGCGCGAGGCCGGATCGATCGCGCTCGAGTTCCGCGTGATCTTTCCCGTAAAGGTCTGGCCCGGATACTCATCGAGCGTCAGCGTCGCCGTGCCGCCATCGCGCACCACGGTCGTGTACACCTCCGGCACTGAAACGAACACGCGCAGCTCGTTGATCGACGCGAGATGAAACAGCTGCCGCGCCGTGCTCGCATTTGCCGAGCCTCCAGAGATCAGGTCGCCGATGTCGGTGTTGCGCGCCGTCACCACGCCGTCGAACGGCGCGTAGACATTCTCAAAGCCCTGCAGCTGCTGCAGCCTGCGCACGTTCGCCATCGAGGCCTCAACCGCCGCCTGCTTGGCTGCCGCATCGCCCATCGCCTGGTCCGTCTCCTGCTTGGACACCGAGTTCGACTTCAGCAGATTCTGGTAGCGCGCGCTGGTGATGTTGGCCAGATCGAGATTCGCCTGCGCGCTCTTCAGATCCGCCTGCGCCACCTGCAGCTGCTGGTCGAGCTCCGGCGTTTCAATCGTGGCCATCAGCTGACCCTTGCGCACCCGCGCCCCAATGTCGAAGAACCACTTCTTCAGATAGCCGTTAGTGCGCGAGAAGATCGGCGTATCCACAAAGGCCTGCGTGCTGCCTGGCAGCGCCAGCGTTCCAGAGGCGCCCTGTCCGGCGGGATGGACGATCTTTACCTCCGGCACTGCTTCCTGTTTGTTCTCAACTTTGAGGTCCTGGTCAGCGGCAGCACGCGTGTGAATTCCATAGACGATCACGCCCGCAAGCACCAGCCCAAAGATCAGCAGCCCAATCCAGAAACCGCGCCCAAACCCGGGTTTCGCAGCCGCGTCGGCCAGCGCCGCGTTGGTCGACGCAGCCGCATGTTCGGCCGGCGACTCGCTCGAGGGATCGGTCATCGCATCGTTGTACCCGTGGCCGCCTGAAGCAATGGGTTCTGCAGGCGCCGTTGTGTTCCCTTGACTCATAGTCCTAGTCTCCGGCAGCCATCTGGTGGTCTGCATCCAATGCGTGCGATTCGACGCCGCTGACATCCTTATGCTTCCTTGACGCGCCGTGGAGCAGCGCAAACACCGTCGGCACAAACACCAGCGTGGCGAAGGTCGCCATACTCAATCCGCCGATCACCGCGCGGCCCAGCGGAGCGTTCTGCTCGCCGCCATCGCCCAGACCCAGCGCCATCGGCACCATACCGATGATCATCGCGAGTGCGGTCATCACCACCGGCCGGAAACGCGTACCGCCAGCCTCCACTGCCGCCCGCAGCGCATCGCCGTGCTCAGCCAGCCGCGTCGTGGCAAACGAAACCATCAGAATCGAATTCGCGGTCGCCACGCCCATGCACATGATGGCACCCATCAGCGCGGGCACCGAAAGCGTCGTTCCCGTGACGAATAGGAAAAGAATAATTCCCGCCAGGGCCGCCGGCAGAGCCGTGATGATGATGAACGGATCCAGCCACGACTGAAAGTTCACCACGATCAGCAGATATACCAGCACGATCGAGAAGAACAGGCCGCCAATCAGCCCGATGTACGAGGCGTTCATCGTCTCCACCTGCCCACGCACCCGCAGAAAGCTGCCACGCGGAAGCTCCTTGGTGTGCGCCGCGACGATCTTGTCGATCGCCCGGCTGACCGAGCCAAGATCCCGCCCCTGAGTATTGCCGTAAATGTCCAGCACCCGGCGGATATTGTAGTGGCTTACGACCGGCATCTCGGTGGTGCGTGAGAGGCTGGCGACATCGGCCAGGATCTCCGGTTTGACCGCGGTACTTGAAGACAGCGGAATATTGCGCAGATCGTTCAGCGATTCGACCGTGTACTGCGGGGCCTGCACCACGAGCGGGTAAGTTACTCCGTTCTTCGGGTTCAGGTAAAACTCCGGCGCCTGCTGCGTACTTCCGCTCAGGATGTTCACGAGCGATCCGCCGATGTCCTGGAACTTATACCCGCCCTGCTGCGCCTTGGTCCGGTCCACGTCCAGGCTTAGCGCCGGATAGTCGTCCGGCTGCTGAATGCGCAGATCGACCAGCCCGGGAATCTTGTGCAAGTCGGCAAGAACCTCGTTAGCCACCTTGCGATTGCCAGCAATGTCCGTTCCTTCAAACTGCACATCGATCGGTGCCGGCAGCCCAAAGTTCAGGATCTGCGTCACGATGTCCGACGGCAGGAAATAAAAGATGTTGCCGGGAAACGCGTTCGGCAAAATCCGGCGCAGTTTCGCAATGTAATCCGCGGAGGAATGATGGTCTTCCTTGAGCGAGATCAGGATGTCCGCATCGCCCAGGCCAAATAGCCCCGACGTTGCATGCTGCAGGTTCAAGGTCGAGTAGGGCAGCCCGATGTTGTCCAGAATGTTGTCGACCTCGGCTTTCGGAATCACCTGCCGAATCTTCGACTCTACCTCGTCGCACAGCTTGGCCGTCTCCTCGATGCGCGTTCCGCTCGGAGCGCGCACATGCAGCAGCAGGGAGCCTGAGTCGCTCGACGGGAAGAAGTTCTGTCCCAGGAACGGAATCAGCAGTGTCATCGTCAGGCAGCCCAGCAGAAAGATCGGTACGAACAGCTTCCGCAACCCGACCAGGCGCGCCAGCTGATTCTGATAGCCCGCGCGCACATTCTCGAAGTGAAACTCAAACCAGCGCTGGAATTGTCCGAACACATTCTGCGAAGGAGCCGCATGCGCATCGT
Organism: uncultured Acidobacteriaceae bacterium; assembly: GCA_964245195.1. GTDB lineage: Bacteria > Acidobacteriota > Terriglobia > Terriglobales > Acidobacteriaceae > Edaphobacter. Next base: position 89,729 of record CAXTLR010000008.1, on the reverse strand, counting down.
GCGGCTTCAACAGGTACATCGCCATGGTCGGCACCAGCGTGCGCGAGAGCATGTACGACGCCAGCATCGCGAACACCACCGCCTCCGCCAACGGCACGAACAGGAAGCGCGAGACGCCCGAGAGAAAAAACATCGGCAAAAACACAATGCAGATGCACAGCGTCGATACCAGCGCCGGCACCGCAATCTGCGCCGCACCCTCAAGAATCGCCTCTCGCAGTGGCAGCCCCTCCTCGAGATAGCGCGTCGTGTTCTCGATCTCCACCGTCGCATCGTCCACCAGGATGCCGACCGCCAGCGCCAGACCGCCCAGCGTCATGATGTTGATCGTCTGGCCGATCAGCCCCAGCACGATCACCGACACCAGAATCGACAGCGGAATCGAGACCGCAATAATGATCGTTGCGCGCCAGCTTCCCAGAAACAGCAGGATCATCAGCCCGGTCAGGCAGGCCGCAATCAGCGCCTCGCGGATCACGCCCTGCACCGAAGCCCGCACGAACACCGCCTGATCGGCCAGCGGCTTCATCACCAGGTTCGACGGCACGGTCAGCGCGACGCGCGGCAGCAGCGCCCGTATGCCACTCACCACCGACAACGTCGACGCCGTGCCCGACTTCAGGATCACGACCAGCACCGCGCGCTGGCCGTCCTGGCGAACGATGTTAGTCTGCGGAATCGAGCCATCCGCCACCGTCGCCACGTCGCGAAGATAAACGATGGTTCCACCGACGGAACGAATCGGGATGTTGTTCAGCCCAGCGATCGTCGAGGGTGATGAGTTCACCAGCACGTCGTACTCCGTCTGCCCGATCTTCGCCGTGCCCCCCGGCTGCACGACATTTTGCGCGGCGAGCGCACTCAGCACGTCCGAAGGCGAAAGTCCCTTGGCCTGCAGCTGCGAGGGGTCGAGATTGACCATGATCGAACGCTGCCGGCCGCCATAGACGTTCGGGACCACCGCTCCCGGCACTGTAACCAGCTGCGAGCGCACAAAGTTCAGTCCCAGATCGTTCAGCTGCTGCTCGCTCAGCCCGTTGCCGGAGAGGCCGATCTGCAAAATCGGCACGGTAGACGCGGAGAAGTCGATAATCTGCGGAGCCAGCGTTCCCGGGGGAAGCGAGTGCAGGATGAACTCGGAGGCCGACGAGACCTGCGCGTTGGCCGTATCGAGCGACGCCCCCGGCTGCAGGTACACCTTCACGATTACCTCGCCGCGCAGCGTGGTCGACTCGGTGTGCTGGATGTTATCCACCAGCGTCGTCAACACCTTCTCGTACGGCGTCGTCAGCCGGCCTTCGAGCTCCTCGGGTGCCAGCCCCGTATACTGCCAAGCCACCGAGATCACCGGAATATCAATGTTGGGAAAAATGTCCGTCGGCGTTCTGAAGATAACTACCGGCGCGGCAATCAGGATGAGGATCGCGAGAACGATGAACGTATAGGGCCGGTTGAGCGCAAGCCTGACAATCCACATAGTTCACATCCTCGCCGACACCTGGTGCGGCCGTTGCTTTACCGGCTCGTTCAGGACAACCGTCGATCGAAATCCTGAAACGAAGCTACAGACCTAGAATACCTCCGGCAGTCGCGAAATGCAGACTCTACGTAAAACGGACCTGCGATCCGCTAAGAAACCTCGACGACCAGGGCCTCGTTTCCACGCAGCTGCAATCCATTCCGGACCGCCTCGCCTCCGCGGTCCAGCCCGGAGGAAATCAGCACCTGCCCCTCCATCGATGGGCTCCACTGCGGACTCCCCGTCAGGTTCAGGTGAATCTGCAGCCGCTCGCTGCCTAGGCTGCGCACATAGTGCAGCACCTCGCTGCCTTCATACACATCACTCACCGCTCCCGCATGGAGCGCAGGCCAGGCCCGCCGCAGCTTCAGCAGCTCGCGGTAGAGCTTCAGCATCGTGCCCGCGTCGGCCGTCTCCGTCTCGACCGTAAAGCCCGGCCAGTCCCACACCAGCGGCAGCCAGCTCTTCACTCCCGGCGCCGTGAAGCCTGCGTTCTCGTGGTTCTCCCAAAGCATTGGCGAGCGCTCCGGGTCGCGTCCCAGGCCCAGCCCCGGCTGATTCTTCTCTGCCGGATCCTGCACATCGTCCGGAGCAATGCGCGCGTCCGGCATGCCAAGTTCGTCGCCGTTGTAGAGCGTTGGCGTCCCGCGCAGGGTCAGCAGAAGCACCGCCGCCACGCGCGCCTGCGCCGCACCGATCCGGGTCACGATCCGGTGCTGATCGTGGTTGCCCATCACCCAGTTCGGCCACGCCCCCGCCGGCAGCGCCGCCTCGTACTGCTGGATCAGCTTCGCAATCAGCGGAGCCTGCCATGCGGTCAGGATTAACTGGAAGTTGAACGGCATCTGAGCGCCCTTAAGCCGAGGGCCGCCGTAGTAGGTCACCAGCTCCTCGATCGGCAGGTAGATTTCGCCAATCAACACACGCCCCGGATACTCGTCGAGCAGCGCCCGCATCTCGTGGACGACCGTAAGCGTCTCCGGCTGATTCGCCGTATACTTCGGCAGCACCGACCCAAACGACGAACCTCCGTGCCAGTCAGGGTTGGGTGGGTTGTTCCGAAACTCCTTGTCTTTGATCAGCAGCCAGATCACATCCATCCGGAACCCATCGACCCCGCGCTCCAGCCAGAATCGCATCGCCTGATAGACCGCCGCGCGCACCTCCGAATTCCACCAGTTCAAGTCCGGCTGCTCGGTCAGAAACGAGTGATAGTAGTACTGCCCGGTCGTCTCGTCGAGCGTCCAGCCGGGCCCACCGAAGTTCGACATCCAGTTGTTCGGCACGCCGCCCGTCTCTCCGTTCACGCCCGGCGCCGGATCTCTCCACAGATACCAGTCGCGCTTGGCGTTGATTCGCGAGCTGCGCGACTCCAGAAACCACGGATGTTGGTTCGACGTATGGTTCGGCACAAAATCCAGGATCAGCTTCAGCCCCCGCGCATGCACCTCCGCGATCAGGCGGTCGAAATCCGCCAACGTCCCGAAGATCGGGTCTACGTCCGTATAGTTCGACACGTCATAGCCGAAGTCCGCCATCGGCGACGGATAAAACGGCGACACCCACACCGCGTCCACGCCAAGTTCCACCAGGTAGCCCAGCCGCGAGCGAATGCCTTCGAGATCGCCTACGCCGTCGCCGTTCGAATCCTGAAACGAACGCGGATACACCTGGTAAATGACGCCATCCCGCCACCACAGCTTCGCCTCACCTGCCATGCCTGATAGATGCGAGCCTTTCAGCGTGCGATCGGCGTCGTCCCGAAGAAAACTTTGCGCTATTCGGGCGAAGAGAAGCCTCGAGCCCTTCGTTGAGGTAGAGCGCGCGCTTCTCCCTATGCATGATGGCGTCGTCAACTCTGCGATCTGGGACGATGTTCCTCAACGGCGCAAGTTCTAAGCTAGTTGCGTGTGTGCGTACGAGCATCTTCGTATCAGCATGCTCCAACGCAGTTGCAGGAAGCTCTGAATATTGCGGTCGAGGTATCCAGACTCACTCCACACTCCTTTCGCTTGCCTTTGCCAGAAAAGCCAAACGCGCAAAAAGATCCTTCCGGGTTGCGGAAGGATCTTTCTCTCTTCGGTACTGCAGAAGTCTTAGCTGTTGATGGCAATCGGCTCGGCCGCTGAAGCCTTCTCCAGGCTTTTGCCCTCTGCCGCGCCCGGCTTGCGAATGTCGATGCCGCCCTTGAAGAAAGCGCCATCCTCAATCGAAATGCGTGCGGCGATCACGTCGCCGGTCAGCGATCCTTCGCTGCGAATGTCGACCCGGTCCGAAGCCTGGCAGTTGCCCCGCACCTTGCCTAAGACAACAATCTCGCGCGCCGAAATGTTCGCGGCCACCTGTCCATTCCGTCCCACCGTGACCCGATTGCCAGGCAGCGTGATTGCGCCCTCTACCTTGCCGTCGATGTAAAGAGATTCAGATCCGGTCACTTCTCCCTTCACAATCAACGACTTGCCGATCGTAGCTTGCTCCCCGGTAACCGACGGAACAGAACTTCCCGCAGCAACCGCGGGACGTGCGGGCGTGGCCGGGGCCGGCTCAAAACTGGTCGGCGCGGGTGTCGCAGGACGCTGCGGTTCCGGGGTTGGGGGCGTCGTGCTTCCGGGCTGATTGGGCTTCCACATAGTGCGAATCCTTCCTTTACTTGCCTAAAATTTGTGCCGCCAGGCGTGTGACCCGAACTGCAGCCAAAAGTCGTATACGCTCTGGATGCGGGGGCGGCGTCTTTCTCCAAGATACTACTTCGGCCCGCTCCGCGCTTTCTCGAATCCCAGCGATACGCCCTAGCTTCGCCTTTGTTTCGAAGCCCGAACCACGGAGGTAACTTGACCGAAAGCGGGTTCTGCGTCGGCATGGGAAAAAGTTGACGATTTACCCGCACTGACCCGAACGCGGTAGCCGGTCCCGCCAAAGAGGGATGGACCATGGCCGCCGGAGCCCATCAAGATGAAGAGGTGTACCGCTGTTCCTTCGGCTGCCCCTTGGGAACAGGTGGCACCGCTTTCCCATGAAGATCCTCTGCCTCGTTCCGCTCCTCGTCCTGGCCCTGGCCACTGCCCGTGCGCAGCCAGCCCCGCCCAAGCCGCCAAAATTCGCCAATCCGCCCCGCCTGCACGCCGTCTCCCTCGGCGCCGTCCGCAAGGTGCCCTACACTCCCGCCGACGTCACCCCCGACGAGAAAAACGAAGACACCACCACCCTCAAGGTCCGGCCCCTTGTCGTCGACGAGCGTCAGCGCGAGTGGACCACCGGCGAAATGCACGAGGTCACCGATCGCACCTTCGCCATTCGCCGCGCCATGCGCCTCAACGATTCCCTGCCGAACGACCGCGAGCAGAAGTGGGTCTGGCAACCTGGCCCCTGGCTCCTCGTCGACCGCGTCACGGGCCGCATTACGGCGCTGCACTTGCCGGACTTCGACTTCGCCATCTCGGATGTCGTCTGGTTCCGCGACTACGCCGGCTATTGCGGAACCTCCACCACCGGAAAAGGCGGCCTCTTCGCCATCGTCGCCCAGATCGGGGGCCGACGCGCTGTCGTCTCGAAGCCCATCGGTCCCTGGCCGCAGCCCAACCACTTCATCCCCGTCTGTGCGCCGGCCGAATGGCAGCGCCTGCCCATGCGCGTCTCCATCAAACCCACGGGCGGCGAGGCCATTACCTTCGACGTAGTTGGGACAGCTTCGCTCGTCGAAGAAGGCGAGGAGGCGGGCGAGCCATGACTCGCCATACTTTCGCGTAAGCTTGAACCGATGCCGCTCGACTTCACCCAGCTTCTGCACGAAGCCGAGATCGCCCACGGCCACCTCTGCGCCGGCCAGATCCTCGGCGTGCGTATGGCCATGCTTGGCCTGAAACGGCTGGAGATCACTGATCCCAGGGGCGCGGATCGCAAGCGCCTCGTGACCTTCGTCGAGATCGACCGCTGCGCCACGGACGCGATCGCCGTCGTCACCGGCTGCCGTCTCGGCAAGCGAGCCCTCAAAATTCGGGACTGGGGCAAGATGGCCGCCACCTTCGTCGACCTTCCCAGCCGGAAAGCCGTCCGACTCGCCGCCCGCGAATCTTCAAAAGAGCGTGCTCGGGAACTTTACCCGGAGATTGAAAACAAGAACCAGCAGCAGATGCACGCCTATCGCGAGATGTCCGACGCCGACCTGTTCACCGAGCAGTGGGTCCAGGCGCCGATCGCCCCACGCGAGCTGCCCGGCTACAAATCGCCCCGGATCACCTGCGCCCTGTGTGGGGAAGGCATCAACTACGACCGCGAGGTCCAACGCGACGGCAAGATCTTGTGCTTGGGCTGCGCCGACCCCGCCAATCGCTACTATCAACCGCTCTGATCGAGAAGCAAACGGAGAGTAGCCAAAGGCTCCCCGCTTGTTTTGCGTTCAGCGCTAACGGCCCCAGCGCTCGCGATACTCCCAGCCCTCATGCCGCGCCCACGCATGCCGATGAAAGTCGCGGCCAGCGTATCCATATCCATACTCCGGCCCAACATACACCGGAGCCGGAGCCACATATATGGGCCTGCGATAAGGTGGCGTCCCGTACACCGGCCCTCCTACTCGAATGCCAAACGAGACCTGCGCCTCCGCCGTCGACGGAACCGCGACCGTCGCTGCCGCAACCAGACCCACCGTAACTATCTTTGCCAGCGCCGCTTTCCAGTTTGTCGTCTTCATGACAGCCTCCTTGCTACGTTTCTAAGAACACGCCCGGACTTGTCTCTGTCGCGCGCAACCTTTCCTTTGTTCCGGGTTGGTAACTGAGAGGAGATTCCGCCGATGATGCTGATTTGGGAACTTCCTGTCACCCCAGGCCAAGGAAGGCGCCCGCGCCTCTTACCCTGCGAGTAAACTGTTCAAAAGAAACACTGTTGCGATATGCTGGCCTCGCTCTCAAATTATTTCTCTCAAGTTTTGCCCGTCTAAGCCGAAAGACACTTTAGCCCCAGATGCTCATCAAGAGGCGTCAGGCAAGTCAAGCAAGCCGAGGATGGTCTGACCTATGACACGAAGAAGTACATGTGCAGTGCCGGAGCGCAAGCCAAACAGACTTTCCTGCAAACAGGATGGATGGCTGACTCAAGTTTTGGGTCGATGCGGGACCGAGCATGCCTGATGAACTTCATCTGCACGAGTCGCCCTTGACGGAATCTGCTGCCAGCAAGGCCCTGGTTCACGACTTCGTCGAGCCCCCTGCCGTCTCACACGGCGGACGAGCCACGCGGCATGACCGGGGCACCTGCACGCAACCCTCCACCCTGTTTCGCTACCGGGTGTTCAAGCGCATTCTCGATATTCTGGTCGTGCTGCTCGGTCTGCCGGTACTTTTGCCGGCCCTGTTGATCGTCGCCGCGATGGTCCGTTTTACCTCGCCCGGACCCGTCTTCTTCTCGCACCGGCGAATCTGCCGGGACGGTGCCTTCTTTTCCATGTGGAAGTTTCGCACCATGTGTGTCAACTCATCCGAGGTCCTTGAGCAGTACCTGGCCAGGCACCCCAAGGCGCGTACGGAGTGGAACCGCACCCACAAACTGCGCTTTGACCCTCGCGTCACCCCGGTTGGCAACTTCCTCCGCCGCTACTCGCTCGACGAACTTCCCCAGGCGTGGAACGTCATCCTCGGCCAGATGAGCATGGTCGGTCCGCGGCCGATAGTCGCCGCGGAGGTGGAGAAGTACGCCGATCGCTTCGACTTCTACTGCCGCGTGAAGCCCGGAGTTACCGGCCTCTGGCAGGTCTCCGGCCGCAGTAAGCTGAGCTATGAGGCGCGCGTGAAGCTCGACTGTCACTACGTCGAGCACTGGTCACTGTTCCGCGACATCCGGCTGATGTTCGCAACGTTCAAGTCCGTGGTGAACCGCGATGGGGCGTATTAGGAGCCGTTCTTCGTCGGCTGCTTTGGCTGCTTGAGGGCCAGAATAGGCAAGAGTCGCGCCTCCTTCTAGCCGGCTAACGTACTCACCCGAATCATTCCTGGCTCCCGACAGCCCGTCATCCCAGACAATGTCGCTTTAACGTACACCTGGCGATCCTGGATTGCACAATTCGCCTCAGGACGACATTCCTCCTGTAATCGGCCTCAACGCACTTCTACTCTGTTCCGGGCGTAGTAGAAAGAGATCGTCACACTCTGGTCCCTTTCGGAACCTGCACAGCTCATCTTTTACCTTCTGGATCGCCTTCCGTAGCCCACGATCGCTCGGCAGGCCTACCGAAATAGAACGACTCACCCCGGCGCTCCTCGATTCACCTGAAACCCTGTTTCCCGCCTCACCTCCGCCAACTCCTATTGTTCGCCGTTCGGAGACCCTCATGAATCTCTGCCGCTATGCCTCTCGCATCGCACTTGCCGTGCTGGGTTTCGCCGCCGTGACCCAGGCACATGCCATTACCACTCCCTTCTCCGGAACTTTTTTGAATGACGCTTCCGTCTTCAGCGACCCATTTACCGTTACTTCCCCGCAAAACTACACCTTTACGACCACCTCCTTTGCTGCCGGCGGCATCGTGCCGGTTCTTACGCTCTTCAATGCAACGACCGGCGTGGTCATCGATTTCAGCGGCTTCACCACGGGCACCGCGGACGTCACCCTCACCGACACGCTGACCGCCGGAAGCTACCTGCTGGACCTCACCGAGTATCCCAACAGCGCCGTCGGCCCTACCTTGGCTGCCGGGTTCTACCCGAATGACCCAACCATCACCGGCTTCAACTGCGGCGTTTTGGGCGGCATGTTCTACAACGACAACAGCTGCACCCAAACCACCAACGTCTACTCCGGAACCATCACCAATGCGGCCGTCACTCCGGAGCCCTCCACCCTGCTTCTGGTTCTTCCGCCCGCCCTCGCCCTGCTGGGACGCCGGCGTCGCACCGCGTAACACAATCCTTCACCTGCCTTTACCGACGAGCTAACACCTCGTCAAGGAGCTTTATGTCGAAGCGCATCATCGAAGAAGTCGTCGCGGCCTCATCCAATCGCCGCAAGTTCCTCAAAACCCTTGGAGTCGCCACCGCTGCCGTCGGCGCCATGGGCCTCGCCACCTCCGAAGCAGAAGCTCAATCCTCCAGCCCCACTGCCACCGAGCTCGCCGTCCTCAACTTCGCGCTCAACCTCGAGTACCTTGAAGCCGAGTTCTACACCTATGGCCAGTATGGCTACGGCATCGAGCAGTTCGGCATCGGCGTCTCCGGCGTCGCCAGCGGGAGCAATAGCCCCAACGGCGGCACTACCATCGGCGGCAGCAAAGTAACCTTCGCCAACTCCCTCGTGTTCACTGCGCCCATCACGGCGGAGATCGGCTCCGACGAACGCGCCCACGTCGTCCTGCTTCGTTCCTTCCTCGGTACCCTCGCCATCGCGAAGCCCAACATCAACCTCAACGCGCTTGGTCTCGGCTTTGGCAGCCAGAACGACTATCTCACCCTCGCTCGCATCTTCGAGGATATCGGCGTCTCGGCCTACGGCGGCGCGGCGTACCTCCTCTCCACACCGATCGTCATCCAGACGGCGGCCCGCATTCTCGCCACAGAGTCCCTGCACGTCGGAACTCTGCACACCCAGATTGCCCGCCTCAATATCCCCAGCCCCGTGCTGGACGGCGCTGACCTCGTACCCCCTCCCACAGGTCCACAGACTCAGTACCTGCCTATCAACATCTCCAATGGGCTTCCCGCAATTCGCTCCGTACCGCAGGTTCTTTATCTTGCCTACGGCGGCACCGGCCTCACCCAGGGAGGCTTTTTCCCGCTCGGCATCAACGGTGCATTTGCCGGAACGCCAAGCTCCGCTCCTGCCACCTCAGCCAATCTCGCGACACAGCCTGCCGGCTTCGCTTGATCGCAAACAGTCGTTGCTTCCACCTAACCAAAAGACCTCGCCGGGTTGTCCCAGCGAGGTCTTTTGATGATGACTCCTGTTTGTTCAAGTCGTTTATCGCCCGCCGACCGCCAGTTCCGCCATCACCGCAGCGCCAACCACCCGGTTTTCCGGAAGATCGTCCACGATCTCGATTGTGTAGCTCTGCAGCGGGCTCATCTTCACCATCTGGTTGATGTAGTCTTTCAGCATTGCAAGCTCGACAAAGCGCACATTGGAGCCGGTCAGCAGAAACTTCCCGGGCCCATCCATGTGGATCGAAGTCGCCGTCCCTGCCGCCAGCGCCTTATGCCACAGCTTCACGAAGTCCAGGCAGCGCTCCGTATTCTTGCTCTTCGAATCGCGATTCCTGGCCTCTTCAAAGACCTCTTCCGGCTCCATGTCCAGAAAGCGCAGCCGCATCGCGCGATGCCCCATAATGCCTTCCATGTGCCCGCGCCCGCCGCAGCCGCAGAACTTCTCTTTATCGTCCAGCGTCACCACCGTGTGGCCGCCCTCCCACACACCCGGTGCAAACGGATACCGCCCGTACCCGATCCCAATGCCCAGCGTCCACACCCGGATCAGCGAGTCCAGCTTGCCCTGCGCCGCCGCCAGTCCTGCAGCCACGCCATCCGCGTCATTGCCTACATTGACCGGCACCGTCAGTCCATGCGCCTGCAGCTGTGCCGAAAGCAGCTCCGCAATCCGTGCGCCCTTAAGCTGCGGCAGATTCGGAGCCTCCTCCACCACACCATTCCGAATCAGGCCTGGCAGGGCCAGACCCACCGCCGTAAGCTCTGAACGGCCGGAACCGTCCGCGCCTGCCGTCAGCATCACCTGCTCACAGATCGCCTCGATCAGCCCTTCCGTGTGCAGCTCCACCAACCCGGACTCGTCATCCGCATTGTTGGGATAAAAGCGCAGGGAGCCCACGATTTCATGATCCACAATCAACCCTGCGGCAATCCGGTCCGAAAGCACTACGCCTATCGTCTTGGCCATTCGTTCTCCGCCTTTTGCCGCAACGCCCTCACAGGCTCCTCACCCGCGCAGAGGCATTTCTACTCGAACTTGCTTACGCGGTTCAATCCATTGAACGCCGCAACCTTATAACATTCCGCGAGCGTTGGATAGTTGAACACAGTATCCACAAAGTAGTCGAGCTTTCCTCCGAGCGCCATTACCGCCTGCCCGATGTGCACCAGTTCGCTCGCACCTTCGCCGATGATGTGAATCCCAAGTAGCGCGTGCGTCACGCGGTGGAAGATCAGCTTCAGCCTCCCGGTCGTATCGCCGCGAATTTGGCCGCGCGCGATCTCCCGGTAGTACGCCACGCCGACCTCGTACGGAACATCCTCTTCCGTCAGTTGCTCCTCGGTCTTGCCCAGAAAACTGATCTCCGGAATCGTCCAGATCCCGTACGGGTAAAAGCTCGGGTTCGACAGAATCGTCTCGTCCCCAAAGGCCCGCGCCCCAGCGATTCGGCCCTGCTCCATCGAAACCGACGCCAGCGAAGGAAACCCGATTACGTCGCCCACCGCGAAGATGTTTGGCTGCTTGGTGCGGAAATCCTTGTCCACCGGAATTCGCCCGCGCGAGTCCGAGTCCACCCCGACCGCCGCCAGATTGAGCTCATCCACATTGCCTTGCCGGCCCACGGCATACAGCAGCGTATCTCCCTGTAGCTTCTTCTTCGACTCCAGGTTGGCCACAACCGTGCCGTCCGGCATCTCCTCCACCGTATCGACCTCTTCGTTCAGCCGCATCGTCACGCGCGCATCGCGCAGATGGTAGCTCAGCGCTTCCACAATCTCCTGGTCGGCGAATTCGAGCAGCCGCGGCCGCCGCTCGATCAGCGTCACCCGTACTCCAAGCGCCGAGAACATACACGCATACTCAACGCCAATCACGCCGCCACCAACGATAATCATCGTCTTCGGCAGCGTTTTCAGCTCCAGCACCAGGTCCGAGTTGACGATCGACGTTCCATTGATCGGCACCTTCGCCGACGTCGCCGGCTTCGTTCCGGTCGCGATCAGCGCATTCTTCGCGTTGTATACCGTCGACCCGCGCGAATTGGTCACCTTTACCTGCACGCACTCCGCGCTCGCGCCCAGAAAGCTCGCCACCCCGGTCAGCATCTCGATGTTGTTGCGCTGCAGCTGCGCTTCGGTCACGTCGATCTCAGTCTTGATCACGTGCTGCACCCGGAATGCCAGGTCCGCCATCGTAATGCGTTCCTTCACCCGGTAGTTCATTCCGTAGATCGACTTATAGTTGTAGCCGGAGAGATGCAGCACCGCCTCGCGCATCGTCTTCGAGGGGATCGTCCCCGTATTGATGCAGGCGCCGCCCACCACCTCGCGCATCTCGACCAGCGCAACCTTCTTGCCCAGCTTGGACGCGTAAATCGCGGCACGTTGTCCGGCCGGGCCGGACCCGATAACCATCAGATCGTAAACTGTGCTCATACGCGTTGTGCAGACTCTTTCGTTGAGGCGCTTCCTTCACAGCGGGAAGTCAGGCTTTTTCGGCCATCTTTCCCAACGTAACACATATCGGCAAACCTTCGGACGCACTCTATTACACTTTGGTGGTGCTTCAGTACGCCATCACTGACGGAACCGTCAGGCTTCCATCCGGCGAAGACGACCCACACACCGAAGCCCTGATTGCCCGTTGCACCCGGCTAGCCCGCGGAGGCCTGGCCTTCCTTCTCTTGCGCGAGAAGCATCTTCCCGCCGCCGCCCAGGTCGCCCTCGCCCGTCGCATCGTTGAGGCTGTCGCGCCCGCGACCCTCACCCAGGTTCTGGTCCACGGCCGCGCCGACATCGCCCTCGCGGCTGGAGCTCACGGCGTCCATCTCTCCTCCACTGCCGGCGAACTCACTCCGGCTCAAGTCCGCGCCGTCCTGCCCGGAGCCATCGTCAGCGTAAGCTGCCACACGCTCGAAGAAGTCCGCCGCGCCCGCGATGAACAAGCCTCACTCGCGCTCTTCGCTCCCGTGTTCGGCAAGACGATCGACGGCCTCGAAGTTACGCCTGCCACCGGTCTCGACGCCCTCGAGGCCGCCTGCCAAGCTGCTGATCCGATGCCCGTCTTCGCCCTTGGAGGCGTTACGCCGGCCAACGCCCCTCGGTGCCTCGCCGCGGGAGCCGCCGGAATCGCCGGTATCCGCATGTTCTTCCCCGTAACCTAAAGGTGGAATGGAAAACCGTTTGCGTTCAGGTTAGCCTTAGCGTGTCTAAGTGCTACCCGCTTAGGGCCTGGAGACCGTGCATGACCAGCTTCCGAGTGTTTCCGTTGATCTGCGCCTTCATCTCCTTGTTGGCTTGTGGATGCTCGACGGCCGCCACCTTCTCGGAAGCCCAATCCACTGCCAGTACCGCCGCATCTCCCGGCCTCATCTTCCGTAACGCCTACGATTCCTCTACCTCCTATGTTCCTACCGATGTGGTCACCTATCTGGGGTCCTCATACGTCGCGCTGACGACAATGAAAGGAGTGCCTCCCGTTGGCGCTTCCCAAAGTGCGACATGCTGGGCTGCCCTGGCCCTGGCCGGAACCAACGGCGTCCAAGGCCCCCAGGGTGTTCAAGGCGTGGCTGGCGTCCAGGGCCCACCCGGGGTTGCCGGACCCCAGGGCGTACCCGGCGCAGCAGGCCCGAGGGGGGTAACCGGCGCTACGGGCCTCCCCGGTCCGGTGGGTCCAGCGGGCGCCACTGGTCCCACTGGCCCGGTCGGTTCCCCAGGGCCAGCAGGTCCTCCAGGCCAGAACGCCAATTCCTTTCTCCAATCCCGCAACTTCGGTGTGCTCGGCGACAGCATCTCCGACGCCTACCGCCTCGGCTTCTCCTGGCAGAATGTGGTTATGACCCGCACCGGCATGACCCTTGCTCTGCAGGACGCGCGGGGAGGCCGCACCTTCGCAACCGCACTCGAGTGCTACGGAACCTCCACGCCCGGCACCACGCCCGGCATCTTTCATTACACCTATAACACCAACAACTGTCATGCCCCTGCCGGAACCGACGGCAACACGCTCGCCCAGAATCTCGCCCCCGTCGACCTCGAAGTGATAGAACTCGGCACTAACGACTACGTCGAACCCATCGGCACCCTCGGCGACTCCACCTCCGCCAACACCTTTTACGGCGACATGCGCTGGGTCGTCGAGACCCTGCTCGCCGCCAAGCCCTCCCTGCGCATCGTCCTCGTCACCCCGGAGCTTAACGGATTCCAACCCGCATCCGTCACGCAGCAGTACGTGCAGGCTTTGGTGAACTACGGCGCCAGCATGGGCCTTCCCGTCATCAACATGTTCGCCCTGGGCGGGCTCAATCCCCTTACCGCGCCGACGCTCACCTTGGACCAGACCCATCCGAACGCCTTCAATTACGCCAACTTTTATGGCCCGGTCATCGCTCAAGCTCTTCAACAAATTTTCTAGCTCGGCTTAGTGTCTACGTGCGAGCCGGCGGCCGTCGAGCCTTTGGAACGCTCCATCTCCTCACGCCTCGTCAGTATCGCAACAGGCCTGCGCCGCTCGCCAAAACACGGCCAGCCTTCGCTTGCATCCTACTCTCCAATAGCCCGGACGACCTGGCAAATAGGAGCGCCATGTACACCACCCCAGGAACCCTGAATCCCACCACCGTCCGCGGTATCGCGCGTGAGTCGATCGGCTGGTCTATCGCGCTCAGCGCCGGCCTGATCGTCGCCGGGCTCTTCGCCATCTTCGCGCCCCTGCTCGCCGGAGTCGCTCTCACCGGTATTCTCGGCTGGCTGCTCATCCTGGTCGGCGCCGGACATCTCTGGCTCGCCTGGCACGTCCGCAGCGCCGGCGCCCACGTCTGGGAAGCCATCATCGGCCTCGCCTACCTGCTCGCCGGGATCTTCCTGCTTATCCATCCAGTTGCCGGCCTGGTCGGCATCACCGCTCTCCTCGGCGCTTACCTTCTTATCCGGGGAATCCTTGAGATTATCGCGGGTCTCTCCATGCGCAGCGCCGGAGGCAGCACCTGGCTGCTCATCAATGGAGGCATCTCGCTCATCCTCGCCTTTTTGATCTGGCGCCACCTTCCCTACTCCGCAGAGTGGTTTCTCGGCACGCTCCTCGGCTTTGCCATCCTCTTCACCGGCATTTCGCGTCTGGCTGTCGCGCTTACCGCCCGCCGATTTCTCACCACGCAGCCACTCACCACTGGATTGTGAAAACTTTCGTCCAGACAAAAGCCCTCGGTACCGAGGGCTTTTGTCTGGACCTTCTACCGGTCGCCTACTCCCGCTCTAGTTTGACTCCTGCCATGTTCAAGGCGAGCAGTCGCCGTTCGAGCGAGCGGGTTACCCCGGTCAGCCGGGCGTCTTCCGGCTCATGCGGCAGCCGCGAAAACACGTTCTTCATCTTTCCGTCAGGAATTATTCCGACCACGGTTCTGGCTGCTCGCGTATTCAGCGTCTGCACAAACCGCGAACTCTCCGCCGGTCTGCGTACGGAAGCTGGGACCGCGTCTCTTAAAGGGTTCATCGTACCTCCCAAAGGAAGCTGCAATCCGAAAGGAGAGCTCCCTATCTATCTAACTTCTGATGCCCGATACGTTCCCTCCGTTGTTCTAATTTTAGTTCTGAAGTGTCTTGCGTAACCTCTCCCAGGTAACCTCCAGCGCCTCCGGCAGAATCCTTGTCTCGGCCGTTGCTGTCATAAAATTTACGTCGCCGAACCACCTCGGCAGTGCGTGCAGATGCAAATGTCCTGCCACACCTGCCCCGGCCGCCTGCCCTAGATTCATGCCCAGGTTGATTCCGTCCGGACGGTACACGGTGCGCAGTGCCGTTTCCATCCGTTGCGCCGTCCGCATCATCTCCTCGGCCTCTTCCGCCGGCAGTTTTGCCAGCGAGTCCGCGTGCCGGTACGGAACCAGCAGCACATGCCCGCTCGCGTATGGAAACGCATTCAGACACACAAACCCCGTCGCTCCACGAGCAACCACTAGCCCCGCGCGCTCCGCCTCCTCAGCCATCATTCCGTTCTCGGTTGCCCAATCCACCGCCCCGATCAGGTTGCAGAAAACGCACTCCCGGTCCTCTCCCGGCCACGCCTGCAGCGCCGCCGGAACGCCCTTACGAGCGCCCTCCGTATCTCCGCCGGTAATATAGTTGTACCGCCAAGGCGTCCAAAGCCGATCCATCCCGGCAGTATACCCACCCGGCCGCCGGCTCCCGCAACTCCCCACATCCGCCGCCCGTCCCCGTGCATCTTAAGGACCGTAAGGGAAAGCGTAGGAGGGGTTTGACGGAGTTCGGGGCGACTGGTATGCTTTTGAGTGAGTTACTGCGTGTGGGATCCAATCGCAGCCGCTCCTGTTCTGCTCCCCAAATCCGGTCATCCCTGAACGCGCAGCCTGTCCCGGGGAATTTGTCAGTGCTTCCGGCTCTTCACCGGCCTGCCCTGACCTCTCCTCTCACCGGCGCCTCCCGGTCTGACCGAAGTAGAACGTAAGCTTCAAGGCTTGTTGGATCCCGGAGTCCGCATCAATCATGGTAGACGACCATAATCCTGAGTACATCGAGAGCAAACCCCTGAACACCGAAATCGAAACCCTGGCGCCCGAAGCGGCAGGCGGCACGGCCGACCTGTCAACCGACTCAACCCACATTCACCTCGACTCCTCGGCTCCGACTGCTACCAACCAGCCGACGCCCTCCGAGAACCCAGCATCCGGTCAGATTGCGCCCTCGCTTTCGGCGAACACTGAAGAGCCAGAGCAGGACTATGACGACTCCGACTTCGCCGCCGCGCTCGCCAACTTCGACCGCGAGCAGGCCGCCGAGTCCTCGATTGCGCAGAACCTTACCCAGGAAGAGGTAGTCGTCACCGGCACCGTGGTCAAGATCACGGACAAGCACGCGGTGATCGACATTGGCCTGAAAAGCGAAGGTCTCCTGCCGCTCGATCAGGTGATGAACCCTGACGGCACCCAGAAGTTCGCTCCCGGCGACCCCATTGAAGTCGTGGTCGAGCGTGAGGAGCAGAACGGCGGAGGCTACGCTGTCTCTCACGAGAAAGCCCTACGCCACAAGGTCTGGGACAAGCTTGAGCAGGCCGCCAACACCAAGACCCCGGTCAAGGGCATGGTCGTCTCCCGCGTCAAGGGCGGCCTCACCGTCGACATCGGCATCAAGGCCTTTTTGCCCGGCTCTCAGATTGAAGTTCGCCCCGTCCGTAATCTGGATGGCTATGTTGGCACCGAGATTGAAGTCCGCGTCATCAAGCTGAATAAGAAGCGCGGCAATGTAGTCATCTCCCGCAAGGAGTTGCTCGAAGAGGAGCAGAACGCCAAGAAGTCGGTTACTCTCTCGACCCTCGAGGAGGGAACCATCCTCACCGGAACGGTCAAGAACCTCACCGACTACGGCGCCTTCGTCGATCTCGGCGGCCTAGACGGGCTGCTCCACATCACCGACATGAGCTGGGGCCGTCTCACCCATCCTCGCGACCTCGTCAACGTCGGCGATGAGATTCAGGTCAAGGTTCTCAAATTTGACAAGGACAAGCAGCGCGTTTCGCTCGGCTTCAAGCAGCTCACCCCGGACCCCTGGCTCGATGCCACCGAGCGCTATCCCATCGGCGCCCAGGTCCGCGGCCGCATCTTGTCCGTCACCGATTACGGGGCGTTTGTAGAACTCGAGCAGGGCATCGAAGGCTTGGTCCATGTCTCCGAGATGACCTGGTCCAAGCGGATGAAGCACCCCTCGAAGCTGGTCAAGCCTGGCGATGAGGTCGACACACTCATCCTCTCGGTCAACCCCAACGACCGCCGCATCTCGCTCGGCATGAAGCAGCTTCAGGACAACCCCTGGGAGCAGCTTGAGGACAAGTACCCCACCGGCGCCATCATTGAGGGTCGTGTTCGCAACCTCACCGATTTCGGCGCCTTCATCGAGATCGAAGACGGTATCGACGGCCTCGTTCACGTCTCGAATCTCAGCTGGACCAAGCGCATCAAGCACCCATCCGAAGTTCTCAAGAAGGGCGAGAAGGTTCGTGCGATCGTCCTCGGCGTCGAGCCCGAAAATCGCCGTCTCTCGCTTGGCGTCAAGCAGCTGCAGCCCGACGTCTGGGATACCTTCTTCGCCCAGCATCGCATCGGCGACGTCATCAAGGGCAAGGTCCTCCGCACCGCGCAGTTCGGCGCCTTCGTCGAGATCGCCGAAGGTGTTGAGGGTCTCTGTCACGTCTCTGAAGCAGTCGACGACCGTGGCAAGCCGGTTGACTTGAACGTCGGTGACGAGCATGAGTTCAAGATCGTCAAGATGAACCAGGAAGAGAAGAAAGTTGGCCTGTCGATCCGCGCAGTCGGTGAGGAAGCCAGTCGGGCTGAGGTCGAGTCCTACAAGGAAGCCACCGGCAATCGCGAGTACACCCGCGATTACTCGAACACCGGTGTCGGCTCGAACTCCGGTTCCCGCGACCGCGATAGCGGCAACAAGGGCAAGGGAAACCAGGGCAAACCAGCCCAGTCCTCCGGCGGCTCCAGCTCATCCACCACGCTTGGCGACCTGCTCAACTGGAAGCGCGCGGAACGAGAGTCAGACGAGTCGAACGACTAACCCTTATACGCTCCATGCTGAAAAGGCCGCCCACTCCGGGCGGCCTTTCTCTTTCTCCGCTCAGCTTCAGTCCAGCGCCGGCCGCGAACGCACCAGCGTACGGTGCCTCCGCATTAACATGACCAGTCCGCGGCGAAGATATCTGGCAAGCAGTGGCATCAGGATCGCCGCAACCATGCCCCACACGATCAAGGCGTGCCACTCCCATTGCCAGATGTCACGGATCAGTCGCCAGGGATGATGACTTAGGTGTTCGATCTGCCGCCGGCTCAGAGGCAGACGGCGCGTGTGAAAAAGATGAACTCCTAATTGAATGAACGGCAGGAACAGGAGCAGATGGAACGGCGTCATTGCGTGCGCTCCCACCTGCGACGCAACCTGATTCAAGCCGAAGACCCAGGCAAGCAAGACCACCAGAATCGTCGTGACACCCACCGACGGGTTAATGCCGAGCACGATTCCGAGCGCCAGGCTCCAGGCCAGACGCCGTGGAGTCACTCCTCCGCGCAGCTGACGCAGCAGAGGACGCAGTATCCTGCAGCGAAAGAACTCGCGGATGGACTCTGGCAAAAGCATGTTCGAATGGTAGGCCATTTTGCGAGTTGACCACACAGCGTCGCTCTAAGAGGTAGAAAAAAGCGACCCAGCCGTAGCCGGGTCGCTCTAGATGTTGCTTTGAACTATTGTCCGGATTCCACCCGAGGAGTGATGATGCCGATGTTATCCACTCCAGCCTGGTGTCCCCAGTCGATCGCCTGCGCCACCGCCCCGTAGAACAGGTCCGGGTCGCCCTTCACGAACATAACCTTCTCCTGACGCGCGGCGAAGATTTCGGCAAGCTTAGGCTCGATACCCGACGGTGCAAACGAATCGTCGTTGATCTTGTAGGCCGGCTGTCCGTTCTTGTTGCCCAGAATCTGTACAACGATTGTCCGGGTGTTATCCGGCTCCTGAGTCTTGTTCTTCGGAGGCTGCGGAACCAGCGCATCCAGACCCTTCGGCGTCACTGGCACGATAACCATGAAGATAATCAGCAGCACCAGAAGTACGTCGATCAACGGAGTCACGTTGATCTCCGAGACCGCTCCTCCAGTTCCTCCACCGCCCATTCCCATAACGACTTCTCCTTTGCCGGTCTCCCGGGAACCAAACTATTTGTCCGTTTTCTCAGTCAGCAGGCCAAGCTGGCTCACACCGGCGGCACGGATGCCATCGACCGCGTCCATCACCTTGCTGTAGGTCGCACGAATGTCCGCGCGCAGATACACTTCTTTGCTGGTCTTGTTCTCAAGCTTTGACGAAATCTTCGCGCCCATGTCATCCGGCTGCACCTGATCGCCGCCAAGGAAGATCTTGCCGTCCCGCGTTACCGCGACCGTCACCGCATCTTCCTTATTCGCATCTTCCATTACCACCGCCGCGTCCGCCTTGGGCAGATCGACGTTGACCTTGTTGTTCAACATCGGCGTAATCACCATGAAGATGATCAGCAACACCAGCATCACGTCCACCATCGGCGTCACGTTGATGTTCGAATTGACCTTCTTGCCTTCGTCCCGCTTATTGATCGCCATGCATTCAACTCCAGCCGGATGTCGGCTCAGCTCTTGCTACCCTTACCGCTTCCCGGCGGGTATTGCCCCGCCGGGGAAGCCAACAAACCAACCTACCGGTGGCTCTGCTTGATGAAGTAGTCCACCAGTTCCGACGAGCTGTTATCCATTTCGACGTCGAACGCCTCCACCTTATTGGTGAAGTAGTTGAAGCACATGACGGCGGGAATCGCGACCACCAGACCGAAGGCCGTCGTCACCAGCGCCTCCGAGATACCGCCGGCCACTGCGCCGATACCTGAAGTCTTCTGCGTAGCGATCTGCTGGAAGGCGTTCAGAATACCGATTACGGTGCCGAGCAGGCCGATAAACGGCGCTGTCGAGCCGATCGTGGCCAGACCACCCAGGCCGCGCTTCAGTTTGGAGTGAACGATCGCCTCCGAGCGCTCGAGAGCGCGCTTCGACGATTCAATCTGCGTTTCAGAGATCGAGCCGCCCGAACCGAAGCTGCGGAACTCCTGCAGACCGGACGTAACTACCTCAGCCAGGTGCGACTTCTTGGTACGGTCCGCCACCTTGATCGCCTCGTCCAGGTTGCCATTCTTCAAGGCGCCGGCCACCTTCGGAGCAAACTCACGCGATTGCGAACGAGCCGCCGAGAAGTAGAGCGCGCGATCGATAATGACCGCCAGCGACCAAATCGACATGATGAACAGGATGATGACGATGCCGCGCGGAATCCAGCTCATGTTCGACCAGAGCTGCAGCGGGGAAAAACCAACGGTGGCTCCTGCAGGCTCCTGAAAGAAGGCCAGAGCAGCAGAGACGTGGGCGGATGCGACAACTGCAGTGTGGGCGAGAATCACAGAACGTTCCTCCGGGAGTAAATGAAGCGTAGAATCTTGGAACCGGCAGACGTAAACCGCTGCGAGACGTCTGCCGGTACCGCGTGCAAAGCAAATCGTTGGCTAGCTGCCGAAGTTGAAGTTGACGGTAATCGTCGTGTCCACTTCCGTCGGGTCGCCATTAAGAACGTAGGGCTTGTAGCGCCAGCTCTTGACCGCATCGAGCGCACTGGCACGCAGCATCTCCGGCCCGCTGATCACCGTAAGATTCTGGATCGTGCCATTCTTCCCGATGATGGCATGCAGGACCACTGCACCGGAGACGTGCGCCGCCTTGGCAATCGGAGGGTATACCGGCGTCGTCTTTTCAAGAATCGTACCGGCGATCACACCGCCCGAGATACGCGCGGGCCCTTTCGGCTTCTCAGGCGCCGCCTTCACCACCGGCGCCGGCGAGGAACCCATGCCTCCAGGGATTCCGCCCAGAACGCCCCCGGCGGAGCCTCCCGCCATGCCGGCCATACCTACCACGCCTGCGACCTGCGGCGGTGGCGCGGCCTCTTCCTTGATCATCTCGATCTTCTTCGGGATCTTGGTCGGCGCATGCAGACCCTGGTCGATCTCCGAAACCATCTTGATCGGCTTCACGATCTGCGCCGGAGGAGGCGGCGGGGGTGGGGGTGGAGGCGGTGGCGGCGCAGTCAGCATCGCCGTCATGGCAGTCTTCGGCAAAGCCTCCGGATGGATCAAGGGCAGGATGATCATCACGACCAGAATGCACAGGTTCAGTACGAACGTGGCAATCATCCAGTACTTCGACTTCGTCTTGAGCCGTCCGCCGGAATCAACGAGGGAATCTTCAAACATGGCAAAGCCTCACAGTCGGAACTTGAGTTAGCACATCGTTGCTGGTGTCGCGAGAGGAGAAACGGAACGGCCAGAAACGCGCTCCCAAAATGCACTTCAGGAGGAGCTACCTTGCTTAGACACCAGAGGATTCAAAAATGTTCCCGAAGCGCCAACACCGTCAATACAACAAACCGGTCAGGTACATCCTTCGCGGCTCCGGCTATGCCCGAACCCGCCCTGCCGGCAGGCTGGCCGCTGCCTTGCCCTTCGCCGCCCGCGCATCCTGCCACGCCACCAGCATCGGCGCCGCCACCGCAATCGACGAATACGTCCCAATCAGAATGCCCACCACCAGCGCAAACGAGAATCCGTGCAGCACCTCACCGCCAAAGAGATACAGCGACAGCACGGTCAGAAAGGTCAGGCCGGAAGACAGCACCGTCCGGCTCAACGTCTGGTTGATGCTTCGGTTCACCACCGCGCTCAGGCTCTCACGACGGCTCATCGCCAGGTTCTCGCGGATGCGGTCGAATACGACCACCGTGTCGTTCATCGAGTAGCCAATCAGCGTCAGAATCGCCGCGATCACCGTGAGCGTAATCTCCTGATTGGTCAGCGAGAACGCCCCGATCGTGATCAACGTATCGTGAAATACCGCCACCACCGCCGCCACGCCATAAATCAGCTCAAACCGGAACCACAGGTAAACAAGCATCCCGATCAGCGAATAGACCGTCGCCCAGAGAGCCTGCTTCTGCAGTTGCTTACCTGCCGTCGGCCCCACGATATCCACCTGCAGCACCTGAAACCCGCTGTCATGGTAGTTCGCTCGCAAGGCGTTCTCGACCTCCGACCGCCCCGCATCATGGTTTGCGTCCGTCGCCGTCGACTGCGGCAGAGCGATAATCTCCTGGTTCGGCACGTCGCCCGCCTTCGAGCTGATGTGCTGAATCGTCACATTGCGGATGCCCGCGCGATCAAACGCTGAGCGCAGATGATCTTCATTCACCGGCGCCGCAAATCCGACGCGAATGTGCGTTCCACCGGAAAAGTCCACGCCCAGCGGCAGATGGTGCCAGAACAGCAGGCTCAGAATGCCCGCAACCGAAAAGATCAGCGAGAAACCCAGGAAAAACCACTTCTTGCCGAGCCAGTCGACGTTTGGTTGCCGAAACAGTTCCATACTTCTCCGTATCTCACGGCAGCCGAGGCCACCTCTTTCCTAAATCGACAGCGCCGCCGTCTTTTGCCGGCCCTGCAGGTGCCAGTCGAAGATCATGCGCGACACAAACACCGCCGTAATCAGGTTCGCAAACAGCCCGACCATCAGCGTCACCGCGAAGCCCTTCACCGGCCCCGTGCCGAACATCAGCAGGATCACCGCCGAAACAATCGTAGTCACATGTGTGTCAACAATGGTGATCCAGGCATGCGCAAAGCCTTCCTTCACCGCCGCAGCCGCCGTCCGTCCATTGCGCAGCTCCTCGCGGATGCGCTCGAAGATCAGCACATTCGAGTCCACGCCCATACCGATCGTCAGGATAACGCCCGCAATGCCCGGCAGAGTCAGCACCGCGTGGCTGTACCCCATGAACCCGAGCAGAATGATCAGGTTCAGCACCAGCGCCAGGTCGGCATTCACGCCTGACCCGCGATAGTAGATCAGCATGAACGCCATCACCGCCAGCATCCCAGCCAGCGCCGCAATCACGCCCTGCCGGATGCTCGCCGCGCCCAGGCTTGGCCCCACGGTGCGCGTTTCGAGGTACTCAATCGACGCCGGCAACGCGCCCGTGCGCAGCATCAGCGAAAGATTGTCGACCTCGGTTTGCGTGAAGCTCCCGGTAATCTCGCCTTGGTCGCGAATACCGTTGTCGATCCCCGCCACCTCGCGCACCTTGTTGCCCAGCACGATGGCCATCTGGCCCGGCTCCGCGCTCTGCCGCGAGTGCGCCGACGTGTACTTGTAAAACCGGTCCCCAGCCTCGGTCGTCAGCGTAAATTTGATGTTCGGCCGACCATTGATATCCGTGCCGCCCTGCGCGTCGCGGAAGTCCGTACCCTCTACCTCGCTCGCCCGCTTCAGCAGCCAAACCTGGTCCGGAGCGTTCGGCGTCGCATTGCCGTGCACCAGCGTCTCGTCCGGCGGCACGCCCCCTGGCAGCGCAGTTTGCGCCGCCTGCTCACTCTCAAACGGCCCGCCAGCCACTGCGTACACCGCAAGCTTAGACGTCGACTGGATCGCATCTTCGACCCGCGAAGGATCGTCGAGCCCCGGCAGCTCCACCAGGATCTGGTTGTCACCCAGCCCATACTGCTGAATTGTCGGCTCCGACACTCCCAGCGAGTCCACCCGCTGGCGAATCGTCTCGATCGACGTATTCAGCGTCCGCGTTTCGAGGTCCTTAATGGCCGAAGGCTTCATGGTTAGCTTCAGGCTGCCGTCCGGCTGCCCGCCGACTTCATATCCCGCATACTCGGTCCCATTCACCAGCGAGCGCACCTGACTGCTTTGCGCTGCGGTTACGCCCGCAATGGTGATGACCTCCGGATGATCTTTCGGGTCGGGCTTTGACACCGTGGCCGCAGTTACGCCGGCGCTCGCCAACTCCGTCTGCAGCCGCTGCACATCGCGGTCGGTCGCCGAGACGACCGCCTCCTCCACGTGCACCTTGAGCACCAGGTGGATGCCTCCCTGCAGATCGAGCCCTAGATGAATCTTTTTCGCAATCGCCGTCTTGAGCGTGTCGCCGAAGCCCCGGCCCGTCGAGTGCGGAATGCCGATAATACCGTAGATAAAAAACAGTAGTACGGCAAGGATGATGGCTAACTTGGTGGCAGGATTCTTACCCATGATTTATCTTTTCGAGCGCTGCCGCCTGATCCATTCGGCCAGCACCCGTTCTCTTCCTGTCCCGTCCACTGGGCGGAGTCTTGAGCCCGCGAACAGTCTAATCGTGTGCTCTTCAGTCTAACGTGTCGTCAGGCCTTTGTCGCCGTCTCTTCGGTCGTCACGGCTGAGATAGCGCTCTTCACAAACTCCATCTTCAGGTTATCCGGAGCCACCCTCACCACCACCACGTCGTCCCTCACCTGTAGCACGACGCCCCGCAGGCCTCCCGAGGTAGTAACCCGGTCGCCCGACTTAAGCGCATTCAGCATCTCCTGCCAAGCCTTTTGCTTTTTCTGATTTGGCGCGATCATGAGGAAATACATCGCCGCGATAAAGACCAGCGGCAGCGCAAGCCCGCCAAGACCTCCCAGCACGCCCGACCCACCCGAAAATTGCAGCCACATCGCTAAAACGTTCACTGAACCTCGACTGACGGTCTTCGGGAAGACGGCTCGTGCAGCCCTCCGCGCATCTTGCGTCAGCTGTTAAGCATCGCGTAGCACTAACGGGAAGTCAAGGAGTGAGCCCAATCAGAGGACAGGCATCCAAAGTAAACAACATTTAGACGCGCCCTTAGCGTAGTCCACCTTACGAGGCATGCTTCGCTTCAGCGTTCAAGAGGAAGCTGCTCAAAGTCTCACGCATCGCCATAGGTTTGCGCCCCAGGATCCGCTCCAGCGTTGGATCCACCACGTCGAACTCAAGAGCACGGGTGGCGGCAAACAGGGACGCGAGCAGGTCGACCATGCGCTCGGGATATCCATGCGCAAGCTGGACCTTACGATACTCCTCTTCGCTGACGACGACCCTAGTTACGTCACGTTGCAGAATCTCTGAGGCAAGCCCGGCGACATCCGCAAAATTCATCGCTTCCAAGGCGGTCAGCGGTGGGGTAAACCCCTCGAAGAGGCTCTGGTCCGTCAATGCTGCTACGGCCGCTCCCGCTAAATCCGCGCGAGCCGTCCAGGAGACCGGACCGTCTTGCGGTAAGGCAAGCTGGCCGGTCTTTCTAACCGCTCCCAGCTGATACAACGCGGATTCGGCATAGAAGCCATTGCGAAGCGAGACAAACGGAACACCGGAGGACTGAAGCAGTCCTTCTGTCGCGGCATGATCCCGCGAGAACGCCACCTGGGACAACGCGTTTGCTCCCTGATGGCTGGTATAGAGGATGCGCTTTGCGCCTGCGTCCTTGGCGGCCTGGATCGCACAGCCATGCTGCTGTACACCTTCTTCACCGAGCATTGTCCCCGAGACGATCAGGACCTGTTCCGCATCGTCAAAGGCTTCAGCCAGACTGCGAGCGTTTGTAAAATCGCCTTTGCATACGCGGACACCCCGCAGTTCGAAGTCTCTGGCCTTTCCCGGATCACGAACGCTCACCCCGATTCGCGCACCCGGCATCTTGCTCAGAAGCCCTCCGACGATCTGTCGGCCTATCTGCCCGGTTGCTCCTGTCACCACGATCATGCTGTCCTCCCCTACCCCAACCCCAACCGGGCCGCCAGCACCTGAAGCGCATTCTCCTGCTCCCGTGCAGGGACCACCACGCTCACTCCCGAACCTTCACTCTCCCCTTCCACCTTCGCCGCAAATCCTTCCTCCACCAGCATTGCTCGCACCCGCTGCGCCTCCCCCGCCGTCTCAAACTCACCCACCACCAGGTCCCCGTCCGCAGGCAGCGCCACTCCGTCGCCCATCACCTCCGCCGGAGGAAACAGCCCAAGCTTCTCCTGCAACACAGCCCGGCCCAGACCCTGCTGCCCCGCCTCCACCCAAATCTCATACCGCGACGGCGTCCCCATACTCGCATCGCCGGCAATCTCCTCAATCGCAAACCCGACCCTTGCCGCTTCGAGCTCCTCGCAAGCCCGCGTCAGCTCGTGGCCGTCTGAGAGCGACACCAGCGCCGACATCCCCTGCCGCACTTCGCCGCCAGGCTCCAGCGCCGTCTCGACAGCCGACCCGCTCGCCGGCACCACGCCCGGGATGCCCGCGCCAAACGCATACGCCCGCTCGTTCGTGTCATCCGCCGGCACGCTCACCTTGCCATCCAGCCCCTCGCGCACCGGCGTCCGCCGATGCGCCTCTAACCCCCGCCGCCGCAGCTCCGCGTCTAAAGCCATCCGAGCATCCGTCGTCAGGTCCTCAGGCTCGGAAGCCATGTCCAGCAAATGCTCGTCGCCCATCTCCGCATACAAACGCCCCAACCGATCCTGTTCCGCTTCCATCGATCTCCTCGCAATCCCGCTTCAAGCCGTAGGATGCGCCTCAGCCGCCAGCTCCGCACGTACCCGCTCCATTGTGTCCAGATAAAACGCCAGGTTATGCGCCGAGAGCAGCGTCGCCGCCAGCGGCTCTCCCGACGCAAACAGGTGCCGCAGATACGCCCGCGTATACCGCCGGCACGTCACGCAGCCACACTCCGCGTCGATCGGCCCCTGGTCCTCGGCATACGCAAGCTTCTTGATATTCATCCGCACCAGCGCGCCGCCAGCCCGCGCAAACACCAGCCCATGCCTTCCCGCGCGCGTCGGCAGCACGCAGTCCATCATATCCACGCCCATCCGCGCATACTCCTCAATCTCGTCCGGGTACCCGACTCCCATGACATATCTCGGCTTATCCTTCGGCAGCCACTCGAGCGTTCGCGCAATCATCTCCCGCGTCACCTCCCGCGGTTCGCCCACGGCCAGCCCGCCGATCGCATACCCCGGCAACTCTAACTCCACCAGCCGCTCCGCCGACTCACGCCTGAGATCCGCATACATCCCACCCTGCACAATCCCAAACAGCCTCTGCGTCTGGCCCCCACGCTCCTCAAACCACGGCACTTCTTCTCGATGCGCCCGGAAGTACTCCGCCGAGCGCGCCGCCCACGCATGCGTCAGTCCCATCGACTCCCGCGTCCGCTCATAGGTCGCCGGATGCTCCACGCACTCGTCGAACACCATCATCACGTCCGCCCCCAGCGCAATCTGCACCGCCATCGAGTGTTCCGGCGAAAAGAAATGCTTGCTGCCATCCAGATGCGACCGAAACTCCACCCCATCGGGGGTGATCTTGCGCAGCTTGCTCAGACTGAACACCTGGAAGCCGCCTGAATCGGTCAGCATCGGCCGCGTCCAGCTCATGAACCGATGCACTCCGCCCAGTCGCCGGATCAGCTCATGACCCGGCCGCAGATACAGGTGATAGGTGTTCGCGAGAATAATCTGCGCCCCCGCACCAGATCGCCCCAGCTCCTCTAGCATTCCCTGCGGCACCGCCTTCACCGTCGCCGCCGTCCCTACCGGCATAAACACCGGGGTCTCGACTACGCCATGCGGCAGCGTCAACCTCCCGCGCCGCCCACCCCCGGCGGTCGTCTGCAGCACCTCAAATCCAGACTCCATTTCTCCATTCTAGAGATCACCAATCCCTATTGCTCCACCAGCTTTACCGCCTCCGCCACCGTCGTGCCATCCGGAATTTTGTGATACTCCCCCCGTTTCGCATCCTGCTTCCGCGCCACTGTTTTCAAAAAGATTGCCTTGCCTAGAAAGTCTGTATGGATTGTCTCCGTCTTCCAGTCTTCGCCCTCCGCGTGCTCGCGCGTCGTGCTGAAGTTGCTGCCCGCCTTGATCGTCGCCAGAAATCCAAAACCAATGCTGATGTCCTGCGGAAGCCGCCCCTGGATCTCGCGCGTCCGGTCTGCCTTGGCGTCGATCAGCACCGATCCGTCCATGCCATGCAGCACCCGCTCCTCCAGGCTTCCCGGCACAAAGTTCGGGTTGGGATGGTAGAAGACGCGAATCGCGTCTCCTTCCGGCTTCGGCGGGTCGAACAGAAACGCCCGTGGCAGCAGTTGCAGCATCGCCCGCGCGTGCTGCTCATCTTCGCCCCTGGCCGCCTCGCGCTTTTTGAAACCCTCCGGGTCGGCCGCATCGCCCGCCAGCCTGGATCGTTCCGCCGCCTGCCGAGCCGCCGGCAACGGCTGCCCATCCTCCTTCACCAGGAAGCGCACCTTGCCCCAGGCCGTCTCCGCCACGCGCTCCGTCCAAAGATGCCCCGAGCTCCTCTCTGAACGCTCTTCCGACGTATAAAGATAGCGCCCACGATGCGCCGAAGCCCCATCCTCACGCGCAATCAGCGTCTCGATCATCTGCTTCGGGTCCTGTGCCCGCGCCGGTACGTCGCACCACGCCAGCAGGCATCCCGCCGCTGCCATCCCCACCCATTGCTGTTGAAGGACTCTCATCTATATATAGGATGCCCCGAAATCCCTAAGCCGTGCAGCCCGGAAGCGCCCGCCTGCAGCCTCTTCGCTGTGCTGCTCAATTAGAATCACATCATCTCATCGAATCGCCCCTCCAGAAGGAATACCGCATGCCCGCTCTCACCAAGCCAGTCCCAAACCTTTCGCTTCACCAACAGGTGGCCTCCGCCGTCTCCGCCGCGGGCATGCAGGTCGTCGCCCACGAGCCTGCCACCAGCTTCGACGCTACCCCCACCACACGCTTCACCGTTAGCCTGGCCGCAGACTCACACCGTACCCTGCAGCTCGAGCTGTCTGACAGCTTCGACCCCACCAGCGAAGAGTTCGCCCACCAGCTCGCTACCTACCTCGCCGAAACCGCGCAGCGCCTGCGCAGCGCCGTTCCGGCCGCCCTGCTCTCGCTGAGTGGCATTCCACTGACCTACTCCGACTTTTCCTGGCCCTTCCACGAGTCCACTGCCGGGGCCGACACCTCACTCGTCCACGGCCGCATCAACCTGGCCAACCCCGACGCGAATGGCCAGCCCTCCCCGCTCCACGCCAAGGTCGCCGCCGCCATGACCGTCACCTTCCGCGACATCGTCCGCGCCCCCGAGCAGCCCTTCGCCGAGAGCTTCATCCTGAACGCGATCCGCAAGACGCTCGACCAGGGCCAGCTCGAGCTCGTCAAATCCGGCAATCGCCAGCCCGTCCCCGTCACCACCCGCTACTACTCCGCCCGGTCCGGCAAGTTCGTCTTCAACGACACCTCCGAGCCCCAGCGCCGCGCCTTCCTTGCCGCCAAAACCTTCTGGCTCTCCGGCGTCCTCGGCAGCGGAGCTCCCGTCTGGCTGCTCGACCCCCGCGACGCCCAGTACCTCAACACCTCGATCGCCGACCTCAAGATCTCGATCGAAGCTCTCGCCAAAGAAGGCCAGATCACGCTCACGGCCGACCCCTCCTTCGCCGTGCCCAGCTCGCAGCTTGTCGCACGCAAGCCAGAGTTCGAAGGCACCTTGACCGAAGCACTCAGTTTCATCAAGCCAACCTTTAATGAAGACATGCGCCGCGGCCAGACCAACATGTAAATCTCACCCGCAAACCTCACATCGACCGCTACTTGCCGATGCAGAAGGTGGAGAAAATGCGGGCCAGCACGGTCTCTGCGGAAGTTGCGCCGGTGAGCGAGTCGAGCGCACCCAGCGCGGCATACAGGTCGAGCAGGAGGAACTCGTGCGCAAGCGTGCGACTCAACGCTGCAGCCGCGCGAGCCAACGCCGTAAGCGCCTCCCCGATCGCCTGATGCTGCCGCAGGCTGGTGATCACCGCCGTATCGCCGCCCGGAGCACTGCCCGTCAGCGTCGTCTCAGCCGCGTGCTTCAGCTCGTCCAGGCCCTGACCGGTGTAGGCAGAGACGAGCACACCTTCCGGAACGACGCCGGCCCCCATCGAATGCGATGGCAGCAGGTCGCATTTGTTGAGCACCAGTAGGTGCGGCCGGCCAGCGAGGGACGCAAGCGTCTCCGTGTCCTGGCTGGAGAGCGCAGGCGGCCAGAGTCCGGGCGTCAGAACCCCGACGCTCGTTGCATCGACCACATGCAGCACCAGGTCCGCCTCGGCCATGGTGCTGCGGGAGCGCCGGATGCCCTCGCGCTCCGGCTCCTCCATCGCGGGAGTGTCCGTGTTGCGCAGGCCGGCGGTGTCGATCAGCCGGACCGGCATGCCGGCCAGCGAGAGCGGCTCCGCAATCGGATCGCGCGTCGTGCCGGGCTGGGCCGTGACGATGGCGCGCTCCTGTCCAAGCAGCCGATTGAACAGCGAAGACTTTCCCGCGTTAGGCTTGCCCACCAGGGCGATCGCGAAGCCCTCATGCAGCAAGCGGCCATAGCGATACGTGCCCTCAAGCTCAGCGAGAGAAGCCTGCACGGCCGCCAGCCGCGACGCAATCACGGCGGCTGGCAAGAGGTCCAGATCGTCTTCGGCGAAGTCGACGCCTGCCTCAAGCTCAGCGATGAGATGGACCAGGTCCTGCTTGATGGGCGCAAGCGCACGGGCCAGCGAGCCGCCAAGTTGGGCCGCCGCCACGCGTGCCTGTTGCAGCGTCTGCGCGTTGATCAGGTCGCGCACAGCCTCGGCCTGCGTCAGGTCCAGCCGGCCGTTCAGAAAGGCGCGCTGCGTGAACTCACCCGGCTCGGCGAGGCGAGCGCCCTTGACCGTGGCAGCCTCCAGCAAGTGCGCCAGCAACACCGGCGAGCCATGCGTGGCAATCTCCGCGACGTCTTCTCCCGTCGCCGAGCGCGGGCCCAAAAAGAACGTGACTACTGCCTGATCGAGTTGCGCGCCCTCTTCATCAAGCACCTCGGCAAAGCGCGTGCGCCCGGCCGCAAGCGGGTTGCGCAGCCGCACGAGCGAGCTTGCTATTGCTCCGGCCTCCGGGCCCGAGAGCCGTACAATCCCGATGCCGCCGCGGCCGGGAGGCGTCGAGATGGCGGCGATGGTGTCGTTCTCGAAGGACATAACGGGAGTCCGCGCGGCAGCCTTATCGTTTCACACTCCCGCTACAATGAGGGCACATGATCGGTCATCTGCGTGGCGTGTTGCTCGCCAAACATCCCAACCAGGCGCTCGTCGAGTGCGCCGGCGTGGGCTACGACGTGGCCATCTCGGTGGCGACATTCTCCGAGCTGCCGGCCGAAGGCGCCGAGGCCCGGCTGCATATCTACACGCGCGTCGCGGAAGACCAGCTGGCGTTGTACGGATTCTCGCAAATGCAGGAAAAGCGGCTGTTTGAGCGGCTGCTGACCATCTCGGGCATCGGCCCGAAACTCGCCATTACGGTGCTCAGCGGAGTGGCCGCGGATCGCTTGGTGGCCGCTATTCGAGGGGGCGACCATGCCGCGCTGGTGAAGATTCCGGGCATCGGCAAGAAGACCGCCGAGCGTGTGGTGCTCGAGCTCAAGGACAAGCTCGAAGACCTAGCAGGCCGACTGGAAGAAAGCCCGTCCCGGCCAGGTGCGCTCGGCGCGGTGGCGGAAGACGTCCTGTCGGCGCTGGTCAATCTTGGCTACGCCCGGCCCGTAGCGCAGAAGGCCGTGGAGTCGACAGTCGCTCGGGATCCGGGCGCGCAGGAGTTCGAAGGGCTCTTCCGCGCGGCGATGGCAAACATTCGCTGACCAGAGACCAGCTCAGGCCCGCCGCCGATAGCGAATGCTGAACTCGTACCCCACATTGGGCGGAAACAGCTGCGCAACCAGGCGCAGCCGATCGGCCAGCGCGTTCGGCGCAAGCAGCGGATATTCGCGTTCCCGCAGCTCGGCATAGTCGAAGTCGACAGCCAGCGACAGCAGGTAGATCGCCACCGCATCCGCGAACGCGCTGTCCAGAAACTCTGCCCGGGCTTTTTCATTCGGCCTCTCGCGGTCAGCGAGCGCTTCGGTCCGGCTCTCCCATGCGTCGTGGCTGGTCTCCCCGCGGATGTCCGCCTTGGCCTGCGACCAGGCCAGCGCGGCAAAGACTTCCGGAACGCCAACCTCCGCCGCAAAGGCATTGCCCACGTTGATGAAAAACTCGAACGCCAGCGCAAACTGGTCGCGCAGCAGCCGCGCCGAGATAAACACGCCCTCATGCGCCGGCATCGATCCAGACGCCGCCACCGGCACATTGCGGTGGCAGATCGCTTCGTCCGACAACTCGGCCGTATACGCGGCAGCTACCAGCGTCTCCTCGGGCGAGCTCCGATGTGCATCCTTCCGCGCCGGCACCTCGCTTAGGCCCGCAGGCAGTGTCAGCGGAACGAAGTAGAACGCCCGGCTTGCCAGTGCCGGCGCAATCGCCTGAGGCACGGCCGCGACAACGCGCTCGAGCTCAGCATCGCCCAGCCTGGTCTCCCCAAACGCCGTGTATCGCATGCCATTAGGCGCCGTCTGTAGCACGAGGCTCCGCGCCAGCTCGGCCGCGTTTAAAAGTGTGCTCGTCGATGGGATGGAAACGCTGTCGGCCATGAGGGGTTATTCTATATCTGTGATGCGCGAGAGCACCTACAACGCGAGGCTGCCGGAACGGAAGTCCTTTGCCAATGGCTACGTCTTCGGTGCGCCGGTCCGCGACCTCGGCTGGTTCGCCAGCGTTCTCATGGGAATGGCCACCGGCATGGCCGCATTCTTCGCAGCCACCTTTGTCGGCATTCTCAGCATCCTGTTCTGGAACGCCGCTGGCCACCATGCTGACTTCACCGTCAGCTACCGGCTTATCGGGCTGCCCATCGGCGCAACCGTCATGCTCACCGCCCTCGCCTACCTCGGCACCTTCTGGGCCAAGCGCATCCTCCGCAAGCAGTAAGCCCGCTTACCGCGCCAGCGCACTCTCCTCAAACCGGTCCAGCAATTCCCCCACATCCTTATATACCTCGACACACCCGGCCGCCAGCAAGTCCTCGCGCGACCAGCCTCCCGTCGTCACTCCAATCGTCCAGATGTTCGCCATCCCCGCCGCCTCCGCGTCGTAGGGCGTATCCCCCAGCGCGAGCACCTCCCTCGGCTTCAATCCTAGCCGCTTCAGCGTCGCTTCAAAGATGTCTGGGTGCGGCTTGGTCCGCTCAGCGTCGTCCGCCGAGCTCTCCTCCTCAATCAAGTCCTCCATCTGCACAATCTTTTTGTAGATCAGCAGGTCCTCCTTGCTCGCCGAGGAGGCCAGCGAAAGCCGTATCCCCGCCTCTTTCAGCCGCACCAGAAACTCCCGCACCCTTGGAATCGGCTTCACCTGCGACAGGTAGTCCGTCTGAAACACAAACTTGCGATAAGCCTCGAGCGGCTCCTGGGTATGTTTGCGCTTCCACCACGGCACAAACACCGGCACCAGCTCCTTCCCGCCCTTGCCGATCTGCCGCCGCACCTCGTCGAGCTCAAGCTCAATCCCCATCTCCCGAAACGAAACCTGCCAGGCCTCCGCGTGCAGCCAGTTGCTTTCCACCAAAGTTCCATCAAGATCACACAACAGCGCTTTGACCATGGCCCTTGGATGCAGATGCCGCACCCGGCACGCACTCCAGTAAACTCCTGCTATGACCGCTGCCACGCTCAACGAGTCCTTTGCCCTTCCCGGTGTGCTCCACTTCGAAGACGCCGGCCCGCTTCAGCGTGCGCAGATCACCCTGCCCACCTGCACCGCGACCGTCTACCTGCAGGGCGCGCACCTCACGCATTGGCAGCCCGCCGGCCAGGTCCCTGTGCTTTTCCTGTCCGCCGAGTCCGAGTTCGCGTCCGGAAAGCCCATCCGCGGAGGCGTTCCCATCTGCTTTCCCTGGTTTGGTCCTCGCTCCGGAGGCCAGCCCGGCCCCTCGCACGGCTTCGCCCGTATTCAGGAGTGGACCCTCGCCAACGCCGCCTTGCTTTCCGGTGAAGAGCCTACGCTTCATCTCACCTTTACCCTCGGCCCCACCGGCCTGAGCCGCAGCCTCGGCTTCGACCACTTCCGCGTAGCCTACGAGCTCATCTTCGGCGCGGACGCCGGCCGCACCCTCACCCTGCGCCTCTCGGTCGCTAATCTCGCGCCGGAGCCTCTGCCCTTCGAAGAGGCGCTCCACACCTACTTCGCCATCGCCGACGTTCGCACCACCCAGATCACCGGCCTCTCCTCCGCTGCCTACCTCGATAAAACCGACAGCGGCAAGCAGAAAACCACGCCTGCCGGCGAACTCACCCTCACCGCAACCACCGACCGCGTCTTCCCCGGACACACCGCTCCCGTCCTCATCCACGACTCCGGAAACCAGCGCGTCCTCACCAACACCAAACAGAATTCCGCCACCACGGTTCTTTGGAACCCCTGGGCGGAGGTGAGCGCCACCTTCAGCGACCTGCCCAACGACGCCTGGCCCGGCTTCGTCTGCGTCGAGACCGCCAATACGGGCACGGACAAAATCATGCTCGCCCCCAACCAGGCCCACACCATGCAGGCCGTCGTCTCCGTCCAACCAGCCTGATCCTGTACTCTCATCTGCCATGCTCATCCTTGCTTCCGCCTCCCCGCGCCGCCGCGAGCTCCTCACCCAGGCTGGCTTCGAGTTCGCCGTAGAGCCATCCGCTCTCGATGAAACGGCCCTGCCGCAGGAATCCGCAGCCGCCTACGTCGAGCGCCTCGCCGTCGAGAAAGCCCAGGCCGTCTTTGCGCGCTATCGCGATCGGTCGGAGCCGGTCACAGTTCTTGCCGCCGACACCACCGTGGTCGTCCCCAGCCCGGGCGAACACGCCACCGGGATCCTCGGCAAGCCAGTCAACCCCGCCGACGCCACCCGCATGCTCGCCCTGCTCTCCGGCCGCACCCACGCCGTCATGACCGGAGTCGCCGTCATCTCGTCCGCCGCGCCGGACCAAATCTTTTCCGATGTCGAGATTACCCAAGTCACGATGAACCTGATCGCTCCCGACGAGATCGCCGCCTACATCGCCTCCGGGGAGCCGATGGACAAGGCCGGGGCCTACGCCATCCAAGGCTATGCCGCCCGCTGGATCCCTCGCATCGAAGGCTGCTACTTCAACGTAGTCGGCCTTCCGATCGCGCGTGTTGTCGCGCTGCTCGCAGAGGCGGCTCAAGCGTCGCTTCGAAGACAGCCGCTAAGCTGAACAAAACAAACCGCATTCTGCTGCCTCAATGAAGCCAGCCCCGGAACCTCAGGAGTTAACACCCGCTCCGGACAGACGAACAAGAAGACGCAACTGTGTCCGAATGACCACACCCGCACCCTCCCTCCCCTCATGTAATCTTGCTTTCACCGGCAGAAGGGAAGCCCTTGCACGCACTGTCCAGCTCCGCTCATCTCGAGCGGACCATCCAATCCGAGATCAGCTTCTCAGGAGTAGGCCTGCATAGCGGGGCCATGGTCGCCATGCGGCTGGTGCCAGCCGCCGCGGGCTCCGGCATCGTCTTCCGGCGCACCGACCTCGACAACTTCGAAATCCCCGCCACCGGCCGCAACGTCGCCAAGGTCAGTTACGCGACCTCGCTCATGCGCCAGTCGGTCCTCATCCAGACTACCGAACACCTCCTCTCTGCCCTTATCGGCTGCGGCGTCGATAACGTGATCGTCGAGGTCGATAATCTTGAAGTCCCCATCCTTGATGGCAGCGCATTGCCGTATGTCCGCGCGTTCGACGAAGTCGGCCTCCGCACCCAGCGCCGCCGCCGCGAGTACCTCCGCGTCCTCAAGCCGGTCGAAGTCTGCGACGGATCGAAGTTCATCGGCGTCTATCCCGGCACCGGCTACGCCATCGACTACACCATCGACTTCCCTTCCCCCATCGGCCGCGAGACCTTCCACGGCGACCTCCACCTCGGCGACTACGCCCAGCTTATCGCCCCGGCCCGCACCTTCGGCTTCAAGGAAGACGAGCCGATGCTCCGCAACATGGGCCTCATCCGCGGCGCATCCGAAGCCTGCGCGATCATCCTTACCCGCACCGGCATCCTGAACGGCCCGCTGCGCTTCGCCGACGAGTTTGTCCGGCACAAGGTGCTGGACCTCATCGGCGACCTCGCCCTGGCAGGACGGCGCATTCAAGGCCGCGTTGTAGCTGAGCGCGCCGGGCACGCCATGCACACGGCTCTGGTACAGAGACTCATGCGGGACCGCTCCGCCTGGGAGCTCGCGCCCGGCTTCGACGAAGCCCCGGAGGCCGCGGCCGTGCCGTCACGCGCAGGCGCCTCCCTGAGGCGGCTGACTCCAGCCCATGCCTGAGGCCGCCGCGCCTCACCATTGCGCGGCGATCGCTCTTGGCTCAAACCTCCCTTCCCCCTGGGGCGGACGAGAACAAAACCTGGCCCTCGCGGTCGATCGTATAGGCGCGCTCGGTGCAGTCACGTCCGTCTCCACCTTCTTCGATACCGCCCCTGTCCTCTATCTTAACCAGCCGAGATTCCTGAACGCCGCTGTGCTGCTCGAGACCGCGCTCGAGCCCCTGCTCCTTCTGGACGCCCTCCAGGCGATCGAACTCGCGATGGGCCGCGACCGATCCGACGCCGCCATCCCCAAAGGCCCTCGCGTTCTCGACCTCGACCTGCTCTGGTTCGACGACCTGGTCTTCGAGCTTCCAAGCCTTATCCTGCCGCATCCTGCGCTGCACCAACGTCGTTTCGTGCTCGAACCTCTGGCCGAGATTGCACCGCACTGGCGTCACCCAATCCTCAGAAGAACCGCGTCGCAGCTGCTCGCTCTTCTGTAATAGGACGATCCTGCCGCTCGTCTCCACTCTCCTCGTTCCCTACAGCTTGAAGTTCGCTCGACAACATCCCGGGAGGCAGGACATCCTATCGGAAAGTACGAAGACACTCCGTGCAAGTCACGCCAACGATGTCTTTGTTTCTTCCGCCCAGACAGCTGCCTTCTCGGACCTGCCAGTGTACGGCCGAGAGGGAAGTGTATGAAGAAGCTCTAGAATTTTTGCAAACAAGTCGTTCGCCACATACTTACCTTTACAGAAATAAGCGTCCGTCAGAACGCTCTTCGGGCAATTCAGCGCGGTGAACTCGCCGGAGATGACGACCACCGCAAGAGCGGGAAACCGCTGTCGCACTATGGAGAGAAACTCAAACCCGCTCATGTTCGGCATATTGAGGTCGGAAATAAGGACGTCCGGCAACGACCGTTTGAGAGCCAGCAGTCCCTCAACGCCATCCCCCGCCGTGATCACTTCATACCCCTGCGTCTCAAGCAACAATCTGCCCATCTCGCGGATGAGAGGCTCATCGTCAACAATCAAGATTCGATACGCAAAGGAGGACTGAGGCAAAAAGTCTCTGCTTTCGGGTAAGGTTGGAAAGTTACCGTTTGAGAAGTGACAAAGTGAACATATCGTAAGCCTCCCTCCTCTGCTCTGTCTGCACGATAGGCGACGTAGCGTTCCGCCGAGATGTGTTTCTTCCGAACTGCATATTTCCAGCTAGGTCCGCCCAGATATGCTCGCGCCTTGTCATTCTGGCTGCCAGCATTTCCGATTTTCCCTCCCGCGCATCACGCTCCCGAAGAGCCAAACCCCTTCACCCCGCGCAGCGTTCGGTCGAGCGACTCCACCTGCTCGAACTCCGCCTCGATCCGCCGCACCACCCGCAGCTGCGCCACGCGGTCTCCCGCAAACACCATCTGCGCCTCGTCGGACAAGTTCGTCAGCACCACTTTGATCTCTCCGCGATATCCCGGATCGATCACGCCCGCCAACGTCGTCAGCCCTCGCAGCGCCATCCCGGACCGGTCCTCAATCAATGCGCCAAACTCCGGCGGCATGCCCAGCGCGATGCCCGTCGGGATCGCCACCGTCTCGCCCGGAGCTAGCGTCCATGTTGAAACGCTATGGAGATCCGCTGCCAGATCCCCGAACGCCCCCACATGCGCGTACCGAGGAAGCTGCGCCTCCGGATGAAGTTTTTGCACCAGAATGTGTGCCTGCATCTCGTAAGTTTACCGTCGCGCCATCCCGTCCTGTCAGATATTGGTGCGGTCGAACTCTCACAGACACTTCTGCAATCAGGCCGCGGAACCGCATCCCACGTCTAAGACACGACACTTATAAGAAGGAGTCCCGCTTGTTGGAAGAGAATGCCTCACTCGAAGTCCTGCATCGTGTTGAAGACGGTGCCGGAGAGGGTCCCGTTCTGGTGCTGATGCATTTTCTCGGCGGCAGCACCCGCGAGTGGGACGAAGTCGTTTCCCTGCTCCAGGGCAATCTGCGCACCGTGCGGCTCGACCTGCCGGGCTTCGGCGACTCTGCCGCGATCCCCGGCTACTCCGTAGAAGCGATGGCCGATCTCGTTGCAGCCACCTTGCGCGCCGCCAACCTCGACCGCTTTCTGCTCGTCGGGCACAGCATGAGCGGCAAAGTCGCCCTGGTGCTCGCACGCCGCTTTGCGGAATCGGGCGATTCCCGGCTGCTTGGCCTGGTACTCGTCGCACCCTCACCGCCGTCGCCCGAGCCAATCCCCGATGACAAGCGCAGCAGCATGATTGAGGCGCTCGGCATCCAGCGGGAAGGAGATTTGGTTCGCGCGCGGAACTATATCACAAAGAACGAAGAACGCGATATTCCCGCGCCGGTCGTCGAGCGCGCGGTGGCCGAAGTCCTCAAGATGAATCGCGCTGCTTGGCTTGCGTGGCTGACGGACGGCAGCAAGGAAGACTGGTCCGAGCGCGTCGGCGTCCTCAGCCTTCCCGTTCTGGTCGTCGCCGGCGAACTCGATCGCTCGCTCGGGCCTGAGCAGCAAAGGGCCTTGACCATGCCGCACTTCCGCCATGCCCACCTGGCCATCGTGGCCGGCTGCTCTCACCTCATTCCGATGGAGCGCCCGGAGCAGATGGCCGCCTTGTTGCGCAGGTTCCTTCAGCAACTGCTGGCCGCTCCGGACCGACCCACGATTGCTGGGGAGTACCTGGACCTGATTGCCAGTGATCGGCTTTCGCCCAAGACTCGCGAGGTACTCGAAACCCGCATGGACGGCCCGGATTGGATGTCTGGCTTCCTTACCTTTGGGCAGGAGCGCACCCTGCGCGCTGCGGCCGCCCGCATCGTCCCTCAGGCCGGGCCGAATCCCATCGATCTTGCCGGCTTCGTGATGACGACGCTCGCCTCCGGCAAAGGCAATGGTTGGCGCTACGCCGTACTGCCGGCCGATCTGACCGCCTACCGCCAGGGTCTTGACCGGCTGGCCGCGCAGGACTTCGCCAGTCTTGCCCCGGAGAAGCAGGACGCCTGCCTCCGCGAGCTTTCGCGCGTTCCCGGCTCCCCGGACGCCCGCTGGTTCGAGGAGTTACGCGGCGACCTGACTGACGCGTACATGGCCCATCCGGCGACACTGGCCCGGATCGGCTACAGCGGCATCGGCGTAGGCGGCGCGCATACCCCGCACCAGGGCTTCGTCCTGCTCGGACCCAACCAGCGCGAGACGTGGGAGCCTGAGCCGCTTTCTGAGGCCGTAATCACATAATGAACATGTATGAAAACGAATCTATCGTAGACGTCGTAGTGATCGGCACAGGTGCCGGCGCGGCCCCGATTCTCGCCAGACTGGCCGAAGCCGGGCTCTCGGTGGTCGCTCTTGAAGCTGGCCGCTGGTGGCAGCCCTCCACCGAGTTCTCCGCCGACGAAATCGCCATGGGTGACCTCTACTGGCTCGGCGAACGCATCAGCGCCGGCGAGACTCCCACGGCCTTTGGCGGCAATAACAGCGGCACCGGCGTGGGCGGTTCCATGCTTCACTGGGGAGCATTTGTTCCCCGCGCCGACCCGCGCGACCTGAAGCTGCGCACCGACACCGGCCTGGGCCAAGACTTTCCCCTCACCTACGAAGATCTTCTTCCTTACTACCAGGAGGTGGAGCGCTTCCTCGGCGTTGCCGGCCCAGCCGAGTATCCTTGGGACCCGCAACGTCGCTACCCGCTCGGCCCGATCGCTCTCAACGCTCCCGCAATCGCGATGCGCACGGGGTATGAAGCGATCGGTGTTCGCACCAGCGAAGCGCCGATCGCGGCCGTCTCCGAGCCTTACACCCAGCCCGGCTATCCCACCCGCCAGCCCTGTGTCGGCTGCGGGTTCTGTCACCAGGGCTGCGTCTTCAATGGCGCGAAGGCGAGCATGGACGTTACCTACCTGCCCCGTGCGCTCTCCGCCGGAGTCGAGATCCGCCCGCACAGCTTCGTCCACTCCTTTGAACGCAACGAGCAAGGCAACATCACCGCTGTCGTCTATCGCGATGGCGAAGTCGATCTTCGGCAGCGCTGCAAAGCGGTCTTTCTTTGCGCCGGCGCCATTGAAACGCCGCGTCTGCTCCTGCACAGCGGGCTCGCGAACTCCTCCGGTCAGGTCGGCCGGAACTTCATGGCTCACGTCGCGACCCAGGTCTGGGGAACCTTCCCGGAGGAGATGCGCATGAACAAGGGCTTTCCCGCCTCGCTCATCTCTGAAGACACCCTTCGCCCCAAAAATGCTGATTTCGCCGCAGGCTATCTTACTCAGTCCCTGGGCGTTGTCCCCGTTACCTTTGCCCGGCAGGTCGCGCGCGGCCGTGGTCTCTGGGGTCAGGACCTAGTCAATTATCTCGACCGCTATAACCACCTTGCCGGCGTTGGAGCTAACGGCGACTGCCTTCCCTACCCCGGCAACTTCCTTGAGCTTTCAGACGAAAAAGACACCCTGGGCATTCCCAAACCCCGCGTTAGCTTTTCCTATGGCGAGAACGAGCAGCGCATGAGCGCCCACGCTGCCAACCTGATGACCGCCGCCTGGCAAGCCGCCGGAGCTTCCGACATCTGGACCTTCGAGCGGTCCGCCCACACCATCGGCACCTGCCGCATGGGCACAAACCCCGCCGACAGCGTCGTCGACCCCTGGGGACGCAGCCACGACCTGCCCAATCTCTGGGTCAGCGACAATTCCACCTTCCCCGCCGCGCTCGCCGCCAATCCGGCCCTGACGATCATGGCACTCGCACTTCGCTCCGCAGACAGATTCCTTGAGGT
This sequence comes from uncultured Acidobacteriaceae bacterium, assembly GCA_964245195.1. Classification (GTDB taxonomy): domain Bacteria; phylum Acidobacteriota; class Terriglobia; order Terriglobales; family Acidobacteriaceae; genus Edaphobacter. Next base: position 48,850 of record CAXTLR010000008.1, on the reverse strand, counting down.
CGGCCGCTAACGCAATTACGTCATCGCTCGCTCCGTTGTGAAGCGGGAATACCGTTCCATCCCTCCGGTATCCTGACCGGAGGCATGCAAAATTCCGCAATTCTTGAGCGCAAAAGGGCTGTCTCTCTCCTTGCCGCAACGCTCTTCGCCACTCTAGCGCTTCTCCCTGCCCTTGGCCATCGTCCCCTGGCAGAGTGGGACGAAGCGATTTACGCCGGCGTCTCGCGCGAGATGCTCCGGACAGGCTGGCTGGTTCCCCACTGGAACAACCAGATCTGGCTGGAAAAGCCGCCGCTGCTGCTCTGGATTACCGCCGCCTTCTTCCGTCTTTTCGCCATCAACGAGTTTTGGGCGCGAGCTGGCTCGGCCTTCTCCGGAATCGCCATCGTCGCCCTTCTACATGGCTGGCTGGCCCGCCGCAAAGACCTGCTCACTGCCTGGCTTTCCACGTTCCTGCTGCTCGGCACTTTCGGCTTTCTCCACGTCTGCCATGTGGGGGAGATGGACGTTCTCCTTTCGCTCGCCTGCTGCATTGCGCTCGTCGGCCTCGTGCAAGTCGCCGAATGCAGACGCCGAGGCTGGCTTCTCTTCTGGACCGGCTTCGCCCTGGCCCTCATGACGAAGGGCGCCGCTAGTGCCGTAGTTCCCGTCACCGCCGTCGCGCTCGCCTCTTTGCAACGCTGGCGCCTCAATCAGTTCGGCCGGCCATTACTGCTCGGGCTTTTTCTCTTCCTGCTTCTCACCCTCCCGTGGCATCTCGCTATGTGGCATCTTTTCCGCACCGAGTTCCTCCATCAGTACCTCGGCCTCAGCGTCCTGGCCCGTTCTACGCAGCAGATTGAAGGCCACATCACACCTTGGTGGTTCTACCTCAAGGTTCTGCTCGTCTCTGCGCCTCCCTTCGTTCTGCTCTACCCGTCCGCACTCGCTCAGGCATTTCGCCGCCCTGACCTCCAGCCCTGGGCCGTCTTTGCATTGATCGTGCTCGTCCTGTTCACGGCCGCACAAACGCGGCTCCCGCACTATATCGCGCCGGCCTATCCAGCTCTCAACCTCGTCACCGCCGTCTACCTCGCTGACCTACTCCGCATCTTCGCCTTCCGCCTGTCCTCCTATAGAGTCCGCGCGCTCATCGCAACCGCAGCCATCGCCCTTACTGGAGCCTTGGTCTGGGCCACCAATCCCGCCCGCAAAGCACTTCACAGCACCCAAATCCTGCCTGGCCCAACTCCTCTCGACAACCGGGAATCCCTGCAACTCATTCGTACGATCCTCCCAAATTCCACACCCGGCCCAATGCTTCTGCTCCGCGACGGCCACCTGATCTCGATCGCCACCGATGTCTTCTACTCCGGCCGTGCCGTCCAGCAGGTCCAGCTTCGCCCTGTTCCCGCGAATTTTTCGACCGATCGCTACGTCTTCCAGGCCATGCCGCTCGAGCAGGCCATCAACACCCAGCCACGTCTCCTCCTTATGGACCGCATCTTCCTGCCACAATTGCCTCCCGACCTGACGTTCACGCCGCTCAAAACCTTCTCCACCCAGATCATCGGCAAAATCTCCCGAACACATCAGCCCTGTCTACAATTGGGACAGTGCTCGCCCAGGTAAAACGCTTCTTCCGCGCCCCCGGGCAAGACCCCGCACCCCGTCTCTTTCTTACCGCGTTCCTCGTTCGCCTGGTCTATCTCACCCTTGCCCACACCTATCGCCTCCGCCCCGGCGAGGATCACTTCCAGTTCGGCTGGGAGATGGGCCGCATCGCACGCGCCCTCGTCACCGGTTACGGCTACTCCGACCCCTTCCGAGGTCACACCGGACCCACCGCCTGGGTTCCGCCGCTTTACCCTTTGCTCATGGCCGGGGTCTTCAAGCTCTTTGGCGTCTACACTTTACGCGCCGCCTGGGTGCTCCTCGCGCTCAATAGTCTCTTCTCCGCCGCGACCGCTCCGCTTATCTTCAAGCTGGGCCTTCACCTCTTCGGCACCGCCCAGCGCGGCCGAAGCATCGCTCTCTGGTCCGGATGGCTTTGGGCGCTCTACCCGGCCGCTTTGCAGTACGCCGTCCGTTGGCCGTGGGAGATGTGCCTGACGACCGCACTGTTCACCTTTAGCCTGCTGCTCGCCTTCCGCCTCCGCGCCGAAACTCAACGTCACACCGTGCGCCGCTGGGCGGGGTTCGGACTTGCCTGGGGACTCATCGCCCTCTCCAACTCCACCCTTTTGCTGTTTCTACCGATATGCGGTTTGTGGATCGCGCTTGGGCAACGCAGCCGCCGAGGCTTCGCCGGCGCCGGTCTCGCTGCGGCGATCTTTCTCGTCACCGTCGCCCCCTGGACGCTCCGCAACCAGCGCGTCTTCCACACCTTCGTCCCCTTGCGCGGTAACTTCGGCGCCGAAATGGCCATGGGCAACGGCCCCGGAGCCACCGGCCTGCTGATGGAGTACAACCATCCCTTCCAGGCCGCCGAGCAATTCCGTCAATACGCCGCCCTCGGCGAGGTCGCTTACGTCCGCCACCGCGGCCAGCTAGCTGACGTTACCATCACCCACGACCCCGGCCTCTTTTTGCGCAACACCCTCAAACGTGTCTACTTCTTCTGGGCCAGCGTTCCTCACCCTGCCGACAACACTTGGTACACCGACTTCTTCCGCGTCCTCGATTATTCTTTCCTGTCGCTCGCCGGCCTCCTCGGCCTCGCGCTTGCCTTGCGCCGGCGCGTTCCGGGAGCAGGGCTGCTCGCCTGCGCCTTCCTGCTGCTGCCTCTGCCGTATTACTTCGTCACCGTGCACGCCCGCTTTCGCCACCCGCTTGAGCCGCTTATCACCCTCTTCGCTGTCTTCCTCTTCCAGTCCGCCCAGCCCAGACGCATAGAAGGCCGGATGCCATGACCCTCGCCGGCGCGCTCTTCGCTCTTGCCACCTTCTCGACTGCCTTCTGCACCGCCGTCAACGCGTACACCCTGCGCCTCGCCTACCCACTGTGGCGCGTGGTCCCTCCTGAAGCTTTCGCCGCCTACCATGGCGAGTACCTTCGCCGGCTTGCTCCGGTCATCACTTTCCCACACGTGGTTATGTTTTTCTCAAGCGCCCTGCTCTTGCGCTGGCACCCGTCGTGCTTGCGTCTTCGCGACGCGGTCGTTCTCTTCGTCCTCGACGCCAGCGTGGTCGCGATTAGCGCCTTCGCGGCTGGCCCCATTCACTCCCGCTTTGAGCGCTCCGGCCAACTTGACAGCCCCGGCCTCACTTCTCTTCTCCGCATCAGTGCCCTTCGCACCGTCCTGATGCTCGCCGCCAGCGGCCTGCTTTGTGTACGCATCGCTCGCTTCGTGGCCTAGCAGCCTTGCAGAAGCCGGGAGCCTCCTCAGTACTTTTTTCCACCCCGCGGTGCTGATACGCTGACCGCGAGTGGTACAGCGCTTTGCTGGGGTGTTCAGGAATGATTTGGCGAAAGTGGTTTGTCTTGCTTGCCGGTCCGGGGTTGATTTCGATTCCCTTCGCGCTCGGGCAAAGTGCGCCGGTTCGTCTGGTCTACGATGTGGCTTCGGTGAAGCGATCCGACCCCGGCGCACCGGAGGGAGAGGTCGATCCCCTACCTGGCGGAACGGGCTACAACGCGTTGAGAATATCCGTGAAGGACATGCTCAGCGTGATGTACCGAATTCCCCATCGCCAGATCGTTGGAGGGCCTGAGTGGCTGAACACCGAGAAGTTTGATGTTCTAGCCAGAGCGGACCACTCCTATAGCATTGACGAACTGCACACTATGTTTCAGAACCTGCTCGCGGACCGCTTCCAGTTGAAGCTTCATAGACAGAGCAAACTCGGTCCTGTCTATGTGCTTACGGTGGCACCCTCCGGGCTGAAGATGGTCCCCGTTGATCCTGGAACAGGCCGCCACAGTCCTGTTACGAGCGGCCCGAATTACGAGGTGACGGGAAGCAGGGTGCCTATGAACTATTTCTGCTTTTGGCTTGGTCAGAATCTGCAGAACGATCAAAGACCGGTCATCGATAGGACCGGTCTTACGGGAACCTACGACTTTACTCTCGCGTTCCGGCCACAGCTTCCGCCAGACGCCTCAGCGGATGAGCTGTCTGCCGAAGCGCAGAATCTGCCCTCCCTGTTTCAGGCCCTGAAGGACCGGCTCGGCCTGGAACTCATCCCGACGAAGGGACCTGTCGAGACTTTGGTCATCGATCACGCGGAGAAGCCTTCGGAGAATTAGGTCACCGAACATCTTGTTCTCAGGCGTTCGCCGCGATACACTCATAAGGTTCGGCACTACGCCGGACCCATCCGCACCGAAGAACGCGCCGGGAAGCGACTTTGCCAGCCTACAGCTGCGATCGCCACCGCGTACGAGGGAAACACCATGTATGCAGTCATCCGCACAGGCGGAAAGCAGTACCGTGTTGCCCCCGGCGACGTGCTGAAGGTCGAGAAGCTTGAGCACCAGGACGGCAGCATTGAGTTTTCCGACATCCTCGCCATCTCCGGCGAGGCGGGAAGTTTCGAGCCGTCGCTTGAAGGCGCCAAGGTCACCGGAACCGTGCTTGGCCAAGGCCGCGGCGACAAGATCCTGGTCTTCAAGTTCAAGCGCAAGAAGCAATACAAGCGCATGCAGGGCCATCGCCAGGCTTTCACCGAGATCAAGATCGGCGAAATTTCCGTCAACGGCAAAACCTTCAACGCCTAAGCGAACGGGCGCATCCGGTCCGCGTGACCGACGCTTTCAGGAGTAAGAAATGGCACATAAAAAAGGTCTAGGCTCTTCCAAGAACGGACGCGACTCAAACGCACAACGGCTCGGCGTCAAGCGCTTTGGCGGCGAAACTGTTACCGGCGGGTCCATCCTGGTCCGCCAGCGCGGCACCCCGCTCAAGCCCGGTTTGAACGTCGGCCGCGGCAAGGATGACACCCTCTTTGCTAAGGTCTCCGGCGTCGTCAAGTTTCAGGACCGCGGGCAGCAGGGCCGCTTCGTTTCCATCCTGGCAAGCCAGCCGGAAGCCGTCTCCGCCTAAGCTTTTTCCGGCTTCCGCACATATAAAGCCCTGCCTTCTTGGCGGGGCTTTATACTTTGCCTGAGCACCGCAACGAGAGGAGCGCAGCATGCAGTCGATCATCACTGAAAATCGCGAGAAGATCGCCGAACTCTGCCGCACCCACCACGTGCGCCGCCTTTCCGTCTTTGGCTCCGCCGTCCGTGACGACTTCGACCCTGAGCGCAGTGATGTGGATTTGCTAGTAGAGTTCGATTCAAGCCAGGAGGGTTATGCAAAAAACTACTTTTCCCTCCTCTTCTCCTTCGATCAACTCCTTGGCCGTGAGGTCGATTTAGTTGTCGATAGCGCAATCCGAAATCCTTATCTGAGAAGCTCTATCGAGTCAGACAAGGTCACCCTCTATGCAGCGTGAGCTCAAACTTTATCTTTGGGATATGCTTGTCGCAGGTGAAGATATCGTTCGGTTTCTAGAGGGTGTATCTCTAGCAAACTACAAGGAAAGTGAACTGTTGCGGTCCGCAGTTGAACGCAAGTTCTCGATCCTAGGAGAAGCGTTAGCACAGGCGCGTCAGCTCTACCCACATCTCAAAGATCAGATTGGCGAGCACCGGGAAATCGTAGCTTTTCGCAACCGGGTCGTTCACGGTTACTTCGCTGTGGACGATAATATTCTCTACTACACAGCACAGGATTTCCTGCCCGCGTTCCTTGAACACGTGCGCAAGATCCTTACGAAACTTCCTGCATGAGCGAGCCCCGACTGAGAGTGAATCACACCACCTCCACACCCGAGCGCCTCGTCTCCGCCATTCCAGTTGACGACGACTCTGCCTTCGAACTTAAGCTCCGCCCCCACCGGCTCTCCGAGTTCATCGGCCAGTCCAAGGCGAAACAGCAGCTCGCCATTGCTCTTGAAGCGGCCAAATCCCGAGGTGAAGCGCTCGATCACGTCCTGCTCTTTGGCCCTCCCGGCCTCGGCAAAACCACCCTTGCAACCATCATCGCCAACGAGATGGGCGTTGCCTTTCAGCAGACCAGCGGCCCCGCGCTGCAGATTCAGGGCGACCTAACGGCCATCCTCTCGAATCTCAAGGACAAGCAGGTGCTATTCCTGGACGAAGCTCATCGCCTGCAGCCCGTGTTACAGGAAAAGCTTTACACCGCGCTTGAAGATCTCAAACTCGACATTATGATCGGCCAGGGGCCCGCGGCTCGTACCTTCATTCTGGACGTGAAGCCCTTTACCTTTGTCGCCGCCACCACCCGCCCCAGCCTGCTCAGCTCGCCCATGCGCGCCCGCTTCGGCATTCTGCTGCGGCTCGAGTTCTACACCGACGACGAGCTGCGCTTCATCGTCGAGCGCTCCGCGGACGTCCTCGGCGTGCCCATCGACCGCGATGGCGCGGCCGAGCTCGCCATGCGCTCCCGCGGCACTCCGCGCATTGCCAACCGCCTGCTCCGCCGCGTCCGCGACTACGCCCAGGTGCGCGGCGACGGACACATCGATCGCGCCACCGCTCACGCCGCCCTCGAGCTCCTCGAAGTCGACTCGCACGGCTTTGATGAGCTTGACCGCCGCCTGCTGCGCACCATCATCGAGAAGTACGACGGCGGCCCGGTCGGCCTGAGCACCCTGGCCGCCGCCCTGGCCGAAGAACAGGAGGCTCTCGAAGAGGTCTACGAACCCTTCCTCATCCAGATCGGCTTCCTCGACCGCACTCCTCGCGGCCGTGTCGCCACCCGGCTTGCCTACCAGCACTTCGGCCTCGACATGCCGGGCAAGCTGAGCCTTTTCCCGTAATAGACTGTTCTACTCAGCTGGTTATGACTCCAACCTCCCGTTCTAAAGCCGCGTCCTAAGTAGGACCAAGGAGCGATCATGCCTTACCTTGAAATCAAAGACGGAACCGAGCTTTACTTCAATGACTGGGGCACCGGAGAGCCCGTTGTCCTCATCCACGGCTGGCCGCTCAGCTCTGCCATGTGGGAGCATCAGGCCATGTTCCTGGTCCAGAACGGCTACCGCGTCATCGCTTATGATCGCCGCGGCTTCGGCAAGTCGTCGCAGCCCTACACCGGCCACAACTACGACCGTCTCGCCGATGATCTCGCTGAACTCATGACCGCGCTCGATCTCCAGAACGGCGCTCTCGTCGGCTTCTCGATGGGCGGCGGCGAGGTGGTCCGCTACCTGAGCCGGCACGCTGCCAGTCGCGTCTCGAAGGCCGTTCTCGTCTCCTCCGTCGCGCCTTTCATGCTCAAGACGGATGACAATCCGGACGGTACCCCGGACGCGACCTTTGACGAGTTCCGCAAGAACATTCTCAAGGACCGCTTCGCCTTTCTCAATGAGTTTGGCCCCAAATTCTACGGCCGCACGGCCCTGCATCACACGGTTTCCGAGCCAGTCCTGAACTGGACCTTCGCCCTTGCCGCCATGGCATCGCCCAAGGCCACTCTTGACGACCTCACCGCCTTCTCGACCACCGACTTCCGCGAGGAGATGCGCTCGATTCGCACCCGCACACTCATCATCCACGGCACCAGCGACAACACTGTCCCGATCGCCGCCGCCGGTCGCGCCGCTGCCAAAATCCTCACCAACTCCACTCTCATTGAGTACGATGGCGAGCCCCACGGCCTCTTTCTCACCGCGGCGGATCGCCTCAACAAGGACCTCCTCGACTTCCTTGGAGGCGATCACAACACCGTCCCCAAGCTCGAACAGATCTAACCACCATCCAGCATGGACAATCCTGAACAGCTTGGCTTGCTGCCGACCGAGGAGCGTAATCCTCGGTCGGAGCACCTCGATGAACTCTCCACAGCGGAGCTCCTTACCGTAATCAACGACGAGGACGCCACTGTTGCAACCGTGGTGAGGGAAGCGATCCCGGTCATCGCTCAGGTCGTTGACGCGATCGCCGATCGCTTCACGCGCGGCGGGAGGCTGTTCTATGTTGGCGCAGGCACCAGCGGCCGTCTCGGCGTGCTCGACGCAAGCGAGTGTCCGCCTACCTTCTCGGTCGACCCGGGCCTGTTCGTCGGGTTGATCGCAGGCGGAGATACAGCATTGCGAAGGTCGTCTGAGAAAAGCGAAGACTCCGAAGCACAGGGTGCCGCCGACCTTGACGCATATGCTCTTACTCAGAGTGATACGGTCCTTGGAATTGCAGCTTCGGGACGAACTCCCTACGTGCTGGGAGCGCTTGCCGCGGCCAATGAAAGCAGCAGCCTCAGTGTTGCCCTGACCTGCGCCGGTGGTAGTTCGGAGCGCTCCCGGATGGCAGGTATCGCCCGGCTCGCCGTCGAGCTAGCCACCGGGCCGGAGGTGCTCACGGGCTCAACCCGCATGAAGGCCGGCACCGCGACCAAGATGGTGCTCAACATGATCTCGACCGGCGTCATGATCAGGCAAGGCGCGGTCTTCGGCAACCTCATGGTCAACGTCCAGCCCAGCAATGCAAAGCTTGTCGACCGGGCGCGACGCATCATCGTGGCAGCTACACAGTGCGACGATGCGCGGGCTGCGCAACTGCTGACCGAGGCCGGCAGCGTCAAGGGGGCGATCGTTATGCAGATGCTTGGGCTTACGTATGCCGCGGCCGCGGCTCGGCTGAAGCGGGCCAATGGAGTGCTGCGGAAGGCGCTGGAACGGTAGTCTGTTTCTACAGAACGGGCGACGGGCTAGACTTACATCCATGAGCGAGCCCGAACCGCCCGCACGCGACGAGCCCAACCCACAACTTACGCAGCCCGAAACACTGGAACCGGCAGCCGAACGCATGTTTGTAGCAGCGGCTCCAGAGGAGAAGGCGAGTAAAGGCGCGCGCGCACCCGCCGCGACCTTTATTTTTTTCACCGTCATGCTGGACATGCTTGCGCTGGGGATGATCGCGCCAGTGCTGCCGCGGCTGATCGAATCTTTCCTGCACGGCGATACTTCGGCCGCGGCCAAGATGCTGGGAATCTTCGGCACCACCTTCGCTGGCGTCCAGTTCTTCTGTTCTCCGATCCTTGGGTCGATTTCCGATCGCTTCGGCCGTCGGCCGGTGGTGCTGCTTTCGAATTTCGGCCTCGGCGCGGACTACCTGCTGATGGCGTGGGCGCCCATGCTGCACTGGCTGCTGGTCGGGCGCATCATTTCCGGCCTGACAGCCTCGTCGATCCCGACTGCCATGGCCTACATGGCGGACGTCACCCCGGCCGAGCGGCGCGCCGCTGCCTTCGGTATGTTGAACGCGGCGTTTGGCGTTGGGTTTGTGCTCGGGCCGGCGCTGGGAGGCGTTCTCGGCTCAGTCAACCCGCGGCTTCCCTTCCTGGTGGCGGCGGGCCTGTCGCTCTCGAACGGGCTGTATGGCTTGTTCGTGCTGCCGGAGTCGCTGAAGCCATCGAACCGCGCGCCGTTCTCCTGGCGACGCGCCAATCCGATCGGTTCGCTTGTCATGCTGGGCAGAACCAAGGTCATCGCGGTCATGTCCGTGGTGCTTCTGCTGGGGTATACGGCGCAGCAGTCGCTCTTGAACGTTTATGTGCTGTACGCCGACTATCGCTATCACTGGAGCGATCGTACGGTCGGCCTTTCGCTCGGATTCGTGGGCGTTTTTACGATTCTTTATGGAGCCTTTCTGGTTCGGTGGGCGGCGAAGAAGTTTGGTGAGCGCGTGTGCATCTTCTGCGGGCTGCTGGGCGGCAGTGTGGGCTATACGTGCTTCGGCTTGTCGAAGACCGGGGTGCTCTTCTGGTTTGCGATTCCGTTTCTAAACCTGATGTCGCTTACCTGGCCGTCGGCGCAGGCGATCATGAGCCGGGGCACCTCGCCCAGCGAACAGGGCCAGTTGCAGGGCGCCATCAACGGCATCCGAGGCGCGGCCGGAATCGCCGGGCCTGGGCTGTTTACCTACATCTTTGCGCGCGCGGTAGGAGATCAGGCGATCATCCATCTTCCCGGGCTGCCGTTTTTCACAGCGGCATCGCTGCTGGTGATTGCGCTTCCAATCAGCCTGTGGGCGACGCGCGGAAGGGAGGCAGTGTTGCCGGCGTCTTAGACGCCATCCCTTCCCGCTCTAATGTCTGCCCAGCGCGACCCGGCTCCCTCTCTGTGTTCGGGGTTGGGCGGTCGATCGAAGGATCGCTTCTCCGAGGCCTCCGGTCCGAAATGCTTGGCTCACCTCCGACGATGGAAGCGTCTAAGTGGACACACCGGCTTGCCCCTCTTGAGATGGTGGACTGCCTGAGCCGGGCACCCTGAGGATGGCAGGTGCGTGCGACAATCGAAGGAGCGAGCCATGCCAGATCAGCAACTTCCTACGCCTGTCGCGCAAGTGCCGAAACCGACCTCCGTTACGCCTGCGCTGCTGAAGACGCACAGCATTACCGCGGAGGAATATGTGCGGATCGAGGCGGCGCTGGGGCGTGTGCCTTCGCTGACCGAGGTGGGGATTTTCTCGGTAATGTGGTCAGAACACTGCTCGTATAAGTCGAGCCGGGTGCATCTACGGCGGCTGCCGACCAAGGGCAAGCGGACGAGCGGGCCGGGCGCGGTGGTGCAGGGGCCGGGCGAGAACGCGGGCATCATCGATGTGGGCGATGGGTGGGCGTGCGCGTTCAAGATCGAGAGCCACAATCACCCCAGCTACATTGAGCCGCACCAGGGCGCGGCGACTGGCGTCGGCGGAATTCTTCGGGACATTTTTACGATGGGCGCGCGGCCGCTGGCGGTGATGGATTCGCTGCGCTTTGGCCCGCTAAGTGGAGTTACGCCGGGGATCGACTACGCGCGGAATCGGCATACGCTGACCGGCGTGGTGAGCGGCGTGGGTGGGTATGGGAACTGCTTTGGCGTGCCGAATGTGGGAGGCGAGACGCGCTTTGAGGAATGCTACTCCGGCAACCCGCTGGTGAATGCGTTTGCGCTGGGGCTGGTGCGGACGGATGAAATTTTTTATGCGAAGGCGGAGGGGGTCGGGAACCCGGTGTTCTACGTGGGGGCCAAGACGGGCCGGGACGGGATTCATGGGGCCACGATGGCGTCCGAGGAGTTCACCAAAGGCTCCGAGCAGAAGCGGCCCAATGTGCAGATGGGGGATCCGTTTCTCGAGAAGCTGCTGCTGGAGGCCTGCCTGGAGGTGATGAAGACGGGCGCAATCCTGGGGATTCAAGATATGGGCGCGGCGGGGTTGACGTGCTCAACGTGTGAGATGGGGGCGCGCGGCGGCCTGGGGGTGACGATCGAGCTGGATAAAGTCCCGCAGCGCGAGACGGGCATGACGACGTACGAGATTATGCTGAGCGAGAGCCAGGAGCGGATGCTGCTAGTGGCGGAGAAGGGCCGCGAAGAAGAAGTGCTGGCGGTGTTTCGGAAGTGGGGGCTGGACTGCTCGGAGGTAGGCGTGGTGACGGCGGATGACGTGATGCGGGTGTATCACGGGGGCGTGCTCGAGGCGGAGATTGGGAATAAGGCGCTGACGGATCACGCTCCGGTGTATCAGCGGCCGGTGGGGACTTGGGTTGCACCGGTGCCGGGGGATCCTCCGGCTTGGGTGCTTGAGGAGTTGCAGAAGCCGCGGGACTATACGGCGGATTTGAAGAAGCTGCTGGGGAGCGCGAATGTGTGCTCGAAGGCGTGGATTTACGAGCAATACGACTCGATGGTGCAGACGAACACGGTGCTGGGGCCGGGGTCTGAGGCTGGCATGATCCGCATCAAGGGGACGGGCGTCAGGCCGCGGGAGACGGCGGGGGCGGCGACCTTCAACGCGGTGAACGGGCAGCGGAGTACGGATTTTGTGGGGGCGGCGACGCTGGCGGCAAAGGCGGAGGGATACTCGCCGGCGGCTGTTGAGCACTCGGTGCTGGGGAAGATTATTTCCTTTGTGGCGGGGTCGACTCCGGAGGCAGAGGCGGTGCTGCTGACGGGGAACCTGGATGCGGCAAATCCGGTGGTGTCCGCCGAGCATGGGGCGGAGTCCGCGGGTGTGTCTCAGCAAAAGATGGACAGCGGGCAGCGGCGGGCGGCGGATGGGAAGCCGGAGCGCGGGCTGGCGATGGCGCTGGCGGGCAATGGGCGCTGGTGCTACCTCGACCCAAAGCTGGGCGCGATGCATGCGGTGGCCGAGGCGGCGCGCAAGGTGGCATGTACGGGGGCGACCCCGGTGGCGGCGACGAACTGCCTGAACTTTGGAAATCCGGAGAAGCCGGAGATCATGGCGCAGCTGTCGGCGGCGATCGATGGGATTGCCGAGGCGTGTGAAGCGCTGGGGACGCCGATTACGGGAGGGAATGTCTCGCTTTATAACGAGACGAAGGGGGAGGGGATTTATCCGACTCCGGTGATTGGGGTGGTCGGGATTTTGGAGGATGTGGGGAAGGCGGTGCCGAGTGGATTTCAGCGGGTGGGAGACAAGGTACTGCTGCTGCAGTCGACAGAGCCGCTCTCTTCCGACGGGAAGGCTGAACTGGGTAGCTCGGCCTTTGCGCAGGCGATCTTTGGAGCTTTGTGGGGTGAGGTTCCCGAGCTGAATCTTGACGCTGAGGCGGCGCTGCAGCAGGCGCTGATTCAGCTGGCGCAGCGTGGGTTGATTTGCTCGGCGAAAGACATCTTGGATGGAGGGCTTGCGGTGGCACTGGCGACGTCCGCCATGGCGAGCGGCATTGGCGTACGTGCGACGCTCGGCGCGTTGCACGAGGGCGAGTACACGGCGGCGTTATTCAATGAGAACGGCTCCGAGGTGCTGGTGACTTGCGCGCCGGAGCATTACGCGACGATCTGCCTGCTGCTGGACGAGGCGGGGAAGATATGGCCGCTTGATCTGGGCGAGACGATCGAGGGCTACGTGGAGATCAATGCGGCAGGGCTTACGTTGATCGAGGCGTCGGTAGAGGAGCTTCGCTTGCCCTGGACCTCGGGGCTTGACGTGCAGCTTGCGGAAGAGGTGATGGCTTGATCGATAATTCAAACTACAAACGATCTATTCAGTGGCTGCGGCGTGTTATGCGGGAGCAGGCAAAGCACCCGGACAGCGAGATGATTCGCGATGGGGTTATTCATAGCTTTGAGGTGAACTACAACATTTCTGAAGGCATTCTGCGGGAGGTTCTCGGCGAGGTCACAAAAGATACGCATCTCGGTCTGCTTAGCTCAAGGGAGCTGATTCGGTACGCCGGGGAGGAAGGACTATTCCTCTCATCGAGCGTGATGTGGTTGCGATTTGCGCTTGCGATTGAGGAGACTAACGCGAACCTTGCCGACACATTTGCCAAGACAATCCGGCCGCTGCTTGCACAGTTTGCCGATGAGCTTGAGTCCTTTGCGGGACGCTTGGAAGACAGGTGGGCTCTCGTTGCTTAGTGTCGAAGGGAATGGCGACGTGGAGAACCCAGGTCTCAGAAGCGAGACCTGGGGCACCCGGTCTCGTGGTGAGCTCAATGTTAAAGATGAGGCGGACGAGCACTTTGACAAGCTGCGCGAAGAGTGTGGCGTGATGGCGGTCTACAACCATCCGGATGCGGCGCGGTTGACGTACTGGGGGCTTTATTCGCTGCAACATCGGGGGCAGGAGTCGGGGGGGATTGCCTCGGCCGATGGCGAGCATGTGCATGACATCAAGGGCATGGGGCTGGTGTCGGAGATCTTTACCGACGACGTGCTGGCTAAACTGCCCGGGCACCTGGCGATCGGGCACACGCGTTACTCGACTACGGGCGACTCGGCGCTCCTGAATGCGCAGCCCATTTCGGTCGATTCGACCAAGGGGCTGATCGCGATTGCGCATAATGGCAACCTGACCAACCTGGGTACGGCGCGGGATCGGCTGGAACGCGATGGGGCGATCTTTCAAACGACGTCGGACTCCGAGATCATCATTCAGCTGATCGCGCACTCGCGCTCGAACACGCTGATTGATTGCATGGCGGAGGCGCTTGGGCAGGTCGAAGGCGCGTTTTCGATCGTGATGATGACGCGCAACCGCATCTTTGCTGCGCGTGATCCGCATGGGTTTCGACCGCTTTGCATGGGACGGATCGTGGGTGAGGACGGCGCGCCGGATACGTTCTGCTTTGCGTCGGAGACGTGCGCGCTCGACCTGCTACATGCGAAGTATGAGCGCGATGTGGAGCCGGGTGAGTTGGTGATGGTGTCGGAGGAAGGCGTGACCAGCCGCGTTTACTCGAAGGGGACGGCGCGGGCCTCGTGCATCTTTGAGCATGTGTACTTCGCGCGGCCGGACTCGAAGGTGTTTGGGCGCTGGGTGCAGACGAGTCGGGAAGAAATGGGAAGGCAGCTGGCGCGGGAGTCGGGCGTGCCGGCCGACCTGGTGGTGCCAGTGCCGGACAGTGGCGTGACGGCAGCACTGGGGTATGCGGCGGAGTCGGGGATCCCGTTCAACTTCGGGCTGATTCGTAATCACTATGTGGGCCGCACGTTTATCGAGCCGACGCAGCGCGTGCGGGACTTTGGTGTGCGGATGAAGCTGAATCCGAGCCGGGCGCTGCTTGAGGGCAAGCGGGTGATCCTGATCGACGACTCGATTATTCGTGGGACGACTTCCAGAAAAATTGTGCGGATGGTGCGGGCAGCAGGGGCGACCGAGGTGCATCTGCGGATCTCGTGTCCGCCGACGATTTCGCCTTGTTTTTACGGGGTGGATACACCGAGCAAGGAGCATCTGATTGCGGCGAACAGGTCGCTTGAGGAGATCTGCGAGTTTATCGAGGCGGACTCGCTGGCGTATCTTTCGTTGGTGGGGCTGACGCATGCCTGCACGATGGGGGATCCGCCGTCGGGGCTGGCGCCTGGGGATTTTTGTACGGCTTGCTATACGGGCGAGTACCCGACGCAGCAGATTGATGTGTTTGAGATTTTGCCGGCGCGGACGTATGCGTAGTCGGGCAATCCGAGCGAATGAGCTCATGGCGGAAAATCGAGCAGACGCCGATCTCTACCGGGATACAAACAAGAAAGGGCGGAGGGCACGGCAAACGCCTGATCTGCTTTTAAACGGAGAAAAGGGAAGCCCGGGTGGGCTTCCCTTCTGAACTAGGTGCAACTGGGTTACATGCGGAACTTGCGGCGAGCGAAGCCGGCGACGCTGACGAGGCCGGTGCCGAGCAGCATGAGGGAGCTGGGTTCCGGGGTGACGGCGGCGTTGGGCGCGGGGACGTAGCCGGGATCGTTGGCGGTGGCACCGTCCTGGAAGGTCAACCCGCCCGCCATGAAGTTGGTCTGGTCGGTGTAGACGACGAGAGTGTCGGAGCTTTGTCCGGGAAGGACGCCGTTGTTGCCGTCGTAGCCGTAGTTGAGGACGCCGTTGACGGTCATGAGCGCCTGGGTGGGAGCAACCGTGCCGCTGCCCGCAACGTAGTCCGCCGCGATGGGAGCGATGAAGCTGGCGATGGTGAACTCGAGGATAGGATCGTTGCCGGCGGTGGCGACGTTCGAGAAGTTGAAGATGAAGTCCAGGCAGGTGGGGCACATGGCTCCGGTGCCGCCGCGGTAGATGGTCTCGTTGTAGTTGACGACGAACGGGTTCGGATCGCCGCCGGCCGAGGTGGCCGGGGTGGTGCCGCTGATGGTTGAGTTGGGGACCAACGTGCCGCTGATGTAAGAGGCGGTAGTGGTGGTTCCGAGGGGAATGGGCGCAGCGGACGCAGCGGTTGTGCCAAGCGCGAGTGCAGAGGACGCA
The DNA here is from genome assembly GCA_964245195.1 of uncultured Acidobacteriaceae bacterium. Taxonomy (GTDB): domain Bacteria; phylum Acidobacteriota; class Terriglobia; order Terriglobales; family Acidobacteriaceae; genus Edaphobacter. The sequence goes on along the minus strand of CAXTLR010000008.1, from coordinate 33,160 downwards.
AGAAGAGAGAGAGTAAGGCGATTCAGCATGATGGCTCCTAGGTTCGTACAACTAGTGTTCGTGTCCTACGACTTATGACGTACTCTAGCCGGCGTAGATTGGCGAAGCAAGTAAAATTTGCACACACTCCTGCTAAGTTACGTAAGACTTACCGGGTAACGTTTCTCGACGTAGTCGACCTGATTGCCGCGGTTACTCGTCGGCCGTGTGAAATGGGCGTGTGGACAGTGCGGCCATCGTTGGCGCACCCATCCGTGCCGGAGTATCATCAAAACAGCAATTGAGGAGATTCCCCATGGCATACAGCGACAAGGTCGTCGATCACTACAGCAATCCCCGCAATGTTGGTCAGCTGGACAAATCTTCCGACGAGGTTGGGACCGGGTTGGTGGGCGCGCCCGAGTGCGGCGACGTGATGCGTCTGCAGATCCGGGTCAATCCAGAGACGCAGGTAATAGAGGATGCAAAGTTCAAGACGTTTGGGTGCGGTTCGGCAATTGCTTCTAGTTCGCTTGCCACTGAATGGGTGAAGGGCAAGACGGTGTCGGAGGCGCTGACGATCTCGAATACCGATATCGTGAAGGAGCTTGCGCTTCCCCCCGTAAAGATTCACTGCTCGGTGCTGGCCGAGGACGCGATCCGCGCGGCGATTGGGGACTGGAAGAAGAAGAACCAGGTTGCGGAGAATGAGCCGGCCGCGGTTGCGATCGGCGCGCGTTAGATAGTAGATGCTGTGCGGGGCCAGAAGAGGTGGAGTTCTGGCTTCGCCAGAATGGCGGTTCTTGTTCTGTTGAGAGATCTTTCATGAGTATGGTGACCTTACAAACCGCGGCGGAACGGGATGCTCCACGGGTCAACGGCACTCCCAAAGATCCGCTGGCGGGGATGACACTGTTGACCGCGGAAGGTCAGCAACCGCGTGCCAAGCAGGCCGTTGAGATCACGAAGAGTGCATTGAAACGCATCCGGATCGCGATGGCGAAGGAAGGCGTTTCGCCTGAGGACGGCGGCTTGCGGGTGGGTATTACCGGGGGCGGATGCTCGGGACTTTCGTACAGTATCCGTTTCGATACGAAGCCCAGGGAGCGGGATCGTACATTTGTGTTTGGCGCGGGGCTGGAGACGGCGAACGATCCGTCCGGAAGCAAACCGGTGCGCCTGTTTGTGGACCCGAAGTCGTTTCTTTACCTGGCGGGAATGGTGCTGGATTTTGAAGAGACGCTTATGCGACAAGGGTTCAACTTCATCAATCCGAACTCGACGAAGAGTTGTGGATGTGGGTCTAGTTTCTCGGCTTAGGTCTTGGGTGGCTTCGCGGTCGACGAAATACCGTAATTTTGCCTTTGGCAGAATGGCGACAGGGACACAATGGGTGGGAGTGGCTCAGGCGAGTATCTTTAGGATACTGATTCGGAGATCTTCCCGTAACAGCGCTTTTACCTTATTGAGGCCTTCTTTGTTGACGCGGAGATGCTCGTCAAGCGAGTCTTCCGACTCCCATTCTTCCTGTGTGAAAAAGCTTCCTGGGTAGTGCCTGTCTTCGAGGACATGGTAGGCGAGGCATCCCGGCTCTTTCTGCGAGGCTGGGACGAGCTTTTCCAGCATGCTTCGTACCTCGTCCTCATGCCCGCTCTTGGCGCGTAGCTGGGCGATGACATGGATGCGCTCGCCTGTACGTTTGTCATCGCTGCCGAAGAAGCTCATAGATCCCCTCACTCCCAAATATGCAAGCTCAGATGCGTTCCGCGACGTGAGGGCTGCAGGGGAAGATTGCCGCGATGCACAGCGCAAAAATTGCTCTGTTTTCATGATGGATAATGGTTTCGGTCCATGCAGCCCTGGTGACTGTTGCGTCTGGGTGCGCCCCTTTCTGCAAGTGGCGCTCCAGGAGCTTGGCCAAATTAAGAGAACCGGATCGGATGCCCCTGTGAAGCTTTGGAACGACTATGAAGGACAAGTGATTGCGGAGGCGTATCCGCTGAAGAAGCTGCTTCGGCCGGAGGGGAGAAGCGCTTTTTTTCAGACGTCCGCGGAGGACGGAGCGGTGGAGGTGATTCGGATTACCGAGTCGCTGAACGACGAACAGGAAATGCTCGAGCGGTGGCGGCAGGTGTCTGAGGTACGTCAGCCGAACCTGGTGGAGATCAAGACGTTTGGGGCGACGACGTTTGATGGAGTTCCGCTGACGTATGCGCTGATGGAGGCGACGGATGGGAGCCTGGCGGAGATTCTCGACGAGCGCCCGCTGACGCCCGTCGAGACGATGCAGGTGGCGACGAGCGTAATGGCGGCGCTTGCGGCGCTGCATGGGATCGGGTTGGTCCACGAGCATCTTGAACCGGCCAGCATTGTGGCCACGGGCGAGGTGGTGAAGCTGCGCAGCGACTGCGTGCGCGAGTGCGTGGAGGACCCGGAGTTCCATCCGCAGACGATGTGTGACGAGCTCAGGCAGCGCGATGTGCGGGATCTGGCGGTGTTGCTGATGCAGTGTCTGACGCTCGAGCGGGAGTGGACGTCGGCGCTCAGCCTGCCGGCGCCGTTTGACCAGGTGATCCGGCATGGATTGGAGGGGACGTGGGGTTTGACGGAGATGGAACGAGCGCTGCGCACGCCTGCGGAAAGGCCGGTTGTGCCGGCCGAGGTGCTGAGACAGATCGCACCGGAGCGGCGGGCCGAGGTGAGTGTGTCAGCGGCACCCGCAGCAGCGAGAGTGGAGTCACGGGTTCCTGAGGTACGGGCCCAGGTGCGCGTGGAGCCGGAGGTGCGCGCGACGACGACGCGGCGACTGAACCTGCGCCGGCTGGTGACGACGACGGTATCGAGAGACGGGGTTCCGGGAAGCTTGTTTCTCATTGGCGTGGTGGCGGTGGTGGCGGTGCTGCTGATGTGGTTTTTCGCCGCTCGTACGCCGGTTCCCGTGCCTCCGGGGATGGCAGCGGTTCCCTCGCTGGCACAGCCATTTGCCGCTGAGCCTCCGGCTACCGGAGCAGCGGATGCACCTGCCGGCAGGCCGGCTCCGGCGGCCGCAACGGCGCAGCAGCCGGGCTGGCATGTCATTGCCTACACCTATCTGCATGAAGGACAGGCGGCGGCGAAGGCGGCGACGATTGCGAAGTTGCATCCTGGGTTATCCCCAAAGGTATTTGCACCGGCGGGAGGATCGCCATACTTTGTGGCGCTGGGCGGCGGAATGAGCGAGAGCGAGGCGGCGGCGGTGCTGCGCACGGCGCGGCGCGATGGCTTGCCGCGGGATACCTTTATCCGGCTGTATCGCTCTCGGTAAGGGGAGTAGGGCTGTGTTCCCATCTCAGACGAGGAGCTGTCTGAGATGGGGCACCCGGGCGTGTGGGGGTAAGCTTGAGCCATGGCCCTTGCGGATTACTTTGAGGTGTTTGCGCTTCCACGTCACCTGCGGGTGAACACGGCGGCGCTTGAGAAGGCGTTCTATGCGCAGTCGCGGAGGCTGCACCCGGATCGGTTCGCGTCTCGGCCGGCCGCGGAGCAGGAAGCGGCGCTGGCGTCGGCTTCGGAGTTAAACGATGCTTACCGGACGCTGAAGGATCCCATTGCGCGGACGCAGTACCTGCTGTCGCTAGAAGGCGTGGAGCTCGAGGAGCAATCGAAGGCGATGACCGAGGCGGCGCGGGCGAGCGGCACGGAGAAGAAGCAGCTGATTCCTCCGGAGCTGCTGGAGGAGGTGTTTGAGCTGAACATGCAGCTGATGGAGATGAAGGCGGCGAAGGAGTTTGGGGATGAGGCTGATCCTGGGTTGAGGAAGGATCTGGAGGCGGCCGCGGCGAACTTCGGTAGGAAGATGGCGGAGACGCAGGTGGAGCTTGAGAGCCTTTGGGGTAGGTGGGATAGGGCTTTGGAAGCGGGGGATGAAGCGGGCCGGGCTGCGGCTCGGGATGGAATGGTAACGCTGCTGAATAGGCGGAGTTACTTGCGGAATCTAGTCCGGGATGTTTCGGCGGCTTTGGAGTAGGGGCGGGGGCTGGTCGACATCGTACGATCCCACTCATCGCGATGAGACTGCGATGAATGGGGTACGGAGTGTGGTGGGTGGCCTCGCTATCAGTTGGGCTGGACTTGGTGGAGCTGGGCGAGGTGGTTGAGGTCGTGGCCGGCCATGGTTTCGAGATAGATTTGGAAGGTCAGGGTACCGCGCTCTGGGTGGGTCAGCTCGCGGGTGAAATCGGCCTGGCTGCAGTTGCTGATGAGTTTGAGGTTCCACTCGCGAGAGGCGCGGAAGAGCTCGAGCGCGGCGGGCAGGCTATAGGCGGCGTAGCGCGTGGCCCAGGCGTCCTGGTCGAAGGGCTGGACGACGGGGTTGACCTCGGCGAGGGTCTGGCGGAGGCGAAAGCTGTGGACGAGTTCGCAGTCGGCGAGGTGGGCGACGATCTGGCAGGGGCTCCACTTACCGGGGGCGATGGGTGCGGCGACCTGCTCTGGCGTGAGTTGGCAAACGGCCTGGTGGACGAGGCCAGGAGTGGCGGCGAGCACGGCCCGGGAATCTTGGTCGGCGAGAAAGCTTGCATAGGGGTTGAGAGCCATGGAAACGACGGTAGCATGAGCTTCGGGCCGGCCTGAGTGCCGAATCAAAGACGGATGCATCGAAGAGGAAGAGGGTGAGGCAAGTTATGGCAGAGCCGCGCAATGTAGTTGTCGGGATCGACTTGGGCACGACGAACTCGCTGGTGGCGTATATGGAAGGCGACGCGCCGGTCGTGATTCCGGGCGAGGATGGGGAGCGGCTGGTGCCGTCGGTGGTGGCGTGGACGGATGAAGGCGTGGCGGTGGGCAATGCGGCGCGCGGGACGCTGATGTCGGATGCGGGATCGGCGGTGTACTCGGCTAAACGCCTGATGGGGCGGGACCTCGAGGATGTCGAGGAGGAGCTGAAACTGTTTCCGTTTCGGCTGGCGGAGGGGGCGAAGGCGGGCGAGGTGCTGCGCCTGAACGTGGGTGGGCTGACGCTGACGCCGCCGGAGATTTCGGCGTATGTGCTGCTGCAGTTAAAGAAGAATGCGGAGCGGTTCCTCGGGACGGCGGTGTCGCGCGCGGTGATTACGGTTCCGGCGTACTTCAACGATGCCCAGCGGCAGGCGACGAAGGATGCGGGGCGGATTGCGGGGCTGGAGGTGCTGCGGCTGGTGAACGAGCCGACCGCGGCGGCGCTGGCGTATGGGCTGGACAAGCAGAAGGACGGGGTGATCGCCGTGTATGACCTGGGCGGCGGGACCTTTGACGTCTCCATCTTAAAGCTGCATGAGGGGATCTTTGAGGTGATCTCGACGGGGGGCGATACGCACCTGGGCGGGGACGATATCGACAACCTGCTGATCGCGATTGCATTGGACGATATCCAGGGCGACCACGGGCCAGAGACAGCGCAAGCCGTGCGCGGGAATGCGGAGGTGGTGCAGGCGGTACGCAAGGCGGTGATCGAGGCGAAGATTGCGCTTTCGAGCGGGGAGAAGGCTCGGCTGGCGGTCACGCTTCCGGGTGGCGAGGCGTATGCGCGGGAGATCACGCGGGCGCAGTTCGATGGGCTGATTGCGCCGGTGATTGCGCGGACGGCGGGGCCGGTGAAGCAGGCGATGAAGGATGCGCAGTTGACGCCGGAGGGGATCGACGAGGTGGTGATGGTGGGCGGCTCGACACGGATTCCGGCGGTGCGGGCGCTGGTGACGGAGCTGTTTGGGCTCGAGGCTCGCGGTAAAAAGCTGCACACGGAGCTGAACCCGGATGAGGTGGTGGCGCTCGGGGCGGCGGTGCAGGCGAAGATTCTTTCGGGCGAGGCGGCGAGTGGCTCGGCGCTCGACGATCTGCTGCTACTCGATGTAACGCCGCTGTCGCTGGGAATTGAGGCGCTGGGCGGGGTGGTGGCGAAGATTATCGAGCGCAATTCGACCATCCCGGCGAGCGCAACGGAGCACTTTACGACGGGGGTGGATGGGCAGACGAATGTAGCGATCCACGTGGTGCAGGGCGAGCGGGAGTTGGCGAAGGATTGCCGGTCGCTGGCGCGGTTCGACCTGAAGGGGATACCTCCGATGGTGGCGGGGTTGCCGCGGATCGAGGTGCGGTTTCTGATTGATGCGAATGGCATTTTGAAGGTCTCGGCGCGCGAGCAGCGGAGCGGTAAGGAAGCCGAGATCGACGTGAAACCAACGTACGGGCTAACCGATGAGCAAGTGGAGACGATGATTTTGGCATCCTTTGATAACGCGGAGCAGGACATCTACGAGCGGCAGGTGATTGAGGCGAAGAACGAGGCGCAGACGATCGAGGAGGCGATCGGAAAGGCGAAGCAGAATCCGGCGTGGGACCAGCTGAGCTTTGATGAACACGAGAAGATCAAGGCGGGGCTCGATGAGCTGAAGGCGTCGGTGCAGGGGGGCGATTACAAGATTATCCGGCAGGCGATCGAGCGGCTGGATAAGGCGACGCGGCACCTGGCGGAGCTGATGATGGATGCGTCGGTGACCGGGGCGATGAAGGGGCAGACGATGGAGGGCGCGGGAGAGGCGATGGGACAGGGATTGGGGGCGGCGCCGAGTGCTCCGCATGGGTTTGCGCGGGCGGAGATTGCGGGGGAGAATGCGATTGAGAAAGCGGAGCAGGATGTGGAGACGCCGGGAGAGTCGACGGAGGATTAGACTGAGCAGGGCAGGTTTAGTTCAGCCGCGAGCTCGCTCTGTTCCATTTGCAGGAGTAGCCCCTGAAACTCAGCCATCGTGGTCACCGCATGAGCCTCGGCGAATCGCTGCGCTTCGATCTCGGAGGTCAGTGGGAAAAACTTGCGATAGAGGGCTGCCTTTTGCATCTCAGCTACCTCGCCAAGGAACAGCTTGTAGTCGATCCGGCCGGGACGTAGCAGAGCCGGGTCCAGCGCTTCCGGGTGATTAGTCGTCATGATGAAGACCACATTCTCGGGCGCGTGGAATCCGTCGAGCACATTGAGTAAACCAGAGAGCGTCACTCCGGCTGCGACCGGCGGAAGACTCTGTTGTGACTCTCCGCAGGCTGCCTGGTCCGATCCATCCGTGCGCCGGTGACCTGCACGCATGCAGTCGATATCTTCGAACAAGAGGACAGAATTTTCGGGCACCTCATGGATCGCGCTTTTCAACGTGCGGTCATTCAACTCGGTAAGGTTGATCGCGTAGATCGACATGCCAAACTCTGCTGCCAGCGCCGATACGAGCGAAGTCTTCCCCGTTCCCGGTGGCCCATAAAGCAGATATCCGCGATGGTAGGGCACTCCCAGCTGACGGTAGCGTACGCGCGTCGTTCGGAAGCGTTGCAGATCCTGCGTGAGATGCTCCTTCTCTCCTGGCTTAAGGATGATCGAGTTTAGACTGCGCGGAGCGTAAGCTTGAACGCGGTTCCAGTAGTCGTCGTACATGTAAAGCGCGGACGCGAGGTTTTCCTGCTTTTGGTGACTGGCGACCACGTCGTCAACGAAGCGCCGCAGCGTTGCCGGGTTCCTTCCCAGCGTCTGAAATGCAAGGGATTCGACGCGCCGCTGCCGCGATCCCTTCGTATCTTCACTGCGGTAAAAGCTCACACGGAAGAGCCGTCCGCGATATCGGACCCAGTGATCCCCCGGCGCGGGCATCAACGACAGCTCCGACCCTCGCAGGGTGGTGTCCAGGTCAACTCTGCGGATCCGCTTGAGGAAGTTCTGATCCAGGAACCACTCCTTCACCCACTGAAACGCCGCATCATCGTCCTTGACGGTGATGATGAGTGTGGTCTGGCGTACCAGCCAAAGCCAGAGTATCCGGGGAAGTTCACGGAACATCACGCCGGCGCCACCCAGCAGGATAAGAGCCAGTCCGCCCGAAGCGAATTGGTTCTTTCCGTCCAACAATTCTTTTAGGAAAACGAACATGGCTCGTCTCAAAGCCGCGCATGCATTCGCATGGCCAGCTGTCGTTGGCTGTGGTCATCCCGGCGGAAGAATGCTCGTCTGGTTCGGAGCTCGAACATCAACGACGAAATCTTCACACGCATCGATGTTATCGATGCGTGTTGCCGCAGAGTACAAAATGTATGGTGAGGAGCGGAGGCCGGCTATCGCGACCGGAGCGGCGCCCAAGGCAGAATTCGCGAGTTTACTGGAGTAACTAGCAATGTAGGGCGCCTTTCTCTAGAGATTAATTGAAGATGTCACGCGGGAGGGTGACATTGCAAGTTAATCCTGGTGGTGAGCCATTTATTTCGTTAACTGCTGCCTCTTCTCGCAACGTCGCAGGAGCGAGAAGCAAGTGCAGTTCCCTGCCGAGTAACGACGAGAAGGCCCCAAAGGCAAATACAGATTTCCTCGGGAATGACAGCAAGAGAGCAAAGACTGCAGGTTTCTTGCGGAATCAAAAACAAGAGTATTCACTCTTCTATGCTTCGAGCTTGACCAGCTTGGCGTTTTTCTGGGCGGTGACGACTAGTTCGGCGGCTAACAGGCACTGGGTCTGGTCTTGCGCGATGTGGGTGCGGTTGACGATGTCCGCGACGAACTGGGGGCCGAAGGGTAGCGGCACGTTGTTGCAGTCGATGTAGCGCGACTGGTCCTTGTCGACGATGAATAGATTGTTGCCTTGCTTGCTGACCGCCACGTTGGTGTATTTGCGGACTTCGATGTAGCCCTGGGTGCCGAGGATGAAGAGGCGGCCGTCGCCCCAGGTGCCGAGGCCGTCGGGGGTGAACCAGTCGAGACGCACGTAGCCGAAGCCGCGCTCGCCGCGCAGGACCATGTCACCGAAGTCCTGAAATTGCGGGTGCTTGGGATGGTTGACGTTGGCGATCTGCGACTCGACGACCTCGGCTTTTTTGGAGCCGGTGTAGAAGAGGAACTGGTCGACCTGGTGCGAGCCGATGTCGCAAAGGATGCCGCCATATTGCTGGGGGTGCCAGAACCACTCGGGCCGTGCGCCTGTGCCGCCGGCGTCGCCGGTGCCGTGCTGCTGGATCTGGTGGGGGGCGATGTTGATGGTCTGGATCACGCGTCCGATGGCACCGGCCTGAACGAGTTCACCGGCTTTTACGGCGGCCTTCACCTCGAGGCGCTCACTGTAGAGGATGGCGTAAATGCGCTTGGTTTCGGCGATGGTTTTGCGGATGTCGGCGATCTGCTCGAGGGTGGTGGCCCCGGGTTTGTCGGAGAGGTAATCCTTGCCGGACTTCATGACGCGGACGCCGAGCGGGGCGCGCTCGTTGGGGATGGTGGAGGAGAGGACAAGCTGGAGGGAGGAGTCGTCGAGAACTTCTTTTTCAGAGCCATACATTTTTGCGTCGGGGTAGCGCTGCTTGAAGTTAGCGAGTTTGTCCGGCTCGGCGCCATAGTAGCCGACTAGCACGCCGCCGCCACGCTGGACGGCGCCGATCATGCCGTGGATGTGGTCGTGGCTGAAGCCGCAGACGGCGAACCGGATGGTGTACTTGGGCTTTTCTGGAGCATCCTGCTGGGGCGCGACGACCTCATGGACGATGTGTCCTTCGCCGGAGTGGAGGTCGAGACCGAAGGCGGAGGCGGGAGTTGCGTAGGCGGCGCCTGCGCTGCCGATTGTTTTCAGGAAAGACCGCCGGTTGAATGCGTCCGTTGCCATACGTGGAGAACTCCTCTTATGTTCGCAGTAGAATCTAAGCACAATGTCTGCTCACGAAGCAAAGCTCTTGCCTGAGATCGATTTTTCCAAGCCACCTGCGGAGAATATAGTTCGCGTCACGTTTCTACCGGAGAACAAATCGGTGGAGTTCTCTTTTGGCACGCTGCCCTATGAGGGGCATGGCGAACCGATGAGTTTTCTGGACGTAGCCGAGAACTACGATATCTTCCTTGATCATGCGTGCGGCGGGGTGTGTGCGTGCACGACGTGCCACTTGTGGATCAAGGAGGGGGCGAAGGGTGTCTCTGAGGCCGAGGATAAGGAGCTAGACCGGATGGAGACGGCGGCGGACATTCAGCTGAACAGCCGGCTGGGATGCCAGGCAGTGATTGAGCGGCCGGGGACGTACGTGGTGGAGATTCCGAAGTGGAACCGGAACTACGTGCAGGAGGGCAAGCCGGTTTCAGGCGCGCCGGCGCGGGACTACGGCAAGATTGGCGAGTAGGCGTTTTTGGCTGAATTTGGGACAGTTACAAGGCTCGTCCCGGCGGAGGCCGATCAGGTAGAGGAGTGAGCCATGGCCCGGATTGCCTACATCTCGCGGCGGGTCGTTGTCGACGGGCAGGTGCGGCCCGCGGCGGTGATTGTGGACGATGCGTCGGGGAAGATCGTTCGAGTGTCGGAGGCGGATGCTCCGGGGCCGGTTGCAGGTGTTTGCGATTCAGGGGATGAGGCGTTGCTTCCAGGGCTGATCGACGTGCACGTGCATGTGAATGAGCCTGGGCGCACGGAGTGGGAGGGGTACGAGACCGCGACGCGCGCTGCGGCGGCGGGCGGCGTGACGACCCTGATCGACATGCCGCTGAACTGTTTGCCGGAGACGACCACGGTGGAGGCGCTCGAGAATAAGCGGGACGCCGCGGCGGGCAAGTGCAGGGTGGACTGGCGCGCGTGGGGAGGTGCCGTGGGTGAAGGGCTAAGCGGCAACGAGGCTCACCTCATTCCGCTGGCGCAGGCTGGTGCGGCCGGGTTCAAAGGCTTTCTGATCTATCCCGGGTGTGACGGGCTGGGCGCGATCGACGAGGCTGGGCTGCGGCGGGCGATGCCGCGGACTGCGGAGAGCGGACTGCCCCTGCTGGTGCATGCGGAGTTGGACGGGCCGATCGTGGCGGCGACGGAGGCTTTGGCAGGCGCGGACTGGAGGCGGTATGCCACCTATCTGGCATCGCGGCCGGACGAGGCGGAGCTGGCGGCGATACGGCTGATGATTGAGCTGTGCCGGGAGTTTCGCTGCCGGGTGCACCTGGTGCATTTGGCGACGGCGCAGGCTTTGCCGATGCTGCGCGCGGCGCGAGAGGAGGGGCTGCCGCTGACGGTCGAGACGTGTCCGCATTATCTTCACTTTGCGGCGGAGGACATTGCCGATGGGGCAACGCTGTTGAAGTGTGCGCCTCCGATCCGCGGCGCGGCGAATCGCGAGGAGCTTTGGAGAGGTTTGATGGAGGGAACGATCGACTTGGTGGCAAGCGATCACTCGCCGTGTCCGCCGGAGATGAAGGGCTTGGTGGCTGGGGATTTTCGCACCGCGTGGGGAGGGATCGCGAGTCTTTCGCTGACGGCTTCGGTGCTTTGGACCGGCATGGATGGACGTGGGTTGGGATTGCCGGACCTGGTGCGGTGGCTGGGCGGCGCGCCTGCGCGGCTGGCTGGGTTGGAGGGCGTCAAGGGAGCAATTGCCGAGGGCGCGGATGCGGATCTGGTTGTGTTTGCGCCGGAGGAGCGGTGGACAGTGGCTGCGGAGGACCTGCACTTTCGGCATGCGGTTTCGCCGTACGTTGGGCAGCGGCTGCGCGGACGGGTGAAGCAGACCGTGGTGCGGGGGCGGACGGTGTTCGAGCGGGGTGAGTTTCCGGGACCTCCTGCTGGACGGGAGGTGCGGGTGTGAGCGTGTCTCCTGTGCTGGCCGCGAACGGCTCCCGGATCGGGGCAGAGTATGCGCTCGATCTTTGTGCGAGGATTGCGGCGTACACCGATGTTCCGGGTACGATCACACGGCTGTTTCTTTCTCCGGCCACGCGGAAGGTGCATGGGCTGCTCGGCGCGGAGATGGAGGCGTTGGGCATGGCGGTGCGTGTGGATGCGGTCGGCAATTTGCGCGGGCTGTATGCGGGCGCGGAGCCGGCGGCGCCGGTGCTGCTGATGGGGTCGCATATCGATACGGTTCCGGATGCGGGGGCGTATGACGGGGTGCTTGGGGTGGCAATGGGGCTGTCGCTGGTGCGTTCGCTGGGCGGGCGCCGATTGCCTTTCGCGATTGAGGTGATTGCCTTTTCGGAGGAGGAGGGGATCCGGTTTCGGCGGCCGTTCCTGGGGAGCCGCGGATTACTGGGGCAGCTTAAGGCTGAGGATTTTCTGCTGCGGGATGAAGATGGGGTTACGTTTGCGCAGGCTGTGCGCGAGTTCGGGTTGAATCCCGATGAACTGAGCGGAGACCTGTTGACGCCGAAGACCTTCGCATTATTGGAGGTGCACATTGAGCAGGGGCCGGTGCTTGAGTCGATGGACAAGCCCCTTGGGGTGCTGACGTCGATTGTCGGGCAGACACGCTTTGCGTTGACGTTTCGCGGGCAGGCGAACCATGCGGGAACGACGCCGATGCCGCTGCGTAAGGATGCGCTGGCGGCGGCGGCGGAGTGGATTGGATTCGTTGAGGCCACGGCGCGGAGTATGCCGGGGCTGGTGGCGACGGTCGGAACTGTGCGGGTAATGCCGGGTGCGGCGAACGTGATTGCGGGCTCGGCGGAGGCGACACTGGATGTGCGGCATGCTTCTGATGAGGTTCGTTTGGCCGCGGGGAAGACTCTGCTGCTTGGGGCGGAGGCGACTGCGAAGGCGCGGGCGATCGAAGTGGCGATTGTGCAGATGAATGAGCAGAATGCCGTGGAGATGGACGTGGCATTGGGGCAAAGCCTGACGCGGGCTGCGCTCAGCGCTGGAGAGGCGCCGCATGGGATGACGAGCGGCGCTGGTCATGATGCGATGATTCTGGCCAACTACATGCCTTCGGCGATGCTGTTTGTACGCTCACTGGGCGGCATCAGCCACCATGCTTCGGAGTCGGTGCTAGTGGAGGATGTGGAGGCGGCACTGCGTGTGTGCGGTGCGCTGCTGGAGCAGCTGGAGCCTGCGCTGCTGGAACGAGGAGGCGCGTGATTCGGTCCTCATCCAGTGACGGACGTACGCGGAGCTGTCGGCACTCAAGCTATTTGCTGCAGACTCCGGATACGTTTGTGCGGACGCCAGTGCCGGAGGTGGTGGGCGGGGTCGTGATTGTGCATGCCTCGCCTGCGCTGGGGGCGGAGTTTGTGTGGCTTACGGTGGAGCTTGAGCCGGGCGGAACGTTCGATAGTTCGCGGTACAGCCGCTTCTTCTACGTGCTGGAGGGCGAGGGCGTGCTGCGTGGACCGGCAGGTGAAAACGAGGTGGTGGCGGGGGCGTATGCGTATGCTCCTCGTGGCGGGGCACGGAGGTTGACTGCCGGCGGAGCGCTCCGTTGTGCGGTTGTAATGAAGCGCTACGAGAGGCTGCCAGGCTTGGGCCGGCCGGTTCCGTTTGCGGGCTGCGAGAGCACGCTGGTGGCACAGACTCTGGGCGAAAGTCAGGAGATTGAACTGCGCAGCATGATGCCCGCGAGCTTCGCCTATGACTTCGCCGTGAACACGATGACCTATTCGGCTGGCGCTGCGCTGCCGCAGGTGGAGATTCACTACATGGAGCATGGAATGCTGATGCTTTCGGGCAGCGGGACATATCGGCTGGGAGACAACCTTCACCAGGTTGGACCTGGCGATTTTATATGGATGGAAGCGTATTGCCCGCAGTGGTTCCAGGCGGATGGGGAAGGTCCTGCGAAGTACCTGATCTATAAAAATTTCAACCGGATGCCTCTGTTATGAAACTGACTGTCGACGAGGAACGGATCGTGCGCGAGCTGCGGGAATTGTCACAGTTTACCGAGCCGCCCGCGGAAGCCCCAAAGGCTGGCGAGACTGCAGTGACGCGGGTGGTCTTTACGGAGCGGGACGGCGAGGCGCGTGCGTGGCTGAAGAGGCTTGCGCTGGCAATAGGGCTGGTGATTCAGGAAGATGCGGTGGGCAATACGTCTTTTCGCTGGGAGGGATCTGAACCGGCGCTTGCCGCCGTGGCTACGGGGTCGCATATCGACGCTATCCCGAACGCGGGCATGTATGACGGAACGGTGGGTGTGCTGGGCGGGTTGGAGGCGATTCGTGCGTTGCAGGCTGCGGGATTTCAGCCGCGGCGAAGCGTGGAGCTGATCCTGTTTACGTCGGAGGAGCCGACGCGCTTTGGTATCGGGTGCCTGGGGTCGCGGCTGATGTCAGGAGCGTTGAGTGCAGAGGCTGCGCGGGGCCTGGTCGATGAGGAAGGAGTGTCGCTCGAGGAGGCGCGATCGGCTGCCGGGCATAGCGGCACGCCTGAGGAGGTGAAGCTGATGAAAGGCGCCTACGCGGGATTTGTGGAGCTGCACATTGAGCAAGGGCCACGGCTTGAGCGGGAGGGTGTGGCGATCGGGGTGGTGACGCATATCGCCGCACCGGCGAGCGGCACGATTACGTTAGAAGGCGAGGGAGGGCATGCGGGCGCAATGTTGATGCCAGTGCGGCACGATGCGTTGGCGGCCGCGGCAGAGGTGGTGCTGGCGGTTGAGCGTGCGGCGCTCGCGACCGGTGCGGAGGATACGGTGGCGACGGTGGGACGCTGCGAGGTGTTTCCGGGGGCGGTGAATTCGGTGCCTTCGCGAGTACGGCTTTCGCTCGATGTTAGGGATGTGGATACGGTCCGGCGCGACACTGTGCTGAAATCGATTACAGCCGCTTGCACGAAGATTGCGCACCGGCGTGGAGTCGCGATTACACCGGCGATGTTGAATGCGGATGAGCCTGCCAGCTGTGCGCCGGCCGTGGTGAACGCGGTGGAAGCGGCCTCCGTAGAGGCTGGCGTGACGAGCATGCGCATGGTCAGCCGTGCGTACCACGACACGCTGTTCATGGCCCGGGTCTGTCCGGTGGGCATGATCTTCATTCCCTGTCGCGGCGGGGTAAGTCATCGGCCGGATGAGGACGCAGAGCCGGCGGACATTGCGGCAGGCGTGCGGGTGCTGGCGCATTCACTGGCGACGCTGAGCTTGCAGGAGGCTTTGTGAGGCAGCAGCGCATTGTCGGCACGAACGTTCCTCGCAAGGAGGGCCGGGCGAAGCTGCTGGGCGCGGCGCAGTATGTCGATGATCTGACGAGGACGGGCATGCTGCATGGGGCGACGGTGCGTTCGAGCATTCCGCGTGGGCGCATTGTGTCGATTGCTTTCGACGAGAGCGTTCAATGGGAGGAGTTCACGGTAGTCACGGCGGACGACATCCCCGGAAGGAACATGGTGCCGATGTTTCTCGAGGATCAGCCGCTGCTGGTGCCGACCGGACCGAATGCCCGGGTGAATCATCGCGAGGAGCCCATCCTGCTGATCGCGCATGCGCATCGCGAGCGGCTGGCAGCGGCGATTGCGGCAATCACAGTGACCTATGCCCCTGAGCCAGCGGTGTTCACGATTGAAGAGAGCCTGGCGCAGGAGCACGTGGTGTGGGGTGAGGGCGAGACAGCCAATACCTTCAAGCGCTTTCACCTGGAGCATGGCGAGGTGGATCAGGCGTTTGCGCAGGCAGACCTGATCGTTGAGGGCGAGTATAGGACGGGTGCGCAGGAGCAACTTTATATCGAGACCAACGGCATGATCGCGGAGGCGACTGCAGACCAGGTCACGGTGTGGGGATCGCTGCAGTGTCCGTTCTACGTGCATCGCGCGCTGAAGACCATCTTTGGCTTGCCGGATGAGCAGGTACGCGTGGTGCAGACCGAGACCGGCGGGGCGTTCGGCGGCAAGGAGGAGTTTCCTTCGGTGCTGGCGGGGCATGCGGCCCTGTTGGCGCTCAAGAGCGGACGTCCGGTGAAGATGATCTACGACCGCGCGGAGGATATGGCGGCGACGACCAAGCGCCATCCGTCGCGCATCCGGCACCGGACGGCGGTGACGCGCGAGGGCAAGCTGCTGGGCTGTGAGATCGAGATTGCGATCGATGGCGGGGCGTATGCGACGTTGTCGGCGACGGTGTGCTCGCGCGCGACGATCCATGCGGCGGGGCCGTACCAATGGCCGGCGGTGCGGGTGCGCTCGTGTGCGGTGGCGACAAATACGCCTCCCTCGGGCGCGTTTCGGGGGTTTGGTGCGCCACAGGCGTTGTTTGCGCTGGAGCGGCAGATGGACAAGGTGGCGCGAGCCGTGGGTCTGACCCCGGAGGAGTTGCGGAGGCGGAACTTCATCCAGGCTGGGGGGACGACGGCGACGGGGCAGACGATTACGCAGCCGATTGATTTGGGCGCGTTGCTGGACCGGGCGCTCGCGGTTTCGGGGTACCACGAGAAGACGGAGCGCTTTGGGCGGGAAAACGCGTCAAGCGCGATCAAGCGGGGGATTGGCTTTGCGGCGTTCATGCATGGCGCGGGGTTTACGGGGTCGGGTGAGCGGTATCTGAACTCACTGGTGGGGCTCGAGGCGACGCGCGAAGGCAAGGTGCGGGTACTGGTTTCGAGTGCGGAGTTTGGGCAGGGAACGAATACAATCCTGGCGCAGATTGCGGCGGAGGCGCTGGGCGCGGAGTATGCGGACGTGGAGATTGCGCAGCCGGACACAAGCGCGGTGCCGAACTCGGGGCCGACGGTGGCGTCGCGAACGGCGATGGTGGTGGGCGGGCTGGTGGAGCGAGCGGCTGGGAAGGTGATTGAGACGCTGCGGCTGGCGGGATTTCTGAGCGAGGGGTATAGCCCGGAGGAGTTTAGCGCCGGCGCACGGGCGTATGTGGAGCAGTTTGGAGAGCTGAAGGCGTTCCAGCGGTGGGAGTCGCCGGGGACGATCTTCTGGGATGACGTGAAGTACATGGGCGACGCATATCCGACGTATGCGTGGGCGGTGTACGTGGCGGAGGTGGCGGTGGATATGACGACGTACACGCCGGTGGTGACGCGCTTCGACGCGCTGCAGGAGGTGGGCAAGGTAATCCATCCGATCCTGGCGGCGGGGCAGATCGAGGGAGGCGTGGCGCAAGGCATCGGCTATGCGCTGTATGAGAAGTGCGTGTGGCGCGATGGCGTGATGGCGAACAACCAGATGACGAACTACATCATGCCGACGTCGGCCGACCTGCCGCCGATCCATGTTCACTTCGAGGAGATTCCGTTTGAGCATGGGGCATATGGGGCGAAGGGGATTGGAGAGCTGCCGATGGATGGGCCGGCTCCGGCGATTTTGAACGCGATTGAGAATGCTACGGGAGTGGCGTTCGACCATGTGCCGCTGATGCCGGAGGATGTGTTTGAGGCGATGGCGGGGGTGGAGGGATGAGTGTTTCTTGCGACATCTGAAGAGCAACGCCCGAATTTCGTTTGAGGCTTGACTTAGGCTTGTCTCAACCGAGTCGCAAGAAATACGATGGCGGGCATGAGAAGAATTGTGCAGTTCCTTTGTTCGGCTCTGCTTGTAGCTCCTGTCGTTCTCACTGCACAGGTCGTATCTGTACCAGGGCAGACGCCGCAGGTGGCACCCGCGCCTGGACTTAGCTTTACTATCCTCAGCGACACGAAAGGAGTTGAGTTCAACTCGTATCTGAGAACTCTGGCTCCTGAGTTACAGCAATCCTTCCTGAGTAATCTGAGCGCTGCCGATGTAAAGCTGTCTGCTCATCAGCAAGTTGATCTGCTCCTAACAATTGACTCACAAGGGAGCTTGTCAGCGTTGTGCCTGGCCCCTGGAACACAGGATTCGCCGGTAGCGAGAGCGGCATGGGCAGCAGCAAAAAATGTTAGATATGCCTCACCGCCCAACAGCCTAGGCGTCTTAGACCTTCAATTGAGAGTGCGTTTCCTCGCAGCTTAGAACTCCCTACGAGCATCTGTCGTGTTGACCGGCTAACTGCATCAGCACCTCCTGTAGAACGCTCTAGACGTTAGTGCGGCAATGCGCCGATAAACTGGTCCAACGCTTTTCGCACTTCGGCTTCGTTCGACCGGAAGATAGAGTGCTCGGCATTTGGGATCCTGATCACAACCGCCTGAGGATTGCCGCGCTTAAAGGCGTCGGCCTGCGCGGAAGTCTCGGCCTTATCTTGCTCCTGCGCTGCTTTGAGAGCATCTGGTTGACCTTTGAACCGATCCCCGAAGGAGTGGGGGTCAGCGTACAGGGCAAGGGTGGGGCACTTGACTCCACCAAATTTTGTTCCCCGCGGAAGATGGCTACGTCTACCCTGTTGGCCACGGTGTCTGGCGGTGCAGGTGCGTTGTCCGGAGCGGATGCAAAGCGAGCCTGGTAAGGAGCAAGCTCCTTCTCAAAGCGGGGTAAGCTCTCCGCGATGCTGGTCAGGATTTGTTTCCGATCCGTCATCGGAACAAGCGCCGTGAATCGATCGAGCTGGCGGCGCAACGTGTCGTAGTCGATGGTAAGATCGCCGACCGCAGCGTTGTAAAAGGCGTAAGCATATCCTGCGTCAAGATAGACCAGGCCAGCGACTTTCTCCGGTGCGCGCACGCCGATGGAACTCAATTCTTCACCAGCAATCGAATGTCCTACTATGACCGGACGAACCAGTCTCAACTGATCGAGCACGGCGAGAACATCCTCCGCAAGCCGGTCTGCCGTGTAGTTTGCCTCTGTGGTCGGCGGAACGGTGGACAGCCATAGCCGCGACGCGTGATTCCATAGACGTGATAGCTGTTCGTGAGCGTGGGTGCAAACTGATCGAACTCGTGCGCAGTAAATCCCTTGCCCGCCAATAACATTAGCGGCCGGCCGGTTCCTCCCCAGTCAAGAACCTCCACCTTGACATCCTGATCGACTGCGATCATTTCCCGATGCGGCGAAGTGTCTTGGGCCGCAGGGGCCGCGGCGTTTTGTGCGCGCAGCGCTGAGACGGGGGAGAGCAGGAGAATCGAGAGATAAAGACACGGTGTTTGAACGTTCATAACACTCCCCTGAAGGCTGGTGACAGGTGATTGCCGTTTGGGCCGGATGAAGCTACTGGGTCGTCATGTACAGAAACAGAACGATGTTGAAAGCGGTACAGAGGCAGGCAAGTGCCAGGAATGTTCCTTGCACCGTACGGACTACCAAACCGGAGGAGTCGATCTGAACAAACATCGTTCCACCAGCTTCGTCCGGCATTGGCTCGCGCATGAAGTGTTGAAGGAGAGCCGAACGAAACACATCCAATAACAAGTGAGCGCAAACACCGAGCCAGCCTATTCCAGGCTTCGTACGGTCCATGCTTTCGTTGAAGATCCAAAGCATTTCGCCACCAAAGTCGCGCCGGAACTCTTGCGGATGTAGTCGTACGAGGAAGCTGAAGACAGATCGGGCCAAAGACCTCATGCGCTTTTCGGCTCCCGCAAGCGAGAATGCGCTGCAACGATCTTCTTCAAGCGTGAAATTTCAATGGCCAAAACGTTACGGCCGGCCGCTGTGATCTGGTAGAAGCGTCGGTCATCTGCGTCGTTCGGGGGACGCCGCGCATCGCTTACGAGCCCACCCGCCATCAGCTTTCTCAGATTGTCATAGAGTGTTCCCGGCCCGACCCGGTAGGTGCCGCCGCTCAGTTGCGTGACCTCCTGGACGATCCCATAGCCGTGCAAGTCTCTACCGGCCAGAGCCAGGAGAATGTACTGCGCGGCAGTCGGAAGCGGCGTGGCTGGACTTTCAGATTTCATGGGCCGGTAGTCTGAAACCGACTATATCGGATTCCGACCATCGCCGCAAGCTTGTAGGGGCGCGGACGGCGACGTTTGGGATAATCTCAAAAACTTAGACAGGAGCGGAGGAAGTGGGATGAGAACGCTGAAGATCATGGAGCATATGTCGCTGGACGGGGTGATCCAGCACTCTGCCGATGGCGACGACTTTCCCTTTAGCGATTGGACCGCGCCCTACCGGACGCCCTCCGGCCGGGAGGCGATACTTTCCGCGCAGGGCGAGAGCTTCGATCTGCTGCTCGGCCGCCGGACGTACGATCTCTGGTCGGGCTTCTGGCCGAACGCGCCGAGCAGTCCGATGGCGGACGGCCTGAATGCAGCAACCAAATTCGTCGCTACGCACCGGCCGGAGAGTCTTGCGTGGGGGCCGTTTGAGGGTGTTGGACCGGACCTCGTTGAGGGCGTTCGCCGCATCAAGTTGCAGGATGGCCCGGGCCTGATTCTTTGGGGCAGCTCCACGCTGACCTCGACGCTGCTCAAGCACGGGCTTGCGGACGAGGTCGTACTGGTGCTTTATCCGACCCTGCTGGGCACGGGGAAACGCTTCTTTGCGGAGGGTACGCCGCGATGTTTCTTTGAGCTTGTGAGCACGAAAGCGATGCCGTCGGGCGTCACTGTCAATACTTATAAACTCGCCAGGCCTTTAGAGACCGCCTAGGCTCGTCGAGCTTCGCAGCGAATGCGTTACGCTTTTTTATGGCGCGAATCCAGATCACGGTCAACGGCGAAGCACGCACGGTGGAGGCGCCCCCGATGGCGCGGCTGCTGGATGTGCTGCGGCACCAGCTTGGGTTGACGGGGACCAAGGAGGGGTGTGGCGAGGGCGAGTGCGGGGCTTGCTCGGTGATCCTCGATGGGCTGCTGGTGAACTCGTGCCTGATTCCGGTGGGGCAGGTGGCGGGGGCGAAGATTTGTACGGTCGAGGGACTCGGGACGCCGGAGCAGCTGCACCCTATTCAGGCGTCGTT
The DNA here is from genome assembly GCA_964245195.1 of uncultured Acidobacteriaceae bacterium. Lineage (GTDB taxonomy): Bacteria > Acidobacteriota > Terriglobia > Terriglobales > Acidobacteriaceae > Edaphobacter. The sequence continues at coordinate 12,715 of CAXTLR010000008.1, read as the reverse complement.
TTTGAAGCATGGCGGGGCGCAGTGCGGGATCTGTACGCCGGGGATGATGATGGCGGCGGTGCATCTGCTGGAACGTGAGCCGCACCCGAGCCTGCCGCAGGTGCAGGAAGCGCTGGCGGGGAATCTGTGCCGGTGTACGGGGTACCAGAAGATTTTCGACGCGGTGCGGTTGGCGTTTGACGGGACGGGCGAAGGGTGAGGGCCGATGCGGGCGAGTATGAGCTGGTGTCACCGGGGACACTGGACGGCGTGATGGCGTTGATGGCGGAAGGCGCGTGGACGCCGATGGCGGGCGGCACGGAGCTGATGGTGCAGTTTGGGGCGAGACGACTGCAGGCGCGGCGGCTGGTGAACATCTTCGGGCTGCGAGAGCTGGGCGGGATTTCGGTGGCCGAAGGAACGATCCGGATTGGGGCGGGGGTGACGTACACGGAGCTGCGCCGGGACGCGGTGATCCAGGCGGAGCTTCCGCTGCTGGCGCGGGCGGCGAGCTGGACGGGGGCGATCGCGAACCAGAACCGCGGGACGCTGGGGGGCAACCTGGTGAATGGGTCGCCCGCGGCGGATTCGCCTCCGGCGCTGCTGGCGTATGAGGCGAAGCTGGTGCTGGTGAGCTGGCGCGCAGGCGAGCGGCGCGTGCCGTACGCGGAGTTTCATACGGGGTACAAGCGGACGGTGCTGGCGGAGGATGAGCTGGTGCTGGCGGTGGAGGTGCCTCGGCGCGAGTGGACGCATGGGTATCTGCGCAAGGTGGGGCCACGAAATGCGCAGGCGATCTCGAAGGTAGCGCTGGGTGGGGTGGCGCGGTGTGCGGCGGGCCGGGTGGAGGCGGTGCGTCTGGGGCTGGCGAGCGTGGCGGCGGCTCCGTTTCGGTGTATTGCGACGGAGGCCGCGCTGGCGGGGAGGACGCTGGGGCCGGAGTTGGTGGGGGAGGCTCGGGCGGCGCTCGAGGGAGAGATTGCGCCGCTGGACGATATTCGGTCGACGGCGCGGTATCGGCGGCAGGTGGCGGGGAATCTGCTGGAGGAGTTTTTGCGGCAGATGCTGGACGTGGAGACGGGCAGCGATGACGGCGCTTGAGCGTTGGAACGGGATGCCGGCCGCAGAAGCCGAGGCGCGCTTGCTGGCCTGCTGCGGATCGAGGCGGTGGGCGGCGGAGGTGAGTGGGCGACGGCCGTTTGCCGCTCGTGAGACGCTGACGGAGGTGGCCGAGGCAATCTGGTTTGGGTTGGAGACGGACGACTGGCTGGAGGCGTTCGCGTGCCATCCGCGCATTGGGGAGCGTCGGGCGGCAGAGACGGCGTCGCTGGCAAGCTCGGAGCGGGAGCAGGCTGTGGCGCAGCGGACGCTGGCCGGGGTGGAGGAGCGGCTGCGAGCGGGAAACGGGCTTTATGAGGATCGGTTCGGGTTTCGCTACATCGTGTTTGCCAGCGGGCGCAGCGCTCCGGAGCTGCTGGCCGTGCTCGAGGAGCGGCTGACGCATACGCGGGACGAGGAGCTCCGGGAGGCAGCGCAGCAGCAGCATCGCATCACGCTGCGGCGCATGCAAGAATGGCTGGAGACGCAGCCATGAGCCAGAATGGGATCTCGACGCATGTGCTCGACCTGTCGCTCGGAGTGCCGGCGGCGGGCATACGGGTGCGGCTGGAGCGCGAGGCTCCGGACGATTACGCCGCGCCCTGGGTGCATTGCGCAAGCGGCGTGACGGATGCGGATGGCCGGTGCCGGCCGCTGCTTGAGGCGGACAAGGTGCACGCCGGCAAGCATCGGCTGACGTTTGAGACGGTCGCGTATTTTGCCGGAGTGGAGCAGCCGGCGTTTTTTCCAGAAATTGCGATCATGTTTCTGGTGGAGGCCGACGGCGCGGGGTACCATGTGCCGCTGCTGTTGAGTCCGTTTGGATACAGCACGTACCGGGGCAGTTGAGACACGTCTGACAAGGAAAAGCATGCCGCATCTGGCAGAGAATCATTACGGGAAGTCGCGGGTCCGGCTATTGAAAGTGGTGCGCGACGGCGAGCAGCACCAGGTGCACGACTGGAACGTGGGCGTGTACCTGACGGGAGACTTTGAGGATTGCTTTGTCTCCGGGGACAACACCGGCCTGCTGGCCACGGACACCATGAAGAACACCGTGTACGCGGTGGCGCGCACGTCCATGGCACAGACCATGGAGGCGTTCGCGCTGGAGCTGGCGCACTTTCTTGCCTCGCGCAACCCGCGGGTGACGAGCGTGCGAATCACGCTGGACGAGCGGATGTGGGTGCGCCTCAAGGCGCGGGGCGAGTTTCATCCGTCCAGCTTTCTGCAGCGCGGGCCGGAGCGCCAGACAGCTTCGGTGAAGCTGGCGCAGACGGGGCAGTCGATCGAGGCGGCGGAGATTGTGTCCGGGGTGACGGGGCTGGTGCTGCTGAAGACCTCGCACTCGGCGTTTGCGGGATTCAAGCGCGATGAGCTGACGACCCTGCCCGAAACCTACGATCGCCTGCTGGGAACCGAGGCGACGATCACGTGGCTTTATACGGCGGTTCCGGAAGACTTCGCCGCGACGCGCACGCGGGTGCTGGATGCACTGCTGACGACCTTTGCCGAGCACGACAGCCTGTCCGTGCAGCAGACCCTGTATGCGATGGCCGAGACCGCGCTCAAGGCCGAGCCTCTGCTGGCCGAGTTGAGCCTGACCTTGCCGAACCGGCACAATCTTCCGGTCGACTTCTCGCGGTTCGCCGCGCCGTTCAACTATGACAATCCGAACGTGATCTTTGTGCCGACCGAGGAGCCGCAGGGGCACATTCATGCGAGGGTGACCCGCTCGCCGGCTTAGATTCTGCGTTCCGCTGCGCCTACCCTTGTGCGGGCGATTTCGTCCAAGCCCTACGCATGACATTTTTCCGGGGCGCGGGATGGACTTTGGGGCGGGCTTTCGAAACTCGCTCGTCCGGCTTTCCCTCCCATATAATCGAGACTTCCCCATGCATCGCACGGGACGTGATTTCCAAAGGCAGTGAGGGTGTGCGTATTTTTACCAGAAACAGAGGCGGTATCCGAGCGAGCAGCAAAGCCAGGGGAAGGGCCACCAAGCAGGCGACTGAAGGCTCTTTGAAGCATTTCGCTACGGACCCTGCGCAGGGATCGTCTCTGCTTTGCGTGCGCCTGGCCACGATGGCGATGCTGGCTGTGCTGGCTCCGGCGGGGCTGGTCGAATCTGCGGCCTGGGGCCAGGCTCCCGGCGCGCCTTCTACTCCGGTGACGGATGCGGCGCAGTACGGCAATGTGCAGGCGCTGTGTACACCGCAGGTGATCGGCAACCGGCGCATTCCGAAAGAGTCGGTGCTGGCGAAGCTGTTCTCGCGGCAAGGCGACCTGTTCGACCCGCAGATTGTGGAGCGCGACTTCAATTCGCTTTGGAACTCGGGCTATTTCGAGTCGGTGCGGATTGAGCGCGTAGACACCCCGGCTTGCGTGCAACTGGTGGTGTACGTGAAGGAAAAGCCGACCATCCGCGAGCTGAACTACAAAGGAATCAACGCGGTTTCGTTGTCGGATATTGCGGATCGGCTCAAGAAGGAAAAGGTCGGGCTGACGGTCGAGAGCCAGTACGATCCCACCCGGATCAAGCGCGCGGAGACGGTGCTGAAGGCGCTCTTGGCCGAGCATGGTCACCAGTTTGCCACCGTGAAGGAAGAAGTGAAGACGATTCCGCCGGCCTCGGTGGCGGTGACGTTCAACATCAAGGAAGGCCCCACGGTAAAGGTGGGCAAAATCGTGTTCGAGGGCAACACGGCGCTTCCGGACCGTGTTCTGCGCGCGGCGATGAAGAACCTGAAGCCGATCGGCATTCCCAACTCGATCTTTCTCGAAAACCTGTTGCCGCGCACGTTCGACGCCTCCAAGCTGGACGAAGATGCGGAGCGGGTGCGCTACGCCTACCAGGACCGTGGCTACTTCAAGGCGCTGACGGCCGAGCCGATCACCAAGATTCGGGATACGACAGGCTTCAATCCGTTTACGTTCAAGACGACCGCGGGCAAGCACATCGACATCGACATTCCGGTCGAAGAAGGTTCGCGCTACCGGCTGGGCGGCATCACGTTCAAGGGCAACAAGGCGGTGACGAACACGCGGGTGCTGCGCGCGCAGTTTGCCTTGAAAGATGGAGACTTCTTTAACCGGACCGCGTTCGGGAAGGGACTGGAGCAGTTGCGCAAGGCCTATGGCGCGCTGGGCTACATCAGTTTCGCGGCCTCGCCAGTGCCGCGCTTCGATGAAGCCAAGAAGCTGATTTATCTCGACATCGACATCGACGAAGGCAAGCCGTACAGCATTTCGCGCATTGAGTTTACGGGCAACACAATCACGCGTGACAAGGTGATTCGGCGTGAGCTGCTGGTGGACGAAGGCTCGGTGTATAACTCGCAGCTGGTGGATCTGTCGCTGCTGCGGCTGAACCAGCTGAGCTACTTTGAGCCGCTGAAGGCCGAACAGGATGTAGAGACGCGGCAGAACACCGACGACGGCACGGTCGACCTGCTGGTTAAGCTAAAGGAAAAGGGCAAGAATTCCATCGGTTTGAATGGCGGTATCTCGGGCTTGTCAGGCACGTTCATCGGGCTGAACTACGAGACCAACAACTTCCTGGGGCTGGGCGAGACACTCTCGGTCGCGGCGAATATCGGCGACCTGTCCCGCCGCTTGAGCCTGGGTTTCAACGAGCCGTATCTGCGCAACAAGCCCATCGCAGTGGGCTTCCAGCTGTTCACCACCAAGTTTGACTACAACCCGGCCAAGGCCACTGCCGCGACCGGAGGGTTGACCAATCTTTCCGCGGCGCAGCAGTCCCAGTTCACCAACTACAACACGACAACGACCGGGCTGACGCTGACCGCATCCGAGCCGCTGCGGCACTTCTTTCACAACAAGGGCGTGGCCCGCATTGGCGCTTCGTACTCGCTATCGCGTTCGGCCGTTACGACGTTCAACGACAACACGCGTAACGTCTTCCAGTCGCTGGCATTCCGGTCCGGGGTCGCGGGACAGAACCAGCTCAGCGGCATTATCACGTCCGTGTTTACGCCGACGTTTACCTTGTCGTCGCTTGACCGCGGCGTGGGCCCGCATAGCGGCAAGGACCTGAGCATACAGCTTCAGATTGCGGGCGCGGGCGGCAACGTAAAGTACACACAGCCCGCCATAGCCTATCGCCAGTACTTCCCGATGAAGGGGCTGAAGGTGAACCGCGAGGGCCACAACGTGCTTGGGTTCCGCGTGCAGGCCGTGCATGCGGCGGGCTTTGGTGGTGAAGTTGCACCGCCGACGAACCGCATCTACGGAGGCGGTGAGTCGGATGTGCGCGGTTTCGATATTCGTGCATCGTCGCCCTATGTGTTTATCCCCAACCGCGTGCTCTTCAACCTGACTAACCCGGACGGCTCGACGATTCCGCGCGATCCGACGAATCCGTCACTCGGCAACGTGCAAATTCCGCTCCCGATCTACCGCCTGGTAACGATTGGCGGCGATACGCAGTTGACCTCAAACGTCGAGTACCGCATCCCGATCGTCAACCAGGTCACGTTTGCCTTCTTCACGGACTTTGGCCTGACCGGCAATCTGCAGGCCGGGCAACTGCGGCAGAGCGAGTCAGGACTTTCGACAATCAACAGCCCCTCGTATGGCTGTCCGCAGTTTGTCAACGGAGCCTGCTTTGGCGGAACGCACGTCAACTTCTCGCAGCTGCTGAATACGGTTCCCGGAACCAACTTCGTCCCGCGCATGTCGAATGGTGCGGAGCTGCAGGTGATTCTCCCGATTGTGAATGCGCCGTTCCGCTTGTACTACGCCTACAACCCACTGCGGCTATATAAGGATCTGCCGCAGCAATTGGCTGTTCCGCTTACGGGAGGGCCTGGTGTGACGACGTTCCAGAACCTCTTCCCGAATAGTGGAGCCGGGCAATTCACCTATCAGCAGGCGCTGCAGCTTTATGGCGCGGACTATATTCTTCGTGAGCCGCGCAAGACATTCCGCCTGACGGTAAGCACGACCTTCTAGGCTCCGGCACAACCTTACTTTTGGGGAGCAGCGAGGCGAAGATGTCCAAGGTACGATTCGCAATCCTAGGGTTCGGCCACCATGCCGGACGGCGACTGGTTCCGGCGTTCGGCCGCTCGGGGGAGGCTGAGCTGGTTGGCTTCTGGCGGCGCAACCCGGAGGCGGCCGCGGCTGACGCACAAGCCCACGAATTGCGTGCGTTCGCAAGCGCGGAGGAGTTGTGCAGCTCGCCCGAGGTCGACGTGGTCTTCATCACCAGCCCCGATGCCCTGCACCTCTCGGATGCGCGGCTGGCGTTTAGCCACGGCAAGGCCGTTCTGTGTGAAAAGCCTCTGGCGATGAATGCAGGACAGGCGATGGAGATGGAGGAGGCGGCTAACCAGGCTGGCCTGCTGTTCGGCGTGGGACAAAATTTCCGCTTCAATCACTCGCTCGAGTACCTGCGCGAGGCCATTGCGCAAGGCCGGATCGGCACCCCGCAACTCGCCCACGCGCAGTACAGCTACCTGGGAACGCTGGCTCCGCGTACCTGGATCACTGATCCAACACTGGCCTGCGGAGGGCCGATCGCCGATGTCGGCGTGCACTGCATCGACTCGCTGCGCTTCGTTCTCGGGGCCGAGGTGAAGAGCATCAGTGTGCTTGCGAATCACGATGAGCGCTCTGGCAAGGTGGAGGCGATGGCCTCGCTGCAGATGGAGATGTCCGGCGGCGTGTTTGCGAACGTGACCGCGACGGCTCGCGCGCCGTATCGCACATTGCTCGAGGTGAGCGGCTCAGACGGCGTGCTGATCGCGGAAAACGGGCTGACGGTGGACCGGCCTGTCGAAGTGATGCTGCGCAAAGGCGGAACACTGGACGAGAGCCACACCATGTCAAACGATGATGGCTACGTCCGCATGATCGACGGGTTCTCACGCGCGTTTCGGGGCGAAGGGAGCTTCCCGGCGACAGGTGCGGACGGCGTGGTGAACCAGCGGATTCTAGACGCTGCCTTCCGGTCATGGCACTCGGGCCTGCGCGAGCGGCTCTAGATCAGGAAGGTCAGCGCATGTTTGCGCCGGCGAGGCCGACTCCGGCTGTGCCACGATCCTGTACGACCGAGCGCGGCACAGCGGACGGAGCGAACCTTCGATAGACGCTGATATGGAAGCAAGCCTGCTGGAACTCCTCTTCAACGTCGAGCTTGCCCTCCTGGATGAGAGGCGTCAGATAGGCTCGGATCCAGGCGATCTCGGCCAGGGAAAGACCCTTCTTGGCGAGGTCAACGGCTTGGCCGGTCAGATGCGGCGAGGCCGTTTCGCCTTCTGCGGGCGCGGCGTTTCCATTGATGCGTTGCAGCCGGTGCTGGAACTCGACCGTTCGTACCGCGGAGTTGACCTGCAGCGAAGAGCGAAAGTAGGCGTAGTGGGCGCCGGCCAGTGAGCTAAGAAACTGCGCGGTCCACGGACGGCAGAAGCGCCGATTGAGCGGCAGACGGCTGTCTATCTGGATGCCGGCAGCGGCGGGAATGGGCACCAACTGCCCACTCAGGCGCATACGCTCCAGGTCGGCGTCGTCCTGCACGCGGGTCAACCCGTCTTGATCGGCCATGAGGTTCTGCCGGATCAGATTCTCATGCGATCCCTTGAGAGCCGGGAGCATGACGAGAGCCTCGCCGCGCGTAGAGAAGAGGTTGGCTTGCGGGGACGGCAGGTCCACCGGCTCGACCTGCGGCCGGGGCGCGAAGCGGCGAGTTCGGTCGCCGAGCTGGACGGGCTGGACGGCCGGAATGTGGGCACGCGTTGCCGACGTGAGCGTAGGCGAGACGGTACGGACGCGGTATCTGCCACGCGGCATGGAGGCGCTGGCCGCGCGAGGGTGTGTCTCCGCTTTACGCCTGGCGCTCGAACGAGCCGGTACCGCCGAGGTATGCGCCTTTGCCGTCCTGGACACCAGCTTACGTGGGTGACCAAACGCGGCGGCCGGTGAGAACCCGAGGACCGTCAACAACACAAATTTTGTGGCTTGAGAGCGCATAGGGTGAAGAGGCGCGTTAGCCAGAGCACCTTTACCGTAGCTGGAGGCGCAAGCTTGTGTAAGTATTGAGGCTGATTCCGTTAATGTTTCTGCTAATAGGAGAAGCGATGCGAGGGTTCTTCGCAGGGTTTGGAGTTGTGGCTATCGGCCTCATTGCAATGCAGATAGGCACAGTGGGTGCACGCGAGGACGCGAGCAGGCCGGAGTATTACACAGCTAAGGTGAAGCCTATTCTCGACACAAATTGCGGTCGCTGCCATGAAGGCACGAACCATCGAGGGGGGCTCAACATGGACACGCGGGCGGCGATGCTCACGGGTGGCCACCACGGTCCGGCGATCGTGCCGGGCGATCCCGGCAACTCTTGGATGGTGAAGCTCATCCGGCACGAAGGACCGGCAGACGATCCAATGAACATGCCGCCTAAGGGAGACAAACTCTCAGACGCGGATATTGCCACAGTCGAGACCTGGATCAAGGCTGGGGCGGTGATGCCTCCGGATGCTCCGAAGGCACAGTAGCTTAGGTTAGGTTGACGCTGTGACTGGCGAGAGCGGCGCGAATCTTCACGACGTGGTTGCCGTGGGTGCGGATAGCCTCATGGAGGATCTGGCCGGTAACACCCAACTCCTTGGTCCAGTAATGGATATCGGAGGCTAGTTTCGGGTTGATCTCGGTTTCGCTCGAGGGAACCTTGTGGCCGTGCTCGGTCTTGGGTTCTTCGATGGCGGCTTTGGCAATAATGTTTGCGTCAGACATGGGTCACCTCGTACTTGCTTTTCTTCTAGGTGGATGAGTGATGCGGGTACGGAGATGTACGCTGCTTGTTTCGGGTGGGAGGGTGAGCGCGCGAAAGTGGGAGTGCGTTCGTTGGCTGGGCTTCGTATAACCGTGGCATGAGAATGATTCTGCTTACGTGTGTGGCGTGCGGCAAACAGGCGATTGTGCGGGATAGCCCCGAGGAGAAGCGGAACCGGAGCTGTACATGCGCGAACTCGATGGTGCAGAAACGCATGCCGGGAAGCGTGCTGTAGGGCTTTGATGGGGAAGGGTTGGCGATGAGTCGAGGATCCCGGATGACGGAGCACCCGCGCGTGCTGGTGGAGGCGGCGCGGCTGCAGGTGGGCGTGGTAGAGGAGCGACGTGCGGTCGAACGTTGTGAATTTAGTGCGGCGCACGGATTGGTGAGCTCGCGGGAGATGGACCGGATTGCGCGGGAGTTGATCGCGGATCAGGACCAGATGTCGGAGCTGGGAGCACTGCCCCGGTAAACAGTTGAGCCCACACCTCTCACGGGAGGGGCGTGGGCTGCCTGTGCCTGAGTGAGGGACGGGGCTACTTATTGAGATCGCGGAGGGTGTCGCTGACGGCGTGGGCCGCTTGGCCGGCGGCGTCCTTGACGGCTCCGGTGGCCTGGTCGACGAGACCTTCGCTCTGAAGCTGGTCGTCTCCGGTGAGCTTGCCTGCGCCTTCTTTGACTTGACCGACGAGATTGCCGCCGGTGCCGGTGACGCGCTGCTTGGTTCCCCAGGCGCTGGTTTTGTTGGCGGCGTCTTCGACGTCGTCACTGGCGCCGGCGTACTGGGTGGAGGGTTGGTTGGCGACGACGTAGACGAGCAGACCGAGCGAGACGCCCGCGATGATCCAGGGTAGGGATTTCATGATGTTCTCCTTGGGGTGTTGGATGCGGGTGGGTGGCACAGCGCAGCAGCTAGACACTCAAGGGGAAAACCTTGCGAGGCAATCAAGTCGTCGTTGCTCGCGGTATGCACATGCTGCTCTACGTCATCGCATAATAGATTCATTCCTTGCGAATGAAGGAATGTGCGCCGGATGATCAATAGTCGTTTTATGAGAATTGTATTGCGCACTGTACGGTCTTCGGTGTAATAATCTTGGCACCCCCGGGCTCCCAAAACCTACCTTAGCAGGTGAAACATGCCAAGCCTGACCTCGCGTTCAGCGTGGGTTCTTTGTTTTGCAACCGCGTTTTGTTGTTTGGGTTGTAGCCCGAAGCGCACGTTAAAAATGCAACCGAACCTCCCGCCAGAGTTGGAAAACTTTAGTAGAGGAAAGATCGGAGCAAAGCTACTGAGCGACGATTGGCTCAGTAAGTACAGAGATCAGATAGCTAGTTACACCTGTATAAACGAGGGGGGGGCACCTACTGGCAATCCGGCAACCTGTCCGTCTGGAGCTACTCCTGCTGAGGAGAAAAGACAGCTCCGAAACTCCATCGTCGACGCAATCATCGCGAAGATTGACATCGAATACAACCGCTACAGTAGCGGCCTGCAGATAGGTAATGGATACATAGGGTTGGCGGGTGACCTCGCGACTTTGGGAATGAACAGCGCTGGCGCGATTGTGGGTGACGCCGAGTTGAAGAGCATCTTAGCCGCCGCATCTGCTGGCGTCACCGGCACCACAGCCAGTATTGACAAAAGACTTTTCTTAGATCAATCAAGACAGGCTGTTGTCGCGACGATGAACGCATCGAGGGCACAGCAGCGCGCCCTTATCACTAAGAATGAGACGAATGCTGTCGCGGCGTATACGATTGAGCAAGCCTTAAGTGATCTACAGAGCTACTACGTGTCTGGCACAATCACATCAGCATTTTTGTCCATTCAAACCACAGCTGGACAAGTCAAAGATAAGGGAGATCAGGATACCGCAGGTGCTACGGCCGACAAGGACAAATCGCTCGCGCCGTCGAAGTAGACCCCTAGAGCAAGCTCAACCGCAATGACATTGCTGCAGATGTAAGCGAGTGTTAGCCTAGCCCCACTCCGTCTCTACCCAATCTAAAATCTGCTTTTCGCGAGCTTCGATAGCAGCCAAATTCCAACCATCTGCTATGTTCTTCCCGACAGACATAGTATCCATAAGTCCAGAAATAAGGTATCGCTCGGCTTTGAGCTTCGGGTCTTTGTCCTTGAGAGAAGAATTCAGTCCAGGTGGCAGCAAAGTGAGATTTCCTAAGCGGTGAGCAAATATCTTCGAACTCTTAACCACAGGATTCGACTTACTTTGCGGCTGAATATGCTCTATGGAATTAGCCGGTTCTGTTGCCCAAATCTTGTTCCATTGCGAGTCATTTATTTTCTGGCCGTGCTTTGCTGCTATGTGCTCCTCATATCTGTAAAGAAGATATCGTAGTTCTTCAGTCCAGTCCCGATAGCAATTTCTTCCTCTGAGGCTCGTGACAACTGTTTTGATCGGGTAATCAGCACCTAGTGTCTCAAGCGCTGATATTATCTCTTGTGCCTTAAGATTCTTGTTCGATATTTTCCAAGCAAGGCGAACGTAATCGCCGACCTTGCTTCGAGAATCTCGGTCTGCTAGTCCAAAAATCTTAAAGGTGACTTTCTCCCATGCACGCAAGCATCGACTTTCATCGGAACCACTAAGCTTTTGCAAAATGATCGCAACCGCTACCAATCGTGCCTGAACGGTACGTGTAGCTGCACTTAATCTCACGTCGTCACTAAGACGCTTTTCGGCTTGCACGGTCTGGAGAATTAGCTTTGTAGTTTCTATCACCTTTGGAGCAAGCTTATTAGTTGCATGTGTTAGCTGATCTACTGCGGCCTCTTCTGAGACAGTCTTACTTGGCTCGTTGTCCGAGCGAAGTGTTCCACAAAACCGGAGAGTCTCACTGCTTAAGCCACGACGAAGTCCGATGGTTTGGTATATGTCGCCCCACAAGCTATGCAACTCCGCTATAGCTGTCTTGGCAGTCTGTTGCTGAGCATTTTCGAATAGGATGCTCATGAGAAGACTTTTAAGCTTGTCGAACCAGACAACGTCCAATCCTCGACTGTTGAGCACTTCGAAGACGCTGTAAACCAGCGCCTCGTCGCCGACTTCATGGAATATAAAGGTAAGCCGATTTTTAATCAACGAGTAGAGATGAAGGACCTTGCTATTCAGTTTCCAGCGTGCAACAAAGTCCTCGCACTCTGCGATTGCCGCGGCTGTGTTGTGGTCGGGCTCAGTCAGTAATAGCGCCGCTTGCGGCATGGTTCCGTGGCGGATGTAATCAGTGAAGATCTGGCTTGTGTCGTGGTTTGTCTGCAATAAGAGCAAGTTGACATCGTCGTCCTTTACCAGGAGTGCTTCGACTTCTCCCTGAGCCTTTTGTTCAGCCGTTAGAGAACTGCCTTCTAGCGCCTTGCTTATGGCTTTCAGCAATACAGTTAGGGTAGTTAGACGTTGCTGACCATCCACTATTTCGATGTGAACGAACTCATCCGTTCCGACCAGAGACGGATCGCCTCGCCGGAGACCCACGACCGTCGCCATGAAATGCGAACTGGCTTGACCTTTCATGTCGACTTTATCTATGTCGGCGAAGAGATCTCGGCGCTGCTTCGACGTCCAGCTGTAAGCGCGCTGGTATTTAGGTATGACGAACAGTCGGTTTGCCGCCAACCTCCCAAAGGTTAAGTATTCCGGTCGGATCTGCATCACTGAAGTAAGGTGCCATTTTCGGCGGTGGGTTTGGGGTCTTCGGGGGGGATGGTCATGGCGGCGGCGATCTTGTCTCCGGCGTCGAGGTCGAGGAGCTTGACGCCGGAGGTGCTGCGGCCGGCGGCGCGGACCTGCTTGGTGTCGATGCGGATGATTTTGCCGAACTGGG
>CAXTLR010000007.1:0-272517 GCA_964245195.1 uncultured Acidobacteriaceae bacterium | reverse complement strand
TCCGGAACGACGTGGATCTATAGTCACTGCATTCGTATCTGGGCTGCTTTTCTCGCAGATCCTTTCATGCAAACTGCTGGCGCAGGTTCAAGATCCTGTTTACTTCGAGTACCAGCTTCGACATGGTAAAGAGCAGCCGCTACAGTGGGAGGTCTTTCCAAAATTCATTCGGCTGTCTGGAGAAGTGCGGGGGAGGACTGAGGGTCAGACGTCTTACGATCTAGAGCCTAACAACGATCGAACCTATGAACTCACGCGGCTCCGCGCGGGGCTGGAGGTCGACCTTGCATCGGTGCTAAAGGCCACACTTGTAATCCAAGACACCCACGCTCTGGGTTTACCGGATCCCTCCATTGGCTCGACAATGCGGGACCAGTTCGACTTATTCACCGGCAATCTCGATCTTCATTTTGAAGACAAGATCCACCTGATCGCAGGAAGGCAGCCTCTCTCTTTCGGAAGCGAACACTTGGTGGGTATCTCCGATTGGGCTAACAATAGTCGCAGCTGGGATGGGTTCACCGCTCGATTTGGATCGCAGACCAATCTCGAGCTCTTTTCTACGTCAGTTGTGGAGCAGCACCCGACGTCGTTGGATAAGCATGGGGCAGGCCTGACCTTCCATGGCGCGGTCATGACTATCTCTCTAGCTCCACCGCAGCTCAAGACACAGCCATTTGTATTTATACTTGCCCTCCCCCACGTGGAGAACCCGTTTCCGCCCCCTGGACCGGAGCTTGAAGTAATATTCGGGGCCGAAGTCAGCGGGACAGAAAAGACGGGCTTAGAGTATGACTTCTTGGGAGCACTCCAGCGTGGCTCGAGATCGACGTACGCCGTGTCGTCGGGAGCGGCGGTTGCGAGAGTTGGGTGGCTCTTTCGCAATGTGCGAGCAAAACCGAGACTTGTGGGAGAGTTCGATTACGCATCGGGAGACGATCGCACCTCCAGCACGCGCACACACACCTTTGATCAACTCTATGCTAGTAATCACGGCAAGTTCGGTCTTGTCGACCAGTTTGGCTTCCAAAACCTGGTTCAAGGCCAAGGGAATCTTGATCTCAGCCCATTCCGCAATGCAACAGTCCGTCTGCAAGGTGAAGTACTGAAGCTAGCAAACAGCCAGGACAACATCTACAGATCTGATGGAACGGTGCTGGCTAAAGCTCTGCAAGGAGGCTTCAGTAGTAATGACTTGGGCTGCGGCATTGATGTCTCTTCCACCTACGTTTACCGTGACTACCTCCTGTTTGAGGCTGGTGTGGGTCACCTGTTTCCAGGTGAGGCGCTGGTTCAATCCGGTCAGCGACCTCGCGAAACGCTGGGCTACTTTCAAATAGATTACAAGTTCAACGTCACGAGATGACGCTCGACAGAGCGCATGCAAGTTAGCAGCTGAGCTAAAACGCTGGAACCTTGCCACAGGAAATACCTCATTACCTCATTTTCGCCAAGTTGATTTAAGCAGGAACGTTCCATTAGAGCGGCCGGAGGACCAGGGTCGGAGCTGACCTCAGCTTTGGAATGGGCGCGGGCTGGTAAGACCGACGAGATCGAATTCCAAATAGCGGGCAGGATCGGCTTGTCGGTAGCTAGTTTCGGGTCGCCAGGAAACTCGAATCGAGTCACATCCTGCTCATGGATCGGTAAAGTTCGCCTACGTCGCGAAGCGCAGCCTACAGCCGGAGTTCATCGAGCGGAAGATGACGATCCCAGACCCCTGGATGATGCCCCCTGCCGTCGTGCCGGAGTTCAGGGTAGTCGCGATCCCGACACCCAAGGCGATCCAGGTCCGGCGATAGAGCCGCGCCGCTACTCCATCTCGCTCGCTGCCGCAGATCACGGCTGTTCTCCGGTCAACCCTAGATGCAGAACCGGGAGGCTCGCCCCCGGTCCGTCGTTGTTGTTCTTCAGCGCGCGATCCTACTTCTTCGCCTGCATCTTCTCGAGGGTGAGTGTCTCATCGGCCCGGCCCCATCCACCATCGACAACTTCGTCGACGAGAACCATGGTGTATGGGCGAACACCCTCGCCGAAATACTCAGCGAAGATGTTTGTGGTTTTGTGAATGATCTCTTCCTTTTGCTTGGCGTTGAGCGTTCCTTGCGGAAACTTGTAATTTGCGAAAGGCATCGTATTCTCCTTTTGTAAGCGGGTCGAGATCGTGAGCCAGTAGCAGTTGGCCACCGGTCAGGTGATTAGAGGTGCTAGTTCTGGCCGGAAGTGGGCGCGGGCGGGTGCCCAACGCCAAGCCTGTTGAACATGCCGAACCAGTCCTCGAGGTGCCAGGTATGAGTGAGCAGACCACCATCAAGATGGTGAAATTCGTGCAGGGCGATAGACACGGATTCACCGGATGGGGGCACTCCCATGACCTCACCGAGGTGCGTTCCCGTAATGCTGGCACGAACCCCAGCGCGCCCTGGTGAGCCGACGATCTCGTGGACGACGATCTTCAGATCAGGAAAGGCCGTGAGGAAGACGGAAGTGATCTGATTCTTCAGGCCATTCGGCCCTGGTCCTTCACAATCAAATCGACCGCCTCGTTGGCCGACTTCTCAGAGGTTACGTCCAGTTCGATGGCATGTAGATCGAGAGCCCGTTCCTTTGCGAATTGCTCGATTTCTTTTACCTGTTTCGCATTTTTGCCGCTTAGGTCAAGCATGCTTGCATAGACGGTGTGACCGGCACCGGCGAGAGCGCGGGCGGTGAGAGCGCCGAAGCCGCTGGACGCCCCCGTAATCAAAATGACCTCTTTCATAAAGAGCTCCCCTCTCTACGCGAAACCACCGTTGGGGCGAACTACCTGGGCGTTGATCCAACCGCCATCGGGGCCCGCTAGGAAGGAGACAACCCGAGCAACATCTTCGGGCTCGCCAAGGCGTTCGAAGGGCGCGATCTTGCTCAGTACCGAAGCGCATAGCCACTCAGAAGGACGGGAGTACAGCGCTGAAACTTTTGAAGACGCCCAAGCCAATGAGCAGGTTCACGTATTTTATGTGGTGGCATCCAAGAATGAACAGCGATGCTGCCCATATCTGGCTGCGGGATGCAGTCCAGGATGTGGGTGAGGGTTTGTGACATCCCTTCTGTGTCAGAAGAGACCATTTTGATGCTTATCCTATGACGCTGAGGGATCGAGCGCATTCCCAACTCTCGATCGATGAAGAATCTAAAACCGGCACAGACCTAAGATGTTCTCCCGAAAATCGCTGCGCTGGCGATACCCAAGATACAAGGCAGCAGGGCTTGCCTCGGGAAAAAGCGGCTACCTAAGCCGCCGAGGAGTGCACCGAGCGCGAAGAAGAGGCAGATCGCACCTGTAGCCAAGAACTTCTGCCGGTTTTGCGCTGGGTTCTTCCCTGCACGCCAAAGCACAACGGCTTTCAGGGTGGCTCGGAGATTGCCGGTGGTCATGGCAGAATTGAACTTCCAGTCGCTAACAGCCTGGAAGCTGGTGACCTGCACCGCCGCGACGAACGCAATCGACGGAACAACAAGCGAATTCGGGATTCTCGATCCGAGTAGAAGGAGTGCAATCAAGATAACGAGTTCGGTACACGCGCCTATCGTTCGGAGCCGTACGTCGGGAAGGCTAATACGCTGGTGAACCCATAACGTGCCGAACACGCCTGCTGTAAAGGTCAGTAGAGGGGGCAAGTGGCTGAGGGCCCCGGCGAGGTTGCCCTCAGCCAGCGCAAGCCCCAGCAGGACAATATTTCCCGTTTGCGCATTCGCGAAGACATGGCCGTGGGTCACGTAGCAGTAGGCATCGAGATAGCCGCCTATCGTCGTGTAGAGGAAGGCAGCTACGTACAAGCTGCGCTTGACCCCGCTTGTGTGCATAAGCATCCTGATCGGCTTCGATTGCTTCAGAAATCTGTCTTGGCGTGGAAACCGCTGCTAAGGTGTTCTCAGGCTCTTCCGGCTCACTCTGCGGCTACGCTTCAGCAGTAGCCCAAGCACCCAGCAGGGCTACCAGGTAAGGACAAGCCGTCTATGGGTTGCGGAAGCGCAGCACCTCGAACCGTGCCTCACGCACTGAAGAAGTTCCGCAGCTCGGAAAGCACAAGGACCGGTTGTTCCTCCGGGAGCAGATGACCACACGGCAGCGCCTTGCCTGTCAGAGGACCTCCCACCTTAGGTTGCCAGGTGGCAAGCACGTCCCAGAGTTTGCCCACAGTGCCCTTCGCACCCCACAAGGCATGGACGGGCGCCTTAATCTTGTGGCCGGCCGCGTCGTCGGCGCGGTCCATGTCAAGGTCGATTCCTGCGGCCGCCCGGTAATCCTCGCATACCGCACGGATGGTTCCTTCGCAGCAGTAACAACGGATGTATTCGGCCATGGCCTCCGGCGTCACCGCGCCGGGCGTCTTACTCTGGACAAACAGGTGGTCGCGGAGGTAGTACACCGGGTCCAGGCTGATCAGGTGTTCCGGCATCGGTGATGGTTGAATCTGAAGAAACCACCATACATATTTCGTTGCGAACTCCTTGCTCGTGTCGTTGTACATCGTGAGCGTAGGTGCGATATCCATAAAGACGACCTTCTTTACGGCTTCGGGGTGATCAAGGCAGAGCCGATGGGCAACGCGCGCGCCGCGATCGTGCCCCGCAAGCAGGAATTGCGCATGGCCGAGTTGTTGCATGACCTCGACCTGGTCTTGAGCCATCGCACGAAAGGAGTAGTTACTGTGGTCTTCGCTATAGGCAGGCTTGCTTGAATCGCCGTAGCCGCGAAGATCGGGCAGAACAACACTGTACTGCGCAGCTAACGCCGGGGCGACCTTGTGCCAGGTCACATGCGTTTCAGGATGCCCATGCAGAAGGAGCAGGGGCGGACCATCGCCTTTGGTCAGCACCCGGATGGTCGCGCCCGAGGTTTTGATGAACTGTGACTTGAAATCAGGAAGCAGCTTTTGTGTCGCTGCATCCGATGGGCGAGCCGGCAGCTCAGGCAACTTCGAACACTTTCCCGGTCCTGGGTTTGGACTTGGGAGCGCGCTTGCTAAGTTGTCGGGGGAGGGGGCCTGCGTCGCTTGACCCGACGCCGATCGGTAAAGGGCTGCTACCGCTGTGCTCAAGCCAATCGCATTGAAGTGTCTTCGATTCATGATAACTCCCGTTATTAGCGGTCTGAAACAGGCCGGGTGGTCGAGAGACGCTGGCTTGTTCGCAGGTTGGCTAGGGTAGAACTCGCTTCAGAGTTCAAGATCATGCAGTGTGTCTTTCTTCTGTAATCCTCCCGTACATCGCCCTCCCGAAATGTCGCATCTGCGGAAGTGATTCGGGATTTCGATACCAAGAGAGCCGTGAATGCCGGAAGGGTACAAAGTGGGAAAGCGTTAGTGATACAGGGCCTTGCCCAGAAGGCGGGCAATCTCTTCCGTCGCTTCAAGGCAGCGCTTGGAATGCATCGTCATCTGAATGATTCCGTGAGGCAGATCGGGGTAATGAACGTACGTGATATCGTTTCCGGCCTCTGCGAGCTTTCGGGCGTAGGCGTGACCCACATCGCGCAACATGTCGAAACCGCATGTAACCAGTAAAGCTTTGGGGAGATTGGAAAAGTCGGTTGCATTCAGAGGAGTAATGTAAGGCTGACTGTAATCCACTCCTTGAGGGAGCAAGGACCAAACGAACAGCAGGACGCCCGCCGTGTCTACATATCCGCCGGATACATTCTCGATACCGGCTGGCGTTTCAAAAGGCATCTTTGCCTCTGGATACAAGGGCATCTGCAGCGCGAGCTGCGGTCCTTTCTCATCCCGCAATTTCTGCGCGATGACGCATGTCTGGTTACCGCCGGCGGAGTCACCTCCGAGGGCGATGCGCTTTGGATCGACCCCACGGCCTGCCGCATTGTCGTATAGCCAGCGGACCACGCACTCACCCTCTTCGATCTGCACCGGCCATTGATATTCCGGGGCAAGCTTGTAATCTACTGCATACACCTGTGCGCCGCTTCCTTCGCAGAGTCTTCGCATGGCCGTCTCGAACTGGTCCAAGGAACCGACAATAAATCCACCGCCGTGCAGATAGATCAGTGCTGCCGCCGGTGAGGCAACGGGCTTGGAAGGATGGTAGACCCTAATCGGGATCGTTCCATGCGGCCCGGCTACGCCCAGGTATTCAACTCGCCCCACGGAGGGTGGGTTTTTATCGATGAACGCATCGTGCTCACGCCGTTGCACATGGATGGGCTTATGAGCACCAAGGACCGGGCCAGTTTTCATCCATTCAGCAATCTCGGGATCTTTCGTTGTGCTGCTCACCGTTGGTGGTATGGTTTTCGCGTCGTAGATTGGCATTTTTTCTCCTGGTAATACAGTATTAGTGCTTGGCCAACGCCTAAAGCTTTGACGACCCGATCGGTTGATCCACCGCCTCTTCTGCGACTTCCTACTCGGAACTTGGCACCTAGAAGCCAAGTCACGCGGCAGCCCGGACATGCGCATCAGAGAAGCGTCCGTCAGCTCTTCTTAGGCAGAGGCTCTAAACCTTTTTCCTGTAAGACGCTCGCATGATCCGGAGAAGCAAGATAGGTGATGAGCTTCTTCGCAATCTCAACGTGCTTTGACTTATTCGCGATTCCTGCCGAAAAGGGCGTCAGCAATTCGAGATCAGCCGGAAGTTTGCCGACGAAGGTGATCCCAGAGACAGGCAGCAACTCGGCGACCTCTTGAAAGCCGATGTCAGCTTCACCCTTGGCGATAAGTTCACCCACAGGTGTTGCAGGAATTTGGTGAGCCTTGCTCTTCATCTCATTCTCGATACCTAACTTCTTGAACAACTTGGATTGAATGTACTCGCCACTCGCGCTGTCGGAGTAGGCGATTGACTTTGCCGCGAGAAGGGCCCTGCGAAACGAATCGTCATCGTTGATGTCCGGCACGTCCGCGCCGGCTTTTACCGCGCAGCCGATGGGGGACAACGCCAGCTCGACGCTCGATCCGGGTAGAACATAGCCCTTCACCTCTAACTGCTGCAATGCCGAGCCGACCATCAAAAGCACATCCGCCGGCTCGCTCCGATCCAGTCTTTGCTGAACGGCGTCGTGGGTATGTCCCATGGACGGGCTTTTTTCCATGACAAAGTGGACGCCAGTGGTTTTTTCATAGGTAGGGATCAGAGCCTCATAGCTAGACTGGAAGCCCCCTGAGACCAACACGACGATATCCGCAGCCGCCACAGGTTGTTCTGCAAGTCCTTTTGTTTGCTCTTGAGTAGTTCCGCTTGTACTCATCTGAATCTCCGTCAGTCCGTTGCAAGGTCAAGGCCCTCCTGGGACGGCGGTTGATCTTGGTCTAAAACAACTATGCTGTCGTCACGACTCCCACAAGGCCACTCACCTTCCCGCCTTGAACAAACGGGTGACATTGCGGGGTTCGTTGACAATCGAACTCCAGTTGCGAGCGACTACTTTGCTAGGCTAAGGACGTGATCCACCATCGCCCCCGAGTTGCCCAAGTATTTGGTCGGATCGAGTAGATCTTCCAGCGCTTTACGGTCGAAGATCTTGCTGATCTCCGGTTCGGCGCTGAGCAGATCGATCAGCTTGCCCTTGCCTTGTGATACCGCAATGCAGATGGTGGAGATCTTGTCATGGGCTTTCCCACGGCCCATCTTCGGTCCCAGCGCCATCATTACAGCTTCGGTGTTGACCAGACCGTCGGTCAGCCTCACATCCTTCATCATGTTCTCGGGGTGAATGATCAGGCCACTCAACATATATCTCGCTTGCGCGAGCGCACCGGCGGTATAACAAAAGATCTCCGGCAGCACCAACCACTCGATCTCCCACGTTCCGGTTGCCCGCTCGAAGTCTGCGTTCATTGCGTTCAGCAATGCCGACGCGTGTTGGCGCACGACGCTGCTGCAGGCTGTGATGTAGGCGCACGAGATCGGGTTCCGCTTCTGCGGCATCGTGCTCGAAGCGCCTCGTCCGCCGCCGCCATCGGGTTCCTGCACTTCATTCACTTCGGTCATCTGCATGAGCTTGACGTCGGTTGCAATTTTGTCAAGAAGGCCGCACAGCAATCCCAGGAAGCAGCCGACCTCCGCGATCGTGTCCCGAACTGTGTGCCAAGCGATAAGCGGCTGGGCAAGCCCGAGTTCCTTCATCATGCCCTCCTGCACGGGTAGCCCCTTGTCACCCAACGACGCTAAAGTTCCAACCGCGCCGCCGAACTCGCCCATCAGTACACGAGGCTTCATCTGCTCCAGACGTTCCGCCTGCCGCTGCAGGCCGGCCAGCCACACGGCTACTTTGTAGCCGAATGTCATCGGAATGGCCTGTTGAATGTTGCTTCTGCCTACCATCGGGGTGTTTCGATACTTCTTGGCGAGACCCGCAAGAGCATTGAGGATGGCTTCTAGGTCGGCGCCCACCAAGGCTAGTCCTGCCTGAATCTGGAGCACCGTTGAGGTGTCGGTTATGTCCTGCGTGGTCGCGCCCCAGTGGCACCACTGGCCCAGGCCGTCTTTACACAGCGCAGTTAGTTGTTGCACGACGGGAAGTACAGGGTAGCCGATGTGCTCGGTGGCGGACTTTAGTTTGGCGAAGTCCTGCTGCCCCGCATCGCATTGCTTTGCGATCTCGTCGGCTGCTTCTTGGGGAATCACGCCTAACTTGCCTTGGGCAACAGCCAGCGCTTTCTCGACGTCGAGATAGCGCTGGATGCGGGCTTGATCGGACCACACCTGACGCATGGCGTCGGTGCTGAAGATGTCACGGTAGATAGTCGAGTCGATCGCCGTCGCGTTCGGTTCCAAATGTTCCTCCTTGAGACAATGGGCGGGCGTGTTAATTGCCCCGTCACTGTGCTTACGCAACAGCCGGTGATGAATTTCCCTTTTCGACGTATTCGCGGAGGTGTCCTAGCAGAATGCCCCATAGTGTGTTGCACGTCGACAGAGCTTCATGGTTATCTGGCCAGTTGGTGTGCTCCAGATTGAGGATCGCTTCACCCTCCGACTCTGCTGGTGCATATTGGTCACCTCAAGAGTTTTGGCCGGACCCGTCGTTTGTCTGAGGTTTTCTGACATGGAGCATGTGTAGAAAGACGCGACGTTCGGGACCGTTCCACTTATGAACCAATAAGATGTGGCGCCGGCATCTTGAGTTTGGTATTGTCGTTCCTCTTGACCGCGCTTTCGATTTAAGCTGCTTATCCTCATCGAAGTAAGCAGGGAAGCGCTGCTTTGGGGAGGTCACCACATGCATGCGCGAAGCAGGCCGCACGTGCTCACGAGTTTGCTGACCACATGCCGTGAAGCATCGGCACCTTTGGCGTCGATGAATGCTCCATTCGCCTCGTCCGATGATCAACACCCTTTCACTTGAGAGCTACATCCGGCAGTACTGTGTCAAACACCTGAGGCTTGTCCGACCAAACCCACAGCTTGCTGCAACGGTAGTGCGGTCCGGCGCATCTCAACCTTTCTCGCGGCTACAACGGTTGGGCTTAAGGAGCGAAGACACCGATGGCGATGGATCGGTTGTTCAAGAAGCCACCCTCTTTGGGTTACTCCGACCTTGTCACCAGTGAGACGGTCGGGTGGACGTCTCTCGAACTACGTCTAACGGAAACTTCAGCAAACGGTGACGAGTTTGAATCATCCCCTACTAAAGCGGTTGGAGTTCATATAGTTCTGGAAGAAGAGTCGGGCAGAGAGGCCTTTCTGAATGGTGTATGGAGGCAGCTGGAAGTTTCTCCTGGGAAAGTAGCAACAACATTGCCGGGAGAGATCTGGCGCCTTCGGTATAACGACCGGCGACGGATAAACAAGAACCTGATGATTCATCTGCAACTTCCGTTGGCGAGCCTTCAGTCAGCCTCTGAGCAACTCCCGATAAGGACTAAATCGGTCAT
This sequence comes from uncultured Acidobacteriaceae bacterium, assembly GCA_964245195.1. Lineage (GTDB taxonomy): Bacteria > Acidobacteriota > Terriglobia > Terriglobales > Acidobacteriaceae > Edaphobacter. The sequence continues at coordinate 262,642 of CAXTLR010000007.1, read as the reverse complement.
CACCGCAATTGCCGATGATAAAGTGCTCGCTCCGTTTGCAGCGTCTCTTCTGTTAGCACTCAGGGCTGGCGCTTCGAATCTCTACGCTGAGGCTAGCGCCGTGTGGCTTTCGACGCAGCTTTTGTTGAACGACGAGAGCAATTCTCTCTGGATTGCCGCATTGAACAAAGAGCGCGTTCCTGACGCTCGGCTGGTTCAAGTTCTAGAATATATACAAGAACATTTGAAGGATGACCTGAGTCTGAAGACTTTGGCGAGGGAGTCTGGTCTTAGCCAATTCACATTTGCCACTCTGTTTCAAAGGACGATGGGAAAGTCACCACATAAGCATGTGTTGCACTTGCGAATGGCGAACGCGGCAAGCCTACTTCGTGAGACAAAGACGGCGGTTGCGGACGTTGCTCTGCTCTGCGGTTTTAGAACTGTGCCACATTTCTGTGTAGCGTTCCGCAAGAGTTTTGGTCAGAGCCCTACCGAGTACCGGGTCCGGCACAAGTTGAGCCATATATGTGCCGGCGGCTGAACGTGCTAGTAGCGACTCCTGCTTGGTGACATTGCGGTCGTCCTGGGTCACGGAAAGGGAGAAGAAACCTGTGCCGAGAAAACTTCTATCGCCGAGCAATGCGCTAATCTGCGCTTTTGTCCCTATGCTCGAATCTCGCGGTACTGTAGAGCGCGTCAGTCGTGTACTTCTTGCCGCGGGTGAATTTAGCATCGCCGGAAGATGGACGTGCCGGTTGGATTCCTGGAATGCGGGTTGAGATCGCGGCGGCGGCTTCTTTAGCGGTCATCCCCAGTTTGAGCGTGAGGATGTCGAACGTGGCAGGGTCGGCTTGATTAGGAATGTCAATCAAGCCGGTTGCTGATGTGCTGGCGACTCCGCGAGCAAGAAGCGCGGTGCGATCCATGTTTTGACTCGTGAACTGCTGCCCGCCTTGGGTTTGTAGAGTCAACTCGAAAGCGGCATCTGTCTGGAACTGCAAAAGGGCCTCGGGCTTGAGGTCGATCTGCTTGCCAGGGGTCAATGCGCTGGCTCCAAGGCCGACGGCCCCGCCGCTGGCCGCTCCGATTCCTGCGCCGCGTCCACCTCCGGCGATAGCTCCGATCACAGTTCCCAGGCCAGCTCCTCCGGCCGTTTTCGTTGCGGTGCCGGTACCGTTGCCCTTGTCCTTGCTGGAGAGCGGCTTAGTGACAATGGAAACATCCTGCTGCTGGCCACCTGGGGCAGGGAGTTTCATGCTGACAAGCTCGATGCTGAGCAGGGCGGCTCCACTGAGGCGGCCGGCTGCTTTGGCTTCGATAATCCGCCCGGTCACTGGTGTTCCGGTCGGAATCACGACGGTACCGGCGGTGCTGACGTTAGCGGCGGTGGTGCCGGCGAACGAGTCGCCTGCAGCGGCGGTCTTGGTGTCGATCTCGCCGGTAAGCCGGATGGGGATGGTAGTTCCCTGGGGAACGGTTACGGTCCTGGGCGCAACGGGAGCGGGAGAGCTGGCTGTGACGGGTGCGGGCGTCCTGTCGATCACGGTAAGTAGATCGTTGATGCTCTTGACGCCGCGCAGGTTTGCAATCTTGGCTTCGGCAAGGGTTTTCTCATCATTGGTGCGGACATTGCCGTACAGCTTGACGACGCCCGCGCTGACTGCGGATTGAATGCTGGAACCATTGAACGCGGAATCGGCAAGGGCCTGTTGCACTTCAAGCTCGATGTCGTTATCCGAGAGCCTGGGGGTTCGCTGGCTCTGTCCATAGCTCGAAGAGACGAGCAGGACGCTTAGGGCGGCGGTAAGTTTGGGGGAGCGTTTCATGCGACTGCTTTCTGGACTGCGGGGAGCCCGGTTGTGCTGTTTAGAGTCCGAGTCCGAATCCCTCAAAATCAATTTCAGGGATAGTCGGCTCCGGCATGTTACTGAGAGCTGAATCAATGGAAAGACCTTCCTCTGCGAGCTGCACATCGGTAGCGATTCCCTGCGCCTGTTGCAAGGGGTTCGAGCCGTCCGACGTGTAGATTCCAACCTCGCGGGTATGAGGATTGAGCTTGGTCAGAGCCTCTTGCTGCCCCGCGAGTTGGCTGCTTTCCCCGGTCAAGATAAGCCGGTCTGCGGAGAGATGCTGGGCGCTTTCGACGGTGTAGCCATAGTCGATGTGCCGGGCCTTTTCCGGGTTCAACTCGACCGCTCGCCCGCTGTCTAGCCTAGCTGAAATGGAGTTGTCGTCGCCGATCCGCTCTACGGTGGCGAAGTAACCGGACCGGACGCGGTTCTCACGGTCGGCGGCGGTGAAGCTGATCCGGTCGCCTTCGGCCAGCTCGCGGCTCTCCTCGCGGTAGACGGTGCTTTCGGCGGTCTGCCTTCTGAGCTGCGCGGGGTTGTAGGAAACCTGTTCGCCCTCCCGCGTCTCGACCGTAAGGATGTTCTTATTGCCGTCCTCCGAAAGCACCGTAGCCGCACTGTTGTTTGGAATCCCTTCGGCGTTCGGGCTGCCCGTCTTGTAGTGGATCTCGTCGCCGGGTTGGTAGTTGGCTGCGAGCTTCTTGTTTGAGAGATCCTGCTCGACCAGGATGGGAACGGAATGGCTTTCCTCCGCGATGCGGCCCTGCGCCTGGAGGTCGGCGCGGATGAGCTGCGTTAGCTCCTGCCGGTCGGCGGCATCAGGCGCGACGATCACGGTGCGATCGGGCCGGGCGGCGTAGTCGATCGCAACGGCGGCGAGCCGGCTATCCGGGTTTGCGTATTCATAGACCCGGCCCTGCTCCTGCAATATGTCCGTGGCCTTGCCCGGTTCGTTCGCTCGAAATGCCTGGACCGCCTCACGCGCTTGCTCGGTCGGGCTGGGCGGCCGGAAGTCCACGGCGGCGGTCTTGGTGATGTCGGTTGCCAGCCGTTCGCCCAAAGTCTCTGCATTGTTTGTGTAAACGCGGGCATCGTCCGAAGCGCGGGAGATGGAGACGTAGGCAAGCCGGGTGTTGATGAGGCTCCGCGCTGAATCGGTGTCGATATTGACAATAACCCGGCCAGCCGTAAGCCCCTGGGAGCTGTGCGAGGTCACGGCGTAGCCGTGGTCGAACTGCCGGTACTCGTTCGGGTCGAACGTAACGGCGCGTCCCTCTTTCCCGTCAAGACGAACGGCAATCTTCCCGTCCTCAAGGCTAATCACGGTTCCTAGATCGCGGTTGGCGACTCCAAGGTTCTTGTCCGGTGCGGTGAACTGGATGCGGTCGCCGGTAGCGAACTCGCGGGTGGTCTCGCGGTAGACGTTGACGCCGCGAAGCCGGCGCGGGTCATAGGTTGCGCTCGATCCGTTGTCGAGGTCCACCGTAAGCGTGTTGGCTCGGGGATCGACGGCACGGACAGTAGCGTAGCTGTCCCGCTCAATGCCCTCAACCTTGCTGCCGGTGGTGTATTGCAGGACTTCGCCTGGCTTGTACTGCGCGGCCCAGGTTCGATCCGCACCCGTCATATCCGAACGGTGGGAAAGCGTTTGGAACTCGCGTCCGTCTTCCGCCAGGGTGCCTTTTTGCAGCATCTCGCCGCGCACGGCCTCATTGATCTGCTGGCGGCTCTTATTGTCGGGGGAGACGATGATGGTGTTCTCGGGGGCGGCGGCATAATCCTTTGCGATGGCCGCAACGCGGTCCTGAGCATTTGGAATTTGCGTGATGCGGCCCTGCTCGGCCAGCAGAGCGACGCCCTTTTCCGTCTCGCCGGTCGCAAGATGCTGGACCGCTTTCAGCAGCTCGGGGTCTTTCTGGCGCACAATCTTGTCGAGCTGCGCGGTCTGCATCCCGGCCTCCTGCATCTGCTGGAAGGGTCGGCCCGCATCGACGCCCTGGTGCTGACGGGTGTCGCCTATGACGAGAACACGGTCGTCGGGATTGAGTTTGTCGAGGAAGGACCGCATCTGTTTGCTGCTGGCAAGGCTCGACTCGTCGAGCATGTAAAGATGCCGGTTGGCAGGGTCGGCGCTGGGGTGGTTCTCGCCTCGGGCTAAGAAGCTCTGAAGAGTGGTCGCTTCGATGCCCGCCTCGCGGAGCTGGCCCGCTGCCTTGGAAGTGGGGGCGAAGCCCTCGACCTTGTACCCGCCCGATTCCGCGCCTTCACGGATGGTCTGGAGCGTCGTGGTCTTCCCTGATCCGGCCAATCCCTGTAGACCGTGGATGCGGTCGGTGGAGTTTAGAACCTGCTCGATGGCATTGCGCTGCGAGTCGTTTAGAAATCTGCGCGTGTTGGCCTGTTCCCGCGCAAGCTCTGCGGAGAGGATCGGCGCGACGGTAGTACGTCCGTCAAGAACATAGGCGACATTTGCGCGTTCGGCGGCGATGGTCTCGGGCGTGGTGAACTTCCGGCCGGAGTCATACTTGTCGGCCTGGACGCTGCGAAAGCTGCCAGCCTCGCGCCGCGCATCGAACTCGGCCCGCACCTCGGAATAGCTTGCCTCACCGAAGCTCCGGCGCAACGCATCCCGCATGATGGATCGCTCGTCGGCTACTGCCTCGCGCTCGAAGATGCGCTCCCTGGCGAAGGTCACGGCCTCTTTCGCGTGGGTGCTGGTTTGTTCCTTGCCCTCGGGCCTTTGCTGCTGCCGTTCGGCACGCTGCTGTGCGGCGGCAACAATCTGCTGAGGCTGGTTGCCGAAGTCCGAAGCTACATCCTTGTGCGCTTCCAATACCTGGTCTGGGGTCAAAACCTGCTTGCGGTCGCGCGTGGAATGGGCTGCGTTCTCGGCGGCTTCGGGGCCGCTCCGTCCGTTCTTCTCCAGGTGCTCTTTGATCTGCTGGGAGCGTGGGCTGGAAGCGTCAAGGTATTCCTGCGAGTAGCCCTTGATCTCGGGGGCGCCACTGCGCCCCGTCTCCAGCTCGTAGCCAAGTTTGCTGAGCCGGTTCGTAAGCTCCGACTGGTAGACAGCCGTTGCGAACTGCTGGCTCTCGAAGAATGCTCTCTCTTGAAGGGCACGAGTAGTTCCGTCCGCACGTTCGGTGACGTTGAAGATAACCGCGTGGGTGTGGAGCTGGGGCGCGGCGTAGCCTTCCACCGGCCGGGCGGTGTCGTGCTCGAACTTCGCCGCAATGAACTTGCCTGTCGTCTCGGCTGGGTTGTTGCCGCCGATCCGTGCCTGGGTGTACCTCTCCAGCTCCGTAAGAGCCGTTGTTACCGCGTCCCGGTGAGCCTCGCGGACTCGCTCATCGCCGCCGACAAGGGCGGTGAGAGAGACAGACTTTGGAGCGGAGAACGTCGCATCCCACCCTGCGCGGTGCTCGACGGCCTTGGTTGTGAAGCCGTCTAAGCTGCTCTCCTGGGCGGCGCGGTGTTTGACCATCTGCTCCTCGGTTTGAGGATGCTGACCGTCTGCGAGTCGAGAGAACTCCAACGGCGCAACCTCATCGGAGAGGCCGAGTGAAGCGGCGAGCTTACCCTGCCACTCGCCTTTCACGGTCTCGCCCTGTTTGTAATAGTTCTGCGTCTCGGACGTGAACTCCAGCTTGTGATAGCTCTGCGCCTGACCGGAGCTGAGGGCCTTAGAAATGGTCAGCATGATTACGGCCTCAGCTCAAGCGAGGGTGATTCCAGCTCGATGTGCTCGACGTGGTGTTTTGCCGCGAGAAGACGTTGCACAAGCTCCGTCTCCTCTTGTTCTGCTGTCGTTGTTGCAGGTTGCAATTCACCCTCAGTCTTAGGCGCGGGCCGGTTCTTTTCGCCGGCGCGAGCCGGTTCCTGTGCCTTGTCCTTTGTCGGCCAGGGAATAGGCCCCAGTTTCTTTTCTTGCGAATGTGCGGATGGATTAGCGTTCCCGGTTGCGGCGGGGCCTTTGGTCGGCGCGGTTGCTATTGGCTCGTCTTTCGGCTTTTCCTCCGGGCCTTTCATCATCGGGGTGGGCTGAGGGTCGTTCGGCTCCAAGGTGTCGGGATTAAAGCTCATGCCGCCGTCCACGTACTTGCGGGGCTGGAAACCAACCGTGTCCGTGGGAAGGTCGATGTAGTCGAAGTCGAAGCGGGCGACGTTGTTTCCCAGCTTCAAATAGGCGTGCCGGTCGTCAAGGCCGGCAATCTCCGAGCCCATCACCAGCGGCTCTATTTGCCGGTCGATGGTGAAGTTCTTTCCTGACCTGGACCCGTCAAACTTGGTCTCCTTCACGCGCTCAATTTCGACCTTGCCGATAGCCTCGGAGATCCATTCGGCGGCTTTCGGCTCGGCGGTCTTCATGTAAATCTTGGTCGCGGGCTGCGAAAGCATAACTTCGGCCAGATGACCGTAAATGACCTCAAGCTGTGCCTTGCCCTGAAATCCCATCACGAGCGGATTCTTGCTCTTGCGGTTCTCGGTAATGGCGGTGTGGAGCTGGGGAAGCTTCTGAAGACTCGCCAGCTCGTCGATCACAAACCAGACGTGCCGCTGTCCCGGTTGCGGAGCGGAGAGGAGCCGCATCACCAGTAAGTCAATCCAGAGGGAATGCAGGGGCCGGAGCGTTTCGCGCTCGGGCGGGCGGGATGTGATGAATATCCAGCCGCGCCGTTCCTTGGCCCACGTCCGGGCGTTCCACTCGGTTTTTGCCTGATGCTTCTCGGGCAAGAGACGGAACGATTTCGCCACCAATCCAAGTGACGCAAGGACACCGCCGCGCTGCGGCCCGGCCTTGCGGTCGATGTAGAAACTCATCTCGGTTCCCTTCACCAGCTCCTCCAGCTTGTCCGCGTCGGCCATCCACTCGGCAAGCATTTTGGGCGTCGGGCCGCGCTTCAAGATGTGCGCGAAAATCTGTGCCGGGGTCTGGTGGAAGAACTCGTCTTTGCCGTCGGTTGCGGGCGAATAGAGCGAGGCGGCGATAGCGTCGGCCTCGGCGTTCGATCCCATCTCCTGGGCCGGTCCCCAATACGGGCAACGCTCGTCCAGCGGGTTCAATACGATGTCGCCGCGCTTCTCATCATAGAAACGCTGGATGTACTCGCAAGCCGGATCGTAGACGATGGCAGAGTCCCCACGGTCCCGAATCTGGCGAAGAATCTGCATGATGAGCTGGGTCTTGCCTACCCCGGTGTCGCCCATGAGCTGGATGTGCTGAGCCTCCTTCCGCTCTGGAATCCGCATCATTTTCTTCAGCTCGGTCGTCTTGAAACCGATGCCCTGATTAGGCTGCGGCACCACCCTTTTCGTCACGTTCGGTAGCAGCTTGCGAAGCATGGAGGCTTGGAACTTACCCGCGAACATTCCGCGCTCGACCTGGGGGAAGGCTATGCAGGGCGTCAGTTTTTGCAGGCGGGTCCAAGTCCATTGCCACACGGCGGACTCCTCGTGCTCGTCGTTGAAACCCTTCGGCGTGAGCATGTTCGGCCCGCGCAGAACTCGGCCGTATTTCTGCTGCCGAAAGCGTTTCAGGTCTTTAGGAATGGCGAACCAAAGCATTCCCGCGAGACACACTGCCCCTAGAATCAAGCTCACCTCGAACAGGTCTAGGAATCCCTGGTTCCCGTAGACGGCTCCCTGGAGCCAGCGGTGCATCCCGGCGTCCGGTAGTTTCGCTTCGGGGGCGCGGTAGAACCACGAATAGCCCTGCGCTGCGGCCAGCTCGGAGATGCCGATGGGAACGGTCTTGCCGCTCGGGAGCGTGGTCTGTCCGCTCGTCAGATCGACGGGAAGCGCGAGACGTGGCTTTACCTTCTGACCGGCCAGCATCACCAGTTTGTAGCTCTCGTGAGCCTTGAACTGGGCTCCGACTTCAGAGCGAACGTACTCCGTGATGTAGCTCTGCTGGAGCGGAGACATCTTGTAATTCAGCCTTTGCCACATGAGAAGACACGTCAGTAGAAGCGCAGCCGCTATTGCGCCATAGCTCACGATGGGAGCGTGCGGCGGCCAGATGATCGTCTCTTTTCGTCCCCAATGCTGTGCCATCTCTACCGGCCTCCCGCGTCTTCCTCGTTGTATTGCTGCATGACTTCCTGGGCCGCTTTCCGCTTGCCTTTCCGCACTGCGGCCATGGCGTCGGTGATCCACTCTTGGGAGACCGTCTTGCCCATGACCAGCGGCTTTAGAAGATTCACCATGAGCATTCGTGTGGCGATAACTTCGATCAGGACCGCGTCGCCTTCGACGCGGCGGGCTTCGCGCAAAAGCACCTCTCGCGCCCATTCACTGAGAGCCTTACCCTCGGCCTTAGCTGCGGCATCCAGCTCGCCGCGCTCGGCCTCTGTGACCTTCGCGCTGGCGACAATCTTCCGCGACGTGCGCCCCTGGGAGCGGCGAAGCTGGGCCTCAAAGTCTATCGGTGGGACTGTGTTTGTGACCTGCATTTGCAGCTCCTTCAGGCTGGTAGACAACTGGCAACCCGGTGTCTACTGTTGTCTACCACTCGCCCCTATGCTGTTCATTATGTTGCGGTTGCCGGTTGTCTACCGTCTTGGCTCGAAACATCACCCTGCAAGGGATGGAGTGTCAACCTATTCCGGCGCGCAGCGCCGGAGTGGCCTTGCCACTGATGCTGGTGTGGGATCACGCTCTTGATCCCGCCACCGCTGCTGGTGTTTGCACTGGCTGTTGCTCCGCGATGGCCGGCCTCTTCGGCATCGCTTCTGTCGTGTCTGCGGCCGAGGCTTTGCGAACGCGAAGCGTCGCAGCGACCTGCCGGGCTTCCGGGGTCTTCAGAAACTCCTGGAAGTCGCGGTCCTTGCTGAAGACGTAAGTCAGAGCTTGCTCCACCACATCATCTGCGCAGGCGCGGATGAAGGCGGCGTACTGATCGACCTGTGTTGCTACTGTGTCGGATAGCCGGATTGAAGCGCTAATCTGGCGTGTTTGGACGACTTCAAGTAGAGGCATTGTGGTTCTCCTTTAGCGATGGATTATGCAAGCTTCTGCCGCGCAATCATGTGTGCCGCGGTCTGGGCAATCTCCCGCGCACGAGCAGAGCAAACTGCGACGGGAAGCGTAGCCGAATAGCGAGCTTCAAGGCTGGCGATTACGTCGTGAACCGAAGCTCCGGCGAGCAGAGCGAGACGTGCGGAAGCCATGTCTACGGTGCGCTGGGCGTAGTAGAGCGGATTGGGTTTGTCAGCACGGCGATGGGCGAGCTTTTCCGTGAGCTGGGCCGCATCCTTCCCGCTGGACAGTTCCACAAGAACCCAGTTCCAATCCTTCTCGGAATTCGTATGCTTCCCGCCAACTGGTCGTTGTGCGGGATCGTGCAGCGGGACCACGGTAGACGACAAGGTTTCGGCGAGCCGGAAGTCTTGGGGTTTGGCAGCCAAATTGGAGAGGTACTCGACGGTGACGGCATGCGCGGGCGTGTACTTTGCGTTGTGGAATCCGGGGATGCGAAGCACCCGGTTACAGTCCGTGCAGGCGGTGTCACCACCAAAGGCCGATGCAAGTCGCTTGAGCATCAGCTCTTGCTCGGCAAAGTCAAAGCCCTTCACGGACCAGAGCACCTGATACTTGCCCGGCGAGGTCAAAAGGATGGCAATTGGGTTCGGGACGGTGGTCGACGCACGGAGCGCAGCGAGGCGGGCATCCCCGTCATGGTCGATGTCGAGGTAGAGATGCCGAACTTCTGCGATGCACTCCTTAGTGCGTTGGCGGCTGCCAGGGCGTAGCGGATTGGCAGCGACATAAACGTTCACGCCGCTCGTGTTTTCGTGAGCGAGCCATCGCATGTATGCCGGTGAGGTGGCCTGTTCCAGCCGAACGATACGCTGCGCGATCTTGGCTGGCTTCTCTCGCCGCAGTAGCACTGCGATCGTCTCTCCGGGACGGAAGCAACGGGTTAGGAAGTCGGTGGCTGTCGTCGTGTTCATTGCGGGCTCTTTCAGGGCTTGAAGCCCAGCCTTCGCCGGGCTCCCGAGTTGATGAATGGAAAGCGGCTTAGAAGGCCGCTTCCTCCGAGGTTGGGTCTGCCGCTTCCTGCTCCTCCGGGCCGCTCTTCTCGGCCCGGTCCAACTTGAGAATCGAGTCCACCCGGATCTCCCAGATGGTCTTCTTCTCGGGCTGCTTCTTACCCACCTTGGCCGGCTGGTACTCCCGGCTGCGCAGCTCGCCTTCGACCTGGAGATGAGCGCCCTTCTTCAGCGTGCCGGCGAACTCGGCGAGCTTCTTGCCGAAGACCACGCAACGGTGCCATTCGGTGTGCGAGACATACTGGCCGTCCTTCTTGTACGAGCTCTTGGTCGCCAGCGAGAGTGTGGTGAAGCAGCGGTTGTCGTTGGAGCGCACTTCTGCGTCGTTGCCGAGGAAGCCGATGAGGGTGACTTTGTTCTGGTACATGGTGGTGATCTCCGTTTCGTTGTAATTCCCGTATCCTGCTCGGGTCACATTCACAACGTGAGCGAGTGGGCCCGGCTCCCAAGTGCCAAGGAGTGCTTTCTGGGAGGGGCCCGAAAGAAGTTTGTGCGGCGCTCTTGCCGCGTGTTTACAAACTTCTCTTGGGAGGAACCGTGACCCCGCAGGGGCGCTGAAAGCGAAGCAGAACGACGCCGTGCCGCAGGGCGCCGGTTTGGCCCCGAAGCCGTGACCGGGCAGAGGACGGGATACGAGGCGGATGAAGCCCACTGGACCGTGTCGCCCCAATGCTTCTCGGCTGCGGAAGTCTGCCCAAACCGCAGCAATACTGCTGGCAAAGGCTCTGGGGAAGGACAGCTTCTTGCCACCTCGGTTGCGCTCTTCGCAGCTCGCTGCTGACATGCTGAAGATGCTTAGAGACAGGTGGGGCTGCGCAGCCGTATTGGCAGCATGTGGGTGCATCGCGAAGACCTCGAATTGGGGTTCGGTTCTCTAGCTGGTAAGCCGGGCTTAGTCCGGAGGAGCGCGGTAGACTTCCTCGGTCTGGAAGCGTTGGTCCGCATGGTCGTAGCCGCTGACGGAAATCAACTCGCGGACGCGACGCCGGCCGGTGTGGTCGCGCTCGCAATGCAACACGAAGTCAATGGCGTCTGCGGTCTCTGACCGCATGAACCCGTGATTGAGATTCGGCCTGGCGCTAAGGGCTAGATTGGAGAGACGATTCAGCGCGTCCCATGCTGACTTAGCGTGGATGGTAGAAAGGGTTCCGCCGTGGCCAGTGTTCATCGCCTGCAACAGGTCGTAGCCGCACTCGTTGCGGATTTCTCCCATGATGATGCGGTCGGGACGGTGCCGCAGAGCAGCCGCTACCAGCTCGCTCGGCGTGATGGCAACCTGGCCTGGGATCTCCTCGACCGCCTCCCAGCGGACGGCATTCGGATGGGACACCTTCAACTCTGCCGGCTGCTCGATGATGACCAGCCGTTCGTTGGCCGGAACATGATCCAACACCGCTTTCATCAGCGTGGTCTTCCCCGATCCGGTTCCGCCGGAGATCAAGCCATTCTTCTTGGCGAGCATGAGCGATACAACGGTGTCGCGAACGTTAGCCGGAAAGCTGCCGGATTCGATTAGCTCATCCGAGGTGAACCAACGATTGAACTTGCGGATGGTCAGGGTCGGGCCGTTGATGGACGAAGGCGCGCCGACAACCGCCACGCGCGAGCCGTCCGGCAAGCGGGTGTTAAGGATGGGGTTCTGGCTGGTTAAATCCTGTCCGAGGAGGCGCGCGACACGCTCGATCGCTGCCGTAAGCCGTTCGTTGGTATATGCCTTGGACAACGGGATCTGCTGCAAGACGCCGCCCCGATCCGCGTAGACGCCGGTCGCGCCGTTCACCATCAGGTCGGAGATCGACGGGTCAAGTAATAGAGTGCGTAGTTCTTCCGGGAAGAACGGCAGAATGAGTTGAAAGCTCATCGCGCACTCCCCGTCACAGGCGGCGTTAGAAGCACCCCGCTTCTGCCTTGGCTTTCCGGCTGTACACGTTCCACTGAGACACGGCTCTCGTGGAACTCCGTAATCGTAAGGCCGAGCGGGTTGATGGTCTCGAACTGCGGAAAGATGCGGGCCTGGTCGCTGACCTGTTTCGGGTTTAGATAGTAGGTCGCGCTGACCATCCAATGCTCCGTCCGAGGCTCACGGGAGTTCTGGGCCGAGTAGAGCCTGTCGAGACCGATCAGAGCGCTTCCGCGGGCGGTGGTTACGCCCTGCACGAGCTCCTGAGACATGGAGGTGATCGTAACGCTCTTCACCTCGTCATCGCTCTGCTCGATCTGCCCGGCGTTGACCTGCGAGACGAGGTGGTCTGTGTTATCGGCGAGCATGAGTCGCGAAGCGAGCGCCTGCGAAAGGAAGTAGTAGTTCAGCGGGTATTTCTTGGCTATGGTGTCGCGGCTGATCGTGTAGCGATAGTTGGCCCAATCGGTGAGATAGGTACGCACCTCTCCCTCGCGGGGCGTGTAGTCAAGATCGGTGTACTGAATGGCCTGGGCTCGGCCCATCTCGTCGATGCGGATATACCGGTTCGCGATGGGGCGATGCGCCAGCGAGAGGTTCGTCCAGAGCGAGGCGAAGAGGATCACCGTGCCGCACCCAATAACGAGGCGATAGGCTTTCCGTTCGGCGTAGTGCGAGGCATAGACCTCGTTGCCGATCCTGTCGACAAGAACGGCTTCAGGGCCGGACAACGCTGGCTGCTTAATGGTGAGCGTGGTGGACATGGTAGGCCCTGGCCTTTCAGTGGCAGTGCGGAAGGTGGTGACGGCATGGAGGCAGCCGAAGAGCAGGAGACTGGCGAGGCAGAGCCAGACGAGCGCTCGAAGCCACCACGGACCCCTCAGGAAGATCGCGTAAAGAAGATTGAACATGGTTAGGAGAGGGCGACGATGGCGCCGATTTTGGAAATGACATTGTCGAGGCGTTCAGCCGCACCTGCGCCGCCGCCGAAGATCATCTGCGTGAGACTCGGGACAAACAGCATGTTGATGTCAAAGGCAAGGAACAACGCGAAGCAAGGGATCAGGTTGGCAAGCCACATTTTCATCGAGTAGTCGTTCGAGAAGGTCTGGACGATGAAGGCCTGCAGGAAGCCGGCCCACACGAAGATGAAGGCGCTGGCGACCGCTCGGATCATGGCGAGCGAGAGCAAGACATCCACGAAGTGCAGGAATTTGCCCCGGAAGGTTCGGGTCATATAGAGCGGAATGAACACGGGGCCAAACAGCGCCGCTACACCGTACAGAATGAAGCCAGAGATGTTGATCAGGAATATGATCGCGGAGACGGCACCGAGCATGATTTCTACGAGGAAGTAGCAGAGGATCTCAGCGGGTGCGGTGATAGAAGGAGCAACCGTGTTGTCTCCGGCGGTCTTGATCAGGTTTTGAAGGTTGGAGAGAGAGTTCTGGTCCAAGGCATGGGAGATTACCTGGGCGAGGTAGCTGAACAGGTGGTTGAAGCCGAAGCTGCCCCCCGGCAGCGGATTCGACCAATAGTTCTCTGCGAGCAAGCAGCAGATGAGCCGGAGTAGAAACTGTACGAGGTCGCCGACCCGTAACGGCTCGCGGTAGAAGCCGAAACTCATCGCGGACGTGCTCCAGGTGATCACCATGTTGACCAACACCATGAGCGAGATGAAGCTGAGCTCCGTCATGCCGAAGGCCGTGAGCGCGCCACCGTTCTGGGTGGTGAGATTGGTCAGGTTTTCGGTAAAGATCGAAAGCCAATCCGTTCCCGGACCACTTTGTAACAGGAGGGCGGCGAGCGGAAATGTAAGGTGCGGGTGCATGGTGAATGCCTTTCGGAGCGGCGGAGCAACTTAGGGAACGTAGGTTTGCCAAGGCTTAGAGCCGTTCGCCGGGTTCGTGTTGTGCTTCTGCCGCTGCTTGCGCACGAAGTCCCAAGTCTTGGCATCATGCTTCTTGGCAGCATCGGCGTCATCACGCTGCTGTTGGAGTAGCGCAGCGGCCTTCGCTGCCGCGGCCGCTGCGCGGACGTTGATCTCGTGTTCGTGGAACATAAACCCGCCAATTGCGGTGACCGCGGCAAGGATCGCGAGAAGAATCTTGATCTGAACGGCTTTGAGCATAGTGGTCTCTCCTGATAAGTTGGGCCGGGTGAGGCTGCCCGGCCCGCCCGATCATGGAAGGTAGGTGGTCCAGGTGTTCGAGCCTCCGGCCGGCATGGCGTCGCCGGAGGCGCGCTGTTGCTGCACAAAGGCCCAGGTGTTGATGTCATCCGCCGCCGCGTTACGGGCATTCATGTTCGCGACAACCGCCTGCGCTGCCATGCAGGTCTGCAAAGATCCTTGCGCTTGGTGTTCGTTGTAAGCCTGCGAGGAACCGGCGTTCAGCAGGTTGACCTGCTCCAGCTCACTGTTGGTGCTTACGGTTGTGTCGAACTGAGTGGACTGCAGCGCCGACTCGGCAGGTCGATTAGCCTGCCTTCCAGCGTTGTACCCACCAACCGCGCCAAGGCACTGCGTGGATGCTGCGTCATTGGCTTCGATCGCGGCGAGCTGGCTCAGTTTGCGACTGTCACCGACGATCTGGTTCGACCAGAAGCTCGACGAAGTCCCTGCGATGGCAGTGTTCATGATCCGCCAAACGGTCGCTGCGGTGCCGGTAGACTGCCCGTTGAGGGTCTCCTGCAAGCCGCTGGTCTCGCCCACGCTGTTCTGCACGGGCATATTCAGCAGGGAGTTCTCTGCGGTACGCCAGAGCTGTTTCGTGCTGAAATACTTCAGGTTGTTGACCAAGGTGTTGTAGGTATTCATGGCCGTGGTGTAGGTCTTCAGAGCAGTCGACGCCAGCTGCAGGTCGGTCGTCAGCTGCTGACCGAGGGTCATGTTGGCTTCCGAGCCTTGCGCGATCTGCGTGGCCTGGTTGGTTAGCGACTTCCCTTCGTTGATGATCTGGCTGGTTGCGTGGGCGGACTGAGTAGGGTCGAAAACGACCCCACCGAACTGTGCCTCGCCCGGCATAGTGGAGATAAGGGCGGCAATGCTCACTGCACTTGCCACAATGCGGCGGTTCATAGGTGTGCTCCTATTCAAAGGGTTGGGTCGACGCGATGCTCGGCATAGGAAGGAATCAGGATGTCGGTGCCGATGTAGACACGCGCCCGCGAGCCCTCCTTGACGGTGATCACCGGCAGACGGTTGAGGAAGTGATTGAGAATCTGCTCGGACTCCTGGCTGGTTTGCGCGGAGATGCCGTTGCGGATCTCGGCCGACGGGCTGAGAATGCTGGCGCTGTTGCCGATCTGGGCCAGTCCTCCTAGGCCGCCGATAGCTGCAGCGGCGGCGAAGCTCGAAAGGATGTGGTTGTCTACGTGCGTGGCAAGCCCAGTCGTTCCGACCTGGTCGAGCCCCGCATACTTGTCCAGCTCCAGCGAGAAGCCATCCGGGCACACCGCCCGATGAAAACTGACCATGAGCTTGCGCTGGCCCTGGCTGCCGACGTTCTGCACGGTCCCGATCAGCCTCGTACCTTGCGGCATGAGTAGCTGCTGGTGGTCGTGGGAGTAGTAGTCGGTCGTGAGCATGACCAGAATCGGGCCGCTCAAGCCGCCGTCAATGTGGTTGGTGACAACACCTTCGAGAACCGTTCCCTCGAATACGCGGTACAACCGTCCTTGGAACTGGTCGAACTCGTAGGGAGCCATCGGGTCTGTCTTGGCCGGCTTGTGCTCCGCAGCGGGCTGGAAGTCTGCTGCGGAGGTTGTGTCTTTCGCCGCCGCCTCTTCACCGGCGACCTCGACGGACTTGGCCGTCGGAGTTGCGGCAGACTCGTGTGAAAAGTCGATCGCAACCGTGTCGCTGTCGAGGGCATCCTGGTGCAGCTTCTCCTTGGCAAGCTGCTTCTGCTTTGCTTCGGCCTGGGCTTCGGAAACGCCGGAGGTCCGCTGTGGGGCGTTCGGGCTGTTGCCGTAAATAGCTGCTTTCTGAGCGGGCGTCATCGCCGGTGCGGTCGGGGACTCCGGGCCCGGCACGCTCTGCTCCTGCTGCAGCTCCTGCATGGCGGCGGCAAGCTGCTGCTGCCGCTGCTGGTCCTCGAAGTCGCGCCGCGCCTGGAGCTGCTGCTGCGTCTCGAAGCTCGACACCTGCTGCGCATCCGGCGCGCTCGGGCGCGTAGTCAATGCAGATCGAGGAGCGACCTTTTTGCTTCCGCTCAGTAAACTGGAGAGATTTGCGAGTCCAAGACCACCCACCATCAGCACCATGACCACAATCAGGGGCAAGCCCTTGCGGAGTGGGGGCTTTACTTCGGGCTGCTCTGGTACAGTTGGCTGCACTTCGTTTTGATCGGGCATGGCTAGTGATCTCCCGTCGTGCGGCGGAACTCGACCTTTTGTTTGCCGATCGTCAGATACCCGTTGTCCAGCTGCTTTGGCACGGTGTACAAGCCGTCGCTGAAATCAAAGTTGATGAGCGAGAGTTTTTTGTCCTTCACCTCGTAGAGTGCGGGCGTCTCCTGGAATCTGCCGCGTAGGTAGGTGAACTTGTCGTCATGCCAGATCTGCTCTAGCCCAAGTTCCTTGCCCTTCTTCTCGTCCCAGGCGTAATCGAAGCGCAGCGAACCGGGGTATTGGCTCCGGTACTGCTCGGACTTGGTTGTCTCGGTCTTCAGCTCGGTCGCTTGCGCGGCCTTGGCTTCCGCCGCCTCAGCCTTCGCTCTGTCGAGATCGGCAACCGGCACAAAGACCGGCAGGTCGGCGAGGCGCTGTTGCATCGCCTTGTCACCCGCGCTCAGGAAGACCTTGGAGTCGTAGTGCGTGTCTTCCTCGGCCGACACCTCGCGTAATTGGAGCGTGTATTCGTTGCCGTGGTCGGAGACGATGTGAATGTCGGTCGAGCTGCCGGCCAGCTTGGGCTTTACGCTGATGAAGCGTGAGGCCACATGGCCGCCATCGAAGACCCAATCCACTGTGTCGCCCGCGAAGACGTTGGCGACCTTCTCTTCGGCGGGCAAGACGATCAGGGTTGATTGCAGCAGGCCGGCGCGGACCACAGGTGGAGTCGCGGACTCCGAAACGGTGACGGTTCGCGGCGTGCTTAGTTCAAGCGGGTGCGCGGGCGGGAGCGCCCGAAGTGTGGCCGAACCACACGCAAGGCCGATGGCGATGTAGATGGGGATGGGCGGTTTCACTGTGTCAGTCCTTTCTTATCCGTTCTCGCCCTGGGCACAGCGGGCGATGCCCTCGGTGAGGCCGTACTTCGCGATCAGCTTCGACCGGCGCACCCGGTCCTTCGGCTTGGTCGAGAACGTGGCGTAGCTGCGCGGGTCGAGGTTGAGCGTCACCACCTTCGTGATCCCGTCGCGGCGCATGTAGAGCGCCTCGCGATCCTGCAGGCTTTCGAAGAGGGCGATCTGCTGCTCGTTCATCTTGAAGAGCTCGGCGTAGCGCTTCCGGTTGAACGTCGCATCCTTCAGGAAGAGGAACGACGTGCAGGAGTTGACGATGGAATCGGCGTTCTCGCCCAGATCCTCGGCGGACTGGCCGATCATGGTGACGCCGCCCAGGTTCTTGCGCACGGTCTTGATCGAGGCCAGCGCACCCTCAAGAAGCTGACGGTTCTTCATGGAAGAGAAGATCTCCTCGATGAGGATGTGCTTGGGAACGCCCAGATTGGCCGGTTCATACAGCACGTCGTCGATGCGGCGTAGGAGCCACACCATCAAGGGCTCTATCAGGTCGGCGTACTGCTCGTTGTTCACGCCCGCGAAGTCGAAGCACTGCACGCGTGAGAGCGAGAGCGAGTCTTCAATGTTGTCGAAGATGGCGTTGTACACGCCCTTGCCGACCCACTTGGACATGTACCGGTCGAGCTTTTTGGGCAGGAACAGATTGGAAAGACGGCGGTTCTCGGCGTCGAGCAGATACATATCCTGAACGGCTTTGTGAATCACATCGTCGTCTTCCGGCTCCAGCTCCGCGCCGCCCTTGGTGAGGAGCAGCTTGACGAAGCTGTACAGGAACTTGATGTTGTTTTCGGTCGGCTCCAGCGCGAACGGGTTGATGCGCGGTCCGTCCTTGCCGATGCGGTCCACCCTGCCGCCGTATAGCTCGACGACGCTTTCGTAAGAGCCGCCGATGTCAAAGACGTAGGTGAAGCCGCCGTACTTTTGCTCCAGGGCAACGAGGGTATTGCCGTGCACCGACTTGCCGGTTCCCGTCGGTCCGAGGATCAACATGACGCGCACGCCGTCTACATAGGCGTCTTGGAAGAACGGCGTCCGGGTCCGCGTCTCCAAGACATTCAGGTACTCGGCATCGAGGTCTTCCGAGCGAGGATGACCTAGATGCGGCGCGAACACAGACGACAGCCGGGCGTGGTGTTCCTCTGACAGCCACAGTGGAAAGACGCTGAACTTCTGATTGCCGGGAAACATGGCATAGAAGGCGGACAGATTTCCGAGTGTCTCCTCTACGGCTTGAGCGCGAGCACCGACGAAGATGCGGTGCACTGTCGGGATTGCATCACGAAGTTGCGCCTGGCTGTCCGCCGCAAGCAGGAGCCGGAGTGAGAACTCTCCCTGCACCTTCTTGTCGAGTGAGCGGATGACTTCGCTTAGGTCATCGACGGCGTTGTTTGCGGCCTTCGCGCCAGCGCCGGTGTCGAGCGAAGCAGTATCGCGTCCGCTCATCACACGGGTCAGCACGCCAACTTTGAAAAATGAGATGAACTTTTCCTGCTGGTCGATCTCGCGACGTGCTGAGGCTGTGGACTTCACCCGCCATGTCGTGCACAGGATGCTGTCGCAATCGAGCGTGAGCAGGTCCGAAAAGAGCCCCGGTCGCGACGCCTCCGGGGTAGCCTGCAGCGAGAACAGTTGGATGTGCCGTTTCCCGACTTCTAGGTGATCGCTGTGCCAAGCGACCGGGTTCTTCACGACCTGGCGATCCACGCCCTCATCGCTGCGAAGCCGATCCTGTTCCGCCCAGTCGTGGAGATTGAAGAGGTAGCTGAAGAACTGGAATGTGGTTTGCTTGTCGAGCAAGCGCAATCCAACTGCGCTTGTAAGATGACCTTCTAAAAGTGTTGCGATCTTTTGCAGGTCCGCTAGCATCCGCGCGTTGTTGGCGGCGTTCTCCTCCGGCTGGCGGGACAGCGCCTTGACCTTCGGCGGCTCCAGCGTAAGACACCAGTGCAGGTCAACGCGGCGGAAGCGCGCATTTAGCACGAGTTGGGCTGCGCGATCTGAAATGAACTGCTCTGTAACAGCGTTGGTATAGCTTGCCTGCCGCGGTACTGACGCACCGGACATCACTCTCGTGTACTGATACAGGCAAGAGCCCTCCGGAAGGCCGCGCAGAGCACCCTCGACTGTGCGAACCAGCGCCTCTAGCTCCTGGTCGGTCTTGCCCTCGTCGTCCACGCCAGCAAGCGTAAACAGGCATCCGTAGCCGCCACCCTTGAGCGCGAAGATGTTCGGTCCGACGAAGCGCGCGATCGGCACGATGCTGCACGCTGCTCCGGCTTTGGCGAACCATGGTGTGTGCTTCTGCTGTTCAGCGCTGGCGCGGGTCATAATAGCTCTTCTGGTTGAGGCTCAGGCCCCAGAGTTGGAACATCTTCGGGTGTTTGCGGACGATGACCCATGCCGAGACGGCAAGCGTTGGAAAGGCCAGCATCGCAAGCAGTCGGAAGCCGACGAGGAAAACCGTTACGCAGACGAAGACGATCGCCATCCATGCTGTGAGGTCCAGACCGAGCTTGGCCCGGGGACGATTCAGCGCTTGATTGATCGGTAACGGTTCTCCCCGCTTGGCCATGTCGATGTCACCTCCTACATCGACTGCCCGGTAAGGGACCCAATCCAGCCGGCTCCCCAGCCGAGAACACCGGCGCCGAAGAGTGCGCCGAACAGACCCGGAATGGCGTCCTGAAAGCGGCCGCTCATCATGCGGATACCCGCGAAGATGAGACCACCAAGGCAGATCACGGCACCCGCGTACATGGCGAATGTCTTGAACGTACCCATCAGGGTCTGTGCGCCGGAGAAGTCCATCGTGCCTTGCGCGTGCGCGACGCTCGCAAGCGAAAGCGCGAACAGAGCAGGAAAGAGGGTGCGAACTGCACGCCTCGCGTGGTGCCAAACAGCAGCACCCCTGCGGTGCTCGCGTGCGCGGAAGAGCTCGGCACGGCCGAGACGAACGGGCAACCGAACGGATGCGCTATCCGAGCGGAGGACGGGGTAGAAACGCTGCATTTGCACCTCCGCTGACTTGAGCAAGTCAGCATGGCGCAAACGCTACGACTGTCCGAAACCGTCAGTCCAATAACTTCGGAGATCGCACCTATTCCGATGAGGAATAGTGTCGCTATTCACCATAGGTGTGAAGGGAGTACGGATCGGACTCGGATCGCGAAAGAAGGCGGGCGGTCCGCGTCGTGGTGGCCTCGACTGTGAAGGAGAAGGCCGTTCCATCTTCGAAGTCGATATGCAATTCCTGACTTGCGGGATCGGCAGTAGCAAGCCTGAGACGACGTACCGTCTTTCCGACAATCTCTGGGCACTCAATCATGGTGTCAGCCATGTGGTTCTCCGTAAGGGCTTGCTTCGCAATTGTGGCCCTTATTAGGGGATATTGCAACGGATACCCACACTTGAACGATGGGAGCGGTGAGAGCATCTGACAGCCGTAGGTCTCGGAAAGCGAGGACCGTCCCATTCCAGAAGACGTACGACATGATCATCAGCCGTTTGATTAAGGCGCGTGAAGATGCCGGATTGACCCAACGACAGGTTTCTGAGGATCTTGGGTTCTCGCACTCGTTTTTGTCGAAGTGTGAAACCGGAGAACGGCGCATCGACGTGCTGGAGCTTTTGCAGCTGGCCAGAGCGTATGGAAAGCCTCCGAGCTTCTTTCTGGAAGATTAAGGGAGCAGCAATCCGGAAGATTTACCTGGGAAAGCCCGGATCCATTGCCCGAAGAATGGATCTTCGAACCGGAGCTTCATACCGCCCTCTTGCTCTTCCTCGCGAACAATGTCCTTCTCGATAAGCGAACTGACGGATCTCTGCACAGTGGAGGCTCCCTTGCCAATGAACTGCGCAACTTTTTGGGACTGAAGGCGTGCGCCTTGTTCGTTGATGATGGCGAGCAGAGTCTTCTGCTGAATGGCGGTGAGGCCGGCCCATATCTGGGTGTAGAACGGGTCGTACTGCCGGACGATGAGCAACATGGACCTGGTGACGACTTCAGTGGTCAAAGCTGCGGCAGGTGCAGTCGAATTGCTTCGCAACTGGTCCCAACATGTGTGCGCCAAGAGCTGAACGTTGTAGGGCACATCCGCGGCTAGATCGAGTATGAGTGTGATTGCAGAGGGATCTTCGACCTCGAAGCCACTCCTTCGAAAATTACCCGTCAGGAACTTTTCAAAGTCGGCTCGTGGAACTGGGCCAATGAAGCGGATGGTGCCGAGGCGGTAGAAGGGTCTTGTGGCGTCCATAGTCATGTCGGTCATCATCCGCGTCTTGGAACCCGCGAAGACGTATCCGACGTGCTTGTGGCGTTGGATCGCGGCCCGTATCTGTGACTCAGCCTGTGGTCCGCCGATCTCAATGAGTCGCTGAAATTCATCGATGATGAGGCCTACAGCGCGTGCTTTCGGCTGCTCGCTCGCGAGTGACTCAAGGCCATTCAAGGCCTCAATCAGGAGGCCAACGTGTTCCTGGCTATTGGCAGCGACATTCACCCCTAACTTGGCGTTCCAGGCGTCCTGCGTGATGCTGAAGCTAAGCTCGGGGCGGAGCTTCGAAAAGAACTTAGCAATCTGCTCTCCGACCCGCTCCACTTTCCCTTTCAGGCTCATCGCTGCAGCAGCAATGAGTGCTGCGACCAACAGGTCGAGAGAGGGGAAGCTCTCCGCGTCGAAGCGTAGGATAACGGCATTCTTTCCTGTGAGGCGATCTTCCGCGGCTTTTAGGATCGAGGTCTTGCCGTATCTACGGGGGCCGACAAGGAACAACTTGGCGCTTAGGCGGATCGTGTCGATGACGGCGGCGACTTCTTCTTGCCTGTCGACCAGTTCATCGGTACCAAGCTCACGCCCGAACTCAAACGGATTGTCCATCACGCAGAGTTGTATCACGCACATATGCGTTACGCAAGGTTGGGTTTGTTTGCTTCAGAGTTGGGCTGATCCCTCACAGTCAGCCCGGCCACCACTCTAGGTTCTTGTTGCATTCTTGTTGCATAAGGAGCCATTTGAACCGGTTTCTGACCACTGCACCGGTAGTTAACCCCTTTAGATTGTTAGTCCGGCGGGATTCGGGACACCTTCACACGGTGGAAGTCGTAGGTTCGAATCCTGCTGTGCCCACCATCCAATCAACAACTTAGCCACCCACGCATGAAGGCGGATGCCTCTAGGCTGCAACCTGCACCGGCTAAAGTCTTAATGCCCGACTCTTCCCGGCTTAAAGCATCTGGCGGCGAAGAAGCTCGAGGGCGTGCTGCGTCGCCCACCAGCGGATTCGCTCGCGGTCGCCGGTGAGGTGGAGCTCTTTGACCTGGGTGCCGTCGGAGTCGGCGATGCCGATGTAGATGAGGCCAATGGGTTTGCCTTCGTCGGGTCCGGTGCCGGGGCCGGGGCCAGCGATGCCAGTAATGCCGATGCCGATCGAGGCTCCGGTGCGAGCGCGAATGCCTTCGGCCAGGGCGCGGGCGACGGCTTCAGAGACAGGACCTTCGATGCGGACGAGATCCGGGGATACGTCGGCGAAGGTGGACTTGAGGGCGTCCGCGTAGACGACCGCTCCGCCGAGAAAGTAACGCGAACTGCCAGGGACAGCGGTGAGGCGCTGGGCGAGCATGCCTCCGGTGCAGCTTTCGGCGGCGGCGAGGGTGAGGTGGCGCATGCCGAGCATGAGCAGGACGACCTCGTCGAGCGACTCGGAGTGCGAGGAGAAGATGTCGTCGGCCATCTCGTGCTCGATGGCCTCGGCGAGGGCGTCGACGCGGGCCTGGGCCTCGGCGAGAGACGGCTTCGCACACTCAAAGTGGAGCTGGATTTCGCCGTTGTGCGCGAGGATGGTGGTCTCGATGTCGGTGTATTGCTTGTAGATGGGCGCGGTGCGGTCGTCGACAGAGGACTCCGGGATGAGAGCCATGCGGAGCTCGCGGCGGGCGAGAAAGCGCGGGGGAAGGCTGGCGGCGAGGCGCGGCTTGACCTGGTCGACGAACATGGCCTTGAGCTCCTTGGGTGGGCCGGGGAGCAGGATAATGGTGCGCGGCTGGGCGTCGACGAGGGTGCGGAGGAACTGGCCCGGTGCGCTGCCGTTCTTGTTTTCGAGCAGGACGGCGCCTTCGAGGATGTCGGCCTGCTTGGCGTTGTTGGGCGGCATGGGGATGCGGCGCTCGGCGAAGCGGCGCTGAAGTCCGACGAAGGTGGGGTTGTCGCGGCGCATGCCGATGCCGAGAGCGGCGGCGGCGGCCTCGCGGGTGAGATCGTCCTCGGTGGGGCCGAGGCCGCCGGAGAAGAGGACGAGGTCGGCGCGGGAGAGCGCCATGCGGGCGGCGCCGGTGAGGTGCTCGAGCGAGTCGCCGACGATCGTTTTGAAGGCGACCTGAACGCCGAGGTCGTTGAGCTGCGCGGTGAGATAGAGGGAGTTGGTGTCCTGACGGAATGGGGTCAGCATCTCCGAGCCGACGGCGATGATTTCAGCGAGCATGCAGGTTAGGATGCGTTGCGGAGTCAGGCGGCGAAGTCGAGGGCGACCTCGTAAACGGCGTCGCGGGTGGCGAGAGCGGCCTTGCCGTTGGGGAGCAGGCAGAGGCCGACGAGGTTCGAGCCGGAGACGACAAGCGAGGCCTCGCGGGAGGGCGTGATGCGGACTACGCCGCGGTCGCCGGCGAGCGAGGCCGCGACGTAGAGGTTGTCGGCGCGGTCGAAGGTGAGGCCCTGGGCGCGGCCAAGACCGCGGAAGAAGACGCTGGCACTGCCGTCGCGGTCGATAGCGTGGATGACCTGATTGGAGGCGGTGGTGGGGCCGGTGACGTAGAGGGTGCCGTCGCTCGAGAAAGCGAGATGGTAGGCGGAGATGGAGGGCTCGAGCGTGGCGAAGACGAAGGTTTCCTGGTTTTGCGTGGCGGATGGGGTGCGGATTTTGAAGATGGTTCCGGAACGGTCGCCGACATAGAGGTCGCCGTCGGGATCGAAGGCGATGCCGGTGGCGATGCCGAGGCCCTCAGCATAGACCTGCGCGATGCCGGAGTGGCCGACGCGGTAGACGATGCCTTCGGCGCGGGAGCTGACGTAGAGCAGGCCGTCGGGGCCGAAGGCCAGGCCGGTAGGGTTGAGGAGGTCGCGGACGAAAGGGCGAAGCTCGTGCGTGACGCCCTCAGGCGCGGGGGCGATGCGGAAGATGGAAACGGGAGTCTGCTGGCCGCGGGAGCCGGAGAGCGTGGCGTAGACGTTCCCGTGAGCATCGACGGCGGGATTGGCGACGGGGTGGAGGTTTTCGGCCATGGGCACGGCGACCTGCAGAGGCAGGGAATTCGAGAGGACGTCATTGACGGTGACGGTGAGGTCGCCGGGGAGGACACCTTCAGGGATGCGGATGAGGGCACGGGAGGGGCGGGCAAGGGTGACGAGGGCGGCGACGCCGGAGATCTCGGCGGAGAGACTGGAGCCCAGAGTGGAATGGAGGCCGGAGCCGAGGAGCTCGACTTCGCCGCCGGGGAGGGCGGCGGCGGGACGGACGTGAGTGAGGGTCGGCATGCTGGGTTAAGGGTAAATGAAAGACAAAGGCAAAAGCGTCCTAACGCCGGACGGGCGCCACTTCGTGGGGTGTTGGACGCTTCGCGTGTTAGTAGCGCAACAGGATCAGGTGGCCAACGGCCAGAGCAAACAGCCCAGCGGCTACGTCGTCCAGCATGATTCCGGTGCCGGTTGGAAGGCGCTCGAGCTGGCGGATGGGCGGAGGCTTAGTGATGTCGAAGAGCCGGAAGAGGAGCAGCGCGAGCAGGGCGTGCGGCCAGTCGGCGGGAATGCCGACGAGGGCGATGAGCTGGCCGGCGACCTCGTCGATGACGATGTGGCCGGGGTCTTCGCGGAGCGATTCGCGGGCGACGAGGGTGGCGGCGGGGATGCCGACGAGCGTGGCGAGGACGGCGGCGGCGAGGGTCCAGGCGGCGAGGTGCTGCGGGTGCAGGGCGTGGGCGGCCCCGTACCAGAGCAGGACGGCGGCGATGGAACCGTAGGTGCCTGGGCCGGGGCGGAGCAAGCCGGCGCCGAAGAAGGTAGCGACGGCCCAGGCCCAGGGAGTCTTGTGCGGGAGGGTGCGAAGGTCTATGCGCGGCTGCTTAGCCATCGCTGTCATTGGTGCTGCGGCTCTGGCGGTCGCGGAGACCTTCCAGCTCGTCGAGCAGGTCGGGGTCGTGGATGGGGGACGAGATGACGTAGCCGCCAGAGGCCCATTTGCCGAGATCGAGGATGCGGCAGCGGTCCGAGCAGAAGGGGAAGTCGGGGTCGGCGGCGAGGACGACCTTGCGGCAGGTGGGGCAGAAGAGAGCTTTGGGAGAGGCCATGGTGGAGTGTGCGGCGAAAAGGCTAGAGGGTGGAGGAGCCGTGACGCTTGAGCCCGGCGGCTTCGAGCTGCTCGACGGTGATGTTGTGGAGGGGGATGGAGGTTCCGGCGAGGTCGGCGGGATCTGGAACCTGCTCAGGAGTGAGTATGCCAGCGTCGAGCATGGCGTTGTTGGCTTCGTCGGTGGAGGCGAAGGCAAACTCGTAGAGCTCGGAGCTGTTGTGGGCGTTGCCGACGCGGACGCGGGTGCTGGCGCCTTGCTTGAACATGCTGAGGGTGAGCTCGGCGAGGGCGGTCTTGAGGGGTGCGCCGTCGGGTCCGTTCTGCTCTTCGACCTCGTCGATGGAGGGGTCTGCGGGTGATTCGAGGCTGGCGGCGAGGTGCTCGGATTGTTCGACCTGCTCGGCTCCGGAGGTGAGGGCCTGGTCGGACTGGTTGGTGTGGGTGGGCATGGGGGGATTATAGGGGGTTTGGGGGCCGTGGCGTTGGGAGTGGGCCTGTGGCTACGAGTTCCAGGGATTGAAGAGCTTTAGCTCGGGGATGCTGGTGAAGTCTCTTGTGTTGCGGGTCACAAGGGTCAGGTTATGTTCGAGGGCGGTGGCGGCAAGGAAGAGGTCGGGTTGTGGATGGGTCCGACCAACCTGCCGACCGGCTTCCAGGAGGATGCGCCAGCGGAGCAAGATGGCCTCAGTGAGCTGGAGAACCTGGCCCTGAAAGAGCGGTCGAAGCGTGTTGTCTAGCCAGTCGCGGAGGTCTTCGCGCTGCGCGGGATTCTGCGCGATGCTGATGCCGAACCGCACCTCCGCCAAGCTGACCGTGCTGATGAAGCGTTGATCGGCAGAGTGCTGAGTGAAGTAGCCAAGAACCGCGGAGGCGGGTCTTGGCTTGCGGAGTTCGGAAAGAATGTTTGTGTCAAGCAGGTCAGGCATCAGAACTCGACTGGATCGCTGACCTGTGGCACAAAGCTTTCAGGAAAAATATTGACTTCCTTATGCGGTGAGCGCTGAAAGGCCGCGATGATGTCGAGTCCGGAGGGACCTGGATGAGGGGAGGGTACCTTGCATGGCAAGGGAGCGTCCTGAAGGGCCTGCAGGAGTACGGCCTCAATATTTTCAAAGCGCCCAGCGGCGAGGCGTTGCTGGATGAGGGCTTCGACTTCGGGCTGCTGGATCTGGATCATCGGACCTCCTGTCGGAAGGATATGGGACTGGAACGAAGGGTTGACAAACGGTTATGTTGATTCTGAAGCAATCGACTGGGTTAGTTTCCGGTCTTGGACGAAACGACTTATGCGAAAAATGTTGATCAATTCACAGCACTTACTCACGCAAGTTGTCCGTTAATCCAATTATTGATCCATTCGCGCCCTTGCTCTGTAAGAACGTAAGAGTTTTCATTATCTCGACCTCCGAAAGAGGATTTGTAGTACGTTCCATTACGATGGACACCGGGTGTCTTGCGGACCAGTGAGTCTTTTAGCAGATACATAAAGGTAAACTCGGCATCCGCTCCGAAGACTTGGACGCTGTTTGGTTGTGCCGCAAAAGCTTCGAGAAGCCTTCGTTCCTGGTCGTTGTAGCGGCTGTTTATAATTCCTAGATTGGCTTTATACCGTCTGAGTGACTGACGGTCGATCCCGGCACGACCACCAAGGCGAGTGCGGTCATGACAAACACCGCAAAGTGCAATCAGGTTTTCGAACTCGTGCCGTTGACATTGCTCCCAATTAACAATGTGGTGGATCTGCACAGGGTATTGGAGGCATCTCGGAATTGCGCAACGGTGGCCCGCTTCTACCAATATGTCTCGTTCAAGACCACGGGGTATGGGAGGTCGATCTTGAGACATAGTTCTACTCCAGGATGCGGGCGACTACGTCGTAGTCGTGGGACTCGGTGACTTCGGCGCGGTAGAAGGTGCCGGGGACGAGGGCTTCGTGGGGGCCGAAATCGTTGATGAGGACCTTGCCGTCGATTTCGGGGGCATGGAGCATGGTGCGACCTTGCCAGAGGAGGTCGGTTTCCTCCGAGGGGCCTTCGACGAGCACGTCTACGACACGACCAACCCAGGCGGCCTTGGCGACGGTGGAGATGCGCTGTTGGAGCTTCATCAGCTTGCGGTGGCGCGCCTGGATGGTGCGCCTGGGGAGCTTGTGTTCGGCGGGGAGGTCGAAGGCCTTGGCGCCTTCCTCGTCGGAGTAGGTGAAGACGCCGAGCCAGTCGATCTTGGCTGCCTGGACAAAGGCTAGGAGCTCGTTGAAGTCGGCTTCGGTTTCGCCGGGGAAGCCGACGATGAAGCTGGTGCGGATGACGATGCCGGGGACGATCTGCCGTGCCTTGGCGATGAGGTCGAGGAAGATCTGGGCGGTGCCGCCGCGCTTCATGGTCTTGAGGACCGAGGCGGAGGCGTGCTGGAGGGGCACGTCAAGGTACTTGGCGATGGTCTCGTGGCGGGCCATGGTCTCGAGCAGGCGGGTGGTGACCTTGTTGGGATAGGTGTAGAGGAAGCGCAGCCACTTGAGGCCAGGGAGGACGGCGAGGGCGTCGAGCAGCTGGGCGAGGCCGTCGGCCAGGCCGAGGTCTTCGCCATAGCAGGTGGTGTCCTGGCCGATGAGGGTGATCTCGCGGACGCCCTGGGCGATGAGGTTTTGGGCTTCGGACAAGATGGAGCCCATGCGGCGGGAGCGGAACTTGCCGCGCAGCTGGGGGATGATGCAGAAGCTGCAGGGGTGATCGCAGCCTTCGGCGATCTTGATGTAGGCGCTGGCGCGGGGAGTGGCGAGGATACGAGGGGTCTCGTCGGAGTAGAGGTAGCTGGGGAGAGTGGCGGAGGCTCCGTCCCAGGACTCGCGGGAGAAGCGGCCGGTTTGCTCTCGGGCCAGGCCTTCGGGGCGGGAGGGGATGGGTTCCGAGGCGGACCCACTTATCGCTTGAGACAAAGGCGCGATGAATGGGGCACTTGAGATTGGTGGTGGTTCCACCCAGGTCTCAGAATCGAGACCTGGGGCACCCGGAGTTGTGGTGGTGCCAAATTCGGCGAGGGATTCTACGATCTGGAGCTGGGGGGTGATGGCCTGGTCCTGCTCGGAGTCGGCCAAGGGGCGGGAGTGCTGGTTGACGGCGGAGGGGGCTCGGTGGATGAGCTGCTGGTCGGGGATGTTTTGGGCGGAGTCGCGGGCGACGGAGGTTTCGTTGACCAGTGATCCGTCGAGGAGGGAGAGGTCAGGCTGGGTGTGGGCGTCGATCGAGGGCTGAGCGAAGTCCTGGGGAAGGATCTGGAAGGGCGAATCGGCGCGTTGTGTCGGGCTGAGCCCGGCGGCGGAGAGGATGGCTTCGAGCTCGCCGGTGCCGACGACCGCGTCGACTTCGGGGATGCTCTTCTGGATCTCGTCGCGGTAGCGCTCGACCAGGCAGCCGGCGACGACGATGCGCGTCGCTTTGCCGCCGTGGGCCCGCTTGTGTTGGACCATCTCTAGGATCGTGTTCACCGACTCCTGCTTGGCCGAGTCGATGAAGCTGCAGGTGTTGATGACGATGATCTCGGCGTCTTCGGCGCGCTGGGTGAGCTCGGCGCCGTTGTGGTGGAGCAGGCCCATCATGACTTCGGAGTCGACGAGGTTTTTTGGGCAGCCGAGCGAGACGAAGCCGACTTTGGGCTTGGCGGGTGCGGCGATTGCGGGTTCCAGGAGCGCGTTGGACATCACACTTCATTGTATAGAGGCAAGAGCAAGGACGGCCTAACGCCGGCCGGGGCGCCACTTCGTGGGGTGTTGGACGCTCGCGTGTGTTACGGCCAGAGCATCTTGATGGCGATGACGATCAGCAGGGCGGCGAAACTTCTGCGCAGGGTGAGGTCAGAGAGGTGCTGGGCCCAGCCACCGCCAATCCAGCCGCCGACGGCAAACCCGATTGCCACCAGGATCGCGAGGCGTAGGTCGACATTGCCGTCCTTCCAGTAGCGCCAGAAGGCAAACACGCCAATAGGCAGCAGCAACGCGCCAAGCGAGGTGCCCTGGGCCTTGTGCTGGGTCATACCGTAGAAGAGGACCAGGACGGGGACCAGCAGCGCGCCGCCGCCGATGCCGACCAGTCCAGAGACGATGCCGATCAGGACGCCGAGCAGCAGACCTCCAGCGAGGGCCATCTATTTTTCCAACGCAGCGAGCAGGTGGGCGTAGAGCTCGATGGTTTGCGTGGCGATCGCTTCCCAGGCGAACATCTTTTCGACACGCTTGCGGCCGGCCTGGCCAAGAGCCTTGGCGCGGGCGGGGTCGGCCAGCAGGGCCTGGATAGGCGCGGCAAGGTCGCGGGCGAACTGCTCTTCGTGGAGCGGGAAGGTGGTGACGGGATCGGCCTCAAAGGGGATGAGGACTCCGGTTTCAGGCTCGCTTTGACCGGCGGGAATAACGACTTCGAGGATGCCTCCCGTGGCGGAGGCG
This sequence comes from uncultured Acidobacteriaceae bacterium, assembly GCA_964245195.1. GTDB lineage: Bacteria > Acidobacteriota > Terriglobia > Terriglobales > Acidobacteriaceae > Edaphobacter. Next base: position 232,838 of record CAXTLR010000007.1, on the reverse strand, counting down.
ACGACCGGCGCGCCGCAGGCCATGGCTTCGAGGTTGATGATGCCGAAGGGCTCGTAGACCGACGGGCAACAGAAGACCGAGCAGTGGGAGTAGAGCTGGATTGCTTCTGGTTTCGAGACCATTTGCTCGATCCAGACGACGTTGTGGCCGGTGCCGGTGGGGTCGTCGGTGTGGAAGGCGTGGCCACCGCTCTCGGTGGTGATGTCGTCGAGGTGCGCGGGCTTGGAGCCGGGAGTGGATTTGCGCAGGGCTTCGACCTTGTCGCGCATCTCGGCGGCGATCTCCGGGGTGTCGGGCGCGCCGGCGCAGAGGACGACCTGGGTGCCTGGGGGCAGATAGCGGACGGCGTCGACGAGGTGGGTGACGCCCTTCTGGCGGGTGATGCGGCCGACGAAGAGAACGTAGGGTCGGGTGGGATCAACGCCGTACTTGGTGAGCGCGTCGGTGGAGTCGGTGTACTGGTATTCGTTGAGGTCGATGCCGTTATAGATGACGTGGATGCGGGCGGGATCGACGTCGGGGTAGGCGCGCAGGATGTCGGCCTTTGTGCCGTGGGAGACGGCGACGATGGCGTCTGCGTCAAGGATGGCGGTGCGCTCCATCCAGGAGCTCAGGGCGTAGCCGGAGCCGAGTTGCTCGGCCTTCCAGGCGCGCAAGGGCTCGAGCGAATGGGTGGTGAGAACGAACGGGATGTTGTAGAGCTTCTTGGCGAGAAAGCCGGCCATCGAGGCGTACCACGTGTGAGTGTGGACGATGTCGATCGCACCGAGTTCCTTCATGGTGGAGAGATTGAGCGCTAGAGCGTCGACGGCGGCCTTGAATTTGGCCTTGGTGTCGCCGGTGATCTGGGGCGGAGGAACGTCGCCTCGGACGTGGAGGTTAGGGGCGTCCTCATTCTGCTCGCCCCAGCAATGGACTTCAACCTCGATCTTGCGGGCGAGTTCGCGGGCAAGGTATTCGACGTGAACACCGGCACCGCCGTAAACGTTGGGAGGGTACTCCCGTGTGATGAGACCAACCCGCATGCAGCTTCCCCCAAGAGACTTCCCGGGGGAAGCATACAGGATTGTGAGCTATGTCCAGAACTAGATGATCTTGAGCAGCAGCAGAATAACGATGATGGTGAGGATGAGCGAGAGACCGCCGCCGCCATAGTAGCCGAGGCCGGGGCCCATACGATAGCCGCCGAAACCGAAGACGAGGATCAGGATGACAAGCAGGATCAGCATAGGGAGAGCTCCGTTCGAGAACCATATTCGCAGCCAGTACGTAGCTGCGATTCCACATTCTTTTGGATGCAGAAGCGGAAAGGGCGCTCGGACATTGTTTTCGAGCTCGCTATTATCGGCCGCTTATGGGGTTGGCTAGCACCTTGTGATTTGTTCTATCTGTTCGCGGCGGCCTTGTGTATAGTGTGGTTAGAAAAGCTCTGACCCGGGCTGGCTACCGAGTCAGAGTAGTCGTTAGTGGTGCTTCATCAGTAATCGCATGAGCACATAACCGTTCGTCAGAAGGTAGAGCAAAAGCTCTACGGGGATCTCTAACGAAACGTGTTTCCATTTGACCTTGATTGGTCGCATGGCACTTACCTCCTTTACAGAGATCGCCTCGGGGTTCCAGCCCCGAGGCGTTTCGCTTTTCAGGGCGAAACTTTCGATCCTCGGTGATTGTTTCCCTGCGCGAGCCAGTTCTGTAAAGGCAGCCTGAGTATCTCATTGGAGTTCGAAGGAAGGGAGGGAACTGTTGTTTGAAGTGTGGCCCAATCCGGGGATTGCCCAGGAGACGAGGGTCAACGTACGCCACGCGGACGATTAGGAGTCCAGATGCGGACGATGAGAATACACGGCCAATTTAGTTCTGTCGCGAGGGAGGCGGCATAAGTAGGCTGGGTGGATGAGCGATACGGTGCTGCGCTTCTATGAGGATCTAGCCGAGGTTTATCACCTTCAGTTCGAGAACTGGGATGCTGCCATCGGACGTCAGGCAAAAGTGATCGACAAGCTGCTGAAGGTGGAGGGTTTGGGTGCGGGGTTGAGGATTCTGGACTGCACCTGCGGAATCGGCACGCAGGCGCTGGGATTGGCCGCACTGGGCCATGACGTGACCGGGTCCGATCTGAGCGCCGCAGCGGTGAGGCGAGCAAGCCGCGAGGCGCAACAGCGTGGGTTGAAGCTCGAGGTAGCGGTTGCGGATGTGCGGTCGCTGGGTGAGGTGGTGCTCGGTGAGTTCGACGCAGTCGTCAGCATGGACAATGCTTTGCCGCATCTCCCGCTCGATCAATTGCCCAACGCGCTTAGGGCGATCGCGGTGAAGGTGAAGCCGGGTGGGGTGTTTCTTGCGAGTATTCGCGACTACGATCGCCTGGTGCGGGAGCGGCCGACGGTGCAGGCGCCGGCGTTCTACGGAGAGAGTGGAAGTCGGCGGATTGTGCATCAAGTGTGGGACTGGATCGATGAGCGAAGCTATGTGCCGCACATGTACATCACGCGGGAAGTGGAGAGTGGATGGGAGACGCACCATGTTGCGGCGGTGTATTACTGCGTGCAACGGGAGGAGTTTTCGCAGATGTCGGAAGAGGCTGGCTTTCAAGAGGTGCGCTGGCAGATGCCGGAAGAGAGCGGATATTACCAGCCAATCGTTGTGGCAAAGCGAGCTCTATAGGCCGAGCATGCGGATGATCGCAAGGGCGTTGGTCGTGGAGTTGACTCCGGATTTGAGCTTGTAGTCGAAGGCGAGAGGGTCGTCGGGGTTGGGGCTGGCCATGTGGACGTTGAGGCCGCGGTTGGCGGCGGTGGCGAGGTCGGTGAGGGCGAGGTCGTGGGTGGAGAGCGCGCCGATGGCTCCGTTGTGCAGAAGCTTCTGAAGCACGGCGGCGGCGGCGGTGCGACGATCTTCGGAGTTGGTGCCGGAAAAGATCTCGTCGACCAGGAAGAGCAGCGGTGAGGCGGCGCTGGCGTGGACGGTGGCGGAGAGGCGCTCAACCTCGGCGAGGAACTTGGAGCGGCCTTCGGCGAGCGAATCGGTAAGGGCGAGGGACGCACCAAGAGTGAGCGGCGTGAGGCGAAGCGAGGCCGCGCGGACGGGGGCTCCGGCGAAGGCAAGCACGGCGTTGATGCCGATGGAGCGCAGGAGCGTCGACTTGCCGGCCATGTTGGAGCCGCTGATGAGGTAGAACGGGGATTGGTCTGGCGCTGTGCCCAGCGCGATGTCGTTAGGGATGGCGACAGGAAGCAGCGGATGCGCGAGGGAATGGGCCTGGTAGAGCGGCGAATGCGTCGAGGGCAGAAGTTCGGGCCAGGCGTAGTGTTCGCCATCGGCGGGGTGCTCGAACGCGTAGGTGGCCAGAGCGTTGAGCGCCTCGAACTCGGCCCAGGCGGCGAGCCAGGAGCGCATCGCGGCGGCGTGGTCGCGCTTCCAGGCGGCGATGGAGATGGCGGCCTGGGTGCCGGCGGCGGTGAGCAGCGAAAGGACGAAAAAGTACTCCTTGGGGCGCTGCTCGACGATGGTGAGGTGCCCTTCGAGTTTCTTCAGCAGCTTGACCGCGCCGGTGGGTTCGCGGGCCAGACGCTGGAGGTGGAGGAGCTTCGCGGTATGGAAGGTGGCGGTCTGGAGCAGGGCGAGACCTTCGGCAATCATGCGGATGTGGTGCTCGAGGCGGGCGCTCGAGACGAGGAGGGGAAGGACGCGGCTGCGCAGGCGAAGGCAGAGAGCGCCCTGTACACAGAGGATCACGGCGATGTTCGGCAGAAGCGCGGACCAGGTGCGGAGGTGGATAAGGCCGGCGATGAGCAGCGCGACGTTGACCACGGCGGTCGAGAGCAGAGCATAACGGAAGGCAGGGGCGATGACGGGTGGCGTGTCGTCGAGCCACTGGTCGAAGAAGCCGGCCGAGATCTGGTGGAAGCTGGAGGTGCCGAGCAGGGCGATTTGTTCGCGAAGGTCGGTTTGGGGAAGCAGCTCCTGAACGGCGGTCTGGCGCTCGACGGCTTCGGTGTGGATGGCGGGCTCGAGCAGGTAGCGGGCGAGGCCGCGCTCGCCGGGGCCGGTGCGGACGGTGGCGAGAAGGCCGAAGAGCGAGTCGGGGCCGAGGAGGTCGAGGTCGTGGTCGTAGAGGTGGCCGGGCTGGCGGAGGTTTTGGTCGGGCTCGAGGCCGGTGCGTCCGGAGTGCGGCTCGGAGCCATCGGCGCGGCGCAGGCTGCGGTCGTAGAAGGTGAGCAGGCGGCTTTGGCGCGTGATCGCGGTGCCCTGGCGCAGGGTGTACCAGAGGCAGGCGACGATGACGAGGAAGCATGCCAGCAGCAGCCAGCCGATGCCGGCGCTGTGCAGGGAGCGAAAGGTGAGGAAAAGGGTGAGCAGGATGGCCGCGGCCATGAGTCTGGAGGCAGAGCTGCGGGCGGCGGCGAGACGATCGTGTGTCTGCTGGTGGCTGGCTCGCAGTTGGCGATAGTGCTCAAGGACTTCTGCCTGCGTGCTGGTCATGCGTTCAATGGTAGACTCTGGGAGTGCCGGGTCCTACGCGACGTAATCCCGCCAACCCCGCCAGGTCCGGAAGGAAGCAACGGTAACGGGCTCGTACGGGCGCAGTAGGTCGCCCGGCCATATCCCTTTCTGCTCTCCGCGGGCATGTTCGGGGGAGCTTCCGCAAGTAAGGTACTTGACTCGTCCTCCGGCCCCCCGGGATTTTGTATGCTGGGGACGTTGCTCGTTGAGGTGAGGATTTTGAGTTTGACGTTGAAGCCCCGGGTTCCGGTGCGCGCGAAAATTACTGCCGTGGGAACGTATGTTCCGCCCCGTTTATTGACCAACCAGGACCTCGAGACGATGGTTGCGACCAGCGATCAGTGGATCGTGGAGCGCACAGGGATTCGCACGCGGCACCTGGTCGACAAAGGTGTGGCGACGAGCGACCTGGCACTTGAAGCGGCGAAGGTTTGCCTGGAGCGGCGCGGCATCGAGGCTTCCGAGGTTGAGGTGATTGTCGTCGCGACGGTGACTCCGGACATGTTCTTCCCGGCGACGGCGTGCCTGGTGCAGGACCGGCTTGGAGCCAAGGGGGCGTGGGGATTCGACCTGCTGGCGGCCTGTTCGGGCTTTCCGTACGCGCTGCAGGTGGGGGCGAAGCTGGTCGAGTCGGGTATGCACAAGAAGGTGCTGGTAATTGGCGCGGATGTGATGAGCTCGATCATCGACTATACGGACCGGGCGACGTGCGTGATCTTCGGCGATGGCGCGGGCGCGGTGCTGCTCGAGCCGTGCGAGGGCGAAGAGGTAGGCCTGATCGACTACTGGCATGAGATCGATGGTTCGGGAGCGCCGGCCTTGAACATGCCCGGGGGCGGCTCGCTGCATCCTCCGACGGCTGAAACGGTGGCGGCGAAGATGCACTTTGTGCACCAGGATGGGGCCGCGGTGTATAAATTTGCCGTGCGCAAGATGGCGGAGGCGGCGGAGGGGATCCTCTCGCGCAATGGCCTGACCGGGGCCGACCTTGCGTGCTTTATTCCGCACCAGGCGAACAAGCGCATTATTCTTTCTACGGCCGAGCGCCTGGGATTGAAGGAGTCGAGCGTGGTGATCAATATCGATCGTTACGGCAATACGACGGCGGCGACGATTCCGCTGGCGATGCAGACGGCGCTCGATGAGGGGCGTTTGAAGCGCGGAGACCTGGTGCTGCTGGCGAGCGTTGGCGCCGGGTTTACCGTGGGAGCGACGCTGCTGCGCTGGGAGTGCTAAGGAACACAGGAGCGATCCGATGCAACACGATCCGCTGTGGATGAGAACGCTGCTGGGGGTTCATATCGCGTGTGGCTTTGGGTCGTTTGTGTTGGCTCCGGTGGCGCTGGTCACGGCCAAGGGCGGCAGGCAGCATAAGCGCTGGGGCATGGTGTACCTGTGGGCCATGGGCGGGGTGGCGATGACGGCGCTGCCGATGGCGCTGTATCGGCCGGTCTTGTTTCTGGCACTGGTGGCGGTGTTCAGCTTCTATGCGGCGTTTTCGGGCTATCGGGTGTTGAAGCTGAAGGACCTGGTTCGTGGAGGCCAAGCGAAACCGGTCGACTGGGCCGCTGCGGTGTTCACGTTTATCTCTTCGGCGTGCCTGGCGGGGTTCGGTGTGTGGCGTCCGGCGTGGGTGCAGCACATGGGTGTGGTGTCGGTGGTCTTCGGATTGATCGGCATGCGGCTGGCAGCGGCTGAGATGTGGATGTTCATGCACAAGCCGAAAGAGAAGATGTTTTGGTGGTACACGCATCTAGGCAACTTCATCGGCAGTTACATCGCGGCGTGGACGGCGTTTCTGGTGGTGACTGTGGCTCCGCGGATCGAGCACTATGGCATGGCGTTATGGCTGCTGCCTACGGCGATCGGGGTGCCGGCGATCGTAGGTACGACGGCGTATTACAAGCGGAAGTTCACGCCGCGTGCGCAGGCTGTGCAAACGGCTTAAATCCTTTTACGGGACTACTTTCGCACGCAAAAGTAAGATTCGTGCAAATTACCTGATGACGTGCAGTAGCCACTTACAAAATAGATCGGGCGATCCTGGCTTCGCCAGAATGACGACTTACTAAGTAGTTTGCTCCAGTGTTATCAGCTGGTGGCTGTGCTTTCCATCGGCTTGTTGCGTCGTCCCTTCACCGCTCCGACACTGTGACTCGTCTTCCAAAGCTGCCAGAACGCGTAGGCGAGCGAGATGGCAATGCCTGTCCAGAGAAAGATAAGGACGGGCGTTCCCCACTTTTCGATGAATTTGTTCCAGAGCACCAGGACTGGCTTGCCGTACTCCACGCCCAGCCAAACGGCGACTGCGTGACGCAGGAAGCGGCTTGCGGTAAAGGCAATCATGAACTTGCGGCGGGACATCTTGAGCGCGCCGGCGGCGAGGACGAAAGGGCTCAGCGGCATGGGCGGCGGCAGGATAGCCGGGACAGCAACCGCGAGAATGGCATGCGACTCCATCCAGCGGGTGACGCGTTTGAACACACGGGGCGGCGTGCGCTTCTCAATAAATGCCATTCCTCCGGACTGGCCGACCTGGTAGGAGAAGAAGCCTCCGAGGGCGGAGCCTATGCTGGCGATGGCGATCAGCATCCAGGGATTGGTGTGCTGCGCGGCGTAAAGGACGAGCATGATGTCGGTCATGCCCGGGATGGGCAGCGGGACGAAGGAGGAGTCGACGATCGAGACGAGGAAGAGGCCGGCGAGACCGAAGGAGAGGAACAGGTGGACCAGCTTGTGACCGGCGCTGCCAGGAGCAGGCGCGGCGAGAAGGATCGCCAGCGACAAGAGGGACGCATGAGCGAGATTTCGCAGCGCAAAGACAGAGGACATGCCTCTAAGACGCGCACTCCGGGAAGGAAGTCGCGCGCATTGCTTTATTCGGCGAGGAAGCGGAGGTTTGGCAGACGATCGAGCGCGCCTACCTGTGCGGCGAGCTGGCGGAAGGTCTCAATCGCCTGGATGCAGGCGGAGTCCAGCTGGTAGTAGATGTTTTCGGTGAGATAGGCGCGGATGGTAGCGGGCGCGAGCGCGATCCGCGGGGTCCACTCCTGGACGAGATCGTCAATGTGGGCGAGGCCGCCGTCGCGCGAGGCGTTGAGGTCGGCGATGAGCTGCAGCCGGTTAGCGGGCGTGGGTACGGCCTCAGGACGAACGGCCCAGACGGCGGCGACCCAGGGCAGGCCGGTGCGCAGGTGCCACTGCTCGGCGAGGTCGTACCAGAGGCAGGGGCCGAGGTGTGCGGCGAGGTCGGCGCGGCGCTCGAGAGCGAGCAGGGCAGGGTCGCCGATCAGCAGGGCGGCGTCATTTTCGCGCAGCATGGATTCGGGGTCGGCGGGGGCGGGGCGGAACTCGGGGTCGGTACCGAGGAAGTGGCGGAAGAGGATTTGCGCGTAGGCGATCGAGCTGCGCGAGGCGGTGTCGGCCGCGATAGTGCGGACCTGCTCGAGGGCGAGGGGAGCCCGGACGATGAGCTGGATGGAGCGGACGCGGGCGAGCGAGGCGATGGTGCAGCCGGGGACGATGCGGAGGTCCTCGGTGAGCGCGGCGACCGGGATGAGGCCGAGGTCGGCGTGGCCGGAGAGCAAATCACGTGCGCAGGCTGAGGGGGCGGTGAGGTGCAGGCGGTAGCGCTCGGCTAGGGTGGATTGGTGCGGTGCGTGGTGGAAGTCCCACATGAGCGGAGCGGGGTTGAGGAAGTCGATCGCTGCGACGCGCAGGGGCACGCTTCCAGTTTAGGGCGTGCAGCTTTGTCCTCGGGCGCGGTACCGATGGCGGTGGCTCACCGCTTTAGTGGTAGACAGAGTTTCGGGCAGGCGTGGTAGTCTCGCGCATGTTCTTGGGCGGAGTGTTCGATGGCGGCGCAGGCGGCCTCCCTGTGGGAGGGTGAGGATCAAACAAATCGAACGGATCTGGGAATCAGCGAGGAGGGCCGGCTGGCGTGGCTGGCGCTGACGCTGACCCCGGGGCTTGGGCCGACGCGGGTTGGGCGCGCGGTGGAGAGGGCCGGGGAGGCGGAGCGGATCTTCCAGATGTCGCTTACGGAGCTGGAGTCGCTGCGCATTCCGGCGAAGAGTGCGCAGTTTGTCGCCGATGGGAGGGCGCGGGCGGAGGCGGAGAAGGAACGGAAGCGGGTCGCGGAGGCTGGGGCGTGCTTCGTGACGCGGCAGTGCGCGGAGTACCCGGGGCGGCTGCTTGAGATCTACGATCCGCCCGCGGTGCTGTGGGTACGAGGCAATGTGGAGCTGATGCAGTGGCCGGGGATTGCAGTAGTGGGTACGCGCTCGCCCTCGCCGTACGGGGCGGGGATGGCGGAGCTGCTCTCGCGGGATCTGGCCAACCGCGGCCTGGCCATCTTCTCCGGCATGGCGCGGGGTGTGGATACGGCGGCGCACAAGGGCACGCTCGAGGTCGGCGGGCGCACGCTGGCGGTATGGGGCACGGGGATCGATGTGGTGTATCCCAAGGAGAACAAACGGCTTGCGGAGTCGATCCTCAGTGCGGGAGGGACGATCGTGTCGGAGTTTCCAATGGGGACGTTTCCGGCTCCGCAGAACTTTCCGATTCGCAACCGAACGCTCTCCGGCATGAGCGTGGGCGTGCTGGTGATTGAGGCTGCGGAGTACAGCGGGACCAGGATTACGGCGCGCTGCGCGATGGAGCAGAACCGCGATGTGTACGCGGTGCCGGGCAACGTGACGAACAAGAACTCCTGGGGTCCCAACACGTTGATCAAGCAGGGGGCCAAGCTGACGGCGACTTGGGAGGATGTGTGGGAGGACCTGCCATCGGACATCCGGCTGCAGCTGGAGGATGCGCAGGAGCAGCGCGCGGCCAACGCCTCGCCTGAATCGAAAGCACGGGGGACGGCATCTCTATTTACCGAACCGGCGATGAGCGATAACGAACGCCTGGTGTTTGCGCGTTTGCGCCATGACGAGCCGGTGCAGCTGGATGAGTTAATGGCTGCGCTTGAAGACGAGCTTGCGTCGGCTGAGGTCTTTACGGCCTTGTTTGAGCTCGAGCTATCCGGCAAGGTGAGATCGATGCCGGGAAAAAATTATGTTCGCGCGTTCTAAAGTTTGCGGCAGGACTGTCGATAAAGATGGAGAAGGAAACAGTTTGGCCCGCGCCACGTCCCACACGTTGAAGGTGTGGCTGAGGGCTGAGGAGCTTCTCGTCGAGTTGGCGCGAGTTTCAAAGTCGTGGTAGGTTCCAAAATGAAACGGGAACCGCGCCGGAATCCTTCCGGGCGGTTTGGTGGGATGAAGGAAAAGCAATGAGCAAATCACTCGTGATCGTCGAATCACCGGCAAAGGCCAAGACGATTAACAAATATCTCGGTTCGGAGTACCAGGTGGAGGCCTCGATCGGCCACATAATGGATCTGCCGAAGAACGACATCGGCGTGGAGCTGAAGCGAAGGACATTTGAGCCGACCCTGATTGTCTCGCCGGGGAAAGAAAAGATTGTTGAGCGGCTACAAAAGCTGGCAGCCAAGGCCGATGCTGTCTACCTTGCGCCGGACCCAGATCGCGAAGGCGAGGCCATTGCGGCGCATCTCTCGCTGCAGCTGAAGCCAATGTTAAAGAAGGGCGCAACGCTGCAGCGCGTGACATTCAACGAGATTACGCAGAAGGCGGTGCGGGCGGCTTTTGGCAATGCCCGCGATGTGAACGAGAACCTGGTGGATGCGCAGCAGACGCGGCGTGTGCTCGATCGTCTGGTGGGGTATCAGATCTCGCCGCTGCTGTGGGACAAGGTGCGGCGCGGGCTTTCGGCGGGACGTGTGCAGACGGTGGCGCTGCGGCTGATTGTGGAGCGTGAGCGAGAGATCAATGCGTTTGTGCCGGTCGAGTACTGGCTGATCGGTGCGGGGCTTGTGCCTCCGAATGGGCAGGAATTTAGCGCCAAGTTCACCGGCATCGATGGCGAAACAGCGCGTGTGGCGAACGGCACAGATGACGAGGGGAAGGCGCAATTCCTTTCCGGTGCGCTGCCGAACGAAGCAGAGACCATGAAGGTGGTTACGCAGCTGGAGCGGGCCGCATGGTCGGTCGTGAGCGTGGAGCGCAAGCAGCGCAAACGCAACCCGACTGCGCCGTACATTACAAGCAAGCTGCAGCAGGATGCGGCCGGACGCCTGGGGTTCAACGTGCGACGGACGATGGGCGTGGCGCAGCGTCTGTATGAGGGAGTCGACCTGGGCAAGGATGGTACCGTCGGGCTGATCACGTATATGCGGACGGACTCGACGCGGGTCTCGGACGATGCGGTGAAGGAAGCGCGCGAGTATGTAGGCGGCAAGTTAGGCGCGAAGTACCTGCCGAAGGAGCCGGCGGCGTATAAGGGCAAGAACGATGCACAGGATGCGCACGAGGCCATTCGTCCGACACACGTGGAGTACACGCCGGAGTCGATCCGCGCATACCTGAGCGACGAGCAATATCGCCTGTACAAGTTGATCTGGCAGAAGTTTGTTTCGTCGCAGATGGTTCCCGCGGTGTTCGACCAGACGACGATTGAGATTGCGGCCAAGGCAGACCGGACCTACGACTTCCGCATTAGCGGATCGATTCTGGTCTTCGATGGATACCTCAAGGTTTGGGACAACGTGTCTGAGGACGTGATCCTGCCGGAGGTGAAGCAGGGTGATGTACTGCGAAAGAGCACGATCACTCCGGAGCAGCGCTTCACTGAGCCGCCACCGCGCTTCAACGAAGCCTCACTCGTCAAAACGCTTGAGGAAAAGGGGATTGGCCGTCCGTCAACGTATGCCTCGATTATCAACACCATCCAGGACCGCGATTACGTGAAGAAACTCGGGGCGAAGTTTGTGCCGACCGAGATCGGCATGGTCGTTACCGAGCTGCTGGTCAAGAACTTTCCTTATATTTTTGAGACCGGATATACGGCAACGCTCGAAGGCGAACTCGATGCGGTCGAAGCTGGGCACGAGCGCTGGACCGATCTGCTGGACGGATTCTACGGGCACCTGGAGAAAGAGCTTGCCGTCGCGGGCCGGGAGATGGAGGACATCAAGCGGCGCGAAGAGCCGACCGAAGAGAAGTGTGACAAATGCGGTTCGCCTCTCATTCTGAAGTGGGGCAAGTTTGGAAGCTTCTACTCCTGCAGCGCCTTCACCAAGGCTAAGCCGGTGACGATTGCGGCCGCGCCTTGGAAGAAGGACCCGAAGGGTGTGTTGAAGAAGGTGCTCGCTTCGTTTCACTTCCCAATGATCGTGAAGGGTACGACGTTCGACGACACGAACTACCAAAACGAGGTCGCCGACGCGAAGGAGTTTGGGAAGGCCGTGGCGGAGGCCGCGAAGAAGGGCAAGAAGGTAACGGCCGAGCCAGTCTCCTGCGACTTTACGAAGGAGAACTTCTCGGCCAAGCCTGACCTGTCGGCGCCAGGTGCGGACGAGGCTCCGGAGGAGGAGTTCTGCGATAACTGCGGCCGGGTGATGGTGCTCAAGAATGGTCCCTGGGGACCTTTCATGTCCTGCCCGGGCTACTCCGACGATCCGCCGTGCAAGACGATTCGCAAGCTGACCCAGAAGGTGCAGACCAAGCCCCCGGTGCAGCTCGAAGAGCCGTGCCCGAAGTGCGGCAAGCCGTTGCTGCAGCGTGACGGAGCCTATGGCGAGTTCATTGCGTGCTCGGGTTATCCGAAGTGCAAATACGTCAAGCAGGATTTGCTGGACGTGAAGTGCCCGAAGGACGGCGGCGATCTTGCGGTGCGCAAAACCAAACGGGGCGACACGTTCTACGGCTGCGTGAACTATCCGAAGTGCGACTTCGCTTCAAATCTGAAGCTGGTGAATGAGACGTGCCCGAAGTGCGACTCAGCCTATCTGGTGGAGTATGCGAACAGGGAGGGCACGTACCTGGTCTGCCCAAACAATCATGAGTTTCTTCCCAAGCGCAGGCCGAAGAAGGGCGCGCCGGCTGAGGTTCCGAGCACGCCAGACTGCACGTTTGAGCGGCGGATCGGACCGCCGAAGTCGTCGGAAGATTCCGTCAACGCAACTGCTCCGGTGGCTGTGGGAGCTGTGGCATAGTCTGGAAGGTGAGAGGAACCCATGGCTTCATCGTCTGACGCGGAGATCATTCTAAAGCTGTATGAGCTGCGCACGGAGCCAACGATGCGCGCGGCACGAAAGTTTGTCAGCGGACTCAATCCCGCCAGCTTTGAGGAACTTGCCGCTCTCCAGCGCGATGTTGGCTCTGACAACAATGCTTACTGGCGTCAGGTACTCAGCTATTGGGAGATGGCTGCAGCGTTTATCCTGCACGATGCGCTGGACGCCGACCTGTTTTTGGATACCAATGGCGAGAATTTGTTTTACTACGCCAAGTTCACGCCATTTCTGGAGCAGTGGCATACGACCTTTGGGCAGCCGTTTATGAAGAACACGGCGAAGCTGATTGAGAGCTATCCACGCATGCAGGAGCGCTACACCATGACCCTGGCGCGCATGGAGGCGCAACGCAAGCAGACCGCCTCGCAGTAGACGACTCAGCCTTTGCTCAAGCCGAGTTACTCTTCGTTGCCGCGCAGGTTTGCGATGACGCCGAAGTCTTCGAGCGTGGTGGTATCTCCGGTCACGGTGCCGGTCGTGGCAAGTTCTCGAAGCAGTCTGCGCATGATTTTGCCGGATCGGGTTTTGGGCAGCATCTGCGTGAAGCGAAGATCATCGGGGCGAGCGAGTGAGCCGATCTCCTTGGCGACCCAGGCGCGCAGTTCCTGCTTGAGTTCCTCGCTGGGTTCGTTGCCCTCTTCGAGAGTGACGAAGGCGGCGATGGCCTGGCCCTTGAGATCGTCAGGACGACCCACGACGGCGGCTTCGGCGACTTTGGTGTGGGCGACCAAAGCGGACTCGATCTCCATGGTGCCGAGACGGTGTCCGCTGACGTTGATTACGTCATCGACGCGGCCCATGAGCCAGAAGTATCCATCGGCATCCATGCGTGCGCCGTCTCCCGTGAAGTAGCTGCCCGGGACCTCTGAGAAGTAAGCGGAGTCGAAGCGGGCCGCATCGCCGTAGATAGTGCGCGCCATGGACGGCCACGGTTTGCGGATGACCAGCAAGCCGCCTTGGCCGGGAGGGACGGGCTCACCTTCTTTGGTGACGACTTCAGGCACGATGCCGAAGAAGGGCCGCGTTGCGGAGCCGGGCTTGGTGGGCACGGCGCCGGGCAGCGGAGCGATCATGATGGCGCCGGTTTCGGTCTGCCAGAAGGTGTCGACGATGGGGCAGCGTTCGTGGCCGATCTCGCGGTGGAACCACATCCAGGCCTCGGGGTTGATGGGCTCGCCGACAGTGCCGAGCAGGCGCAGAGAGGCCAGGGAGTGGCGCTTGACGTGCGCGTCGCCCCACTTAATGAAGGCGCGAATAGCCGTGGGCGCGGTGTAGAAGATGGAGATTTTGTGAGTGTCGACGATCTTCCAGAAGCGGTCGCACTCGGGCCAGTTAGGTGCGCCCTCGTACATCATTACGGTGGCCCCGTTCTGCAACGGGCCGTAGAGGACGTAGCTGTGGCCGGTGATCCAGCCGATGTCGGCCGTGCACCAGTAGACGTCGTCTTCGCGCAGATCGAAGATGTATTTGGAGGTCAGATAGGCGCCGACGGAGTAGCCTCCCGTGGTGTGGACGAGGCCCTTGGGTTTGCCGGTGGTGCCGGAGGTGTAGAGCAGAAAGAGCGGGTCTTCGGAGTCCATGGGCTCGGCCGGGCAGGATGGTTCGGCGGTCGCCATCGCGTCATGCCACCAGAGGTCGCGGCCTTCGACCATGGTGACGGGTGTCTGCATCCTGGGGGCGCCCTCGACGGTGCCGCGTTGATAGACGACGACGGAGCGCACGGACGAACACTTGGGGAGAGCTTCGTCGACGATCGATTTCAGTTTGATCTCGGCACCGCGGCGATAGCTGATGTCCTGGGTCACGACGGCAACGCATTGCGAGTCGTTGACGCGCTCGACGATGGCCTGGGCGGCAAAGCCGCCAAAGATGACGGAGTGCACTGCGCCAATGCGTGCGCAGGCAAGCAGCGCGATGGCGAGCTCGGGCGACATGCCCATGTAGATGGCGACGCGATCACCCCGGCGCACTCCGAGGGATTTGAGGACGTTCGCAAAGCGCTGGACCTGCTCGAGCAGGGCGGCGTAGGTCAACGTGCGTACCTCGCCGGGCTCGCCCTCCCAGAGCAACGCGACTTTGTCCCGGCGCGGGCCAGCAGCGTGACGATCGACGCAATTGTGCGCAAGGTTGAGCTTGCCTCCGTTGAACCAGGTGGCCGCGCCCATTTCACCTTCGATCACGGAGTGAAAAGGTGCGAACCAGTCGAGTTCCTTTGCTGCTTCGGCCCAGAAGCCTGCCGGATCCTCGACGCTCCGCTGATAGAGGTCCTCGTAGGCCTGTATGGAGCCAATATGGGCTTTCTGAGCGAAGTCGGCAGGTGGCGGAAAGACGCGATCCTCACGCAGGAGCGATTCCATGTTGGTGTGGATGAGGGGGACAGTGGAGCTGGACACGCGAGGCTCTCCTTGAGTGCACGTTGGCTGCGCTAAAAAAAAGGTACGCTAGCGCCTCATGTTCGAGCAATGAGAGCCGATAAGGAGAGAGAGGCATGGAACCGTACTTGTCGCAGGATGAATCTTGTTTCGAAGGGAAGGTATCTAACAGCGCGGCCCGTAAGATACAAAGGGTGGTCCGGTTGGTCGAGCTCTGCTTTGCGCTGCTGGTCTGTTTTACTGGAGGACGTATTGGCTTCATTTCTCGATCGAGATCGTTCGATAGCACCTGAGGGCTACAGCCGCTGGCTGGTGCCTCCTGCAGCACTTGCGATTCACCTTGCGATCGGCCAGGTGTATTCCTTCTCGGTATTCAAGACGCCGCTGATTCAGTACTTCGCACCCTATGTGAGCGCCGCAAACCTCAACAAGAATATCGGGTATATCTTTTCGGTGGCGATTGCCTTTCTGGGCATTTCAGCGGCTCTGTTCGGCGCGTGGCTGGAGAAAGCCGGTCCGAGGCGCGCTATGTTCTACGCAGCGATCTGCTTTGGCTCGGGGTTTCTGGTCGCGGCATTTGGCATCGCTTTGCACCAGCTGCTACTGGTGTATCTGGGGTACGGAGTGCTGGGTGGAATAGGGCTTGGGCTGGGCTATATCTCTCCCGTGTCGACGTTGATCAAATGGTTTCCGGATCGGCCGGGGCTTGCGACCGGTTTGGCGATTATGGGCTTCGGCGGAGGCGCGATGATCGGCAGCCCGCTTGGGAACCAGCTCATGGCGTTTTATAAGAGCCACGGACAGCCTTCTATCGCGGCGACGTTTGTGACGATGGGCATACTTTACTTCCTCTTCATGCTGTTTGGCGTGTTCATGATTCGCGTGCCGCGTGAGGGCTGGAAGCCGGAGGGTTGGAGCGGCACAAACAAGGTAAACGCGCTGATCACGACGCACAACGTAAATGTCTCGCAGGCGGTTCGTACACCGCAGTTCTACCTGCTCTGGGTGGTGCTGTTTTGCAATGTGACGGCCGGTATCGGCCTGCTGGAAGACGCGAGTCCGATGATTCAGGACTTCTTTCGGGGACATATCCTCGCGGCGGCGGCGGGCGGTTTTGTTGGTCTGCTGAGCATCTTCAATATGGCGGGCAGGTTCTTCTGGGCGTCTACGTCAGATTTTCTCGGGCGCAAGCGGACTTACTTCTTCTTCTTTCTTTTGGGTTCGGTGTTGTTCTTTTTCCTGCCGCTGACCCGCGGAGATCATCTCAACTCGGTGCCGCTGTTTGTGACGCTCGCGGCGGTGATCATTTCGATGTATGGCGGTGGATTTGCAACGATACCGGCGTATTTGAAAGATCTCTTTGGCGGCTACAACGTCTCGGCGATTCATGGACGGCTGCTCACAGCGTGGTCCACGGCGGGCATTGTGGGTCCTCTGATCGTGAATGGAATCCTGGATCACTACGTGGCAAACCACTTGAACAAGCAGGACGCTTATCCGCTGATCTTGCACATCATGTGCGGTCTGCTGGTGGTGGGTCTGGTCGCGAACCTGCTCGTCAGGCCTGTGGCGGAGAAGCATTGGATGACAGAGAAGAACGTGCCGGCAGTCGCGGCAGCGCACTAGACAGGAGAGACAATGACAGAACTCGCGAAACAAAGATCTTCCCCGGCAGCGCTTGGTCTGGCCTGGGCGCTTGTCATCCTGCCTACCCTTTGGGGCCTGACGTACACGGTAGAAAACGCGTTGAAGCTGTTCCGCAACACAGCACCGGCAATTACGGCTCCTGCGATCACAGCCCCAGGGTCGCAGAAGTAAGCCGCACGGCAGCCGCTGCTAGAGTGATGCTGTGACGCTTCCCGTAGGCGCGATGATCGGCTTCTTCCTGGGGTTTGCCTTCGGTATAGGCTGCGCGCTGGCCGTGATGTTCTCGATCTACATGGGTGGGTATCGGGCCGCGCTGCGCGATCAGCGTCGGTCCGACCCACCGCCGAGATTGCTCAAGGCGCTTGCAGGCATCCGATCCAGGCGCGAAGGGTAGAAACAATCTGCTTAGGTCTGCGCTCCACTTTGTGCCTTGAGGGAGTGAACCTCGTCTGACAACTTCTGCACCGCTGCCACGAGCTGCGCGATGAGCTTCTCCTCCTGAGTGGGCTTCTTGGCTTCGATATAGAAGGTGCCGTTGGGCTCGAGTGTGCAGGAGCGGACTTCATCGACGGTATCAAAGCTTTGTCGATGCAGCACCGAGAGCAGCTCCTGCTGAGTCAGAGCCTCCTCTCGCAGAGCGGCGTGGTCGACGGCGCCATCCATGATCAAAGTGCGACTTCCGCCTTGCAAGGTCGTGTTCAGCCACGGTGCTCGGTAGAGCACGCGGGTAAGAATCCAGTTGACGGTGAGCAGGGAGAATGCGCCGAGGATGCCTCCGGAGACGGAGTTGTCGTCGCCGATCATGGCGTTCTGGACCGTGTTTGAAAGGCTGAGCAGGACAACCAGGTCGAATGGATTCAGCTGCGCTAGCTCACGCTTTCCGAAAATTCGAAGAAAGACGACGAGAACCAGATAGACGATCATGGGCCGCAGGATCTTCTCGAGGATAGGCGCTTGAAGATGAAACATGGATCCGGTCACGTTGCGCTCCCAAAGAGTTGCTGATGCCATTGCCACGCGCTCTGAACGATGTCGTCGAGCTGCGGATGTTGGGGGCTCCAGCCCAGTTCGCGCTGGATGGCTTCCGAGCTGGCGACCAGCACGGCAGGGTCGCCTGCGCGGCGCTCGCACATTTCGACCGTGACTGCGCGACCGGTGACACGGCGGACCGAGTCAATAACCTGCTTGACGGTGAAGCCCTGTCCGTTTCCGATGTTGTAAACAAGCCGATCGTGCTTATCGAGCGCGGCAAGCGCGAGCAGGTGCGCTTTGGCGAGGTCTTCGACGTGGATGTAATCGCGGATGCAGGTGCCGTCCGGGGTGGGGTAATCCTGCCCGAAGATCTTGATGCTGGGACGCCGGCCGAGTGCGACATCCAGAATGAGCGGGATGAGGTGCGATTCCGGCTCGTGGTGTTCGCCGTAGCCGGGGATGGCGCCGGCCACGTTGAAGTAGCGCAGCGCGGCGTAGTGCAGGCCACGGGTCTCGCTCATCCAGCGCATCATATGTTCGCTGAGCAGCTTGCTCTCGCCGTAGGGATTGGTGGGGGCGAGCTTGGCGCTTTCAAGAATGGGGGTTGTCTCGGGCTCGCCATAGACGGCGGCCGTGGAACTGAAGACCAGCCGATCATGGCCGGTGGCGAACATCGCCTCAAGCAGGGTGAGGGTGCCGACGGTGTTGTTGCGGAAGTAGACCTCGGGAGCTTTCACGCTCTCACCGGCTTCGATCAACGCAGCAAAGTGCATGATGCCGTTGAATTTTCCTTCGCGCAGCGTGGATTCGAGCAGAGATCGATTGTCCAGTGCTCCGTCTACCAGGAGAGCCCCTTGGGGGACGGCAGATGGCCTGCTGTGGCGGAAGTCATCAAAGATAGTGACTTCGTGACCCGATTGCAGGAGAAGACGGCTAACGGTTCCGCCAATGTAACCGGCACCGCCGGTGACTAAGATACGCATATTTCGATCTCCGGTTGGTAAGGAGTAAACTTGTAGCGAGGCACTGCAACAAAAGTACCAGTGCGAGCGATTGCGTGTTGAGGCACACTTGCACCTGTTACTGAAGTGTTGATCAGGGAAGCACTACAAGCATCATCTGAAGCTCTCCTCTGTGAGAACTGGAACTCACAGAGTTGGATGACCGCCTTGGACTTGATGCAGGGCGAGATTCGATCTTTGCCGATAAGCTCATCCTGTCTTTGCAGGGATTGGCGGACGAAGTAACCCCTGATGTGTAGAACTGGTCCATTTGCGCCGAGAGTTCGCTGCCATGTCCGAGACGCTCAGGTTGGGTCTCCGATGAAAACTATCACTCTTGCCTCCTTCTCCCGCGGAGGCTCCTTCAAAGGATCTTTTCACGATGCCTACTCCTCTCCGCAGCGCAGACCCGCAGCCTCGGGATCGACAGTTTACCCATTTTGGCGTGTTGAATACGGGTGGCCAAAGCAAGAGTTCGTTGTTCACCTCGGTTACGGTCAATCTGATTCTGGCTATCATCATCGTCATCCTAGGTGCAGCCGCGAAGAAAACGATCGACCGACGCAACCGCGAGATTGTCTTGACTGTGCCGCTGGCGGAGAAGCCTCCCGAGCCCGTCCGGCCCAAGTTGATTCCTCCGAAGATCGTTCCTCCGAAACCAACGATCAAACCACCGGAGCCGAAGATTGTGCTGCCTGAGGTGAAGGTCGAGGAGCCGCCGAAGGTTCAGCCGGTGGTTCAGCCCAAGCCCATCCCGGTCGTGACGCCTGCGCAGCCAAAGGTGGTCGTCGCGGCAGCCGCGCCGAAGCCGGTTCAGGTCAATCTTGGTAAGTCCGCTTCGGTGGTCAACAATGATACGCATCCGACGGCGGTGGCTCTGGGGAGAACCGACAATCCGATCCACCCGAGCAATGCACCGGCAACCGCGGCAGTTGACCTTGGGAATCGCGGGATGAGCGGCATGCCTCCGGGTACGGGCGGCGGTGCGAACGCGCGAGCTGTAAATCTTGGGTCTGGTCAGCCGAACGGGCAGATGGGCGGGAGCGGCGTACGGGCGGTCGCCGGCGTTCCTCATGGCGTGCCATTGGGGACGGGAACGGCTCCGGGCGGAAACGGCGTGGGCACACAGGTTCGCCAGGTTGCGTTAGGCGGAGCGCCTCCGCCTCCGACGCCAACGGCGGTTGCGGCACGGGCTCCGGTACGCACCGCTCCGAAGGTGCTTTTCAAGCCCAGCCCGCAGTACACCAGCGAGGCGGCGGCGATGCATCTGGAGGGAACTGTCCAGGTCAAGATTCATGTTTCGCCCACCGGCGCCGTTTCAGTGTTGGGCGTGACGAACGGTCTCGGACATGGACTGGATGAAGCGGCGGTCCGCGCTGCGCAGGGCATTCGCTTCAAGCCGGCGGCCGACGCAACCGGCGAGCCGATCGACTGGGAGGGCGTAGTCAGCATCATCTTCCAAATGGCGACCTAACACTGGCTTAGTCGCTCAGCCGATTTTCCTCTCGATGAGTTTGCGCTCCTCGAGCAAATTTCAACCAAGCAACCGCAGTTCTGAACGGCCCGCCGCTGAGCTGTCACTCACAGGAGTTGCAATTCTTATGATCTCTCGGACACAAACCCTTACCGGACTCTCGCTGGCCCTCGTCTTCGCTTCCGCAGTTCCCGGCCACGCTGCAGGCTCGGTCTTCGGCGGCAAGAAGAAGGAAGTGGTCGCCGCGAAGAAGCTTACTCCCGCCCAAAGCGCGTTGATCGACAAAGCGATCGTGCGTGAGAAGACGGTTATCAAGGTCGTGAAAGACCGCGCGCCGCTGGTGGAAACCTACATTCAAAACATGAAGGTAGACCCGGTGATGCGGCAGGTTCCGGAGAGCGATGAGCATTTTCTCGGGCGGGTTGACTTCGGCAAAGTGATTGGCGACACACCATATCAGGCAGGACCGAAGGCCGGCCAGAAGACCGGCAAGTTGGGCGCTTTCAAGGGCTCGCTCAGCTTCATTTCGGGTCTGGGTGGCTCGCTGCATCTGCAGTTTAGCGAGGCGGGCTTCATCCAGATGCTGCTGATGGACTCGAACGACTTCGACAAGGAGCACTACAACTTCTTCTTTGTCCGTAATGATTTTCTCGGTACGATTCCTACCGCGGTCTTCGACGTAACGCCGGTCCAGGGTAAGAACGCCACGGGGCGTTTCTTCGGCCGCATCTGGGTGGAGACGCAGAATGGCAACGTCGTTCGCTTCAATGGCGATTTTGCCGGCGCCGAGAAGGACTATCACGAGTACTTCCACTTCGATAGTTGGCGGACCAACGTGCAGCCGGACCTCTGGCTGCCGACCAGCTTCTATGTCGAGGAGAGCGATCCCAAGAGCCAGACCAGCACTTTGAAGTTCAAGGCGATCAATCACGTTTGGGGCTACGTGCTCAAGGTTCCGACTACCACGACCGAGAATACATCGGTCGAGGTGCAGAACGCGACCGACGTGTCGAACGATGCGCAGGATCAGAGCCCGCTGGGAGCTCAGCGCGCGTTCGAGCGGCAGGCTGAGGACAACATCGTGACGCGGTTGTTCCAGGCTGGGCTGCTGGATGCACCGAGCGATTTCGACAAGACGCTGGAAGCCTTGGCGAACAACATCCTGGCTTACAACCAGATTGCGGTGTCGAGCCCGATCCGGGTGCGCACGCTGCTCACTGAACCGCTGGAGTCGCTGGCTGTCGGCAACACGATCATTCTTTCAAAGAGCCTGATCGACACAACGGCTGTCGTTACTGCCGACGGTGCGCAACAGACGGGCAATCTGAATGCGATTCTTGCGTTCCAGATCGCTCACATCCTAAGCGGGCACAAGCTGGATACCAAGTACGCCTTCAATGACCGGCTGCTCTTCCCGGATAGTGCCGCGTTCAAGCGCATTCCGATGCACCACACGGACGCGGACAATACGGAGGCGGCCAAGAAGTGCGTGGAGCTTCTGCAGGCGAAGGAACTGGTCGATAGCCAGAAGTACTTTGGGCTGTATCTGCAGCAGTTGCAGGCGCGTGTGAAGGGTTTGCGTGCTTTGAACGAGCCGATGATTGGCGATGCTTTGGTCAAGAGCGACAACGATCAGACGTTCTGGCTGGCGGCGCTTATGCCGAAGGCCGAAAAGCTGAATGCGAAGGACCTGAAGCAGCAGGCAGCGGTTCCGCTGTCGAGCTTCCTCCGGTTCGACCCCTGGACGGACCAGGTGATCACGATGCACACGGCGTTCGAGCCGATCCTGAGCCCGAGCGACAAGATGCCCTTTGAGGTAGCGCCGGTGTACATCAAGCTGGCCTACTACAAACCTCCTACGGATCCGACTGCAGCACCGGCGGCGACGGCCCCGGCTGCGGCTCCGGCAGAGACCACGGCGGCCCCTCAGGCGAACGAGCCGAACGCAGCTCCTGCGCCCGCGACAACCGCACCTCCACCGTCCATAACCGCTCCACAGGCGCCGTCCGCCAAGGAGAAATAATCCAGATCGAACCTCCAAAGAGCCGAGGAAGTACCGCTTGTTCCACGAGCGGCGACTGGACCTAACCTCTGTTGACGACCTAAGGAGAACTTAAACGCACAACCGGGAGGGTCCGCTGTGGTGGCGAACCTTCCCCGGCTTTCCCACAATCCGAGACTCCGCTGGCACGGACTCGCACTCGACGAGAGAGTAACGGAGAATCAATGAAGAACTGCCTTGGAACCATCTTTTGCCTGACCTTCTCACTTGCCTTCATCCAACAACTCAATGCACAAGCCGTCTACACCGCGGAGCGATCTGCCCGTATCAGCATAGGCGGGGGTGGATCTCACCTCAACACGGATTACGCACCAAACCCTACCTACGGGCCAAGCTTTTTTGCCGACATCGATCTGTTCCGGCATCTTGGCCTTGAGGGTGAGGGCCACATTGGAGGCATTGTCAGCCCGGACGATATTGGCGAGAACAGTTATCTGGCCGGACCGCGCGTGTTTCTGAGGCGGAGCCGCTTCACCGGATATGGAAAGCTCATGCTTGGACGCGGAACCATCACCAACCAGCTGTTCAACTTGTCGTCCTCGTACAACATCTATGCCTACGGCGGCGGCTTGGAGTACCGGGCGGCGCGCCGAATTACGGTGCGGGCGATCGACTTCGAGCAGCAGAAGTGGCCGGACTTTCCTCCGCATGGCTTATCTCCCCTGGTTGTGACGGTAGGCGCGTCGTATATCATTCGATGAGGGATTGAAACTTCGCCAGCCAAGGGAGAAGCAGGTTGTTGACCTACCGGTGTCCGGCATCCTGCCTGCTTGTGCTGTCTGCTCCCTTGTTGCTGGGCCAGGCCTCTCCCACGGCGACACGCCGGGCCGACCTTCAGGTGGGTGGCGGGGTGGTGGTCGATTTTTCTGACTACAACCCCGACCCGCTTAGCGGCTTTGCCGTTTACTCCACACTCGATCTAACAAATCGTCTCGGCGGCGAGCTGGCTTTCCATCAGGCGAAAACCCGGAATGGCGACCAGCTCTACGAGCGTACGTACGAGTTAGGTCCGCGTTATCACCGGACTTACGGCATCTTCTCACCCTATGCAAAGGCAATGTACGGGCGCGGAGTTTTCAACTTTCCCTTTAATACCGCCAACCTGGCGTATAACATTTTTGCGATTGGAGGAGGCGCGGATGTTCGCGTGAAGCCCTACCTGAACTTTCGGGTCGACTATGAGTATCAGTTCTGGAAAGGATTTCCTCCCCAAGGGCTTACACCGCAGCTGGTGACCATCGGTTTGGCGTATCACTTCCCTGGCGCCCTGCGGCGCGGCCAGCACTATTGATGCAAAGATGGATTTTGCTTTGACGTTAGAAGTGGTAAGCAATGCCGACGGCCGGCATGCTGATCACTTCATACCGGTTGGTGTTCAGGATATTCCCCGGAACACCAAAATTCGGAACCTTCGCAAACAGTCCGCGATACTCGACCCGGACGTCGAAGCTGGGGCTGAGTTCATAGGCGACTCCGCCGCCAAAAAGGCCGCCAATGCTGGTGTTTCGCTTGGTGGTGAGCTGAAAGGTACCGTCGTAGATTGGCGTAAAGAAGACGCCGCCGACCCCGGCTTCGAGAAAGGGATTGTAGCGTTTGAAGGTTAGGCCGTAGACGTAGCCGACGGTTCCTTCCTGCTGCCGCGTGTGAATCGGGTTTTCTGTCAGATTGCCGCCATAGCGGAAGTATTCTGTATTTTGAGCAAACGAATAGTTGACCTCAAGACCGCTGTGCGGGGTAAGCAGATAGCGGTAGCTGGCCAGTCCTCCGAGAGTTTCGCTCTGAACCATATAGACGGAGTTGGCTCCGTTGACTGCAGGCCCAATCAGGCCAAAAGCGCTGATGCTGACGTCCTGCCGGCTCTCCTGTGCAAAACCTGCGGCGGCGGACAGCATAAGCGTGCCCAACAAAATCGTCTTCTTCATTCTTTCTTCGACCCTCTCGCAATTCGCTCGGATGTCACGGTTAGACTTCGCCATCCGGATTTTGGTGCTGCCTAGTGGCGGTAAATGCGTATAGGCAATTGTACCCGGTGGAGCTTGACACGGAGCTTTCAGCCGCAAAAAGGCCGGAGCGTGTGATGGCGCTCCGGCCGGCGTAGCGGAAGGTCGATCGGCTAACCGACTAGTTCTGCGGAGGCGGTGGAGGAGGCCCACTATTGCCGCCATACCCGCCGCCGCCCCGGCGCTCCTGCATCTGCTTCTGCATGGCGTCGTACTTGGTCTTCTGGTCGTCGGTCAGCACGCCCCGAATTTTGCCCTGCTCCTCCTGCCGCATCGACATCATCTTCGCGCGCTTGTCGTCCTGAGGGATCGAGCTATCGTCCCGCATCGCCATCATCTTGGCGCGACCGTCGGTCTGGATGGTCTTGATCTGCGTGACCTGATCCGGCGTGAGGTTTAGCTGTTTGGTCATTATGTCGAGCTGACGCTGCTGCTGCTCCGGGCCGCCGCGTCCCGGTCCACCGTAACCGCCGCCCTGACCTTGCGGCGGTGGGGAAGGAGGCGTGTCCTGGGCGAGCATGGGTACCGCGAGGGCGGACGTACATACGGCGAGCAGAGCTACTCGGAGGGCGGGCAGGACATGCATTGTGCGAAGGTTCATCGGAAGAACTCGCTTTCGTTTCAATCTCCGGCAAGGAGCTCCGGGGCACTGCTACCAGCTACAGACTAGAGACGAGGCAGCGTCTGGAAGGTTCCAGACTGCTGATCTTTTTTCGCGCAGAGGTCAAGCTGGACGATAGGTGTATGGATCGCCGTGGGCTGCGGCGTAGGCTTCAACAATTTTCAGAAAAGCCAAGGCGGCCTGGGACAGGCTGGCATGTTTGCGGTAGACCAGGCGCAGCTTGCGCTCCGTGCCGAGCTCGGGAACGTGGATGCGTACCAGCGATCCGGAGGCGAGCTCGTTTTTGACGGTGAGGCCGGGGACGAGCGCGACGCCGTTTCCCATCGCGACAAAGCGCTTGATGGCCTCAAGCGAGGGAAGCTCGACGCTCATGGTGAGCGGCGTGCGGTGCCGGCGGAAGGTCTGGATGACTTTCTGGCGCTGCGGCGACGGGATGTTGTGCGCGATGAAACTTTGCTCGCCGAGCTGCCGGATCGAGACCTCGCCGGCGCGGGCCAGCGGGTGTTTGGGGTTGACGACCAGGCTGAGTTCGTCGCGGTAGACGACGATGGACTGAACCTGCGGGTCCTCGGGCTTGAAGGAGAGCACGCCGATCTCGACGGCATGCATGAGGACTTCGTCCGGGATGCGGCTGGCGAGGGCACGCTGGACGGCGACCTTGATGCGCGGATGCTGGCGGCGGTACTCGTCAAGCAGAGGTAAGAGGTAGAGGCAGGTGTACTCGTTGGCGGCAAGGTTGAGGCGGCCGCGGTGGAGCTCGCGGAGCTCGGTAAGGGCAGTTGCGGCATCGTTGCGCAGGTTGAGGAGCTTGAGGGCGTACTCGCGCAGGACCTCGCCGGCGGCGGTGAGGGTGCCGTCGCGGGAGGAGCGCTCAAGGAGGATCTCGCCGAGTTCAGCCTCGAGCTTGGCAACAGCCTGGCTGACGGCGGGCTGGGTGCGGTGGAGGCGGGCGGCGGCGCGTGAGAAGCTGCGCTCTTCGGCGACGGCGAGGAAGGTTTCGAGCTGGAAGAGGTCCATCGGTTAGCGCTCTAGAATTCGCGGACGGATCGCGTAGGGAGAGGAAGGATTTATGATGAGACCAAGCGCCGCACATGAGAGGGACAGCATGCCGGCGCAAATAGAGAGATTAGAAGTTTTGATAGTTATCTGGTGTGGCATAAGACTAGATTATGCTTGCGCAAGCTGCAGCGGATCCTGATATGAGCCTGCCAACCAACATTCTTATCTTCGACACAACGCTGCGCGACGGCGAGCAAAGCCCCGGGTGCACGATGCACGCGGGCGAGAAGCTGCGCATGGCGCATCAACTGGCCGCGCTGGGCGTGGATGTACTTGAGGCAGGTTTTGCGATTGCTTCCGAAGGCGATCTGCTTTCGATTCGCGAGATTGCCCGTGCGGTGCGAGGCCCGCGCATTACGTCGCTGGCGCGGTGCAAACGTGCCGATATCGAGGCGGCGGCGCGCGCGATAGAACCGGCGAAGGTGAATCGGATTCACGTGTTTCTGGCAAGCTCAGACCTGCATCTCGAGGCAAAGCTGCGCATTACGCGGGCTGAGGCTCTGGAGCAGGTGGCCGAGTCCGTGGCGCTGGCTTGCCGGTATGTGGAGGATGTGGAGTTTTCCGCAGAGGACGCGACGCGGTCCGACCTGGAGTTCCTGGCGCAGATGCTGCGTATCGCGGTCGAGGCCGGTGCGACGACGATCAATCTGCCCGACACGGTCGGGTACACCACGCCGGAGGAGTACAAGGCGCTGTTTTCGCGCATGCGGCGGGAGCTTGCGGACTCGGAACGCGTTGTGTTTTCAACGCACTGCCACAATGATCTGGGCATGGCCGTCGCAAACTCGCTGGCGGGCGTCGAGGGCGGGGCGCGGCAGGTGGAGTGCACAGTCAACGGCATCGGTGAGCGTGCCGGCAATGCCGCGCTTGAGGAGATTGCGGCTGCGCTGGCCACGCGCCGCGACCGGTATCCGTTTGCCAACAGCATCGAGATGAAACAGCTTTACCCGACCAGCCGCTTGCTGGCGGAGTTGATCAGCTTCGGCTGTTCGCCGAACAAGGCGGTCGTCGGTGCGAACGCGTTTGCGCATGAATCGGGCATTCACCAGCATGGCGTACTGGCCAACCCGCTGACGTATGAGATTATGACGCCGGAGTCGGTGGGTGTGCCCGCGACCAACCTGGTACTGGGCAAACATAGCGGGCGGCGGCTGCTGGAGCAGCGTTTGGCGGAGTTGGGGCATGCGGTCAGCCGGGCTGAGCTGGACCAGGTGTACACGCGTTTTACAGCGCTGGCGGATCGTAAAAAAGCAATCTACGACCAGGATCTGCTCAGTTTACTGAAGCCGGACGAATCGATCATGACGGTCTGATGACGGCCATTTGCTTGGGAAAGGACGATTGATGAAGCTGAGATTAGCAGTGCTCGCGGGCGACGGCATCGGTCCTGAGGTGACTGAAGAGGCGACGAAAATTCTGGGCGCTGTAGCCGAGCTGAGTGGACACGATTTTGAGTTTTTGCCCGGGCTGATTGGTGGGGTGGCGATCGCCGCGACGGGCTCCCCATTGCCGGATACAACGCTCGCATTAGCGCTGGACGCCGATGCGGTGCTGCTGGGTGCGGTGGGCGACAACCGCTATGGATCGCTGCCGCCGGACAAACGTCCCGAGGCCGGGCTGCTACAGATTCGTCAGGCGCTGGGCGGATTCGCAAATCTGCGTCCCTCGGTGGCGTATGCGGCGCTGAGCGGGAACTCGCCGCTGCGGCCGGAGGTGACGGAGGGAGCGGACATCCTGTTTGTGCGCGAACTGCTGGGCGGCTTGTACTTCGGCGCGCCGCGCTGGTGGGATCGTGCTGAGACCTCGAATGGCGGAGGTGAGGCGATCAACACGATGCGCTACACCAAGGCCGAGGTGGTGCGTGTGGCGCGTGTGGCGTTTGATCTTGCGGAACGGCGTCGCAAGAAAGTGACGAGCGTCGATAAGGCCAACGTGCTTGAAGTATCGCAGCTTTGGCGGGCCGCGGTAACGGAGGTCGCACAGGAGTACCCGGGTGTGACGCTCGAACATCAGCTGGTGGACTCGATGGCGATGCACCTGATGAACACGCCGCGCAACTTCGACGTCGTGCTCACGGAGAATTTGTTTGGCGATATCTTGTCGGACGAGGCGGCTGTCATTACGGGCTCGCTCGGCATGCTGCCTTCAGCGACGATTGGCGGCGCGGTGAATTTATACGAGCCGGTACATGGTTCTGCGCCGGACATTGCGGGTACGGGTAAGGCAAATCCATTGGGTGCGATCCTGACTGCGGCAATGGTTTTGCGTCACTCGGCGCATTTGGAGAACGAGGCCGCGGGGCTCGAGCAGGCAGTGCGTCAGGTGCTTGCCGCGGGACATCGCACGGCGGATCTGGCGCGCGCATCAGAGCCTGGGCAGACGCTGGTCTCGACTACGGAGATGGGCAAGCTGGTCCATCATGTCTTGACGGAGTCGATAGATCGCCGGCAATCGCTCCATGCAGTTTGATTCGTAGGAAATCGTTATGAGCTTTTCACCCAAAATGCGTTACCTGCTTCTGAACGCCGCTGTGATGACGGCGTGCGCGATCGAATGTGCGCGAGGGTATCCGTGGCCGGTGATTGTGCTCGGGGCGGTTACGTTTTGCTTCATCGGCAACCTGGTCCTTTATCTATCGGGGTCCAAGGAGCGAGCAGTGCGCCGGCAGCAGAAGCGCAAGTACTGGGCTGGGCAGTCATGAGCATGTTGAGGTTGAAGCAGGTTCTGCTCGCGGCGCTGCTATCGTCTGTCCTCGCACCTGCCGCACGGGCGCAGTTATTGGGTGAGCCGCCAATCCCTCCCAAGCAGAAGAAAGAAAAGAAGCGCTCAGCAAACCTTGAGTGGATGTGGCAGTACTCGCCTCCTCCTGAGAACGGGCGCGAGCACGAGTTGATTCAAGACCCGGAGTTTCTGCCGTTTCTCGAGACGAACTTCACCGCGCCACAGTCCTTCTGGGGGCCGAACCCGACCGACCCTAAGGCGCCGACGCATAAGACGCTAGCGCAGGCCATCTACGATTTTCTAACGATTCCGGGTCAAGTCATCGCGGATGAAAATCGTTACATCACCGTGACAGGTTCGGTATTTCACTTTCGTACGTCGCGCGGACTGATCTGGACGGACCTGAATGCGAAGGATCCGCTGATCGCCTTTGCTGCCATCGACTGGATTCGCGAGTCGCGGCCGACCGATGACCCGGCCGCCGAATACACGCTCTGGATTTTTACGAATAAGCCGCTGTTCAGCAAAATTCTGCCGGGCTCGAGTGAAGACCCCGGGCACCTGCCGCCGCCGCTGGTGCGCTCGCTGACGCGCTGGATGTCGAGGCCGTTGCCGGGTTCGGGAACCGTGCAGAAGATCACTGCTGCAATTCTGATTGACCCCGACGGCACGCCGCATCCGGTGCCCGTTCCGGGCGGCGGCAGCGCTGCTCCCGAAGAAGCCAGGCCCTTGCCGAAGCGGCCATCGTTCTAAGTTCATCTCTGAGGAAACATATGCAAGCCACGAACACGAGTCCCCGCACCTTGTTTGAGAAAGTCTGGCATCAGCATCTGGTAGCTGCGCCTGCGAACGAGCCCTCGATCCTTTACATCGACCTGCACCTGGTGCACGAGGTCACAAGTCCGCAGGCATTTGACGGTCTGCGCATGGCTGGTCGCAGACTGCGTCGGCCCAATCGCACGGTCGCGACGGTCGATCATAACGTGCCAACTTCATCTGTTCAGGATCGGTTACATATTGTTGATCAGATTGCCGCCAAGCAGGTGAATGCGCTCCGGCGCAACTGCACGGAGTTCGGCGTAGAGCTGTATGACGTGCAGTCTCCGGAGCAGGGCATTGTGCACATCATCGGACCGGAGCTGGGTCTGACCAAGCCTGGCATGACGATCGTCTGTGGCGACTCGCACACTTCAACGCATGGAGCGTTCGGCGCGCTCGCCTTCGGTATCGGCACCAGCGAGGTGGAACATGTAATGGCCACGCAGACACTGCCCCAGGACAAGCCAAAGACGTTCCGCATTAATGTGGAGGGTGAGCTTCCGGTCGGCGTGACGGCAAAAGATATTGTGCTGCACATCATTGGCGAAATCGGCACGGCGGGCGCGACAGGTTATGTGGTTGAGTATGCCGGCTCGGCGATCCGTGCGCTTTCGATGGAAGGACGGATGACGATCTGCAACATGTCGATCGAAGCAGGCGCGCGCGCAGGCATGATTGCTCCGGACCAGACGACCTTCGCGTATCTGAAAGGCCGTCGCTTTTCGCCCTCGGCGGAAATCCGTCAGGCCTCTGAAGATGTAGGAGGTCCGGCGTTTGCTTTTCCGTGGGACGAAGCCGTGGCGCAATGGTCGACGCTGGCCACTGACGACGGCGCGCGTTTTGACCGTGAGCTTACCATTGATGCCGCAGCCTTAACCCCGACAGTGACCTGGGGCACAAGTCCAGGCATGGTCACGGGCATTGATCGAAGCGTGCCGACACTGGCCTCCGATGCGAGCGAAGCAGATCGCAACAACTTCAATCGCGCGCTCGAGTATATGGACCTGAAGGCCGGAACGCCGATGCAGGAGATCGCAGTCGACCGCGTGTTCATCGGCTCCTGCACGAATGCGCGGATCGAAGATCTCCGTGCGGCGGCGAAGCTGGTGCGCGGCTATCATGTTTCAACTTCAGTGAAGGCGATGGTGGTTCCCGGCTCGCAATCGGTTAAGACGCAGGCCGAGCAAGAGGGGCTCGATCTTGTTTTCAAGTCGGCGGGCTTTGACTGGCGTGAGCCTGGCTGCAGCATGTGCCTGGGCATGAACCCGGATATTCTCGCGCCGGGTGAGCGTTGTGCTTCGACGAGTAACCGCAACTTTGAAGGTCGCCAAGGGCGCGGCAGCCGGACGCATCTTGTCTCGCCGGTGATGGCGGCAGCAGCGGCTATCACCGGCCATCTTACCGATGTCCGCCAGTGGGCGTTCAAGGAAGCAAGCTCTGTCGTACCGGAACCAATCTTCGATGTCGATCAGATGCTGGCTTCGGGAGGATCGCGCTAATGCAACCGATCAACATGCTTACTTCCACCGCGGCGCCGCTCGATATCTCGAACATCGATACGGATCAGATTATTCCGAAGCAGTTCCTCAAGCGTATTGAACGTACCGGCTATGGTGAGTTTCTCTTCTTTGACTGGCGGCGTATTCAGGAAGGTCCGCACACAGGGGAGCCTGAGCCCGGCTTCGTTCTGAATCAGCCGCAGTATGCAGCTGCAAAGATTCTTATTGCAGGCAAGAACTTCGGTTGTGGAAGTTCGCGAGAGCATGCGGCGTGGGCGCTTACGGACTTCGGGTTTCTTGCCGTGATCGCACCAAGCTTCGCGGACATATTCTTTTCAAATGCGGGAAAGAACGGCATGATCCTGGTGCGGCTGAGTGAAGACGAGGTGAACCTGCTTACGCATCGAAGCTCGGTAGATCCACGACATACAATCACGATCAGCCTTGAGGCGCAGACGGTGGTTGATAGCGAAGGATTTCAGGCGCGCTTCGGTATCGATCCGTTTCGCAAATATTGTTTGCTGAATGGGCTGGATGACATTGGGCTTACGCTGCGGCATGAGGCTGAGCTGGATGCATTTGAAGCGGCACACGATCGAGAGTTCTGGCTTGCTGCACGGGCTTAGAAATCTGTAGGAGAGAACATTTGAGCAATGAAGTGAATCCGAAAAAGTACTCGATCCCATTGACGGAAGGACCATCCCGCGCTGCGGCGCGTTCTTATCTGCGCGGTGTGGGCTTCTCGAAAGAAGACCTGCATAAACCGATTATTGGCATAGCCAATACCTGGACGGAGATTGGCCCGTGTAACTTTCATCTGCGCGATGTCGCGGAGGCAGTCAAGCAGGGCATTCGCGAAGCCGGGGGCACGCCGATGGAATTTAACACGGTGACGATTTCGGACGGCATTACGATGGGCACTGAAGGCATGAAGGCGAGCCTGGTCTCGCGCGAGGTGATCGCGGATTCGATTGAACTCGTCGCTCGCGGCAATTTGTTCGACGGCATTGTCTGCATCGCTGGCTGCGACAAGAACATGCCCGGTACGATTATGGCGATGGCGCGCCTGGATATTCCGGGGATCATGCTGTACGGCGGAAGCATCGCGCCCGGGCGGCTGAAGCAGGCTGACGGCTCGAGCAAGGACATAACGATTTTAAACGTATTTGAAGGTATGGGCTCACATGCGGCGGGCAAGATCAGCGATCAACAACTAGAGGATTTAGAGGCCGCGGCGTGTCCTGGACCGGGCGCATGCGGGGGACAGTTTACGGCGAACACGATGGCCATGGCGGGTGAGTTCCTGGGTATCTCGCCGTTCAATCTGACCGGTGTGCCGGCGATGGACCCGGCCAAGGCGGTTGCGAGCCGTGAGGCGGGACGCATGATCCTTGATCTGTGCCGGAACGATATGCGTCCGTCAAAGATTTTGACGCGGGCGGCGCTTGAGAATGCCATTGCCGCGGTGTGCGCGTCAGGTGGGTCGACCAACGCGGTGCTGCATTTGATTGCGATCGCGCGCGAGTTGTCCATTCCTTTAGACATGCATGATTTCGATGCCATTTCAGAGCGGACACCGTTTATCTGCGATCTCTCGCCGGGCGGCAAATACGTTGCGAAGGACTACCAGGATGCGGGAGGATCCCGCGTGCTCGCTGCACGAATGAGGGAGCGCGGCATGTTGCAGGACGCGCCGACGGTAAGTGGCAGGACGATCTTCGAAGAGGCCGCGCTCGCGAAGGAGACGTCCGGCCAGCAGGTAATTCTCAACTGGGACAAGCCGTTGAAGCCGACCGGCGGGCTGGTCATTATGAAGGGCAACCTGGCTCCCGAGGGCGCGGTGATCAAGGTGGCTGGACATGAACGCATTCATCACACTGGTCCGGCGCGAGTGTTTGATTCAGAAGATCTGTGTCACGCGGCGGTTGAAGCGGGCACGATCAATCCCGGCGACATCCTGGTGATTCGCTACGAAGGTCCGCGCGGCGGCCCGGGCATGCGCGAGATGCTCGCGGTGACAGCGGCGATCAAGGGAATTCCAGAGCTGTCGGAGACGGTGGCGCTGCTGACCGACGGACGGTTTTCCGGAGCGACGCGCGGGTTGATGGCGGGGCATGTGGCGCCGGAAGCATTCCTGGGCGGTCCGATCGCAATCGTGCAGGAAGGAGATCGGATTACATTCGATATTCCGAAGCGGATGCTGACGCTGGAGGTCGCGGAGACTGAGATTGCTGCCCGTCTGTCTGCGTGGCGGGCGCCGGAACCTCGATATACGCGTGGCGTCTTTGCGAAATACGCGGCGAGTGTCAGTAGCGCCAGCGAAGGCGCGGTCACGACCTAATGAAGGAGAGAAGATGACGGAGAAGAACCATATGCAACCGCAACTTACCGGCGCCGAAATCCTCTGGGCCACGCTTGCCGGCGAGGGCACCACGACTGTCTTCGGCTATCCCGGCGGAGCGATCCTGCCGATCTACGATGCGTTGCGCAAGTTTCCGACGATCCATCATGTGCTGGTGCGGCATGAGCAGGGAGCAAGTCACATGGCGGACGGCTATGCGCGCGCGTCGGGTCGCGTCGGCGTGTGTATGGCGACCTCCGGGCCAGGTGCGACGAATCTTGTGACCGGCATTGCTACCGCTATGCTCGATAGCATTCCGGTCATCGCGATTACGGGGCAGGTGTCCTCGAAGGTGCTCGGCTCGGACGCATTTCAGGAAGTCGACATCACGGGCATCACGCTGCCGATTACCAAACATAACTTCCTCGTGACGCGCGCGGAGGATATCGCTGCCACGGTGCGGCTTGCATTTCAGATCGCGACCAGTGGAAGACCCGGGCCGGTGTTGATCGACATTACCAAGGACGCGCAGCAGGCTTCGGCGGGCTTCGACTTTGAGGCGGCGGCGCCGGCCAAGGTACGCCCGCATCCTATGCGGGCCTCAGCGTTGACGGCTGATTCGCCCTCCATACGCGAGGCGGTGGAGTTAATCGCTGCCTCGGCCAGGCCGGTCATTCTGGCTGGGCATGGCATTGCACAGTCAGGCGCCGAGACCGAGGTGCTGGCGTTTGCAGAGCGGCTAGGAATTCCTATTGCTTCAACGTTGCTCGGCCTGGGCTCGATCCCGGCGGGGCACCCGTTGTCTCTGGGCATGATGGGGATGCATGGCGAGAGCTGGGTCAATCATGCGATTCAACAGGCCGATCTGCTGCTCGCCTTTGGCATGCGGTTTGACGATCGCGTCACCGGCAACCTGGCGCACTATGCTCCGGATGCGAAGAAGATTCATATTGAGATCGACCCCAGCGAGATTTCAAAGAACGTGCGTGTGGACTCGGCTCTGATCGGAGACTTGAAGGCAGTGCTGCAAACGCTGCTGCCGCTGGTGGGAGCAGAAGCTTCTGCTCACCGATCCTGGCTGAATGAGATCAACGCCAGCAAGGGCACAGCGGCGGTGCGGGATATCCAGAACCTGCCGGACAACGGACACTTGTATGCCGCGCACGTGATCAACGATATTTGGCGCGAGGCCGTGGCCGCCGGCCGTGAAAAAGATACCGTGATTGTTACAGATGTGGGTCAGCATCAGATGTGGGAGGCGCAGTACTTCAAGCATGAAGCTCCGCGCTCGCTCGTAACCTCGGGCGGCCTGGGGACAATGGGCTTTGCGCTGCCTGCGGCCATCGGAGCCAAGTTCGCTTGTCCAAAAAAAGATGTGTGGGTGATCGCCGGGGACGGCGGCTTCCAGATGACAGCGGCGGAGCTCTCAACGATTGTGCAGGAAGGCCTGGCAATCAACATTGCGGTGATCAACAACGGGTTTCTCGGCATGGTGCGGCAGTGGCAAGAGGCCTTCTATGACAAGAACTATTCGGCCTCGCCCATCCTGTCGCCGGACTTCGTGATGCTGGCTCAGGCGCATGGAATCGCCGGCGCGCAGGTAAGTCAACGCAGATTTGTTACTGAAACGGTTACAAAAGCAAGAACCAGCGGAGCGGCGTTTCTGATCAACTTCCAGGTCGAGAAGGAAGATGGTGTTTATCCCATGATTGCTCCGGGTGCGGCCTTGCATGAGATGGTGCGGCGGCCGTATCAGGACCCGCTGCTTGAGACGGCGGAGGACGCATAAATGACGCTCCAAGAGGGCAGACCTGCGCTGGCCGTCCTGGTCTTGTCTCTGGTCTTGGCCAGCTGCAAGAGTTCGCAGCCACCTGCTCCGGGTGCAGCATCCGATAGGCCAGGATACCCGGCACGGCCGTCGGTTGCTCCTCCTGCGGTCAAGCTTTTTCATCAGGACAACGACACGCTGACGCTGACGACCAAGTCCGACGCGACCGATGCGGAGATCTCGGCGATTTTGTGGGAGTTCCGCGATGCGGCACGAGATCGCAGCTTCGACGCGCTGCATCTGCCGCAGAGCTTCATCGATGCGCGCAAGCCGGTCGTCTGGTTCCATGTCTATCGCGGGGGCAAGTGCGCCAGCGAAAAGTACATCAAAGGTCCTCTGCCGTGCGAAGCCAGCTATCATGGCGCAGGAGATTTCACGCTCGGCGACTACAAAAATCCTCGATGGGATGAGGGCGTCCTTCGCCACGCCGACAATACCGAGACCAGGCTCTGGGATCCCGATGTACCGTACTCGACCGCGCATCCTTGATGCCGAGGCAGCAGAACAGCAATCAATCATTCTCTGTTTGAAAATTGAAGGAGCTTACGATGAGCGCACG
The DNA here is from genome assembly GCA_964245195.1 of uncultured Acidobacteriaceae bacterium. Taxonomy (GTDB): domain Bacteria; phylum Acidobacteriota; class Terriglobia; order Terriglobales; family Acidobacteriaceae; genus Edaphobacter. The sequence continues at coordinate 197,219 of CAXTLR010000007.1, read as the reverse complement.
CCACGATCTTACAGAACGCATTCTCACAGCGAAGCGACGTCTTAACTTGAAGTGGACAGCGATTGCCGCGGCGCTTGGTTCAAGCTCGCCGATTGTCTACACTGCTGCTCTGCTCGGCCAATTTCCGCTGAACGCAGAGGAGGCCGCCAAGGCTGTGACGCTGCTTGAACTGGAGCCTGCCGATGCGGCTTTGCTGACGGAGCCGCCGAACCGTGGTGAAGGGATCATCATGCCTCCCACCGATCCGCTGATCTATCGCTTTTACGAACTGGTGATGAACTTTGGCCCGACATGGAAGCATCTGATCGCGGAGGAGTTTGGCGACGGTATTATGAGCGCGATCGACTTCAACATGTCGATCGAGCGGGAGCCGGATCCGAAGGGAGATCGTGTGAAGATCTCGATGAGCGGCAAGTTCCTTCCCTACAAACGCTATTGAAAGGGGCACCATGCTTCACACCTTTGTCGCTCTTGTGCAGGATAGGCCAGGCGTGCTGACTCGCGTTGCGTCGCTCTTTCGTCGGTTGAATCTCAATATCGTTTCGCTCACCGTAGGCGAGTCGGAGCGCCCTGACACCTCGCGGATGACCATCGTTTGCGAGGCTCCGGAGCATGCCGCGCACCGCATCAAGGCGTCGCTCTACAAGCTAGAGACGACGGTCGATGTGGATGAGGTAAATCGTACGGAGGCCGTCGTGCGGGAGTTGTGTCTGCTCAAAGTGGCGGCCGGGCCGACGACGCCGCACGGCGCGCAGTCGCGCTCGCAAATCTTCGAGCTCGCGAATGTGTTTCGGGCGCGGGTGGTCGATCTTGCGCCGGAGTCGATCATGCTGGAGCTCACGGGCTCGGCCTCGAAGATTGAAGGGCTGGTACAGGTCATCACGGAAAGCGGCTTTCGCATTCTTGAGACGTCGCGCACGGGGCGCATGGCGATGCGGCGCGGTCACCATACCAGCCGGGTGATTAAAGCTCTGGGCTCAAGTGCGGGGAGCGGGACCAAGGACCGCGCGCAGGGGCCGGACTTTGAGGACAAACTATCGCTGACGGAGATTCTTCCAAACGAGTTTGACGATGTGCACGAGGAAGAAAGCGAGCCGTGAAGGACAACGATCGAAGTCCAGCGCCGCCGCATTATGCGGCTACTAAAATTGAAGCAGAAAAACAAAAGAAAGATTAGGAGCTCCATGGCAAAGACTTATCACGACGCAGACGCAGACCTCACACTTATCCAGGCGAAGAAGGTTGCCATCATCGGTTACGGCTCGCAGGGCCACGCTCACGCGCTGAATCTGAAGGACTCGGGCGTGGATGTTCGGGTAGGGCTGCGGCCGGAGTCGAAGAATGCGGAGCGCGCGCGCAACGCCGGGCTTGTTGTCGACACGGTGGCCGAGGTGAGCAAGTGGGCCGATGTGATTATGAATCTAACGCCCGACCAGACGGCAGCGAAGGTCTACGAGGCGGACATCGCGCCGAACATGAAGCCCGATGCGACTTTGATGTTCGCGCATGGTTTCAACATTCGCTTTCGGACGATTACACCGCCGGCAGGCGTTGACGTCTCAATGGCCGCGCCGAAGGCTCCAGGGCATCGCGTGCGCGAGGTGTTTACTGAGGGCGGCGGGGTTCCTGCGCTCGTGGCCGTGGAGCAGGATGCGAGTGGACACGCACTGGCGCTGGCGCTTTCCTATGCCAAGGGGATCGGCTGCACGCGCGCCGGTGTGCTCGAGACGACCTTCACGGAAGAGACGGAGACGGACCTCTTCGGCGAGCAGGCAGTTCTTTGCGGAGGCACCGCGGCTCTGGTCAAGGCGGGATTCCAGACGCTGGTCGAGGCCGGGTACCAGCCGGAGCTGGCTTACTTCGAGTGCCTGCATGAGTTGAAGCTGATCGTTGATCTGATGTACCGCGGCGGCCTGGCTTATATGAACCATTCGATTTCGGATACGGCGGAGTGGGGCGGCTATCTCGCCCAGTCGCGCATCGTGACCGAAGAGACAAAGAAAAACATGAAGGCGCTGCTCGCGGAGATCCAGGACGGCAGCTTTGCCAAGCGCTTCATCGACGAGAACGAGACGGGCCGGCACGAGTTCGCGAAGTTTCGCCAGGCCGAGTCCAACGATAAAATCGAAACCGTGGGTGCGACGCTCCGTGCCGGTATGCCGTTCCTGGATCCGGTGAAGGTGCAGGAGGGCGCGGTCGTGAAGGCCTAAATGCAGCTTGCCGGCCTGTGAACCAAAGCGTCGCGGCTTGCGTAGAAGCATCATACCGTTATGGCGACCTCGACCACTCCCCCGATGATGATGAACTCCGACGCCTACTCGGCGCCTTCGGCTCCGGCCGAACCGACTCCTCTCGCGGAGATCGTGGAGGCGCTGCGCACGATCGGGCCGCTGCACGGCTTGAGCGATGAGGAGTATGCGTGGCTGGCGAGGCATGGCGTGGAAAGAATCGGCGAGACTGGTGCGCTCATCTTTCGCGAGGCCGAGCCTGCCTGCAACCTGAACTTCATTCTGCGCGGCGAAATTCATGTACGCCGCCGGCACTCGGGGCCGATGGCCCTGTTTATAGGGCGGGCGGGGCAGATGACGGGGATGCTGCCGTTCTCGCGGATGAAAAGCTACGGTGGCGATGGGTATACGACCGGGCCGGTTTGGGTACTGGACATTCACCAGTCTCTGTTTCCGGAGATGCTGCAGGCGATTCCCTCGATGGGCCAGCGCTGCGTGAGCGCCATGCTGGACCGGGTGCGTGAAATTACGCGCATGGAGCAGCAGGCCGAGAAGCTGACGGCTTTAGGCAAGCTCGCGGCGAATCTTGCGCACGAGCTAAATAATCCGGCGTCAGCCGCGCAGCGTTCGGCGGCCTCGCTCTTTGCCGAGCTGCGCGACTACGGCGACAAGAAATATCTGCTTGGCGCAAGCTGCCACTCCACTGACACGTGCGAGCAGCTGCACACCTGGGCAACGCATACCCGGACCGAGATGGCGGAGTACTTCGCACGGGATCCCGAGCCGCCAGCTGGGCCGCTCGCACTCGCCGACCGTGAAGCCAAGGTGCTGGCCTGGCTGCAGCAGCATGGAGTGCCGGAGGCCTGGAGCATCGCTCCGACCATTGCCGAGACTCGCTTCCCGCTCGACAGTCTGGACGCCTTCGCAGGGAAGTTTCCCTCAGAGGTTATCGGGCCGGCGATGGCGACGTTTGCGAGTTCGTTGCGTGTGGAGCGAATGGCGGAGACGATCGTCGACTCGACCGTGCGCATCTTCGATCTGATCTCGGCGATCAAAGACTACTCGTACATGGATCAGGCGCCGATCCAGGATGTAGATTTGGCGCAGTCGATCGAGAATACCTTGAGCATGTTCGGCTCGCGGCTTGCCAATATCCGCGTCGAGATGAATTTCGACTCGGAGCTGCCGGAGATCAGCGCTTACGGCAGTGAGTTGAACCAGGTATGGACAGTGCTGATCGAGAATGCATTGGACGCCATGCCCGCGGGTGGCACCCTGCGTCTGCGAACGAAGCTGCAGGGACAGATGGCCACCGTGGAGATTTGGGATACAGGCCCGGGGATTCCACAGGAGCTGCAGACGCGGATCTTTGAGCCGTTTTTCACGACCAAGGCTCCCGGAAAGGGGTTGGGCCTGGGGTTGGATACGGCTCACCGGATCGTCAACAAGCATTCCGGCTTTTTGCGTGTGGAGTGTACTGAGCGCGGAACCTGTTTTGAGGTTCGTCTGCCCCTCGACCAGGCTCAGGCCTACTGACGAAGGACGCTCTTGCGGCGGAGGTCTACTTCGTCACTTCGACGCCACGCCAGAAGGCGATGTGGTGCTTGACGTTGCGAGCGGCGGGTTTCGGATCGGGGTAATACCAGGCGGCATCCGGATTTTCCTGGCCGTCTACCAAAATGGTGTAATACCGTGCCTGCCCCTTCCAAGGACAGCTCGAGGTAGTGGAGCTGGGTCTGAAGTAGCTACGATTCACGGACTCTTCCGGAAAATAAAGGTTTCCCTCTACCGTTTCGGTGGTCTCGCTCTCAGCCAGTAAGTGGCCGTTCCACATCGCCTTCGCCATGTCTGAAACCTGCTTATCCGTTTACAAGTTACGGCAAACAAACGTTTGCCGCGGGACTCTGGGTCCCTATGGTACTCAATCTGCACTGTACCAGAAGGAAAGCCGAAAGGGAAGGTTAACTAACGTAGGTAGCCGCTGGGGTGGATGGGCAGGGTGAAGTGAAAGGTCGCGCCCTCGCCGGGAGGACTTGTGACCCAGATGCGGCCGCCATGTTGGGTGAGAATGCTTCGGCAGATCGCCAGGCCTAGCCCTGTGCCTCCCAGGTCGCGCGAGTCCGAGGCGTCCACCTGCTGAAAACGTTCGAAAATCGAATCCATTTTACTGGCAGGAATACCACGGCCCTGATCCTTTACGTCGATCTGCGCCTCATGCTCGTCGATCCTGCACGCAGTAAGGGTGATCTCGCCTCCCTGCGGAGAGTACTTGATAGCGTTCGAGATCAGGTTCGCGAGCGCCTGCTGAATGCGATCGGGGTCGCCGAAAACCTCGGCCCCATCGCTCTGGACGGTGAAGCGCAGGTTGGTCTTCATCGCCGCTGCCTGCTGCAGGCCGATCGCGCGCTCCATCATAGCCTTTGCGGAGAACATGACGGCGTGCAGCTCCGAGTTGCCGCTGCTGATGCGCTCGATGTCGAGAATGTCGTTCACCAGCCGGATCAGCCGGTCGGTGTTGCCGATGGCGATCTCGAGCATTTGCTGTATTTTGTCCGGCCGGGTCGCCAGGGCGCCTCCGGTGACCAGTCCAAGAGCCGCGCGCAGCGAAGTGAGCGGCGTACGCAGCTCATGGGAGACGGTGGAGATGAACTCATCCTTCATCCGATCGAGGGCGCTGCGCTCGGTGGTGTCGGTAAACGCGACGACCACGCCGATGGCCTCCCCGTCCCGCTTGTTAGCAGCGGAGCCGATCTGCGGGCGGGCCACGTATTCGACCGGAAAGCTGGTGCCGTCCTTGCGCCAGAAGACCTCGTTTGCAACGCGGACCGTACTCAGATTCTTGATCGAGCCAAGGATCGAACACTCCTCGATCGGGTTGGGTGTACCGTCGGTGCGGGTATGGTGGATCAGTCCGTGGAACTTGCGGCCGAGCAACTCGTTCGGTTTATAGCCGAGCATCTGCGCGGCGGCAGGGTTGACGACCGTAATCCGGCCGGCAAGATCGAGCCCGTAGATGCCGTCTCCGACCGACTCCAGAACGGAGTCGGACTGGTCGGTCAGCGCGCGCAGCTTCTCTTCCGCGCGCACCTGCTCGGAGATGTCGACGCCAAACCCGAGGACGTAGGCAGCCTTGTCCGGCACCTGGATGAGCTTGTTGCGAAAGGCGACGACGCGGATGTCGCCGTCGCGATGGCAGAGGTGAAGCCGTCCCTGGGCTTCGCCAGTTTCGTTCATGTTGCGCAGGTAACGCTTGAAGCCGGCTCGGTGGCTCTCGGGCATGAAGTTGCTTAGAGGTTGGCCGATCATCTGGTCGACGGAGAAGCCGAGACATTCCGCACCATGCGTATTTACCGAGTGCAGCACGCCTTTTAGATCGTGCGTGCAAACCATGCCCAGCGAGCCCTCAACCAGCTGCCGGTAGCGAGCCTCGCTCTGCTGGAGCGTGACCTCGGCCTCATGCTGCAGCGTAATGTCGATTCCCGTGGCGATGATGAAGGTGGTTTGGCCCTGGGTGTCAACCAACGCCGTGGCTGACCAGGCGATGCGGTGGAGAGATCCGTTGCGGTGCCGCCAGTGGTTCTCGTAGGCCACCGGGAAGCGTCCGCCACGCAGCTTTTCAAAGGTAGAGATGCACTCCGGCATGTCCGCCGCAGGGATCAGTCTGTCCCACAGATATCCCCCGACCAGCTTGTCGGAGCCGTATCCGGAGGCCTGCTCGCACGCCCGGTTCAGGCGAACGATCCGGCCTGCGGTGTCAAAGACGGCGACCAGCGCATCGACCGTATCGAGCACGGTGGCGACGAAATTGCGTTCAACGGTGAGCGCGGACTCCACCCGCTGCCGCGCGCGCCCATCCCGGTCCATAACGCGCATGCGTGCGTTGAGCTCGAAGCGGGTAACTACCTGGCGGCTGAGCGTCTCGAGTGCACGCTTCTGCCGTGCGTTCAGGGTGTGCGGCACAGAGTCCTGAACAAAGAGGCAGCCGAGCGGCACGCCGTCGGGCGTGATGAGCGGCGCACCAGCGTAGAAGCGGTAGGCGCGGCCGGAGATCAGGATGCCATCGGGGCGGAAGTCCTTGTGGTAGCGCGCGTCGGTGATCTCATACACGCCCTCTCCGCGGATGGAGGTTTCGCAAGGCGTGCGACCCAGGGGCACGCGCGCCGGACCGGGGCCGAAGCGAGCCAGGAAGTGAACCGCATCCGGGCCGACCAGCGAGAGACCCGCCATGGGCGTGACACAGATCTCAGCGGCAAGCGCTGTAATCTCCTCGAGCGCCGGATCCTCGGGAGCCTCAATCAGTTCGAAACGCTCAAGCGCGTCGAGGCGCAGCATCTCCTCTCTGGGGAACGTCCCTAGCATTCAGGAAGATGGTACTCACGGCCAGCGGGGTCTACTCTGCCACTTTGTGTGCACATTCCTCACGAAAGACGTAGCAGAGGTACCCACTTTTCCAGATATGCCTATGAATCTGAGGAATTTCCGTCTGAATCTATCTTCACGCAAGCAGCTTCGGATCGGACTATGCGCTTGGACGCCCTACGGCTTGGGCAGCGCACAGCAGTCGCCAGAGGAGGGCGGCTCGTCGGCGCTGGCGTCCATGGCCACCTTCCAGCTTCCGTTCGGCAGCTTCTTCCAGATGGTGATGTAGCGGCCGGAGGTGACGATGGGCTTTCCGTTGCGATCGGTGGCGTGGCCTTCGTAGCGGCCCCAGGTAAAGCCCATGTCGTTCGACGGTCCCATCTGCGCGCCTTGCGCAACCCAGCTGAGCTGGTAGGCCTTGGGGTCCCAGTTGGCGGTCTGCGCGATCGCGCCCCGGCCAAGCACCGCGGGCTTTCCGTTGCTGAGGGTGACGGCATCGTCCGCAAACCAGCTAACGAAGGCCCTGCCGCCGCCCTCTATGGTCTCCTGTGAAAACCGGCCTTCGAGCTCGAGCAAGGTAATGACGCCGGGGCTTAGCGTGGGCTGGACGATGGGGCTGACGAGCACGTAGCCGGGCTGAATCCCGGTTTGGGTTCCGGTCTTCGCCGCGGAGTCGGCCGAACTGGCCGAAGGTGGAGCCATGCCGGGGATGACTCCCAGCGCGGGCTGCTGGGCGCGGTTCGCGGCCGGACTCAAAGAGGCAGCGAGCGCCAGCAGAACGAAACGGACAGGGCGAGCCATGGCACGATGCTACGACAGCGTGCGCGCGCAAGTCATTTCCGCGCGGCGAGATGCTCGTGGCTGCTATGCTCCAGCCAATGCCCAAGCCCTCGAACGACCGCGTTCTCCTCTTCCTCGCAGCCTTGCTGCTGGCTTTCGGCGCCGCTTTGCAGCACGGCCAGGGCGCGCCTCTGCTGGTGCTGCGCTGGCTTGCGGTCTTGCTCCTGGCTGTCTATGCTGTTCGCCGTAGAACGCTGACACCGTGGATCTTCGTCGCTATGCTGGCAGGCGCGGAGCTGGGTTTTGATGCGCCGGCGTTCGCCGTGAGTCTGCGGGTCTTTTCAGACATCTTCCTGCGCCTGATCAAGACCATCGTCGCGCCGCTCATCCTGGCGACGCTGATCACCGGCATCGCTGGCCATGGCGACCTCACATCGGTCGGGCGCATGGGCATTAAGAGCCTGGTGTACTTCGAGGTTGTGACGACGTTCGCACTGGTGATTGGTTTGGTGGCGATCAATCTCTCGAAGGCGGGCGTGGGCCTCGCGATCCCGGTGGCAGCCAACTCGGAGTCTCTGGCGCATGTGGCCCCGACGCATTGGGACGACTTTCTGCTGCACGTCTTTCCGGAGAACCTGGCGAAGTCGATCGCCGAGGGACAGATTCTGCAGGTGGCCGTCTTTGCGGTCTTCTTTGGCATCGCGCTGGCCACGCTGTCTGAGGCTAAGCGTGCGCCGGTGATGCGGTTGTGCGAGAGCCTGAGCGAGGTGATGTTCAAGTTCACCAACGTCGTAATGTATTTTGCGCCGATCGGCGTGGGCGCGGCTATGGCCTTTACGGTGGGGCACATGGGCCTGGGCGTGCTGGTAAATCTTGCCAAGCTGCTGCTGACGTTCTACGGAGCGCTGGCGGTGTTTGCGCTGCTGGTGTTGCTGCCGGTGGCGATCGTGTCGCGGGTACCTGTGCTCGGCTTCCTAAAGGCGGTAGCGGAGCCTGCGACGATCGCCTTCGCGACCGCGACCAGCGAGGCCGCTCTGCCGCGTGCGATGGAGTCCATGGAAGCCTTCGGGGTACCGCGGCGAATCGTTGCCTTCGTGATCCCGGCAGGCTACAGCTTCAACCTGGATGGCTCGACGTTGTACCTTGCGCTGGCGAGCATCTTCGTTGCGCAGGCCGCCGGCGTGCACATGGGCTGGAGCGAACAGCTGCTGATGATGGGCACACTGATCCTGACGAGCAAGGGCGTGGCCGGCGTGCCGCGCGCGACGCTGGTCGTGCTGCTGGGGACCGCGGCGACGTTTCATCTGCCGACCGAGCCCATCTTTGTCATTCTTGGCATCGATGCGCTGATGGACATGGCGCGAACGATGGTAAACGTGACGGGCAACTGCCTGGCGAGTGCCGTGGTCGCTCGCTGGGAGGGGCAGTTCCGCGTCGAACAGCCAAGCGCAGTCGTACTGCAAGCCATGGCCGAGTAAGACAGCCGCCTTCAAATCTGTACCTGTCCCGTTCATCCGGCATCTACCTGAAGGAACGGCGAATCCGGTCCGGTGAAGAGCGCGTCGTATAGTTGGAGTTTGGGTTTATACCTTGGCATGAGTCATTTTCTTGGGACCATTAACTCGCCGGCGGATGTCAAACGGCTCACGATTCCGCAACTTACCGAACTCGCCGCCGAGATTCGGGAGCGCCTGATCCAGAGCGTAGCGAAAACCGGTGGACACATCGGGCCGAATCTTGGTGTGGTCGAGCTTACCCTTGCTATGCACTACGTCTTTGACACTCCCGAAGACAGCTTCATCTTCGACGTCAGCCACCAGGCCTACGTGCACAAACTGCTCACCGGGCGGGAGCGCCAATTCCACACGATTCGTCAGCCGGACGGCCTGAACGGTTTCATGCTGCGCACCGAAAGCAAGCATGACAGTTACGGCGCGGGCCACGCCGGCACCGCACTGAGCGCAGCCTTGGGCATGGCGGTAGCGCGCGATATGTCCGGCGGCAAAGAACATATTGTGGCTCTGGCCGGCGACGCCGCCTTTACCAACGGCATCTCGTTTGAAGCGCTCAACAACGTAGCGGCGCAGACCAAGCGACTCATCATCGTGCTGAATGATAACGAGTGGTCCATCGATAAGAACGTCGGCGCCATTGCGGAGTACTTCCACAAGATCGCCACAAACGCCACCTACGTCAATCTGCACGACAAAGCGGTCGGGCTGGTCGGAAAGTTCGGAGGCAAGGCGGCTTTGCACGTGGCGCGCAAAGCCGAAGAGGCGGCGAAAGGCCTGGTTGGACGCGGCATGATCTTTGAGGAGTTCGGCCTCAGCTACTTCGGGCCGATCGATGGGCACAATCTTCCTCTGCTGATTGAGACATTTAAATTCCTGAAAACGCAGAATAAGCCGGTGGTCCTTCACGCGATTACGCAGAAAGGCCGCGGCTTTCAACCGGCGCTCGATGGCCAGAAGAAGTTTCACGGCCTCGGACCCTATCATCCGGAGACCGGCGAGACGAAGCCGAATGCACAAAAGACGTACTCAGAGGTGTTCGCCGAGACGTTGGTGAAGCTTGCCGACACGAACGACAAAGTGGTTGCCATTACGGCCGCCATGCCCAACGGCACCGCGCTCGATTTGTTTCGTCCGCATCATCCCACGCGCTACTTCGATGTGGGCATCGCGGAGGAGCACGCGGTCATCTTCGCCGCGGGCATGGCGACCAAGGGCTACAGGCCATTCTGCGCCATCTACTCGACTTTCCTGCAGCGCGCTTACGATCAGATCGTGCACGACGTCTGCTTGCAAAACCTGCCGGTTGTTTTCTGCATGGATCGCGGCGGACTCTCGGGCGATGATGGCCCTACGCACCACGGCTTGTTCGACATCAGCTATCTGCGCAACGTGCCTAACCTGGTGCATATGGTGCCGCGCGATGAAGACCGCCTGGCCGACATGATGTATACCGCCATGCTGCACTCCGGGCCGTGCGCCATTCGCTATCCGCGCGGAACTGGGCCGGGAACTCCGATCAAGGCGCAACCGCGGATGCTTGAAATCGGGCGCGCCGAGGTGCTGCGTGAAGGCTTCGACGTGGCCATCTTCGCACTCGGCGGCATGATGGAAGAGGGTGAGCGTCTGGCCGACATGCTGGAGGCCCAGGGACTCAGCGCAGCGCTCATTGATCCGCAGTTTGCCAAGCCTATCGACTCCGAGTGCGTGGAACGATACGGCCGGCGTTGCGGCCTTCTTTTTACGTTCGAAGATCACGTGCTGGCGGGAGGCTTCGGTTCAGCACTGCTCGAGTGCCTGAGCGACCTCGATCTCGCCACGCCGGTTGTGCGCATCGGCTGGCCGGACGCCTTCATCGAACATGGGCGCGTAGACGCATTGCGCACCCGCTATGGCCTGACGGCCGAGGCGGCGATGGTCAAGGCGGACGCCCATATCCGTATGTTGCTGCAGGAGCATGAGCACCGCAGCGTCGCGGCTCGCTAAGTCAGAGACCGGCCACCAGCTACAAAGCGATGCCAATGCGCGGCAGCGTCCGGGGAATCAACTCCGCGGTGCGCTTCTGTCGGTACGCAAAGATGCTGCGCATCTGGCGCTTCATGAACATACGGTTCGCGAACTCGCCCAGCACCCCAAGCCGCATCTCGTACTGCACCTCGTCATGAATCACGGTTCCGGCCGTCTGAATGCCCCGCTCGTTGGCGCGAGTCTCGGACTGGACGCGATGGCAGTGATGCCAGAACGCAAACGGGCCACGCAACTGCGCATCGCAAAAGTGGTCGTTCCACACAAACTGGTCGATCTTGGCATCCCAGGGTACGCGCACCGGGGAGAATGGAAACGGTCGAAAGCTGAGTGTTATCCGCGTTCCTTCACCGGCAGCAATGCCGAACAGGCGGACTGCAGGACTGGATCCAATCGGGCGCGGAGGAGGCGCCACAAAGGTGGCCTCCTCGATGCGAGCCTTCTGCCATGTCGGCATCAGGCGCGGCAGGTTCTCCGGACTGGAGAAAAAGGCGAACACAACATCCACGGGGTACGGAAGCCACTGCTCTGCGGTAAACGTATGGCGCATACAAATAAATCCTCAGATCGCCGTCCTGACGGAAACGGCGTCCTGTATGACACAGGGGATGACACTCGCTCGGTGCTTTTGATTCGATTCCCCTTACTGAAGTGTAGATGGCCTGAGTCTCCCGAAACGGAGGGTTGGTCGAGCGATGCCTGGCCCAGAGACAAGGGGGTGACCGAACGGGTCACCCCCTCTGGAAAGCTTCTGGTAGTTAGTTTGGCATCAGCACGGAGTCGATGACGTGAATCACGCCATTGGACTGATATACGTCCGCTGTGGTGATGTTGGCCGTACCACCCTTGGCATCCGTAATCAGGATCATGCCCGGGGTCGGCATCGTGAAGGTCAGCTGTTCGCCTTGCACGGTGGTGAGCATCGCGGTTCCGTGACCCTTCTTGATGTCAGACATCAGCTTCTTGGAATCGATCTTGCCCTTAACCACGTGATAAGTCAGGATCTTGACCAGCGCGTCTTTGTTCTCCGGCTTTACGAGCGTGTCCACGGTGCCGGCGGGCAGCTTGTTAAAAGCGTCGTCGGTAGGAGCAAAGACCGTGAAGGGTCCCTTTGAGTTCAGCGTATCGACCAGGCCGGCAGCTTTCACCGCAGCTACCAAAGTCGTGTGGATCGGCGAATTAACCGCGTTTTCAACGATGGTCTTCGTGGGGTACATGGCCGCGCCGCCCACGGTGGGGTCCGTCTGGGCCGATCCGGTAAGGCAGCCAAGGGCCAGAACAGCCGCGGCAGTAGAGGCCAACAACATCTTGCGCAAGTTCATTCAGTCGTCCTTTGGAATTCGTCTAGTTTTTGAACTTCCACCCAGAATTCGGGCGCTCCTTGGATACGTCGAATGCCCTAGACCGGATTGTGTTCTTTGCCCGAAACAGGTTTGCTGGGCGCGCAAGACACACCTTTGTTCCGTTGACATTGGCGTCCCGCGCGCGTCAACTGGAGTCCAACGGACCATGAGCGAACAAGCCATTCAGGATCATCCCGGAGCAGTCAAGACGGCCACCGATCACGATCAGGGGCTGCTCATGATCGGCCTGTTCAAGCTCAGCAAAAGCCTCTTCTTCTTCTGTGTCGGCATCGGCGCGCTGCACCTGCTACATCGTGACCTGGGCGATGAGGCCATGCGTCTCGCCACCTCGCTGCGCTTTGACCCGGAAGGCCGCTTCGTCGGCTTGCTCATGGAGAAGGTCGACACCATCGATACGCACCATCTCCGCGAGATCGGCTTTGCCACCTTCGCCTACTCCGGGCTCGCACTTACCGAGGGAATCGGCCTGATGCTTGAAAAGGTCTGGGCCGAGTACCTCACGCTCTCGCTCACCGTGCTCTTCCTGCCCTGGGAGCTCTATGAGATCGTGCGCCGCTTCACCCTTTTGCACGTCGGCCTGCTGGCGATCAATCTTCTGGTTCTCGGGTACCTGCTCTGGTTGCTGGACCGCAAGAAAAAAGCTGCTCAGCCGGCATAGCTGACTCATTCTGCTCCGCTTCGCCTTTTCTTCGCTACCAGAGCCTAGCTTCTGCGACAAGAGGGGATCTGCACCCCGCACCCTCACCATCAACCCTTTCCCTAGAGGCTCAACGGCCTTTCCCACCTACAGGTAGGGTTTTCCACACGTCTCCCACGAAAGATGTAGAGCTTAGCCAAGTTTTGTCTTTACACCCGGCACACGCCACGAGACGATGTGGACGGAAGTGGTTAAAAGTGGAGTGAAAGGGAGGCGAACTGATCCTTACACCTCACTTTAGACGCTGATGCACCTCCTCTGCAGCACACGAATTTGGTTGCACGGTAAAAAACACTATGTTTCGCGGAAGCCACTCAACTCGGATGGACGAAAAGGGCCGGTTGAAGCTTTCGACGGAGTACAAGGCGGTCGTCGACCGGGAATTTGGCAACGAGTTCTACATCACCAGCACGGACGGCAGGCGGGCTCAGTTGTATCCCTTGAAGGAATGGATCAAGAAGGAAGAGCAGCTGAACAAGATTCCTGCTTCGAATCCGATCCGGCAGCGATTTTTGGATGTCACCAGCCGTTTCGGCCAGACAGTCGAGATGGATGCGCAAGGCCGGTTGCTTCTTCCGCAGATTTTGCGGGAAGAGGCGGGGATGACCGGCGAGGTCACGATTGTGGCGAAGACCACGATTCTCGAGGTGGTCAACACCAGCGAGTTCCGTGAAGAGGCAAGGCCGATGACCAAGGAAGAGATGGCGGCGGCGGCGGAGTTGGGACTTTAGTTCGACGAGTTTGCGAAAGACCCTCAGGGGTCGAGCATGAGGCGGGGAGGAGCGATGCAGGAACCGCGACATGTGCCAGTTCTTTTAGACGATGCAATGAATTTTCTCAAGGTGCGTCCCGGGGGCGTCTACGCCGACGCTACGCTGGGGCTCGGAGGCCACTCGGAGGCCATCGCGCGAAGGCTGGGTGGGGCAGGCAAGCTGATTTGCTTTGACCGCGACCCGGAGGCCATGGCGCAGGCGAAGGCGCGGCTCGAGGCGGTAAGAGCCGAACTTGGAGCCGAGATGCCTGAGGTGGTGTACCAGGCGGATGCCTTCTCCTCCGCCAGCCGATGGATTCAGCCGGGCTCGCTCGACGGCCTGCTGGGCGACTTTGGCGTCAGCAGCCTGCAGCTGGATGAGGCGCACCGGGGATTTAGTTTTCGGACCGATGGACCGCTGGACATGCGTATGGATACGCGCAGCGGAGAGACGGCCGAGCAAGTGGTAAATCAGGAAGACGAGAACCAACTCGCCGACCTGATTTACGAATTCGGAGAGGAAAGGAGGTCGCGGAGAATCGCCAGAGCCATTGTGCGGGCCCGGCCGATATCCACAACAGCGGAATTAGCTCGAGTGATATCGGCCGCGGCCCCATCAATGAAAGGCGACAAGATTCACCCCGCTACCAGGACCTTTCAGGCCATCCGGATTCGTGTGAATGATGAGTTGGGCGAGATAGGATCGCTGCTAGAAAGCGCGGGATCTCTGCTCAAGGTGGGCGGCAGGCTGGTACTGATCAGCTTCCACTCGCTTGAAGACCGGCTGGTGAAGGACGCTTTCAAGGCGGCCAAAGAAGCCGGAAGTTTGGATGTACTGACCAAGAAGCCGGTGATCGCCGAGGAGCAGGAGATGCTTCGCAACCCGCGATCACGCAGCGCGAAGCTGAGGGCGGCAGAGAAGCTCGCGCCCACGGTGAAGGTCAAAGAGTTCGGTAGACGATTTGGGAGATAAAGCAATGGCAGCAATGACAATGAATGTGATGACCGGCACGCGCAGCCGCGCCGACATAACGGCAGACCGCAACCGCGAGCTCTTCGAAGCGCAGCGCCGCACCCGCCGCGGACCGACGCCGGAAGTCTTCTTCACCAAGCACATCGACAACAGCCGCATCGTCAAAGCGGATGACCCGGAACGCAAGCGCGAGATGCGCATGTTCTCGGCCGCCATGAGCGTGTTGTTTCTCCTGGTGATGGTGTATGTGTGGCAGCATTTTTCGGCGATCGAGGTCGGCTACAAAATCGAGGCGCAGAAGCGTCAGGTGGAGGAGCTACGCGAGCAGAACCGCCAGCTGCGGCTGAGTGAGGCACAGTTGACCGAGCCGGGCCGCATCGATCGCATGGCGCATCAGCTCGGCCTCGACACACCCGAGCCAGGACAGGTGATTCGCAACGATGCTGTGACCGGCGGCCCGGTGGTGGCCGAGGTTGCAGCGCCGAACGCGCCGGGCAACTAGTGAAAGCGAGGGCCGAGAACCAAGCTAAACACAACTACGAAGAGAAAACCATGAAGCCACTGCAAGCGCCTCGACAGCAACTGACCGCTCCCATCAAACGGAAGCGGTTTACTTTGGTCGCGCTCTTCTTTGCTTTCTGGACGCTAGCGATTGCGAGCAGGCTGGTCTGGCTCCAGGTCGTGCAGCATGGGGAATGGGTGACGCGCGCGTCCAGGCAGCAGACCACGGCCTTTGAAGTAGCACCACGCCGCGGAGTGCTCTACGACCGCAACCTCAAGGAGCTTGCGGTCACCGTGCAGGTGGACTCGGTGTATGCCGTTCCCAGCGAGCTCGGCGAGAATCGCGGCAGCACAGCGGCGATCCTCGCCCGCGTAGTGCACAAAGACCCTACCGATAACTTCACCTCCGAGCACCAGATGCTGGCCCGCTTCAACGCCTCGCATGGCTTTGCCTGGGTCGCGCGTCGCGTCGATGCCGCGACCGCGGATCGCATCCGCGAACTCAACCTGAAGGGCGTGTACTTTCAGAAGGAGTTCAAGCGCTTCTACCCGAACAATCAGCTGGCCGCGCATGTGCTTGGGTACGTTGGTACAGACGACTCCGGCCTGGGCGGCCTCGAGCTGCAGTTCGATGAAGACATGCATGGGACTCCCGGGCATATGTTGACCGCGGTCGATGCGAAGCGCCACGCGTTGGGCAGCCAGATGGATCAGCCGCAGCCGGGCGAGAACCTCGTCCTCACTATCGACGCCAACATTCAGTACATGGCCGAGCAGGCGCTCGATGCTCAGGTAGCCAAGGTCAAGGCGGCGCATGGCACGGTCGTCGTGCAGGATCCGCACACCGGGCAGATTCTGGCGCTGGCGGTCTCACCGCGATTCAATCCGAACGACCAGAAGCACATGGATGCGAGCGTTCTGCAGAACCTCGCGGTGAGCGATATCTATGAGCCAGGCTCGACCTTCAAGCTGGTGACCTACTCGGCGGCGCTCGACGGGGCAGGTGTCGAGCCGACCGACATCGTCGATTGCCAGGGCGGCGCTTTCACGATGTTTGGACGCACGCTCCACGACGACCGAAGCGACATGGGCATGGGTCGCGTGACGGTGCTGCGCGCGCTCGAGAAGTCTTCTGACGTGGGCGCGGCGAAGATGGCTCTGAAGCTAGGCAATGAGAAATTCTACGAGTATCTGCGCGGCTTTGGTTTCGGCGAGCGCTCAGGCATCGAGTTGCCAAGCGAGACGCGCGGGCTGCTGCGCGCGCCCAAGAAGTGGGGCGCGACGAGCATCCTGTCGCTTGCCATTGGGCAGGAGGTGGGCGTGACTCCGGTGCAGCTATCGACGATGGTGTCGACCATCGCGAACGGCGGCGTGTATATGCCTCCGCATGTGCTGCTCGAATCGACCGATGAGATGAAGGGCGATGCTCGGCTGAAGCCCGCGGCCTTTCATCCCGCGAGCCAGTTGCCTGAGCAGCTTCCGGACGGCGCGCACCGGGTGATCAAGGAGCTGACCTCGGCCAAGATGCGCGAGATGATGCGCGGCATCGTCATCGAGGGTACGGGCCGAGCGGCGCAGCTGAACGGCTACAGCTCGGGCGGCAAGACGGGGACGGCGCAGAAGATCGATCCGGCGACGCACACCTACAGTCACACGAAGCTGGTGGCAAGTTTTGCGGGCATGGCGCCGGTGTCAAACCCGGCCATCACGGTGGCGGTCATCATCGACACGCCGCAGGGAAGCGAGGCGCAGAAGTATGGCGCCTACGTGAGCGCGCCGGTGTTTGCGAGCGTGGCGCAGCAGGTGCTGGAGTACCTGGGCGTGCCGCACGACCAGCCGTTGAAGACGAAGAAGGAGATGTTGGCTGCTGCCGAGACGCACGACGTGTTCGACACCCCGGCGGAGGTAAGTGGCGCAGACCTGAATGCGATGTTTGCGCAGATCAATGAGCTGCCGGCGAGCGATCCGCTGCGCGCAGCCAACGATGCGCCGCCTGCAGCAACGACTCCACCGCCTCCCATGGAGTCCGCAGCCAGGCAGACCCTTCCGGAGAGGCTTTCGGACCGCGTGCTGGCGGCCTTCCATGCGCACGGCGATACGACTTCGTCCATGCCGGACGCGAATGAGAAGGTCGCGGTTGCGGCACCGAAGATTACACCCGTGGAGCAGGCGCGCGGCAACGGCGTTGTGGTCGACACGGGACAACGCGTGGCCGTGCCATCGTTTGAAGGTGCCGCGCTGCGTGGCGTGGTGGAGCGCGCGGGCGCGGCGGGGTTGCGGGTTGAGCCGATCGGCAGCGGACTAGCGCGTGAACAGGCGCCGGCGGCCGGAACCATGGTGCCTCCGGGCACTGAGGTCGTCGTGCGCTTCGCACGCTGAGAGGGCCTACCATCACTGTATGAGGATCGATAACGCGCTCGCCGGCGTGCAACTCGCCGAGCGTACCCAGTCCGGCATTGAGGTGACGGGCGTACAGTACGACTCACGTCGCGTGCAGCCGGGGGACCTCTTTGTAGCGATGCGCGGCGGCAGTGCCGACGGCAATCGATTTATCGCAGAAGCGCTGGAGCGCGGCGCCAAGGCGATCGTCACTGACTCTCGCGACGCTTGGAAGAGTCGCGCCAGGGATGTGCCGTTTTATCTGGTCGAGAACGGAAGACGCGCGCTGGCTGAGATTGCGGCGAACCTGCTGGACCATCCGGAACGCAAGCTTAAGGTAAGTGCAGTTACAGGCACCAATGGAAAGACGACGACGGCGTGGCTGCTCGAACAAATGCTGCGCAGCGCTGGACGTAGATGCGTGCTGATCGGGACCATAGAAACGCATGTAGGCGATGTGGTCAGGGCCAGCGAGCATACAACGCCAGAAGCCTCCGACCTGCTACAAATCTTTGCAGATGGTGTCGCGGTTGGATGCACGGAAGCGGTGATGGAGATGAGCTCGCATGCGCTGGACCAGGAGCGCGTATGGGGCGTGCCGGTGGACGTGGCGATCTTCACCAACCTGACGCAGGATCACCTGGATTATCACGGGACGATGAAGGCGTATGCGGCGGCGAAGACGAAGCTCTTCCGCGGAGTGGGGGCGGACTCGCCTCGGGTTGGCGTGGTGAATGTCGATGATTCGTTCGGCGCTACTTTGTTAGACGTAACCATGGAAGAAGGATCGGACTGCGCGACGTACGGCCTTGGTTCAAACGCGACAACCTGGGCAGAGAACATTCGCTATGCGGCTGGACGGACGAGCTTTGTATGGCACGTGCGAGGACAAGAGATCGAGATGGAGTCGCCGCTGAGTGGACGCGTGAATGTCTACAATCTGCTCGCGGCAAGCGGTGCGGCGCTAGCGCGTGGACTGACGCTTCAGCAGATTGCAAACGCAGCGCGACATCTGCAGCAGGTGCCGGGACGCTTTGAAACCGTGCCGAACGAGCTTGGGTTCACGGTAGTGGTTGATTACGCGCATACAGAGGACGCACTGCGCAATCTCATCGCTTTGGCGCGCGAACTGGCCGGTTCGGGCCGCGTGATTACAGTGTTTGGCTGCGGTGGGGACCGGGATAAAACCAAGCGCCCGAAGATGGGCCGGGCCGCGGGCGAAGGGAGCGACTTTGTCGTGCTGACCAGCGACAATCCACGCAGTGAGGACCCGCACGGCATCCTCAAGGAGGCGCTTGCCGGCGTGCAAGAAACGGGTGCGAGGTACATGGTTGAGGAAGACCGGGCGACCGCGATCCATTTGGCGATCCAAGCGGCACATGCGGGAGACATCGTACTCATCGCAGGCAAAGGGCATGAGAAGGTACAAATAGTGCGAGAAGGAACGGTCCCATTCGATGATGTTGCCATAGCGTCCGCGATGTTGAAGGAGATGCAATGAAGTTGACGTTGGGCCAAATTGCGGATTGGATTCATGCTGAGGGCGACTTCACGACGGATGCTGAGGCCACCGGCTACTCAATCGATTCACGCACGCTAAACGCGGGCGATCTATTCTTCGCGGTTACAGGCGAACGCGTGGACGGCCATACCTTCGTTGCCACGGCGCTGGCCAACGGCGCGGTCGCGGCGGTCGTGAGCCACCACTGGCTGGCCCCGGCGGAGATAGACGCGTGCCGGCTGCTGTGGGTTCCGGAGAGCGAAGATTGCGTGCTGCGCGCCATGCAGACGCTCGCTCGCCAGGTACGTCGCAAGTGGGGCAAGCGCGTGATCGGCGTGACTGGTTCGGCAGGC
This sequence comes from uncultured Acidobacteriaceae bacterium, assembly GCA_964245195.1. Taxonomy (GTDB): domain Bacteria; phylum Acidobacteriota; class Terriglobia; order Terriglobales; family Acidobacteriaceae; genus Edaphobacter. The sequence continues at coordinate 177,797 of CAXTLR010000007.1, read as the reverse complement.
AAGACGACCACCAAGGAGGCCGTTGCGACCGTGCTTGCGGCTGAGTTCCATGTGCTCAAGTCAGCGGGCAATCTGAACAATCACTTCGGCGTTCCCCTGCAGTTGCTCAGGCTGGAGCCGGAATATGAAGTCGCGGTCATCGAGATGGGCATGAACCATGCCGGCGAGATTGCAGCGCTGGCTCGCATTGCGGAGCCCGATTGGGCGGTGGTGTCGAATGTGGCGGCGGTGCACCTCGAATTCTTTCCGGAGGGCATCGCGGGTATTGCGAAAGCGAAGTACGAGCTGGTGCAGGCGCTGCCGTCCGAGGGGCTCGCGATGCTGAATGCAGACGATGTGCGCGTACGTGAATTTGCGCAGGGACTGGGCGCGCGCGCAGTGCTGTATGGTCTCGCGCCCGATGCCCAGGTGCGCGCGGAGAATGTCACGGAAGCAGGCGTAGACGGTGTGCGCTTTACGGTGGTTGCCGGGGAGGAGCGTGCAGACGTGCTGCTTGCTCTGCTGGGCCGGCACAACGTGCACAATGCGCTGGCGGCCATTGCCGTGGGTTGGCGGAGCGGAATGACGCTGGCTGCGTGCGCGGCTGCGGTCGGGACCATGCGTGCTCCGGACAAACGCGGAGTCGTGCTTGAGTGGCGCGGGGCTAAAGTGATCAATGATTGTTACAATTCGAATCCGGCGGCGCTGGACGCGATGGTGGATGCGCTGCTGGCCATTGCCGCGGAGCGACACATCGTAGTTGCGGGCGAGATGCTGGAGCTTGGGCCGGAGGGCGTGGACCTTCACCGGCAGTGCGGGCGCAGAATGAACGAGCGCGGTGTGGACCAGGTGGTCGGGGTGCGTGGGCTGGCGGCTGAGCTGGTCACAGGCTTTGGCGCGGAAGGCGTCTTTACCGAGACGCCGGCCGAAGCAGGCGCGTGGCTGCTGGCGAATCTCCGCGCGGGAGATGCGGTGCTGCTGAAAGCTTCCCGCGGTGTGAAGCTCGAGGGTGCGCTCGAGGTGCTGCCAAAGGTAAGTGCAGGCGGGTGGGCTGCGGCCGAGGTCTAGGGAGTGCACGGCAGGGTACGCCTGCTTGTGCGAGTGCGCGCTGGCCGCTGTTAACATAGGCCTGTGCGCGGCTGGACATAAGGCCGAATCGCCAGGCGGACCCCTTGCTCTATTGGCTGCTCTATCAAAAGCTTTTCCCTTATTTCCGGTTCTTCCGCATCTTTCGCTACCTGACGTTTCGCTGCGTGTTTGCAAGCCTGACCGCGCTCTTGATCGGCTTGCTCATCGGGCCATTCGTCATTGAGCGGCTGCGCGAATTTCAGATCGGACAGTACATCCGCGAGGAGGGACCGCAGTCTCACCAAAAGAAAGGTGGCACGCCGACGATGGGGGGCGTGCTGATTTGTATTTCGATTCTGGTGCCGACGCTGTTGTGGAGCGACCTTTCGAATCCGTATGTGTGGCTGGTCATGTTTTCTACGATGTGCTTTGCGGGCATCGGTTTCGCGGACGACTATACCAAGGTGGTGCATAAGCGGAGCCTTGGCCTTACCGGGAGACAGAAGCTGGCGCTGCAATTTCTGGTGAGTGCCATTGTGGCTGGGGTCTTGATTGTGCTGCAGGATCGCGGCAGCTATTCCACCAAGCTGATGGTGCCGTTCTTGAAGCGTGTACGGCCGGATTTGGTGTGGCATTGGCTGGGTGGAGTGCCGCATATGCACTGGCTGGTGGTGCTGCCGTTCATCGTGTTCGTGATGCTGGTGATCACGTTGACCAGCAATGCGGTGAACCTGACGGACGGCCTGGACGGGCTGGCGATTGGCTGCACGATTATCGCGGCCGGCGCGTTGACCGTGCTGACGTATGTGAGCGGGCACGTCGTGTTTTCCGATTATCTCGAGCTGCAGCGCATGCCGCTGGTAAGCGAGGTGACGGTCTTCTGCGGGGCGATGGTGGGCGGCTCGATCGGCTTTCTTTGGTACAACGCGCACCCGGCGGAGATTTTCATGGGCGACGTCGGTTCGCTGGCGCTGGGCGGTGCGATTGGCACAGTCGCGGTGGTGATCAAGCAGGAGCTGCTGCTGCCATTTATCGGCGGCGTATTCATTCTAGAAGCGGCGAGCGTAATTCTGCAGGTAGGCAGTTACAAGCTGCGCAACGGCAAGCGCATTTTCAAGATGGCTCCGCTGCACCATCACTTTGAGTTGATGGGTTGGAGCGAGAGCAAGGTGATTGCGAGATTCTGGATTCTGGCGCTGGTATTTGCCTTGTTCGCGCTGACGACGTTGAAGCTGCGATGAAGTCCACTCACCACGGACCTAATCCAGAAATCGCTGCGTGATCCCGCTATAAAAATCGATGCGGCGATCGCGGAGGAAGGGCCAGTTGCGGCGCGTGTCTTCAAGGAGCTTAGGGTCAATCTCGGCGAGCAGGATCTCTTCCTTGTCATGCGAGGCCTGGGCGATGACGCGGCCGAAGGGATCTGCGATGAAGGAGCCTCCCCAGAACTCGAGGCCAGCGCCCTCGGGGCCTTTGAGTAAGACGCCGTTGTGCAGGACGTCGCCGTGCTCGTGGCCAACCCGGTTCACGGCACCGACGAACACACCGTTCGCGATGGCGTGGGCGCGCTGCATGGTTTGCCAGGCACTGTATTGAGCTTCGCCGAACTCGGCTTTCTCGCTCGGATGCCAGCCAATGGCGGTGGGGTAAAAGAGGGTTTCGGCGCCCATGAGCGAGGTAATGCGGGCGGCTTCGGGGTACCACTGGTCCCAGCAGACGAGGGTTCCAATGTTGCCGTGGCTGGTCGAAAAGGCGCGGAAGCCGAGGTCGCCGGGAGTGAAGTAGAACTTCTCGTAGTAGAGCGGGTCGTCAGGGATATGCATTTTGCGATACAGCCCGGCGAGGGCCCCGTCGCTCTCGAGGATGGCCGCGGTGTTGTGGTAGAGGCCGGGGGCGCGGCGCTCGAAGAGGCTGGCGATGATGACCACCTTCTCCTCGCGGGCGATTTGCGTGAGCACTTCGGTTGACGGCCCGGGGATGGACTCGGCGATATCGAAGAGGGCGTGGTCTTCGCGCTGGCAGAAGTACTGGGCGCGAAAGAGCTCGGGCAGGCAGACGACATTGGCGCCGGCACGCGCGGCATCGCGGATGAAGGCGGCGGCTTTTTGGAGGTTGTCCTGAGTGTCGGGTGTGCAGGACATCTGTATAAGGGCGATCTTTTTTAGGGGCGCGTGGGGTGGCATGTTGCTCCTGTTCCTTCAGGCCCGTAGGCAGGCGAGGCTGGTCACCCTGGCAAAGGCGAGAATCGTTTATCGGAGGTGACGAAGATAAGTTTTTCGATGCGCGCGAAGGCGACAAGGATACGATCGATTGGCTGGATTCCAAAGCATGAGATCGGGGAAATACCAGGTTGGGGGAGCGCTTTCTGCGTCCAGGCGTGAACTCTGCCAGTGAAGTTGATCCTACCTGCTCGTTCGAGCATGGCAATCTTCCACACAGAGGTGACTGAGACGATGGTAAGAAAGCTGTTAGAAATTCATAAAAGTATGGGTTGGCGCTTGGGAGCGTTCGTTGTCTCGGGATGAATTTCTGGTAACTTAAGCGTGGAAGCGGTTGAGGCTTCTTCCTCCTTCATTTTGAATTGACTTGCGTACCGGCCCACAAGGGGCACCTTTGTATCTAACGGGCCGCACTCGATGCGGCGCGATCTCAAGGAGCACTATGTCGAGCGAATATCGTGATTTTCTGGAGCTTTCGTACAGCGAGCTGGAGGACCTGAACCTGGCGGCCAAGGACCAGCGCAAGCAGCGTGTGCCGATTGAGAAGCTGCAGGAGGAGCGGCTGAAATACCTGGCCGGGGAGAAGCGGATCAAGGCCGTGACGGTCGTGTTCTCAGACCTCGAGGGCCGCCTCCACATGCTCGATTACGATAAGAAGTTTCTGGTGAAGAGCTTCGACAACCTGACGTTTGATGGCTCGTCGATTCGTGGATTTACGGCGCAGCGGGAAAGCGATCTTCGCCTGGCGCTCGACTGGTCGGCCTTTTACTGGACGCCGGCAGACGTATTCGGCGCGGGCAAGGTGCTGGTCTTTGGCGAGGTTATTGACAAGAACGGCGGGCACTATGCCGGTGACATTCGTGGCGTACTGAAAAATTTTGCGGGCGAAATGTTCGAGAAGAATGGCTACACGTTGAACGCGGCGAATGAGATCGAAGGCTTCCTGTTCGACGGCATTGACGCGGAGAAGGCGTTTCTTGAAACAGGCGTGTTCGAGTACACGAACAAGGGCGGCTATTACCACTCGCTGCCGGGTGATCCGCTGCGGGAGTTCATCGACACGACTGCCGAGGTGCAGCGGGCGATGGGCTTCGAAAATGAGAAGGACCATCCGGAGGTCGCGCCCAGCCAGTTCGAGATTAACTACACCTACGGCGATGTGGTGACGGCGGCGGACCAGATCCAGCTGTACAAACTGATCTGCCGGCAGGTGGCGACGCAAATGGGCATGAGCGCAAGCTTTCTGCCCAAGCCGGTGACCGGCGTCAATGGCAGCGGGATGCATACCAACATCTCCGTGCTGAAGGACGGCAAGAACCTGATGTGGGATCCGGCGGGCGAAGAGAAGACATCTCAGTTTGGCTGGGGGTTTGTGGATCGAATTCTAACGGCCGGCAGCGATCTTTGCCTGTTGCTGAATGCAAGTGTGAATGCATACCGTCGGCTCGATCCGCACTTTGAAGCACCCAACCAGATCAAGGCGTCGGCGACGGATCGAGGGTCGATGGTGCGCATTCCGATCGGGAACGAGAAGTCGGCGCGTGTTGAAGTGCGGTCGGTGGGTCCGGACGCAAATCCGTATATGGTGCTTTACTCGCTATTCAAGACTGGGCTCACGGGAGAGATCTCGAAGCTTGATAACTTGCGTCAAGCGGAACGGTATCTGCCAGACAACATCTACACGGCGCTTGAAGATTTTCGCAAGGCGCAGTGGACGACCGAGATGCTGGGTGCGGACGTCAAAGCGCGCTATGCGGACCTGAAGCAGGCTTCGGCGGATCGTTGTCCGCGGCTGCTGGGCACGATCGTGAAGACGAGCGAAATCCAGTTTCACCACGATGTCTACAACCAGTTGCTTTGGGGACAGTTTTAGACTAAGCGAACGCTGACGGAGCAAACACAAGAGGCCGAGCGCAACGGCCTCTTGTTTGTTCCGCGCGTAGGCAGCAGGCGGTTACCGGAGATTGTGTGCGGTAAACGGCTGCCCGGGTTGTCAGCTGTCTTTTGAAGCTGATACGTTTGCTCAATTCAAATTTCGGAGTAAAACCCTTCATGCAATCCAGCTACAACGGCATCGCAGTTCCCGCGGATGGTCAGCCTATTCAGTATGACGGAGGCAAGTATACGGTGCCGGATCGTCCGATCGTTCCGTTTATCGAGGGCGATGGAACGGGCCGGGACATCTGGAAGGCTTCGCAGCGGGTGTTCGATGCGGCGGTAGAGAAGGCATACGGCGGTAAGCGCAAGGTGGAATGGTACGAGGTTCTGGCCGGGGAGAAGAGCTATCGTCAAACGCAAAACTGGCTTCCGGATGACACGGTGAAGGCTACGGTGGATTTTCGTGTGTCGATCAAGGGGCCGCTGACAACTCCGGTGGGCGGCGGGATTCGAAGCTTGAACGTGGCTTTACGCCAATTGATGGATCTGTACCAGTGCATCCGACCGGTGAAGTACTACGCAGGCGTGCCAAGCCCGGTAAAACATCCGGAGAAGCTGGACGTGGTGATCTTCCGTGAAAACACGGAAGATATCTATGCCGGCATTGAGTTTCGCGAGGGCACTCCGGAGGCCAAGAAGTTTATTGACTTTGTCAACGACGAGATGCTCAAGGGTGCCAAGAAAAAGATCCGGCCGGACTCAGGTGTGGGAGTGAAGCCGATTTCGATTACCGGGTCCAAGCGCCTGGTGCGGGCGGCCATCGAGTATGCGATCAAGAACAATCGCAAGACGGTGACGCTGGTGCACAAGGGAAACATTCAGAAATTTACGGAAGGTGCGTTCCGCGAGTGGGGCTACGAGGTGGCAACGCAGGAGTTTCGCGACCAGGTGATCACCGAGCGCGAGAGCTGGATCCTGGGCAATCTTGAAGCCGATCCTACGCTGACGCATGGCGCGAACGCGGCTCTGGTCGAGCCTGGAATTGAGTTCGCGTCCAAGGAGTTTGGCGAGGAGATTGTCGCCGAGGTACGGCACACCGTGGAGACGATTGGCGCCACGCACGGCAACGGTCAGTGGAAATCGAAGATCCTGATCAATGACCGGATTGCTGATTCAATCTTTCAGCAGATCATTATTCGGCCGAGCGATTACTCGGTGCTGGCGACGACGAACTTGAATGGCGACTACATCTCGGACGCGGCCGCGGCCCAGGTGGGCGGGCTTGGCATTGCACCCGGCGCGAACATTGGAGACGGCTTTGCGGTGTTTGAGGCAACGCATGGGACGGCCCCGAAGTATGCGGACAAGGATGTGATTAATCCAGGTTCGGTGATCCTGTCCGGAGTGATGCTGTTTGACTTTATCGGCTGGAGCGAAGCAGCGCGGATGATTGAGAGCTCTATGGAAAAGACGATTCAGCAGAAGTATGTGACTTACGATTTTGAGCGGCAGATGCAGGGCGCGACGAAGGCGAAGACCAGCGAGTTTGCGTCGCGCATGATCGAGAATATGTAGGTGAAGGTCGATCATGGTGACGGGTGGGAATGCAACGGTGTTCATTACGCAGATGGATCCGGCGCTTCGGTTTTACACGGATGTGCTGGGAATGAAGGTAGCTTCGCACTATGGCAATGATTGGGCGACGGTTAAGTTCGGTGGCTTCACGGTTGGACTTCACCCAAAGGATTCGAAGCAGCCCGATCCAGGAACGCACGGTGCAATCATGCTGGGCCTAACCGTGAGGGACATCGAAGCCGCGAGGCTGAGAGCAGTAGAAGGTGGAGCGTTGGAAGTAGGACCAGTGGTGCGAGGCAGCGGCGGCGCGTTCGTTCACTTCCACGATCTTGACGGCAATGCGCTGTATTTCTGGAGTATGGAACCGAGCTAGCAATTTAGGCTGCAACAGAAAGGGGATTGGATGCGGAAGAAGGTAACGATCGTCGGGGCTGGCAACGTTGGAGCTACTGCTGCTCACTGGATGGCCGCGAAAGAACTCGCGGATATCGTGTTGCTGGATGTGGTGGAGGGCGTGCCGCAGGGTAAGGCGCTCGATCTGCTGCAGGCTATGCCCATCGAGAAGCGCGATGTAGCCATCCTGGGTACCAACGACTACGCGGACACGGCGAATTCGGACATCGTGGTCATTACGGCAGGGATCGCGCGCAAGCCGGGCATGAGCCGCGACGATCTACTGAATACGAATTTTAAGATCATGAGCGATGTGGTCGAGAAAGTAGTCGCGGCTTCTCCGGAAACGATTCTCATTATTGTTTCGAACCCGCTCGATGCGATGGCGCAAACGGCGTACAAGAAGGCCAAGCTGCCACGGGAGCGCGTGATCGGCATGGCCGGGGTGCTTGACTCTGCGCGGTTCCGGACCTTCATCGCCGAGGAGTTGCAGGTGTCGGTCGAGAACGTAACGGCGTTTGTCCTGGGCGGTCACGGAGATACGATGGTGCCGCTTTCGCGCTACTCGACCATGGCGGGGATCCCGATCACCGAATTGATCGAGCCTGCGCGGTTAGAGGAACTCGAAACACGGACGGCAAATGGCGGCGCGGAGATCGTCAAGCACCTCAAGACGGGTTCGGCGTACTATGCGCCGAGCGCGGCAGCGGTAGAGATGGTTGAGGCAATCCTTAAGGACAAGAAAAAAATTCTACCGTGCGCGGCCTATCTTGAGGGCGAATACGGGGTTCACGGCCTGTATGTCGGAGTGCCTTGCAAACTCGGCGCGAAGGGGCTCGAAAAGATTATCGAGATTAAGCTGACCGACGAGGAACAGGCTGCGTTGAACAGGAGCGCCGATGCGGTGAAGGAGCTTTGCACGGTGATCGGGGTCGCTTAGTGGCTGAGCCTTCCAAGGCCCATGTGCTGCGGAACGTAACAACTGAGACACAGGCCGGCGATCATGGCAAAGCGGTGGAACGCGCCTCCGCCGAGGGAAAGCATCCGCTCCGTTCCGTGCAGGCGATGCGTGGGTTGGCGGCTGTGATGGTGCTGATCCTGCATGCAACGGAGGTGGCCACGGAGCGCTTCGGCAGCCGGCACCAGAACTGGTGGGCCGGGGCCGCTGGGGTGGACATCTTCTTCGTCATCAGCGGGTTTGTAATGTCGCTTTCCTCAGACCGGCTGGTCCGTCGCGAAGGGGGAGCGGCGGAGTTCCTCAAGCGTCGTCTGGAGCGGATCGTTCCTATTTACTGGATCGCCACCACGCTCAAAGTTGCGCTTCTGCTGTCCGTTCCTGTATTGGGCTTACGCGGGCTTGGCGGAAGCTGGCATGTCGTCGCGTCATACTTGTTTTTGCCAAGCTGGAACACAATGCATGCTGCATTGCCAGTCGTGCCGGTGGGCTGGACACTGAACTTCGAGATGTTGTACTACGCCTTGTTTGCGCTGGCGCTCGCGTTGAAGTTGCCTCCGTTGCGCATGCTTACCCCGGTTTTGATCGCGCTGGCGCTCGTTCCGCTGGCCGTGCATGCAAGGGTGTACGCACCGCTTACCTGGTGCAATCCGATTCTGCTCGAGTTTCTGTTTGGGATGCTGCTTGAGCGGGCGTGGCGGCGCGGCGGGAAACTCCGGCCTGGCCTGGCGTGGGTTTTCCTGTGCGTAGCGATGAGTTTGCTTGTGCTCTTGCCAGGACAGGACGGGAGGCTGCTTCGGCCTTTGCTGTGGGGTTTACCTGCCACGGCGATGCTGGCTGCCGCGCTCAGTCTGGAAGACAGCATCGGCCGGCGAATGCCACCCTCGATGCTGCTGATCGGCGATGCGTCCTACTCGATCTATCTGATCCATGGCTTCGTTTTGCCCGTTATAGCCAGGCTCTTCGAGGCGATGCCGTGGGCCGGAGTGCGTCAGATGCTTCCAATCATCACCGCTTCGCTTGCGCTTTGCCTTGGCGCGGGTGTGCTCTTTTATCGCTGGATAGAGCTCCCGCTAATCCAGTTCTTTCGCCGCCGCCGTACTGCCGCTTGGGCATTCCGGTAGCATAGACGGATGCGATCACCTACGCGCAGCCTGGCTGGCTGGAGCAGGTTCCTGGAACTTTACTGCGTCGCGATTTTCCTTGGGTATGTTCTGGTGATTCTCGGACATGCTTCAATCCCCAGTCTGACGGATTTTGCTAACTGGACCTACCAGGGTGTGTTGCTCCGCGACCATCTGCTTGGTCTGCCGGACGCGGTGCACGCCCTCAAGCCTTACCCGGTTCCGAACAGCGCCGCCACGGTGGGCATCGGCTTGCTTTCACTGCTGATGTCGTGGCAACTCGCAGCGAAGCTTTGGCTGGCAGCACAGCTTATGTTCGCGTTGGCTTCGATTCGTATCTTCCTGCGTGCAATCAGAGCCGATGCGGGCGCAAGCATTCTTGGCGCGGCATTGTTTCTGAACCTCAACCTATGGGATGGTTTCATCAACTTCCAAATGGGAATGAGCTGGGTTCTTGTAATTGCGGCTGTGCTTGTGCGCCGACAAGATAAGTCGCAAACAGGGCGCGATTGGAATATTGCCGTTCTGCTTATACTTACTTTTTTTACGCATATGCTTCCATTTGCGTTTGCGAGTTTGCTGGTCATCCTTTATTGCTTTGAGCTTCGCCGCTTTCGCCTGCTCTGGCAGTTGGTTCCTTCCGGGCTGGCATGCCTCTGGTATGTCGCCGGCCGCTATCTGCTGGGGGCCAACCCAGATAAACAAGCAGAGATCGCGGATGCGGTGCGCAACTACTCTGTGGCTTTCTGGGCGTTTAAAGCGAATTCTTACTTAAAATCGCTGGGTTTTGTAAATCCCACGTATTCCGGAAGATCGGCTCTGGTTGCCTGGGTGGGTAGAGGTGGTTTTGTGCTTCTCTTTGGGTTGAACCTTGCCCTCGCCCTTGCGGTTGCGTGGTGTCTTTTCGCTTTGCTACGAAGATCTTTTTTTCAGGGAACCCAGAAACGCTTTTTATGGATAGGCACAGTGACGTTGCTTCCGTTCTATCTTGTAGCTCCGGTTTCGTTTCTGGGTATTTCGGATCCAGGATCAAGGCTTTTACAACTTAGCCTGGTGCTTGGTCTTCTGCTCTGCGCAAGGCACGGTAGTAGGTCACTTACTTTCGCCAAAGGATGCGCCTTGCTGCTGATGACCGTAGATTTGGCAATGTTTTCCCATTTCGCCTATGGACCGGAGAAGGCCGGTGAGGACGGCGCTCCTCTGTCCCACGCGATTCTCTCTTTGGCGCATGCATTCAATCATAATCAGGACTATCTGGTGCGAGCTCTCGAGCGCAAGGATCAGACGAAGCCGGTATTTCCAACGGGTATTTTTCTGAATAAATAGATCAGGTTCTCTTTGCCACTTACGTCTACGTATAACAAGTGAACAAAGCAATCGGAAACAAGAAGGCCCGAGACAAGCTCGGGCCTTTTTGACTTGATTGAAACTGGAACTACGAAACGCGTTCGACGGTCACTGATTCAAGCACGACTGGCGTCTTGGGGCGGTCCTGGCCGTCGCGAGGAAGCTTGCTGATCTTCTCGACAATGTCGTAGCCTTCGACGACTTCGCCGAAGATGGTGTGCTTGCCGGTGAGCCAACTGGTGTCGGTGACAGTGATGAAGAATTGGCTGCCGTTGGTGTTGGGGCCGGAGTTAGCCATGGCGAGCTTACCGGGCTGCTTGAAGCTATGCTGGCTGCCTTTTGTTTCGTCAGCAAACTTATAACCGGGGCCGCCCATGCCTGTGCCTTCGGGGTCGCCGCCCTGGATCATGAACTGAGGAATGATGCGGTGGAAGACGGTTCCGTCATAGAGCTTGTCACCCTTCTTGGATCGGGAGTTCCAATCGCGCGCGCCTTCGGCGAGGTCGACAAAGTTCTTGACGGTGACGGGTGCGTCGGACTCGAAGAGCTCGCAGGTAATGGTGCCTTCGCTGGTCTTGAAGGTGGCGTAGGTGCCGGGCTTGGTAGGCATGAGTACAGGTTGCTCCTTACTGGTTGGAGGTGCGTGCAGTGACTTTGGTTCGATGCACCTGCCGGGTCAGCGATGCGCTTTCGGGACAGGTGGCGGAGCCAGGGGGGTGTCGGTGGGGGCAGACGTGGGTGAGCCGGGTGCGGGGGCTGAGGCGGGTTGCGGCGGCAGAGCCGGCATGGGCTGGCCCTCGCGCACGATGCTCACCTTGTCGATGGTGACCGGCGTGGACGGTTTATCGTTGCGATCGCGTTCGACGCGGGCGATGGTGGCGACGAGCAGGACGGTGTGCGCGTCGCACTGGCCGAAGATCGTGTACTTGCCGTCGAGATCGGGCTGAGGCAGCTCGGTGATGAAGAACTGGGTGCCGTTGGTGTTTGGGCCCGCGTTGGCCATGGCGAGGCGGCCAGGGACGTCGAACGTCAGGTTGGGATCGTTCTCGTTATCGAAATAGTAGCCCGCGTCTCCGGTGCCGTCTCCGCGCCGGTCGCCGCCCTGGATCATGAAGCCCGGAATGACGCGATGGAACGTGGTGCCGTTGTAATAGGACTTCCCTCGGACCTTCTGCTGGGTGACGGGGTCGGTCCAATCCTTGGTGCCATCGGCGAGGCCGATGAAGTTGGCCGAGGCAACAGGAGCTTGCTTGTCGAAGAGCTTGCAGGTAAGCCGGCCCATCGAGGTGTCGAAGACGACGGTCGCTCCGGTGGGGACGAGCGAGGGCTTCGGCGCGGCCACAGCGCCGGGGGCGTCCGGTAACGCAGGAGGCGTTGAGGTCTGGGCGACGGACCGACCGGTTTTCAGCAGGGAAGCGGCAAACAAAATGGCGAAGGTGAAACGTATCATCACGCATTTAAGACTATTCCATGCAGCCGAAGCGAGCAAAGCCGGGTACAAAAGGTGGCGTTGTGCATCCTAACAAGAGGAGGGTTCTTCGATGAGCAAGTTAGCGCTGTACGGACGAATGAAGGCGAAGCCGGGCAAAGAGGCCGAGGTCGAAGCTTTTCTGATGCAGGGTGCCACCATGGCGCAGGCGGAGCAGGGAACGGTCGACTGGTTTGCGATCAAGGAAGACGACGGGGCCTACAGCATCTTCGATACCTTCGATACCGAAGCGGCGCGGGACGCTCACCTGAACGGGGAGATCGCGAAAGCGCTGATGGCGAAGGCCAGTGAACTGTTTACCGAGCCGCCGCAGATCCACAAATTGTCAGTACTGGTGAAGAAGTAACTCGCTCGCTAAACGGGAGCTTGGACAACTCGTTTCCGTCGGCAGTCATCCAGATAAGGAGAGGTGCACCATGGCACAAGGACTGGACGCAACCAAGATTCCGGGACGGCCTTCGCATGAAGCGATCGAGTCGACCGGAGAAGAATCAGACGAGAGCAGATTGAACAAGGACGCGATGGAAAGCGCCAAGCGCGCACAAAATCGAATCACCTCGGATGAGACAAAGGTTCCGGGAAGCAGCATTTTTACTAAATAGCCTGAGCCTGAAAACAAATCCCGCCTTAGGGGCGGGATTTGTTGTCTAGGCCACACTTCGCTTTAGCGAGCGAAGAGATCCTTGACCTGCTGAAACACAACATCGCGGCTAACGTCCGAGATAGCCTCGATCAGTGGAAGTTGCTTTGGGCAGGCGGCGACGCAGTTTTGAGCCATGCCACACTCCTGAACACCACCGTCGCCGGCGAGAGCGCGGAGGCGCTCTGTCTTGAGGACAGCGCCAGCGGGATCCATGTTGAAGAGCTTGACCTGGGCGATCGTGGCGGCGCCGACGAAGTTCGTGGAGTCGTTGAACTGCGGGCAGACCTCCATGCAGATCGTGCAGGAGATACAGTTTGAGAGCGGGTAACGCTCCTCCTGGATTTGCGGGAACTGCCGGGGAGCAGCTCCGAGATCATATGTGCCATCGATCGGAACCCAGGCCTTCACGGCCTTGAGGTTCTGGAAGAGAACGCTGCGATCAACAGCCAGATCTCGCACCACGGGGAACTTCGAGAGCGGAGCAAGGGTGATGGGCTCGTCGCCCTCGCGCAGCTTGTCCACCAGGGCGGAGCAGGCCATGCGAGCCTTGCCGTTGATGAGCATGGCGCAGGAGCCGCAAATCTCCTCCAGGCAGTTGGCATCGTAAGCGATGGCGGTGGTCTCGCGGCCATCAGCCGTGATCGGCTCTGCGGCGATCTCTCCGAGCACCGAAGTGATGTTCATGCCGGGGCGATACGGAATCTCGAACTTTTCGGTGCGAGCGGCAGCGTCGGGCGTAGCCTGGCGCTTGATCTCGACCTTGATCGTGCGGGTGTTGGTACGCTGTGCGGCAGCAGTGGTGATCGGTGCTGGCATGGTGGCTGTGGCCATGGTGACGCCCTCGTTCTGGTGATGACGCCTTCACGAAGAAAGCGGTTCGGGGTTGATCTTCACCATGCTGGCCGGCCAGGCCTTACCTTTAGTGCTTCTTGGCTTCGGTCGCAATGGCGATGCCTTCTTCCTTACTAATCGGTAAGCGGCCTTTGGCAGCGAGTGTCGCTTGTTTGGTCTTCAGTTGCGTGTGTAGACGATGACGATAATGACAACGGCGATGAGGATGATCGGTCCGCCGATATAGATAGCCAAGGTAAGTCTGGGGTCGATTTGGATAGTGACTATACGATGGCGTTTGGCGAGTGAAGGATAGGTACGCTACCAACTAAGCTGAAGAGCTATAGACGCGTGGGCGAGGTTTGATCCACGCTGTATCTACATCCTCGTACGTGATCTTCGGGGCCTGGTCGACGAACGTAGCTTTGGTGGTTTTGAGGAACTGCTCGTCGTTGCGGTTAGGAAAGTCAGGTTTGTAGTGGGCTCCGCGGGATTCGTCGCGCTGGCGGGCGCCCTGGACGATGACCCGGGCCAGTTCGAGCATGTTGTAGAGCTGCCGCGCGAAAGCGAAGCTGGTGTTGGCCCACTGGCCCTTGTCGGAAAGGTTGATGTTCCTGTAGCGGGCGAGGAGCTCAACGAGTTTTGCGTCCGCTTCATCCAGGCCTGCGTTGTAGCGCACGATGGTGGCGTGCTTGGTCATCGTTTCGCCGAGCTCGCGCCAGAGCTTGAAGGGGTTCTCGGTGCCGGTGGAGGCGAGCAGCACCTGGTTCTTGTCGAGCTGGCGTTTCAGCTCGGCAGAGTGGCCTCCGTCTCCCGTCTGGGGCTTGAGGTCTTTGGCGTAAGCTACGGCGTTAGGTCCGGCGAGGAGGCCGGCGTAGATGCAGGAGAGTAGCGAGTTAGCGCCGAGGCGGTTGGCCCCATGGATCGAGTAGTCCGCCTCGCCGGCGGCGAAGATTCCGGGGATGTTGGTTTGCTGCTCGAGATCGACCCAGAGACCGCCCATGGTGTAGTGGACGCCGGGGAAGATCTTCATAGGGACTTCGCGGGGATCGTCGCCGACGAACTTTTCGTAGATTTCGAGGATGCCTTCGAGCTTGTTGAGGCGCGCAGCGGGAAGGTGGGTCAGGTCGAGGTAGACCATCGGCTGCCCGTCGATGCCCATGTTGTCTTCATAGACAATCTTGAAGATCTCGCGGGTGGCGATGTCGCGGGGCACGAGGTTACCGTACTTGGGATAGCGCTCCTCGAGAAAGTAGTAGCGGTCGGCCTCGGGAATGGAGCGGGCTGCGCGCTTTTCGCTGCGGTCGCGCGGCACCCAGACGCGGCCACCTTCGCCGCGGGCTGACTCGGACATGAGGCGGAGCTTGTCTTCCCCGGGGATGGCGGTGGGGTGGACCTGGATGAACTCGCCGTTGGCGTAGAAGGCTCCCTGCTGGTAGAGCGCGGACTGGGCGGAGCCGGTGCAGACGACGGAGTTGGTGGATTTGCCGAAGATGGCCCCGTTACCGCCTGTACAAATAATGATCGCGTCTGCTGGGAACGTTCGGACTTCCATGCTGCGGAGATCCATCGCGGAGATGCCGCGGCAGACACCGTTTTCATCAAGCACGGCAGAGAGGAACTCCCAGCCTTCGTACTTGGTAACGCGGCCTTCGGACTCGTGTCTCCGGACCTGCTCATCCAGGCCATAGAGCAACTGCTGGCCGGTGGTGGCGCCAGCAAAGGCGGTGCGCTGGTAGAGCGTGCCTCCGAAGCGACGAAAATCGAGCAGGCCTTCGGGAGTGCGGTTGAAGGGGACGCCCATGCGGTCGAGCAGGTCGATGATGGCGGGACCCTGGGCTGTCATGTTCTTGACGGGGGTCTGGTTGGCGAGGAAGTCGCCGCCGTAGACGGTATCGTCGAAGTGCTTGAGGACGGAGTCGCCTTCGCCTTTCAGGTCTTTGGCGGCGTTGATGCCGCCCTGGGCGCAGACGGAGTGCGAGCGCTTGACGGGGACGATGGAGAAAAGGTCGACCTTGCCGCCGGCTTCGGCGATCTTGATGACGGCGGAGAGACCGGCGAGGCCTCCGCCTACGACTATAATGCGGGGTGTTGCTGCCATGTTCTTACCTCAGGCGAAAGCGACAAAGAAGGAGCACGAAGGACACGATAATTACTGAGGGGCTACGGTTCCGGGTTGCGATGGATTGGTTGAGTTCGGCGGCGCAACACTAGGTGCAGGCAGGATGACGCCGGCAGGCTGCTCGGGCATGACGTCAACGGGAGCGTTGGCGTACTTAGGGCTGACGAAGGCCCACATGCCCGCGAGTCCGAGAGCGCAGAGGCCGGTGCCGACCGCGGCGCAAACGTAGCCGAAGCGCTTGCGGGCGCGGTCGCCGGGGGTGATGCCCCACTTGACCGCAAAAAGCCAGATGCCATAGGCAAAGTGCCAGCAGGTCGCGACCATGGCGATGACGTAGATGGCGAGCATCCAGGGGTTGGAGAGCTCGACCTGGACTTTGTGGAAGGCGGCACCGGGATGCTCGGGCAGGCTGACGCCCGAGAAGCGCTGGCGCCACACATGCTGGATGATGTAGGCAAGCGCGATGATGCCGGTGACGCGTTGGGTAATGTACATCCAGTTCGAGGCCCAGGGATAAACGTTGACGTTGGCGCGTCCGCGGAAGGTAATGAACAATCCATAGCCCGCATGGAACAAAAGCGGGATGAAGATGAAGGCCCACTCGAGAACGCGAACCAGCGGCAGGCCGTTGAGGAACTTGACCTGTTGCGCGTACGCGAGCGGACCATTGAGTGCCTCAAAATTCGAAACGATATGCTCAACGAGAAAGGCCCCAATTGGGACGATGCCGGAAAGGGAGTGAAGGCGGCGCCAGAGGAAGGAATGCCCCTGCCCGGCGCGCAAAGGCTGCACTCCGCGGGAGGAGGCCAAATCGGGAGGGGCTACGGGTGCGGCGGCGGCCATGAATGCTCCTGCAGAGATCGATCTACGACGGCATCTGATTATTCCGCCGCGAGAAGAAGAGCGTCAATGCATTCAGGCCCTTTCTGTGCGGTTATCGATAAGTTTGTGCGATTTTAGACTTCCTGCGGCTCTCGCAGGCCGTAGTTGTTGATTTTGTCGAGCAACACGGCCAGTGCGCGAGCGCGGTGGCTGTGCCGACTGCGGTCCGTCGGGGCGAGTTCCGCCATCGTAAGGCCTTCGTCAGGCAGCAGGAAAAGCGGGTCGTAGCCAAAGCCCGTCGAGCCGCGAGGCACGGCCAGGATCTCGCCCTCAACCGAGCCGGCCGCTGTGGTGAGGACCTCCCCGTTGTGGGCCAGGGCCAGTACACAACAATATCGCGCGCTACGCCGGTCTTCGTGGGTGCTGGCCAGGGCGTCCAGCAGGCAGAGATTGTTGCGCTGGTCGGGCGGAAGTGGGCGATTGGTTTCGAAGCTACGGTCTGCTGCGAAGCGGGCGCTGCGCACGCCGGGGGAGCCCTGCAGAGCATCGACCTCCAGGCCGGAGTCGTCAGCAAGAACAAAGAGATCGGGACGCGCGAGCGAGTATGCGACCGCTTTCAGGCGGGCGTTGCCCTCGAAAGTGTCGGCGGTTTCCTCGGGCACGGGGAGGCTGTCGAGGCCGGGAAGCAGGCTAAACGTATGGCCGGGGGTGAGGGCGTGGGCGAAGTCGCGGAGCTTGCCGGGGTTGGTCGTGGCCAGATGAAGGTGCATGGGTTGAGAGTAGTTCAGCGGACCGCCCGACGCTTCGCAGGCGAGTATAAACGGAGGTGCGAACACGCGATTGCAGGGCTGGAGGTTTCATGAAGGCACACACGGAGTACCTGACGTTTACGACAGAGGAGCGGTACGAGATGGTGCACATTACGCCGCGGGTGGAGGAGATTGTGCGGCGGAGTGGAGTGGTGGACGGGCTCTGCTTTGTGTCTCCAATGCACATCACGGCGGCGATCTATGTGAACGACAACGAGGATGGCTTGATCGAGGATATTTCGACCTGGCTCGAAAAGCTGGCTCCGAGCTGGCCTGGGTACAAGCATCACCGGACAGGCGAGGACAACGCGGACGCGCACCTGAAGGCGCTGCTGCTGCACCACGAGACGACCCTGCCGGTAACGCGGGGTCGGCTCGACCTTGGCACCTGGCAGCGGGTCTTCTACGCGGAGTTTGACGGGCAGCGGGCAAAGCGAGTCATTGTGAAGGTGCTCGGAGTGACGGAGTAAGCAGCGATGCGCTTCCCTGCGGGCGGGTCCGTCGCCGAGGTGAAGATTAGGCGCTTTTAATTCCCTCAGTGATCTTTGTGGTCACTCACATGCATGTCTCCACGTCGAGCGAATGGAAGGAGAACGTCGATGGCGGGCATGAGGATGCAGCACAACGGGATTGAGTCGAGGATTGAGGAGCCTGTGGCGGTGCTTTATGACGCCGCACTACTTTCGCTTTCGCGGGCGAGGCAATGCATCACCGAGGACGATCGAATCGGCCGCGTGATGGAGGTGAAAAAGGTGACCAACATTCTGACCTATTTACAGGCAACACTTCGATCGGAGTTAGGCAGGAGCGCTACGGTGTCTTTGTCCGACTTCTATGCCGCCATGTTTACGTTAACGCTGGAAGCGTCCCAATGTGAGTCGACCGAAGGACTGGATGATGTCATCGGTTACATAAGCCGGGTGCGCGACGCGTGGGTGCTCTCGAGGGGAGAGCCAAAGATGGACAAAGCCCTCGTGCAGGGACTGCGACCATATCCAGTGCGATCAGCAGCAATGCTGTTCCATGCATGAGGCGCGTCCGTTCTAATTCAGCGAAGCGTCGCTATTGGGCGACGGCCAATTCCTCTTCCAGCTGCTGTTTTTCATGGAGGCGTTTGTAGTAGCCCCGCCCGGCTAGTAACTCGTCGTGGGTTCCGACTTCGACAATGCGACCTTCTACCAGGACGGCGATCTGATCCGCGCTGCGGGCCGTACTGGTGCGATGAGAGATAAGGATGGTCGTACGCCCTTCCATCATCCGTTTGAGACCAGCGAGGATCTGTTCTTCCGTGTAGGTGTCGACGCTGGCGAGAGCGTCGTCAAGGATCAGGATACGCGGGTTGCGAAGGACGGCTCGAGCAATTGCGGTCCGTTGCTTCTGGCCCCCCGAGAGCGTGATGCCTCGTTCGCCGACGAGCGTTTCAAACCCTCGAGGGAACTCCAGGATCTCGGTGCGAATGTGGGCGATGGAGGCAGCGTCTTCAATGGCATGCAGCGAGGCATGAGGAACTCCGAAGCTGACGTTGCGAGCGATAGAATCGGAGAACAGGAACGTTTCCTGGGGAACCATGCCGATATTGCCGCGTAGTCGTTCGAGCGACCAGTCGCGGACAGGGACACCATCAATCAAGACCATGCCGGCCGCGGCATCGTAGAGCCGAGGCACAAGATTGATAAGAGTGGATTTCCCTGAGCCTGTGGGCCCGACAATGGCGAGCGAAGAGCCCGCCGGAATGTGAAGGCTGATGTCATGAAGAACGGCAGGGCCGTTCTCATAGGCAAAGGTCAGATTGCGGAACTCCACATCTCCCTGCAAACCTTCTGGAATGAGTGTCGAAGTCTCAACGTCAGAGGAGCTGAGAGACGCGGGAGAGATCTGTTGGGAGAGAGAGAGCTGCGGGTCGGTCTCAATCGACGGCTCGGCCCGCAGCAGTTCATCGATGCGCACAATGCTTGCGGTACCGCGCTGGAAAAGATTGACGACCCAGCCAATGGCGATCATCGGCCAGGTGAGCTGGACCATGTAGACCATAAATTCGGCGAACTGGCCAACCGAGATGCCGTGGTGAACCACCTCATGTCCGCCGATCAGAAGCGTAATCATAATCGAGAGCCCGAGCACAAATTCGAGCGTGGGCCACAGCATGGCCATCAGGCGGACGAGATGGAGGGAGCGGGAGATGTATTCAAGGTTCGCGGCTTCAAACGAAGTCACCTCGGCTTGTTCTTGGGCGAACGCACGGATCAACCGCGCTCCGGAGAAGTTCTCCTGCGCCTTCGCGGAGATATCGGAGAACATAGCCTGGATACGTTCGAAGCGCCTGTGAATCCGCGCTCCAAATTGTTGTACAAGTACCGAGGCAATCGGTAGCGGCACAAACGCCCAGAGAAGAAGACGCGGGCTGATGCGGTACATCACGGGCAAGGCGGCGGCGGTGAAAAAGAGTGCGTTCGCCGAGTAGAGGATCGCCGGGCCCAGCAACTGGCGGACGGCGCTTAGGTCGTTGGTCGAGCGCGCCATGATGTCGCCCGTACGGTGAGTTTGGAAAAAGCTGGCGGACTGTCGTTCCAGATTGGCGAAGAGGTCGTTTCGAAGATCAAACTCGATCTCTCGCGAGGCGCCGATAATGACTTGTCGCTCTACATAGAGGAACACAGCCGAGCCGAAGGCGACAGCCAGTAGGCGGAGCGCGTGAAATAGAATCTTTTGCTGGCCCGCGCCCTGCTTCATATCGTCTACGGCATCGCCGACGACGATGGGCACCAAAGCGCGAAGCCCGTTGTAGCAGAGAACGGCCATCCCACCCCAGGCGAAATGTTTCCAGTAGCGCCGGAGGTAGGGTGCAAGCGGCTTGAGCCTATCGAGCATACGATTGAGATGATCCGCAGCGTGCTAAGGCTTCGACAAAGGCGGCGGAGTGGCAGTCGGCTTGGTCGGGTCGGTCGAAGGCGTGGGCGGAGCCGGCTTGGTTCCGTCCGGAACAGGCGTGGTACCAGTTCCGGGCGTGGTGGCCGGCTTGGAGGCAGGCAGCGGTGCTGCCGAAGGTGTAGTGGGCTGAGCCGCAGATGGCGTGGTGTGCGTGTCCTTGTGGACCGGCGGAGTATCGGACACTTTCACCACTTCGACGTCGAAGATCAGCATAGACTTTGGCGGGATCGTCTGATGCTGGTTTGGGCCGTAGGCGAGCTGGTACGGGATGAACAGCCGGCGCTTGCCGCCCACGCGCATGCCGCCGAAACCAGTGTCCCAACCCAGAATTACCTGGTGGGCACCGTAAGCGACATCGATGGGTTCGCCGCGATCGACTGAGGAATCGAACTTAGTGCCATCGACTAGGTAGCCGGTGTAGTGGATGCTGAGAAATTTGTGTGGCGCGACGAGCTCGCCTGTGCCGGTCCTAATATCGACAAAGTCCAAGGAGATGGAGGAGTTCTCGATGCCGAGTTGTTCGCGGAGGTCCGGCCCTTCAAGCGGGGAGACGTAGGCCAGCTTCACTGTCGGCGGCTCAAGGGTGTACAGGGGTTTCGGACAGGAAGCGCCCGCAGGCAGAGCTGGAATCTTCGGCGAGAGGTCAGGAACTTTGGCGCAGGCCGAAGCGGATGAAACTGTAGAACCGCTTGCGCCGGTCGAGTGATGGACCGCCGGACGCGTGGTCTGGGCGAGCGTGGAGGAGGCGGTGACGAAGAGCAGCACGGAGATTAGCTTCATGGTTGCTTCAATCGTACATGGATTGACAGTACAAGGAGGAAAGTCAGGCTGACATGGCACTTAGCGCACCGGGGAAAGTTGATGCTCCGCTTCAACTCACCTTGCGTTCGCGTTAGTAAGCTGCCTTCACCGTCGTGCTCTGACCATCTTGCGGACGCAGATTTCGGTAGTTCAAGATCGTGTTGAACATCATCCTGAACTCGCCGATATTTTGCCAGCGCCACACTGGGTTTGTTGTGAACAGCACTGCTTCGCCCCGATCCACCGGAGTCACCACTACGGCAGCCCGCCCCTTGATCTCATCCGCGCCGTTCATCAGGCCGCTAAGCACGGCCTTGTCGCCGCCCGGATAGCGCATCAGCACGTCTCGCTTGTCCATGTCGGCCTCCATTCGCAACAGTGGCCCGTTGGCATAGCGCACGGCAACCGTCTTGCTCGAATACCCGTAGAAGATCGGGTTCGACGGGGATGTGATTTCCGCTTCCACAATAGGGCCCGGCGCATAGAACTTCGACGTTGTCGTGCCCGCGTCGATCTTCGGCGTAATCCCAAAATCCGGTGTCAGTGCGCTCGAGGTCCCCAGCGTTACCAGCACGCCGCCAGCCCTGGTAAATTTCTCAAGCTCCGCTACGCCGGCCGTGCCCATGCCGCCAGTGATGTCTTCGGACGAGCCATAATCTCCGAGAAATTTGTATTGGTTCGTCTTGGTGTAGGCCAGCGGGCTTTTGCCTTTAGGAATGTCCGTCACCAAGGCTTTCGCTGTCCGCATCTGATTTGGAATCAGGATCAGGTCATAGTCCGCCTGTAGATTGCCCTTGAGCACCCGTTCCTTGAAGATCAGGTCGTACGGCACTTTGTACTGATCGAACGCGTACCGTACCCAGCCCACGTCCTGCGTGCCCGCCCAGGTGCTGAACATCGCCACCCGCGGCATCGCCGCCTCGTGCATTGCCACGTTCGGAGCTGCTGTCAGCGCCACCACATTGAGACCCAGCCCACTCGCCACCGTCTTCAGCCGGGCGCCCGCACTCGCCGGAACCACAAATGTCCCTGCCGGCAACGTCGCTCCATCCGCTGTAAACGACGCTTCTGCTATCCGTATTGGCACATCCTTCAACCCGTACCGAAGCGTCACCATGTTCGGCGACCCATGATCCGGAACCGCATACATGATTGCGCGCGCTCGCTCCGTGACCTTGCCCACCACCGCGTACTCCGTTACTGGCTCGACCGAGACCCCCAGGACAGCCGCGTCCGTCGTCGGCTTGATTATGCTGTGCGTCATCAGGCTCATGGTCCAGGCGCTGTCGTCATACGTCATCAGCTCCGGATCAGGATCAATCTGTTTACCGAGGAGCGTCTTGGCTAAACGTCCGTAGGGCTGGTTGCACTTCACCACCAGTGATCCCGCCGGGTAGGTTCCGTCGCTTAGCTTCAGCTCCGCCGTCGTTCGGCCGACCTCGATGCCTTGCATGCGCAGGATGTGAATCGCGAACTGCACCCGCGTCATGTCCTCCTGGTCCGACGGCAGAATGAAACCATACGGTGCTTCGGTTGTTCCTGCGTGGATGGAGTTTTTGCTCTTGGTATAGAAATTTTCAACGAGCACCTGAGGGAACGCGGAGGCAAACTGCAGAGAGGTAAGCACTCCGGTCTCGGCGTAGTTGGTGTTGTTGCGCATGGACCAAACGACGTCTTTGTAGGGTGGATTGGGCCGGAACCACTGACGCTTCGAGACATCGCCGAGGCCGCCGCCTCCTGAGCCTGAGATGGCAGGGTTTGGTGGTGACGACACCGTACGCTTCATGGTCGAGGCGCCAGCGTTGCCGAAGATCTCGTAGAAGCGCATCAGGCCGTTGTGGTTCGTGGCCATAATGGCGACGTAGCCGGGCGACCAGGCATCGACGTAGCCGTGGTTCCAGACGCCGGGCATACCGTATTTGGTCAGCTGGGCCATGTCCCAGTTGGCAAACAGGGGCAACTCAGCGTAGACGATCGGGTCAAACAGCGGGTTTTGCGGCGCCTGTCCGCTATACGCGTACAGGAAGGGAACCGACTCATGCAGATCGTGCATGATGGGCGGATGCCAATCGAGATACCATTTTAGAAAGTTCTGGTTGGCCAACCCGGCGTAATTGATGTCTCGATTGTCGTCGTGCTTGGTGTATTTGCCCCAGTAGGGAACGCTCGACATCTGCTCGTAGTCCGTCACGTCGATGTTGTAGCGGTTGTACCAATCGATCGAGCGGTCACGTCCGTCGGGATCGGCGACGGGCATAATCGCGATGATAACGTTGTCACGGATTTTCTGGATCAACGGTGAGTCCTCCGTTGCCAGCCGGTAAGCCAGTTCCATCAGCATCTCGGGCGGCCCGAGCTCCGCACTATGCAGGCCTCCCGAAAATGTATAAATCGGCTTGGTGGTCGCGATGATCTGCTTCGCCTGCTCCTCGGTCAGACCGCGCGGGTCGGCGAGCTTCGCCAGGTTCGCCCGCGTCTGTTCCAAAGTGCGGATCGACTCCTCCGAGCCGACGAAGATGATCTCCGACTCGCGCCCCTCTTCCGTCTTGCCGATCGGCACAATCTTCACACGCGGCGACTTGGCCGCTAGAGCCGCATAGTACCGCTGCACATCCGCGTAGTAGGTAAGCTTCTTGGGCGCGCCGATGTTATAGCCAAGCACATCCCTCGGCGAGGGAACCGTCGTTGACTTGGGAAGGTGGTCGACGAGCGGGCTCATAAACTCCGGCCGCGTCGTCCACTCCTTCACCTGAGCCGCGTACTCCGAGTCCATCGCCTGTCCCGCTGACGGCGGATCGTTTTGCGCAACGCACGGTCGCGCGGCTGAGAGCAGAAGCATCGAAAGCGTCAAGAAGAGAAGCGGCCAACGTCGCATAGGCAGTAAGAGTCCTGGAAATGAAGTGCTTAGGAGGGAATCATACCGGCAAAATCCTCCTGCGCACGCCAAATCCTGACTTGCTTATCGACACTATTCCAGAAATCTTGAGTCACTCATCCCTTTTACTTTCAATGACAAAATCAAAGGTACCGTGACCCAGCTCCTCAAGCATCCACGGCATGGCTTCCACCCGCCGGTGCAGCATCCCGCTCCACCGGTGCCATAGGCGTTCCGTTCAGCTGAGCCCGCAGCTCGTCGTCGCTGGTGCGGGCAAAGTAGGCGCGTAGATCCTCCTCCGGCTGCCGCGCAAGGAGGTACCCGCGCAGTAGCCGCTCGATCGCCTCCGGACATTCATCCGCCGCCGCCCGATAGCCCAGCGTCCGCCCCGCGCCCGCATACTTGCCGACCGACCCGCCCACGCAGAAGTAGTAAGCATCCACCAGCTTGCCGTCTTTCTTCAGCTTCTTGCCCTCAAGCCCGATGTCGGCGATCCAGTGCTGACCGCAGGAGTTGGTGCAGCCGGTCACATGCAGCTTAATCTGCTGGTCAAAGCCCGGCAGCCGGCCCTGCATTTCATCCACCAGCCAGCGCGCGAAGCCCTTGGTCTCCGTAATCGCCAGCTTGCAGAACTCCGTGCCCGTGCATGCGATCGCTCCTCGCCAGAACGGCGACACGTCCACGTGGATGTCGAGCGCCTTCAGCTCCGCAATCAACTCGCGCACCTCCGCATTGCGGATGTTTACCAGCACAATGTTCTGCATGATGGTCGCGCGCAGATGCCCGTCACCGTGCCTGTCTGCCAGGTCAGCCAGCGCATGCAGCTGGTCCCCGGTCAGCCGCCCGCGCAACACCGACGCTCCCACCGCTGAGAGCCCATCCTGCTTCTGCGGCGTGACGCCGACGTGGTCACGGTAGATGTCGCCCGGTATGACATCGGCGTCTGTCGGCGAAGGGTCGAGCTTATAGCCCAGCTTCGCCTCGATTGCCTCAAGCATCGTCTCTGCTGTCCAGCCGTGGCGCATGAACAGGTACTTGATGCGCGCGCGCGTCCGGTTCTCGCGCAGCTCCGACTGCTCCTTGAAGATGCGCGCGACGGCCGTCACCACGTCCAGCGCCTTCTCCTGCGGGATGAACGCCGGGATGCGCACCGCCATATGCGGCTCGGTCGAAAGCCCGCCGCCAACTCGCAATGTGTATCCAACTTCAAGCAGGCCGTCGACCTCGCGTTCGATCGCGGTCAGCGCCACGTCGTTGATCTCCGGATAGCTGCACCACAGCGGGCACCCGGTCACCGAGATCTTGAACTTGCGCGGCAGGTTATAGAACTCCGGATTTGCGGTGAGAAAGTGAGCGAGCTCGACCGCCAGCGGACTCGAATCGACCAGCTCGTGATGGTCGAGGCCGGCCAGCGGACAGCCGGTCACATTGCGCACCACGTCTCCGCACGCGCCCTTGGGAGACAACCCGATCTCTGTCAGCCGGTCCGTAATCTCGACCAGGTCGGCGATCGTCAGCCAGTGCAGCTGGATATTCTGCCGCGTCGTGATGTCGGCCATGTTGCGCGCGTGCTTCTGCACAATGTCGGCGATGGTGTGCAACTGATGCGAGGTCAGCAACCCATTCGGCAGGCCGATGCGCATCATGAAGAACTCGGTCGCTTTGCCCTCGCCGCCTACGCCGCCGGTCGCACCCACGCCGTCGCCTTGCGTATAAATGCCCCACCATTTGAAGTAGAGTGCGGACCACTCCGGAGCCACCGATTGCCTCCCTAGTTTCGCGTACCCGCGTACCTCGTCCCAGGCGTCCCAGGGGTTCTTTTCGAGCTTCAGTCGCTCGGAGCGCTGGGCCTTGGTCTCTTTTACTTCTCTGGCGACAGGGGTGTCGGGCAGGGCGGCTAGTGTCTCGTCTGGCATCGGATTCCTTTGAGCTTTGGATGATCGGTGCAAAAGAAAAGGCCCACGCAGATCGTGGGCGGCTGGGCTTTGTTTCCGGTCAACGTTGGCGGCGTGAAGGAGGCAAAGCGGAGCGCGCAGCATCGCGACGACAACACGTGCTCTTCGCCTTTACGCACAGTCGCATCCACTCAAGGGTAGACGCGCAGGCAACATGGGTCAAGCCGCCTGGGCTGGATAACCCTGGGCCAGCTCACACCGGCAGGGTACGTTCCTCGTGCGCCGGCAGCATGGAAAACTTGTGCCGCACATCATTCCCTCGCACCCAGAAGATCACATCTTCGGCGATGTTCGTGGCATGGTCTGCCGCCCGCTCCAGGTTGCGGCTGATGATAATCGCATTCAGGCACTGCTCGGCCACATGCGGGTGCTGCATCATCACCTCCACTAACTCCGCCTGGATGCTGCGGTTCATCCCGTCGATCTCATCGTCCATGTCCAGCACCGTATCCGCCAGCTTGCAGTCGCCTTCAAGCAGCGCCTGGATCGCGCGGCGGATCATCACGCCTACTTTATAGCCCATCGCTTCGAGATCGATCGGCAGAGAGATGCTTGGCTGGTCGCCGAGCGCAATCACCCGCGAAGCGATGTTGGTGGACTGATCCCCGATTCGCTCCAGGTCGCCGTTGATCTTGATAACGGACAAAATAAATCGCAGATCGATCGCCATCGGCTGCTCCTTGGCGAGCAGATCGTAAGCCATCTCATCGACCGAGGTCTCGGCCGCATTGATGGCGGCTTCTATCTCCAGCACCAGCTCGGAGAGGCCCGTATCGCGGTTCAGGTACGCCTCTACCGAGAACTCGAGCGCCTGCTGAGACAGTGCGGCCATGGCCAGCAGCTTATCTTTCAAGGCGACCAGCTGCTGCTGGAAGTGGATGCGCGGCATGGGCAGGCTCCTGGCGGCTAGCGTGCGGGGTTGCAGGCTTGATTGTAGACAATAGGCGACGCACGTCTATCAAAACGTAGGAACACTTTAGCAGGAAGGTTCATGACGTGCTCGCCGAGCACTTCAGGTCTGGCATCACCGCAAAGGAGCGCACTTCACGAGTGTGCGTCGCTCGTGGCGAGAGTTTCTCACCGGTCGCCGGAGTCGCCCTCCGGAATCGCGTAGTAACCTTTGCGAGTCTGAATTTGCAGGCCCTTGCCGCAGTCGAGACTAATGGCGCGGAACTTGCCGTTGAAATCTAGATTCTTCGGCGTGTAGCTGAGCAGGTATTGCGTGCGCAGCTCGTCCTGAATCTGGTCAAAGGCTTCCTGCAGCTTTTTGCCATTGTTGCCGACGTTGATGACGCGGCCACCAGTATCGTGGGTCAGCTGTTGCATCTCGCGGTCCCCGGAGTAGCCCAGGCTCATGCCGGAGTAGAAGCCGCGGTCGGCGATCAGGATGACATAGATGATGGCGTTGGCTTTTTGCGCGGCTTCGGTTGCAGTCTTGAGGGTCTCCTCGGAGCCCTGCTCGCCGCCGTCGGTGAGCATGACAATGACTTTGCGGCCGGCCTCGGGGCGCAGCTTGTCGTGCGCGGCGAGGTAAACGGCGTCATAGAGGTGGGTGCCGCCGACGCGGGCGTTGCCGGTGACGCCGCCGGAGCTTGCGCCGGTGTTGATGCGCGCCTTCTCCATGGAGCGCTGCAGCTCGCGGGGCGAGTTGGTATAGTCGGCCAGCAGATCCACGTTGATATCGAAGGAGATTAGGAAGGCTTCGTCCTTGGGCTTCAAGACATCCTTGAGGAACTCAACGCCGGACGTCTGCTCTAGCGGCAGGACGTTCTGCTGGGAGCCGGAGGTGTCGAGCAGGATGCCGATGGTGAGCGGGAGGGTCTTTTCCTGGGTGAAGTTCTTGATGACTTGCGGCTCTTTGGGTCCGCGCTCGGCTCCCTCGGTCAGGACGCAGTCGTCTTTCTTCAGGTCAGTGATGAAGCCGGACTTGTCGCGCGCGGAGAAGTAAACGTTCACGAGGTTGGTGCCGATGCGCAGCGTTTGCAGCGGCCCAACGTCGGCGGGGGCCTCGGCGGGTGCGTCGGATTTGGGGGGAGGACCGGTGGGGCTGGGAGCCTCCTGCGCGCGGGCAGAAGGCAGCCACGTGGCGGCGAAGAGGGCAGTGACGGCAAGTGCGGGAAAACGCATACCTCGTTAGACGGTGGATCGGCGTACGCGTACGCAGGTTATCGGAGCGGGTCTGCGCAGCAGCGGTGGACACCCAGGGCGACGGCTGGCGCGTCCAACCGGATAGCTGACCTGTGATGGTGTGGCAGGGCTGGTAATCTGATACTCACGCTTTATTGCTGAGCGGCATGGATGGTAAGGGAGTTCCAACGTGAAAAAGTTTGTGGTTGCGGCACTGGTCCTGACGATGGCGACTCCCCTCACAGAAGGGCAGCAGGGAGGGCAACAGGCTGGGCAGCTTCCCCCCAGTCCGGCTCCGCAGCAGGCAATTCCGGATGCGCCGAAGCCGCAGACGCCAGGGATCAGCGCGGTGACGCCGGGCCAGGGAACGACGTCGACCTCGACCGCGGTTACCGTGCCCGCAGAGACATTACCGGACGACCAGTTTCAGCCGGCGGTAGGCGACAAGCTGCCGTCGACGCCTGCGGACTCCTTGCCGGATGAGGATCCGGGCGCGGCTCCCGATCTGCCGGCGACGCCGATCGGCGTGGAGGGGCTGACCAATGCGGGAACGCTGCGGCTGCGCGTGAACTATGTTGAGGTTCCGTTTACGGTAAGAGACTCGAAGGGACGACTGGTTCCGGGGCTGACCTGGCGCGATGTGCGGGTGTATGAGAACAACGTGCGGCAACAGCTGCGGCGATTTGTTGTCGATCCTGTTCCTATGTCCATGGCGGTCGTGGTCGACCAGAGTCTCGAGCAGCATGTGATGACCACGGTGGACAACTCGCTCGGT
This sequence comes from uncultured Acidobacteriaceae bacterium, assembly GCA_964245195.1. GTDB lineage: Bacteria > Acidobacteriota > Terriglobia > Terriglobales > Acidobacteriaceae > Edaphobacter. Next base: position 149,082 of record CAXTLR010000007.1, on the reverse strand, counting down.
GCATTGAACGCGGCGTTTGCTCCCTACGACGAGGTTGCGGTCTTTACGTACAACAACGGGCCGCGGGAGCTAACGACCTTCACGGGTGGGAGCAGTCCACGTCTGGTTGCGGCCATCGATCGCGCAAAAGCGCCGGGGCGGGACCAGTATTATTACGCTCCGGGTGAGGCTTTGGGCGGACCGACCGGAATCAAAATCAATGGCGGCGCGGACGACCATATCAACCCGCTCGTCTCTGGCGGGCCGGGAAGTCCGACCGGCGTCTCGACCAGCCAGGTTCCGCGCGAGGTACATACGCTGAACGATGCAATCCTCGCGGCGGCTGAGGCTACGACCAAGGCCGGCAAGGGTCGGAGGCGCGTGGTGTATGTAATCTCCGACGGCAAGGAGTACGGCAGCGTCGCGAAGACCAAGCAGGTGATCAAGTATCTGCAAACCAACAAGGTCGAGGTGTTTGCGACGGTGGTGGGCGACTCCAGCCTGGCGGGGATCGGGTTCCTGGACCGCCTTCACCTGCCGCTCCTCCCGATCATGCGGGACAACATTCTGCCGGTGTATGCGAACGCAACCGGCGGACAGATCTACGCGGACTACCGGCAGAAGGCGATCGAGAATAGCTTTGCGCAGATTACGGAGGCGGTGCGGACGCAATATGTGATTGGCTATAACTCGCGGGAGTCGTTCCTCGATGGCAAGTTCCGGAGGATCGAGGTGAAGGTGATGCGGCCCAATCTGAACGTCATTGCGAAGTCGGGATACTATCCGACTCCAGGCGACGGGCCTGCACCGGTGGCTCCGCAGAAGACGGCTTTGCAGTAGTTGTGGTTCCCACGGTGGCAGGCAACGCCGCGTTCGGGCTCATCTCGGCGGTTTTCTGGGGTGTAGGCGACTTTTCAGGCGGCATGGGAGTCAAGTCTGCTGGTGGGTCGACCGGGGCGGCTCTGCGTGTGGTACTGCTGAGTCATCTGGCCAGCTTCAGCGTGCTCATTGTGCTGGCGATGCTGTTCGGCGGACCGTTTCCCCATGGGGCACCACTGGCGTGGGGGCTGGCCGCCGGGGTGGCGGGCGGACTCTCGCTGAGCGCCTTCTACATTGCACTGTCGCGGGGCGAGATGGGGACCTCGGCGGCGATAAGCGGGCTGCTGGCGGCATTTCTTCCGGCAGTCGTTTCCCTATTCTCCGATGGGGCGCCCGGGTGGCGGCGCGGGATTGGCTTCGTCATTGCCGGAGCGGCGATCTGGATGATTGCAGCCGGAAAGGCGGAGCGGGAAGAGGCTTCGACCGCGTGGCTGGCGATTGCGGCCGGGGCCGGGTTCGGCTTGTACTTCATCTGTCTGAAGCATGCCGGGGCCGCGGGCTGGGTCTGGCCGATGGCCTGCGCGCGCATGGGCAGCATGACGACCTGCTCGATGCTGCTGTTGGGCGTGCGCGGTGGCGGGCCCGTGCGGGTGAGTAGACGGATGCTCGGGTGGGTGCTGGGGACGGCGTTGTTCGATACCAGCGGCAATCTGCTGTTCGTGGCGGCGAGCCGGGCGGGACGGTTGGATGTAGCAGCGGTGCTGGCGTCGTTGTATCCGGCGTCGACTATCCTGCTGGCCGCTTGGGTGCTGAAGGAGCGTCCGACGCGGCGGCAAGGTTGGGGCATGGCGGTGGCACTGGTGGCGGTGGTGCTGATCGCGGGTTAGAGCTTGATCTTCGTTACGTCCACGGTGGGCTTGGGGTAGGTGAGCTTGAGAGTCGAGACAGCATCGACCAGGATGGTAGAGATAGCGACGTTGCGGAACCACTTGTGGTCTGACGGGATGACGAACCAGGGAGCGTGTTTGCGACTGGTTTGCGAGAGCACGTCTTCGTAGGCGTCCTGGTAGTCGGACCAGAAGGCGCGCTCCTTGAGGTCGGCGTCAGAAAACTTCCAGTGCTTGTCGGGGTCGTCGAGGCGGGCCTGGAGGCGGCTCTTCTGCTCCTCTTTTGAGATGTTGAGAAAGAACTTGAGGATAAGCGTGCCGTTTTCAGAGAGCATGGACTCGAAGTTGTTGATCTGTTCGAGGTGCTCTTCTACCTGCTTCGAGTTGATGAGCTTGTGCACGCGAGGCGACAGCACCTCCTCGTAATGAGAGCGATTGAAGATCGTGATGATGCCGCGGGCAGGAGCGGCGGCGTGGCAGCGCCAGAGGAAGTCATGGCGAGCTTCAAGCGGGGTGGGTACCTTGAAGCTGGAGACCTCGCAACCCTGGGGATTGATGCCGGAAAAGATGTGCGAGATGGTGCCATCCTTGCCGGCCGTATCCATGCCCTGGAGGACGATGAGAACGGAGTGCTGCTGGCCGGCGTAGAGAACCTCCTGGAGTTTAGCCAGGGCTTTATGATTTTTCTCGAGCAGCGCATCGGTCTTGTGGCCGTGCGTGAGGCCTCCGGTGGCGGAGGTTTCAAAGTCGCGGAGACGAACCTTGGTGTGGGGCTCGACGAGCCATGGGGACTTAAGCTTCATAGTTTGCTGGAGCCGGATCAGTAGAGGATGGCTTACGACTTGAGGATGGTGTCCTGCGGGGTCTCGGTGGCTTTGGGTGTGACGGTATGGGCGGTCTCGCCGGGCTTATTGACTTCATCCTGCACGCCCTTCATGCCGTCTTTAAAGCCGCGCAGGCCTTCGCCGAGGCCCTTGCCAAGCTCAGGCAGCTTCTTGCCGCCGAACAGGACCAGCACGACGACTGCGATCACCATCAGGTGCGTTGGTGTAAAGAACTCTCCCATACTCTTCTCCCTGGGCCACGCCTGCGCCTATCAGCAGAATCGCGGCCGTCGTTATTATCTCACTTCGGGAAGGAAACAGGGCCGGACGTTATATTCTCGTGAGAGAAGTTTGTTTGCCCGATTGGACACCTACGAGTGATGCAAAGATGGACGAGTTTGGCGGCGTGCGGCCTGGCCTGCGCTGGATTGGCCCTGCTTCCCGGCCAGATGAAGGCACAAGGCAAGCTGGCCGCGGCGGCTCCGGTGACATACGACAACCGCTACGAGATTTACGGGGGCATTGACCTCCAAAACTTCCAGGCGGGTCAGAATCTTCCGAAGCGGATGAACCTCGGCGGCGTGGAGCTGAACGGGACGTATTGGCTGACCAGCAAGATTGGCGTGGCGGCGGACTTCCGCGGAGAGGCCGGAACGACGCCCGTGCTGGCGAATCCGTATACGACGCGGCCGCTGGTGGTGATGTACGAAGGGCTGCTGGGCGCGCAGTATCGCGGGCCGAAGAGCCAGCGGGCGGCGATCAACTACCATGCGTACTTCGGGGTGGGCGCGGGCGACTTTACCGAGACGCCGGTGCCGGCAGGAGAGAATATCGGGCTGTACACGAACCGCGTAAAGCCCATGGCGGCGCTGGGAGGAAGCGTGGATTTCAATCGCTCGAAGGCGTTAACAATTCGGCTTTCGCCGGATTTGATTCTGGAACACTTCGGGACTGAGACGCGGGAGTTCTTCGCGATCTCGGGTGGGGTGATGTACCGGTTTGGACACCGGTAATCGAGAAAAGACAAGCAGAGAGGACGCGGAGTTGCACAGAGAAATACAGAGAGCGCTCGGTAGCCTCTGTGCATCTTTGTCTTAGAAGCTTCCGCCGGTCTGCAGGAACTCGGGGGACACCGGGTTCTCGTAGACGGAATAGTCGCGGGTAACGACGGTAAGGCCGCTGGGGGAGACGAAATACTTCTTCTTGTCCTCGTTCTGGTCGTAGCCGATGACGGTGCCGTCGGGAATGTGAACGTCGCGGTCGATGATGGCGTGGCGGATGCGGCAGTGCCGGCCGATGTTGACGTGGGAGAAGACGATGGACGAGTCGACGTCGGCGTAGGAGTTGACGCGGACATCGTGCGAAACGACCGAGTTGCGCACGACGGCTCCCGATACGACGCAGCCGGCGGCGACGATGGAGTTGATGGCCATGCCCGTGCGTCCAGGCTCGCCGAAGACGAACTTGGCGGGCGGGTACTGGTACGCACGGGTGCGCATGGGCCAGGACTTGTCGTAGAGGTTGAAGGTGGGGGTGACGCCGGCGACATCCATGTTGGCTTCGTAGTAGGCGTCGAGAGTGCCGACGTCGCGCCAATAGAGGGCGTTCTGCTTGTTTTCGTCGACGAAGTTGAAGGCCATCATCTTGCAGCGGCCGAGCAGGCTGGGCAGAATGTTGTGGCCGAAGTCGTGCTTGGAACTGGGGTCTTCGGCGTCACGCATGAGCTCGGGCAGCAGCACGTCGGTGTTGAAGATATAGATACCCATCGAGGCGTCGACCATGTCGGCGAGAAAGGGCGAGCGGGCCTTGGTCTCCTTGGGCTTTTCTTCAAAGCAGGTGACTTCGCCATTGCGAGCGACCTCGACGACGCCGAATTGCGAGACCTCGTCGGGGCGGATGGGCAGAGTGGCAAGGGTCACGTCGGCGCCGGACTCGCAGTGCTGGGCGAGCATGCGGGCGTAGTTCATCTTGTAGATGTGGTCGCCCGAGAGGATGATGACGTACTTCGGTTCCTCAGAGCCGATCGAGTAGATGTTCTGGTAGACCGCATCGGCCGTACCCTGGTACCAGGATTTCGAGACGCGCTGCATAGGGGGCAGGATCTCGATGAACTCGCCGAGCTCGTTGGCGACGACCGGACCCCAGCCCTCGCGAATGTGGCGGTTGAGCGAGAGAGCCTTGTACTGCGTGAGGATGTAGACGTGGCGCAGGTCGGAGTTGATGCAGTTCGACAACGTGATGTCGATGATGCGGTATTGGCCGGCGAAGGGGACGGCCGGTTTGGCGCGGTCGCGGGTGAGGGGGAAGAGGCGTTCGCCGGCGCCTCCGGCGAGCAGGACACCGAGCGTATCTCTCATTGGATCCTTCCGGCACAAAAATCGTGTTCGCTTAGCTTACTGCTTTGAAGACGTTTGTGGGATGCGCCAAGTATAGGCTACGTCGCAGGTGGGAGGAAGGGAACGGAATGGGGAAGGGTAGCTCTACAACTTTCTTCAGTTTGTGTGTACTTTTTTCTTGCTCTCTCCCCCATTCGTGTTATTTTTACATCAACACTGATTCACTTCTCCTTTGGAGCTTTTCTCATGCGTCTGATTGCTTTTCTCTCCCTTGCTCTGGTTTCTGCTTCCGGCCTTTCTGCCGCTCACGCTGCGAATCTGGTTACAAATCCTGATTTTTCCTATAATCCTGCGGCATACAGTTTTCCGGGGTATGCCGTTTCTGTTCCCGGCTGGCACGAGAGCGGAAGCAATGTGGGCGCGACCGGGTTCAACCTGGGCGGCTTCTACAACAACGGAACATTGCCGGCGGGCGACTCGACCGTGGGCTTCATCCAGACCTCGGGCGAGCTGAGCACCATTCTGCGCAACCTGGTGGTAGGCGAGACGTACGAGCTGAGCTTTCTCGAGAACGCGCGGTCTGCGGATGGATATGGCTGCTGCAACGCCAGCCCCACGGTGACCGTGTTTGTGGATGGCGTGGCAGTGGTCGCGCCAACGGCGATCAGCGCGGTGGGCGGGGCCAATCCCTTTCTGGAAGTCTCGGCCGATTTCGTCGCGACGCACAGGGTCGAAGACCTGACGTTCGCCGCAAATACGGGCGGAGCGGATGGTACGGCGCTGTTCAGTGACGTGTCGGTGGCACCAGCTCCGGAGCCGTCCAGCCTTGCTCTGCTGGGGACGGGGCTCTGCACGGTTGCAGGGGCGATTCGGCGGAAGGTAAAGCGGGCGTAAGTGGAGTTGAGAAAGGCGAAGCCCTGGAGAGGCTTCGCCTTTTTGTTGCAGACCTAATCTTTGGACGGATCTTCCTCTTCGGTGAGGGTGATTCGGAGCGACTTCAAGAACGAAACGTCGGTGTTGGTGAAGGGGCCCTCGCCCGGCTCGCCTGCGGTAAGTTGCAGCGGCGCGGACTCCTCCTCCTCTACTTCGTTCAGACCGATAGTGGCTTCGAGCATGAGGAGGACGTCAAAGCCCTGTTCGCGGATGTTCTTGACGACGCCTGCGATATTTTCTGACTCGGAGACGGACTCATGGATGGCTTCTCCAAGCTTCTGTATGAGGTTCTTCACCTTTTGATTCAATCAGACCTCCGGCGTCCCGCTGCCTTCATTTTACGCGATGGAAATACCTCAAAAGACGACTGACTCGCATCGGGTTTTCCGCGGGGTGAAAGCGCTTGAGATGACGCCCGGGAACGGCTTGGCAGGTGTATGTACGGTGATTTGACCATCCCGCCTGAAGCAAAGGATACGCCGGGAGTGCTCGGGGTGCAATGCAAGCAATGGGGGATGGATGCGCCGCCTAAACGACGGTATGGTGATCGGCCCAGGCGGACTGCAGGGTCTTGGCGAGGTCGTCAACCGACTTTGAGGGCAGGGCGGCATGCTGGAGCTCGCGCGAACGGCGGACCAAGGAGTAACCAAAGGCGAACGAGACGCCCGCCAGAAGGAAGATAACTTTTTTCATGGGGTGAGACTCCCAGTGGTGGAGTGGAGAAGCCGGTTTCTAGTATGCACGCTTTCCGGTTCAAGTACCTAGGCGGGCGGTGCACGGATTAGACTTTGGAGATGGATCGGGTTCGGTTTGGGAGAGCGTTGGGAGCAGGTGCGCGGGAGGCAGCACGTGCGCTGATGAAGGCGGCGGACGCGGCGGCGGCTCCAAGTCCAAACGCGGCAGCACACACGTCCAGTGCGGTGCGGCCGGTGCCTGCGTCAATGCCCGGATCGGTGCCTCGACCGGTGCCTCCGGAGATACAGTCTCCGGGCCGGCAGGGCGGGGCAGGGGCTCGAGCGGCGCAGCAGGTGGTGCGGGCGCGGAGGTCTGCTGCGACGACGACGGCAGGGGTGCGCGAAGGGAGCTCGCGTTTTGGCAGGGCCGTGTGGAGGCCGCTCGTGAAGCTCTCGGGCGTGCTGTGGCTGGAGATGACGGGCGTCTTCTTCGGTCTGTTTGCGGTGACCGCGGCGGTGGGCGTGTGGAAGAGCCGGGGTGAGCTGCATGGAGAGGGCGCGGCAGAGCACCGGATCTGGTTTGCGGCGGGCATGCTGGTGCTGTTTGGGTATTTTTCTGTATCGAGTTTCCTGCGGGCGCGGCGGCGGGGACGAGGGTAGGTTCGCGGAGCTCGGCGGCCTGCTCTAAGCGGACTGGGGAGTGAGCGTGGTGGCGAAGCGGGCGCCTAGAAAGAAAATAGCCGCGCCGAGAAGAAGCGCGAGCAGGGTGGAGCCGAGGCCGTCGGCCAGGTTGGAGCGGTCGCTAATAGCTCCGATGAGGGTGGGGGAGCAGGCGTCGCCGAGGGCGTGGATGGCGAGGAGCTGGCCGGCGAGGGCGGTGGCGCGGATGCCGGGTTGGACGGCGTTGACGGTCGCTGCATTTACCGGTCCAGATCCGAGGAAGATGAGGAAGATCGCCAGCGCGAGCGACGGCACGGTGAGCGCGGCGGTGTGGAAGAGGCGCGGGCCGAAGAAGCAGACGAGCGCGGGGAAGAAGGCGGCGAGGGCGCTCCAGGCGGGGACGAGGTAGAGGGCGGCGGGGTTCGTGCGAGACCAGCGCTGGGCAATCGTGCCGCCGGCGATCGTCCCGAGGAGGCCTCCGGCGACGGTGACGGCTCCCATGATGAAGGAGGCGGAGGATTGGGAGCGGCCGTCCAGGCGCTGGAGGAAGGTCGGCATCCAGATGGAGAGCCCGCCGATGGTGAAGGTGACGGCGGCGTATCCGCCGATGGAGCAGAGGTAGGCGGGGTTGTGGAGAAGCGAGGCGATGGCGTGGCGGTTCGGGGTGGGCTTCGCGTTGGTGCTGGCGCCGCGGGCGGGCTCGCGCATGAAGGCGGCGATGAGCAGCGCGAGCATGATGCCGGGGATGGCGGAGACGGTGAAGGACATGCGCCAGCCGTAATGCTGGCCGATGTAGCCGCCGGTGAGATAGCCGAGCGCCGCGCCGACGGGGACGGCAATGTTGAAGAGGGTGAGGACGCGGTTGCGTTGGTCGGGCGGGTAGAAGTCAGCGAGCAGGGCTGGGGCGAAGATGCCGAAGCTGGCCTCGCCGAGACCGAGCGCGGCATGGCGGACGTTGAGCGAGGCGAAGGAGTGGACGAAGGCGGTGAGCAGGTTGACGGAGGACCAGAAAAGCGCGGCGAGGACGATCATGGGCTTGCGCGGGAAGCGGTCGCCGAGCCAGCCGGTGAAGGGGGAGACGAGGACGTAGACGAGAAGGAAGTAGAAGGTGAGTGAGCCGAGCTGGGCGTCGGAGACCCGGAAATCGGATTTGATCTGTTCCTGGACGCCCGCGAGAACGTAGCGGTCGATGTAGTTGACGAAGTTGAGCGCGGTAAGGAGGGTGAGGGCGAGGGCGGCTCCGGGGAGGGTTTTGTTAGGGGATGCGGGCGCGGGTGCGGGCATGGGGGTGAGAATAGCAGGCGTATGGTGTGGATGGAGGGATTCTATGAGCGAGCAGAGGCCGCCCTTGCCGCCGTTTTCGATCGAGACCGCGACAGAGAAAGTGCGTAAGGCTGAAGATGCGTGGAATACGCGGGATGCGGAGAAGGTGGCGCTGGCGTACACGGTGGACTCGCGGTGGCGGAACCGGGATGAGCGGGTGGCGGGGCGCGAGGCGATTGTGGAGTTGCTGAAGCGCAAGTGGGCGCGGGAGCTCGATTATCGGTTGTGCAAGGAGCTTTGGGGATTCCGGGAGAACCGGATGGCGGTGCGGTTTGTGTATGAGTGCCACGACGCGGGTGGGCAGTGGTGGCGCAGCTTTGGCAATGAGCTTTGGGAGTTCGATGAGCATGGATTGATGCGGCGGCGGGAGGCCAGCATCAACGATGTGCGAATTGAGGAGGTAGAGCGGAAGTTTCGGTGGGAGCTGGGGGCGCGGCCGGAAGGGTGGGCGGGACTGACGAAGTTTGGATTATAAAAGTTAGAGACGAGCAAGCTCTCTCAGCTTCGTCTCCCATGCCTTGATAAGGGCTCGCTGTGCCCAGTTTGGATGTCTGGTCCAAAGCATTTTGACTCGAGGCTGCGCAAGATACCAGACATCATTTTCGGGAGTGCTCTTGTCATCATTGACCGGAATCCATTCTTTACTCGTAGTTCCAGTTCCTTCCAGAATTGCCTGGTCGCCAATCTTGCCGGTAACAAAATGAACTAGAGTTGGCTGATAATGACTTAGCTCAGCTTGTAGGGTTGTGATCGCTAGATCTAGTTGCGCCGCCATCAAGCTATGGTCAATGTTCTTGTCGGTGAAGCCTATCTTTCCGATATTCGACCAGATTGCATTCTCATAGTTTTTGCACTCTCCACATAAGCTGGAACCCAGCGTAAATGCCTGCCAGAATTTACTTGACTTCGGATGACTTCTGACCAGTTCGCGATTGAAATGCTTACGATCCTCTAGCGAGGCATCCGCCGAACGCGCAGCGCTGAAACGAGAGGACTCACAATCACCTCGTGTGGACTGCCCAACTAGCATGAAACGATGGGGATACTTGCTGAAGAATGCTTCAGCCGCAGTCGTAAATGGCGGCGCGATTGAGGTTCCGAATAAGCGCTCGATTTCACCATATTTCTTGAGCCAAGCGAGCCACAACGAGTCAATCTTTGTAGTAGCCAAGAGCTTCACCTCATTCGCTCGGTGGACGTGCGTCTTCGGGCCGCGGATAGGTGGCGGTTACGGTGGTGGAAATACCGCCGCGTGGGCGGAAGTCGCCTTTGACGATGGCCCACTGGGGGTCCGTGGCTTTGACGATGTCGTTCAAAACCTGGTTGACGATGTTTTCCTGGAAGATGCCCAGATTGCGGTAGTGGAACAGGTATTCCTTGAGGGACTTCAACTCGAGGCACTCTTTGCGGGGCATGTAGCGGATGGTCAGGAGACCGAAGTCGGGGAGGCTGGTTTTGGGGCAGATCGAAGTGAACTCGGGATCGTCGATGAGGATTTCGTAGCCGGGGAACTGGTTTTCCCAGACGTCGATCGGGGGAAAGATGTGGTCGAGACCGGAGGCGGCGTGGGTGTCGGTATAGCCGGTGTTCTGGGTGCGCATCACTCTATTTTACTTTCTCGACCGCACGAAGTTGAGGACCCCACCTCAGCCGCGCTAGACCGTGACTGAGATGGGGCCCGGGAGGAGAGGAACTAATTGCGTGGCGGGATGCGGAAGACCAGGCCGCTTGAGAGCGAGTAGAGCGGATAGTTGTGGGCGTAGGTGCCGAAGGCCTCGATGCCGCCATAGCCTACCTCGAAGAGGCGGAAGTCGAAACCGGGCAGGAAGTGCAGGTCGAGCCCGGCGAAGACGTGGTACTCGAGGCCGTTCTGCGTCGGGATGCCCGGGCGTATGGGGCTGCTTGGATAGACGGTGCCGTTGAAGAGCGCGTCGGTGAGGACGCCGTAGTTGCTCCGGGCGTAGCCGGCTGAGCCCAGCACGTAAGGCCGAAGGATCGGGAAGGGCGTATGGAAGGTGGCGCGTACGCCTCCGAGGCCGGCGTAGTGGATGGTTCCGGCGCCGTCGGAGTTGTTCTGCGCGCCGCGTTTGCTGGTCTCGTACGCGCCGCGCAAGTCGGCAGAGAGGAGCGCAGGGCCGACGGTTTTAAAATCGTAGGAGCCGCCGCCGGTGAAGCCGATCGGGTTGACGCTGTTCTTGTAGGTCGTGGGAGAGAGCGTGGACAGCACGGGCGAGGAGTTGATGCCACTGATGCGGTCCACGGTGACGGTGCCGTAGACGCTGAACTGGGCGTGAGCAGAGGCGGCGAGCGCAAACAGTGGGAGCAGACGAAGGGCTTTCAAGATCATTGCATCTAGTCTATCGCGGGTGCCAGGGCTGAGAGGCAAATACGGGAGGCTCTGAAAAGGATCAATGCGTTAGTTTCGGCGACCGAGGGTTGGCTGGTCGCTGCCGGTGGAGTTCGGGTTAGGGCTGGTGCCGGTGTTGCCGGCGTCGGCGCGGCGGAGCGTGGGCTTGTTACCGTTGCTCTTGTCGTTGATCTTGCGCTTGTTCTCGATGCGGGCGAGACGGGCCTTGACGTCGTCGAATTCGCTAGTAGTCACGATGTATTCCGGCCGGGCAGGCAGGATGGTGGCGATCTCGTCCTCGGCGGCTGTGATGCGGCTGCCTGTGGCAGGATGGTCAGAAAAGGCCTTGGCGAGGGTTCCGGGTTTGTGTTTCTCGAGTGCGTCGAGCTTCTCAAAGAGGGTGACGAAGCTCTGCGGATCGTAGCCGGACTTGTACATGTACTGGACGCCCAGGTAGTCGGCTTCGGACTCGTCCATGCGGGAGAACTTGAGGAACGATAAAGGAATGGCGAGCTGCGAGGCCTCGTAGATCCCATAGCCAGTGTAGGAGCCCTGCGTCATGATGATGAGGGGGATCGACGCGATCTGGGCGTAGTTCATCTTGGTCTGCTGGCGGGCAGCGTGATGGGCGATGACGTGTGAGATCTCATGCGCCATGACACCGGCGAGCTCGGCTTCCTCGTCGCAGTTCATGATAAGGCCGGAGTTGACGTAGAAGAAGCCGCCAGGCAGGGCCATGGCGTTGATCTCGTCAGAGTCTATAACCTTAATCGTGAAGGGAACCTTGGCGTCGGAGTTCTTGACCAGGTTCTGCCCGACGCGGTTCACGTATTCGACGATGACGGGGTCGGTGACGAGGTGGGCGGACTTCTCGATCTCCATGGAATACTGCTTGCCGACGCGGATCTCCCAGTCGGTGGAGTACCAATTACCCATGCCGCGGCCGCCAATGCTGCGGGTGCCGATGGCGTTGACGTCATCCTCGCTGCCGGCCTTGATGTGCGGGTTCAGCGCTTCGCCCGGGCTGGGGAGGGAGTCACTTTTGGGCGCGAGCGGCGTGCCGGTGGTTGAGGCTACGTCGGAGGAGGTGCCGTCGTCACCTGGCTTGGGGAGAGTACGACGACCGCTTGCGGACTTGGTGTCGGAGGCGTTTGGATCGGAACTGGTCGTGGCGGTGGGCGCGGTGCCCGGGTCCGGAGTCGTGGTCGGCGTGGGCTGGGGCACGGGCGCTGCCTGGGGTAGGGTCGTCTGCTGCGAGCCGGGTGTGGTCTGGGTGGTGGTAGGGGAGCTCGCCGGGTTCTGCGTGGGCGCAGGCGTGGTGGTCTGGGCGTAGGCGACGGGAGCGGCTAAGAGTGCGGCGAGGCCGAGACGGGTGATGTGGCGCATGGAGGCTCCTGACGCGAGCCGCCTCCCTGCTGGACGCAGCTCTACATCTCGTTAGACGCAGTTTCTAGGGGAAGGACGCAGGGAGTGGCTTGGGCTCGGGGAAGCACCGCGCTGAGCAGGTGCTACCAGGTGCTGTAGGTGGTTCCCTCGGTCGAGACTTGCTGCGAACCGGAGTGGACGTTGTCGATGCCGGGGTCGGTCTCGTCGATGGTGGTGAGGACGCTGCCCTGGTCGGCGATCCAGGTGTCGTTGCGATGGGTCATGGGGTCGACGGGCATGACCTTCATGTAGCCGGAGGTGACGAGGTCGTCGAGCGAGGTGGGGGCCTTGGCCTTGTCGTAGGTGTACTGGTCGACGGCGGAGCGGAGGGTGTGCAGGTCTTCCCGAAGGACCGCTTCGCGGGCGTGCTTGACGTTGGCGACGTAGGCCGGGATGGCGACCGTGGCGAGCACGCCGATGATGACCATGACGATCATGAGCTCGAGGAGAGTGAAGCCGGAGTCCGCGGGCTTAGGGGATTGTGGCGAGCGAAGGGTTACCATGTGCTGTACTTTGTGCCGTCAAGGGCGGTTCCGGTGCTTTTGGAATGGACGTCGAAGACGTTCTGGCCGCCCCAGGAGTCGGAATCGGCGTCATCCTGCATGGCGCGGAGGTTCCACTCGGTCGAGTTGGTCATGGGGTCGGTGGGGATCTTGCGCAGGAAGCGGACTTTCTTGGTCTGGACGTCGACGCCATCGACCAGGGTCTGGAGGTCGGGAGGGTAGTTGAAGGAGTCGGTCTTGGTTTGGATTCCGCCTTTTTCCGCGGCGTCCTTATAGTGGTCGATGGCGTCGCGCATTTCCCAGAGATCGCGGCGGAGCTGGCGTTCTTTCTCGCGTTTGACCTGGAAGCGCGCGACGGGCAGGGCGGCCGAGGCGAGCAGGGAGAGGATAGCCACAGTGATGATCAGCTCGATTAGGGTCAGGCCGGAGTCGGGACGTAAGCCCACCTCAGCCGCGATGAGACCGCGCCAAAGATGGGGCACCCGAGCATGGCGGTGAGCATACATGGTTATTGGACGTGGACGATGGCCTGAGAGCCTACGGCGGGCAGGGTGTTCTGCTGGGCGTCTTTGGCGCCTACCTTGACGAGGGTAATGCTCGAGTCCCCGGCGGCGGCGGCCTTGAAGGTGAGGACGCAGAGGTTGCCGCGGCCATCGACTCCAGGCGCGTTGGGCGGGCGTGATGTGGAGAGAGTAACCATGCCGTTGCCTTCGTCGCGGTGGACGATGGCGGGGATCTGGCCGCCTTTCTGGAGGAAGTCGCCGATGTCGACGTTGACCAGCTGCAGGACGCGGGGGTCGTACTGGAGCTGCATGGGGACGGAGTAGATGTTGTGGCCGTTTTCGAGATTGACGGCGACCTGGAAGGTGGTGCCCACGCGAGGGCTGGGCGTGGTGGAGACGAGCTGGAGGCGGACTGCGTTGGCGGAAGGCGCAGCGGCAGTGGTTGCGGGCGGTACGTTCGTTGGCGGCGCGATGGGGGCGGGCAGGGCCGCGGAGGCGGCGAGGGCGGCGGACGGGGTCGGAATGGGCGGCTCGCCGGACTGGCGCATCTGCTGGATGGCGGCGTTGGCGGCGTTCGCAGCCGTCACCGGGGTGGGCACGGGGTTGGTGGCGAGCGAGCCATCGTTGGGGTTGGCGGCGAGGGCGCGGGTGTCGTCGCGGCGCAGCTCGATGGCTCCGCTGGTGCCGGTGTCGATGGCGGCAGTGTTGGTGCGGGTGATGACGGACTCGCGCACGATGTGCGGGATGAGCAGGAAGACGATCTCGTCGTCCTGGACCTCGCGGTTTTGCGAGCTGAAGAAGTATTTAAGCAGCGGAATTTCACCGAGGCCGGGCGTACCGTTGACGCTGCGGTTGTTCTGCTTGGTTAGAATACCGGCAAGAATGGAGGGCTCGCCGTCGCGGAGCTGCACGGTTTGATTGAGGACACGCTGCGCAATGATGGGCTCGGTGACGTTCGAGATGGTGACGTTGCCGTTTTGCTGCGAGACCTCGACGACCGTCTTGAGGGTGACCTCGCGGTCGTAGTGGACGGTAGGCGTGATGTCGATGTTGACGCCTACGTCGAGGTAGGTGAACTGGGTCTGGACGCCGATGCTGGCAACGCCGGTGGAGACGCCGGAGTTATAGCTGCCGGTGGCGATGGGGATCTTCTGGCCAATCTTGAGGGTCGCGCGCTGGCCGTCGGTGGCGCGGATGCGGGGGTTCTGTAGCACCTTGGTATCGGTGTCGGAGAGCAGCGCGTTGACGGTGGCGCCCGTGATGTTGACGGCGAAGTCGGTGGAGTTGAGGTGGGCCAGATTATTGAGGGTAAGGCTGGTGGAGGCGGTGGCGGAGGTGGTCGTCGAAGTCGTGGTGGTGGAAGAGGTAGGGATCTGCGGGGTGAGGCCGACGGAGGTGGGAAGTGTAATGCCGAGATTGCGGATCTTGTCGCGATTTACCTCCAGGATAGCTACGTCTACGACAACTTCGGGTCGGGCACGGTCAAAATCATTGATGAGCTTTTGCGCGAGCAGCAGCTGATCGGCGGTGGCGCGCATCACGATGGCGTTCTGGCTAGGCACGAGGTAAAGCTTCACGGAGGGGTCGAGCAGGAGGCGCAGGCCGGTAAGGATCTCGTTGCCATCATTGGGCGTGGAGGAATTCGCAAGATAGAACGTCTGCACGGCGAGCTCCTGCAGCTCGTTCCGCTTGGTGATGCTGTTCTGAGCGACAAAGATAGTGTTGGCTGTGACAGGTTTGTAAAAAGTGTTGGCGACGGTGCCGACGATGCGCAGGGCGTCCGCAAGCGAAACGTTGGTGAGGTCGACCGGAATGCGCTTGGAGTTGTAGTCGGGGTCGAAGAGAACATTGAGGCCGGCGAGCTTGCCGATGGCCTGGTAGATGTTCTTGACGTCTTCGACGGCATGGAGGGTGATGGGGTCGTTTGAGACGGGCTTGAGCTCGATAGGCGGGGCGATCGAGCCGATGGCGTCGAGGGTAGCGCGCTGCTGCGACATCTGTTCCTGGGCGGCGACGGCGGCCTGCCCGGTGAGTCCCGGTGGGGGCTGCTCGCGCTGGGTGCGCTCGATCTCCTGCTGGGCGGCCTGGTTGGATTTGTCGATCTCTGCGGCGCGCATGAACTGGGTGATGGCTCCGGCGTAGTCGCCGCTCTGGCGCAGAACGCGGCCGCGGTCGATGTGCTGCGTGGCGGCGAGGAAGCGCATGCGGTCAAGGTGCGTGGTGTAGCGGAGGTCGGAGGGCCTCTTCTCGTGAGCCTGCCGATAGTCTTCGTAGGCCGTGTCGTAGTCCTCGCGGATCTCGGCGGCCTGGCCGCGCTTATTCCAAGCGGCAGCAGACTGAGCGTGTGCGGAGGATGCGGCGAGGAAGAGCAGCAAGAGGGCAAGCGAGAGGCGGTGGATGAGCACGCGGGGTGAGCAGGAAGGGAGGGGAAGGCCGAGGCTCATGCGGAGGGTGTTCGCTTTCTGTACACGTCGAATCCGGCCACGGCGGCCTGCGGCGGAGCCTGAGGAGAAATGGAATAGAGGGAGCGGGAATCTGCCATGTTCTTTACTTTGTGCGAGCGATTCTGGCTCCAAAGCTCCTGGCTCTGGCGAGTATAGCATTGGGGTCACGGTCAGCCTCTCGAAATTGCAGCGCGCACTAGGGTTCGTCCGCGGGCGTATGGGTGCGGCCTCGCAGCCTGTTCGGGTCCGGCTTGGGTGCGCCGGGTTGAGGGTTAGACGTGGGTACGCCGAAGGGGTGAGGCGACCGGACAGCACATAGTAAGATCAAAGGTTCCATGAGCCGTGGCATGCAGATGACGACACCTTCCGCGCCGGTCAAGCCGGTGGTGAAAGAGAAGGACCGGGATCCGGTAGCAGCGGGCAAACGCGATGCCGCGTTCAACCGTTCAGCAAGCTTCAACTATTTCCTGACCGACAAGTTCGAGGCCGGCGTGGCGCTGCGCGGCACCGAGGTCAAGTCGATCCGCGAGGGCAAGGCGAACCTGAAAGACGCGTATGGCCTGCTGAAGGATGGCGAGTGCTTTCTGCTGAACGCGCACATCGGTCCGTTCTCGCACGGCAATGCGATGAACCATGAGGCGTTGCGCACCCGCAAGCTGCTCTTGCATAAGCAGGAGATCAGCAAACTGGTAGCTGCCACAAAGCAGAAAGGCTACACGCTGATCCCGGTGCGGCTCTACTTTCGCAACGGACGCGTCAAGTGTGAGATTGCGCTCGCCAAGGGCAAGATGGAATACGACAAACGTGCTACGGAGAAGAAGCGCGAAGGGGATAACGAGGCCCGGGCGGCGATTGCGCGGAGCCAGCGGCGCTAGGTTGCGCAGGGGTTGTTGAGGGAGGATGCTCCTCCGAGTCGCTGTAGCGCGAGCACTAATCTTGTTGGGCGCCCTCGCTGAAGTCCTGACTTCGCGAGGGCGGCCCCGATAAGCGGAGTCGTCACGGATAGCGGTAAAGGCAAAAGACACGACGACTGAAACTACAGCTTGCGCTCCGGCTGGAGGCGTTCCTCCTGATCTTCATCCAAGCTCCACTTGTGCCAAGCCTCGATCACTTGCCGACAAACCGTATCCGGTTAAAAGTGCCACACACTGACTTATGAGCAAGGTGGGAATGTGGTTTCGGGGACGACTCGCGGCTTACCGTAATCTTTTAGGTGTTCTGGAGCTAATGGTGTTGCGTGTTCATTATCTTTTTGTGCCTGCTCGCAAGTGCGTACCTCCATACGAAAGTCCCAACCGATCGGAACCGATCGAAGGAAAGTAGCGATGTAGTAATGCTTACCGCCAACGAGGTTGACCTTCACATGACCGCCGCCTTCAGGACGAGCAATCATCCACGAATTATTCGATAACGTGTGATCCCCTGGATCAAGGTTGAAAGTGACATAGTGCCCAGGAGTCAGCATCGCGAGCTGATCATACTCATCCATTATTCTTCCGGTGAACTTCCCATACTTGTACCCCGGCAGTATGCCCTTGGCAAAACTTCCGCTTGAATAGAGAGTGACTTGCGCCGGGGCTCCGCCGGCCGATACCTGCTGCGCTAGGGTGGGCATCAGCAGCACGGTAAAACAGCTGATTACCAAGGCATATCGAACAGATTTCATGATCCCTCCTCAGAGCACACCGCGCCGCTCAACCAACAGTTTCTCTTAGAGAAACTGTTGGTTGAGCGCATGATCCAAAGCTTCGGCGGACGTGGTTGCCAATCGCCCGTTCTCCGGGCGTGGGTACCAGCCGATGTTTCTGCGTGTCGTCTATTG
Organism: uncultured Acidobacteriaceae bacterium; assembly: GCA_964245195.1. Classification (GTDB taxonomy): domain Bacteria; phylum Acidobacteriota; class Terriglobia; order Terriglobales; family Acidobacteriaceae; genus Edaphobacter. The sequence continues at coordinate 131,603 of CAXTLR010000007.1, read as the reverse complement.
AGCTTCCCGCTCCGAGGAGAGTACACGGTGTCGAACCATCGATACAAGGACAACGTACACGACTGATGAAGTCACCTGATTGCATGTGCGCCACCCAGCAATGCCTGGCGGACTCGAGCGGGTTAGGATAGCTGCATGGACACTCGGGTCATCTTTCAGGACGCTGCCACCGTGGCGACGCCTATGCTGTGCGTGTTTGCGGTCGACCTAGCCACCGGCAAGGATGCCGACCCGATTCCGGTGCTGCTGACGACGTCCGACGCGATCACCAGCAGCAGCGGACGCTTCGTGCGTTCGGGCGAGTTCAAGGCCGCGCTCGGCGAGACGATGCTGCTGCATGCGCCGGCCGGGATGAAGGCGGAGCGGCTGCTGCTGGTGGGCCTCGGCAAGGCCAAGACGCTCTCCGCGGATAGCGTGCGCAAGGGCGCGGGAGCGGCGGTGCGCGCGGCCAAACCACGCGGGATCCGGGAGATGGCGATTGCGTTTCCGGAGGACCATGCGCTCTCGGACGAGCACCTCGAAGAGCTTGCCTGCACGCTGACCGCACGGGCCTTGACCGAGGGCGCGGAGATCGCCGAGCCGGACTGGGATACGTATCGGAGCGATCGCAAGGACCTTTCCGTGCGCAAGCTGACCGTGGTCGCGAAGGAGGAAGAGCCTTCGACGCGGGCGGAGATTGAGGCCGGGTTCGAGGAAGGGCTGGCCGTGGCTGCGGCGCAGAATTTTGCGCGGTCGCTGGTCAATGAGCCCGGCAATGTGCTGACGCCAACTGTTCTCGCGGCGCGCACCAAGGCCATGTGCGACGAAGCGGGCCTGCCCTGCGAGGTGTACTCGACTGCCAAGCTTATGGAGTTGAAGATGGGAGCGTTCGCGGCCGTAGCGCAAGGCTCGGCCGAGCCGCCGGCGCTGATCGTGATGACCTACACGCCGGAAGGTGGAGCTGCCGAGGGCGCGCCGGTGATGGGATTGGTGGGCAAAGGGATCACGTTTGACACGGGCGGCATCTCGCTCAAGCCGGCCGACGGCATGGAGAAGATGAAGTACGACATGGCGGGCGCGGCGGCGATGATCGGCGCGATGAAGGGGATCGCCGCACTCAAACCGCGGGTAAAGGTGATCGGCGTGATCTGTTCGGCGGAGAACATGCCGGACGGCAAGGCCTACAAGCCGGGCGACGTGGTCACCGCCATGAGCGGCAAGACGATCGAGATCATCAACACCGACGCCGAGGGACGGCTGGTGCTGGCGGACGGTTTGCACTATGCGAAGACGCTGGGGTGTACGCACCTGATCGACGCGGCGACGCTGACGGGGGCGTGCGTGGTGGCGCTCGGGCACCTGAACGTGGGGCTGTTTTCCAACGACGAGACGACGTGGGAGAAGTTCATGGCAGGCACTGTCTCCTCAGGCGAGAAGTTCTGGCGGCTGCCCTGCACCGACGACTACCGCGAGCAGATCAAGAGCCAGATCGGCGACATCATGAACACAGGCGGGCGCCCCGGCGGAGCCATTACGGCGGCCATGTTCCTGAAGGAGTTCGCGGGCGAGACACCATGGATTCACCTGGACATCGCGGGCTGCGCGTGGAACGAGGAGACCAAGCCCTGGCTGCCGAAGGGGCCCACCGGAACTGCGGTGCGGTCGATTGTAGAGTGGGTGCGGAAGCACGACGTATAAGGGGTCAAGGGGTCAGGGCGAGTGGCAGGGTGAGGGTCATGGTGGTGCCCTGATTGGCGCCGGGGCTGGTGGCGGCGATGCGGCCTCCGTGCTGGCGGGCGATGGTGCGGACCAGAAAAAGGCCGAGTCCGGTGCCCTTGATCTTGACCTCGTAGCGGCCCGGAATGCGGTAGAAACGGCGGAAGATGCGCTTGAGCTCGGGCTCCGGGATGCCGAGGCCCTGGTCGGCGATTGCGAGCGCGACGAAGCGATACTCGGTGATGGCGAGGGTGCAGCGGATGGTGGGGTAAGGAGCTTCGGGGGTGGCGGGGGAGTACTTGACGGCGTTGTCCAGAAGATTGAGCAGCGCGGTGCGGAGATCTTCGGCGATGCCCTGGACGCGGAGGCGGACCTGGCCCGGGATGGGGGCGAGGGTGATGGACTCGGGCGGGAGGTGGTGGCGGGCGAGGGTAATGGCGACGCAGTCGGCGACGAGTGGGGCGAGGTCAAGCGTGGCGCGGTTGGCCTGGCGGGCGCGCTGGCCTAGCTCGCCGGCTTTGAGGACCTGCTCGATGGTGGCGAGAAGGCGGTCGGAGTCGGCGTGCATGATGCCGTAGAACTTCTGCCGTTGGGCGTCATCGAGGGTGCGGCGTTGCAAGGTATCCAGGTAGAGGCGGATGGACGCGATGGGAGTTTTTAGCTCGTGGGTGACGGCGTTGAGGAAACTGTCCTGACGCTCGTTGCGGCGGACTTCGCGGACGAGGAAGACGGTGTTGAAGACCACTCCGGCGACTAACAGAGCGAAGAAGATAATGCCAAGGACGAGGTAGGCGGCGCGGGCCTTGTTGTTGACGATCCAGGCGACGTTGAGCGTGATGGCGAGGCCGGTGAGCAGGACGCCGAGGGTAATAGCTGTGGCGATGGCTCCGCGGCGTCGGGTAAAGTTCATGAGGGTAGCGGGTGGTGAGTTTCAGGGTATACCGAGCAATGTTGTTGGTGGGGGTGGAGCGCTTCTGAGGCCTAAACCGAAGGCATCCTGCCCGACTCGCCGACTGGCGGGTCTGTTCGCTGCCGAGCCGGGGTTCGCCGGTACTTGCGGGGAGACTGTCCCATGGCTTTCTTAAACGCCGTGCTGAAGGCGGCGTCCGAGTCATAGCCGACCGAGTTGGCAATGCTCAGGATGATGTGCGACGTCGTCCGTAGCCGGTCGGCGGCGATGTGCATTCTCAGGCGTGCCAGGTAGTCCATGGGGCTGATCCCGGCAACCTGCTTGAAGCGGCTTGCGAAGCCTGATCGAGACATGCCGGCAGCTTTGCCAAGTTCGTCCAGGCTCCAGCGACGCGAGATGTCGCCATGCATGGCCGCCAGCGCTGCACAGAGTTGAGGGTCGGCCAGGGCAGCGAGCCATCCCGTCTCCTCGCCCCGTTTCGACGCGACATGCAAGCGCAAGACCTGGATCAACATGATGTGGGCCAGGTGCTCGGCGATGAGGGAAGCTCCTGGATCGCGTTGCTGGATCTCCCGCTCGAATCGATCGATCGACCAGCGAAGTACCGATGCCTGGTCAGAAGACTCCCGGACAGACACAACGGCGGGCAGGCTGGCGAAGAGGGTATGCGCCTGTTCACCGGCAAACTCAAAGCGGGCTCCGACGAGCGAAAACTCCCCTCCGCCATGGCAGATTCCGGTGCGGTCACAGCCCTCGGTGTACACCGTCTCAGCCGGCATCCTTGGTAAAGAAAGGTCGCTCGCCAGAACGAAAGGCCGGCCGCTTGGGAGCAGGAAGCAATCGCCCCGCTCGAGCTTCTGGGGTTCCCCGCCGCCTTCAACCGCGATCCAGCAGCAGCCTTGAGTGACCGCGTTGAACTTGATGTACGCATGCGCGGGGAACTGTATCGCCCAGGCGCCCGCGGCGTTCAAACCGGCGGACACATAGGTCCGGGGCTTTAGCAAAGCGAGCACGTCGGAGAGTGGTTCCATGTTTCTTGGACGCTCAAGCAAGAACTATGGATTCCGGCGAAGGCAGCGTCTTAGAAGGCGAGCTACCGTGGGAAGTAGTTCCCTTGGGGAAGATCGATCAAGGCAACTCCCTCGCTTTCAATGGCAAGATCGCGAGAGATGTGGTTCTTGCTCGATGTCGCTTCTATTCCGTTTCAACGACAACTCTCGCCTGCGCTTGCAGAGTATTTGAAAGGACTACGCCTTGCCGCAACGTACGTGGTTTATCACAGGAGTAAATAGTGGCTTTGGCCGCATCATGACCGAGCATCTTCTCGAGCGCGGCGACCGGGTCGCTGGGACGGCTCGCAAGCTGGAACAGATGGACGATCTAAAGTCGAAGTACTGCGAACAGCTTTGGCTTTGCTACCTCGACCTGACCGATACTCCTGCTATTCGCGGAGTTGTGGATGCGGCCTTCGCGCACTTTGGTCAAATCCAGGTGATCGTAAACAGTGCGGGCTACGGGCTCTTCGGAGCCGCGGAAGAGGTGAGCGACGAGCAGATTCGTCATCAGATCGACACGAATCTCATTGGCTCCATCCAGGTAATCCGCGCCGCTCTGCCGCATCTGAGAGCGCAGGGCGGCGGACGCGTTCTTCAGGTGTCCTCAACGGGAGGCCAGTTCGCCTTTCCAACGTTCAGCCTGTATCACGCAAGCAAGTGGGGCATCGAAGGCTTCGTCGAGTCTGTCGCTCAAGAGGTCGCACCGTTTCACATCGGGTTCACGATCGTCGAGCCCGGCGCCACAGGAACGAACTTTGCGTCGGGGATGATCAGCCCTCCGGTTATGGACATTTACGAAAACACTCCGGTGGGTGACGTTCGCCGGGCCGTCGCCACCCATGCGTTTCCTATTCCGGGCGATGCGGTCAAGGTCGCTTTGGCCATGATTGATTCTGTCGAAGTGGAGCCTGCGCCTCTCCGGCTGCCTCTCGGCAGCGACACGTACAACCTCGTGCGCGGAGCTTTACAGCAACGGCTTGCCGCACTCGAGGCTCAGAGAGAGATCGCGCTTTCTACGGATAAGAATCCTGTGCCTCGTAGCGGCTAGAGGAAGCTGAGCGGTCAGATAAGAAAATTTGGCTTTGCCAGAATCCTGACTTACTTAGTGACTTGCGTCGTGATAAGTGCTTTCTGTAACTAGCCGTGGAGAAGATCCAGGACTGCTCTCCACGGCTCTCGACAAAGCTACCAGGGCACGGTGCGACCCAGATAATCCAAGTACTCAAGACCAGCCTTGCCTTGCTTTCCAAGAAGAACGTTTACCAGATTCGGAACGCTTTCTTCAATGCTCAGATGTGCCTCCGGCCCTCCTAGATCGGTACGCACCCAGCCGGGAGCCATCAGCACCATCGCGCGGGGTGTCGCTGTCTGGCGCGCCGCATAGCTGCGCATAAACTGGTTCAGGGCTGCCTTGCTACCTCGGTAGACTTCACGCATGCCGTTGACATTGTTCCCGACGCTGCCCTGCCCGGAGGACATGACTCCGATCAGACCAGTCGCAGAGACGAGATCCTGCAGCGCTTCGACGACGCGCATCGGGCAGAGTGCATTTGTAACCAGAACACGCACGAATTCGTCTGTTGTTACCCTGCCGATCGTCACCATCTCCTCGTGGGTCGTCGTGCCGGCGTTGACAAAGAGCATGTCGAAGAGCCGCCCAGCCAGGCGCTGCCGCAAAGCCTCAACTTGAGGCTGTTCGCAAATATCCAGGGTCTCTACTTCGAGCCGTCCGCCGCACTGGTCGGCAAGATCATGCAGTTTGGTTCGGCCCGATCCCGCCCGAACCGTTCCCACGACGTTCCACCCCTTCTTCAGGAAGTCTTCCGCCATGGCGAGACCGAGACCGCGTGAAGCAGCGATGAGAAGGATCGTGGGGTTTGGATTTTCTGAAGCTTGCCATGCCATGTCTACTTCTCCTTACTGCTCGATTATGAGCGGCACTTGGAACAAGCGCCAGACGCAGGACACGCATTGAGTAGTTGCACACAACGCCAGCAGGCAAGCGGAGGGCGCGGTACTCTGCAACCATGTATACGGTTGACCTTAACCTGCTCGACGCGCTGGATGTGCTACTGGCGGAGGGAAGCGTGGTCGGAGCTGCTCGCCGGCTTGGTCTCAGCGCCTCAGCCATGAGCCGCACACTTGAGCGGCTACGACGCACGACTGGTGACCCGCTGCTCGTACGCGCTGGACGCGGACTTGTCCCCACGCCTCATGCGATGGCGCTGCGAGAGCGCGTGCCTTCGCTCACTCGCGAAGCAAAGTCGATTTTGCGGCCTGTTCCGATCCACCTCGATCTTTCCACGCTCGATCAGACGTTCACGATTCGCGCCGGGGAATGGTTCATGGAGGTGCTTGCAGGTTCCGTCGTCGCAAACATCACCAAAGCTGCGCCCTGTGTACGGCTTCGATTTGTACCAAAGCATGAGGTCGATTCGGACCTTCTCAGGGACGGGTCGATCGATCTCGAGATTGGTAAGTTTAACTCGTCGGCGCCGGAGATCCGAACACATTTCCTCTTCCGAGACAAGTATGTCGGCGTTGCGAGATCCGGGCATCCTTCTGTTATGCGCGGCAAGGTGACGCTGAAACGTTTTGCGGCCTGCCACCACGTTTCCTCGTTGCAACTCGGCGGCTTCGTTGGTTTCGTGGACGCGGCGCTCATGGAAGAGGGACTGAAACGTTTGGTGAAGGTTGTTGTGCCCGGGTTCCCGGATGCAGTTCGTGTGGCCGCTAGCTCCGATCTTTTTGCAGTGGTGCCACGAGCAAGCCTTGCAGACGCTCTCATCCAGGCTCGCACCTCAAACCTGGAAGTTCAGGAGTTTGACATTCCGGTGCCAATGCCAGAAATCCTGGTTTCCGCGATGTGGCATCCGCGAGTGGATGCCGACCCTGCCCAGCGCTGGCTTCGGAAGACGGTGATTTCAGTATGTAAGAGCTTTTCCCCACACCTTGAAGCTCGCTCTTGACCGTGATGGGGGGGCGCGTCATTCTAGCCCGAGCTAGTCAGTTGGTTGATCAGCCCGGGGTGGAGAAGCTTCGCCGGTACGCCACCCACGACGGCTCGGGCAGGAACGTCTCGCGTAACAACCGCGTTCGCCCCAATAGTGGCGTAATCGCCGATCGTGACGCCTCCAAGTATGATCACTCCTCGACCCACCCACACCTCACGACCGAGCAAGATGGGTGCGGCCCGGTGTCCTGCGTCGCGGATCGGCATACCGGGTTGACGCCGATGGTTCGCATCCCGAAGGCTGGAATATTCTCCGATCATCGATCCGCAGCCGATCTCGATGCCCTCCATGGCCACCAGGTGAACGCCGCGTGAGAGGACCACCCCGTCGCCAACCTGAATTTTTGCTCCGTCCTGCGTCTCGAGATGAAGATTCGGGTAAAGCAGCACGTTCTCTCCGAAGCGGATCCTGTGTGTGCCGTACACCTGGCTGCATCCCAGCACGACCGCCGAGGCAGGCAGCGCTTCGTCCAGCTGTGCCGAAAGATCGGCATGAGACCAGATGCGCCGTGCGTATTCTCTTAGACGCGCAGTGCTCCGCAAGCCGCCGCGGATGGGCCAGACCAGCATCGATTTGAGCTTCACCATGGCCGTTGCGGCGAGTGCCGCCCCCCGGCAGTATCCAGCCAGGCTTGATCGAGGGACTGCAGGAGCGACCGATACTGCTTGCTTCGCGCGCGACGCCGCGGATCGGAACTGGCGCGGTTACGCAGGACGGTCGCCTGATATAGGAGTTGCTCGCCAAGCCACGCCAGATGAACGTGCCAGCCGTGATGCTTGCGGTAGTAGAGCAACGTGCTCCGCATTCGCCAGAGCACGACCTGGGAGGCTTGAGGCGAAAAGTCCAGATCGGTTCGACCGCGCGAAGACTCGCCTCCAAGATGCACCACGGTGACGTCCGGCCAGTACCAGACTGAAAAGCCGGCGCGTTTGAGGCGCAGACAAAGATCGACTTCTTCGTAATAGAGGAAGAAAGCAGGATCGAAAAGACCTACCTTGCGCAGGGCTTCCGGACGAAGGATGCAAAAGGCTCCAGGCACCCAGTCGACCGAGGCCGGTGCCTCTAGGTCTGCCCAGGTTCGGTCAAATCGCCCAAAAAAGCTCGACTTTGGATAACGGCTGGCCAACCCGGAAAGAACCAGCACATCATTTAGGACGCTGTGAAAGCAACGCGACGACGGCTGCGCGGCCCCGTCGCGGCCCACCAGCCGGGAGCCTCCAAGGGCGCAGTCGGGGGTCTCATCCATGTGGCGGATAGCTCGGCCGAGAGCTCCTGAGGTGAAGAAAGCATCCGAGTTCAGCAAAACGAAGTAGCGGCCGCGGGCAATTGCTAAAGCAAGATTGTTTGCGGCTCCGAAGCCCAGGTTTGTCTCGCTGCGCAGGAGATGCACTTCCGGAAACTCTGCGTCGATCATCTCCGGCGATCCGTCCGACGACGCATTGTCGACGACCAGGATCTCGATGCCAAAGCCCTTCACTTCCTTCAGCACGGAGAGGAGACACTCCCGCAGCACCTCCCGCGTGTTGTAGGAGACGATGATGATGGACACGTCGAAGATGGGGGGATCGGCTCGCGCCGTACCGGATGTCTTTAGGCTCTCGTTTCGATGGGATCGGGTTGCTCCCTGCCCTGTCAGGCGTTGCGCGAAAGCCTCGGCGAGCCGCTCGTGATTGCTCGTGAGGTTGTATTGATGAAGCACTCTTTTGCGTGCCGCCTCTCCCATCGATACTCGCCGTGGCTTGTCTGTGGCAAGAAGCAGGAGAGCCTCTGCCAGCGCCTGAGCGTTGCCCGCCGGAACTAGCAGGCCTTCCACGCCATCGCGTATCAATTCCGGGATGCCGGCGACAAACGTGCTGACACACGGAAGACTGAGAGCCATCGCTTCCATCAGCGCCACAGGAATACCTTCGGCGAAGCTGGCCAGGACGAAGAGGTCCGCTCCGCGCAGATGTGCCAGCGCCTCATCATGGGAGAGCGCGTGCGTGAAGGTGACGCACTCTGAAAGCCGGTGAGTCTGAACGAACGCCTGCAGACGATCCATCTCAGGACCATCACCGATGAGCGTCAGCTGCATCGGGATTGCGTGCTCCCGCAGGATCAGCAAGGCCTCAAGCAGCGTTCGATGACCTTTGGCTGACACGAGACGTCCGATGCAAACAGCCCGCAAGGTCTCGCGCCTGCTTAGGGAAGGGGAGGCTGGCGGAGGAAAGGCATACGGGTTGACACCCAATCGCACAACCTCGAGCTTGCCCCAATGTTCCGGGGACACGAGTGGATAGAGCTGGCTCCGACAAAAATCACTGATGCAGATGACGAAACTGGCTCGCTCGATCTTCTCGCGCAGATGGTTGGAGGTCACGTCGAGGAGCTCTTCCGGGCCGTGAATCGTGAGCGAGAAGGGGATGCGCCAGGCTGCCGAAGCAAGCAGACCCACGCTTGCGACGGGTCCGCCGAAATGTACGTGGAGGTGCTTTAGACCCTGGCCTGCCATCCAGCGGCCCAGTAGAAGAGCCTCCGCAAGATAGAACAACCAGTAAGCGCGTCTGCGGATTGTCAGATTGGGGATGCTGCATACCGCTTTCAGTCCGCGGAACACGGCCGCAGGCTGAGTCAGAAAAATGCTCACCAGCGTCCAAACCGCTCTGAAGGAGGGATTCCCTCGAACGTAAAATGTGCTCCTTGCTTCATCCGCTTCCCGCGGCGGAAGATCGCTCAAGGGTCGATCGGGCGGGTTGATCGAAGCCGTCCTAATATGCAGGCCGCGCGCGCGCAGGCCAAGCAATTCCTGCAGAAAGAAGGTATGCGAGATCGCCGGGTATCGACTGAGCAGGTAGGCGACCCGGACTCCGGACGGCACGCGGCGAGCACGATCGTCCGCTGCCCCGAGGCTACGCTCTACGCCGTTGCTGCTCTGCTGCAAAGTCTCCAAGGCCATCCATCCAGCAACCTACTTCATTCAACCGCAATAGGAGCTGAGGCACACTCCCCCGAACGAACTAGGTCCTCGCCATTGGTGCAAGTAGCAATCGACATCTGGTACAGCTCCAGCATTTGGTCGATCCGGTCGGTCCAACGAAAAGTCCGCAACAAGCGCTCACGGCCCGCGTCGCCAAGCCTCCTGCACAACTCAGGTGAGGCCTGCATCCCCGACATTGCCTTCGCAAAGCCGTCGATTAAGGCGTCTTGGCTGTGAGGGGGAATGAGCACGCCGCAGCTCTCGTCGAGGTACTCGGCTGGGCCGCCCCAGGCCGTGGCGATCACGGGCCGGGCCATTGCCATGGCTTCGAGCACGACCGCGCCGCCGCACTCGTACAGGCTGGGCAGGACCAGGGCGCAACAATGATGGAGCCGCTCCGCGCACTCTTTCTGGCTTAGCCATCCAAGAAAGTGCACGCGATCCTGGACGCCGATCCTGACGGCCAGCTCTCGCCAGGGCTCGAGCATAGGCCCGTCGCCAACCACATCAAGGGCGGCTTCCGGAACATACCGAAGCGCCTCCACTACAACATCGAGAGCCTTCCAGTCGACCAGTCTGCCTAGGAAGAGAAAGCGCGATTTGCCAAGCTGAGAGGAGGAAGTCTGCGGAGAGATCGCCGGCATCTGCCACACGTCCGCGTCCACGGCGTTCTCCGGCACTTCGAAGACGCGTCCCCTCAGTCCTCCGGGCAGAACCTCTTTGGTCCGAGCATTGGCCACGAGCACCAGGGCGGCTTTGCGTTTACCCGGAAAGATCGCGTTGGCCAGGTTCGAGAGCGAGCGGCCCAGGGCGACAACGCATCGGCTCGCCAGGGGTTCCTTGGTCCGGAAGGCCGGAGGGTATTCCATGCCACCATTCAGCGGGCCGATCACCACCGGCGCACCCAGGTTGTAGAGCAGGGAAGGGAAACGGGGCGACACCGGGATGGGCTGATGAACCACGCACCCCGCCGTAACGAGGCCGCGCAGGACCGCACGCTGTCTCCATTGAGTGATCATCTGCGTAGCCAGACCCAGCGTCGCCTCGTCCATTCGCCGCGGCAGCAAACGACCCAACAGAAAGAGCCGCTTCTGCAGAAGGGTGTCTTCGACGAAGTGTAGATGGTCCAACTCGTGAGCAAACAAAGCCGTCAACTCCGCACGTGTTCTGGCATGGACGATGAGGTGGGCGTCGATGCCGCGTTGGCGGAGTAGGCGAAAGTAGTGGTACGGCAAGATGGCTTCGCCACCAAAGCGTAGCGACGCGTTCTCCGCAGCGATTAACACACGTAACCGGTGGTCGCTCATGCGTGCCTGGCTCCGAAGACTCGGTAGTAGCCGGTGGTGCGCAACAGGTTTTTCGCTTTTTGCTCCCAGGCGTAACGGGTCGGCGTTAGTTCCACAAACAGCAGCACCCGGCCCGGATGCGTTACCTCGTTCACCTCCGTGACCCTCTGCCTGACGACCAGGTCGTGCATCAGCCACTTTGCTTCTCCGCCGCCGTGAAAGCACTTCATCGTGCGCCAGGGTTCGTCCGCGAGGATCTCCGCACCGGTCGCTCCCAGCACGCGTCGAAGCCGCTTGGCCTGGGTGCGATGCCAGCACACCCAAAGGCGCGGATCCAGATAGCTTCCGCCTTCGCGCATGGCGAGCGCTGCCCAGACAATCGCCTCCACATGCATCAGGCGCGGCAGCCGGTCTCCCCCCAGTCGCCCGATCAGCCAGTCCAGCCAGCCCAGATCAGGGCCGCCGCGCCAGTGCGCTACTCCAATGTCGACGTGATGAGCAAGCCGAACACCGGCCTCGATTGCCCTGCGAACCACCTCCGGCGGGAACAGACAGGTGGGCCGCTGCCACATTAACTTCAGTCCAGTTGCGGGAGTCTCCTCGAAGCGGAAGCGATTCGGAAAACAGACATCCGGGTCGAGCAGGATGATCTCCTCGCCGTCGGCCGACATTAGAAGCGGGTCGGTGATCTTGCGCCAGCACGGGTGCCCGTGACGAAAGCTGCGGAGATTTGACAATCCGGCAAAGCGGCTTGCCTCGGCATCCGCCAGATCATTCTCGGTCGTCACGCTCCAACTGTGGCGCGACTCCGGATGCAAGCTGCTGATGGCGTTCGACAGAGTCTCCCGGTCGCTCTCCGAGTCGGTAATCAGGTGTAAGTCAACCGGATCGATCGAGTTCCGGAAAAGATCCGCCAGGCCCCCCAGCGCATAGCGCAACGACCGAGGAGACAGGACGGCGTACACCTGACTCTTTGGAGGGCCAACTGCGGCATGTACGTTCATACGCGCACCTCCATTTGCCGCCGAAGCAGGTCGCGAATCTGCTCGGCAAGCTGATCGATGTTGGGTTCGAGGAAGAGCCGTTCGTGGTCACCTGGAAGATCATGGACCTCGACGCCTTGCTCCATCAGCTGGCCCCACCCTAGATCGTAGGCGCCGCCCAAATGCTCCTGCTCCGACGCACGAAAGAGTACCAGGCGGCCGTCGTAGGGTTCGGGCCGATAGTTTTCCAACGCGACCCAGTTGATGTCGTACGGGCTTCGCATCCAGGCAGGAATATGCCGAAACCCAAGCTTGGCGGCTGCCCGGCAGCCAAAGCGAATGACCCGGGTACGCAGTTTTTGCTCAATGTATTGCAGTTGATCGATAGCCGTGAGCCGGTTCGTATTGCCGTGGAGCCGGTCTATCCGCCGATTCAGCCGAGCCGTTGTTGGCGCGCCGCGTGCTGCTGTTTGGTCGTAGCGACGGGTGCGCGCATCGAGCATCCCTAACATCGCCACCTCTTCTCCTTCTGACTGCAGTTGCCGGGCCATCTCCAGCGCAAGCGTGCCTCCAAAGGAGTAGCCAAGCAGATGGTAGGGCCCATGCGCCTGCACTCTGCGCACATCACGAACGTAATACGCAGCCAAATCCTCCAGCCGCAACAACGCTGGTTCCCGTCCAACCAGCGACTGCGCCTGAATGCCATACACGGGTTGATCCTCCCCAAGCCGCGCCGCGAGACCGTGGAAGCTGATCACATTACCGCCGACGCCGTGCGTGATGAACAGGGGAGATCGCCTGCCACGCGGCTGCAGCGGCACCAGCGAGCTGTCCGTATTGGGCGCCAACCGCGCTTGCATGGCCTGTGCCAAACCCTCGATCGTGCCGGCGGAGACCAGGCTCGCCAGGCCAAGATTTATTGCGAAGACCCGATTGATCTTCGTGATCAGGCGAAGCGCCGCAAGCGATCCGGCCCCAAGAGAGAAAAAGTTGGCGCGAATGCTGATCGCCGGTATGCCTAGCGTCGCTTGCCAGAGATGCGCCAGCTGCCGCTCAATAACGTCGCGCGGCGGAACGTATTCGTCCTCGGTTCGCTCGCTGCCTCGTCGGGTCTCAGGCACCTCAAAACGATTTACCGCCTGAGCTGCTGCAAGCTCATCCACACGTTGCTCCGGTCTAGATAAAGCCGAGGACAGCAGTTCGTTGAACATCTGCAGATAAGCCCGGATAGTCGAGAGTTTGTAGTGGCGCGGGTTGTACTCCAGCTGCAGTCTTGGACCCTCCTCTGCGCGATCCACCACTGCGAACATCATCTCGAACACCGCACCCGGGCTTTCGGAACGCAGCGGAGCAATCTCCAGGTCGCCGGTGCGGTGAGTCACCATGAAGGACTTCTGATAAAGGAAGAAGACCGGAATCTCGAAGGCGCGGCCGGTGCCAGCAAAGTGCGGATCGTGCACAAGTAGTTCAAACGGCAGCGTCTGATGTTCGTATGCTCCGAGGGTCCATTCCTGCACCTTACTCAACAGAGTCTGGAACGTCTCTTCCTCTGGCAGGCGCAGCCGCATCACCTGGATGTTCATGAACAAGCCAATCAGCTCTTCGGTCTCTTCGGTGCGATTGGCGCACGGCGATCCAAGAGTGAGATCTCGCTGATGGGTGAGCCGGTGCATCAGCGCCGCAAAGACCGCGAAGAGCAGGATGTTCAACGTTACGTTTTCGCGTCTACAGTATTCCTGTGCCCGCACCTGTAAATCCGGCGGGATCAACAGCGTCTCAATGGCTCCGGTGGCCGCATGCTCGCGCGCCGGCAAACTCGTCACCGCGTCGGGATCGCGGGTGAGCGAAAGCTTTGTGAAGTCCGTGCCCAGCGAGTCGCGCCAGAACGCCAGAGATGCTGCCGGCCCTTCCCCGCTCAGCCAGTTCTGCTGCCAGACGGCGTAGTCGGCAAACTGGATTGGCAGCTCCGGCAGGGTGGCCGGCCGGCCAGTCAAGAGAGCCTGGTAAAAGACGTGCATATCGCGAAGCAGAATGCCGTTTGAGATTCCGTCGCAGATGATGTGGTGCAGGGTGACCAGCAGCAGATGATCCTCCGCGCCGAACCTCAGCAGCCTGAGCGCAAGCAGTGGGCCGCTCCGTAAGTCGAAGCGAAATGCCGCGTGTTCGCGCATCATTCGTTCCGCTTCCAGGCGCCGCGGCTCGCCTTCGAGAGCTTCGAGGTCGATCAGCGGAAGGGTAAGTGCAGTTGCAGGATGAAGCATCTGCACAAGGCGTCCGTCGCTCCACTCGAACGTGGTTCGCAGCGCCTCGTGGCGATCGGCACAGAGGACAAAGGCTTGCTGCAGGGCAGACAGATCGAGCGGGCCGGTGCACTTCCACATCAGCGGCATGTTGAGCGCCGGGTTGCCGGGGTCCAGTTGATCGAGCGACCAGAATCGCAATTGACCTTGGGTCGCCGGGAAGGCATACACCGCCTCCGTGTGCGACTCTTCCCGCTGCGTTTGCTCGAGAGGCGCAGTTTCCGGGCTTTGCGGAAGCACGGCGTCGGCGGCATAGGAGAGGGTCATGGCAGGCCTCCTGAAGTCGAGACCCGATAGGGTTCCCGCGCGACGGCCGTGATTCGCGGCATCAGTTTGGCTCCGTGGCCGGCCTTGTCCTGCTGCAACGCCGCGCAGACGCCGGCAATGGTTCGCTGTTGAAACAGCAGCGTGGCGGTTACCGGGAGACCTTCGCGCTGCGCACGCGCCGCGATCCGGAAGATGAGCAACGAGTCAGCGCCGAGATCAAAGAGGCTATCCGTCACCAGGACGGACCCGACCTCAAGCACGTCAGACCAGATCTTCGCCAGCAGCTTCTGTTCCGGGGTAAATGGAAAAGCACCAGCCGCGAGCGGTTCGCGCTTGCGCACCAGGGAGGGTTCCGGCAGCGCTTGGCGATCGATCTTGCCGCTGGCGGTTCGCGGCAGCTGCGGCAGCACGACGAACTCCGCCGGGATCATGTACTCCGGCAAAGTCTGGCGCAGTTCGCGCCGAAGCCGTTCGCTTAGCGCCCCCTGCTGTTCGTTCTTGTCGCTCGTCACGTATGCGATCAGCTGCGTCGCGGCCGTGGTTTGTCCATGAGCCGTAACTACGACTTCCCGAACCTCCGGGTCAGCGAGAAGCGCGGCCTCGATCTCCTGCAGCTCGATCCTGTAACCGCGAAGCTTGACCTGAAAATCTGCTCGCCCCAGCAGCTCGATCGTGCCGTCCGCTCGTCGTCTGGCGAGGTCACCTGAGGCATAAATTCGGCCCGGGCCGAAGGGCTTCTCGCGGAACTTGTCCTGGGTCAGCTCCGGCAAGTTCCAATAGCTGCGCGCCAGTCCTGCACCTGCTATGAACAGCTCTCCGACGGTGCCAATGGGGGCCAATTGTCCGCGCTCGGAAAGAACATGGAAGTGCGTGTTCGCTAAAGGAAATCCCAGACGCAGCGGTCCTGACCCGGCTTGCACGCGTGTAGCCGAAGACCAAATTGTGGTTTCGGTGGGGCCATACATATTCCACACCTCGCCTGCTCGGGCAAGCATCTGGTTGGCCAATTCGCGGGGCAGCGCTTCGCCTCCGCACAGAGCCTTGAGGGCGCGCTTGCCGGCGATCGGCTTCGTCCAGCCGGCGTCAATCAGCAACCGCCAGGCACCAGGCGTAGCCTGCAGCACGGTCGCCTCGGTTCGCTCGACTAAGCGCAGCAGCTTGCGGCCGTCCGCGACCTCCTCGTCGGTCGCGATCACGAGCCGGGCTCCTGTGACCAGTGGCAGCAGCAGCTCCAGGCCGGCGATGTCAAAGGTCAGCGTAGTGATCGCAACCAGCGTGTCCTCTCGGTTGAAGCCAGGCTCTCGTTCCACCGATCGCAGAAGATTGTTGAGCGCGCCATGTTCAATGGCGACGCCCTTCGGCCGCCCCGTGGAACCAGACGTGTAGAGGACATAGGCCAGCGAATCCGCCGTGAGCGCAGCCGGCTCGAAGTTGTTCGCCGCGGCAAGGCTCTTCGCCAGGTCGAGCACCCGGGCCGACGTGGTCAGCGGAACCTCGCCCCGTGTCAGCAGCACCTGCACGCCGGCGTCCTTCAGCACCATCTCCAGCCGCTGCCGCGGATGTCGCGGATCGAGCGGAACGTACGCTCCCCCTGCCAGCATCACGGCCAGCATCGCCGCTACCATCTCAGGCGAGCGCTCTAGGCAAAGCCCTACCAGACCCTCCCGCGGCAGACCTAACTTCCTCAGCTCCTGAGCCATCGCCAGCGCGTGTTCTGCTAAGTAGCCGTAAGTCCAGACCGCGCCGCCGCACTCGAGAGCTACGCGTTCCGGCTCGCGTTTGGCATGTGCCAGCACGGCGGTGGCCACGGAGCAGAACTCGCCCCAATCCATGGCAGTGCGATTCCACGCGGAGATCAGCTGATGACGCTCCCCCGATCCAAGCAGCGGGAGCTCATCCACACGGGTCTCAGGAGCCGCTACCGTCGAAGACAAGATCTCGGTCCAGGACTCGAGCCAGCGCGCGATCGTCGACTCATCGAACAAGCCGCAGTTGTAGTCGCACGTAAAACTAAGGCTGGTTCCTGTATCCACGACGTTGAGAAACAGGTCGGTGTTGACGAAGCACTTCGGGTTCGGCTGAATGTCGACCGCGAGACCATCGAAGCGGACGTTGTCCCCAAGCCGCTCCAGATTGAACTGGACCTCGATCAGCGGCAACCGCCCAGGCTCGCGCTCCAGCCGTGACTTACGCAGGATGCTGCCGAAGGTGAACTCCTGGTGGTCGTAGGCGTCGAGCAGCGCCGTCCTGGTCGCCTGCATATGCTCGCCAGCCGTCGTTCCGGCACGCACCTCGCTCAACATCGGAAGAAAGTGCACGGCGTGGCCAACCAGGCTGACATCCTCTACCAGCGCCTGTCCGGCCGCGGAGATGCCGACTACCACCTCCTCCTGTCCTGTCAGCCGATGCAGAAGCACTTCAAATCCAGAGAGCAGGACGACGAAGAGCGAGCAGCCGTTGCGGGCGCTCGAGTGAACCAGCTTTGTGTAAAGCTCCGGTCCAACCTGACCGAGGAAGGTTTGGCCACAATGCGTCCTCTGAGGGGGCCGGCAACGATCGGTTGGCAGCTCGAGCCGCGGAGACCTGCCCTGAAAACGATTCAGCCAGTAGGACTCATTCTCCGCGAACTCGCCTGCCTCCTCGCGTTGCCGCTCACGCAGGGCATAGCTGCGGAACGGCAGTACCGGCGCAAGTTTCTGAACTCCGCTGTACGCCTTGCCGAGCTGCTCCAGCAGCACGTTGGCCGACCATCCATCGAGTACCAGGTGATGTGCCGTGAGCAGCAAAGCCCAGTGATCGTCCGCGAGCCGGTAGCACACTGAACGAAGCAGAGGGCCGCGCGCAAGGTCAAACGGCATTTGCGCCTCATCGGCAATGGCTGCCGCGAGCAGATTGTTTCGGGTCGACTCCGCCAGGTCACGAAAATCGACAAAAGAGGTGCCTAGGGAAGTTTCCGGCGAAACTTGAAACCACTCGCCATCCTCGCTGATGGTTCCGCGAAGGGCATCATGCCGGGCCAGCACAATCTCGAGCGCTTGCTCTAGAGCCTCCTCGCGCACCTCGCCGCGCAGATGCAGGGTGAGCGATTCATTGAAGCCGCAGTTCGCCTCCTCCCCCATCACTGCTGCTAGAAAAACCTCTCGCTGCGGCTCTGTCAGCGGAACGCGATCGGGAAGGGGAGCAGTGCCGGTCCGGGGCGGCTCCAAAACCTCTTCCGCCCCGGGCATCACCTCACTCTCCTGCATCTCGACGATCGTCTGCCGAAACGCAGCTTCGATGGCCGTGATCTCTGCTTCCGAGTGAGCGGTGGTCAGAAAGCATGGATAGCTTTCCTGGATGTGAATGCCTTTGGCGCGCATGGCGTAGTAGAACAGGCTTGCGAGCCGAGCCTCGTTCGCAAAGGTAAAGTAGAACCACGAGGCGAAGTGATGCACGCGGCTCGGCACGCCGCGCTCAACAAAGAAGCGGTCCAGCGACTCCGCAAGCCGCGCCGTTCTGGCATTTAACTCGCGCTGCAGCGCCGGTCCCGCCTGCCTGAGGTGGTACAGCACCGACTTGGCCGCAGCCAGCGCAAGAGGATGCCGCACAAACGTTCCGGCGAAGAAGGTTACGCCAACCTCCGGCACCGAATCGTCGCCGAACTGCCAGGATCCGCCATCGAGCGTGTCCAGAAACTCCCGCTTACCCGACAGCACCCCGATCGGGTGGCCGCCTCCAATGACCTTGCCGTACGTGCACAGGTCCGCGCGGATACCGAGGTACTCCTGCACGCCCCCGGGGGCCAGCCTGAAGCCGGTGACGACCTCGTCGAGAATCATCGCGGAACCGGTCTCTTCTGTGATCGCGCGTACCGCCCGGATGAACTGCATCGGCTGCAGCTCCGGATGACGGGTCTGGACCGGCTCGATCAGCACCGCCGCAATCTCCTCGGCGTGTCTGCGCAGGTACGCGAGCGAAGCGTCCGCCCCATACTCCAGCACCTCCACATTCGCCACGTTGGCCTGCGGAATTCCCGGGGCGATTGGCACGCTGCCGCGCGCAGTGCGACGGACCAGTACCTCGTCAAACGTGCCGTGGTAGTCGCCGGCGAAGTACACCAGCTTGTCGCGCCCGGTGACCATGCGTGCTACCCGGATCGCGGCCATCACGGCCTCCGAACCCGTGTTGCAGAAGGTCACCCCATCATTGCCGGTCAGCTCGCAGATCAGCGCCGCCACCTCGCCGGCCAAGCGCGTCTGCGGCCCGATCGCCACTCCCCGGTCCATTTGGTCGAGCACCGCACTCACCACAAAGTCCGGCGAGTGCCCAAACAAGATGCACCCATAGCCGTTCACGAGATCGATATACTCGTTGTCGTCCACATCCCACAGCCGCGAGCCTTGCGCGCGCTCCACAACCAGGGGATAGACGATCTCCTTCCACTGTGGACGAAATCCGGCCACCGCCCGCGGATCGGCCAGCTGCGCGCGTCCGGCCTGCGTCAGGCGCTTCGAGCCGGTAGTCTTCGCCTGGTACTGAGCAACCAGCGTCGACAAATACTCCTGCTGCTTTGGACTAAGCTCATCGGCCACCTTCGGCTGGAGGGGCCGGAACGATCCGTGGCGAATCTCCGGTGCCGGCGCGGAGGTTTGCGCCGCCAAGAGCGCAGGCTGCGAGGGCTTGCCAGCGGCGGCGCGCAAAGCCTCCACCTGCTCGGCAAACAGCTTCTGCATCGCTGCGATCTGCGCAGAGAACAACTCCTCCAACGGCTGCTGCAATCCCGAGTCCCTGGGCGACGCCGCGCGGGGCATGACAGCGTGCTCCTGAGCCGTAGATATTTTGTCAAGAACTTCCGGCGGCAGCTTCTGGTCCAGGTACTTCGCCAGACTTTCGATCGTCGAAAGCTGCTCCATCATTTGTCGAAACGTCACCTTTACCCGGAACTTCCTTTCGATGGCCCGGGTCGCCTGCGTCAAAAACAAGGAGTCGAAGCCAAGTTCGAGGAACGACGACGTGTACTCTTCCGGCGTCGCGGCAATCCCGCTCAGTTGCTCGAAGACCTGGGCAATCTCGAGGCAAAGTCGCTCCGGACGCGTGATTGAAGCCGTTTCCGTCTCCGGTAAAGGCGTTGCAGCCTGGGTCGTCGGGGAGCTCTCCTGAGCGTAAAGGTCGAGCAAAACCGTCGATTCTTCCCTCTGGGCCGCTTGCCGCGCCGGAGGCTCGATCCAATGCAGCTTGCGTTCAAATGGGTATGTCGGCAGCGAAACACGCCGCCGCGGCTCCTCCTTGTAAACGGCCTGCCAGTCAATGGCAACTCCGCTGCTCCAAAGCACAGCCAGCGCGTCCTGCACTGTCCCTGCCTCCTGCCTGCCCGCCGCAGGAGTAGTAGACGCGATCGCTATAACCTCCCCAACCGCACTTTGTTTCGCCAGCGAGACCAGCGTCCGCCCCGGCCCTACCTCCAGCAGCAAATCCGTCCCGTCGCTCACCAGCGTCCGCATGGCATCGGCAAAGCGCACCGGCTGCCGGCATCCGTGCGCCCAATACCGCGCACTGGTCGCCTCCGCATCGGTGATCCACGTTCCAGTCACGCTTGAAACAAACGGCAGCTTCGGCGCGTGGAGGCGAATTCTGGCGATCTCCGCCTCGAACTCCGCCAGCATAGGGTCCATCATCGGCGAGTGAAACGCATGCGAAGTCTGGAGCCGCCGCGAACTGACACCGTCCTTCTCCATCCGTCGCTCCAGCGCTTCGATCGCCGGCGTGGGCCCGGCAAGCACACTCGAGCGCGGCGCATTGAGCGCGGCCAGCGAGATCTCCTCTGACAGGTACCGGGTCACCGACTCCTCTCCCAGCGAAACCGAGAGCATCGTGCCACCCGGCAGTGCCCCCATCCTCTGCCCGCGTAGCGTCACTAGCCGGAGCGCATCCTCAAAGCTCATCACGCCCGCAACGGTCGCGGCCACATATTCACCCACGCTATGGCCGACCATGGTGCGCGGCGCAACTCCCCACGCCTGCCACAACGCAGCGAGGGCAAACTCGGTCGCGAACAACGCGGGTTGCGTAATCGATGTCTGCTCAAGCAGAGCGTGCCCGGCCTCGTCCTTCGCGTCTGAGAAGATCGCGTCCCGCAGATCTACTCCCAGCAATGGCTGCACGATCGCCGCGCAGTGATCGAAGGTCTCGCGGTAGACTCGCTTCGACTCGTACAGGCTCCTGCCCATGCCCGCAAACTGGCTGCCCTGCCCGGGGAACAGGAACGCAACTTGCCGCTCCTTCGCCCTTGAGACTGCAGCGTTTCTCAGGCGAGAAGCCAGAGCCGGTCCGATCTCTTCCGCCGCAACTGCAATCCGGAACTCATGCGCCTTCCGCCCGCAGGTCAACGTGTACGATGCGTCGGCAAGAGACGTCTCCGGCCGGGCTTCGAGATGAGCGCCAAGCTGGGCCGCCGCCTCCCGCGCGGCTGCTTCGCTTCGTCCGGAGACACATAGCACCTCTTTGCTCTGCCGGAAGACCACCTCCTCAGGACGCGGCGGCTCCTCCAGCACCACATGCGCGTTCACGCCGCCTACCCCAAACGCGCTCACGCCCGCCCGGCGCGGTCCCTCGCTGTGCCAGACAGACGCTTCCGACGAAAAGCAAAAGGGCGAGCCGCTTCGGTCGATCTTGGGGTTTAGTTCCTCAAAGTGCATTAGTCCCGGCAGCAGACGGTGGCGCATGGAGAGCACCGCTTTGATCACGCCCGTTACCCCGGCTGCCGCGTCCAGGTGTCCTACATTTCCCTTCGCCGTTCCGATCGCACAGAAGCCGGTCCGGTTCGTTCCTTGACGAAACGCATTGGTCAAGGCTGCGATCTCGATCGGGTCGCCGAGCGGAGTGCCCGTGCCATGCGCCTCGATATAGGTAATCGTCTCGGGCGAAACTCCCGCCATGGCCTGCGCCGCCGCGATGACCCGCGCCTGCCCATCCACGCCGGGAGCCATATACCCCGCCTTGGCCGAGCCGTCATTGTTCACGGCAAACCCGCGAATCACCGCTTCAATGTGGTCGCCATCCCGAAGCGCGTCTTCCATGCGCTTCAACACGATTACCCCAGCCCCATGTCCGAACACCGTACCCGTGGCCTTCGCGTCGAACGGCCGACATTGACCATCGCGTGACGCCAGACCACCTTCCTGGTACACATGGCCGCGTTCCTGCGGAAACGTGACCGACACGCCGCCGGCCAGCGCCATGTCGCATTGGTAGTTCAATAACGCCTGGCTCGCCTGGCAGATCGCCACCAGAGACGTAGCGCAGGCCGCCTGCACGCTCATCACCGGACCCCGCAGGTTCAGCTTGTACGCTGCGCGCGTGGTCAGGAAATCCTTGTCATTGCCGAGCGCAACCGGGAACTCTCCCACCTGGTATTGCGCCGTCAACTCTTCGAGAAAGCTGCGACCCCCGGCCAGGTTGGCAAGTAGGTAGGTGTTCAAACTGCATCCGGCAAACAGCCCGATCTCCCCCGGATACTCGGCCGCGACGTAGCCCGCATCTTCGAGCGCATTCGAACACGCCTCCAGGAACAAACGATGTTGGGGATCCATGCGGTCCGCATCCCGCGGCGCGATCCCAAAGAACTCCGCGTCAAACATTGCTGCGTCTTCGAGAACGCCGCGCGCCCCGACGAACTCGTTTCTGCTGGAGTCTCCGCCGAAATGCGTGATCGTGGATTGCTTCTCGACCAGCACCCGCCAGAAAGCATCGAGATTCGGAGCGCCCGGGCACCGACCGGACATGCCGACGATCGCGATCCCATCCATTAAAGCTGGATCGGTTTCGCCGGCCAGGCCTTCCGCCGGTGTGATCACTGGGTCAGTCCTTTCACTTCCCGTGCTCGGCGGAACGCCTCCCGCTGCCGCCGTGCTGCGTCCGCAATGCGGGTTGAAGCCCCAGCCGCGGTGTCGTCCGGGGATCCCAGCTTGCGGGCGAGTGATCGAATGGTGGTGTACTCGAACATCCACGTCACCGGAATTGGCCGGTCGAGCTGCTCCTGCAGGCCGGTGCGTACCGCGATAAGCAGCAGGGAAGTTCCGCCTACGTCGAAGAAGTTGTCATCGAGCCCCACCTCATCCGCCGCAAGAACCATCTGCCAGATGCGCGCAATGCTGTACTCCAGACCCGAAGCATGCGTCAGGCAATGACGCCGTGAAGAAGCCGCACCTGGCTGTGGCGCGGGAAGCGCCTGGCGATCCACCTTCCCGTTCGCCGTCAGCGGCAGTGCCGGAAGGCCGACGTAGAAGGCGGGCATCATCTGAGCCGGGAGCCGCTGCGCAAGAAACTGGCTCAGCTCGCGCGCGGCCGGCTCCGGTCCGGTCTTGGCCACGTAATACGCCGCCAAACGCGCAGCTCCACTCGACTCCGCGTGCGCGATCACGCAGGCTTGCACCAGCGCCGGATGCGCGACGATCGCTGCTTCAATCTCACCCAATTCGATCCGGAAGCCGTTAATCTTTACCTGGCTATCCTTCCGGCCCACATAGACAAGCTCGCCATCCGCACGCTGCCGGGCCAGATCTCCGGAGCGATACAGCCGGCCCTCCAGGCCCAGAAAGTCGGCTCCTACAAAGCGCTCCGCGGCCAGCGCAGGCCGGTTCAGATACCCGAGCGCCACGCCATCGCCGCCAACCCAGACCTCGCCCTCTTCTCCAACGCCTACCGGGCGCAGCTGTTTATCGAGCAGATGCAGCTGTACGCCAGGCATCGGCTGGCCGAGCAGGCTCTCGCGCTCATGTTCCGCGTCCGCCGCCAGGATGCGGCGGTAGGTGACATGCACCGTCGTCTCCGTGATTCCATACATATTGACCAACTCCGGCTTTGTGTCGCCATGGCGCGCGATCCAGCCGCGCAAGGCAACCGGAACCAGCGCCTCGCCACCGAAGAGGATGACCCGCAGGCATAACGGCGCGGCCGGGACACGCGCGTCGACCTGGCTCAGATTCACGAAGGCGGAGGGCGTCTGATTCAACACCGTCACTCGTTCCGCCACCAGAAGCGCGTGAAACTCCTCCTGGCTGCGGCTGACCGCGAAAGGCACAATCACCAGACGGCCCCCATGCAGCAGGCAGCCCCAGATCTCCCAGATTGAAAAATCGAACGCAACCGAGTGAAACAGGGTCCAGACATCCTTCCCGCAGAAGCGGAACCACGGCTGTGTCGCCGTGAGCAGCCGGGCCAGATTGCCGTGCGAGACCACCACACCCTTCGGCCGGCCGGTCGAGCCCGAAGTGTAGATAACGTACGCCGGGTCCTCAGTCTGGATCGCCGCCACGACCGGCGCCGCGCCCTGCGGGTCGAGCGTCTCCACACACAGCACAGCAGCCGACGCCAGGTCAAAGCAGCTTGCCAGACTGGCGGTTGTCACCACGGCAATCGGTGCCGCGTCGGCGACCGTCTCCGCCAGCCGCGCCGCCGGGTAGCTCGCATCGAGTGGAAGATAGGCTGCTCCACACTTGATCGCTCCCAGCATCGCCGCGATCATCTCGAACGATCGCTCCAGGCAGATCGCCACGATCGTCCCGCGGCCTGCGCCGTGCCGCACCAGGTGTGCGGCGATTCCGTCCGCCAGGCAATCCAACTCGGCGTACGTCATGGAACGGTCGCCAAGGGTCAAAGCGATAGCATCCCGCTGCCGCTCGCAGATCGCTGCAAAAAGAGTGGCAATCGATTGCTGGGAACTCTGCCGCTGCTCGAATTTGAAGAAAGGCTCTGTGCTTACGGCCTCTTGATGGTGGTTCATTCCTACACTTTCCCTCTCCCGGGCGGCGATGAAAATACCGCTTGCGGGTCAGCAGACTCCCACTACCCGAGTGCGCGCCTCATCGCAAACTCCAGCCCCAGCAGGGCAACAAAGATCAACGTCATCTCAAAATCCTGACGCAAGGGCTTGATTCCTTCACGGGTCGCCCCGAACTGAAACACGAGATACAACGGCAGATCGCCGCCGGCAACCGCCCAGACTGCTCCTCGCAACCCCCAGACGTGCAACGCCAGCGGGATCGCGGTTAGCATCGTCGCGCAGTAAATTCCATTGCCCACCGCGTTGTACTTCGACTTACCCAACGAAAACAGGACCGGGCTGCTGGTCTGGTAGAGCAGCGTATGCCAAAGCCCAATCGCCAGGATCGGCACCATCCAGGCCGCCGCCGCATACGAGGGCTTGTACAGCTTCAAAATGAGCAGATCGCCCCAGGTCACCATCGCGCTCAGCAGCACCGCCCCGGCCGCGAGTGCGTACTGGCGATAGCGCAGGAACTGGCCGCGGAACTCCGCCATGGGCAGGTGGATGATTCTCGAAACAAAGGGATAGCCCACCTTACTCGCAAATGAGTTGATCACTGCCCGGGGCACGTCCGAAATCTGGAACGCGATCCCATACACCCCTAGCATCGCAAGGCTTACGTACTTACCCAGAACCAGCTTGTCCGCCTGCGACGCGAAGAAGTAGAAGGCCGTTCCTAGAAAGATCCACTTGCCGAAGTGGAGAATCTCGCCCATCGACTCCCGGTCCCAGGTGAACCGGTTGCGCACTCCCGGCGCCACTGCCGGATGATGGCTCAACCCCAGCCGATAAAGGGTCGACACGAGATTCCCTCCCACCAGCGCCCAAACGGTCGGCGAAATCCACGCCCAGGTTACTGTCACCGCGAGCGACACCAGCTGCGAACTACAGTCCAGCAAGAACAGCCGTCGCACCCCCATGTGCCGCGATAACGTCAGCAGGTTCGTGCTGTTGAACCCCGAGATCAGCAGCGTCAGCGCCAACACCGGCAGAACGCGCCGCATGGAAGCGTCGTGATAGAGCGCAGCAGCCGGCCAGGTCAGCAGCAGCGCCATCAGCCACAACCCAACTCCCCGTATCGCCTGCAGCGTCCACGCCGCGTTCAGGAACTCCGGCTCGTCCCCGCGCGCGCTCTGGATCACACTCGGCCCAAGCCCAATATCTGACAGCAGCGCAACACCCACCATGAGCGTCGTCACCAGCGTGATCTGGCCGAATGCCGACGGCATTAAGAGCCGTGTCAGGATCAGGCTGTTGACTATCCGCAGCGCCTGAGTCGAGCCGTAGGACACCACCGTCCATCCCGTCGCCCGGAGCGCCGTAGACCGCAACTTTCCCATCTCCAGCCGCGGGGGCGCCTCCATCGTCTGCGCCGCCGTACCGACGACCGGCCCGTCGATCAGCGCCGCAGACTCCAAGCTCTCCCCCTTCTCCGCGCCGGCCGCACGCGAGATATCCTTGCTTCAGTCTCCGGCGCTTTCCCGGTGATTAACCATCCCAAGTTAGTTGTAGCGAGCGCACATCGTACCGTTACCTCGGCAGTGGTCCCATCCACTGGCCATTGGCATCCAGCCCGTCGACCTTAGAATCTATGGAGAGTCACGGCGGTCGTGCCCGAACCGGCGAGATCCCGCTCACCACTCAGATCGCCAGCCATAGGAGCATCCCCTGCGCCGCACTCTTCCCCTCGTCATCCTCTTCGCCGGCAGCGCAGCCTGCTCCCAAACCGCACCGCCGCCCCCACCCCCAGCCCCGATCGCAGCCCCGATCCCCGGCCGGCTGGCAGACCAGATCACGGTCACCGCCACGCGCTCCTCCTCACCCCTCGGCGAAACCGCCAAGACCGTCTTCCGCTTATCTCCGCGGGCGCTGCACGACTTTCCGGCTATCACCCTCGACGAATCCCTCCGCCAGCACGCCGGCTTCGAGCTCTACCGCCGCGCACCCTCCCGCATCGCCAACCCCACCAGCGAGGGCATCTCCCTTCGCGGCCTCGGCTCCACCGCCGCCAGCCGCACCCTCGTCCTTGAGGACGGCGCCCCACTCAACGATCCCTTCGGCGGCTACATCCACTGGTCCGAGCAGCCCCAAAGCACCATCCAGGCAGTTACCCTCGTCACTGGAGGGGGCTCCGACCTCTACGGCTCAAGCGCACTCGGCGGCGTCATCGACGTCCTCCCCGTCGCGCCCGGAGCCTCGAGCCCCGCTTCCAGCCTGGACCTCTCCGGCATGGGCGGCTCCCAGGCAACCTCGGATGTTTCCTCCCTCGGCACCCGTGTCTTTCCCTCGCTCGCCGTACTCGGTGCCGGCGAGTCCATCCACACCGCCGGATACGTCGTTACCGCCCCGTCGCTCGCCGGCGCGGTCGACGTGCTCGCCAATCTGCGCAGCCAGAGCTACCGCACCGAGCTCGGACGCCGCACCTTCCCCGACCAGAGATTCTTTCTGACCGGCAATCTCCTGGACGAAACGCGCAACAATGGCACCCCACTGCAAACCAACGCCACCCGCCTCTGGCGCTATCTCGGCGGCTTCGACACTCCCGCGCAGTCACCGGTCACCGCGCGCGCGCGCATGTTCGGCTCGGACGAGGGCTACCGGCAGAGCTTTTCCTCGATTGCGGCGAACCGCAGCACTGAAAACCTCACCCGGCTGCAGCGCGTCCACACCCAGGAACTCGGCGCAACCGGAGACGCCACGTTCCAACTCGGCCCGTTCGCCCTCGTCTCGGGCGCCGACCTCCGCGATCTCCGCGCCAGCGACAACGAGACACCCATCGCGAGCGGCCGGCCCAGCGGACTCCAGGACGTCTCCGCCCGCCAGCGATTCTTCGGCGGGTTCGGCGAGCTGCTCGGCTCGCGCGGCGGCTGGTCCGGTGCAGCTTCCCTCCGCGCCGATCGCGCCTCCAACCTCAGCATCGTCCAGACCACCGCAACCTCGACGGCAACTACCAGCTCCACTCCGCCAGACCGGACCGAGATCGTCCTCAGCCCGCGCTTAGGGTTGGTCCGCGCCCTTAGCTCGCATGCCACCATCCATGCCAGCGGCTTTCGCGCTTTCCGCACCCCTACCTTTAATGAGCTGTATCGCACCGGTCAGGTCGGCCAGGAGATCACCCTGCCCAACGCCTCCCTGGTCTCCGAGCGCGGCACCGGCTGGGAGCTCGGCGCCTCTTTGGACCCGATCCCGCGTCTCCCCGTCAGCCTTCAGGCAACTTACTTCTGGACCATCGTCAACCGCCCCGTTTCCGCCGTTGAGATCGCCCAGACGGCCACTACCCTCACCGAGCAGCGTAAGAATCTCGGCCAGATCCGAAGCCGCGGCGTCGAGCTCGCCCTCGCCTGGCGTCCCGGCAAAGTGCTGTCGGCCAACATCGGCTACCAGTACGCCGACGCCACCGTCACCCGATTCTCCGTTCAACCCGCATTGGTCGGTCTTTGGATCCCGCAGGTCCCGCGCCAGTCTTTCGCCGCGCAGCTCCGCTCGGATAGCTCCCGCTGGGGCCAGACGACTTTGGCCGCGCGCGCCAGCGGACAAGCCTTCGACGACACCGCCAACCAGTTTCCGCTGGCCGCCTTCTTTCAGCTCGATGCCTCGTACCGCCGCGCCCTGAGCCACCGCCTCATCCTCCAGGCCCTCGCTCAGAACCTGACCGACCGCCGCCCGCAGGTCTCCCGCACACCTATTCTCACACTTGGGACGCCTATCTTCGCCGAAGCCGGCCTGGAACTTCACCTTGGCAGACAAAGCCCTTGACACTTACACCTTGTCAAGCCCCAAGTCCTCTCAGAATGCTCCTATGTCCAAGCGAAACAGCAAGTTAGCGACCGAAGAAAGTTGGCATAGTTCCCCCCGGCAGTCATCTAGAATAGAGGTAGCAGTAAGAGATGAGGACAAGCGGTGACCAGAGTACGGTCGTCATTTTGGCGGAGCCAGAATCCCCGTATTTGCTTTTGGCTCTGTCCAGGCTGCGCACTACCGGCCCGGACTTTTGCCAGACTCAAGTACCTGCAAGTCCGGACCTAACTGCTGTCCTCTCAAGACTTTGGACCAAGAAGTAGGGGAGGGGAGTACACCCGCAGAGCGGTCCCCGGCCTCGCGTGTCGCCCGCTACCGGGCAGCTCCTACAGGCGTCTCCGCATCGAGGGCCAGGTTCAGCGCCAGCACATTCACCCGCGGCTCACCCAAGATGCCGAACTCGCGCGGCGTCACATGCGTCCCCACCAGGGACCGCACCTGATCCGGCCCGAGCCCGCGCTCCCGAGCCACGCGCTCCACCTGGAAGTACGCTGCCGCCGGCGTAATATCCGGGTCGAGCCCCGAGCCTGAAGCCGTCACCAGGTCGACCGGCACGTTGCCTTGCTTGCCCTCCGCCGTCACACTCTGGGCCACGCGGTCCAGCAACACCTGGCTCGTCGGTCCCAGGTTCGATCCAGACGAGGCCTGCGCATCGTACCCCGTGCCCGCCGCCGAGGGCCGGCTGTGAAAATACCGCGCCCCGGTAAACGGCTGGCCGATCAGTCTCGAGCCTTCGAGCTGTCCAGCCTTGTCATAGATGAGCTGCCCGTCCGCCTTGTTTCGGAAGAAAACGTGCGCCACCCCCGTGATGAAGAGCGGATAAACGATCCCGAGCAGCAGCGCAGTAACCAATGTGTAGAGCAGGGAAGTGACAATATGCTTCTTCATGAATTCCTCCTGGTTAGGCCAGATGAACCGCGGTGATGGCCAGGTCGATCAGCTTGATCCCGATAAACGGCACAATGATTCCGCCCAACCCATACACCAGCAGATTTTTCTGCAGGAGCGCCGCCGCGGACATCGGCTTATACGAGACGCCACGCAGAGCCAGCGGAATGAGCGCAACGATGATCAACGCATTGAAGATGACAGCGGACAAAATCGCCGACTCCGGCGAGTGCAGCCGCATCACGTTCAACGTATTCAGCACCGGGAACACGCCCGCGAACATGGCCGGAATAATCGCAAAGTACTTCGCCACATCGTTCGAGATGGAGAAGGTCGTCAGCGCTCCGCGGGTCATCAGCAGCTGCTTGCCGATGGCGACGATCTCGATCAGCTTAGTCGGATTTGAGTCGAGATCGACCATGTTACCCGCCTCCTTCGCCGCCTGAGTGCCGGAGTTCATCGCCACGCCTACGTCGGCCTGCGCCAAAGCCGGTGCGTCGTTGGTTCCGTCGCCGGTCATCGCGACCAGCTTGCCCTCGGCCTGCTCGCGTCGGATCAGGTCCATCTTGTCCTTCGGCTTGGCCTCGGCCAGGAAGTCGTCTACGCCGGCCTCGCGTGCGATCGCCGCCGCGGTCAGCGGATTGTCGCCAGTGATCATGACGGTGCGAATGCCCATCGATCGCAGCTGCTCAAAGCGTTCCTTCATGCCGCCCTTGACGACGTCCTTCAGGTGGATAACCCCAAGCGCATGGCCGTTCTCGGCGACGACCAGGGGTGTGCCGCCGCTGCGCGAGATCGTCTCAACCGAAGCGCGAACCTCGGCCGGCAGCTCCGAGCCCTGCTCCTGCAGGTATCGCGCAATCGCATCAACCGCGCCCTTCCGGATGCTGCGCCCGTCCATGTCGAGACCGGACATGCGGGTCGTCGCGCTGAACGGAACGAATTGGGCATTCAACTGACCAAGCTCGCGACCGCGCAGGTGATAACGCTCCTTGGCGAGGACAACGATCGACCGTCCCTCCGGCGTCTCGTCGGGCAGCGAAGATAACTGTGCCGAGTCGGCGAGTTGATCGTTTGAAACACCCGGGGCGGGTACGAATTCGCTCGCTTGGCGATTGCCGATCGTAATCGTGCCTGTCTTATCGAGCAGCAGCGTGTTCACGTCGCCGGCTGCCTCGACAGCGCGGCCCGACGTGGCTAGTACATTGTGCTGCACCAGGCGATCCATGCCGGCAATGCCAATGGCGGACAGCAACCCGCCGATAGTAGTCGGAATGAGACACACCAGCAGCGAGATGAGCACAAACACCGTCTGTGGCGCACCCGAGTAGACGGCAAACGGCTGCAGAGTGACGACGGCCAAAAGGAAAATAATCGTCAGCCCGGCCAGCAGGATGTTAAGCGCAATCTCGTTGGGAGTCTTTTGCCGCTCCGCGCCCTCAACCAGCGAGATCATGCGATCGAGAAAGGTCTCGCCTGGGTTCGACGTGATGCGGATGGTGATCTGATCTGAGAGCACCCGTGTGCCGCCGGTCACCGCTGAGCGATCGCCACCCGCCTCGCGAATTACCGGCGCCGACTCGCCCGTGATGGCCGACTCGTCCACGCTGGCCACGCCGTCGATGATCTCACCATCACCCGGAATCATCTGGCCTGCGACGACCTTGACGACGTCGTCCGCTCGCAGCTGCGAGCTCGGACGCTCTTCGACGCCGCTCTTGGTGACGACGTACGCCGTCGTCTCCGACTTAGCCTTGCGGAGCGCGTCGGCCTGCGCCTTGCCGCGGCCTTCCGCCATCGCTTCGGCGAAGTTCGCAAACAGCACCGTAAACCAAAGCCACAAGGTGATCTGCAGGTCGAAGCGAAAATGTCCTTGATGACGGAGCTGATCGGTGATGAGCAGCACGGTCGTTAATACGCAGCCGACCTCGACCACGAACATAACCGGATTCCTCATCATCGTCTTAGGATTCAGCTTCACAAGCGCATCCACGCTCGCGCGCTTCATGATCTTGGGATCGAATAACGACTTACTTTTCTTGTTGTCGTATGCCATGTGAGCTCTCCTTACTTGAAGCTTTGACCTGCCGCCATCAGCAGGTGTTCGAGCACAGGGCCCAGGGCCAGCACGGGAAAGAACGTCAGCGCGCCGACGATCACGATGACTCCGGTCAGCAGCGTCGTGAACAGCGGAGTGGTGACCGGAAAGGTTCCGGAAGTCGCCGGCACGGTCTTCTTGCTTGCCAGATTGCCAGCCAGCGCCAGCATCGGGATCAGCATCAGGAAGCGGCCGATGAACATCGCCAGACCCAGAGTCGTGTTGTACCAGTGCGTGTTTGCATTGAGTCCAGCGAAGGCAGAGCCGTTGTTTCCCGTAGCCGACGCATACGCGTAGAGGATCTCCGACAAGCCATGCGGCCCATGATTGGTCAGGCTCGAAAGCCCGAAGCTTGGCGCAAGCACTGTGACGGCCGCGAAGCCCAGAATGACCAGAGGAAAGATCAACAGATAGAGCATTGCCATCTGGACGTCATACGCTTCGATTTTTTTGCCGAGATACTCGGGCGTGCGTCCGACCATCAGACCCGCAATGAATACGGCCAGCACAACAAAGATCAACATGCCGTACATGCCCGCGCCGACGCCGCCGAAGATGATCTCCCCAAGCAGGATATTTACCAGCGGCACCAGACCGCCCAGCGGCGTGAAGGAGTCGTGCATGCCGTTCACCGCGCCGCAGCTTGCATCGGTCGTGACGGTTGCAAAGAGGGCTGTATCGGCGATGCCGAAGCGCACTTCTTTGCCTTCCATGTTGCCGCCGGCCTGCGTGACGGATGCTTGTTGGTCAACGCCGCGCAGTAGCGGATTTCCGCGTGCTTCCGCCGTATAGCAGGTGACGACCCCTACCGCGAAAAGCACCGACATGGCGGCAAATACCGCCCAGCCGTGCTTCGGGCTGCCCGTCATCTGACCGAGCGTCACCGTAAGGCCGGCCGGGATCAAAAAGATGGAAAGCATCTGAAGAAAATTGGTGAACGGCGTGGGATTCTCAAACGGATGCGCACTGTTCGCGTTCAGGAAACCACCGCCGTTGGTGCCGAGCATCTTGATCGCTTCCTGCGATGCGATCGGACCTTGCGCGATCGTCTGCGTGGATACGTCGCTGGTGGCCGTCTTTCCATCGGCACTGGTGGTGGAGACCTTCTGCGCTTCAACCAACTTCGCCGTGCTGTAGGGATGCAGATTCTGGATCACGCCCTGGGACACCAGCACGATGGCAAAGATCGTGGCGATCGGCAGCAGAACCCATAGGATGCCGCGCGTCATGTCGACCCAGAAATTGCCAAGCGTTTTCATCTCGCGGCGAGCAATCCCGCGAATAAAAGCGATTGCCAAAGCCAGACCAACCGCGGCGGACCAGAAGTTATGCGTGGCTAACCCAAGCATCTGGGTTAGATAACTCATGGTGGATTCCGGCACGTAGGATTGCCAGTTCGTATTGGTTGTAAAAGAGATGGCCGTGTTCCAGGCCAGATCCGGAGCAACACCGGCAAGCTTCTGCGGATTCCACGGCAGCACCGCCTGCGTGCGTTCTACAATGTACGTCAGCAAAGCCGTCGCCGCACTGAACACCAGCATGGAGACGAGATACTCGCTCCAGCGCATCTCTTCGGCGGGATGAACGCCGGTGACACGGTAGAGCGCACGTTCAACAGGAAGAAAAAGCCAATCCAGGAAGGTGCCGCGCCGCTCGAACACCTTGGTCATGTAGGTGCCCATCGGGCGAGCGAGTACCAGGATAAGAACGAAATAAAGGAGAATTTGGAACCAGCCATTGCTCGTCATTAGAACTTCTCCGGACTCAGAAGTGCGTACACCAGATACACCATCAAAGCCAGTGAGAGAAGGAGAAGAATACTGTTTTCAATCACGAGAAGACCCCGCTTTTAGCTGGTCGCAGCCCATCCCATAAAGATGGGCCGTGCCGAAGCAAACAAACGTAAGAAGAAGGAAAATTAGATCAAGCATGGAAGCGTTCCCTCATTCCAATTAGAAGTGGTAGGTAAGATCGCCGGCGACGATGAATTGTGTTTTCTTTTTGCCCAGGTCATAGGCTGCCAAGTCGTAGGAGTGCTCGAGGCGCACCTCCGGCCGGAAGAGTACGGTCGACCCAATCCAGTGTCCATAACTGATCAGGTGTTCGGAGTACTTGGTTGCGTAGCCGGTACGCTGACCTTTGATGTCGTCCACGAACTCATTGCGGAAGGAGAAATAGTTCTTACTATTCCGCTCATACTCCACATAGTTGACCACCGCGGCTTCCGGAGCGAAGCAGGTCTTCTCCCCGTAAGAGCAGAAAGCACCGTTGGCGCCGGTTTCTGTCGGAACCGGATTGGCTACGTTACCGCCAATATTCGGCACCTGGCGCTCATACATGAACCAGGTCTCGGTATCGGTATGCCATTTAGCATTGATTTTGTGGTACCAGGTCTCATAGTAGCTTTGCACATTGTTGTAAGCGTATTTGCCGTCATTTACAGAGTTGGCACAGGTATAGAGAGCATCACCGCCCTTGTGCCAGGTGTAATCCACGCATGCCGTAGCTGTGGGCTTTACATCCTTGGTCCACGGCGCGACGTCGTTACCCCCGCTGAAGCCAAACTGTGCAAGCCAGTGGTCGGAGAACTTGATGCTGGCAACGATTCCGGTCTGCGTGTAAGGATCGATCGTGTAGAGCAGCGAGTGGGAATATGTGTAGTTATTTGGCGCAAGCTGTGCCTCGATATCCGGCAAAGAAATATAGCGGCCCATCCGAATA
The DNA here is from genome assembly GCA_964245195.1 of uncultured Acidobacteriaceae bacterium. GTDB lineage: Bacteria > Acidobacteriota > Terriglobia > Terriglobales > Acidobacteriaceae > Edaphobacter. The sequence continues at coordinate 97,830 of CAXTLR010000007.1, read as the reverse complement.
TTCATTCCTTTTGCCACATGAGGAATATAAAGGTCGAAATAAAACATAACCGGGTCATAGCCGTACTCATGATTTCGGGCAAGCAGCTGTTGGGAGAAGATGCCCTTGGACGTTGTGTAGCGATAATCCTGTCCCCAGAGTTGTGCGACACGGAGTCCATAATCCACATGATCTCTCTGCACGGTATCTGGCAGCCGTTCGATGTAAAGCACCTGCTGGTCCGGCGTGATCCGGTTGGGATTGTAGTAGTAAGCCGCAGGGGAATTTGCTCCATCTCCCTTGTTCGATGTGCTTACATTGAAGCCACTGTTAAACCAGCCGTATACCTTGATGCGACTTTTATTTTGATTAATCGCCTGCATCAACATGTAGCTCGACGTGTCAGGTGCTCCGATGGTCGGCGTACCTCCCACAGAGTAGTCGCTGCCGGGAAAGGGAGGTGAATCAAGCGGCCCATCGAACCCCCGTCGCGCCGGCGAGGGCGCAGGGTTGCCCGTGGGAAACCAATCATCGTGGTATGCGGCACCGAGCCGGTGAAAGAAGTTGCCACTGACAGGGTTGGGTGTGGATTCCGGTGTCCTTGCGTCCTGTTTTTGGAAAAGACCGGCGGGCTCCGACGACGAGTCCGGTGCATCCACCAGGGCGACGGTTGTATTTTGAGCGTGGACGGCCTGAAAGGAGACCACAGAAAGAAGGGCAAACACACTACGGAACATGGACGTACGCCTCACTCAAACCAGTAGAAAGGCGCGGACCATAGGAAGTCCGTAGGAAAGATGTTAAGAAGATGTAAGTGACTCGGCGCCTGCTCGGAAGCGGTAGCCCACCCACGGCTCGCTCTCGATGTAGCTGTTTCCATCCACTTTGTCGATCTTCTTGCGCAGTTGCGCTATAAGGACGCGAAGATACTCCGGCTGATTGCTGCCGGTGGGTCCCCAGATGGAGGTCAGCAAGGTGCGATGGGTCAACACGCGGCCGGTGTTGCGCGCAAGCAGGAGCAATAAATCGAATTCCTTGGGCGTCAGGTGGACCTCGGCTCCGCGGATGAGCACGCGGTGCGCTTCGCTGTCGATTGAGAAATCGCCCTCGACAACTCTGCTCGGCAACGGAAGTTCCTGGGGGTCCCGTCTGCGCCGCAATTGGACGCGTACCCGCGCAAGTAGCTCCGGGGTGCTGAAGGGTTTAGTCATGTAGTCGTCCGCGCCGAAGTCAAGCGCCTGTACTTTCGAGGCGTCCTGCTCGCGCACGGAGAGGACAATGATGGGAGTCGCTCCGAATTTCCGAATCGCTTTGGTCAACTCCACCCCGTCCATGTTGGGCATGGCAAGATCGGTGATGACCAGGTCGGGAGCAAATTGTTGGTATGCTCGCAACGCTTCTTCGCCGTCATGCGCGATGGCCACCTCATAGCCCTGGCTCTCGAGCGAACTGCGCAGAACACGCGTGATCTGCCGCTCATCATCGACGAGCAGAATCCGTTGTTGGTCGCGCGTAATGGGGCGCGGCGTTTGCATCAGGGCGTCTCCTTCGTCACGATATGCAGGTCCACGTGAGGCGCCGCGGACACGAAGCGGGCAATCTCCCAAAAGTAGAGATACTTTTTCAGGCCAAGCAAAGCCGAGCTGCCGAAGATCGCCTGCGTGATGCGTTGCTCTTTGGCGAACTGCGCCGTCGCTGTTGCTACGCTGCTGCCCTTAAGCCGCACGATGTGCGCGCCCAGGTTCTCAGCAAAGAGCAGGTTATCCTCCAGACCGCGCCGCTCGTCTTCTTCAAGCACCTTCTCGCTGTCCAGATGCAACACGAAGAGTTCCGCGTCCATGCCCTGAGCCAGCCGCGCTCCCCTCGCAATCAGGTCACGCCCGGAAGGATTGGTGCTGACGCACACGGCGATCTTCTCTGCCACAGTCCAGTGAGCGCCGAGCTGCTTGAGCTTGACATATTGATCGAGCGTCCGGTCGACCGCCCGCGTCACGCGCTGCAGAGCCATCTCACGCAGCGCGATCAAGTTACCGCGCCTGAAGAAGTTGGCGAGCGCCCGTTCCACCCGCTCGGCAGGATAGATGTCGCCTCGCCGCATCCGTTCGGCCAGCGCCTCCGGCGTAAGATCGCTCATGACGATTTCGTCGGCACGGTCGAGCACCCAATCCGGTACCGTCTCCCGTACGGTGATGCCAGTCAGCGATTGCACTCGGGGCGTGAGGCTTTCAATATGCTGCACGTTGAGCGTCGAAACCACATCGATCTTCGCGTCCAGGAGCTCGAAGACATCTTCGTAGCGCTTGGCATGCCTGCTTCCCTCGATGTTCGTGTGTGCCAGCTCGTCGACGATTGCAACCTGGGGCCGCCGCGCCAGGATCGCGTCCAGATCCATCTCCGTAAAGAGCGTACCTTTGTAATCGATCTCTTGCACGGGGATCCGTTCCAGCTTGCCCGCCACCTCGGCAGTGCCCGAGCGGCCATGCGTCTCCACAATACCGATCACCACGTCTTCACCGCGGTTCTTGCGGCGGATTCCTTCGCTCAGCATACTGAAGGTTTTTCCCACGCCCGGAGCGTAGCCAAGGAAGATCTTGAAGCGCCCACGTGCCCGATCGGCAGCGTCCGCCTTCTCCAGCCAGTCTTCCGGTCGCTTCTTTAGGGTCGCGTTTTCCTTCATCGTCGTAGAATCTCGCTTGTGCACTCAAAACGTATGATCGCCTCAGCGCGCGGCCTGGCCGCAGCTGTCACTCTAGCCGGAATTGTAACCTTCTATCGCACGATCTTCCATGCGAACCCGACTACGGTGGCTCTCACACTGCTGCTCTTCGTCTTGTTTCTCGCGGCACGTTGGGGCCTTCGCTACGCCGTGATTGCCTCGTTTGCCGCGGGTGGTTGTTACAACTATTACTTTCTTCCTCCAGTCGGTCACTTTACCATCGCGGACCCGCAGAACGTTGTCGCGCTGTTCACCTTTCTCGCCTCGTCTATTTTTGCCAGCCGCATGTCCAACCGAATTCGGCAGGAGTCGCAGGACTCGCGCGCGCGGCAGGCTGAGTTGGAGATCCTCTACAGGCTAAGCCGGGCGCTGCTGCAGACCGATGAACTGGTTCAGCTTACCAACTCCATTCCATCCTCGGTTGCGCTTGCAACAGGAGCAAAGGCGGCGCTGTTCTATCTCTTGGACGGGGATCGCGTGTACCGCTCCGGAGCCGACTCGACCGCGCAGCTCTCGAATGAGGAGCTCAAGGAACTCTCGCATTCGGCAGGAATTATCTCTTCCAACTCCGCCCAGGAAGCCGTCATTCCTTTGCGGGTCGGAGTTAAGCCTCGCGGTCTGTTGATTCTGCGAGGAGTTCACCTGTCGCATCAGAGCTTGGATGCATTGGGAGGCCTGGTCTCGATCTCGCTCGATCGCTCGAGCGCCATTGACGAGGTCACTCGCGCGGAAGCGGCCAAGGAGTCCGAGCGCCTGCGCGGATTGATGCTCGACTCTATCACCCATGAGCTTAGGACTCCGTTGACCGCGATCAAAGCCTCGGTAAGCACCTTGCTCACGTCCGAGTTGCATCCGGAGATTAAGTACGATTTGCTCACGGTCATCGATGAGGAGAGCGACCGGCTGAACCGGCTCGTTGCGCAGGCCGTCGAGATGGCACAGCTTGATACGCAGGAGGTTCGAATGACCTTCTCGCCGCAGCGTCTGTCCTCCATTGTGGAGGCATCGCTTGAAGCGAACAAGACGGCTTTGAGCGCGCATCCAGTGCAGATAAATCTGCCGGAGAACTTTCCGCAGGTTGAAGCCGACCCGCTGTGGCTCGAGAAGATGCTCGGCCACCTTCTTGAGAACGCTGCTAAGTACAGCACACCCGGCGCGCCGATCTTTGTTTCTGCCGAGCTTCGCGGTGCAGACGTCTCCTGTTCGGTAGCGGATCGCGGCCTGGGCATCGATCCGATGGAACAGTCGCTCATCTTCGACAAATTCTACCGCGCGCGCAACCGCCGCCAGAGTACTTCCGGCACAGGTATGGGGCTCGCTATCTGCCGAGCGATCGCCGAAGCTCACGGCGGTACGATTCAGGTTACAAGTCAGCCAGCCAAAGGCTCTGTCTTTACGTTTACCCTGCCGCGCTTTCACAATTCCGCCTTGTGATCAGGTAGCGACGGCGACGAGATTTACGGTATGTAAAGTCCGTCACCATTCATGATTTCGTGAATCTGTTCGGGACGAATTCCTCGCCCAGGCTTGTATCATCTTTATGCTCATTCATGCCTGCGCTGAACTCATTACGATTGCCACTTGGGCTAAAGACGTAAGTAAAGGAACTGGTTCCGAAGCCAGTTGTGCTCTTAGGGCTCCCCATGTGCTGACCAGGCCCGTACTCAAAACGGTGGCCGGTATCCACCAAGGCTAAATACCAGTGATTGTTTAAAGTCCAGAGCTTCGCGGAGAAAGCGTGACATATCCTTTTGGATCAACCCCACCAATGAGGTTTACATGATCCATATCCGTGGGCCGGTACGTGCCATCGGAGAGGGTTTCAGTAATTCCTGCACGGCGACCGGCTGACCTAAGGACAGTTCCATCCCGTGGCCGGATGGAACCTGAAAGCATGGAACTTCCTTCGTGCCCGGCCGATCGCTCGGATGAAGCCGTTCGGAAGACACTCCATACTGCTTGAGCCGCCTAGCATAGCGATCAACACAGCGCAAATGGCGAGCACATACCAGACAAGCCACCAGGTCATCATTCGTCCATGCGCAAGCAAAAGTCTCGCCAGAGAAAGAGCAAACACCGCAAAGCCTGGGGGAACTTTTCGCGCACTCAATCAATCGAGGGCGCTACCTGCAGTTGGTCAAGAAAGGAGCGCCGCTCCACTCAAAACAAGGTTCTGGACGAAATCTGCAAGCGAGTCCAGCCGGTCGAAGCGTGTATGGACGGCATAAGTGCTCCGAAGGAATAAGAGGAAAAAACGGCCTTTATCTCGAAGGCATTAATTGTCGGAGGCGGAATCGCTGGCTCGTCGGCCGCCCTCTTGTTATCCAAAGCGGGAGTGCAGTGCGATGTTGTGGAGTGGGCGACCGTTTTTGCCAATCGCGCCGCGGAAGCGCTCGATTAACTTGGTATATATCAAGAGTGCTACGACATCGAGCCAGCCGTGCTGTCCGGCAGGAACGGCGTACTTGTAGGCCGGGGCTTCACCGCGTGCCACGGAAGCCCGCGCAAATGGCTGGTGATCTCCTCGGGGGAACGGAGAGTGACGTACTCGCCGCCCTCTGTGGCGTTGATGCCTTCCTGTGCGGCACCGCGCAGTCACTCGATCTTGACTTTGTGTTCCGCCTACCGCTGCTCCAATAAGCGCAGCCCCTCGTGCACGGCTTCGCTGGCATTGCTGAACTGGCCGGACTTGATGCTGACGGCAATAAGCGTGTCAAAGTGTGCGGTCAGATAACTTTGCGCGTCGGCATGCTCTGGTCCCTTTTTCTCAGGATTAGCGATTATGGCAGTGTTTGCATTCATTCTTTTGGTCAGGTGTGTTCGCCACAGCCTGTCAAATCAACAAGGATGGGTAATGGTAGAGGCGGGAGAAGCATACGAAAGGATCTTAGTCGCCGATCTGCAGCATGTGATTGATTTCTTACGTTTGTTGAGGGGAAAAATGCTGCGCTGCTGGCGGTCTCATCAGCCTGGTCTCTCGCTCTGATTAATCGTGAGTGCAGCGGACATACTCTCCTTGGTCTTTTCAGTTACGCCCTGCCGGCGCTCTAATCCTTGTTCTTTGCGCGGAGGTGCTAGCTGGCGTGAATAGCTCAATAAGACTAGGGAAGCTAAGATGCTTGAGCTGGGGCATTGGGCTAATTGTCGCAGCCGGCGCCTTCCTGATAGCGCCAGCCGCAGTGATGATCTTCAGAGCCTGAAGGGCCGCGTGACTATCTCTGGTTCTTAAGCCGACATTGTCTAAAAAGTATTCATCATCTTTAATACATTGTTCTCGATCGCCCTCATTGAGACAAACACCGTGCCACATTCTGCCGATGGCTCGGATACGTTCCCTAACCCCGATGCAAGAACGCAAGGCGTCAAGGTCGTCAAGACCACGGTTCTGTGATCGACACGAGGCGATCGACCCAGCTTAGCCTAAAGCATCATCCCCATACGGTTGCAAAGCTCTATTCAGCCTTCGTCGTGGAATGACGCGCTACGCCGCTATTTCAGCGGCGTAGTGCGAGGCAGTTCTGCAATCCCTTCACAACCTGACCCTCCGGCGTGGTGAAATCGTCGAGCTGCGTTTCAAGACAACCAGCGCCACACCGGGTGTAATCTCGCTTTCCTCATCCGACAGGGTGTGGAAGTTGACTCCTTTATAGCGTCCTTCAAGCAGCACATGATGCATTTCGGTGACCTCATCGCGACCGTGCCAGTGCTGTCACAGGCCTAACCTACGCAGGCAGTCTCGCGCTGTCCCAAACATCGCCTCGCGGACGCTGTAAGGTCTCCACAAACGGCCGCAACTCCGTACAGAGTGCCCACCGTCGCACTGTCATTGGCCGATTGATTGGAAAGTCCATAGAGCTATCCTAAGACCACGGTGAGCAAATGCGCTTCAAGTGAATGTGCTGGTGCTGACCCGGCTCGCTCTTGCCGTCTGCCTGGGCTCAAGCAGGCGGGGCGGCTGGATATCCTGTTCGCGAATGCCGGCACGGCGGAGCACCTCACTCTTGAACAGGTCTCTGAAAGTCAGTTCGAAGCCGGGTTCTCTGCGAACGTCAAGGGTGTGTTCTTCTGCATGCAGAAGGCTTTGCCGTTGATGCCCAAGGGAGCGGCCGTTGTTCTGAATGCTTCCATGTGGACGATCAAGGGAATACCTGGGTTCGGCGTGTTGAGCGCGAGCAAGGCCGCGGTGAGGAGCTTCGCGCGAACGTGGGCGAACGAACTCAGAGAGCGGCGGATACGCGTAAATGTCGTCAGCCCAGGCCCAGTCCATACTCCTTCCATTGAGAAGGCGACCGGTGGCCGGGACAACGCCGAGCGAATCTTGTCGGAACTGTCGAAAGACATCCCTCTCGATCGCCCCGGCAAGCCGGAAGAGATTGCAAAGGCCGTCTTATTCCTCGCCTGCGACGACGCAAGCTATGTGAACGGCGCTGAACTGTTCGTCTTTGGCGGCAAGGTTCAGGTCTAGCGGGTATTCATCTGCCAAACCGGTTTACTCCTCCTAATATATGGTCCGCCGCGCGACTGTAAGGGTTAGTTTGGGCGAGAGACAAGTCTGCACAAACGTATTCGTCCTTCAAGGACAGGGCGATTTCCTGGACAGGATGAGATGCGCGCGTGTCGGTCCTTCTAAGTCGCTCGGTCGTTAAGAACCAAGCTTCCAAATCGACCAGCGAAGTTTGCAGGTTGGCCGTGTACGCAAACAAATGCTTTTGCGTGAATTCTTCTTCACCAGCAGCTTGCCGGCTGCTCCAAGAGCCACAAGGTGACAGGTCGTCTTACCCAAGTCGATGCCGACGGACAGTGTCTGCAGAGCGATGATCCTCCCTTGTGAGAAGCTGCCTCAACGATTCTCCGGCAATACCGAGGAACTAACCGGCCGACCATCTCATTAATCGCTTTTAGCGGAAGTGTGCACCCTGCATCATCGATTGTGATCAGTGCGAGCGGCTGGCTGGCGTAAGCGGCGTTTGTCAGGACAAATCCGTGCCCCACCTCTCGGTCAGCAGAGCCTGCTTCCATCTTGTTGCATCTGGCATTGCCTGTCGCAACCAAAGATGATGAACATTCATGTTCTGACGGGAATGCCAGATCATGAGGTAGCGAAAGCTCGCAAGCTCAGCCGGGGCCGAAACCAATCTTGTTTGCGTAGGGTTGACGAGACTCTCTGCCAGCTTCCGGGGTAGGGTTGCGATAAGCGAGCTTCCTGCAACCATGTTCAGACCCACGCTGAAATAGGGTGGGGTAAAGGCGCATTGCCGCGCCGCGCCAATTCTTGTTACGGCAAGATCGGGTACAGCCTGCTGGTTTTCCAGCACGCTGATGCAGACGTGCGTCGCGGCGGGGTATTGAGCAAGCGAAAGCTTCTTCCTGTACGGACTCTCTTTGGCAATTGCACAGACTAGCTCCTCTTCAAACAGCACTTCACTTTTCAGCGCCGCGGGCAGCGCCCTGAATTCAGCGTCGAGCAGCAGGTCGAAACGATTCGCTTCCAGACCGCTGAATCGATCGTCGGTATAGGCCTGGAATAAAAGTGCAGATTGTGGCATTCAACGTGTTGCCTGGCAAGCGCAGGTCCATACGGTTGCGCCAGGCTGTCACTTGCGGCCAGCCGGAAGGTAGCCTGCTCTGTCGAAGAATCACTCCTTGCCGGCGATTAATCGTTCAAGCTGCGGAAGAATGACGGACAGTTCCCCAAGCAGTGCCTGTCCTCGTGGCGTGGGCTCATACTTCCTCGCCTTTCATAAGAGCAGATCGTCCTGGAACAGAGCTCGCAGTCGCTGTAAGGAACGGCTGACGGCCGGCTAACTTAGCCGCAGCTGCTTCGCAGCCCGCGAGGTTGTCTTCTCTTCAACGAGAGCAATGAAGTAGACGAGCAGGTTCAAGTCTGCCTGACGTAGTTGCGTAAGACGCATAGTCACTCTGCATATTATGCATGATTCTTACTTATGCTCCAGGTCGTCTTACATGCGTTGGTCACATTCGGGCCCCTGGTGGAAAAGCAATTGCCATGGCCGCAGACATTTTAGGCAGACGAGGTGAAGCAGATCTTTGAGGCCGCCCGGTCCAACTTTGGAGAGGTCAGGGCCGTAGTCAACTGTGCGGGCATCATGCCACTGGCACCGATCCAGCAGGGCGATCTCCAGGCATTCGACAAGGTGATCGCCACCAATCTGCGCGGCAGTTTTCTGGATGAGCGAGGCTGCACATCATGTCGCTGATGGCGACCGCATCGTCACTTTTTCAAGCAGCGTACTTGGTAAGAACTTTTAGGCATATGGCGCATACATCGCTTCGAAGGCAGGCGCTGAAGGCCTCACCCGCGTTTTGGCTAACGAACTCGGACAGCGCAAGATCACTGTGAATGCAGTCGCTCCAGGGCCGGTGGCGACGGAACTGTTTCTCAAAGGCAAGAGTGTGGAACAGATCGCCAGCATCGGCAAGTTGGCACCGCTTGGCCGGATCGGAGAAGTGGCGGACATCGTCGGGATCGTTCCCTTTCTAGTCGGTCCTGAAGGTAGCTGGGTCAACGGCCAGGTCCTACGCGTCAACGGCGGGTTTGCTTAAAGAAGGTGTTTGCCGCAATAGAACACTTGCTTTCTGAGTCGCCTGCGTCAGAGCGGCGATTCAGAAGTGCGCCAGCTAGCGCGGTCAGAAATTCGATTGAGCGAGGAATCATGTCGAAATATATAGTGGTAATTACGGGTGCATCCTCCGGCTTTGGAGCTTGGTCGGCCCGAGCTATTAGCAGGACGGGTCACATTGTGTATGCCGGTACGCGGTGGATCGCAGGTGAAAACGCCAAAGAGGTTGAAGCGGTACGAAAGTTCGCGCTCGACGAGAAAGTGGATCTTCGATTGGTTGAGAGGGACGTCCAGTCGCAGGCATCGGTGGACGCGGCGAGTCAGCAGATTGTGGCCGAAACTAGCCGTCTCGACGTACTGATCCACAATGCCGGACACATGACCTTTGGACTCTCGGAGGCGTTCACCATCGAGCAGGTCGCAGTACTTTACGACGTCAATGTCCTCAGCACACAGCGGGTAAACCGTGCGGCACTTCCCATCCTGCGCAAGCAGGGCAAAGGACTCGTCGTCTGGGTTGGCAGTTCCAGCATCCGCGGCGGCACACCGCCCTATCTCGGTCCTTACTTTGCTGCGAAGGCCGCCATGGATTTTCTTGCGGTCACCTAGGCGGGAGAGCTGACGCGCTGGGGCATCGAGAGCACGATCGTTGTGCCGGGTGTCGATACGACGGGCACCAACCACTTCCGACCGCGGATCATCCCGGCGATGAAGCGCGCGCGACCGTGTACGCCAATGGTCTTTACAGGGACATGCCGGATCATGATGTGATGGCGCCGGCAGGATCGGACGTCGCCGACGTTGCCCGTGCCATCGCAAACGTTGTCGACACGCCCTTTGGGAAGCGTCCCTTCCGCGTCACCGTTGATCCGGCCGATGCTGGTGCAGAACTCATCAATATGATGGGGGATCGTGTCCGGTCCGAATTATTTCGGCGCATTGGCATGGAAGACCTACTGGAATCCCAGGAAGCAGCTTAGCCCCGCTTCACAATGGCCGCGCATCACCACTGAACTCAGATCAATACCGACCACCTGCAAGGTCGGAAGGAACGGCCACGCTTACACCTGCTTAGCATGCTTTAGAGGAGTTATAACATTTATGCTAAGTGTGGCCGGTACGCCCGGCTCACTGGTCTCACCAGTTTGTATATCGTGGAGCCGGTTTGCCGGTCTGCTGAGGCGCTCCAAAGAGTGCGGACCCGGCCTCCAAATGTGTGAGTACGGCGGCATGGTCCTGGACGAATGGTGCTTGTGACTTCTTCCTTAGGCTCCAGCCCGACAATCGCGGCGTCCACCATGTCCTCCGTAGCCATGACGATGCTGGGGTCCTTCTGTCTGCAGAAGAAATGCAGCTTCGCGCTCACTCAGGGCGCTTAGAACGGCACCAAATATCGTTCTCAAGCGGGAAGATGGAAGGGAGGTCCATCTTAAGCAGCTTCAGGGAAAAGTTGTGCTGCTCGATTTTTGGGCCACCTGGTGTACTCCATGCCGCGCGAGCGAACCTGCCTTGAACGAGTTGTCCCGAAGAAGCTTCGGGAAGGGCTTCGTTCTAGCTCTGATATGCGGTGATGAAGACCTGGGCAAGTGGCGAAGGTACGTACAGAACCATCATTTTGGGGTCTTGGAAGCACTCAATAAGACTCCACAACGGCTGAAGACATTTGAGGTGCAAAATCGCCTAACATTCGTTCTGATCGATGAATGGGCATCGTTCGCTGGCGTCAAGTCGGCTGTGCGCCGTACAGCTAATTTGTCCTGAAACATGGCCTTATGCGTCTCTTCGCGTGACAAGCCCTCGATGAAAGGCCGATCCCGTGACATCGCACAGGAAAGTCGACCGCCTGAGACGCCGTTCTGATCTGTTCCAGCTCACTGACTGGCGTGAGACGCGCTTACCAGGACCTATGATCTGAATGTGCAGTTCGGGTCCAAGGCTAGGAGGCGTGTGAATTTCAAGGAGCGCGTACTTCTTTCCAACGTCGGCCCTGAAACCTTCGTTGAGAAGGCTTTCTCTCCATGAACATGCCACTGACCACCTGGACGTCCCGTCACCAGCGCGGATGGTGAACGCTCACAGTACCTTGTTTGGACCGCTCTGCGCTCCTGCTTGCGAAAACGTGGACACTGCGGCGGCAGCAGCGCTTGAGGGTCAACAGCTTCCTTCTATTAACCGGCTTTATGTCTCCCCCGCAAATCCGTTCTTCTGAATGTGAGCTAGCCGTCGCAACAACATGTGCATAGTAAATGCACGACATCGCACCGAGGAGGGATCCGCTGAAAGTGAAGGCGCTTATAGCTCGTGCATTCGCTTTGTAATCCGGGCGCTACCGGATTACGGGTTGGTGGGAACGCCGAGTTCTCAGAGGGCGAGCCGTAGACGATATTTGCCGGGGACGATGGTCCGCCCGTCCGCAAGGACTTGATCTGCTCCACAAAAACGTTTCCAGCTGATGCTGAGCGCCCCAAGTCAGTTCACTGGCGCCGGGCGTAACTTCTGGCTGCATTTGGATCCAGCTGCGCACCACCATCGATTCGAAGAGGCCAGCTTTGTTCAGCGGTTCACCAGCTATGAACTCACGCGCTTCGTCACAGCTGTGAACATCAACTCCGTGGTGGGCGGCGGGGTGGCCAACCCGGAAGATGCGTATTGCACGTTGATGATGTAAAGCGACCCGACATGCTCCCATCCATCGGGTCCTTAAGCGGGTCGCCGGTATGAACTTTCTGAGCCTGTCCTTCGAGGTAACGGAGATGATCCGGCAGGTGTTTGCCGCGAAGCTGTGCCGATCCCGGGCGGTCACATCAAGTGATGACAAAATTACATGATTACCTCGTTTCTGAGTTGTGCTGACTGATGGTGGACGAGCAGAATACTATCGCTTCCGCCGTCCGTAGAAGTGTAACCGGAGATACACCTAAAGCTTGCGCGAGATGCAATACAGGGCATTCTCGGCATCGGCAGCGACGTACAGAACGCCGTCAGAGCCGACTGCAAGCCCGCCCGAGCGGGCGTAGGGCTGCTGCAGCCGACCCACCGCAAAGCCGTGGGCAACAAGGATAACCACTCCAGTCGCAGGTGCAAGCAGGAGCAACCGTCCGCCATTCACATCGAGTACAGCGACCGATCCGTCCGGGGTCGTGGCAATCGCCCTCACGGTTCCAAGTTTCTCTGCAACGACGGTGACTTTTCGATCTGCCAAGCCGAGGCGCAGAAGACGGCCGCTTGCACACTCCGAGACGTAAATGCTTCCATCGCCGGCGTCCGCAAGTCCGGAAGGAAGCTGAAGTCCTTCCGCCAGAATGTCATTCTTGTCGCCTGACAAACGCAGCACCCGGCCGGCTAGTGGTTCGGTCACGATGATGGTGCCATCGTCACACTCGATCGACGCTGCCGGCATCTTCAAGCCAGAGACTTCCCGCACCATCTTGCCATTCACATCGAAGATCTCGATGGCGCCGAAGAGTTCGGCCGTTAGAAGGACGCTTGTTCCATGAACGCTCACGGACGCTGGAAACTTCAAGTCTGTGGCGACAGCGCGGGCAATGTCACGTACTTCTCCGCTGCGTGGATCGACGACCCGGTAAGAGCCCGTGTCGGCCACATGTAGGAGGTCACCGTCGACACCGGTCGACACGGCAATCGCGCGAGGAAATCCGAGCTCGCCTTTGACAACGACACGACTGATCCCTGTTTTCGGGTCGACTTCGTAAAGGGCGTTGTCGGGCATGCCGCTGACGTAAAACATGCCATTCGGTCCAACGACCATGTTGTCGGTTGCCGACGGTAGTTGCACGATCAGTCGCTTGTTCCACGTGCCTTCCGCTTGCTCCAGCGCAAAAATTTCCCCGGTCCTATCGTCGAGGACAAAGAGATGATCCTCCAGGTCGAAACGAACTGCTCCCGGCTTCTGGAAGTCACCGGCGAGGACCACCGTTGCTCCAGTCTCGGGATCGATTCTCACGACCTGGCCGCGGTCCCAGGAAGGACCGTAGATCATGCCATCCGGACCTACCTGACATGCATTGATACCGCCCGTATCAGAGGCGATGAGCCGGGGAGCCGCGCTGCCGGTGAGATCAATCTCCCACAGACCGTCACCCATAAAGACCTGGCCGACAAAGAGGCGCTTGCCGTCCCGCGAAAAAGCAATGGAATTGACACCCGGCAAGTCCGAAGCGAGATCACTAATGTGACCGTCGACATCTTTCATGCGAACGATGCCTTCAAGAAATGCCGTCCAGATCATGTCGCCATGAGGACTAAAGGCGAGATCATCCGCTTCGCCTGAAGGTGGACCTACAATTGTTTCAATCGCGCCGGTCGCTAAATCCATGGCGAAGATACTCTCACCGGCAACACTGGCGACGAACAGCCGTCCATCAGGACCGAAGGCAACACCGTTCGCGGTGTGGAAGCCAGACCCTACCACGATCTGTTCAACCGCAAAACCTGGCTCGGCAACGATCGATCCGCCGACCTTGATTCCTTTGTCCTTCGGAGCTAATACCGCTGCTTGGTTCAAATTGCTATCGTTCATCCTAGCGTCCTTTCAGAGGGCCATTTCTAATGTTGTAAGTGGAACGCTTAGTGCTAAATCCATCTACGTCATCAAGCGCCTGTTTCGGTCAGAAAAGTGAGAATAATCCAAGCGATCTCTTCTCGCTGGTGCTCCATGGCGGCACCGTGTGAGACCTGAATGGTCTCCGTTTTGGCGTCCTTCATTAGTGCCGCAAGGTGGGCAGCCTGCGGACTGAGATGCCGTTCCTCGGGCGGCGCCAATTCAAGGATGAGTGTGGGTGCAAGAATGCGAGCAACAGCCTCAGCCAGGTCGAACTCGAACACAGCTTCATAAATTGGAATAGCACTTCGCCAGCCAAGCAGGTAGTCGATCGATTTTGCTTCCGCCGCATGGACCAGGTCCGCGTCGATGGCATCTCCTGTCAGAACCTTCTCAGGCCACCATCCTGCATCAAGTGTCAACTTGGTTGACAGCCATTCGCGGAGTAAGCGGTATTGACCATCGTGCTTGTCTTCTTTCGCAGCTTGGTAGCGCTGAAAAGCTGGCCCGAGCGCGGCGTTGCGTTCAGCTTTACTCAAAATGATGCTATGCGGCTGACCTGCAAGGATCAGCTTATCGACCTGTTCAGAAAAGTCTGCTGCAAATGATGCCGCAACTTTGTTGCCCGTGTGCATGCCAAAAACGTGGGGATACTTGATGTCGAGTGCACCCAGGAAGCTAGCGACGCACGCAGCCATCTCGGGTATGGACGCCGGAGACGGAAGAGCATGGGAGTTTCCCAATCCCGGCAAGTCGAGTGCGATGACATGAAATTGTGGTGCAAGTAAAAACATGAGCCGCTCAAAGAAGCGGTAAGTGCGTGGCGTCTCCCCCAACAGCAAAAGGTGTTGTCCTGAGCCAGCCTCCGCATAGTGCAGTTGGCCGTCCGCTGTGTTTGCGTAGCCCTTGCGTAGATCGTTCCTCATCCTGTTCCCTTCTGACCCGAAAGACAGAGCCCGTTCGTGGGGTCGAGGTCAGATGAGAGCGTACATTCACGCTGTAACACGACTTGCCAAGTTAGAGGCAAGCTTCGCATGGGGAATTGAGGCATCTAAGCCAATCAGTACTGCATTCACGCCAATCGAGTGGGTCCATGGACAATGCACTGACAGAGCAAGAACCAGTCACCTTTCAGAAAATAGAGCGAGACAGGTATGCGACGCCAGCTCATTGCAAGCCGCATGGCCAATTCCTCGGTAGCCTGCGAGGGCTCTTGTCGGTTCAGGACAGGGATGCCCGTTGGATTGTCCCGGCAACGCACGGCATCTGGATTCCACCAGGCCATTTTCACGCCATCCATAGTTTCGGTCCCACGCAAGGTTGGCTAGTGAGCATCGCGGCCACAACTTGCCGCTCACTGCCTCCAAGTCCACGCATTCTCTCTGCAAGCGGGTTGATCCGAGGGGCTGTCAGCCGGGCAATGACCTGGGACAAATCTCCGCGCACACCGTCGCAACAGAATGTTGTCAATGTGGTCTTGGATGAGATTGCGACGCTGCCGCATGAGAACCTCGGATTAGCAATGCCCCAAACTCCCGCGTTGCTGGTAGTTGCGAATGGCATTCTTAAGGATCTAACTGATTGTAGAAACCTGGAGGCGTGGGCCCAGGACTGCCATATTACGGTCCGGACCCTGTCGCGGCATTTTGTCGCCGAGACTGGATTTACCTTTACGCAATGGCGCCAACGGACCAAGCTACTACGAAGTCTGGAAATGCTTGCGGAAGGCCTGCCCGTCACAACCATATCTCTAGACCTTGGCTACACAAACGTGAGTGCCTTTATCGCACTATTTCAGCGCACCTACGGAGTCACACCGGGCCGCTATACACCAGAAACGTCGGTGTATGGGGGTGAGTGCATAGGGCAGACGAAAAGCAATGCAGAAGTCGCTTAGGCTAAGAACTCTCACGAAGATAGGCAATATTCTCGCAAGTGCAGGCGGGGATGCTCGGCAATTCTGTGCAACGCCTTGCCACCCACAGTTCACGCAATGAGGCGTATAGATGACAATTTTGGAGAAGCATTATCATTAGTCTGGAACGACGCTGTAGAGAAGCGGGCAGCATCGTCCGTAGTTGACAGAGCAGCTTTTGAACTCCCGCACCTGAGCCCACTTCGTATGTGTTCCACCAGCTTGCAAACTGAGAACATTCTTCACTCAGCCGACCACGCAACTTGATGAAGGCTGGTCTCCAGCCCAGAGATCAAACGTTGTGCGAAATAGTGCCAGCATCGCTCTCCTAACTGCATACTTCCTCTCTTCACTGTTTGCTCTGCTCAGACGGCATGTCTTCCGTCGGGTGAAATGCGATCTGCACAGTGTGGAACACAGGGATCTGGAGTCGGTGAAATGCGATTAGCGTAGCCAAATTGACCGCATCGCAGTCGGGTGTAATGCGACCGTCGGAGACGTGTTTTGGAGATTTAGTAACAATATTCACGGTTGCAACAGCATGAACGCCACTGTGCTCCCAAAGCAGTCGTCTGGAAAGAAAACTCCTGTAAGGCGTCGGGAGAACGGGACAGGTAGAGTGGTGTTGTAAGCAGAATCATTGTTATCTCCCCATCCATTAAGAAATTCATCTGCGTTGCAGACTCCGCCAGCAACAGAGATGGCAACCGAAGCGCCGACAGAATTCGTGCCGACTGAGCCGTAGCTCTCAGTGGTTGCCACGTTGCCGGTGATGGCAGGGGCGGCGCCTCCGGAAAGCAAAACAAGATTTGCGGCGTTTCGGCCGTTTAGAGGAAGGTCTACAACGTGAGCCTGATCAACTACTGTGTTGAGCGAATTATCTTCAGTCTGCACTTGGTTGCTGCTTGCTTCGACGTTGACCACGGTATTTGTTGCACCAACGGATAGGTGTGCGTTCACCTCCAAATCGTTTGATGCCTGTAGGTCGATCCCAGTCTGCACGGTGGTCTGGAGTCCAGGTGCGCTGATCTTGATACCAAAAGATTCCAGAGGGAGCGCTGGCAAAACGTAGTCGCCGGAGTCAGAAGAGACAGCTGTAATCATCTGACCAGACTCGGTCAAGGTGGCGGATATCTAGGCATGTGGAACGACCGCTCCGGACGCCTCCTCCGTCCAGCAGCAGCCGGTATCCGCCAATCCCCACGAGTCCGCCCCAGGTCCGCTTCCCACCAGCGGTCGAAGCTTGGTTTGTCGGAAGAGCCATGGCATCGCACCTCCGCGGCTACCCGCATGCTGGTTGATCAACCTTCGACTGGAGTCTTAGTCGCATTGTTCGAATCCGATGGTTTGGCATTTATGCCCGCCGCAAATCTTTTGCCGCATCCTTCTGTTGGTCCGCCAAAGTCCATACATCATTGGCATAGCGGAACGCAATCTGGTTCGAAGCTCGAGGGATTTCACATTAAGTGCGGTGCCTGAGCCCGCAGTAGTGAAAGCGAAAGGCTAACCCAGCCAACAAAACAGAGCTTTCAGACCAGCTGTTCCAGCGTATGGACCTGTCCTGAGCAAAGAATGCCTCATTCTAAGCCCGCGCCCGCTCAAGGCCTCGTTCGAGTCGCTCGGATACACGATTCAACAAACCATAGACCGCGTATACACCCTCGCGGACACCTCCGTCACTTCAGCCAGTTTCTAGGCGGAACCTTACTATGCTGAGGTACTCTCATCTACATACTTGAAGTTGTCAAGCGAATAACTTACACGATCGGCTCAGAACAGCCAGCATTCAAAGCCTCACCACGACCGGCGTACTTGCTGCTGAACGCGGTGCTACTGTTTGGAGATTCCTGCAACATTGCTCTCCGGTCGAGAGAGCTTGCGTATCGCCCAGCGTACAGCCCGTAAATTGTTCCCGTGAACGCATTAGATCAAGCTTCTATGGGTTGGAATCCGCTCTGGCACTCCAACCCATAGACTCCACTGAAGAAGGACACGTGTAGCAGTAGAGTTTCCTGGCAGCTATGAATGCGATCAGTCGTAGTTGTGTCCGATTAGTACTCCAGAGGAGCTGAAGCGCCCCAGAGAGCTGTGTTGCCGTTGACCGCCGATGCACCCCAGAGGGCGGTCGAACCGCTAACGCTGGATGCACCCCAGAGCGCTGTGGCCGCCTGCGGTGAGGACGCTCCCCAAAGAGCGGTAGCTCCCCAAAGGGCCGTGAAGGCCTGAGGATCGCTCGCGCCCCAGAGTGCGGTCGCACCCCAAAGAGCCGTGAAGCCTGAGGGATTGTTGGCGCCCTGAAGCATACTTGCCCCCCACAGGGCTGTGTTGCCGTCAACCTGAGTGGAGAAGGCGCTCTGACCATACACGTTCGACGCACCCCAAAGCGCAGTGCTCCCCCAAAGAGATGTCGGACTTGTGACCAGGTATACATTTCCAGAAGTCGGATCGAATGCAACTGCAGGGGACATGGCCGTCCCGGCGGGCATCTTCGTTGTGTTTTGCTGTGCATCGGCCAAGGTTGCTGCAATATCCAGATACCCGGCTCCGATAGTGAGCAGATCATTGTGGTCAATATAGGTGACGCCGGAGGTTGCATCCGTGACACTGCTGGTTTGCGGCAGGTAGGTGCGATTGGCGTCGCGCATCAGCATGGCCTTCGCCTGATCTGGAGTTAACGAGGGTTGTGCCTGCAGTAGCAAGGCTACCGCCCCACTAGTGACGCCTGCTGCCATGCTGGTGCCGCTAAGAGGAAAATACACAGTGGACGGTTGATTGTTTCCGCCGGTGATGTAGTACGAATTCAGCGTAACAAAACTCGGGTTTGCCGTTGCCAACGCATCCACGGGAGCCAGAAGGCTGCTGACGAGATTGCCTGGCGCAACAAGGTCCGGTTTTGCGACATGATCGACAAACGTTGGGCCTTTAGAGCTATAGCTCGCCATCGCATCATCCTGCAAAGTGGCTGATCCCATTGTGCGTACCGCACCAACGGTGAGCACGTACGGATCATTTCCTGGAGCTTCAATCGTTCCATAGCCCTCAGCGTTCAATGCGAGATCACGGCCATTGTTGCCGGCGGCAACTACAACGACGATGCCGGCTTGCCAAGCTTTTTCGACTTCCTGACAAAGCGGGTCAAGCTGGTAGCCCTCAGAGATTGGTCGGCCCAGCGAAAGGTTAATGACGCGGATGTTGAAGGTGTTTTTCAAGGAGATCGCAGTCTCAATCGCGTTGATAACAGCAGAATCGCTGCCCTGGCCATTCTCGTCGAGAACTCGCAGGTTGATGAGGTTTGCATTGGGAGCAATTCCGAGAAAAGTTCGCGAGTACTTCGGTCCTGTCGAAGACAGACCGTTGCCGGCGATCAGCCCGGCAACGTGCGTTCCATGCCCATACAGATCGGTAGTGTTTTCTTCGTTCGGCACAAAATTCTGGCTGTAAACAATGCGTGTCCCTTTGAGTCTGCCGTTCATCTGTAGATCAGCAACCGGAGTGATGCCACTGTCGATGACGGCTACGCCAATGCCCGTGCCCACGTAACTCTGCGCCCAAACCTGCGGAGCATTGATTGGTTCAGCGGTGTACTCGGCCGTAGGGTCAATGGGTACGGTAGCTGGAGTAACGGCACCTCGCGCACCCACGGCATGATCGATCGAAATATGCGCAACGTTCGGATCGTGGATGAGGTCGTCCAGATCGGATCGATGCAGGTGTGCGGCTATGCCACTCAGGCTATGCAGTCTCGTATACACCACACCTCCTTTGGAGGTGACCTTTTGTTCTGCAGTGCTATCGGGATCTGTCTTGTATTGAACGATTACAGAGACGGAGTCGGACGGATTGAGAGTTTCGATCTCACGGGCAAGCTTCGCATGATTTTGTCCAAAGCCGGAAGACCCGTAAGCAAGGAAAGCGCAAGCGCTGAGAAAGACACGCGTGTAACGAGGAGGACAAGGCATAGATGTGTAACTCCAATTCTGAAAGCTCAAGATGGTTCAACGTACTGCAGTCTTACATCGGCACACTGTAGTGATCTATGCAGAAGTGTGTCTTAATGAAACACAGAGTTCCTTTGATCAGACACTATGTTTAGGTGAGCGCTTTAAAGCGCCCGGCACACTTCTCATGACAGGAGACTAACGGCTAGCACCGAAGACAACAACTGGGAAGCAAAACATCTCAATCACTAAAGTAAGGGTAGTTTGGTAAGTGGATAACCCATAAGCGGTATAGCATTTTCATCGTTCTTGTGAGCGTGTCACGTTGTACGACGTGAGTCATACCATGATTAGAAATTCTGTCCTAAAATGAGAAGGTAGATGCTGAAGTCCAATTGCACTTTAGTAATGGATGAGGTACAAATCGGTTCAAGAAAGAAGAAGTGTGGCCGATAACGACAAAGAGGGTCACTCCATAGCACTACCCTCCGAGGTCTAGTCTCATGCCGTTCCGAACCAAAATATTCGTTTTACTGCTAGCGTTGATGGCCGTGTCCGCCACGGTGTGGGCTGCGCATGGCTCCAACGGTCATTGGTTACGCTTTACGGTATTTCTGGCCGCTGTTCTGCTCACTTCTGGAATGAAAGTAATCCTGCCTCAAGGTGAAGGCTCGATGTCGTTGAACTTCCCCTTCCTGCTCTTGGCGATTCTACAACTCTCCCCTCTACAGACCATCCTGCTCGCCGCCGTCTCCGTTGCAGTTCAGTGCAGGCTTCGTGTCAAGAAGCTATTTACGGCCGTACAAATCGCTTTCAATATCGCCAACAGTGTGGTGTCAAGCACGGGAGCATTCCTTGCGTTCAAGACGTTAACCCGATATGGGATGGCGCCGGCACCCGCTTTATCGCTGGCCGCGGTAGCTTACTTCTTGTGTAATACGGTTCCTGTCGCTCTGGCCATTTCCTGGGGGAAAGGAGAACGACCGTTTTCTCTTTGGAAGGCTGAGTTCCCTTGGTATCTACCTTTTTACTTGGTTGGGGCGGTACTTGCTGTCGTTGCCGACCGGGTCGCGTCGCATTACGGTGCGGCAACGTCCTTGTTGATGATTCCGGCGGTCTACACGGTTTATCGCGCTTACACGGCGCAGATTATTCGCGCCAAGGAACGTGAGCAGCACCTCCAGGAAACGGAAGCACTGCATCTTCGCACCATTGAAGGCCTTGCAATGGCAATCGAGGCGAAGGATCAGGAGACGCACGATCACCTCTTTCGCGTGCGCAATTATGTAGAAGTGGTGGGAAGAGCTTTGCACTTGCGTAAGGTTGAAATGAACGCCTTGCATACGGCTGCTCTGCTGCACGACATAGGCAAGCTTGCTGTTCCGGAACACATCATCAACAAGCCGGGGAAACTGACACCGGAAGAATTTGAGAAGATGAAGATCCATCCCGTTGTCGGGGCCGACATCCTGGAGCGCGTGAAGTTTCCGTACCCTGTCGTGCCTATTGTCCGCTCGCACCATGAGTGGTGGAACGGTAAGGGTTATCCCGATGGATTGAAGGGGGATGAGATCCCCATCGGTGCGCGCATTCTTACCGTGGTCGATTGCTTTGATGCACTGACCTCGGACAGGCCGTATCGTAAGGGTAAGTCGCTCGATGATGCGATGGCTCTTGTGCGAAGTTTGTCCGGGACGCAGTTCGATCCGGAGGTAGTCGAGGTATTTCAAGAGCACTGCGTGGAGTTAGAAAGGCAAACTCGTCGCGGAGTAGAGAAGGAATTTATACCTCTGCAGACTGAAATCGCGGTCTGGCGCGGAGAGGCTCCTGGTGCGGGTTTCGAAGCCCAAAATAGTGTTTCGGAACAGAACGGCGAGATGCCTGAAAATCGTCACGACCTTTTGCCAAGTGGGGCCGTTACGGCGTCGCTGAACCTGATAGCGGCGGCCAGTCAAGAAGCGCAGACCTTGTTTCAAATGAGTCAGTCTTTAGGTAGTTCGTTGAGTTTGCAGGAGACCATCTCGGTCATGGCTTCTCGACTCCATCGCCTTATTCCCTTCGAGTGTTGTGCGCTTTACCTGAAACGCGACAATGCCGTAGTGCTGCAGCATGTTGATGGCGATGGGGCAAAATGCTTTTCTGCCCAGCCTATCCCGATGGGTGAAGGCATTTCGGGATGGGTTGCGCAGAGCGGCAAAGCCATCCTGAACGGGAACGCCAGCGTCGAACCCAGCTATCACGAAAAGAGTGGCCAGAATGAGCCTCTGCGCACTGCCCTGGCCATGCCTCTTTTCGATCTCAAGAAAGAGATTTTCGGCGTGCTTACGCTTTACGCAACCAGGGCCGATTCTTTCTCTCGGGATCACTTGCGCATCATGCAAGTGATGGAGTCCAAGCTCTCCATGTCCTTGCAGAACGCCTTTAGTTTCAATCGCGCAGAGAGCAATGCAGACACGGATTTCCTTACAGGCCTACCCAACGCGCGCCGGCTCTTTCTTCAGTTAGAAACGGAGTTGGACAGATGCCGGCGGTCGGGAGAATTTTTAAGCATAGTCATGTGCGACCTCAACTCATTCAAAGAAGTGAATGATCGCGAAGGACATCTGGCGGGAAACATGCTACTAAGCCGCATTGGAGATCACTTCCGCAGCGGCTGTCGCCCGTACGACACCGTGGCGCGCATCGGCGGAGACGAATTCGTCTTCCTGTTGCCCGGCATGCACGCAGATGAGTGTCAAGAACGTCTGCACGATATCTCCTTGATGGTGGAATCGGCATGCGCAATGGTCAGTCTTGAGACAAAAGTTTCCGCAAGCCTGGGAGCCTGCACTTTTCCCAGGGATGGCGAAACCGCAGAGGAGTTGCTGGCTGTGGCAGATCGCCGCATGTATCTCCATAAGCAAGCGCATCACGGGGCTACTGTCGGAGCCGGAGTTCAGGAACGT
The DNA here is from genome assembly GCA_964245195.1 of uncultured Acidobacteriaceae bacterium. Taxonomy (GTDB): domain Bacteria; phylum Acidobacteriota; class Terriglobia; order Terriglobales; family Acidobacteriaceae; genus Edaphobacter. The sequence goes on along the minus strand of CAXTLR010000007.1, from coordinate 75,195 downwards.
GCGGAAGTGAGCAGCCGATGAAAGGAGCTTGCGCACGTATTTCGATTGGTTTCGCCCGCGTCATCTCTTTAGTATTGCTGGCTGCGCTTGGAACAATCCTCCTTGTGCGTTTTGGCCCTGGCTATTTCACTGATTCACGCGAGATGGACAGCCAATACGCAGATACGGCGAGAGCGGCCCTGCAAAGGCAGCAAAAGCAGCAATACAAAATCTCTGAACTTGCCCGATCTCTACTTGGCGGATGGTTGCAGGGGGATTTTGGTCGTTCCCGTCAGTACGATGTACCTGTTGCCGATTTGATCGAACCTCGGCTGCAAGTTACGGGCAAGCTTCTGCTGTTTGGCGTCGGCTATGGCTGGATATTTGCATTCGCCTTGGCTTTGCCGTTGAGCGCTCGCCGGAGCAATCGAGGAGAGGTCTTCATTGCTGGACCCACGGCCCTTTTCCTCTCCATACCCATTGGAGCTATGGCAACGGCCTGCATGGTCGCAGATAAGGGAGGTGCGATCACGGTGCTTGCAACCGTGATCGCAGTCAGAGACTTCAAACTGGTCTACCGTCTCTTAAGAGAGGCAGGAAGAGCTCCCGGCCTGCTCTTTGCAAGGGCACAGGGCACCTCCCCCTTTCGCATCGCCTGCATTCAGCTGATTCCTCCATTACGTGGCAAGCTGCTCGCCTTAGCCTTGCTTTCGTTTGTCACTGCGCTTAGCGCCATCGTGCCGTTGGAGGTCATCTTTGATGTGCCCGGACTTGGCCATCTCGCTTGGTCTGCGGCAATTAATCGCGATCTCCCTGTACTGCTCGACGTCACGTTGCTAATGGCGACTGCGGTCGGCATCGCAAGCATGATCTCGGAGCCTGCACACCGGGAGCGTCTGGCATGAAAATCATTGCTTGTGCGGTCTTACTCACGTTGGTGCTCGCGTCCTCGCTGCTGCTGTGGCGGTCGCCCAAAGGTTTTGCAACGCAGGATCGAGATCACATTGCGGCAGAGAGCTCACCAGAACATTGGACGGGCACGGACGAACTCGGTCGTGATCGCACCCTTCGGCTCGCTGGCGCCTTAGTGCTGGGGCTGGCTGGTTCGGTCTTCGCGGCGGTCGTCGCCACAAGTCTCGCGGTCGGTATAGGAGTCGTTGCGGCCTTCGCTCATACAGCTGTAGCGAATTGTGTTCTGTACATCAGTGATCTCTTCCTGACGCTCCCATGGCTCTTTCTACTGATGATGGTGCGCTCAGCACTCCCATTGACAATGGCGCCTTTGCAATCGGCCGCTGTCACCTTTCTGCTGCTCGGCCTGCTTGGTTGGCCAGCTTACGCTCGCGTTTGCTATGCCGCAGCGTGGGACGTCCGCAATGCCGAATGGCTCCTGTATGGCAGGGCGGCTGGTCTGCCCACGCATCGGCTCCTTAAGAAGCACGTTCTCCCAAACCTGTGGCCAATTCTTGTAACTCAGTTTCTCCTCTGCGTGCCCGCTTTCCTGGTTGCGGAAGCAAATCTTGGCACGCTCGGCTTAGGCGTTAGCGAGCCGCTTCCCTCCTGGGGCTCCCTCCTGCTCGCGATGCAAAACATTGCAGTGCTCGCACATTCGGGTTGGGCCTACCTCCCTATTGTTCTTCTGGTCGTTGTATTGCTGTTCATGGAGTTACTTGTCTTGGAGGTCGATTAGTGCGCTTGCGTTTCATCCTATTTACTATGCTTGCTGTCATCCTGCCCGTCTTGCAGGCTCAGTCGACGTCTTCGAAGAGTGAGTTGACCTGGTCGCTGAAGTACGACCCGAAAACCCTTGATCCCGCCCGGGTCGACGATCAGGCCTCCGAGATGCTCCGCTATCTAACGGGGGGTGTGCTTTTACGGCTCAACCGGCACACGCAGCAGATCGAGCCTGCTCTGGCCGAGCGCTGGACTGTCTCCTCGGACGGTTGTCTAGTTACGTTCTATCTTCATAGCGGCTTGCGCTTTTCCGATGGTTCTCCACTAACAGCGCGCGATGTCATGGCAAGCCTTAAGCGTGTCCTCGATCCCGGCACTGCCGCACCGGTCGCTGAAGAATTTATCGCTCCGCGTGAAGTTTCTTTCGATGCTCCGGATCCACTCACCATCAGACTTCATCTGCCCAGGCGCATCGTCTCTATCGGTAAAGTTTTTGACGAGATCGCGATCGAGCCCGCCGGCCGGTCCACAGAAGACCGCATCACAGCCGGCCCCTTCGTCCTCAGCGACTACAAGCGTGGTGACTCGATCCGCTTGCAACGGAATCCTTACTACTGGAAACACGACGCCTCTGGCGCGCCTCTTCCATATCTCCCTTCTCTGCGTCTCGATATTCTGGGCAATCGCGAGCAGGATCAGGTACGGTTCGTTCGCGGACGCTACCAACTCATCGATAGCGTGGCCGCCGAGAACTACAACCTGCTCGCACGAAGCAACCCGGAGAGCATGCACGATCTTGGCCCTTCGTTGAACACCGAACAGATGTGGTTCAATCAAGCTCCTGGCGCACCTCTGCCGGCTTGGGAGAAGGCCTGGTTTCAGAACCGTTCCTTCCGCATGGCCGTATCAGTGGCCATCAATCGCGCGGACCTCGCCCGCATCGCGTACGATGGACACGCCACCCCCGCCAATGGCTTCATCTCGCCAGCCAACAAGCTTTGGTACGACTCATATCTTCCCTCAATGCAGCAGGACGCCCAAGGCGCTATCCGTCTGCTTTCCGCTGAAGGCTTCCGCAAGGTGGGAGATCACCTGCTCGACCGTGACGGTCACCCGGTAAAATTTTCCATCCTCACCAACGCCGGAAACCGTTCGCGCGAGAAGATGGCTTCGCTTATCCAGCAGGATCTTGCTCTCCTGGGCATACAGGTCAACACAGTTACTCTTGATTTTCCCGCCCTCATCGAGCGCCTCATGCACTCCCAGGACTATGAGGCGGCACTTCTCGGCCTTTCGAACGTGGACCCTGATCCCAGTTCCGTCATGAACGTCTGGCTGAGTTCCTCGCCCAATCATCAATGGAGTCCTTCTGAAGCAAAGCCATCCACTGCTTGGGAAGCTGAGATTGATCGGCAAATGCAGCTCCAAGCCCAGGTCGCAGACCCTCAGGCACGAAAACGAGCCGTGGACCGAGTGCAACAAATCGCTTACGATCAGCAACCATTCATCTACCTTGTTTATCCCAACATGCTTTGCGCAGTTTCGCCGCAAGTGTCCGGAGCGGAGTTAACTATTCTTCAGCCTAGCGTGGTCGCTAATATTGACCTGATGCGCTGGAAGGGAGCTAAGCCATGACCGCCCCCCTTCTTCAGGCTGACTTCAGAGCGGGATATGACAAACAAGCAGTGCTGGAGGAGATCTGCTTTGAGTTGCACTCAGGCGACAGGCTGGGGCTCATCGGTACCAGTGGCACAGGAAAAACTACGCTTGCTCTAGCTTTGATGGGTCTGCTGCCCTGGCGGCGCGGCTGGACTACGGGAAAGGTCCTCTTCGAAGGTAAAGATCTTCTTTCCATGAGTCGAAGAGACATCAGACACGTTCTGGGCAAGCGAGTGGCCCTGGTTCCCCAGAGTCCGTCGAGTGCACTCAATGCTGCTTTATCCATACGGACTCACTTTGAAGAAGCTTGGAGGGCTCATGAATCCGGAAAGAGGTCTGAATTTCAACTACGACTTCGCTCCCTATTGGAGCAGGTTCACTTACCGGTAGATCAGCATTTTCTTACACGAAAGCCATTGGAGATCAGCGTTGGACAGGCGCAGCGCGTCGTGCTCGCACTTGCCCTTTTACATCGTCCAGCTTTGCTCATTGCCGACGAGCCAACCAGCGCGCTTGATCCCTGTAATCAGGCCGAAGTTCTGAAGCTGCTTCAACAAGCAAACCAAGACGACGGCACGGCCCTTCTCTATATCTCGCATGACCTGCTTTCCGTCTTGCAGCTTTGCCACAATCTGGTCGTGCTCCATGCTGGACGAGTTGTGGACTCTCTACCTGTAGCTCAGATCGAAAAGCAAGCGCAACATCCTGCTACCTTGGCCTTGTTGCGCAGTCTTCCGGTTCCCGCCGAAGTCTTGTTGGACTATTCCAGATGGAGTGCAGCATATCGGAGCTGACTCAGACTCACCTTCACTCAATGGCTACGATTGCCCGGCGAGCCGTCCAGCCTTCTTCTTTTCGGAATGGGGTTTGACAGGTCTGCTCCCGCTCGACTGGCTCTTCCGCGTGAACCTTGCTCTAAGCGGGGCAGACTTTATCAAGGTGCAGGAAAAACTCCGGGAAGCTGATCTTTGCGGCCTCGGCACCCTCAATCCATGACTCCGACGAAGCGCGTAACGCTGCAATCGAGAACGCCATCGCAATCCTATGGTCTGAGCCTGAATCGATGATGCCGCCGTGTAAATGTTGTCCGCCCGGAATGTCGAGGCCGTCCTTGTACTCTGTGTAGGCTGCACCCATCGCTGTCAGATTCTTCGCAACCAGCGCGATCCGGTCCGACTCCTTGACCCGCAGTTCCTGCGCGTCCCGGATCGAAATGCCGGAGCGCGTGTAGGGTGCAACCGCCGCAAGCACGGGCAGTTCATCAATCAACTGCGCAGTGAGGGCACCCTCAATCCTAAGAGGACTTTTTAATAGAGAAGGCGAAGCGTTCACCTGGACCGTGCCCACGAGTTCGCCGTGAAACTCTTCCACGTTGAGGATGCGGATCTTGGCGCCAAGCGCGGCAACTACATCCAGCAGCGCGGACCGTGTCGGATTGAGCCCAAGCGAGTCAAGAATCAGGTTCGCGTCCGGAAACAGCAGTGCAGCACACAAAAAGAACGCTGCCGAGGAGAGATCGCCGGGAACCGTGGCATCCAGAGCTTTTAGCGATTGACCGCCCGAAAGAAAGAGCCGATCTCCTTTGCGGCTTAGCGTTGCACCGAACGCACGAAGAGCATGCTCGGTGTGATCCCGCGTGCGGACGGACTCGGACAGGCTGGTGGTGCCCTCTGCCTGCAATCCGGCAAACAGGACCGCGGTCTTGACCTGCGCGCTGGGGATCGGCGTTTCGAAGTCGATCGCCTTCAGCGCGCCGCCCTGGATGACGATAGGCGCATGGCCGTCGGTTAGAGATATGTCGAGGCCCATCGCCGCCAGAGGCTTACGCACCCGTTCCATCGGACGAAGCGTCAGGGAATCGTCGCCGGTCAGGGTAAGCCGCAGGGGATGCGCAGCTACCAGGCCGGAGAGCATGCGCATCGTTGAACCCGAGTTGCCGCAATCTAGTGCCGCGACCGGCTGGCGAAAGTGACCTGCCGTCCCCGTCACCTCCAAGTGCGTTCCCTTGTCTTCGACCATTGCCCCTAATGCGGTCATGCAGGCAAGCGAACTGTGCGGGTCGGCGCCAGTAGAGAAGTTTGAAAGCCGCGATGTGCCCTCGGCAAGCCCGGCGAGCATGGCGTAGCGGTGAGAGATCGACTTGTCACCAGGAAGGAGGAGGGAGCCTTGCAGCGTGCGGGCGGGACGAATCACTTGGGTGGACATTTCTCTCCAGCATAAGCGACGGTTGCCCAACCTTCCTCTCTTCCACCCGTCCAATGAGGTGGACACTTGCCAGCGCGTCGAAAAGACGGAAGAATAGAACGGTTTACGTCTTTAGTTGCATGGAACAATGCATCGTTTGCGAAGCAGAATGGTGCAGACTCTGGAGCTTACCTTGACTCATATGGCGAACTATCTTGCGCTTGCATCGCTGGCGATTTTGACTACCTTTGCGTCTGGCGCGGAACTTGGCAACAACGCTAAGTCCGCTATTCCGAAAGATGTGGTGCAGGTGATCGTGGTGGATTATCACGCCATGCAGAATTCCAGCGCGGCGATGAGCCTGAAGGACCGCGTCCTGCCTCCGGAACTGAAACGGTTGGAGACGGCGCTTAAGAGCTCCGGGCTGAAGGTGGATCAGGATGCTGACACGCTGGCATTTGCGGCCTTTCGCGCCGGTGAAGGCAGCCGCATCGTGGGCATCGCGCAGGGCCAATTTCACACTGGTACAATCATGGCTAACTTCACCAAGAACAAAACCAAGCCGGTGGCGCTGCGAAACAACCAGATCTATCCCCTGGGTTCGGCGGGGATGAGCGTCTGCTTTCTCGATCAGACGACCATGGTCTTTGGTGACAAAGAGGCTGTAAAGGCTTCGCTCGATGCGCGGGATGGTCTGTCTCAAAATTTTCTGCAGAACTCCGACATGGTCAGCGAAATGAATGTGGTGGACACCAAAGCCATCTGGAGTTTGCTTGACCAGAAAGGAACTCAGACCATGATGAAGGGCGTTCTGGGCGAGGCGTCCCAGTTGGCCGATTACGACACAGTAAAAAACCGTATGAAGAGCTCTCGCTACACCATGGACTTTCAGAATGGCGTGAAGTTTGACATGGCCGTAGTCATGTCTGATACGATCACCGCGGCTACGATCGCAACGGTCATGAAGGGCGTAGTCATTATGAAGAAGACCTCTGGGTCGCCGCTTGAAAAGACCGCGCTTGATTCGACCACGGTCGATTCGAACTCGGGCACGCTCACCGTCGACTACTCCGCCTCTGACAATCAGTTTTCGAGCCTCCTCACTTCTCCCCTCTTTCAATCAGTCGTTAAGTAGCCCTCAGAACGCGAGTTGGAAGACGAGCGTCATGCGTCCTACCGTGTAGGCACGGGTCAAGATATCTCTGAAGCGTCCGCATGCCGTCTCCATGGGGGGCGAAAGTTTGCTGATCGCCAGATTCGGCGGCTGACGCGCCTTCCAGCTTCCTGTGACCATGTTGCAGATCTCTCCGATCGTGTCGATGACCATCACGGCCGGGATCTCCGGAATCGGCTTTTGGAGCAGATCGCTCGTAAGCTGCTTCGCGAACTCCAGGTCGATATAGAGCGACGACGCTCCGTTCAGCGGATCAGACATGCAGATGTGCGTGGAGGTTGCGGGAAAGGTGGAGGGCAGTCCGGGAGCCGGAGTGCAAGAGCGCTCGAACATCAGAGCCATGACCTCCTCAACCGCGTCGTCTAACTGTTTCGTTATTCCTTGTGGCATCTTTCGTCCTCTTCAAAACGCTCTGTTAACTTCTTCGCTAGGCCTGGGTGCGGACACTCAGCAGGGGGCCTAACCACACCCTCACTTGATCGGCGGTAAACGGTTTGCAGAGATAGCCGGAGGCACCGGCCGAATGGATGAGAGATAGGAGTCCTTCACTGGCTTCGGCGGTGATCATGATGACGGGTACGGCAAGGGCGAGGCACTCGGCCCGGCGCTGTTCTAAGAACTGCAATCCATCCATCCTAGGCATATTGATGTCTGAAAAGATGAAGTCGAAGGCGCTTACAGTTCGAAGAACCTCCAGCGCTTCTACACCGTTGCCTGCCTCATGAAGTTCTGAGATGTTGAGTCCTGCTTGTCGGAGCACTCGTTCAATAAATTTACGCATAACTACTGAATCGTCGATGATGAGTGTGCGCATGCCAACCTTCCGTGATGTCGCTAAGAACCTTATCGGCTGATCTGGTGAAAGCTTGAGCTCCTTTTGCGAATCTCCTAAGCTCGATCCCAACTCTCTGCTCGGACTTGTTGGCTGACAGGGACGAAGGAAATAGTTTTAGATTTGGCTAAAGATTTCAAACGGCCAGCCGATACTCAATGTGAGGGCATCTCTTGCCCAGGAGTCTGTTCATGCCAGGAACGAACGGCAACAACTCGTGTCGTATGTCTTTAGAAGCACAGGGCGGAAGACATACGGACCAGGCAGCCGGTACTGATGGCGACCTCAGCCGGGGTAGGCCGGACATGGATCTGCGACTAGCTAAAATCGCCATGCTCCAACGCGCGATTGCAGACGGCATCTATAGAGTTCCCTCAGGAGCGGTTGCGGAGAAGGTGATTACGCGTCTTCTCGATCCGGCGAAAGCAGCACCTCCGGACGTAAGGCCGGCCCGGCGTGAGCCCGGAGACGCTTCGTGAGAGTTCATCCCTCTGCCGGTCCGTCGCCTATACTAGGGTGTGTTCCGAGCCTATTCCAGTGCCGTTCGGTTCCTTTGGCGAGCGACGGCGGGCAACCGCTTGCGACCATGGCGCAGCCCTTACTTACGCTGGCGGCTGGAGACGTTCACCGGACTTTCGGCAGAACATGTCCGGTTTTGGCACTTTCTTCATTTTGCTTTTCGGGAACGCAGGCAGCTCGTGCACTTTCTTCAATGGATCGGCACCATGGACAAAATCTCCAGCGGACAGAAAATGTAGGCAGCCGGAGCGCCCGATGTCCATGCGTCTCCGTTAGCCCGTTAGAATCATGCTGAAAGCTACATTAAGGAGCAATTTGATGGCAGAGTCCATACAGTTGATCGCGCGGGACGGCCACGAACTGAGCATGTACGTGTCGCGACCCTTGGGCACGCCGGCCGGCGCCGTTGTCGTTCTCCAGGAGATCTTCGGGGTCAACGCACATATTCGGAGTGTGGTGGACGGACTCGCGAAGGAAGGATACGTGGCTGTGGCGCCGGCCCTCTTCGACCGGATCGAGCGCGGCGTAGTACTGAAATACGAGGGCGCGGACATGCAAAAGGCGGTCGGGTTGCTCCAGAAACTCTCACCTGACACCGCGCTCCTGGACGTCTCGGCCGCTTTCGCCAGGCTCGAGGAAGAGGGTCACAAGAGCATCGCCGTGATCGGTTTTTGCTATGGAGGACTCCTCACCTGGCTGACGGCCACACGTGGTAGAGCCTACGAGATAAGGCCGGCTTGCTGCGTCGGCTACTACGCCGGCGGTATAGGAAGCGTAGCAAAGGAGGAACCCAGCTGCCCTGTCCTGCTGCACTTTGGTGCGAATGACAGCCACATCGGCCCGGAACAAATCAAAGCTGTGCGAGAGGCGCACCCGGAGGTCGAAATCCGTATGTACGAGGGAGCCGAGCACGGATTTAACTGTGATGCGCGCGCCGCCTACAATCCGGAGCAGGCCAGCATCGCCCGGGAACGAACCCTCAGCTTTCTGAAGGCTCACATGGCCTAAACCGCGTGGCATCTGGCACCGGCAGTCGTGAGTTCAGAAAAGAATGATAGACTTTCGTAGACACTTTGAGAGTGGAACAGAAGACCAGGAGTTGTAGACGCTGTGTTGGCAACCGCAAAGAAAACAGACATCATCGAGAAGTTTCGTACGCACGATTCCGACACTGGCTCACCTGAGGTGCAGATCGCGATTTTGAGCGAACGCATCGGAGAGCTTACCGAACATTTCAAGACCCACAAGAAGGATCATGGCTCTCGGCGCGGCTTGCTCATGTTGGTGAGCAAACGCCGGAGGCTTCTGGACTACCTGAAGAAGGTAGACGCCGATCGCTACCGCGAAGTGATCTCGAAGCTCGGTATCCGCAAGTAAGCGCAGATTTCTCGCCAGGAACCCGCACCATGAAATTCTGCTCGAACCGCAATCTCTTTAGGACACAGATCAGCCGGAATGCTGTTCCCGCCAGCACACGGAGCAGCTGTTGCTGAAAGCCGTGTCGCTGCAAAACGCCCGTCCGCGGTTCACGGGCGCCTCTGCCTTGCACGGTATGCAGATGCCAGCGGTACCGACGATTCACCTTACTCCAGTGCAGCACGATTAACATGCAGCTCAGGATCAGCAAGTCGCTGCCTGAGCTGCATATGCTTGCGCCGCAGCCGATCTGGCCCGCATCTGCTTCGCGCCGCTGGACGCATCATCCGATTCACCATTGTGAGACAGAGAAGAGGCAGACATGAAGCATGACGTAACCGTAGAGCTTGCCGGCGGCAAGCAGATCAAATTTGAGACCGGACGCATGGCCAAGCAGGCCTCCGGCGCAGCGTTTACCACCTCCGGCGACAACGCCATTCTCGCGACAGCCGTCGCCTCCCCCGATCCCAAAGAGGGTATCGATTTCTTTCCGCTGACGGTCGAGTACCGCGAGTTCACCTATGCCGGAGGACGCATTCCCGGCGGCTTCATCAAGCGCGAAGGCCGTCCTTCCGAAAAGGAAGTGCTGACCAGCCGGCAGATCGACCGCCCCATCCGGCCCCTGTTTCCTGAAGCCTTCCGCAACGAAACCCAGGTCGTTGCCTTCGTCTACTCCGCCGATAAGGAAAATGACCCGGACGTCCTGGGTATCAACGGCGCAAGCTGTGCCCTGGCGCTGTCCGACATACCGTTTCACGGTCCGGTGGGTGCGGTGCGAGTCGGCCTGATTGACGGCAACTTCCTCGTCAACCCAACCTACGCGGAGCGCGAGAAGAGCGAAGTCAACATCATGGTCGTCGGCACGGTCGACGGGATCGTGATGGTAGAATCCGGCGCTCGCCAGGTTTCGGAAGAAAACGTGGTCAATGCCATCGAGTTCGCCCACGAGCAGATCAAGAAGATCTGCTCGGCCATTGAAGAGCTGGTCAAACTGGCCGGCAAACCCAAGCGCCAGGTGCATGCGGTCGAAACCGACCACGCCTACCTTGAAGAGCTCAAAGCCAAGGTCGGCACTCGGCTTGCCGATGCGCTTGACACGCAGAAGCACCCCAAGTTTGAGAGCTATGCCCAAGTCAAATCGCTGAAGGACGAGCTCAAGAAGGAGCTTCCCGAAGGAGATTCCGGAGCTTCGAAAAAGCTGGGCAAGTACTACGAGCAGCTGCGCGAAAACATCTTCCGCGAGCAGGTGCTGAACGACCGCATCCGCCCCGACCACCGCGCTTTCGATCAGATTCGCGAGGTAACCATCGAGGTCGGCGTGCTTCCGCGCGTTCACGGATCCGCTTTGTTTACCAGAGGCGAAACGCAAGCGCTGGTCTCGGCTACGCTGGGGACCACGGACGACGCGCAGCGGATGGAAAGCTATGAGGGCGAGCAGAAGCGGCGCTTCATGCTCCACTACAACTTCCCGCCCTTTTCGGTCGGTGAGGTCGGCCGCATGACCGGCGTGGGCAGGCGCGAAATTGGCCACGGAGCCTTGGCCTGGCGCGCAATCGAAGCCGTGCTGCCCGCCGAAGATGAGTCCCCGTATACCCTCCGGGTGGTCTCGGACATTCTTGAATCGAACGGATCTTCCTCAATGGCGACCGTGTGCGGAGCTTCGTTGGCTCTGATGCAGGCCGGTATTCCGCTTAAGGGTGCAGTTGCCGGCGTTGCCATGGGCCTGGTCAAAGAAGGCGAGAAGTACGCCATCCTAACCGACATCGCAGGAGCTGAAGACCATTACGGTGACATGGACTTTAAGGTGGCCGGCACGCGCAAGGGCATTACCGCGCTGCAGATGGACATCAAAATCATGGGCATCACCGCGCAGATCATGCGCGAGGCCCTTGAGCAGGCGCGCCGCGGGCGCCTCCAACTGCTCGATACGATGGACGCGACCATCTCCAGCGCCAAGACAGAGAAGAGCGCTTTCGCACCGCGCATCCACACCCTTATGATCCCGACTGACAAAATCCGCGACCTCATCGGGCCGGGCGGTAAGGTCATTCGCGGCATTATCGACGCAACCGGCGTTAAGATCGACGTGGACGATACCGGCCGGGTCAACGTTGCCTCGAGCGATGCGGACGGCCTCGCCCGCGCCATCCAGATGATCACCGACCTGACCGCCACGCCGGAAATGGGCAAGACCTATCTCGGTAAAGTAGTTCGGCTGGCCGAGTTTGGCGCCTTCGTCGAGATCTTCCCCGGAACCGACGGCCTCCTCCACGTCTCTGAGATTGCAGAGCATCGCGTCAAGGAAGTAAAGGACGAGCTGCGCGAAGGCGATCAGATCCTGGTCAAGGTGCTCGCAATCGAAGGCAATCGGATCAAGCTCTCCCGCAAGGCCGTGCTGCGCGAGCAACGGGAGAAGCTCGGACTGCCTCCTGCCAGCGAGCCTGCCCAAACCGTCAACCGTACCCAGCCCATCGCTGCACTGGAGCCGGGCAATCTCGCCGAAGAGGGTGACTTTGACGAGGATGAGAGCGACGAGGGGATTGAAGGAGAAGACGAGCCAAACTTCAACCGCGCGGACGATGTCCAGCCGGTTGGAGTTGGACAGCCTGGCATCGCACCCCGTCAGCCCGGCGGAGATCGTGGCCCGGGTGGCCCAGGCGGCCGTCGTCCAGGTGGACGGCGTCGCCGCGGCGGCCGTCGGCCAGGACAAGGCGGGGGAACGCCGGGAGGCGGCGCTGGCCGTCCGCCACAGAACTAACTCAATCCGATCACCGAAGAGGGTTGCGCTTTGGCGTAGCCCTCTTTTGCTGTTTGCCCAAGCCCGCATCCACGCACGGCAGTTGAAGATCCTTCCGTGAAACTTCGCGTCTGGATTGCTTTCGGGTCTTTTTGCCTGCTCTCAGGTTCGGGCTGGCTCCTCAGAGAGTGGCAGCCGGAGACAACACCGGGGCTGTTGCCGTTCGCTTTCCGCAGCGGTGTAGTCGCAATCCTCTTTTGGTCGGTGCATCAAGCGAGAACGTCTTGTTTTCAACAGCCGCTTCCGGCCGGAGTACAGGCGCGCCTCTTTGCCTGGGCTGCCTTGATGGTTGCCCTGCCTACCATTGTTGTGGTTCGTGCCGAGCAGCATGTCTCTCCGCTGACCGAAACGTTGGTATTTGCCTTAGTACCGGCGTTCGTCGTTTTCTTTACGTCGCAACACGCGGCTGGATTCGGCGCGCGGGAGAGCCCACTGCGCCTGCTCGCCCCGGCACTCGCGGGCGTCGGCGGAGCAGCACTTCTTCTCCCCTTGTCCCTTCCTGCGTCAAGTACTGGTCAAGCCTGGCTTATGGCTTTGCTCGTCACGGCAGCGGCGTCCGCCTGGGCTGCAATCCGACTGCATCGGCAGCTGGCAGGCGTGCCGGTTCTGCTCGCAGCGGCAGTTCTGTCTATAGCCATCTTTCTGCTTTCAGCTCCCCTTAGCTTCGGTCGAGCCGGTCGGTCTCTGTGGAACGGATCGGCCCTGAGGTTGGAACTCCTGCACAGTCTCTTCTTCGATGGCCCGCTCACCTTTCTAACCGCATGGCTGCTGCGTGAGCTCTCGCCGATCGCCTTTTCCTCCCGCTACCTGTTGGGAATCGCCGTCACGATCGTGGAGGGTTACCTTCTCCTTCGTCCGGAGACGAACTGGACGACCGGGCTCGGACTGTTTCTGCTGCTCACTTCTGGAGCGTGGCTGCTGGTTGCCGGCTCCCGGGAGGAGGTGACTTGAGAGGAACTACGCATCTTTCCCGCACCGAAGCAGAACGTTACACTCAGAGGATGGCCGCTTCGATGTACATCGTGGTTGAAGGAGACGACCCGGGCTTCGACATCTTTGTCAATGGACGAGCGTTGGCTCGTCATGAAGACGCGCTCGAGAAGCTTGCCGTTTCGCTCGGCGTGCGTCCGCTGATCGATTTCTTCTCTGCCGACGAAAACTCCATGTCGCTCCTGATCGAGGAGGGTGCCGGCAATCACGACCTGATCAAGAAGCTGCCGCCGACGCAGTGGTACTTCGGGGCGGAGGGTTTAGACACCGTCAAGGCGCTCGTCGAGGCGTTGCAGGACGAACCGCACAAGCTTGGAACCGAGGGTCCGCAGGTCCTTGAAGAACTCGAAGAGTATGCTCGTGTGTTGACCAAGACCGATGCACGCGGACTGCGTTGGCATCTCGCGGTAAGCTGGCGTTAGAGCGCACTCTCTTAGGCGGCTGTCACACTAAACAACCACGAAGATTCTGACTTCGCCAGAATGACGACTGGCTAGCAAGCTCTAACTGGTCGCAGGCAGGTCGCCTTGGCCAAGCCTGCGGTGGAAGAAGTCGAAGACCAGCGTCATCATGGCATGAGCAAGCTCCGGATCGTAGCGCGCCCCTTCATCGCGCAAGAATGCATGCGCGCCGTTGACCTCATGCCAGTTCAGGCGCGTGTTTAGCTCGTTCAGCCGGGCCAGCAGTTTCATGCGGCCTTCGGTCGGCACATGCGGATCCTGCCGTCCCCACGCCATGAAGAGCTCGCCTCGAATTTCTCCGGCCCGCGCCAGCGAATCATCGTGCTTACCCTCGCCGAGGGTTCCGCTGTGGATGTCGGTCGCGTAGAAGCAGACGGTGGCCGCAACGCCGGGATGCATGGCCGCGCGAAAAGCCAGATGTCCTCCCAGGCAGATGCCCATGGCGCCCACCTTGCCGGTACAATCCGGCCGGGAGAGCAGGTACTCGATTGCACTGCGCGCATCGGCGTCGTACGCCGCAAGTGGCTTGTGCGTCTTCAGAAAGTTGCCGCGATTCGATCCCGCCTGATCGTACGCGAGCGCAACACCGGGAGCTTCGTACTCGTGGTAAACCTCCGGCACGGCGACGATGTAGCCATGACCAGCCAGCATGGCTGCCGTTCGGCGAATGGGCGCGGTTACCTGAAAGATTTCCGAGTAGAAGACGATTGCGGGATACCGGCCAGGCGCGGCTGGCCGCAGCAGGTGCGTCCGCATGCTTCCGGAGGGAGTGGGCAGATCGACATGTTCGTCGCTGACAATGACCATAGCGAATCCTCATGCTATCAGCTAAGGCAGCGGGCGCTCGGGAGCCGTGACTTCGCTGTCTGAAGCGAGCGCCGGCGACGGATCTTTATGGTGTCGCCGCTTCCAGTAGGCCTCGACATCCGGAGCAAACTCCAGGCCAATATTGCCGAGCGAACCCTCCACCATGACGACCGACGAGTTGATCAGAGAAAGCGACACCCCACGATCCTGCGCCGGATAGTACACGTTCGAGATAGCGCCGGCCGTGAAGTTACCGAGGAGATTGGAGTAGTTCGGCTGCGATCGGCCGTTATCGCCAAGGCACACAAAAGGAGCAAACAAAGCGTGGCGGATGCGGGCGTTGATCGGACCTCTTGCTTTGCGGAAGTAGCGCGGGTCCTGCCGAAGCAGGATCGGATAAACGGCTCCGGCCAGCATCGTTGAGTCGAAGACATCTGCGAGATTGGCTCCCACTCGCTTGAAGTAACCTCCCGGACCCCAGCCATATCCGCGATTAGTCCCCTCATATTCACTCAACCCTGCAAGCAAAACCGCGGAGACAAAGTTGAATGGGTCAAACGTCGCGTGCACGGCAAGTTCCGTCTTCTGACCCTTGTCCAGAGGAACCGCTCGCCCACTCAGTACGGTGTTGAAGTTCGGCACCACTACCAGGAGTCGCTGGGTCTCCTCCTGCTTGACCTCCTTCTCTGCCTCCGCATGCTGGCGAGCCTTGCGCTGCGACTCGGCCTGTCCCTCCTGGACAGCCCCGGCCTGCGGAAGAGAAGCCGAAGGAGCCTCAGGCAGTACTGCAGTTGGAGGTTTCGCCGGTGAGTCCGTCGACTGCGACTGCGACTGCGCCTGCGCCGGAGCAACCATCACCCACAGAGCAGCAGGCAGGCATGCGATCCATAGTCTGGAAGGAAACACGGAGAAAAGTACCCTCAACACAAAGTCTACCGACAAATGCAGAGCAGGGCAGGGAAGTGGGCGGGACTTTTAGTGAGGGCTTGCAGACGGAGGCATGGAGGGTGCTTCCGGGGTGACAGGGGCTGAGCCAGCCGGTGCAGCCTGGTTCTCCTTTTCCTGCCGATGACGTTCGCGGCGGCGGCGAAGATAGGCGCTCAGGTCTGGCGAAAACTCCAGCAACTGCGCGCCCGCCATTCCCTCGAGCGTAACAACCAGGCCGTTCTCCAGCGTCAGCCCAACTCCTCGTTCGTCTGCAGGGTAATACGCATTTGAGATAGCACCTGCAATGAAATTGCCAGCAACATTCGAGGTGTTGAACTGAAGTCTACCGTTATCTCCATGACAGATGAATGTCGTCAGCGCCGAGTAGATGATGCGAGACTTAACCGAGCCGCTCCCTTTGCGGTAGTAACGGGGATCCTGATGAAGGATAGTTGGCAGTATGGCGTTTCCGATCAGGTTTCCGTCGACGTTATCCAGGTAACTTGCGCCCACACGCTTGAAAAAACCGGCAGGCCCGTGGCCATACCCCGTGTGAGAGTCAGTGAGCTCGCCGAAGCCGCCGCCTACAATCACTGCCAGGCCGATCGTGTATGGGTCGATGATGGTGTGAAAGGAGAGGTCAAACTTCTGTGCGGGGGTCAGCGGCACCGCCTGCCCATTGAGCACCACGTTGAACAGAGGCAGCACACCTACGGCGCGCTGCTTCTCCTCCG
Organism: uncultured Acidobacteriaceae bacterium; assembly: GCA_964245195.1. Lineage (GTDB taxonomy): Bacteria > Acidobacteriota > Terriglobia > Terriglobales > Acidobacteriaceae > Edaphobacter. Next base: position 59,042 of record CAXTLR010000007.1, on the reverse strand, counting down.
CTTTCACCTCGCGTTCCGCTTCCGTGTATTGTTCGCGAGCCTTGCGCTGCGCCTCCGTTTCGTTCGCGGGATTGGGAGTTGTTTGAGAAGCAGGCTGTGCGGGAGTCCCGGAGGTCTGTTGTGACGAGCTGGAGAGGGAAGGTGCGTCCGGCAGAGCGGCCGCGGCAAACTCAGGTAGTTCCGAAGCTGTCGATGCGGCAGACGCCTGAGCAAAACAGGGCCGGCATGCTACACACGCGATCAGTACGAAAGCCCAGGAAGAAGGGCGAAATTGTGAAAGGTTCACGCTTCTAAGTTTATCCGACCGCAGGGGCCTCTCATGCAGCAATAACGCAAGAGACGTTTGGAAAGAAGCGGGAGATTCAAAGTTGGAGCAGGGGACGGCATACGTTAGCTGAACAGAAACTCCTTTGTGCGTAGTTCCTTGACCGTATCGCGAAGCCGGGCAGCCTTCTCGAACTCAAACTTCTTCGCAGATTCGCGCATGTCCGACTCTAGCTTCGCGATGTAAACATCCAGTTCTGCCTGCGAGACAAAGTCAGGCACCCCGTCGGCCTCGTCGGTCAGGTCCGCGTAATCTGCCTTGAGAATCCCGGCCAGACCCATGTCTATGTCGCGAATGATCGTCGCAGGCGTGATGCCATTTTCTTCATTGTAGCTTTCCTGCTTTTCGCGGCGGCGATTTGTCTCATCGATCGCGCGTTGCATGGACTCGGTCATCTTATCTGCGTAGAGAAGTGCGCGTCCCTCGAGATGCCTGGCCGCGCGGCCGATCGTTTGAATCAACGAGCCTTGCGAACGTAAAAAACCTTCCTTATCTGCATCGAGAATAGCAACCAGGCTGACTTCGGGCAGATCAAGACCTTCTCGCAGCAGATTGATGCCGATCAGGACGTCGTACTCTCCGCGGCGAAGATCACGTAGAAGCTTAATCCGCTCCAGAGTCTCGATCTCGGAGTGCATGTAGCGGCAACGCACGCCGACCTCGGTGTAGTAGTTTGCCAGGTCCTCGGACATCCTCTTGGTAAGCGTCGTCACCAGCACACGCTGGTTCAGCTTGACGCGCTCGCGAATCTCTGCCAAAAGATCGTCGATCTGACCTTTGATTGGACGGATTTCGATCTGCGGATCGACCAGACCGGTAGGCCGAATAATCTGCTCAACAACCACGCCCGCAGATTTCGTCAGCTCGTAGGGTCCGGGGGTCGCCGAGACATAGATGATCTGCCCTGTGCGCCCTTCAAATTCATCAAACTTAAGCGGACGATTGTCCATTGCACTGGGAAGACGAAAACCATAGTCGACTAGATTTTGCTTGCGCGAGCGGTCGCCGTGCCACATTCCGTGCAGCTGTGGAACTGTGACGTGGGACTCATCGATAAATAGAACGTAGTCTCTGGGAAAATAGTCAAGCAGCGTTGGAGGAGGTTCTCCAGGAAGTCTGCCGGAAAAGTGACGGGAGTAGTTTTCGATGCCATGGCAGTAGCCCACCGATTTAATCATTTCTAAGTCGAAGCGCGTGCGTTGATGGATTCTCTGGGATTCCACCAGGCGGCCCTGCTGTTCTAATTCCTTCTCCCACCATTCCATCTCCGTCAGGATAGACTCGCTAGCGGATTTCTTCCGTTCCGGCTGAACGACATAGTGGGACTTAGGATAAATCGGTAACCGCGAATATTTTTGACGTACTGTCCCGAAGAGTGGATCAATTTGCGAAAGTGCGTCGATCTCATCGCCAAATAACTCGATGCGATAAGCATTCTCATCGTAAGTGGGGTAAACCTCAATGATGTCACCCCGCACGCGAAAGGTTCCTCGACGGAAATCGACATCATTACGCTCATAAAGAATTTCTACTAAACGCCTGGTGATATCTTCGCGTCGAATCTTTTGGCCGCGCTCCAGCAGAAGCAACATCCCGTAATAAGCTTCCGGAGAACCCAGTCCATAAATACAGCTTACGGAACTAACAATAATGGCGTCGCGCCGCTCAAAGAGACTGCGAGTGGCTGAAAGTCGCAGCTTATCCAGCTCTTCATTAATCGTAGCTTCCTTTTCAATGAAGAGATCTCCGGAAGGAATATAAGCTTCCGGCTGGTAATAGTCGTAGTAGGAGACAAAATACTCCACGGCATTTTGCGGAAAGAATTGCTTGAATTCGTGATAAAGCTGCGCCGCTAACGTTTTATTATGTGCCAGAATAAGCGCCGGTCGCTGCACTGACTCGATAACCTTCGCCATCGTGAACGTCTTTCCGGAGCCGGTCACGCCGAGCAGTACCTGATCTTTTTCTCCAGCCGCTAAGCCGCTGACCAACTCGCTGATTGCCCGCGGCTGGTCGCCCTGCGGCTTGTACGGCGTCGTAAGCTGGAAGTCCATCTCTCTAGGGTAAACCGGATTGCCGCACTCTATGCGTGGGAACTCACTGCCGCGGCTCTTATACTGAATCAGGAGGAATGCGAATGGGCGTGGAGCTTTGGCTGGTGCGGCATGGGGAAACCGAATGGAGTCTGAGCGGAGCGCACACCAGCACGACCGACATCCCGCTTACGGATCACGGACGCAAACGAGCCGAAGAATTACGCGATTACCTGAAGGACACTCACTTCGCAAAAGTATTCGTCAGCCCTGCCCAGAGGGCGCAGGAGACCTGCCAGATCGCCGGATTCGGTTCACAGGCCACCACTCTCGACAATCTGCGCGAGTGGAACTACGGCGAAGCCGAAGGCAAGACGACCAAAGAGATGCGGGCGAAGTATGGGCCGGATTGGAGCGTCTGGCACAATAGACTGCTCGGCGGAGAGGAGGTGGACGCAGTTGGCCGGCGCGCCGACGAGGTCATCCGGCAAGCCGGCGAAGGAGCAAAGGACGAAGACAAGGTGGCGCTCTTCGCCCATGCGCACATTTTGCGAATTGTAGCGGCGCGTTGGATTGGCCTCGAAGCGTCCGCCGGTCGGTACTTCGCGCTCGGTACCGGAAGCGTGAGCGTCCTAGGCTGGGAACGGGAGACAGCAGTGCTGACTCACTGGAACCGGGGATTCGAAAAGTAAGCCCGTGTCATTGAAGCCGTAAAGCCGTGGGCCATTCGGAGGCGTGATCGACCGTAGCGTCCGGGCGGGCCGCTGCCAGGGTGTCCGGCGAGAGACCAAACGTGCACCCCAGCGACCGCGTACCCGCCGCTCGCGCCGTCTCCACGTCGACATGCGAGTCGCCGATCAAGACCGTTTCTGCCGGCGTCATTGTCTTGCCCAGCTCAGAGGCTTCTGCAATGATTCGCAACAATCCTCCGGGGTCCGGCTTCTTGGTGGCGAACGAATCGCCTCCATAGTTTGCGAAGAAGAAGGTTTCGAGGCCCAGGCCGGCACAAATGGCTCGGGAGGGCCCAACTGGCTTGTTCGTCAGCACGGCCATGGGAAGCAGCGGGTGGCGCGCACGGATGGTGGTAAGCGCTTCAAGAACACCTGGATACACATGCGTAAAGTCGAGCTTGTGAACACGGTAGTAGGCCAGAAACCATAGGAGAGCTTCGTTAAGTGTACTTTGCTCAAGCAAACCGGAGGAAGCCCCGCTTCCGCCTCCGTGCTCCAAAGCCCTGCGGACAAGCACAGAGGCTCCGTCCCCGATGTAACTCGCAATGACGTGATCAGGAAGTGCTTGTCTTCCGAACTGTTGTAGCGTGGCATTGACGGAGTTGACCAGGTCGATGCGTGAATCGACCAGAGTTCCATCCAGATCAAAGACGAGGAGTCGGGGAGTGGAGTCCGCCATTCCCTCATCCTAAATCGAACACGAAATCTTCCCTTGGAAGCAAAAGCAGAATCGGAAACAGTGAGATCTCAAGCTGACGCGTTCATGCATACTTGCGAAGCATTCCGAGAACCTTGCCCTGAATAGTAACGTTCGCTGCGGGAGCATAAATGGGTGACATCTCCGCATTCGACGGCTGCAGACGGACCATTGCACCCTCTCGGTAGAACCGCTTCAGGGTCGCGTCCGATCCATCGATTAGAGCAACGATGATCTCTCCTTCTCGGGCAGTTCGCGTTCGCTCCACGAGCACGTAATCTCCGGAGACGATGTGCTCGTCCCGCATGGAATCCCCTCTAACCTCCAGAGCGAATACCTCGCGGTTTCCGATAATGTCGCCCAGCGAGATCGACTCGGCAGACTCGATCGCCTCAACTGGCCTGCCTGCCGCGATACGGCCCAGCAGTGGTAAACGCTCGGCGCCCTTTTTCGAGGCGCGGGAGGGCAAAACGTCGATCGACCGACTTCGATTGTGCGCGCGCTGCAACAAACCTTTGTTCTGCAGGTTGGTGATGTGCTTATGTACCGTCGCCAGCGAATTCAACCCCAAACCAGAGGCAATCTCTTCGTACGAAGGGGAGTATCCATTCTTCTGCGTGAATGTGGAGAGGAAGTCAATCACTTCTTTTTGCCGCCGCGTGATGGCCATGCAGCGATTGTAGCGAATAGAAAGCGAAACGCAACTCAAAAATTCCGGTTCGCAGGCCTTGTCCCCCAGAAGTAGGACAAAAACGAGCAAGATCACGCAACTTTCGCCTTGCCGGTTCCATTTTGGAATAGCAGAGCGGAAGCAGAGCTCTTTCCTCTTGTTCCGGAACCTGCGAAGGCGGAAGGTAAGAACAGGCCGCACTGACATCAAAAAGCGGATCATTATGCCCGAACTGCTGAACTGAAGGAGGAAACAATGCGCGTGCTTATCCTCGAGGACGACGTTGCTCTCGGACAACTTCTTGCAAAGGTAATTACCTTGGAAAAGCACACGGTGGAGGTGGAAGGCGATGGCCTTAGGGGACTCGACTCCTTACTGTTGCGTCCACCAGACTTGCTCGTCTTAGATCTCGGCTTACCCACCATAGACGGTCTCGAGATCCTGGCGCGCATGCAGGGGCGGTGTCGGGGAACTGCCGTATTAGTGCTCACCGGACGGCATGGAGTGGAGTCTCGCGTCCAGTGCTTGAATCTGGGTGCAGATGATTGTCTTCCCAAGCCCTTCAGCTTCAACGAGCTTACCGCACGTTGTCGCGCTTTGCTTCGTCGGCGGGAGAAGCTTGCAACGGCCACCTTGCGTGCGGGGGACCTTGAGATCGACCGAATTCAGCGAACCGTAACGCGAAAGCGACGGACGATTGAGCTGACCTCTAAGGAGTTTGCCCTGCTCGAATACCTCGTGCTTGCGCGCGGTCGAACCTGTCTGCGCAGCGAACTTCTTCGCGAGGTCTGGCAAGCGGCCCCTCCCGCCGGTACCAACGTGGTCGACGTTTACATTAATTACCTTCGCAAAAAGCTTGAACCAGGCGCCGACAAAACCGGCGTTGTGTGCGATCCGGCAGATCGGCTTATAGAGACAGTGAGAGGAGAGGGATACGCGATCCGTGCTTCCCAGCAGGAACGGTTTGACCTACCGATGCCGGCGATGCAGTTGGCGGGCGGTGGTGTCGCTGTGGTTTCCCAGGTGAAGAGCCCTGCTGGTGTGAGCGCTTGTGCATAGCACTTTCGAGCAATCGACTCCGGACAGGAATCTGCAAGACTGGATACAGGATGCCTTGCACGATCTTTCTCAACCGCTGACGGCTCTGCAGGGCAGACTATTTCTTGCAATGCTGCACACGCCTGGCGGTGAGCAGGAGCGTGCGGAACTGCGCCGCGCCGTTGAGGACGGACTCCAGCAATGCGAACGAATGATCGTCCATGTGCGATCCATGCAGCGGCACTTAGACGAGAGCCACTGATCCGGGGAACCTATGGCAGCGTCGGGCGTTTTGCCTATGAATGAGCAATCCGCCGCAACACGGACCGCAGTCATCGCGGGAGCCGATGTTGCTTTAAGACATCGCCTCGCTGCTGCCCTCACCATCCTGCGCTGGAAGGTGCGGGAGGCAGGAGGCGGCGCAGAGGCGATGGCCCTGGTGGAATCCGAACAGCCGGAGGTACTACTGCTGGATCAGTGGCTTCCCGATCTGGAAGTGGGAGAGTTCGCGCAGCAGATGTGCTTGTTATATCCGAAGATGGAGGTTCTGCCCACTGACGGAAACGCCGATCGCGTGAACAGCCAGGCAAGAAGCCCTCACCGCCACGAGCTTCTGCACGCGCTGCGTGAGGCGCAGAACACGGACACTGTCTCTAAAGCAGTTCAGCGACCCGTGCCAGCCGGCACGTTCTTCACTTCCACACCCGTCCGTCCGGCGATCCCGGAGATGATAGGCGAGAGCGCGCCCATGCTGGAACTAGCAAATATGATTCGCCTCGTAGCGCCGCGTTCGACCAGCGTTCTGATCGAAGGCGAAACTGGAACGGGGAAGGAAGTCGTTGCACAGGCGCTGCACAGATTGGGCTCGCGCTCGACGAAGCCTTTTGTAGTCTTGAACTGCGCCGCCATCCCGGAAGCTCTCCTGGAAGCTGAGCTCTTTGGACATACACGAGGAGCTTTCACCGGTGCGGTGCAGTCGCGCACAGGACGGATCGAGGCGGCTCATGGGGGTACTCTATTTCTTGACGAAATTGGTGAAATGCCCCTCGGGCTCCAAGCCAAAATGCTTCGCTTTCTGGAGTGTGGCGAGCTGCAACGCATCGGAGACAATGAAACGACCCGTGTCGACGTTCGCGTAATCGCAGCAACTCACCAACCTTTGGAACAGCGGGCTGAAGAGAGGGCGTTCCGTTTGGATCTGTACCACCGCCTTGCGGTATTTCCAGTGAGCGTACCCGCGCTTCGCGAGCGCCTTGAAGATCTTCCGCTGCTAACTGACTTCTTTCTCCGTCGCCTCGCAAAGCAAATGCCGAGGAAAACTTTGGCTCCCGCAGCTCTTGCTCTTCTAAATGGTTATTCCTGGCCGGGAAATGTCCGGGAACTGATGCATGTTCTCGAGCGCGGCACGATCCTTGCCGAGGACCGCGCCGAGATCGGTCCTACGGACATCCGCCTGCGTCGAAGCAGCAGACCGCGCAATTAGTGTCGCGCCAACTTTGGTCTTTCAGCGTTTAGGTAAGGCCAACATTGGCTTTTACTTTAGACGGACCTAGATTGACGCGGACACTTCCCTAGCTGGGCGAAGCTGAGGGTAAATTGAAAAGCGAAAAATCTAAGAAAACGTTAAGAAGAAAAAGCGAAAACTTGGCCCTTCGCTTGCTCTTCTCCTAGGTGTTCAGACGCGCTCTCGTAGGCGCGAACTACACATCAGGGCACACCTGAGAGGAGAAAGCAAATGGAGATGGCGAACGTACTACCGGTTGCTATGTTTGGAGCGCAGCATCAGACTGCAGCGATGTGTGGCCTGGTTCTAGAAGGAGCAGTCACTGCGCTGCCGCAGATTTCTGGCTCAATTAGCGGGAAGCAGACTGGGCGTACGCCGGAGGAAACAGCCTACAGCGCACTCACGACTACGGAACGTGAGCAGTTGCTTATGGAACATCTCCCCAGTGTGCGATATATCGCTCGGCGCATTCACGAGCGCCTACCCCAGCATGTAGAACTGGAAGAGCTGGTCTCGGCAGGCATTGTTGGGTTGATTGACGCCCTTTCGAAGTTCGATCATACGAAGCAGGTGCAGTTCAAGAGCTACTCGCAGTTCCGCATTCGTGGCGCGATTCTCGACTCTTTGAGAACCGTGGACTGGAGCCCGCGTGAGCTTCGTCGCAAAGGTCGGGCGGTAGAAGAGGCGATCCGGAGCACGACGAAGCAACTCGGTCGGGTGCCTTCCGAACAGGAGATCGCGAAGGAGATGGAAGTCTCGCTTTCCGAGTACCAGGCCCTCGTCGGCGATCTCAAAGGCTTGGAGATCGGCACGCTTCACCTGGAGCGGTCAGAAGAGTCCGGAGACGAAGAACTGGCCTACATACCCGGTGCGCGCGAAGATGAGCCACTCTTCCGGTGCCTTAAAGGAGAGATGAACCAGAGATTGGCTGATGCGATCGAGCAGCTGCCAGAGAAGGAGCGGATGGTCCTTACCCTCTATTACTACGAAGAGCTAACCATGAAGGAGATTGGACTTACACTCGGCGTGGTGGAGTCACGAGTCTCGCAAGTTCACGCTTCTGCTGTGCTCCGTTTACGCTCGGCGCTCGCAAACCTCGCTCCTCAGGGATCAAAGGCGGCGGCACGTGACCTGCGACGGAGAAGCTAATCGAACCGAATATCTTGAGGAACTCTATGAAATCGATTTACTTCCACTACTGTGAAACCGGCGCATATCCTGCCTGCTCGGGATCGTTTCCCGGACCCAGTCCGAGTTTGATCAGAGCGCGGGCATCTGGGACCAGCTTGACCTGCCAGCCGTTGTCAGCTTGCAACTTCTCCATGGCCGCTTGCGTGCCAGCGTCCCAAATTCCGGAAGATTCCTTCAGATATCCGGCTTTCACCAGTGCACTCTGAATCTCTGAGGCTCGTTCAGCAGAGATGCCATTGGCCGTCTTCGGTCTGGCCTGCGCGACTCGTTCTCTGCTAGCTCGCGGCGAGGTAGGTCCTCGATGCACCCTGGGGCTTGCGTTCGCTAACAAAGAACTACCAGCGATGAGTATGGGAAGAGAAATCGTGAGAAGCGTTAGCCGCATGCGTTTCGGTCACCTCGGATTGATAACCTGGTACGGATTCAATCAGCCTAGAGTACCGTTCTCAGACCAGAGTGGCAATAGGAAAGCTTTTCCATACGACTGGAACATTTCTGCAGAGCAATGAAACACCTTCAAATGCCGAAGCGAGGAGCAGCAAACCTTTATGCCGCTCCTCTGGTTCTACCGCAGCGTTCCGCCCACAAAGCTATTTCCGCCCTTGCTGCGAATGTCACGAATGACGAACACCACATCATCGCCGGTCTTCAAACGCGAGACCACCGCCCGATAGCTTGCTTCGTCGGTCACGGGCTGACGATTGATTTCGAGGATAAGATTTCCCTTACCCAATCCGATTTCATCGGCGAAAGAGCCCGGATTTACGCTGGTGATGGTGACTCCTCCCGGTATCCCTATCTTTCCCGCTGTGGCAGACGGCACAGCAGCCACGGTGATTCCCAGTTTGCTTTGTCCAGCATCGGACTCCTGCGGAGCTTCACCCTCGCTCTGTTCTCCTGCTACTTCCGCGTAAGTTTTGGCTCGATCACCAATCACGATGCTTGCGGTGTGCTGCTTTCCATCCCGCAGGTAACCAATTTCTACGGGGGAACCAACTGGGCGGGAGGAGATGTCGCTGACCAGATCGTCTCCATCTTTGATCTGGCGGCCACCGATACTGACCAGAATGTCGCCCGGCTTGATGCCGGCCTTGCCGGCGCCGCCGGACGGTGTGACTGCCGAGACGATCACGCCACCATTGGCGAAGCCGTAGACCCGGCCCACCGCAGAGGAAGTTGTTTGGAAAGTAACGCCAATGGACCCGCGTACAACCTTATGCGTCGATCCGATGAGATCGTTGTAAACCTTCGCCAAAATGTTAGAAGGCATAGCAAAACCGACCCCCTGGGAACCCATGGACGAGGTGTAAATCGCCGTGTTCATGCCGACGACATTTCCACTCATGTCTACCAGCGGTCCGCCGGAGTTTCCTGGGTTGATGGCCGCATCGGTTTGAATGAACTTTTGGAACTGCTTCGTGAGTCCGGAGGCATCCCTGTCGTCGATCGAGCGATCTTTGGCCGACACGATTCCCGCCGAAACAGTCTGCGAAAGTCCGAAGGGGCTGCCAATGGCGAGCACCCAATCACCAACCTGTGCGCCGTCGGAATTGCCAAGCTTGACTGTAGGCAAGGGCGTCTTGGTATCGACCTTGATGACGGCAATATCCGTTTCAGGATCTACGCCGACGACCGTTGCGGGCCGTCCCTGGAGACGGCTCCCGTCATCTGGATCGCCTGCCAGCTTCACGTAAATTTTGTCGGCCTTGTCAACGACGTGATTGTTGGTGATGATGTACCCGCGGGGATCGACGATGAAGCCGGAACCGAGCGCCTGGCGTTCCCCGCCTGCTCCGTCAGAGTCATCATCTCCTCCGCCGCCTTGTCCTCCCTGGCCACCGAAAAATCGATTGAAAAAGTCTTGCATGTCGCCCTGATCGGGGCTATTTCCATCAGGGGTACGCTGTCCGCGCCGGCCTGGTCGTGCCGGAGCCTTCTTGGAAATGGTCTCGGTGTTGATATTCACCACGGCGGGACCAACCTGTTTCGCGATTTGAGAGAAGCCATTGGAAAGAGTAACTGGATTTGGGATCACGAGTGGACGCGCATCCGATGTGTCCGCATGCTGCTGCTCCTTCGCACCGACATCATGAGTAAGGATGGATCCGGCCAGCACACCCACGGTCAGAGTGGTTAGGAGCGTGAAGGTGGAGGCGAGTCGGTGAGTACGGAAGCGTTCAGCCAAGGTGCGTACGGTCGGTGATTCCATATGCGGGTAAACCCTCATTTCAATTTCCTGTTGCGCTCTGGGCGCGAGGAGCGCCGTTTATTTCAGTATAGATGCTCGTCCTAACGGCATTTGAGGAGCCTCCGCGCGATCAAAGTAGGACGAGTTCTAGATTGATGCTGCTCCGATTGCAGTTGGAGATTTCGGCCGGTCGAGACGGTCGCGGCCGTCCGACGTTCCAACTGTTTGACCCTTGTGTAGGAGGCGTCTTAGAGGATTACCTGGTGCTCTGCAGGAGCCAGCGGAGACGGCTACGGGAATTTTGGCTTCGCCAGAATGACCACCCCTCTCGACTGCGTAGTAGGGATGTACTTTGCTCTAATCGCCCAGGTTTACGAGGGTAACCTCATCGAGCGGTTGACCTAAGAAGTTTGTTCCGAGGCGGCTGAATTTCTCGATGGAATCAGTGGCATAAAAGCGACAGCTCACAGGCTCGGTTGAGAGGGTTGCAGGCACAAGTCTTGCAGCAGCGCGAGCGGTGGCCGTGGCGGAGTCAACGATGTACATGGGATGGCCAAGGTCCGTGAGGGTGCGCTCAATGACGGGTTTCAGCAGGGGGTAGTGGGTGCAGCCGAGGACAAGAGTGCGGACGTCGGGTGCGGCCTGGAGCGCTTCGGCGAGATAGATGCGAGTGACTTCGGCGGTGACGGGGTGGTCGATCCAGCCCTCCTCTACGAGCGGAACCAGGAGAGGGCAAGCCTTCTCGAAGGCATGGAGTCCGAGCGCGGTGCAGGAGCGGGTGTAGGCTCCGGAGGCGACGGTGGCGGCGGTGGCAAGGACGAGTACAGACGTAGATTTCTGGCTGACGAGATGGGCGGCCTGGGTGCCGGGATGAATGACGCCGACGACAGGGATGGGAAGGGCGGACTGCAACTCGTCGAGCGCGAGGGCGGAGGCTGTGTTGCAGGCCACCACGAGCATCTGGGCGCCTTCCGCGAGGAGAAAGGCGGCGGAAGAGAGCGCGTACCGGGCGACGGTGGATCGGGACTTGGCACCGTAGGGGAGCCGAGCTGTGTCACCTAAATATAGATAGTGGGCTCCGGGAATGAGGGGCAGGAGCTCGCGCAGGACGGTGAGTCCTCCGAAACCGGAGTCGAATACAGCGATGGTAGGGAAGTCAGACATCAGTAAAGAGGATCGCCGTTGGCGCCGACGACGTGGATGGCATCGGTGGGGTTGTTGATGGAGTAGGCGCGGCTCAGGTCGGTGTGGCCGTTGAGGGTGTCGCGAGCTTGACCGCCGACGAGAAACCGGACCTGCTGGATCTGGGGGAAGTTGGCGTGGAGGGTGGCGAGGATGGCGCGGAGGGTGAGATCTTCGGTCTGGATACCGGAGGGATGGGCGTCGGCGAAGGCTTTGTCGAGGTTGACGACGGCGAGTTGCTCGCCGCCAGCGGGCAGGGAGACGCCGCCGGGGTTACCGACGGGAAGTGAGACCAGGAAGACATCGGTGACGGAGGGGCCGGCGGGGACAGGATGCGGGGAGGTGGGTTGGGCGAGATCGCCGAGCATGCGGATGAGCATGGCTTTGGCGCGGAGAGAGGGGTCACTGGGAAGGGGGAGCGAGATGGAGTCGAGCAAGACGGAGCCGTCGGTCTCGTTGGGCTGGGCAATGGTAGCTGATTCGTCGGGAAGGTCGTTGGGTGCAGGGATCGGGCTTTGGTCGCGCATGGCGAGGAGGCGGGCCTGCTGATGAACGCAGCCGCGAATGAGCAGGGCAAACATGAGAAGGATGCCGCCGACGAGAGACCAGTAAAGGATGCGTTGGGCGCGCGGGATCGGGTTGGTTGGTGAGATCACGGGCGGGCTCCGGGCGGTGGTGTGGGGGGCGCAACGGGGTCGGGAACCGCCGGAGGGGTTCTGCGAAGGATGGGCGCGGGCGGCCGCGGAGGAGCCACGGGAGCCGGAAGAGCGACTTCGGGGAACTCTTCCGGAATGCGTTTGGGTGGGGAAGCGGGCTTGGCTTTGGGGGCGGCTGGCTTACTTTGGGCAGGCTGAGTCTGGGCCTGAGTCTGCGCTTGGGCCTGGGCCTGGGCTTGGGCTTGGATCTGGGCCTGGGTGTCGATCTGGGCCTGGGCGCGGGCTCGCCAGGCGTGCAGGCCGGAGGCGAGGGCCTGGGCGACGCGCTCCTGGTAGGAGGGGTCGGAGGCGAGGGTCTGGGAGGCTCCGGAGCCGAGCGGGGCGAGTTCGACGAGGATGGCTGGGCAGGTCAAGGAGTCGATCGGCTTGGCCGAGGTGTGTCCGGTGACGAGTGGGAGGCGGATGCTATCTATGGTTGCGGCGAGATCAGCGGCGAGCTGCTGGGAAGCCTGGAGAGAGGCGGTCTGGGCGGTATTCCAGGGGAGGATGGGACGTGGGCCAGAGGACTCGGCGGCGCTCGCAGCGGGAGCGGGAAGGCTGGAGGTGAAGAGATGAATGCCGTGGCCGGCAGCGGTCGCGTGGAGGACAAGGCAGGCGAGGGCGCGGGAGCGGTTGGCGAGTTCGACGCGCTGGTCGAGGTTCGGGATTGCTGTGTTGGAGGGATCGGGGTCTCGGGTGCGGGTCGTGACGAGGGTGAAGGCGTCCCTGCTGAGCAGGGCGCGAAGGCGCTCGGCGAAGGCGAGGTTGACGTCTTTTTCAAGCGAGTTGGGGCCGAGACGGGCACCGGGGTCGTCTCCGCCGTGGGCGGGGTCGAGAAAGACGATGTTGACGTTATAGGGCGGCTGCTCGGGGCGAGGGGTGCGAGGTTTGTGGACGGGCGCAGGGTTGTCCTGGGCCAGAGCCGAAGCCGCGACGAGCACGAGGCCGAGGCCGAGGCTTCGGATGGGGAGGCGAGCCTGGATCACATTCCTGGTTGGGTGCGAGATCACGGTCGGTCTAGGGCGTACATGGCCAGGCCACTGAGGAGCTTGGGGTAAAAGTCCGTGGATTTCTGGGGCATGACGTAGCCGGAAAGAGAGATGTCACGGAGCTGGTCGAGGGTGACTGGCTTGATGAGGAAGGCCAGGTTGGCCTCGCCGGCCTGGACCTGGGCGATGGCTTCTGTGGCGTCGCGAAGGTAGCGGATGTTTTCGGTATTCGCGATGGACTCGTGGGTGAGGTGAAGAAGGTCTTCGAGAACGAGGCGATGAAGCTGGACGACATCCAGGCCGGCCTGGCGGTCCGTGATCTCCGGATGGAGCTCCTTCAGCCGGGCGCGGATGGCTTCGGGTCGGCCTCGGAAGAGGCTGAAGCCCTGGGGATGCGCGACGACGAAGGCTACGCCGGCGGTGTTGTGAAGGAGGCTCACGTCGGCGCTCTCGAGGTCCTCGATCTCGAAGTAGGGAGCGGCGTTCTCGACCAGGTGGTCGTAGGCGGTGTGGATGTTGAACAACACGCGGTGGGTGGGGAGAATAGTGATGCCGGGGGCGTCCATGTTGACGAAGGTCATCATCATGGCGGCTTCGGGGAAGGCGGGTTTGGGGGGGAGCGCGTGCGGTTCGTCGGCGAGATTGGACGGGGACTCGTCGTCTGAAGGGGACAAACCAGATCCCTCCGCTTGGTTGCGGGATGACAAATCGGGGGTGAGGCCGAGCTGAGCGGCTCGCTCGTGCATGTAGGCGACGCTCGTTTCGTAGCGGTGGTGGCCGTCGGCGATGATGAGCTTCTTGTCCTGCATGGCGGTGATGATGAGGTTGATGAGGCGCGGGTCGGTTAGCTTCCAGACCCGGTGGAGGACGTCGTATTCGTCGCGGATCTCGAGGTCCGCGGCTCTGCCGGATTCAAAGATGAGCTCTTCGGCGGTGAAGGCCGGGTCGGAGTAGAGCATGTAGATTTGCTCGCAGTACGCGCGGGTGGCTTTGAAGAGGGCCAGGCGGTCGGATTTGTGCTTGGGGAAGGTTTGTTCGTGGCGGTAGACGACGTGGTCGGCGTAGTCGTAGAGGTGGCCGAGGGCGATGAAGCCGCGGCGGGTCTGGATGTCGTCCGTGCCGGGTACGAGATACTCCTGCGCGTAGCCGTAGAGGGCGGGTTCGGCTTCCTCGCGGAGGATGCCTTTTTTGCGCCAGGAGGCTAGGGATTCGGCGGCCCGGGTGTAGACGTTGTGCTGCGGGGTTTCCGCGGCGTCGGGCGCGAAGGCGTCGGTGTCGGTGGGCTCACGCTTACCGAGGATGACGCGGATGAGGTTGTACTTCGAGCGGTCGTAGTAGGCCTGCTGCATGGCGGGGGAGATCTTGTCGTAGGGCTGGGTGACGACGTCTTCCATGCGAACCTTTTGAGTGTCATAACGCAGGGCGCGGAAGGGGTAGATGCGGGCCATGTGGGGTTGATCATCTCCTCGGTTGATTGTACCGGGCGTGGTACGCCCTCCTCCTAGTTTGGTTCTAAAGTATTCAGGAGATTGGACTTAGGTTTGGACTGAAGATGCAAAGTATTGTAAACAAATGACTTATCGGTAAAGTATCCAAAAACAAAGAAGATATGAAAACAAAGAAGGGCAACAAAGACACGTGCGAGATTCTGGCTTGCCGGCATTGACGACTTACTCAGCAAGCTGCACGGCAGGTTGTGATTAGCTCTCACGGCTCAATTCTGTGGACAGCCTAGCTATACATCCAGTGTACCGGGTAGAAGGGGGTCTCTATGCCACCCGTAACTGGCTCATTCGAGGGGATTTACTCCTTCCGGGTACTTGACAACTTTATTCGGGTGGGAGCACGTAGGCGTCGTAAGGGCCGGAGGAGCGAGCGAAGCGGTAATGGGCGAAGATGCGGGCGAAGGCGGGGTCGCGAAGGAAGAAGGCGAGCAGGTCGTCATGGCGGTCCTCGAGGACCTGGCAGTGAACGGTGGGGTCCTGGCAGCGCTCGACGAGGAGCAGGGTGGGGTGCCACCGATCGAGGTCTTCGACGACGAAGCGATGTTGCTCTAGATCAAGCCTGCGGAGACGGTTGGGAGGGATGGGGTGGTTTGGGGCGGGGCCGGACTCGTTGCGCAGGATGGCGGGCAGCAGCCACAGGTGCGGGTAACGCTGGGCGAGTACGAGGTGGTGGCGGAAGGCGGGAAGGACGACATCGTCGACCGAG
This sequence comes from uncultured Acidobacteriaceae bacterium, assembly GCA_964245195.1. Lineage (GTDB taxonomy): Bacteria > Acidobacteriota > Terriglobia > Terriglobales > Acidobacteriaceae > Edaphobacter. The sequence continues at coordinate 43,588 of CAXTLR010000007.1, read as the reverse complement.
GTGGTGAGGGTGGCGACAGGCGTGCCGGGCGGGAGATTGTGGAAGAAGGCGGGGTCCGGGATGGGCTGCGGCTGTTGAATGTTGGCCGGGAAGGACTGCGTGGGGTCGAGGTGGAAGTGCGAGAAGTGAACGGTGAGGGCGAGTGCTAGAACGGCGAGGGCGGAGGTTGCGGGAAAAGCCCAGGAGGGTGGTTGGAGGCTGCGGGGGGTCTCGGAGCGAAGGAGCTGAGCGGCCAGGGCGAGAGCGAGAAAGCTCAGGGTAGGAAGCTGCTGGTAGTACCAGCCGGTGCCCTGGACGGCGTAGGCGAGATCTGCGGCTAGACCTCCGGCAAGGAGGATGACAGCGGTGGGGCTCCGGCGGCTCGAGGTGAGAACAGCGGCCAAGCTGGCGGCGAGGAGGAGTTGGACCTGGAATGATGCGCGCAGAAGTTGGGCTGGCGAAAGGCTGCCGAAGGCCCAGTAGGTGCTGTCCAGGGCAGGCAGGACCTGGGTGAAGTAGGTTGGGGCGAGGGTCTGGATGGCAAGGAGGTAGCCGGCCGCTGAGACGAGGAACAGGGTGGGTTCAAGCAAGCGGGCACGATGCGGGCGCGAGGTAAGCAGCAGGGTGAGCTCGACGGCGAGGGGGATTAGCACCTCGTGAGGCTTGAGGGCGAGGCCGAGGGCGGCGAGCAAGGTAAGGGCGATGCGCTGCGGCGAGGAAAGGGGTTTGCCGGCGAGGTGCGAGGCAGCCGCGAGGAGATATGGAAGCACGAGGAGAGTAAGAACGTGGTCGCGCTGGCCGAAATCGCGCGCGGGAAGGACGCCGGCGATGAGCAGGAAGACAAAGGCGAGAAACCAGCGGGCGGCCGGGGCGCGCTTGCGAAAATTCAGCAGCCTGGCGCAGACAAAGGCGCTGGCTCCGGCGAGGAGGGTGACGGCAAGCTTGAAGGTAACGGTGAGGGAAAGCTGGAGGGCGTGAGCGAAAGCGACGACGAGGGCGGAGAGCCAGAGGGCGAGGGGCGGGTTGGACTCGAAGACGAGGGGGCCGTAGGGGTCGGCGTGAGGGCCGACGCGGGCGGCGGCGAGCAGGAGCCAGAGCTGATCATGGCCAGCATCCGGCAAGAGCGCGAGCAGGATGGCCATGCCGGCTGCACCGAACGTTAGGGGGATGCCAATTCCCGCGCTTCGTGTATAGGATGAAACCGTCTTCCAATGTGGATTGCAGAGGCTGATAGGCTCTCCCTAACGTTGAGGATAATCGTCAGCGGGAGCGAAAGCAGAGGCTATGGGCGGTGCAGCGAAAATGGTCGCGCTGCCGTCTCAGATGACTAGGGTTGATGATGCGAGAGTCAGGGTGGAATTCGGCGGGACGGCTGAAGGCAGCTGGCCGGCAGTGGCAGCAGCGGATCCGGTGCGCGAGTGCGCCGATGCGCTGGCTGCTGGCTGCGGTGCTGCTGGTGGCGAGCTGGGCAGGCATGAGGGGCCAGGAGAATCCACTGGGCCAGGTAAAGACGCCGACTGCAGCGCCGAAGACGGACAAGCCGACGGATGCGGGTGGGCCTGAGGCGCCGGGGTCGGTGTCTGCGCCGCGATCGAGCGTTCCGCGGCTGCGGGTGACGGCGAACCTGGTGCTGGTTCCAATGACGGTGACGGACCCGCTGAACCGGCTGGTGACCGGTCTCGAGGCACCGAATTTTCAGGTGTTCGACAACAATGTGGGCCAGGTGATCAAGAGTTTTTCGACCGAGGACGCGCCGGTGACGATCGGCATTGTGTTCGACCTGAGCGGAAGCATGGGGTCGAAGTTTGCGCGGGCAAGAAAAGCGCTGAGCGAATTCATGCGAACGAGCAATCCTGCCGATGAGTTCTTTGTGGTTGGATTTAACGACAAGCCGGCGGTGATTGTCGATTACACGTCTGACGTGGATGACGTGGAGGCACGCATGGTGATGCTTCGTCCGGAGAACCGCACGGCGCTGATCGATGCGGTGTACCTGGGCGTGAACAAGCTGAAGCAGGCCAAGTACGATCGCAAGGCGCTGCTGATTATTTCTGACGGCGGAGATAACCGGAGCCGGTATACGCAAGGGGAGCTGCGGCGCGTGGTGCGGGAGAGCGACGTGCAGATTTACGCGATCGGGATCTTCGATGCGTATGCGCCGACGTCGGAGGAAGAGCTGGGGCCGGTGCTGTTGACCGATGTGTGCGAGATGACGGGCGGCCGGATGTTCAAGGTGAACGATATAGGGGATATGGGCGATATCGCGGCGAGGATCAGTGCGGAGCTTCGCAACGAGTACGTGGTTGGGTATCGGCCCTCGGATATTAAGAATGACGGAAACTGGCGTAGATTGAAGGTGCGGCTGGCGCCTCCGCCGGGACTTCCGCAGCTGACGGTTCATTTTCGCCAGGGGTACTATGCACCTTCGCAGTAATGTCGCTTTACTTGCGGTCTGTTGGGCCATCGGTACGGGTGTGTTGAAGCTGGAGGCGCAGGCCACGCCCGCTTCGGCGCCATTCCCGTTGACGATGGATCGCGATCCTGCCCCGTCGCCGGACGCCGATCCGGTGACGGGCACTGCGGCGGTCGTCGGGCAGCCGGGTGCGCCGGCGAGTTCCGTGGCCAAGGGGGCAAACGGACGATATACGCTGACGCAGGACGCATTCGAGGTGCGGCTGAACGCGTCGGTGCTGGACGGCAGCGGCCGGGCGGTGCAGACGCTCGCGGAAGGTGCGTTCCACGTGTATGAAGATGGAGTTCCGCAGACAATAACCAGCTTTCGGCATGAGGATCTGCCGGTGTCAATTGGGCTGGTGATCGACAGTTCGGGGTCGATGTACGACAAGCGCGCGGCGGTGGACAAGGCGTCGATCGACTTGGTGAAGCTGTCCAATTCGCAGGATGAAGAGTTTCTGGTGGACTTCAGCTCGGAGGCGTTCATCGACCAGGACTTTACGTCGAGCCTGGACAAGCTGCAGCAGGGGTTGGGGTACATTAAGTCGAGTGGCGGGACGGCGGCGTATGACGCGCTGGTCGCTTCGGCGGACTACCTGACGAAAAACGCCAAGAATCCGAAGCAGGTACTGATCCTGATTACAGATGGAGAAGACAACGCCTCGAGTTCGACCCTTGAGGAGGCGGTGAGGCGAATTCAGGATTTGGATGGGCCGGTGATCTATTCAATTGGGCTGCTGTTTGGGGAGGATACGGACAAGCGCGAGGCGCGGCATGCGCGGAAGGTGCTCGAGACGATCAGCGAGCAGACTGGAGGAGTGGCTTACTTTCCGAAGTCGCTGAAGGAAGTGGATGCGATCGCGGGGATGGTGGCGTCGGACATCCGGACGCAATATACGATTGCGTATCACTCGACTAATCCGCCCTCGAAGGGCGGGTACCGGCAGGTGCATGTGGACGCGAAGGACAAGGGGTTGGGGCGGCTGGATGTGCGGACGCGGAGTGGGTATTACCCGCGGACCAGTGTGGCAACGAGTGCCTCGTTGAGCGCGCCGAAGTAGCCGGTCGCGTGTTCGTGAGCGGATCGACTATGTCTTCTACACTGCCCCGCTCGGCTACGCTTGCGCGGATTCCATCGCTCGACGGACTGCGCGCGGTGTCGATTGTGTTGGTGATTGGGCTGCATTCTCTGCAGACGTACGGTGTGTCTCACTCGGTTAGCCGTGGCTGGTTCGCGTTGTTCAACGGCGGATTTGGCGTCTTCCTTTTCTTCGAGATCAGCGGATTTCTGATTACGTCGCTGCTGCTTACGGAGCAGCGGAAGCGCGGGTCGATCAGCCTGAGCGGGTTTTACGTGCGACGGTTTTTTCGGATCTTTCCTCCGCTTTATCTGTACATCGCGGTGGTTTTGGGGCTCGGGCTCGCCGGGCGGCTGGTCGTCCGGTGGAGCGACGTGGTGAGCTCGGCGCTGTTCTTCCATAACTTCTATGGGCAGGGCACGTGGTGGCTGGAGCATCTTTGGTCGATCAGCGTGGAGGAGCAGTTCTACCTGGTGTGGCCGTTTGTGCTGGTGTTTTGTTTGCGACGGCCCGGGCTGCGGGGGAGGTATGCGGCGTGTGTGTTTCCGGCGGCGGTGATTGTTGCGTCTCCACTGTTGCGGTTGCTGTTGCTGCGGTCGCCCGACGCGCAACTGCATCGGCTGGGTTCGGTTTCGCTGCGGTTCGACTTCATCATGTTTGGGTGCCTGGTGGCGCTGCTCGAGCATACGCCGCGGTTTGAGGGGATGTACCGGGCGGTGACGCGGGCGGCGTGGCTGATGCCGGTGGTGATTGGGGCGTCGAGCGTGCTGTCGGCGTATGTGGGGAACCGGTTCGATCTTTCGGTGGGGTATACGATCAGCGGGTTTGCCATGGCGATGTTTCTGCTGTGGTGTACGCGGAACGCGGCGTCGTGGCTGGGGCGGGTGCTGAATTGGGGGCCGATGGTGAAGGTTGGGGTGCTGTCGTATAGCGTTTACCTCTGGCAGACGCTGTTTTTGCATCCCGGGAACGAAGGGGCGTTTGTGTGGTGGCCGTGGTTAGGGCAGTACCCGGGGAACTATCTGGGCGTGGCGTTGGCGGCGTGTGGCTCGTACTACTTTATAGAGCAGCCTTCATTGCGACTGCGAGGGTGGGTGATCCGATCGTTTCAGGTATATCGGACGCGGCGGAGGGGGGCTTGGGGTGGCGGCTAGCTGAGGGCGTGCTCGACTCGGACGGATTGAGTACAGACAAAGACAAAGGCAATGCAGATTTGCTTTGATCAGAGGGTCTCGTCCAAGGTCAGAGACTGGAGTTTGTTCTGAAAGTCCTGGTCGGCCGAGGTGCGCTGGGTGTGGAGCTGGGCGAGCTGCTGGTTGAGAGCGGTGAGGCGGTCTTCCTGGGCGTTGAGCTCGCCGGTGTAGCGCGAGAGGAGGGCCTTCTCTTCGGGGGGGCCCTTTAGGGCCTTCATGTTTTCGCGGAGGCGGGTCTGGTCGGCGTTGATGGAGGCGATCTCGGCTTCGCGGGCGCGGATTTGGTCGTCGAGGGCTAGGACGGTGTGGTGGGCGTCGAAGACGGGTTGAAGGGCGGCGAGGGTGGCGGGGCTGGCCTTGGCGTTGCGGAGGAGCAGGAGGAGTTGGTCCTCGGTGCGGTCGGTGAGGCGGATGTACTGGAAGTCGGTGTGGCGCTCGGCGACGTGGAGGTGGCTGGTTTGGGCGGGAGGAACGAGGAGGCGGAAGCGGTAGGTGGTGGGAGTAGTTTCCGCGGGCTTGGTTTCGGACGTTAGCTCCCAGCCTGAGCGGACGGGGTGCTCGAGGACGACGGTGCGGGGGGTGGGCGCGGCGTTGCGGATGTCGTAGGTGCGCTCGACGATGTCGGTGGAGGTCTCGGTGAGGACGCCTTTGCTGATCTGGAGGCGGTTGACGCGGCGGTTGTTGTTGCGGAAGCCGGACTCGGAGACGCGGACGGCCTGGTCGGCGGCATAGGAGAGGAGGCGTTTTTCGCCGGGGTGGATTGGATCAAGGAGGCCTTCGCCGCCGAAGCTGCCGTTTTCGACGATGGCGAAGGAGCCTCGGTCGAGGGTGAGGGTGGAGGCGTTGGTGAGCCAGAGGGCGCGGAGGGCGGTGGGCTGGCGCTGCGACCAGAGGGTGACTCGCTCGATGGGGAGTTTGGTTTGAAGGATGGGGACGAGGGCGGACTCGTTCTTGCGGATGGTGATGGGGTCGGTGAGGGTGTATTCGAAGAAGTCGTCGAAGGCGGCGGTGGTGGTTTGGGGGGCGAGGGACTGGTTGGCGACCTGGGCGTAGTCCACGGGTGCGGCTTTGAGGATGGGAGTTGGGGAACTTCCCATGCCGCCGGGGATACCGCCGATGACGCCGCCAGTGCCAGAGCCGAGACTGCGGCCGACAAAATTTCTCTGCAGAGCTTCTGCCATGGGTGCCGCATCCACGCTGACGGATTCGCTTGCCATGCCTGCCATCCCTGCTACCCCGGCTACGCGTGGTTCCGGGGTGTCGCCGGATTCGTGGGTTTGGGGGGTGAGTTGGGCTTCGGCGGGTAGGGGGATCTCGGGGCGGCGGGCGTAGTAGGGGGTGGAGAGAGGTTGCAGGAACGATTGCGGAGCTCCGGCGATGAGGTCAAGGTGGACGTTGATCCAGTCGGAGCCGGTGGTGTTGTCGACGACGGACCAGCCCTGGAGGGTGGCGGTCTGGTCGGCTTTGCTGTCCGTGAACAGGATGCGGTAGGTGGACTTCCAGACCGGCACCTCGGAGATGTAGGAGACGCGAAGGTCGCGGCTGCCGGTGCCGCGGTCGAGCAGGGTGAGGTGGCGGAGGCCCTCATTGCGGGTGCTGGCGAGGAGCTCGAGATAGCGGGTGACGTCGGTGTGGAGAGCGGTGTCGAGCAGGATGACGGAGGTGGCGGAGGTGAGCTCGAAGGTGCGGACGGCGCCGGTGTCGGAGACTACGGTGAGAAAGCGGCGATTGCCGGTCTCGTCGGTGGAGTTATCGGGATTCTTGCGGGTCTGGGCGCGGAGATCGATGGCGAGGAGGCGGCCACTGATCGAGATGCCGGGGGCGGTGACCTGGACGCGGGCTCCGCGGATGGCGTTGTAGAAGTCGACGTCGGAGGGGTCGGTGGAGAGGGCGAGGGGGAGGGTTTTGAGCTGCTGGTCGAGGGGCGTGGTGGAGTTGTAGTCGGCCCCGGAGATGCGGCCGCCGGAGAGGTCGAGGGCGGTGAGGGATTGGAGGACGTCGTTGAGCTGGGCGGAGGTGAAGTCGATGGTGACGGACTGGTCACCGGTGACGCGGCCGGCGTGCTCGAAGAAGCCGACGCCGTTTTTGTAGAGGGCGACGCGGGTGATGGGGAGCTGGGTGGTGGGCTTGGGGGTGGGGTGGTTTGTCTGGGCTTGCGCGGAGGTGAGGAAGACCAAGGTGGCGAAGGGGGTTAGATTGCGCAAGGGTCTTCTCCTGAACGGCTGGGTGATTAGACCGTGGAGAGAGGGAATTTGTTCCCCTGGCGAAAGAGCGAAGCGAGCGCAGAGGACACGGAGGGTGCACAGAGACGCACAGAGGTAGAGTGGAGAGTGGAGGGCGGGATGCCGGAAGGGGATACGATCTATCGGTCGGCGCGGGCGATGCAGCGGGCGATCGGCGGCAAGGTTTGCACGGGGTTCGAGACGGGGCTGGCGCCGCTGGCGAGGGTGAACGATGAGGCTCCGGTGGCGGGGCGGATGGTGGAGAAGGTGGAGGCGCAGGGCAAGTGGCTGCTGGTGCACTTCTCGGGGGACCTGATCCTGGTGACGCATATGCTGATGAGCGGGTCTTGGCACCTGTATCGGACGGGCGAGAAGTGGTGGATGGGCAAAGACCGGATGCGCGCGGTGATCCGGACGGCAGACTGGCAGGCAGTGGCGTTCAATGTGCCGGTGGCGGAGTTTCATACGGCTCGGTCGCTGGAACGGTATTCGCAGATTCCGAAGCTGGGGGTGGATCTGCTGGGGGGCGAGTATACGGTCGACGCCGGCGTGGCTCGGCTGCGGGCGTATGGGGCGGAGCATCCGGAGGCGGAGATTGCGGTGGTGTTGTTGAACCAGCGGGTGCTGGCGGGGCTGGGCAATGTGTATAAGAGCGAGGTGGCGTTTGCGGCGGAGGTGAACCCGTTCCGGGCGATGGCGACGATGACGGAGCGGGAGCTGGAGGTGATGGCGGAGGTCTCGGGCAAGTGGCTGAAGGTAAATGTGCTGGACGGGGCAGGGGACGGGATTGTGACGTACTCGGGCAACCGGCGAACGACGGGGTCAAGTGACCGGAGCGAGCGGCTGTGGGTGTATGGGCGGCAGGGGCAGGAGTGTCGACGGTGCGGGGCGGTGGTCGAGATGCGGAAGCAGGGGGAGCAGGCGCGGTCGACGTACTGGTGCCCGGGGTGCCAGCCGTGGGTGGCGGCGGCGGGGCAGGGGGAGGAGGCTCCGGTGGGGCGGAAGGTGAAGTTGCTGGGGGGGCGGCGGCGGACGGGGTGTTAGGAGTGGGATAGGGGCTTGAAGTAAGGGTTGTTCGAAACCCAGGTCTCAGAGGCGAGACCTGGGGCACCCGGACCCTTGGTTGATTTAGGGGATGTAGGCGACGCCGAACGTCACGACGAAGGGGCTGAGGGTGTGGGGGCTGTAGTTGGGCCACTTCTGGGCTTCGATGTCGATGGCGCGGACGTTGAGGTGGCGGGATGCGCGGTACTCCATGCCGGCCCCGAAGCTGAGGGCGGTGAAGGTGTCGGTGTGGGGCTGCTGGAAGTAACCGAGCTGGTAGACGAAGCGGCCGATGCCTCCCATGGCTTTGACGTAGGCGTTGAAGCGGTCCTGGTGGAGGAGGGTGTATCGGGGGCCGAGGAGGAAGGTATTTTCGCCGATGTCGGTGGGGGTGAGCAGGCTGACGTAGTGGATGTCGCCTTCGAGCGAGAAGCGGCGAGGGAGGCCGAGGTCTCCGAAGAGGGAGACGCCCTTGATGAACTTTTCTCCGTAGTCAGGCGAGGCCAGGGTGAAGCCGAGGCCGATCTGGACGGGGGTGCGGTTGGCGGTGTAGACGGCCTGGGCCTGGAGGACAGCGGAGGAGAGAAGCAACAGGGACGCAGGGAACAGGTGCAGGAACTTCATGCGGGAAAACGCCTCCACGGAAACCGCTCATGGAAAGCAGCGAGACTCTCCGAATTCTCTTTATCAACTGAGATGCGGAGGGATAGTTGCTCGTGCGGGCGTGGAGGCGGGATGCAGGGTCTCTGGCGCAAAATGGGACAGAGACAAAGCCGCGATCGCGCCCGGGGTGGGCGTGATCGCAGGGCTGGGTGGCCGGAATACAGCTACGGAGTGGGGTGTCTAGACCGACAGGTTGAGGACGTGGTTCAGGCGCTGGACGAAGCTGGCGGGGTTTTGGAGCGGGATGCCTTCCATGAGCAGGGCCTGGTCGAAGAGCAGCCAGGCGGCGTCTTCGGTGAGGCTGTCGTCGGAGCGGGCGAGAAGCTTTTGGATGATCTCGTGATCGGGGTTGATCTCGAAGGTGGGCTTAGGGGCGGGGATGTCTTTCTGGCCCATGGCGCGGAGCATCTGCTGCATCTGGAGCGAAGGCTCTTCCTCGTCGAAGACGATGCAGGAGGGGCTTTCGGCCAGGCGCACGGAGGCTCGGACGTCCTTGACGCGGTCGCCGAGGGTGGCCTTGAGCTTGTCGAGCAGAGGCTTGAGGGCCTCGGCCTTATCGGGCTTGGAGGCGTCGTCGCCGGCGAGGTCCTCGCTGGTGGAGGCCTTGCCGACGGACTTCAGGTTTGTGTCGCCGTACTGGTCGACGCCGGAGAAGACGATTTCGTCGATCTCGTCGTCGAGCAGGAGGACCTCGAAGCCCTTCTTCTTGTAGATCTCGAGTAGAGGCGAGGTGCGGAGCAGGGACTCCGAGCCGCCGGTGATGTAGTAGAGGCTCTTCTGGCCTTCCTTCATGCGGCCCTTGGCGTCGGCGAGGCTGGTGAGGCCCTCGACTGCGGTGGACTTGAAGCGAACCAGGTCCAGCAGGGTTTCGCGGTTGGGGTAGTCGCCGTAGAGGCCCTCTTTGAGGGGGCGGTTGTACTGGGTGATGAAGGTGAGGTAGAGCTCGGGCTGCTTCTCGGCGACGCTCTTCAGTTCGGAGAGGATCTTCTTGACGCTGGCCGTGCGGATGCTGGTGAGGACTCGATTTTGCTGCAGGATTTCGCGGCTGACGTTGAGCGGGAGGTCTTCGCTGTCGATGATGCCGCGGACGAAGCGCAGGTAGGGCGGGAGCAGCTCTTTGGCGTCGTCCAGGATGAAGACGCGCTTGACGTAGAGCTTGACGCCGACCTTGTACTCGGCCTGGTAGAGGTCGAGTGGAGCCTTGGCCGGGATGTAGAAGAGGGTGGTGTATTCGAGGCTGCCTTCGGCCTTGGTGTGGAACCAGAAGAGGGGGTCTTCGCTGTCGCCGGAGAGGGACTTGTAAAGTTCTTTGTAGTCCTCGTCGGTCAGCTCGGACTTGGACCGGCGCCAGAGGGCGCTGGCGGCGTTGACCTGCTCGGTGGTACGGATCTTGTCAGACTTTTTCTCTTCGGCGTTCCACTCGCTCTTGTCGTAGGTAAGGAAGATGGGGAAGGCGATGTGGTTCGAGTACTTCTTGACGATCTCCTGCAGGCGCCAGCTGTTGGCGTACTGCGCGCCTTCCTCGTTGAAGTGGATGAGGACGGTGGTGCCGGCGACGGGGCGCTCGGCGGGCTCGAGCTCGAAGCCGGTTTTGCCGTCGCTGGTCCAGCGCCAGGCCTGTTCTTCGCCGGCTTTGCGGGAGACGACTTCGACTTTGTCGGCGACCATGAAGACGCTGTAGAAGCCGACGCCAAACTGGCCGATGAGGTTTGAGTCTTTGCGGGCGTCTCCGGAGAGCTGGGTGAGGAAGTTCTTGGTTCCGGAGCGGGCGATGGTGCCGAGGTTCGAGACGAGGTCTTCCTCGCTCATGCCGATGCCGGTGTCGGCGAGGGTGAGGGTTTTCTGCTCTTCGTTGAGCTCAAGCTCGATGCGCGGGTCGAAGGGGAGCGCCTTGTAGAGGTCGTCGGTGAGGGTGAGGTGGCGGAGCTTGTCGAGGGCGTCGGAGGAGTTCGAGATGAGCTCGCGGAGGAAGATCTCGGGGTTCGAGTAGAGGGAGTGGATGATCAGCTGGAGGAGCTGATTGACTTCGGTTTGGAATTCTTGCTTGGGCATGGTCAGGTATGAGTATAAGAGAGCGGGGTTTTGCTTGCCAGCTTGGGGCGGGGGCGTGGGTTAGCTTCGAGTCTGGGTTTCAGGTGTGGCTGTTTCTAGAGCTGAAACTCGCCAAGCATACCCTGGAGTGGTGGGTAGCGGAGGACGATTGGGAACGTTTTCCGGAAACCCCGTTTCCAAGGGTGAGCAGCTAAAAAGCTTCTACTCCACGTAGACCGAGGTTCCGAGCGTGCGACTGATCTCATAGCAGCGATGGCAGATCAGCTTAGCTGTGAGTCCGCCTTCATTTTTTTCGTTCCATTCGTTTTCGAGCAGATAATTCGCGTGGCAGCTAGAACACCAAGCGTCCGGCCATCTGTTATCAGAGTCTGGAGGCAAGGAGTGCCATACCTGGTGGGGATCGCAGGCTAAGTGTTCGCAGACAAAAGTCATTACGGCCTTTCCATGCTTGGCGCACTCGATCTGCTCTGATTCGCTCATGGCCTGAATGCTATTGCAGCAGAGACCTTGATACAAACAGTTGGAGATCCCTCGAAGTCAGGTTTTCGGCAAAGATGTGTCTGTGATGACCGGGTCGGAGTTGCCGAAACGCGGTTCTATGGAATCTCTGGTTCTCTTAGAGGAAGACCGTATTCTGATTCTGTTCGAGGAGAGCGAATTGAGTCTTTTGTCTCTGGCTTCGGTAGTGTCGGGATTGGCGGCGGCCTGGCTCTTCAGACGTTCCTCTCGTAGGGCGGATGATCGTCTTCAGACGCTTTCGATCGCACCTTTGCCTCATGCCGCTGTGCCCGGGAGGTTCTACGCGATCCCTCCTCACCAGTGGAATACGCTGGAACCGGTGGTAATCGCCTCTCTTTGGTATTCACATGAGATTCCTTCAGAAACCATGCCCGGATTAGCAGCGAGTCTCCTTGAACGTGGTTTCGATGGAAAGTGGTTGAGACGCTGCGCGGGAGAAATGAGACCCGTGCGTGCTGACCTGGATGAATTTGTGGACGCGATGTTTATGGAAACAGGAGTTCGAGCGCCCCTTAGCGAAGGTCAAGCCAGGGAGGCGATTGGTCTGCTGCTAGCCAGGCGTATTAACCAAGGCAAGCTGGATCCCCTTGATGGTGCTAGTCGGATCGCGGCGGTCTACGACTGGGCATCGCCTCCCGATTCGCCTTTTTCGCTCCTCATTGAACTTGCCTATGAGGATGAATATGAGAGTGGAGAGAAGGAAGCGGAGATAAGAACTCGCATTCTGGCCGCCTGTTCCCAACTTTCGGGAACAATTAATCGCTCGCTCGAGCTTGAATAAAAGTCGTTGTCTCGCAAGGGTGATGCTACCCGCCGTCCGAGGCCGGTACAGGATGCCGCATCTGCGTTTTTTCTGCAAAGTCTCCGAAGAGACTTGCGCTCTCAGGCAGGATGCGGAATACGGGGATTCTGGCTTCGCCAGAATGACGGACGTTTCTTACATGACGGAGGTTTCTGTGTTGGTTCCACACTGACGTGGGCGGCGTCGATGTTATCAACGCGGTTGGGAAGGGCACGCTTAACATGGTTGCATGACCACCGAACCACAGATTCGCGCCGCAGCTGGGGCGGTGTACCCGCCAGGGCCGAAGATACTTCCGCGCCTGTTGACGGGGCAAATGTTTCGGCAGGATCCGGTGGAGTTCCTGACTGAGAATGCCCGGCGCTATGGGGACCTGGTGCACTTTCGTGCGTTTGAAGGGCATGTGTACCAGTTCAACCATCCGGCGCTGATCCAGGAGCTGATGGTCGATAATGAGCGGCGCAACCGGCGGGCGCTGGTGATGCAGCGGGCGCGGGCGCTGCTGGGCGAGGGCTTGCTGACGAGCGAAGAGCCGCTGCATATGCGGCAGCGGCGGCTGGCGGCTCCGGCGTTTCATCGCCAGAGGATTGCGGCGTATGGCGAGGTCATTGCGCAGTATGCGGCGGAGATTACCGGGCGCTGGCAGGCGGGGACGATGGATGTGCATCCGCAAATGCTGCTGGTGGCGCTGCGGATTGTGGGGAAGTGCCTGTTCGACATCGATAGCGAGGCGGAGGCGCGGGCGATTGCGGCGGCGGTGAGCGCGTTTATGATTACGCCTCCGCCGGGGTATATTCCGCAGGCGCTGATCGAGCAGCTGCAGAAGATTTCGTTTGGGCCGATGCGGAAGGTGCAGAAGGGAATTGCAGCGCTGGACGCGATTTTGTACGGGATGATTGCGGAGCGGCGGCGAAGTCCGGGAGATCGGGGGGACCTGCTCTCGATGCTGCTTGAGAGCGAGGACGTGGACGGCACGGGCGGGATGAGTGACAAGCAGGTGCGGGATGAGTGCCTGACGGTGATGCTGGCGGGGCACGAGACGACGGCGAATGCGCTGAGCTTTACGCTGTGGATGCTGGCGAAGCATCCGGAGATCCAGGAGCGTCTGCAGGAAGAAGTGGTGCGGGTGCTGGGTGGGCGGCGGCCGGCGGCGGAGGACTATCCGAAGCTGCGCTATGCGTACATGGTATTTGCGGAGGCGATGCGGCTGTATCCGACGGTCTGGGTGCTGGGGCGGAGCGCGGGGCCGGAGCCGTACCAGGTGCGCGGGTTCACGATTCCGGCGGGAGCGATGCTGCTGGCGCCGCAGATTGTGGTGCATCGGGATGCACGGTTCTGGACGGATCCGGAGGAGTTTCGGCCGGAGCGGTTTGAGGAGGAAGGGAAGGGCGCGCGGCCGAAGTTTGCGTATTTCCCGTTTGGGGGCGGGTCGCGGCAGTGCATTGGGGAGTCGCTGGCGTGGATGGAGGGCGTGTTTGTGCTGGCGACGATTGCGCGGGAGTGGAGGTTGCGGCCGGTGCCGGGTGCGCCGGAGGAGCTGCCGATGACGACGTCGGTGAACCTGCGGCCGAAGCGGGGGGTGGTGCTGGTGGTGGAGCGGCGATGAGGGAGCGTGATCCTGAGGCTACGAGGTGAGTCGAAGAACAGATACGGGGATTCTGGCTGCGCCAGAATGACGACATAAAGGTTGGAACCTTTGTGGCTTGCTCTGCGTACTCTCGACTTTGGAGGCCTTGATAAGATTTGCTTGCGACTACACAGAGCGTTGTCGCCGCGGGCACAGGGATGAAGCTTCAGGAAATCGACAGTGCGCTGGTGGAGTGGAACAACCGGCTGGCGGCGATCGCGAAGAACTTGCTGGAGCTGCAGGCGGATTCGACGTACCAGCTGCTGACGGGCTCGGGTGGGGGGTCGAAGCTTGTGCTGACGGGGGTGACCGCGGCGCGGGTGGAGCCTTCGCTCGGGGCGATGCTGACGATCTTCCAGCATTTTGGGCTGCTGCATGAGGTGATCGACCGGGCCGGAAAGCTGCGGGCGGAACTGCCGGCTTTTTTTGGCGGCGAGGCGAAGGCGTCGGAGATCCGGCGGCTGCTGGGGGAGCGGACGATCCGGCTGCCGGCGCTGGACGTGCCGATGGACCAGAAAACGTTGCTGAGTGGGGTGGCGCGTGCGGAGTGTTTTTCGCCGGATGAGCTGCTGGCGATCATGTCGCGGACGTTTGTGGCGGCGCGGGATGCGGTGCTGCGGGTGGATGAGGCTTGGCACGAGATGGCGGCGGCGGTCGAGGGCGCGGATGCGAAGCTGGCGCGGTTTGGGGTGGGGGTGGAGGCGCTCGGGGCGCGCGGGGCGGCGGAACGGACGCGTGCGGAGGCGGTGTTAGAGGAGCTTCGTATGCAGGTTGGGTCCGATCCGTTTGGAGCGATGGAGGACTTTGAGGCGCGGCTTGGGCCGGTGCTGGGAAGGCTGGCTGGGCTGGCGGCAGAGGCTGAGGCGCTGGCGCAGGGGATGCGGGAGGCGCGGGTGCAGGTGGAGGCGCTGGGTACGGCGCATCGTGAGGCGGAGGAGGCTTTGGCGGAGGCTCGGAGGAAGGTTGTGGGGGCGGATCGGGTGCCGCTGCCAGTGCCGGTGGAGAAGCAGGCAGAGCTTTGCCTGTGGCTGGAGCGGCTGGAGCGGCGGCGCGTGGAGGGGCTGGTGGAGGCGGTGGGGGTGGGGCTGCGGAACCTGCGGCGGGCGCTCGATACATGTCTGGCGGAGGAGCGGGCGAGCCTGGCGGCGAGCCGGGGATTGCTCGAGACGCGGGCGGAGCTGCGGGGACGGCTGGAGGCGCTTCGGGCGAAGGCTCGGGCCTACGGGGTGGCCGAGGATGGCTTGTTGGCGGAGGCGGCGAGTGCGGCGGAGACGCTGCTCTATGCGCGGCCGACGGATTTGGAGCGGGCGGGGGCGGCGGTGCGGGAGTATGAGAAGCGGGTGAGTGGGGCGCGGCGCGTCGGGCTGGCGGGGCCGCGATGAACGGAGTGGCGTGCCGACAGGGGGGATGCGCAGGGGTCATCGAGGATGGCTACTGCAATGTGTGCGGGCTGGCGGAGGTGAAGCGGGTTGCGGCGGCTGCGAGTGCGCGGGTGACTTCATCGCGGGTGACTTCGTCCCGGGTGACTACGGGGACGGGGTCTTCTCCGGTGAGCCGCTCGGGTGCCGGGTCGCGGCGGACAAGTTCTTCGACTTCGCGGGCGAGCCGGAAGCAGCTGGGCGCGGGGCTGGTGACGCTGCCGGACCTGCCTTCGGCCGACCCGGAGCGGGCGGTGCTGCTGGAGCCGGTGGTGCCGGAGCGGAAGCGGTTTTGTCCGCGGTGCGAGGCTCCGCTGCGGCGGGAAGCGGGCTTCTGCGGCAAATGCGGGATGAAGTACAGCTTTGTGCCGGGGCTTAAGGCCGGGGACGTGGTGGCGGGGCAGTATTTGGTGAAGGGACCAATTGCGTTTGGCGGGCTGGGGTGGATCTATCTTGGGTTCGACACGATGCTGTCGCGGTACGTGGTGCTGAAGGGGCTGCTGAATACGCAGGATGAGTCGGCGGCGTCGGTGGCGGTGGCGGAGCGGCAGTTCCTGGCGGCGGTGAAGCACCCGAACATCGTGGGCATATACAACTTCGTGCAGGCGGGGAGCGAAGGCTTCATCGTGATGGAGTACGTGGGCGGCAAGACGCTGAAGCAGATCCGGCAGGAGCGCGGGCCGCTGCCGGTGGCCGAGGCGATCGCGTACATTCACCGGATTCTGCCGGCGTTCGGGTATCTGCATCGGCTGGGGCTGGTGTTCTGCGACTTCAAGCCGGACAACGTGATGCTCGAGAAGGACGATGTGAAGCTGATCGACATGGGCGGTGTGCGCCGGATATACGATAGCGGCGGGGACATCTACGGGACGGTGGGCTACAGCGCGCCGGAGGCTGGGGCGGGGCCGACGCGGGCGTCCGACCTGTACACGATTGGGCGGACGCTGGCGGTGTTGCTGACCGAGATTCGTGGCTTTGGGAAGGAGCACCGGTATACGCTGCCGGGGCCGGAAGAAGAGCCGAGGTTTGCCGGGCAGGAGTCGCTCCACCGGCTTTTGCTGAAGGCGACGGCGGAGAAGGCGGACGACCGGTTTACGACTGCGGATGAGATGGCCGAGCAGCTGCTGGGCGTGCTGCGGGAGGTGGTTGCGGCGGAGACCGGGACGCCGCGGCCGGGGGTGAGCCTGGACTTTGGGGCCGACCTGCTGACGCTCGATGGAGGCAGTGAGGTAGAGCCGGTGCGGCCGGATTACCGGCAGCTTCCGGTGCCGACGCTCGATCTAGAGGACTCTGGAGCGCAGGCGGTGAGCAGCGCGGGCAGCGTAGCGGATGTGGGGAAGCGGGTGGCGGCGCTCAGGCTGGCCGCGCAGCAGTTTGGCAAATCGCGTGAGGCTCGGCTGCGGCTGGCGGCTACGTTGTGCGATGTGGGCGCGTTTGCGGAGGCGGAAGAGCTGCTGCGTAAGCTGGCCCAGGAAGACCCGTGGGACTGGCGGGTGCTGTGGTTTGAGGCGCGGGCCAAGCTGGCGCAGGGGCATGTGGCGGAGGCGCGGCGGCTGTTCGACCAGGTGTATTTCGATCTGCCGGGCGAGCTTGCGCCGAAGCTGGCGCTGGGGCTGGCGGCGGAGCTGAGCGGGGATGGGTCGGTGGCGACGAAGATGTATGAGCTGGTGTCGGCGACCGACCCGGGGTTTGTGTCGGCGGTGTTCGGGCTGGCGCGGTGTCATGACGCGCAGGGCGATCGGAAGGCGGCGGTGGCGGCGCTGGGGAGGATTCCGCAGTCTTCGTCGCTCTATTTGCGGTCGCGGGTGGAGGCGGCGCGAGTGCTGGTGCGGCATGATCCGGCCCGGCGTGAGCGCGGGGCTCCGGCGGCGGACGATCTTGCTGCGGCTTCTGCGCTGGTCGAGAGCCTGTCGCTGCAGGGGGGGAGCAGGTTCTTGGTGAGTGGGGAGATCCTGAGCGCGGCTGTCGAGGGGGTGCGGACGCGTGGCGTGACGGCGAGCGCGGAGACGAAGATTTTTGGGCAGCCGCTGCAAGAGGAGTCGCTGCGGCTTGGTTTAGAGAGCTCGCTGCGCTCGATGGCGCGGTTTGCGAGCGGGGACGAGCGGATCCGGCTGGTGGATGAGGCGAACCAGATGCGTCCACGTACGCTTATCTGAATCGGACGAGGATGGGTTCCATGCAATGTTCCGCTTGTGCGGCTGCGGTGCCGGAAGACGATCTGTTCTGCGAGAACTGTGGCGCGGCTTTGCATGCTGCGGTCGCGGAGGGCTGCGTTTGCGGCAAGGTGGATGAGGACGGATTCTGCCTGCGCTGTGGACGACGGGTGCGGAGGCCGGCGAGCGACCATGTGGAGGAGGCGCTCTCGGCGGAGTTTGCGGGCGTGAGCGACCGCGGGCAGAGGCATGAGCGCAACGAGGACCGGTTCGGCGTGTGTGCGGGCGGCGGCGGGTACGGGCTGGTGGTGTGCGACGGCGTTTCGAGTTCGCAGAGCTCGGAGACGGCGTCGGCGGCGGTGGTGGAGGGGGTGGTTGCGGCGCTGGCGGAGGCTTTCGAGGCTCCGTCGATTGCCGAGCCGGAGGCGGTTTTGCGGCGGGCGCTGGCAGCAGGCGAGGCGAGTCTGGTGACGCGCACGGCGCGGGTGGGAGGAGGAAATCCTCCTTCGACGACGGTGGTGGCGGCCCTGGTGCAGGATGGGCAGGCGACGGTGGGCTGGGTGGGCGACAGCCGCGCCTACTGGGTGGACGGGGCCGGGGCTCGGGCGCTGACGCGGGATCACTCCTGGATGAACGAAGCGGTTGCGAGTGGGCAGGTTTCGGTCGAGCAGGCTCGGCAATCGCCGCAGGCTCACGCGATTACGCGCTGGGTGGGGGCAGATGCGGGCGAGGCGTCGGCGCCGGAGGTGGTGCGTTTTGCGCTGCCCGGACTGGGAGTTCTGCTGCTGTGCAGCGATGGCTTGTGGAACTATGCGCCGACGGACGAGGCGATGGGTGAGCTGCTGCGGGAGGCGGGGGAGGGAGATGCGTTGGCGGTGGCGAACGGCTTGGTACGCTTTGCGAATGAACGGGGTGGTCAGGATAACGTTACGGTGATTGTGCTGCGGTTGTAAGCAAAAGCCGATACGGGGATCTGGCTTTGCCAGAATGACGGCTTGCAAGCAAGAAGAGGAGATGGCATGGCAGGGGATTTTAGGGCGGAGACGTTTCAGAACGAGTATCTTCCCGCGGGTACGGGCGAGGTGCACGCGATTATGACCGTGACTGCGGGCGAGGGCACGGCGGCCGTGGCGGCACCGCGCTTGTTTGGCATTCTGTGCGATGTCTCGGGGTCAATGGAGGGCGGCAAGATCGTCGCGGCGAAGGCGGCGCTGGGCAAGCTGGTGGAGCTGCTTCCGGCCGATTCGAGCTTTTTTATTGTCACGGGTGCGGATCAGGCGAACCTGATCTGTCCCGTGGCGCGCGCGGACCCGGCGGCCAAGCAGCGGGCGTATGCGGCGATCCATGCGATTCGGGCGAGCGGCGGGACGCGGATCTCGTGGTGGCTGCGGGCGGCGCTTGACCAGTTCAACGTCGCGGGCGGCGGGATTCGGCAGGCGCTGCTCTTGACCGATGGGCAGAACGATCTGACGGACGGGACGGCGCTCGAGGCTTCGCTGACGCAGTGCGAGGGCGTGTTCCAGTGCGATTGCCGGGGGGTGGGGACGGACTGGCAGGTGGAGCAGCTGCGGCGGATCGCGGGCCGTTTGCTGGGCACGACCGACATCATTCCTTCGCCGGCGCAGATCGATACGGACTTCCGGGCGATTCTTGCGAAGGCTTTGAGCAAGACGGTGAGCGACGTTTCGTTGCGGCTGTGGACGCCGCAGGGGGCGCGGGTGAAGTTCTGCAAGGAGGTGAGTCCGGCGATCGTCGACCTGACGGGGCGGGCGCGCCAGATCAAGCCGCAGATGCGCGAGTATCCGACCGGCGCATGGGCCAAGAGGGAGTCGCGCGACTTTCATTTTTGCATTGAGGTGGCGCCGGGAAAGGTGGGCGACGAGGTGCTCGCTGGGCGGGCGAGCCTGGTGTACAGCGAGGCCGGCGTCGAGAACAAAGTGGCGGAGGCGCGCGTACTGGCTATATGGACGGACGACGAAGGAAAATCGACGAAGATCAACAACGTGGTGGCGCATTACACCGGGCAGGCGGAGCTGGCGGAGTCGATCCAGGAGGGTCTGGACGCGCGGGCGCAGGGCGAGACAGAGCGGGCGACGGTGCTGCTGGGCAAGGCGGTGAAGCTGGCGCATGACTCCGGCAACGAGGCCACGGCGAAGCTGCTGCGGCGGGTGGTGGATGTCGACGACGCGGAGAAGGGAACGGTGCGGCTGAAGGGCGGCGTGGCGAAGGAAGATGCGATGGCGCTTGAGACACGATCGACCAAGACGGCGCGGATTGTGAAGAGCGCGTGAGAGGAACTATGGAGGCTGGTATCTGTCCGAAAGGGCATGCGTCGACCGAGACGGATTACTGCTCGGAGTGCGGGGCTAAGTTGGAGGGTGCGGCGTTGGCGTCGGAGCTGCCGGCTGCACAGGGCTGTGCGGAGAGTTGTCCGGAGTGCGGCGTTGCGCGTGAGCCGCGGGATGTGGTGTTCTGCGAGATCTGCGGCTACAACTTCTTGACGGGAGCGCGGGGGGAGCTGCCGGGGATGGCTGTGCCTCCGGCTGCGGACGCGCAAGACGCGCCACCTGCAGCGGTTACGGCTTGGGAGGTAGAGGTGGCGGTCGACGCTGCGTTGCGTGAGCCGGGCAGCCCCGAGGTGCCGGTGGGGGTTGGGCCGTTTACGTTTCGGCTGGAGGCGGCGGCCAGCCTGATTGGGCGCAAGAGTGAAGCTCGGGCGATCTTTCCGGAGATTGCGGTGTTCTGGGATGACGCGGTTTCGCACCGGCATGCGTTGCTGCAGCTGGATGGTGCGGGCCTGGTGTTGCGCGACATCGGGTCGGCGAACGGGACGCGGCTGAACGGCGCGGAGGTGCCGCCCATGACCGATCAGCGGCTGGCGGATGGCGACCGGATTGCGCTGGGGCACTGGACCTCGATCACCGTGAGAGCGATTCAGTGAGGAGGGACCGATGGCGACGATGATTCCGGTGCCTGCCTCGCCGGCGCGCTCTTGGAATACGCTCGAGATGCTGAAGGCTGGGCGGGCGGCGTTGCTGGTGTGCGTGGGGCTGCTGCTGGCTGCGTTGCTGGTGGGCGTGGGCGTGCATCGGGATGCGATCAAGACGGTGGGCAGGGACACGGCGCCCAGCATTATTGCGGCGCAGCACATCAAGTCCGCGCTGGCCGATATGGATGCAGATGCGGTGGACGAGCTGCTCTTGCCTCCGGACGCCGCGGCGGGGGCAGTGCGGGCGTATGAGGCGAAGCGCGTGGAGGCGGCGCGGGCGTTGATCGCGGCGGCCGGCAATATCACCTATGGCGAGTCCGAGCGGAGGCCGATCCAGACGCTCGAGGTCGGCATGGGGACGTATGAGCGTCTGATTCAGAAGTCGCGGGACGACCACGAGGCGAAGCGGCCAGGGGCGATCGAGGATTATCGCGAAGCGGCCAGGCTGCTTGATGAGACCCTGCTGCCGGCTGCCGATGCGCTCGACCAGGCCAACCACGATGTGCTCGAGCGCACGTACAGCCGGCAGGCGACCACGTCGTTTGCGGCACGCGCGTTTGTGCTGCTTACGGGGCTTTTGGCGCTGGCGGCCATGGTGATTGTGCAGATGTTTTTGAGCCGGCGCACGCGGCGGACGTTCAACCCGCTGCTGCTGCTGGCGACGCTGCTTTTGCTTGGCCTGACAACGTGGGCGCTGGACGCGATGGGCGAAGAGCAGGGGGAGCTGAAAGTTGCCAAGGAGGATGCGTTCACGTCGATCCATGCGCTGTGGCGGGCGCGGGCGCTCGCGTATGAGGCGAAGAGCGACGAGAGCCGCTCGCTATATGATCCGGGCCGGGCGGCGCTCGACCAGGGACTGTTCACGCAAAATGTCTATACACTGGCCGAGTTGCCGCCGTCCGAGACTGCGGTGCAGGTGGTGGCACAGCTGGGAGGCGGTGGCCACGTGCGCGGGTTCTCCGGTTACCTGGCCGACGAACTGAACAACACGACGTTTACCGGCGAGCGTGAGGCGGCGCTTGCAATGTTCGACGACTTCGAGAAGGTTGTGGGCGTAGATGCCGAGGTTGATCGGCTGGAGCGGAGCGGGCAATCCAAGCAGGCGCTGGAGCTTTGTCTCGGGCCGGGCGCGGGACAGTCCGAGGGAGCGTTCGAGGTGTTTGATCGCTCGCTCGAAAAGACGCTCTTGATCAACCAAACAGCGTTCGATCAATCCGTGCAGGAAGGGCTTGCCGGGCTGCAGGCGGGCGAGGTGAAGGCGTCGGTGATGCTGGTGGTGATTGCCGTGCTGATCTTTCTTGGGTTCGCGCCTCGGATTCGCGAGTATGAGTAGCTGCGGGGAACGGATTGCGTTTGGTTCGCTTTGCGTCGCTGTATGCTGGAGCTGCAGCGGCCTTGATTGAGGAGCTTTAGCAAGGATAGGAGCACGTATGTTTCGTCGTATCGGCAACCTGTTCAGAGGCTTTTTCGGGCTGTTCGTTTCAGGCGTGGAGAGCCGGAATCCGGAGGCCCTGCTTGAGGTGGAACAGGAGAACCTGCGCAAACATATGGGCAAGTTCAACGTTGGCCTGGCCTCGCACGCGGGCATGGTGGAGCGGCTGATCGGGCAGATTCGCAAGCTCGAGGCCGACGAAGCCGACCTGCGCGCCAAGACTGCCGCTAACCTGAAGCTTGGCAATCGCGGGGCGGCCGGGCAATATGCGCTGCGCCTGCAAACGGTGGAGCGGGAGCTGGGCGAGAACCGCAAGCAGATGGAGCAGGCCGAGTCGACGTATAAGGAGCTGGTGCGGGCGCGGGACGTGGCGTTCTCGATTTCGCGAGCCAAGATCGAGTCGCTCAAATCCGGCATCAGCGACCTGAAGATGAAGCGCGCGATGGCCGAGATGACCGAGATGGCGTCTGGCATGGTGACGGAACTGGGCGGCTCCGGCGATACGCTGAACCGACTGGAGGCGATGGTCGAGGAGCAGCGGTATAAGGCGGCGGGGCGGGTGCGGGTGGCGGTCGACAGCCTGGACACGCACGACGTGCATGTGCGCGAGGCCGAGCAGCATGCGCTGGCTGAGCAGGCGCTCGAGTCGTTCGAGGCAAAACAGGCTCCGCAGCAGATTGGTGCGGGCGCGGTTTCCATGCCGGCGACGCAAGCTGGCATGGTGCTGGACCGCGAGAAGCGCCGCTAGCGAAGTCGATGTGTGAGTCGCGTTCGTGGAGCGGATGCGCTCTCTTCCCCTTGTTTTGGAGATTGATATGCAACGTCGTACGTTCCTGAAGACGGCTGGCTCGCTGCTTGCCACTACCAGCGTTCCCGCTTCGGCGCAGGCCGCGGCCGGGGAGAGCTCGCGGGTGATCCTGCCGCTCAATCGCAACTGGCGCTATCACCCCGCCAAGGTAGAGGGCGCGGAGCTCAACTCGTTCGACGACTCCAGCTTTGAGACGGTGGTCATTCCGCACACCAATGTCAAGCTGCCATGGCACAGCTTCGACGACAAGCTCTATGAGTTTGTGTCGACGTATCGCCGTCGCTTTCAATATCCGGCTCAGGCTCGCGGCAAGCGTGTTTTCGTCGACTTTGAAGGCGCGATGACTGCGTCGACGGTGTGGATCAATGGCACGCTGCTGGGCGAATACAAGGGCGGCTTTACGCCCTTCAGCTTTGAACTGACGCCGCACCTTCATCGCGATGGCGAGAACGTGCTGGTGGTGCAGCTTAACTCGACCGAGCGCGCCGACATTCCTCCGTTTGGCTATGAGATCGATTACATGACGTTCGGCGGCATCTACCGCGAGGTGTCGCTGCGGCTGGTCTCGCCGGTGTACCTGGATAACCTGCACGCGCAGCCGAAGGATGTGTTGAGCGAGCATCCCAGCGTAGACGTGACGTGCTTTCTTGCCGGTCAGCCTGGGCTGAGCAAGCTGACGCTCGATGTCGCGCTGCTTGATGGCGAGAGGGTGGTTGCGCATGCCTCCGCGCCGGCGCAGCCTGCGGGCAAGCCGGACCCCAATGCGGCCATGGACCCTGGCCAACCAGGAAATCCAAGCGTGAGTACGGAGACGACCAGCGATCCTGCGGCGAATACGGTTTCGCTGCGCAAACTCAACGGCATCGAGCGCTGGGAGCTGCGCCGGCCAAAGCTGTATACGGTACGTGTTCGGCTGCTTGAGAAGAACGCGCTGATCGATGAAGACACGCGGCGCATTGGTTTTCGTGAGGCAATGTTTACCGACGCGGGCTTCTCGCTGAACGGCAAGATCGTGAAACTGCGCGGGCTTGATCGCCACCAGACTTTTCCGTTTGTGGGCCAGGCGATGCCCGCGCGGGTGCAACGCCGCGATGCCGACATCCTGCGCACGAGTCTTCGCTGCAACATCGTGCGCACGTCGCACTACCCGCAGTCTCGTCATTTTCTCGATCGCTGCGATGAGATCGGGCTGCTGGTGCTTGAGGAGATTCCGGGTTGGCAGCACATCGGCCCCGAGCCGTGGAAGCAGGTTGCCATCGACAACGTGGGGCGTATGATTCGCCGCGATTGGAACCATCCTTCCGTTATTTTGTGGGGCGTGCGTATCAACGAGTCGAAGGATGATCACGACTTCTACACGCGGACCAACGCGCTGGCGCATGCGCTCGACACTGGACGTCAGACGGGCGGCATTCGTAACTTTGAAAAGTCTGAGTTGCTGGAAGATGTGTTTACCATCAACGATTTTGGGTTTCCGCTCCGGAAACCGAACCATCCGAAATATCTGAATACGGAGTTCGTCGGGCACACCTATCCGACTAAGACGACCGACGACGATGAGCGTCAGCGCGAGCACACCCTGCGGCATGCGCGCATTCACAACCAGCTTGCCTCCGATCCGCAGTATGCCGGCGGTATCGGCTGGTGTGCGTTCGACTACAACACGCACTCGAACTTCGGCGCGGGCGATCGCATCTGCTACCACGGCGTTACGGATATTTTTCGCGAACTTAAAGCTGCGGGCGGCTTTTACAAATCGCAGTGCGATCCGGAGGAAGAGATCGTGCTTGAGCCTGCATTTCATTGGGCGCGCAGCGATGAAGCGACGAACTTCACCAAGGCCGTTGTCTGCTCAAACTGCGACCATCTGAAGTTCTACCTTCGCGAACGAAGTCTGGACTCGAATCCATGGACGCTTCTGGTTGAGCTCGATCCGGATCGCACCGAGTTTGAGCATCTCGCCTACCCGCCGTTTGTTCTTGACCTCAATAAAGCCAATCTCAGGCAGTTCAGCTTTCCCTGGGGAGACCTTCGCATCGATGGCTTTCTCAAGGGCCGGCAGGTGATCTCGAAGTCGCTTTCCGGTCTCGGCGTGGATCAGAAGTTTACGGCCACGCCGGATGATACGACGCTGCTGGCGGATGGCGCCGACACGACCCGCGTGGTACTGCGCGTGACGGATGAGTTTGGAGCGATGCGGACCTATGCCGACGATCCTATTGTGTTCACGCTTGAAGGGCCGGCGGAGCTGTTGGGCGACAATCCGTTTTCGCTGGTCGGCGGCACGGGCGCGGTCTGGGTTCGCGCGCGACAGCAGGCTGGGCAGGTTTTACTTACGGCAAAGCATCCACGGCTGGGTACGCAAAGGGTGACGTTTACGTTTACGTCAGCATTGCCAGAGCCGGTGTAAGAACAATTTCTGGTGATGTTTGGCTGGTCGGGGGGCGATGGCTACTTTAACGGAGAGAGCTGGATGTTTCGGAAGTAGATCTCCGCGCCCTCAGACTGGAAGAGGACTTTACCCTCGGTGGGGAAGGGATCTGTGCCGACGTTGGCCAGCTTGCCGTTGACGTACTGGCGGACGACTTTGTCCTCGACTATGACTTCAAGCGTGTTCCACTCGCCGTGCGGGTGCTCAAACTCGCCCGTGGTGTTGCGGAAGCCGACGACGTTCTGCTCGGGTCCCTTGTCAATGTGGCCGATGTTTTTGGCTCCTCCTGGAGGTCCGGTGACGCGCTTGCTGTCGGAGCCGGTGAGCGCGGCGCCATCGGTCATCCAGAAGTCTCCGGTCTCGCCTTCCTTGATCTGGAACTCGAGGGAGCGTGGCCAGACCTTGGGCTCGCCCTGGATGTTGTAGAGGATGCCGCTGTCGCGGGCCTGACCGGCGCGGTCGAGGAAGGTGCCTTCGCCCCACTTGAAGTCGGCGCGGAGATAGAAGCGATGAAAGGGCTGTTTGGTGACGAGGTAGCCCATCTCATGGCCGGAGACGTGGATGACGCCATCTTCGACCCGGAAGACGTGGTCTGGATCGCTGTTCAGGCCGCGCTCGCGGATAAAGGTGTCGAACTGCGAAAGGTCGGAGCCGTTGAAGAGAACGATGGCGGGGTCATGCGGGGGAATGGCTATCCGGCTGGCGGGCTGAGCGCTGGTCTGAAGATTGGGCTGCCTGGGGGTCTGGGCGCAGAGCAGCGCGCAACTCAGAGCGAGGGAAGCAGAGAGGATTCGCTTTGAAGCGGAAAGAGTCACAGGAGTAGACCTCAAACGCGGGGATCATGCAGCTGCAACAGTCTATATGCAGGGCATGTGGTCTGGCTTTGCTGGACAATGCAGCCGGGTTCGCTTACCTTTCTTATCGGCAACGAGGTGCATGGCTATGATCGATCGCAGAAAGTTCCTGAACGCCGCGGTGAAGACGACGCTTGTTGCCGGTGCGGGTACTCGTTTTTCGCTGTTGTCCGCGCAGCAGCCGGCGCCGCGCTCAGCAAACGATTTGATCCAGCTTGCGCTGATTGGGGCCGGCATCCAGGGCCAGGGAGACACACGCACTGCGCTGCAGGTGCCGGGGGTGAAGCTGGTGGCGGTGGCCGATTGCTACGACGGGCGGCTGACGCACGCGAAGGAGCTGTGGGGCGCGGATGTGTTTACGACGCGCGACTACCGGGAGATTCTTAGCCGCAAGGAGGTGGATGCCGTGTTGATCGCAACGCCGGACCACTGGCATAAGCAGGCTGCGGTGGACAGCCTGCGCGCGGGCAAGGATGTGTATCTTGAGAAGCCGATGATCCACCTTTATTCCGATGGGCCGGAGATCATCGAGGCGGCGCGGACGTCCAACCGCATTCTGCAGGTGGGAAGCCAGCGGGTCAGCTCAATCCTCTATGCGAAGGCCAAGGAACTGCTGGCTGCGGGCGCAATCGGCAAGCTGAACATGGTGACGGCGCGCTGGGATCGCAACTCGTCGCTGGGCGCATGGAATTATTCGATTCCGCTCGATGCTTCGACCGCGAGCTGCGACTGGCCGCGGTTTCTGGGGTCGGCCCCGAAGATTCCGTTCAACGCCGAGCGCTTCTTTCAGTGGCGCAAGTGGAAGGACTATGGCTCGGGCGTGGCCGGCGACCTGTTCGTTCACCTGTTCAGCGGCACGCATTTCATCACCGGGTCGCATGGCCCGACGCGCGCCATGGCGACCGGCGGCCTGCGCTTCTGGAAGGATGGGCGCGATGTGGACGATGTGCTGCTCGCGCTGTTCGATTATCCGGAAGGCTTCAATCTTAGCCTGCACGTTAACTTCGTCGATGGCGGGGAAGAGAGCGAGGGCTTTCTGTTTACGGGCTCGGAAGGCTTGATGGAGATTGATGGCCGAACGAATACGGTGTCGGTGACGCGCACGCCGGTGGCGAAAGAGCCGGGGTACACGGTGTCCACGTTTGCCGATGCGATGCAGAAGGCGTATGTCGAGCAGTATCGGCAGAAGTATCCGGTGGAGCACCCGACCGGCTCGCCGCCCGAGAGGACCGAGGCGTTTACTGCGCCGCCCGGCTACTCGGACAGCTATGACCACTTCCACAATTTCTTTGCGTCGGTGCGCAGCCGGCGGCCGGTCGTTGAGGATGCGACGTTTGGTTTTCGTGCGGCTGGTGCGGCGCTGTTAAGCAATGTGAGCGTGGAGCGCGACAGCATTGTCCACTGGAATCCAGAGACGATGAAGATTGTTTAGAGCAAATTACTTATGCTGTGCCGTGGCCAAATAAGAACAAATACGGAGATTCTGGCTTCGCCAGAATGACGACTTACTCGATGAGCAGCATAGCGAAATTTAATTTGCTTTAGGAGTGCGTATGAGGATGGTTCGAAAGAGCGCTGTTCTGTGGATTGCAGCGTTGTTGTTGACTGCCGCCGGCCGCGCGCAGGACCCGGCGCATGCGACCGAGAAGCGGATGCAGCAGCCCGGTAAGGAACCGGACGGCAAGCCGCGCATCGCGTTCCTGACGCATCGTCTGGGCGACGATCATGCGGAAGGTATCTCGATGATTGACATGAACGGCGATGGCTTTGTCGATCTGCTGAGCGGCGCGTACTGGTATGAGAACCCGGGTGCGCAGGGTGGCGAGTGGAAGCAGCACCAGTTTCGAACGGTGGGGGTTCACGGTGAATTTGTCTCCGACTGCGGCGAGTGGGTGGTCGATGTCGACCACGATGGCCTGCCGGACCTGGTGACGGCCGGCTGGATCTCAAATGGGCTTTTCTGGTTTCGGAATCCCGGGCCAAAGGCTACCGCGGCCGGCGCGCAGTGGAAGGGTGAACGGATCACAGACAGCTTTGACACGGAGGGCGGCGCGTTTGCGGACCTCAATGGCGACGGCAAGCCGGATGTGGCGCTGGCTCACTACAATCGCGCCGGGGTGATCTGGGTGGACTTCAGCAAGGCCAAGCCAAAGGTGCACCACGTGGGGGATCATGTACAGGATGGACATGGCATCGGCATCGCGGATATCGATGGCGACGGCAAGGCGGACCTGCTGACCACGCATGGCTGGTTTCAGCAGATCGACGCTGACCGGGACCAGTGGACGTGGCATGCGGATTGGACGCTGGGTGATGCTGGCTTTCCGGTCCTGGGCTATGACGTGAACCACGACGGCAGGATGGATTTGATCTACGGGCAAGGGCACGGCTACGGGCTTTACTGGCTGGAGCAGGCGGGCGCGCGCGAGCATCCGCAGTGGATTCGTCACACGATTGACGAGTCGTTCTCGCAGTCGCATGCCTTGGCGCTGGTTGATCTCGACGGCGATGGGACGCCGGAGCTAGTGACAGGGAAACGCTATCGCGGGCACTCGGGCAATGATCCGGGGTCGTATGATCCGGTGGTCGTGTATGCGTATCGTCTGCCGGGCGCGGTGGAGTTGGCTGCGGCGAAGGGCCATGCGAGCGCGGGTGCGGGTGGCGCGACGATGACGATTGCCGATGCGGCGGCGGATGTGGCGTTCGAGAGGATTGCGTTATCAGTGAACGGGACGGCTAGTATCGGGACGCAGATCGTGGTGGGGGATTTTGATCATGACGGTGATCTTGACCTGGCGACGGCCGGCAAGCTCGGGGTGCATGTGTTTGAGAACCTGAAGGTGAACGAGGTGAAGAAGGCGGGGCGTGAAGAGATGCAGCCGATGAATCGCAAGTGGCCATTTCCTGGTGAGGGCCCGGAGGTGCCGCAGGAGGATGGTCCTCCGGTGCCAAAGGAGCGGTAATCGAGCGGGTGATAGAAAGACAAATACAGGGACTTTGGCTTCGCCAGAATGACGGCGGTTTGGTGTGAAAGGCTTAGGCGGGGTGCCGGGTCAGGCGCTCGCGACTAGTCTTGCTGATGGTTCGAGGCTTTGCTCAGGTTGATCCAGCTGCGGATCATTCCCAGGAAGTAGCCGCCCTGAATGAGGAAGATGGCGGCGTAAGCAAAGACCAGGTGGCGTCCTTCGATGGTGTTCCAGCCGTCAAAATGCATTGTTGGCCTCCGGGTTGGCGTGGCGGGGGAAGGTCTCGCGCGGAGTGAGCGCGGACTGCATGGCGAGACGAGTGGCGGCCTGCTCGACGTGCTGGCGGCGGCGCTCAATGGCAAAGCGGAAGGCGCAGGCAAAGATGCCCCACATCAGCCAGCCGAGGAAGCTCCAGTAGAGGGCGGGCTTCATGGAGGGATCGAGCGAGCCCTCACCCCGCAGGACGGGCGCGGGGTGCTGGGTTCGCCACCACTCAATGGAGTAGAAGACGATAGGGACATCGATGGCGGCGAAGACCGAGATGACCGCGCCGACGGTGGAGGTTTGGCCAGTCGAAGAGAGACGGCGCGTCATCAGGTAGGCGACATAGAGCAGCCAGAGGAGCAGGAGCGAGGTGAGGCGCGCGTCCCAGGCCCACCAGATGCCCCAGGAAGCCTTTCCCCACAGCATGCCGGTGGCAAGGCAGATGGTGAGGAAGACCAGGGTCAACTCGGCGGAGGCTACGGCGATGGCGTCAGCGGTGAGCGCGGCGGAGGGGTTGCGGCGGCGCAGGGTGAGGAAGGCGACCGAGGCGGCGAAGTTGATGTAGGGGAAGACCAGGCCCATAGTGGACGAGGGAACGTGCCAGTAGAAGATACGCTGGACATTGCCCATCGTGGCTTCGGTGGGGGCGACGAAGAGGGCTAGATGAAAGCTGTAGGCAAGGACGAGGACCGAGGCCGCGAGCCAAAGAAAGCCCAGGATCCAGGTGGCTTGCGGCTTGGAATGTGTAGGCTGCGCCATAACTTATTTTAGCGCGGCTGCTCGCAATGAGGTCTTGCCGTGACAGGTGGTTTTCAGGGGACAGCAGATGCTCTTGTGTTATTCGGCGTTTATCGTGAGTTCAAAGAGCAGCAGGCAGGCGGTGGTAAAGACGATGTCGTAGCCGGTGAGCAGCTTGATCCAGATCGCCGGTTCGTACTCGCCGGTGAGGATGTTGGTCGAGGCCTGGACCATGGCGAGCAGCGCGGGCAGCGAGATGGGGAAGAGCACCAGCGGCAGCATCAGCTCACGGTTGCGGGTGCGCAGGCCAAGCGCGGCGAAGAAGGTTCCGTTGGCCACCAGGGCCCAGGTGCCGAGCGGCAGGACAAGCAGCAGAAGCCAGGCCTGGCCAAGCGCGCGGAGGTTATAGAAGACGGTGAAGAGCGGGGCTAGGACGAGCTCGACCGCGGTGACGAAGAACATGTTGGCGAGGGCTTTGCCGAGGAAGAGCGCGGCGGGCGAGGAGGGTGCCATACGCTGGACGTCGAGCACCTGGTTGCGCTGCTCGCGGTTCCAGGACTGGTTGAGGGTGGTGGTGGCGGCGAAGAGGATGACGATCCAGAGGATGCCTCCGGCGATCTGGCGGGACACGGCTGCGGTGGGATCAAAGGCGAGTGAGAAAACGACGACGACGAGCAGCGAGAAGAAGAGCATGCCCGTAATGGCGTCGCGCGAGCGCCACTCCAGGCGAAGGTCTTTGCGGAGGTGCGTGAGGACGTGCCGGGCGAAGTTCACGCCGGGCTCCGGGTGAGGTCGGCGAGGCGGGCGGCAGAGGCGCGGAGGTAGTCTGCCGGGGCGAGCAGGAGCTGCAGGCCGCGCTGTCCGGCGGAGACGCTGATGAGGTCGTGGAGCTCGATGGTTTCGTCGGCGAAGGCGGGGAAAGGCTTTTTGGCGGCGAGGACGGTGACGCCTCCGCGGATGTAGCCGGTGAGGGGTTCGACGTCCTTGAGGCTGGCGAGATCGAGCTTTTTGGCACCGGAGACGAGGGCGAGCTTCTTGAGGTCGAGCTCCTGGTCGCCGGGGATGACGGCGAAGGTGTGGTCGCCGGTGGTGGAGGCGGTGAGGAGCGTTTTGAACACCTGCTCGGGCGGCAGGCCGATGTTGCCGGCGACGCTGATAGCGCTGAGGTCTTCGGGGTCGACGGTGTAGGCGCGGAGCTCGTACGCGATGCCGAGCGAGTCCAGCAGGCGCGCGGCGTTGGTTTTGGAGGCTGTGGCAGCCTGCCTCATGCGGCGGCTCCGCGAGGGACGGAGGAGACGATCTCGCCGCGATCGAGGGTCAGGGTCAGGTCAGCAAGCGACCCCGCGAGATGCGCCTGGTGGGTGGTCAGGACGATGGTTCGGCGATAGGCACCGGCGGCCACGGGCCAGGTGAGAAAGTCGGCCAGCAGCTCGACGATCTGGTGGGCGCTACCCACGTCAAGGTTTGAAAATGGCTCGTCGAGCAGAAGCAGCTCGGGGTCAGTCTGGAGGACGCGTGCGAGTGAGGCACGCTGGCGCATGCCTTGCGAGTATTGCCCAACGGGCCGGTTCAGCTTTGGGTCGAGGCCGACCGCTCGCAAAGCCATCTCCGGCGAGCCGACGCAGTTGCAGGCGCCGTGCAAGGAGGCGAAGTAGCGGAGGTTTTCCATGGCTGAGAGCTCGTCGTAGAGCATGGAGGTGTGCGACATGTAAGCGACGCGACCGCGGCGCTGGGCGGGGGTCGCTCCGAGCACATGCAGCGTTCCGTGAGAAGGCTCAGCCAGGCCGGCGAGCAGGCGCAGCAGCGTGGATTTGCCGGCGCCATTTTCGCCCAGGATGATGGTTGCCGTGCCTGCGGCCAGCGAGAGGGTGGTGGGGCGCAATGCGGCAAAGCTGCCGTAGAGCTTGGCGGCTCCGGTTAGCTGCGCGGCTGGCGAAGAATTTTCGGCGGGCATAAGCACCTATGCGAGTATAAGAGCCGGAGCGAGAGCGCATGAAAGCAGCAGCTATTTTGATGGCCGGGATTCTGGTCGTAACCCAGGGCGTTGAGGCGCAGATGCAACCTTCGTCTTTGCAGCTTTCCGCAGCCGACCGTCAGCTTTCGCGCGAGATTTTTCGGCAGCTGATTGAGATTAATTCGACTGACTCGGTGGGGTCGGTCACGGCGGCAGCTACGGCGATGCGGCAGCGGCTTCTCGCTGGGGGCTTCGCGCCCGAAGACCTGAAGCTGCTTGGGCCGAATGACCGCAAGATGAACCTGGTGGCGACCTTTCATGGCAAGGCAGGCAGCACGTTGAAGCCGATTCTGGTGATCTGCCATCTGGACGTGGTCGAAGCGAAACGCGAAGACTGGACGACCGATCCGTTTGTTTTTACGGAGAAGGATGGCTTCTTCTACGGACGCGGGACGCAGGATATCAAGGAGGGGGACGCGGCTCTCGTGACCTCGTTTCTAAAGATGAAGCGCGAAGGCTTTGTGCCCGAGCGAGACATTACGCTGGCGCTTACGGCGGATGAAGAAGGCGGCAAGTCGAACGGCGTCGAGTGGCTGGAACAGAACAATCCGGAGCTGATGCAGGCCGAGTTTGTCATCAATCCCGATGCGGGCGGCGTTTATGCCGAGCACGGCAAGGCCACGGTATTCGATGTGGAAGCCATTGAGAAGACGTATGCCGACTTTCGCCTGACGGCGACCAACAAGGGCGGCCACAGCTCGCTGCCGGTGCCGGACAATGCGATTTATCACGTGGCGGATGCCCTTGGACGGCTAGAGAAGTCGCCGTTTCCGATCGAGCTGAACGCCGTGACGCGGGCCTACTTTGAGAAGATGGCCACCATTGCGAAAGGCGAGACGGCGGAGGAGATTCGCGGCGTGCTGAAGCAGCCGATGGACATGGCTTCTGTGGCTAAGCTGAGTGCAGACCCGATGTATAACTCGACCTTGCGGACGACCTGCGTGGCGACGATGATGTCCGCCGGGCACGCGCCGAACGCGCTTCCGCAGCAGGCTCAGGCGAATGTGAACTGCCGCATTCTGCCGGGGCACTCCGGCGAGGAGGTCCGCCAGGTGTTGATCCGGACTTTCAATGATCCGGCGATCACGGTCCAGTACGTCACCGATGCCGGTATGGTGAAGGCGGAGGGCGCCAAGCGTACCTCGGCACCGCCGCCTCCGGTGAACGCCAGGGTGCAACGGGCTTTGGTGCAGGTGGTTGGCGAGCTTTGGCCCGGGCTGCCGGGCGGGTCGGCCTTGCCCATCGTGCCTACGATGGAAGCTGGTGCGAGCGACAGCATTTACACGACGGCGGCGGGGGTGCCCAGCTATGGGCTGAACGGCTTCCAGATCGACGCGGATGACGTGCGGGCGCATGGGAAGGACGAGCGGCTTGGGGTGGAGGCGTTCTACAAGGGTGTGGAGTTCACGTATCTCTACCTGAAGGCTTTGACGCAGCCCTGAGACTAGCGCAAGGCCGGGGTGATCAGCGCGGCTGTCTTGCCCGTGGTCTGCGGCTTGACGGGCTGACCGGGCCGGGAGCCTGGGGCTGGCGCGTACTTCGACGCGCACTTGGCCTGCAACTGCGTGGCGTGGAAGACGCCGTCGCGGCCATAGGTGCCGATGGCGAGTGCCTGCGCGTCGTCCTTGAAGGTGTCGGGTGGCGGCTCGGTGCCGCTGTAGACCACGTCGAGGCGCTTGCCTAGCTCGAGCAGCGCGAAGTTGGCGCTTGAGCCGGCGCGATGGATGCTTCCCGGCGCTACGTTGCCGGCCACACGGAGGTGGCGTGTGTAGGCTTTGTTGCCCATGCCCTGCAGCTCGGAGATGGTGACGTAGTAGCTTTTGTTTGCTGCGTCCGACGCGCCGGAGATGGCCAGCCAGCCCACGGTGGCGAGGACGATGAGGCTCGCGACGATGATCTTGATCTGACTCTTCTCTACCTTGAACATGCTGGCTCAAGTTTAGCAGGGAGCGAGGAGCGCGGTTCGCCTCGGGCTTTGCCGCGACCGTGCGGCGTATACTGATGCGAACAAAGGACGAGAGTTTTGTCTTCAAGGAGCGCTGCGTGAGCTTGAATGGAAGTGACAGAAACGGCAGTGGAGCAAGCAGCGCCTACACGGTTCCGGCGGGCCGGGCCGAGTGGATTGTGAAGCGCAAGGCCGAGGCTGCACGCACGGGCGACACGAATGTGTCGCAGATGCACTTCGCGCGCAAGGGCATGATCACCGAAGAGATGGCCTACGTGGCGCAACGCGAGAAGATTGCCGCGGAGCTGGTGCGCAGCGAGGTGGCGCGGGGGACGATGATTATCCCAGCCAACATCAATCATCCTGAGCTTGAGCCGATGGCGATTGGGGTGGAGTCGCTGTGCAAAATCAACGCGAATATCGGCAACTCGGCGCTGAGCTCGAACGTGGATGAGGAGCTGCGCAAGCTGCATACGGCGGTCCACTACGGCGCGGACACGGTGATGGATCTCTCGACCGGCGGCGACATCCCGATGATTCGCGAGGCGATTTTGCGGCACTCGCCGGTGCCGATTGGAACGGTGCCGCTCTATGAGGCGCTCAACCGTGTGAAGCGCCTGGAAGACCTGAACATTGACCTCTATCTCGAGGTGATCGAAGAGCAGGCGCAGCAGGGCGTGGACTACTTCACAATCCACGCGGGCGTGCTGGTCCAGTACATCCCTCTGGTGGCGAAGCGGATTACCGGCATTGTGAGCCGCGGCGGCGCGATCCTGGCGCAGTGGATGACGCACCACCATAAACAGAACTTCCTCTATGAGAATTTCGATCGCATCACGGCCATCATGGCAAAGTACGACGTGAGTTACTCGCTGGGAGACGGGCTGCGGCCGGGCTCGCTGGCCGACGCGAGCGACGAGGCGCAGTTCGCCGAGTTGAAGACGCTGGGGGAGCTGACCCGCCAGGCGTGGAAGAGTGATGTGCAGGTGATGATCGAGGGTCCGGGGCACATCCCGATGGACCAGATCAAGCTGCAGGTGGACAAGGAAGTAGAGCTCTGCGACGGCGCGCCGTTTTATGTGCTGGGGCCTCTGGTGACCGATATCGCTCCCGGGTACGACCACATTACGAGTGCGATCGGCGCGGCGATGATTGGATGGCACGGCGCGGCAATGCTCTGCTACGTGACTCCCAAGGAGCATCTCGGCCTGCCAAACGAGAAGGATGTGAAGGACGGCATTATCGCGTACAAGATTGCGGCCCATGCAGCGGACGTGGCGCGGCATCGGCCCGGCGCGCGCGACCGCGACGACGCGATCTCGCATGCGCGCTATACATTCGACTGGGACAAGCAGTTTGCGCTCTCGCTCGACCCGGAGACGGCGCGGGGTATGCACGATGAGACGCTTCCGGATGACTACTACAAGGAGGCGGCGTTCTGCTCGATGTGTGGGCCGAAGTTCTGCTCCATGAACTGGTCGAGCAAGGTGGATAAGTTCAATGAGACGGAGTTTGGGCTGAAGAAGCCAGACCTTACGCAGATCGTGACGGAGCAGATGGCGCTGCGGGGGTGAGTTACGGGACGCCGCCTGCACGGGATGTCCCGGCATGGAGTTGCGAGGATGGTTCTGGCTTCGCCAGCATGACGCTGAGTGTTGGGCTCCGGATGCCTAGAGGTCTTGGTGGCTGCGATCGCTGCGCATGAGGATGAAGGCAGGCGCGGTGATGAGGACAAGAAAGACCAGAGCGAAGATAACATCGTGGATCACAGGAAGACTCCTTCGATTGCTCGCGTGACGAGCACGCGGCCTGTTCAGGCGGGTTGCGTGCAGAAGCGGCAGCGCGTGGCGGCGAGTGGAATTTCGGATAGACATTGACCACACGACTTGACCGGAACCGGTGCGACTGGTCCCAGGCCCATGCGGACCAGCAGCCTGGCAATCGGAACAACGACCAGGAAATAGACGACAGATGCAACGATCAGGAAGTTAATGACAGAGTTGAGAAACTTGCCGACGTGCAGTTCGCCAGGTGGGATGTAGTTTGCCGGCAACGGATGAGGAGGCGCGACGGGATGCAGGACGGGCAGGTGAACGACGAGACTGGAGAAGTCCGGCGTGCCAGCTAGCGCGGAGATGAGTGGAGTGATGATGTCGGCAGTGAGCGAGGAAGTGATGGCTCCGAAAGCCGCGCCGATAATTACCGCGACTGCGAGATCGACCACGTTGCCGCGGAGTATGAAGTCCCTGAAGCCTTTGAGCATGGTTCATCCCTGGAAGAAGTGGTTCAGCAAAACGATGTCTTTGGTTGATGTTCCGGCAGCCAAGTATATCGCAGGGCTGAGACGTCAGGAAACATCTCCTTCGGTCAACTCGCGGCGGAGAGGAAGCGCCAGTAGGGATAGACCAGGAGGAAGGTGATGATCGAGACGGTCATCAGGTCCATGTACACGCAGAGCATGACTCCGGCGTGGTAGAAGCTCCATCGGCGCTGGAGGCAGCGCATGGTCTCGGAGGTGCCGGCGATGGCCGTGATGACGGGCAGCAGCAGGAGAAGCGTGGCACGATTGTGGGGGAAGTCGGACAGCAAGACCGCGAGGAGCAGACTTGCGAAAACGAGTGCGTTTCCGCGGATCAGGGAGCGGCGGCGAAGATTGAAAAAGGTGGAGAGATCCGTCTGCATTCTGCGCGCACCCTGTGTGTGCCGAGCTGTGTTAAGAATAAGCGACCTGCGCGGAGACTGGTGAAAGAGGCCGGGTTCCCTGTTGACGAAATGGAAGCACGTGTAGGGCATGTGCTTAGACGGTGAGTTGCGGCTCGAGGGCCGGACTGGATTGCTCCGGACTGGATTGCTCCGGACTGGATTGCTCCGGGCTGGGTTGCGGACGTTGGTCTGCCAGTGCGGCAATGGAGGCGGTGAAGGGCGCGCGGAGAACGCCGCGCTCCGTGATGATGGCGGTGATGTATTTCGCAGGAGTAACGTCGAACGCGGGATTTTCCACGCCGACGCCGTCAGGGGTCATCTGCCGGCCGTTCGAGTGGGTAACCTCGCGGCGGTCGCGCTGCTCGATGGGGATGGATTCGCCGGTGGCGGTCGCGAGGTCGATGGTGGTCCAGGGCGCGGCCACGTAGAACGGGATTCCGTGCTCCTTGGCGAGGATAGAGACGCCATAAGTGCCGATCTTGTTGGCGGTATCGCCGTTGGCGGCGATGCGGTCGGCACCGACGATGACGGCCTGGATGCGGCCTTTGCTCATCAGGTGCGCGGACATGTTGTCGCAGAGCACGGTGGTGGGGATGTGATCCTTCATCAGCTCCCAGGCTGTGAGGCGGGCGCCCTGGAGGTAGGGGCGGGTTTCGTCGGCGAGCACATCGATCTGCTGCCCGCGCTCGACTGCGGCGCGGATAACGCCGAGCGCCGAGCCGTAGCCGCACGCGGCCAGCGCGCCGGCGTTGCAGTGGGTAAGGACGGTGCCCTTTTGCGGCATCAACTCTGCTCCGAACTGGCCCAGCTGCCGGCACGCGGCGATGTCTTCGTCGTACATCTGCCGGGCGCGTGCGACGACGGCGGCCTTGATCTCGGGGACAGGCCTGTGCGCGGCGGCGAGGGAGTTGTAGAGGTCGCGAATCTGGCCGATGCCCCAGAACAGATTGACGGCGGTGGGACGAGTGGCTGCGAGCGTGGAGCAGATGAGTTCGACCTCGCGATCGAGATCCGGCAGCGACGAAGCCGTGCTGCGGTCGATGCCGAGCGCGACGCCCATGGCGCCCGAGACGCCAATAGCCATGGCGCCGCGCACGATCATGTCGCGAATGACGGTGGCCACCTGCTGGTAGTCGGTGGCGAGGACGTAGGTTTCTTCCAGAGGGAGCTTGGTTTGATCGAGAAACGAGACGCCTTCCGGAAGCCATTCGAGGGTGGGGATCATGGTTTCAGTTTATCGCGAAGGATAGAATGATGAGGGTGCGAGAACGCGTGGATGGCCGGAGAGTGCAGGGGTGAGGCGGATTCTTCGGCTGCTTGGGTATGTGCGTCCGTATGCATTTTTCTCGCTGTGCTCGGTCGTGCTGATGGCGGTGGTCGGGGCGATGGCCGCGCTGCGGCTCATGTTGGTCAAGCCGATCTTCGACCGTGTGCTGCAGCCGGATTCGCCGCCCGAGGATCTGTTGCGGGTCCCGGTGGCTTCGCTGCATCGGGTGATCGATCTGCATTTTCTGGTACCGAAGCATTTTCACAATGCGTGGACGGTAGTGGCGTATGCGCTGATCGCTTCGGCGCTGGTGAAGTCGGTGTGCGACTACGTGGGTACCTACTGCGTGAACCATGCCGGATTCGGCATGATTACCGATCTGCGCAACGACCTGTATGAAGCTGTGCTGCGGCGGTCGATGGCGTTTTTTCAGAAGCATACGACCGGTACGCTGCTTTCGACGCTGATCAACGACGTGGAGCGGGTGCAGACGGCGATGTCGGCGGTGCTGGGCGATGCGCTGCAACAGGTCTTCACCTTTTTATTTACGTTGGGCGCGGCGATCTTTTATGGCGGTAAGCTGGCGTGGGTGCTGCTGTTGTTTGTGCCGGTGGTGATCTCCTCGGCGCGGCGCATTGGGCGCGGAGTGCGGCAGACGACACGCTCAGGCCAGGACAAGCTGGCGGAGATCCAGAATATTTTGCACGAGACGATTACGGGCAACGGCATTGTGAAGGCCTTCGGCATGGAGGTGTGGGAGATGGCGCGGTTTCGCCACGCGGCCAGGCGGTTGCGGCGCGCGAACCTGACGTCGGTGAGCGTGCAGGCGATCAGCTCGCCGCTGATGGATGCGCTTGGTTCGATCGGGATTGCGCTTCTGCTGCTGATTGGGCGTAACAGCATTAAGGCGCACCAGATGACGGCGGGCTCGTTTATCGCGTTTCTGTTTGCGACTTTTTCGCTCTACGATCCGGTACGGAAATTTGCGTTGTTTTATAACAGCTTTCAGCAGGCGCTGGGCGCGTCGGAGGAGATCTTCCGGTTCATCGACGCGCAGGATGAGGTGATTGAGAAGAAGAAGGCGCGTACGCTCGATGGCTTTCGGGATTCAATCGTGTTTCGCGGCGTGGACTTTGATTACCAGGATGAGACCAGGAGCGCGCGGCGAAACCGCGACAAGGTGCTGACCGGGATTTCGCTCGAGGTGAAGCGGGGCGAGGTGATCGCGCTGGTGGGGCCGAGTGGCGCGGGCAAGAGCTCGCTGGTGAACCTGATTCCGCGCTTCTTCGATGTGACGGCGGGAAGCATCGTGATCGATGGGCACGATGTGCGCGACGTTTCGATGGCGAGCCTGCGGCGGCAGATCGGCAAGGTAACGCAGGAGACAGTGCTGTTCAACGACACGGTGCGCAACAACATTGCCTATGGACGGCCGGACGTGCCGTTTGCGCGGGTGGAGGAGGCGGCACGGATGGCGCTGGCGCACGATTTTATTCTGCGCATGCCGCAAGGGTACGAGACGCCAATCGGGGAGAAAGGGATGCGCCTGAGCGGAGGCGAGCGCCAGCGGCTAGCGATCGCGCGGGCGATCCTGAAGAACGCACCGATCCTGATTTTGGATGAGGCGACCAGTGCGCTCGACACGGAGAGCGAGGCGTTTGTGCAGGCGGCGCTGGGCAATTTGATGGAGGGGCGGACGTCGTTGATCATTGCGCACCGGCTCTCAACGGTTCGGCGCGCGACGCGAATCGTGGTGCTGGAGGCGGGGCGGATCACGGAAATCGGTACGCACGAGGAGCTGCTGGCTCGTTCCGGGACATACCGCCGCTTATATGACATGCAGTTTGCTAAAGATTCTGGCGAGATTGCCGATGTAGTTGGTGTGGCGCGAGGGGAAGGGGCAGTATGAGCCGGGTGATGTCGATGACGGGGTTCGCCAGCGTGGCAGGTTTGCTCGACGCGGAGCGGGCGGGCGGCAGGAGCTGTACGTTGACGATCAAGGCGGTCAATCACCGCCATCTGGACCTTGCGGTGCGCGTTCCGGCGGGGCTGGAGGCGCTTGAGGCGGCGCTGCGGAGATGCGTGAAGGCGGTGGTGCGGCGGGGGCACGTAGAGCTGACGCTGGTGATCGAGAAGGCGGCTGGTTCGGCGCAGGTGCAGGTGGATGAGGTGCTGCTCGAGGCGTATGTTCGCGGCTTCCGCCAGGCTGCGCAACGCTACGGGACGACGCAGGAGCCGGACTTGAACGCGCTGCTGCGCATGCCGGGCGTGATGTCGGCCGCGACGGTCGCGCTCGATGCGGCGGCGGTGGAGGGTGCGGTGTTGCCCATGATGGAACAGTTGCTGGATCGCTTCAACGAGGCGCGCCATGCAGAGGGACGGGCGTTGGCTGCGGATCTGCAGAGCAACGTGCGAGATCTGCTGCGCTTGACAGGGGAGGCGAGACAGCTGCGCGAAGGTGCGGCTGGGGCGGAGTTTGCGCGTCTCGAGGGGCGTCTGCGCGACCTGGTGGGAGACGTGGAGTTTAGCGAAGAACGGCTGCTCGCGGAAGCCGCTCTGCTGGCGGCACGCGGCGATGTGGAGGAGGAGCTGGTCCGGCTGCGGACTCACCTGGAGCGATTTCTGGAGCTGTTGGAGGAGGGCGGGGAGGTTGGGCGGCAGCTGGATTTTTTGCTGCAGGAGATTCACCGGGAGGCGAACACGCTGCTGTCGAAGACGGGCGGCATCTCCGGGGGACTGCGGCTGACGGAGATTGGGCTGCAGATGAAGGTGGGACTGGAGCGCGCTCGGGAACAGGTGCAGAACCTGGAGTGATTGCATGCAAGAGGGGAAGCGATAGACTCGCGAAATAGCTTATGGCAGGAATCTTGTTTATTGTTTCGGCGCCCTCGGGCTCCGGTAAGTCGACGTTGGTGGGCCGGGTCCGCTCGCTGGTGGAGGGGCTGGAGTTCTCGATCTCGTATACGACGCGCCAGCCGCGCGGCAGCGAGACGGATGGGCGCGAGTATCACTTCACCTCGCGCGAGACCTTTCGCTCGATGATCGACGGGCAGCAGTTTCTGGAGTGGGCCGAGGTGTTCGGCAACTACTACGGCACGGCCACGGCTGCGCTCGACCATGCGCGTCTGGCGGGCAAGGATTTGCTGCTTGATATCGATGTGCAGGGGGCGCTGCAGGTGACGGAACGTGTGCCGGAGGCGGTGTCGGTGTTCATCCTGCCGCCGAGTCCGGAGGTGTTGGAGCGGCGGCTTCGGATGCGCAGCGAGGCGGAGCATGTGACGGCGCAGGAGGTGATCGAACGGCGGCTGGCGGAGGCTCGCAAGGAAGTCAACCGTGTGCGTGAGTATAAGTACGCTCTGGTCAACGATGTTCTGGATGAGGCTGTGGCTGAGCTGCGGGCCATTGTACTGGCAGAACGCGGTGGCGGCGAGGAGGTTGCGGAGCTGGCCGCGAGTTGTCTTACGGCCGCGCCTTCGGATCGTTTGTTGAAAGCGCTCGCGAGTTTCTAGAAAGGCCCGGCGGAACGGACACAAAAGTTGTAGATCAGAGGAGCGCCGACCACTGGATGCAGGCTCTATGCTAGGAATGACTCGTACGAGAGTTGGTGTCAAGCAACGTTTTGGGATAGAGTCAACACACAGCCAAAAAACTTAATAGGGAGTGAACATATGTCCGTGGACAACGCACTGTTCAACAAGTACAGCCTGGTTAAGGGTGCGGCTCGCCGCGCTCGGCAGCTGCAATCGGGTGCTCCTCCGCTGTCGAACTCGAAGTCGATGAAGGCGTGTCGCGTGGCGCAGGACGAGATCCGCCAGGGGTTCGTAACATTTGTGCTGCCGGAGCGGATTGTCGCGCCGGCGGTCGAGGACTCGCTCTCGCTGAAGCCGCTGTAGTCTTGAGAGATGGCAGCTGCAGGTGACGAGCTCGTACAGCTTCGCGCGTATGTGGAGTACTACCGCGATCTGGGCGTGCACGACTTTTACTGGACGGGCGGAGCCGCGCATCGGGTACCAGCGGCGGCTCTGGCATCGACGAACCTTGCTCCTCCTGAAGCTTTTGGTGCATCGAACGTACCGCCTCCGCCCGTTGAGGCGGGCGCTGTTCTTCCGGTTGAAGATGCGCCTAATCTTGCGCCTGGGGAGCTTGATATTCCGAAGTTGATTCCGCTGCATGCGCTGGCTCCTTTGCCTGCGGAACGGGTAACTGGTCCGGACCGTGCGACTGCGCTGGCCGCGGTGCAGGCGGAGATTGGGGACTGCACGCGGTGTCCACTGGCGTATGCGGGGCGGCGGACAATTGTGTTTGGAGATGGCGATCCAAATGCTCGGCTGATGTTTGTCGGCGAGGGGCCGGGGGCGGATGAGGATGCGCAGGGATTGCCGTTCGTGGGCAAAAGCGGGCAACTGTTAAACAACATGATCGGCGCGATGGGGCTGCGGCGCGAAGACGTTTACATTGCGAATATCGTGAAGTGCCGGCCGCCAGCGAACCGTGCGCCGGAACCGGTCGAGGCGAACACCTGCACGCAGTTTCTGGTGAAGCAGATCGACATCGTGCAGCCCGAGTTCGTGGTGGCGCTGGGGGCAACGGCGGCGATGTATCTGCTGGGGGTGAAGCAGTCGCTGGCGTCGCTGCGGGGGCGCTTCCATGAGGTGCGCGGGGCGAAGACGGTGATCACATATCACCCGGCGTTTCTGCTGCGCGATCCACGCCAGAAGGGGGAGGCGTGGAAGGATCTGCAGATGGTGATGGCGGCTATGGGGCTCAAGGGGAAGTCCTAGCGAGGTAGGCCCACCCTCCCTCTGAAAGTCTCAAGTATTGGAAACGAATGAGTTAAGCCCGAACTTCGGCGGCCAGGTCTCCCCTCACAAAAATGGATGAGCCTTAAACGCAGGACTACGGCTCCCGCAATGGTGGGTGGAGCTAAAGGTGTGAGGCTATGGTTTAGGTATAAAGGGTACGACGGGGAAGTATGCCAAGTGTAAGTTGTTCAGCCATCACAGGTCAGGTATTACGGGCACCTGACATATCCATATAAGGATCAGGACGTGGAGGAGCTTGCCGGGTTCGCTGGACCGCCAGGTCGAGTTGCGGCGCGTCGCTCCAGGCGATCGAGCTCGGCGAAAATCTCGGGGACTGAGATGGCGATGGGGGTGTTTGGCACAGTGAGGCGGTCTTCGACGGGGTGGAGCCTGCCGTCGGGACCGGCGGCGTAGGCGACGCGGCGCCAGGGGTCGACGGCCCAGGTGGCGGGGAAGCCCATCTGGGCTTAGTCGTCGGCGCGCTCCTGGATTCTGGGGAGAGTGTCTCGACTAGAGGACGTTGACGCAGAGCAGGGGTGGGGTGCGGACGATACGGTCGTCACAGTTGAGAGTGCGGCGAGCAGGACGTCGGGGATGCGGTAACGTGTGGGGGCGACCTGGACGCGGAGTTCTGGGAGAGCCTCGGTCTGCCACTCGTCTTCGTGTGTCGCGAAGTAGCGCAGGGAGAAAGTTTGCAGACGTGCATGCGGCATTTCACCCATGTTG
Organism: uncultured Acidobacteriaceae bacterium; assembly: GCA_964245195.1. Taxonomy (GTDB): domain Bacteria; phylum Acidobacteriota; class Terriglobia; order Terriglobales; family Acidobacteriaceae; genus Edaphobacter. The sequence goes on along the minus strand of CAXTLR010000007.1, from coordinate 444 downwards.
CGTTTGAGGACCTCTCCGTCTATGTAGTTGCGGTCCGGCCAGTAGACGGGGCGGAGGTATTTTTCTACGGGGATGAGGACGGGGGTCGACGCGGCATGAATGCCCTCCTTGAGTCGAGGATACTCCGGGTGAGGTGGGGAGGAAGAGGGTAGTTCCCACTCATCGCGGTAGTGCTGCTGGGAAGGGGCACGGGCGTAAAGCGCTCTCTTAGTCACCTAGTCTCTGCGCATCCTCCTTTGGGCTGTCGCGCTTGATTGCATTGGTATGTACTTCGAGATTGCAAGCTGCGTCCATCTTCAAGCCAGACTTCTTTCTGGAGGCGATTACTTTCGCTATCGGCGTTAATGAGATGGTCCGCCGTTTGATTCTCCTGTGTCACCGGGAGGATCGTAGAAGCAGGTTCGGCAAGGAGGATCATCGCTATGCAGATACAGTCCATTGGCA
>CAXTLR010000006.1:0-282725 GCA_964245195.1 uncultured Acidobacteriaceae bacterium | reverse complement strand
CTCGCCGGCAAGTTCATGATCGAGCGCCTCGCCCGCCTCCCCGTCGACGTCGACTACGCCAGCGAGTACCGCTACCGCGACCCCATCCCCGACGCCCTCAACCTCGGCCTCCTCATCACCCAGTCCGGCGAAACCGCCGACACCATCGCCGCCCAGCAGGAACTCATCAAGAACGGTTCCAAAACCCTCGCCATCTGCAACGTCGTCGGCGCCGCCGTCACCCGCCTCGCGCAGGGCACCATCACCACCAACGCCGGCCCCGAGATCGGCGTCGCCTCCACCAAGGCCTTCACCGCCCAGCTCACCGCCCTCTTCGTCTTCGCGCTCTACCTCGCCCAGCAGCGCGGCACCATCTCGCCTGAGGAGTCGCTCCACCTCGTCACCGAGCTCTCCCGCATCCCCGCCAAGCTCGAAGAAGTCCTCCGCACCGTCGACGCCCAGTGCCAGCAGCTCGCCAAATCCTTCTCCACCGCCGACGACTTCCTCTATCTCGGCCGCGGCATCCACTACCCCATCGCGCTTGAGGGCGCCCTCAAGCTCAAGGAGATCTCCTACATCCACGCCGAGGGCTACCCCGCCGGCGAGATGAAGCACGGCCCCAACGCCCTCATCGACGAGACCCTCCCCGTCGTCTGCATCGCCACCCAGGACCCCGCCGACGCCAGCTCCGTCCTCAAGTACGAAAAGACCCTCTCGAACATCCAGGAGGTCACCGCCCGCTCGGGCCGAGTCATCGCCATCGCCATCGAGGGCGACCAGCACATCACCCAGCTCGTCGAGCACACCATCCACATCCCCGCCGCCCCCGAGCTCCTCTTGCCCCTGCTCGAAGTCGTCCCCCTCCAACTCCTCGCCTACCACATCGCCGTAAGACGAGGCTGCGATGTGGATCAGCCCAGGAACTTGGCAAAGAGCGTGACGGTGGAGTAAGTCAGCTCGTAACCAGATTGATCAAGCAGATCGTACTCGCCAACCGTGGTTCGTTGCAGAACTCATGTCGCAAACCACAGGTTGCAAATCTATAGCTCTGAGTAGGCGCCTCAATTTCATCTGCACATTCACGGGGGAAATGGGCACTGGAAAGAGCGTACTAGGAGTAGGTTGTTCCAGATGAAGAACAGCTTTGAGAGCGGTTACTCGATGCAAACTTTCCACGAACAGAACTTCACTAAGAACTTTCCCATTAAGTTTAGCGGGTAAGAGAGCCGCAAAAGTGTCAAAGATTTTCTCTGCGGTTTCCTCTGCAATGCAACTTGGTTTTGTGCGCAAGTGTGCACGGTAATCTTTTACCTCGATGAACCAGGCGGTACCCCGTTTGTCTATTGCAATTAGATCAACGGCTTTTACTCCACCACCCAGGGTGCTCTGGAACTGCTTTGTGTAAAAATCCCAGTCATCAAATTTTGAGACTGTGCAGTCATCGGGGAATTCGAAGATAAGCTTATCGATTCGGATGGATGTCATAGGTCGCTCAGAGTGACAGGAAACGATCGGATTGTTGTAGCTCTTCTTCGAGGGAAGAGATGCGACCAATGTCATCTATTGATCCACTCTCTTGTACTCTTACCCCTTCAGCAGTTCGATGTAGGCCGAAAAACTTAGGATCGATCGTCTTTTTGTTGCGAAAGCAAATCTCAAGCTCTCTAAGAAGAAAAAGGCTGTGAGTTGCCACGAAGACCTGTATGCCGTGAGCTGCGAGCACAACTATAGTTTCCGCCACTTGGCGAATTAACTTCGGATTTAGATTGGCTTCAGGTTCATCCCAAAAGAGATAGCCACGATCTAAGAGGGCGCCAGTCGCTATAAGCCGGGCGAGCATGCCCAATTTGCGCAGTCCTTCTGCCACCAGAGGTATTTCCATGCGCCCTCCCGATGTCCTGAGGTAAAATCTCCCGGTCCCTTTCTCGAGTTCGATTTTGCCCTCCATAGCTTTTTCAAGCGGATCAAGCAGATTGGCTATCGACGGTTCCTTCGGGCCGCGTTGGAGGGGCCTTCCCAAGAGCAGACATGTATCCCGCCATGTCTCGTCAAATTCAAGGTAGTGTCCCTCATAGAACGCGACGAAGTTTGGATAAATGCTTAGGAGCTCGCGTGTGGGAAGATACGTCGGCTCGCTATCGGGCCATCTGGATGGAGTAGTCTTAATAAGAACTTCAGACTTACTGTTTGTTGAGAAGAAGAAGAGGATATTATTTGCTTTAGATTCAAATCGTAGGTGAACTTCACACCGTGATCTTCCCTGCGTCCTGCTAGCAAGGCGGCCTAGCGATTCGGGTCTGAAGACGTTAATCAGTTTATCGGCTACCGCTGCTTGGAGATTGGACTTCATCGGGACGGTACCTCTTGCGCGTCGACTATCGTCATGAAGTGCAGCCAAGACCGCGTAAATAACCTTCAGAAGATGAGTTTTGCCCGTCCCGTTTTCGCCGATAAAAACATTGAGGCTTGGAGCCAAAGCAAGCTCGGCACTTGGAAACACGGTTAGGTTCTTCAGAGTCACAGCTTTCAGTACAGCCATTCCTACCCCGTCATCAAGAAGATCATCTCGCCCAAGATATCAGTAATGCGGAAGCTAAGGGTTGTCATGCGGAAGCTAAGGGTTGTCACTTTGAATCCCAACGTGACAACGGCAGCCGACAATTGCATTCTTTCCCCTCAACACTCATCAGCCGGGTAGCCTACTCAATCTGCAATCTCCCCTTTGCCCATTCATCGCAGCCTCACCGCGATGAGTGGGTTGCCACCCCAAACTCCCGAGTGACGATCTCTCCATGCCCCACGGCCTGAGACGCTTCCACCAAGCCGAAACCCTCCACTTCCTCACCTTCAGCTGTTACCACCGGCTCCCCTACCTCTCCGACCCAGCCCCCAAGCACCTCACCGAACTCATTCTCGAACAAACCCGAGCCCGTCACAACGCCCATATATACGCGTACGTCCTCATGCCCGAGCACGTCCACCTCCTCATCAACGAGCCCCTCGCATTCTGCTCGACCAGTGGATCAAGTCCTTCAAGCAATCCACCTCCCGCAAACTCAAAGGCTCCCGCGATCAGTTCTGGCAGGCCCGCTACTTCGACCGCAACATCACCGGCGAAGAAGCCCGCACCGAGATCCTCCGTTACATCCACCGCAACCCGGTCAAACGAGGCCTCGTCACCGCCCCGAAGACTACCCCTGGAGCAGCTTCACCCACTACACCACCGGCACCCGAGGCACGGTCGAGATCGAATCCGACTGGACAGCCCGTAGCCGCCAAACCCACTCATCGTCATAGAACCGACGCTGAATGGGGCACAGGGCAAGAACACAACTCCGTGCCCCATTCAGCGCGCCTCTGTCTCATGCGATGAGTGGGACCCGCCCAAGAAGCCAAAGGTCAGCCGCCAACCCCACCACCCACCCTGCACTATCCTCTCCCCATGACTCCCCTCGCCGATTGGCAAGTCTTTGCCCAGATCGTGGGCTCGGCCGCTGCCGCGCTCACCGGACTCCAGTTCGTCGCCATGGCCCTGCTCGCCGACCTTCCCGACGCTGCCCCCGACGCAACCGACGCCTTCGCCAGCCCCAACATCGTTCACTTCGTCTCCATCCTCCTGCTCGCCGCCTCGCTGGCCATGCCGTGGCCCGGCCTCACCTTCGCCTCCCGCGCCTGGGAGCTCGGCAGCCTGGCCGGCCTCCTCTACGTCGCCGTCACCATCTACCGCATGGTCACCCAGGCCAAGTACCACCCGGTCTTCGAAGACTGGCTCTTCCACGCACTCCTGCCCGTCCTCTCCTACGCCGGGCTCGCCGCGGCGGCCTTCGCCTCTCGCGCCCACCCCCGCGGAGCCCTCTTCGGCATCGCCGGCGCCATCCTGCTCCTGCTCGTCACCGCCATCCACAACGCCTGGGACAACCTCATTTACCTGGTTTTCCTTCGCCACCGTACAACCCACGCCCCATCAACCGGAAGCCCTACCAAGACTTAAAGCCCTCCGTAGACTCACTAGCCCTGTCAAGCCCTCAACCGTCCTTCGCACACCCTAAAGCCAACATTCCAAAACACATAACCCCACAAAAAAAGATGGCATAGTCTCCCCTCGCGATCTCCTACAATAGAGGAAGAGAGAACTTGGACAGCGAAGTCTGAGAAGTCCAGCAGATCTCCTTTCTTTTGAATACTTTGCACATAACTTCAGTAGAATGAAGACTTTGCAGGAAGTCTGACGCGTAAAATCAACAAACTAAGGACTTTAGGGCTCATACCCGGGGGGGGGAGGAGTACCCATGCGAAGTTTGCAGCGCGAGGGAGATGTAACCTAACCTGCAGACCCACATCGCAGGAGTATTCATGACCCTTCGCCCCGCGCTCACCTTCGCGTGCCTCCTTGCCGCCACCTCGGGCGTCGCTCAAACCCCCTCTCACGGGCCCGTCAAGGGCTACCTCCTCATCACCGGCGGAGCGACCGAGGCCCGCGACTACCAGCGCTTCCTCACCATGGCCGGCGGCCCCGAAGCCAAAATCGTAGTCATCCCCACCGCCTCGGTCACCAAGCCCACCGACCAAGCCACCCTCCAGACCCAGTACTGCGGCCCAAAAAGTCCCTTCGCCGGCACCAACTGCACTGTCCTCCACACCACCGACCGCGCCCTGGCCGACTCGGCCGCCTTCGTCGCCCCGCTGACCACCGCTACCGGAGTCTGGCTCGAGGGCGGCCGCCACTGGCGCCTCACCGACGCCTATCTGAATACCCGCACGTTAGCCGAAATGTTCAAGCTCCTTGACCGCGGAGGCACGATTGGCGGGGGCTCGGCCGGGGCAACCGTCCAAGGCTCCTATATGGTGCGCGGCTCCTCCGATCCCGACGACAACACCATCCTCATGGCTCCCGGCCACGAAATCGGCTTCGGCTTCTTCACCAATGTCACCATCGACCAGCACGTCGACGTCCGCCATCGCGAGAACGACCTGGCCGCCGTAATCAAAGCCCACCCCGACCTCCTCTGTCTAGGCATCGACCAGGCCACCTCCTTCACCGTTCACGGCGACACCCTCACCGTAAACGGTCCCAAGCGCGTCGCAGTCTGGGACGGGAAGGACCATGACGGCAAGGGCTACTACTATCTGCACACAGGCGACCAACTCAACACGGCCACCCGTGTCCCCACTCCGCAACCTGCTTCAGATTCTTCCATCCGGTAGGACCGGCACCTTAGCGTGATTTCTTCCACAAGAATTCCACGGCAATCCCCAGCGCCGCACGATTTTAGCAACGGAAAGAATTCTTGCACGGTGGCTTTTGGACGACATTTGCTCCAAAACGGGAAAGATTTCGCACCAAGAAGCACAACTTACGGGGTAGGATGTGACTACAGAAGTTGTAGTCAATTGGTGTTGGCAATGTTCCAACACTGAAATTGGAGAATCTATGTTCAGCCGCGTCGCTGCTCTCGCTACCCTAGCTCTCAGTGCTGTTACCGTTGCTCATGCCGACACCCTAACAGGAGCTTTTGCCGCAATCGGGGGTGACACGTTCACCACTGCGGCGCCGTTTACAATCACGTTTCTTAGTGGAAGCGTCCTCGGCTCTTCGTCGACGGGCGGTTTCGCTCCGTACCTTACCCCTGGTGGAGAGTCCATTTCGTTCTTTCCGGCGCAGGGTGGCGTGGTTCCCTTCACACCGAATGCGATGACAACGGTCCCTTCAAGTCTCTTTGCTCCAGGGCAGACCGGAGCACTTCTGCTGGCCGTCACCGGAACCTCGGGCACAGGGTCTGAGACCTATGACCTATACCTGCAGTCCTACACGACTACCGAGGTCACTGGCGGACCTACCTGTCCTACGCAAGCCGCCGGTACACCTACCTGCCTGAACGTTAACGGTAGCGGCTACTTCACCGGCACCGGAGCGGTGACCTATACCGCATCTCCGTCCACTTTCTCTTTTTCGTCGCAAGAGGTTCCTGGACAGAATAATGTCACATCGTTTTCCGCGTCGACCAACGCGCTACCCGGCCCCACTGTCACTCCTGAGCCCAATTCTCTGATCCTGCTGGGCACCGGACTCATCGGCATCGCCGGAGCGGCACGCCGGAAGTTCCGCGCATAACCTGCACTGTTTTTCCAGACGGGAGCCATCTGGCTCCCGTTGTGCTTTTAAGCTACCTGGTTACGCTGATTCTTCCTCCTGACCGGACCTGCCTGGACATACCTGTTCCCCAAGGTGTAGCGATGACCCGTAAGCGGCTACCTCCATTTGCCGCGGGTTTCTGAATGAGCAAGGATGCCGCACTCGGAAGCGAATGCTTCCAACTGTGCCGACGATAGCGCCTCCTGCGGCATAACCGACAGAGGAGTGCCTCATCCTCATCAACGCAAGCAGCGGCGCGGCTCATGGAAGCCATCTGCTCTCATCTTCAATCGCAGATGTCGTGCGTCCTGCTACGTAGTTTCTACACGCTTTTCTCCCAAGCGCTCTCCTCCTGCTCGGTGATCAAGGCTCTGAAGCGGTGTATTGCCGAGGCCGTAATCGCCTCGCGACGGAAGAACTGCGACAGAGAGGTGCTTGTGACGTCGCAAGAATTGTGAATGAGTGCGGAAAATAAAATAGGTGGATAAGTAGAAATTCTTACCCTTTGTAAGTAACTCAAGCCGGATGGGATGTAAGAAGTACGTTTCGTTCCCCCTTCGTTTGCAGGTCAAATCACTTGGGTGATTCCTCCTTCCAGGAAGTTGTAGCGGAATACCTAACCTACTCATTTCTATTTTTTCTTGCTCGTCTATACTTCACGCATAGTCGCGGTAGTGGTTTGGGATTACCGAGTGACATATACCCACTGCTGACGAACTAAATGTCGATAGTGACTGTAGCAAACACCAAGTCACATTTCTGAGGAGTTTTTACACTATGCGCATTGCATCTGTTGGTACCGCGTTCCCTCCCCATCGTTATCCGCAGTCTGTGATCACTGAAGCCTTGAAAGAACGTATGCAGGACAAGCTGGAGATCCCTGCCATCATGAACCGGCTGCACTCGAATTGTGGCGTGGACTATCGCCACATCATGTTTCCTCTGGATACATTGGGTGCGCGCAATGGTTTCGGTCCTAACAACGACTTATGGATTAAGGGAGCGCTTGAACTTGGCCAGCAGGCAATTCAAAAAGCTCTGGACCATGTAGGACTTACACCTTCTGATATTTCAGCGATATTTTTTACCTCAGTTACCGGTATTGCTTGCCCAAGCATCGATGCACGACTGGTTAATTTGATGGGATTTCCGAAAGACATTAAGCGCACACCGATCTTTGGTCTAGGCTGCGTCGCCGGTGCCGCTGGCATTGCGCGCGTTGCTGATTATGTGAAGGCCTATCCAAAGCAGTATGCGCTTCTGCTCTCCGTCGAACTCTGTTCGCTCACCTGGCAGGAAGACGACTACTCCATGGCAAACCTGGTCGCGTGCGGGCTCTTTGGGGATGGAGCTGCCGCCGTGGTGATCGCAGGAGAAGAGACCGAGATCGCGCAGCGGCCAACGAGCGTGAAAAATCCTTGTCCTCGTGTCGTCGATACCCGTTCCACCTTCTACCCGGATACTGAGCATTTGATGGGCTGGAACATTGATGAGGACGGCTTCAACATTGTCCTTTCTGCGGATGTCCCGGAACTCGTCAAGACGCAGCTTCGCAGCACAGTCGAGGGCTTTCTGTCTGACAATGAAATGAGCATGCAAAACATCTGCAGCTACATTTTCCATAGCGGCGGCCCGAAGGTTTTGCAGGCGATGGAGAGCAGCCTTTCTCTTCCCGTGAATGCGTTGTCGTCGTCCTGGAACAGCCTCCGCCAGCGCGGAAATCTTTCCTCTGCGTCGGTGCTCACCGTTATGCAAGACTTCCTGCTCAATCGCCCAGGCAGCCCAGGCTGCTACAGCATGATGGGCGCGATGGGGCCTGCTTTTTGTTCGGAACTCCTCCTGCTCCAATGGTAGAAGCGGGGCGCAGGCATTCACTTATTGAGCTCGGAGCAGATTAGGACTGGTCTTACGGTCGTGCTGCTCCGAACTGTGTTCAGTGCCTGGCTTGCCTTCGCTCAGCTATAATCCTCAAAGCCAAACAATGGCTACCAGAGGAGCAGCGTCATTACCGAAGCCAGCGGCATCACGCGCCTCAAAGACTTTCCCGCCCCCAGCCTCGGCGTAAACATGACGCAACTCATCGGGACGCCGCACCTGTTCGGTCGCGTAAAGCATTTGCGTGCGGGGTTTCTGATTGAGCCGATCGGCCTCATCACTCTGCAGCCGGGAGGCCGCATCTCCGGCTACGGACATCCAAACGAAGGCAGCTGGATTCCTTACCTTCATGGCGAGGTTCCGGGTGACCAAGCGTTTGCCTTCATCACGGCCGACAACAAATGGATTCCAAGCTCGACCTGGACGCAATCGATAGCCGACATCCCTATCGGCTTCTTTTGCGATGAACCGGAGTTGGCTTACTCGGCTCAGACGCTCTGCCTGCTCCCGCATACACCGCTGCCAATCGACACGACGATCGTCTATCTTGTCGCCTCCTGCCTGAAGTTTTACGAGCGCACTGTTCCCACTTTGCTGCGGCAGCTCTTCGCGGAAGGCATTGAGCCTGCGCGGATCAAGGTAGTCGTCAATGGATGTGCGGAATCGTCCAATCGGACGATCGATGGAGTCGATTACGCCTTCAGCACGCACGATGCGTGGGAGTGGAGCGCGCTGTATGAGGCTCCGCTTCGCTGGTCTTTCGATTACGCCTTTCTTCTGCATGACACCAGCGTGGTTTTTCCCGGTTTTCGACGCAGCATAGAAGAGGTCAACGGACATGTGGCTTGGGACCACCTACCGGCTTCGCCTATGGCACGCTGCCTGCTTGGTCTCTACTCGCACGATTTCCTGATGCGCTGTCATTCGTGGCTGAAGGCGACTGATCATATCGACAAGCAGAACGGAGTTCTCGCCGAGGTGGCGGGAGAGTTGTTGCTTCGCGCTCGCACGGCGCTTGTGATTGGCGATCCCGAACTCGATGGCGGGGCCCGAGCCGCTGTCTTCCGTGAGACGGTAGATTATTTCAACACGGGATCGCCGCGTGTGCGGAGGGTTTTTCCCGCGATCAAGCTGCACAAATTCCTTCACAGCGGCACGACCAACGTCAACGCGCTCTGAGTCATTTGCCTGAAAGCTTCTCCGAAGCTCCCGTAATAGACTGGTTGGTATGGCGTTTCCGATTAAAGTGTGCGTGGTATGCGAGGAAGAGTTTGAGTTAAAGCCCGGCAAACCGGGTTTTGCCAATCGCTGTCCCGAGTGTAGTGTGCCCGACTCCGAAGAGGGCGATGGCAAGCTGAAGATGGATGCCGATGAACGTAAGTCTATCGCTGAGGCTAACGAGGCCCGCCGCGCCGCTATGCGCAATCTTCTCTATCGCAAAGATAGCTAAAATACGTTTGCCGTACACGGCATAGAGAGCGACATGGCCGACCTCTATTGCTCGAAGATGACGCGGTGCCGTGCAAGCCACCAGCATGATTCAACCCCGGCCTGGGGAAAGAGGGAGCGGCTGCAGGCTACCTCTTCGTTCCCGTCCGGAAAGTATTCTTCCTTGTTGCCCTTCAAGGCGGCGACCTGGAGCCGTCCTACGGTCATCTGCCCCATGCCCGTGCCGTGCGCCATCTTGCTCTTCCATAGAGCCCAGTCTCCGACGTAGAGCAGTCCGGCGACGAGCAGCAATCCAAGCAGGCATCTCCTGAGAAGCTTCATGACGCGCGGCCTCCTCTTGTAGGCTAGCACTGGGTCACGCCAGTTGCGGTCGCGGCCTTCGTGAACCGAAGACGCTGTCAGGAGTATGTCCATCGCCACTGTCATCCTGCTTTTTCTGTTGCTGGTTCCTGCCGCGCTTGCCCAGTCAAAGCCGCCTGCGGCCTCCGACGTGCTTGTCTTCGTAAACGGGGAGCAGCTTACCGGAACGCTGACCGGTGCGACCGACGCCGGCGTCCGCTTCAACAGCGCCATGGCCGGCGCCATTACGGTCCCCTGGGCCAAGGTGAAGACGCTTACTGCCGCGCAGCACTTCGCGGTGATTGATAAGAATCTGAAGCTCTCCAAGCGGGATGCCTTGACCACCGTGCCCGTGGGCAGCTTGGAGGCCAACGGCAAAACTCTGACCGTCGCCACCGCAACCGGGACGCGAACGGAGCCGATCGCCAACACCAGCATGCTGATGGACGCCGCTGCGTTCGATCGAGCACTCCGGAAGGTGAGTCTTCTGCAGGGGTGGGCCGGCTCGGTGACCGCGGGAGCAAGCCTGGTGCGCGCCACCGAAAACTCGACGACCTTCAACGGCAGCATCACGCTGACCCGCGGCATCCCTGCGGTTACCTGGATTCCGGCGCGCGATCGCAGCATCATCAACTATAGCCAGTCGTATGGAACGACCTCGCAAGGTGGACTGCTTACGGACGAGACCAATATCTTTCACGCGAACTTTGAGCGAGACGAGTACTTTTCCCCTCGTCTCTACGGCTTCGGATCGCTGACCTTCGACCATAACTTTTCCTCGCAGCTTGGCCTGCAGCAGGCGTACGGTGGCGGCGTGGGAATCACGGTCATCAAGAACGCCCGCCAGGAGCTCGACTTCAAGGCCGACCTGCACTATGAGAAGCAGGCTTTCTTCGACACGGCTTCCGGCCCTACGGCTACCTCGCAGGACCAGAACCTGTTTGGATCCACCTTCACCGAGAACTGGCTGCGACATCTGTCGACCAAGGGATTGATCTTCACTGAGTTTGGCAGTGTGTCTCCCGCGTGGCACCAGACGAACTCGTCCACGCAGCAGCCGAACGCTTACTCTGCACATGTAGACGGTACCTTGAAATTTCCGGTGTACAAGGGGTTTGCTTTCAACGTGGGAGCGGTGGAGGACTTCCTGAACAACGCGCCGGCCGGCTCCAAGCGCAACTCCACCCAGTTCACCACCGGGATCACTTATACGCTCCAGCCGCGTTAGGATCGGTCCATGGGTCTGTTCCGAAAGAAGCTGAAGCAGGAGCACAAGATTATGCTGCAGGCGGAGCGTGCCGGGGGCGCGCTGCTGCCTGAGTACCACCGGGCTACGCCGGAGTGTCCGCACCCGGAGCGCTGGCACATGTACGACTCCATGACCGCGGAGGTGGAGGTCCTCGAGTTCCTGCGGACGCTCGTGACGACCCTGAAGCCGGAGCTGATTGTTGAGACGGGATCGTTCCTGGGCGTCAGCACCGTGTGGATGGCGCAAGGCTTGCGTGCCAACGGCTTTGGCAAGATCATCTCTTGTGAGTTCGACCCGGTGGTCTTCGCCAAGGCTCAGGAGAAGATAGCCGGCTCGGACGTGAGCGAATTCATTGAGCTGCGCAACGAGTCATCGCTCGAGATGAAGGTTCCGGGAACGATCGACTTGTTGTTTTCCGACTCAGACGTGTCGATCCGGGAGGCCGAGGTGAAGCGCTTCCTTCCGCAGATGCGCCCCACCGGCTTGATCCTGATGCACGATGCGAGCTCTCACCTGAAAACGGTGCGGGAGGCCGCACTTTCGCTCGAGGCCGAAGGGCTGCTTTCATGCCTGCTGTTACCTACGCCGCGCGGCCTGGTGCTGGCCCAGAGACGCGCGGGAAGGGTTTGAGCACCTAGTCGTTCGAGAGCAGCTTTGCGGCGGCTTTCAGCAGGTTGGCTTCGCGGTCGACGGCGGCTGCGGTGCGGGCGATCTGGGCGTCGACCGTGGTCCACTCCTTCTGCTCGATAGATTCGCGAATCGCGGGAAGGGTCTTGACGCCGTAGCCGGTGTAAAAGCCGGGGGCGTAGATCATGTTCTGGAACCAGGGGCGGTTAGGCAGGCCGGTGGAGTCGGTCAGGACGCGCTCGGACTGAATGAGGTCGGCGTTGACGCCGGTCTGGCCGCTGGCGGCGTGGGCGGTGAAGGCTCGTTCGTACTCGGCCGCGGCGGAGGTCAGGTTGTCGGAGGCCTGGTCAAGCGGAGCGAAGTTGAGGTAGGGCGGCAGCGGCTCGATGGATGGAGCGACAGAGGTCTTCTTGGGGTCGGCGGCGGCTTTGTAGACGCCCTCGGCGATGTCCATGTTGCGCTCCTTGGTTTGGGTGCGCATGGTGTCGGCGAGCTTTTTGACCTCAGTGACATAGGTGTGGATGGTCTCGGCCTGGTCGGTGAACTGGAACGGGAGAATGTCGGCGTCGGCCATGCGCATCATCATGGTCCCGGCGGTCTGGGCGAGGGCGCGGCCGTAGGCGAAGTCGGTGTCCTGGAAGTGGGTGTACCAGTAGAAGTCGTCGTAGATGGAGTGGTACTGGCCGCCGCCCTGGTCTTCTCCGCCGAAGCCGAGATTGACGCTGGCGATGCCGAGGTGATGGATGAAGGCGGTGTAGTCGGAGCCGGAGCCAAGGGCGGCAATGCGGGTGTCGGGGCGGGTGCGGAGCTCGGCGCGGAGGTCCGGGGTGGCGCGGAGGGCGTCGGCGAGGCGAGCGCGCTTCCAAACGGGCATCTTGGTTTCAGGATCTTCAACATCCTTGACGACCGAGTTGATGAAGGCTTCCAGGGAGTGTGAGCCTTCGGCGCGGAAGAGGCCGCGACCGTTGCCGTCGGAGTTGAAGTAGGCTACAGCGTGTTGTTTGAGCTCTTCGGCGTGGGTTTCGACCCACTCGGTGGAGCCGAGCAGGGCGGGCTCTTCGCCGTCCCAAAAGCAGTAGATGATCGTGCGTTGGGGCTCCCAGCCTTGCTTGAGAAGATCGCCGAGGCCGTGGGCTTCTTCGAGCTCGGCGCTGGCTCCGCTTAGGGGGTCGCCGGCACCGTTGACCCAGGCGTCGTGATGATTGCCGCGGATGACCCACTGGTCGGGCATGGTGGAACCGGGGATCTTCGCGATGACGTCGTAGAGCGGCTTGCGATCCCAGTTGAAGGCGAGAGCGAGATGCGCCATGACCTTGCTGGGGCCGGTCATGTACGTGAGCGGGAGCGAGCCGCGCCAGTTCTCCGGCACGAGCTGGCCGCCGAGCGCCTTGAGGAAGGGCGTAGCGTCGGCGTAGGAGATGGGCATGACGGGGATCTTGGTGATGGTCTGGACGTCCGCAAGCGGGATCAGTTTTGCGCCGGCTACTGCGCCGATGCCGGGCGTCTGCGGGTCGCCGGGGTAGACGGGCATGTCCATGACGCTGCCGCGCTGGACGCCGTCAGGTGGACGCATGGGGCCTTCGGGATAGATCGAGCCGCGGTTGTAGCCGTCCTCGTGCGGGTCGGAATAGATGAGGCAGCCGACAGCGCCGTGCTGGGCGGCGAGCTTGGGCTTGATGCCGCGCCAGGTTTGGCCGTAGCGCGCGATGACGATGGCGCCTTTGACGGAGACTCCCATGGCCTCGAGCTGCTCGTAGTCCGACGGTGCGCCGTAGTTGACGTAGACGAGCGGAGCGGTGACGTCGCCATCACGGGAGTAGGCGTTGTAGGTGGGCAGCTGCTCGGACTTCTGGTTGGAGGTGGGGTCGATGGAGAGGACGGGCTCGTCTAGCTTGGCGGTGAATTTCTGCGGGCCGAGGAGCTCAAGCTTGCGGGATTTCGGGGTGGGGAAGAGGGCTTCAAATTGTTCGATCTGGGCGTCGAGGCCAAAGGACTTCAGCTGCGCGAGGAGCCACTCGGCATTGTCCTTGTCGTAGGGAGAGCCTACATGGTGCGGGCGCGCGGAGAGGCGGCGCATGTTCTCGCGGATGTGGTCTGGCTCCGGCATGGCGCGGAACTTCTGCTCCCATTGGACCTCGGAGACTGAGTGCTCCGGGGTGTAGCCGCGCAGAGGCATAGCGGTGCCGGCGTCGATGGCGTAGGCGGAGCTGGCAAGCAGCAAAGAGCAGGCGACGATCTGGCGCATAAGGTCCTTCAGAAATGGAATTACGTGGAACTTATAAAGCGGAGCAAGGAACGAGAGACTTACTTACAGAGTGATAGGCCGACGTGCAGGACTTCGCTCTCCTTGCCTGCTCGAATAAAGCAGAGCAGGCAAGGAGAAAGTTTGCTTGAGGTGTCGGCCGTTATCCTGCAAGCGCGTGACTTATTCCCGTGCTTCGGTTGTAATATCGATCTCACATCCTGTCAATTTTCAAAGCCATGCGCAGCGACTGTCTTTAGTACGGAGCGCTTCAGCGTGATCGCTAGAGGAGATTTTGCCTGTGAAGAAGTATGGAGCTCGTAATTCTGCTTACCTGGTTGCTTCGGTGCTCGGCCTCACCGCATGCTTCGCCCAAGCGCAAACGCCCGCGCATCCGCAATTGGAAAAGATTGTGGATCAACATGCCGCAAACTATAAGCAGGTTTCGAAGCAGATCTGGGATTATGCCGAGCTGGGATATCACGAGAATAAGAGCTCAACCTTGCTCCAGACACAATTGAAAGATGCAGGCTTCACCTTGAAGGCGGGTGTGGCCGACGAGCCTACCGGCTTTGTTGCGAGTTATGGTCAAGGCAAGCCGGTCATTGCGATTCTGGGTGAGTTTGATGCGCTGCCAGGACTGTCGCAGCAGGCTGAGGCACAGCGGAACCCAGTGGTGAGCGGAGCGGCAGGACATGGCTGCGGGCATAACCTGTTGGGCGCTGGAGCGGCTCTGGCCGCGGTCTCCGTCAAGGAGTACATGGCGAAGAACCATGTCGCGGGCACGTTGCGCTACTACGGAACGCCTGCCGAGGAGGGTGGCTCGGGCAAGGTGTACATGGTGCGCGATGGCTTGTTCAAGGATGTGGATGTGGTGCTGCACTGGCATCCGGCGGACCGCAACAGCGTGAACAATGGCGGAGCGCTGGCGGTCACTTCGGCGAAGTTTACGTTCCATGGAGTGGCTGCGCATGCGGCGATGGCGCCGGACCGTGGCCGCTCGGCGCTCGATGCGGTGATGCTGATGGGCAACGGAATCGAGTTTATGCGTGAGCATGTGCCCAGCAATACGCGCGTGCATTACGTGATTGACAAGGGAGGCGTTGCGCCGAACGTGGTGCCCGATCTGGCGGAGATGGACCTGATGGCGCGCAGTCCGTCGAACGCGACGCTGAACGGCATCTGGGACTGGATCAACAAGATTGCGCAAGGAGCTGCGCTGATGACCGGCACCACGCTCGAGGTGCGCAACATCGGGAGCGACGCGAACATCATCGGCAATGACGCGCTGGCGGCGGATGCGCAGAAGAACCTGGAAGAGGTGGGCGGATACACGATGAGCGCCTCGCAAAAACAATTTGCGCTGGCGCTGCAGAAGACGCTGCCTCCGGACGGGGCGGGGAGCCTAGACCTGACCAAAGAGATTCAGCCGCTGAAGCCCTTTGATCCGAACCAGCCCTCGGCTTCGACCGATGTAGGGGACGTGAGCTGGACGGTCCCGACGATCGGCTTTAGCGCGGCGACGTTCGTGCCGGGCGTGGCTGCGCATACGTGGCAGGCCGCGGCCTCAGCGGGGATGAGTATCGGGCAGGACGGCATGGTGATCGCGGCGAAAGCGCTGGCGCTGACTGCGGCAGACCTGTTCGCGGATCCGCAGCTGGTGCAGGCGGCCAAGGCGGACTTCGCCAAGAAGCTTACAGGTAAGACATATGAGTCGCCGATCCCGGCAGGGCAGAAACCCATTCTTGGCTATCGCGGAGAGTAGGAGCTAAGCTGCTCCTATTTTCGAACTACTGGCGGGATCACCATGTTTGGACTGAGCACGGGCCTTTTCAGATGCCACTGCGTAGCTTGCTCATAGGCATGCGCGAGAGCGAGCACGCGGCCTTCGGAGAAGCGTGGACCGGCGATCATTAGACCGATCGGCAAGCCGCTATTTGAGAAGCCGCAGGGAATTGAGATCGCCGGAATGCCGAAGACATCGAAGGGACGGCAGTTGTTATCGATCTCCGGCTCGCGCGGCTTGGGGTCTTCTTCGCGGCTAAGCGCTTCGTTGATGGTAGGAGCGAGAAGACGCATCGTCGGCAGTGCGACAAGATCAAAGTCGGTGAAGGCATCGTCGATGGTGCGGCGCATCTTGATGAGCTCCCAGTTGGAAAGAATGTAGTCCGTCACCTTCTCTGAGCAGGGTTCTTCGGTGACATCGTCCAGAGCCTTGACGCCAGTCTCGAGCGAGCGTCGGATGCTGAGCGAATAACCTTGTTTGTCGCGTCGGTAAAGAAGCTGGTGGTAGGCCTGGGTTTCGCCGTTGAGGGCCAATGCGGAGAAACCGCCGGTGGAGGGCAAGTGGCAATCTTTGGTGCTGGCGGTCAGCTGGCTGAGGACGGCAAGGGCAGCTTCGACCGCAGCGGCTGTTTCGGGATCGAGCCGATCGAAATACGGCGCGCGCGGGATGCCGAGACGAAGCTTCGCGACCGGCTGCTTCATGGTCTGGGTGTAGTCTTCGGGCGCGTGCTCAACACTGGCGACATCGAGCTTGTCGTAGCCAGCAAGCACGTTCAATAGAACAGCCGCGTCCTCAACGGTCCTGGTCATGGGGCCGCAGTGATCCAGCGAATACGTGAGTGGAACGATGCCGCGAATGGAGACGAGACCATAGGTGGGCTTGAGGCCGACCATGCTGCAGTAGGCTGCGGGCATGCGTACGGAGCCGCCGGTGTCGGTGCCGACCGCCGCCGTGCACATATCCGCAATGACCGCGACGGCGCAGCCTCCGGAGGAGCCCGCAGGCGTGTGGTCGGGAGCCCAGGGATTGCGTACCGGGCCAAAATAAGTGGAGGCGGAGGTGTGCCCCATGGCGAACTCGTGCATGTTGGCTTTGCCGAGAATGACGGCACCGGCACGCTTGAGTCGAGCCGTTACAAACGCGTCTTCTTCCGGAATGCGGTCGTCAAAGACCTGGCTTCCGGCCGTGGTGCGTGTGCCTGCGGTGTCGATGTTGTCTTTGAGCACAATGGGCAGGCCGTGGAGCGGACCCCGGAACTTGCCTGCTTTGGCCTCGGCGTCGAGCGCCTTTGCCTGGGTCAGCGCATCCTCCTGCATGACGGTGATGAAGGCGTTCAGCTTCGGGTTGTAAATCTTGATGCGGTCGAGGTAAGCCTGCGTGAGGGCGACGGAGCTAACCTGGCGGTCGCGCATCCGCTGGGATGCTTCGGTGAGGCTCAGGCTGATCAGCGGCGAGCCGGCATCCTGCAGCGGAAAGCCAGCGGCTCCTGCTCTCGCGGATGCGCTTAGCGCTACGCTCATTCTGATAAATTCCCGCCGGTCGAGCTGTGACATGATTGCCCTTTCTTCAACGCCATTTATGCAGCCGGATAAGACGTAGTGTACCCACACGGATGGGCAAGCGTTCGGTTCAGTCCGTAGCCCGGAATAAGTTATAGTCGGAGATCATCCTAGCTTGTGCGCTTCTCAAGGACCTTCCATGTCTTCTTCCACGATCTCGCCCCGCCAGCAGGCGTTCTTTGGGCCAGCGCTCTCGGCTTTGCTGAGAGGCACAGGTTTGTTCATGCTCTTGATCTGTTCGCAATTGCAGGGTCAGGGAGCAGCGCCTCGAAGCGGCGCCCCTGCTGCTGCGGCTGCCGCTGCTCCCGCTCCGGGAGGCGGCGGGGAGGATGTTCTGCTGAAGCGAATGGACGATCTGATGTGGTACCAGAAGATGGGAGACATCGCCGAAATCGACAAGTGTGAGTACACCGGACAGCCTGTGGCGCACCCTCGAAACAAGAAGGCTCCAGGCGCGACCAATCCCATTCTGCTGCACCTCTATACCTTCATTCCCAAGAAGCTGGACCGCACGAAGAAGCAGCCGCTGATCGTGTTCGTGCACCAGGGCGTGCATGCCAGCCTGGACACCACCATCGATGCACACCTGGTTCGCGAGCTGGTCGAACAAGGCTATAGCGTGGTGGCTACTGACTATCGCGGCAGCACCGGGTACGGGCGCGGCTTGTACGAGGAGATGGATTACGGCGGCCTGGAGGTGGACGATGTTTACCAGGGCACGAAGTTTATGCTGCAACGCTACAGCTGGCTCGATCCGAAGCGCGTCGGCATCGTGGGCTGGAGCCATGGCGGTCTTATCACGCTGATGAACATCTTTGCGCATCCGCATGACTACGCCGTGGCCTATGCGGGCGTACCAGTCAGTGATCTTGTAGCTCGTATGGGATATGAAACGGAGAGCTATCGAGAGCTCTATACGGCGCCTTACTCCATCGGCGAGAGTGTGCACGACGACATAGAAGAGTATCGGAAGCGCTCCCCTGTCGCGCACGTCAAGGAGCTGGACACGCCTCTGTTAATCCACACCAACACCAACGATGAGGACGTGAATTACCTTGAGGTGGAACACCTGATCCAGGCGCTTAAGGCTGAGGGGAAGAAGTTCGACTACAAGGTATATGAGAACGCTCCGGGCGGGCATTACTTCAACCGCATGGACACGCCCTTTGCGCTTGAGTCGCGCCACGAAGTCTACGTGTTCCTAGGCCGGTACCTGCATCCGGATTTTCCAATGAGGTAAAGACCGAGGAACGAGCCCATTCTGCCTGAATGGGTTTTGTCTATGTCTCCCATGGAAGGATCGCATTCAGGTTCATACTTTCGCCGACTTGTTTTTAGATACAAGAACAAAGTTCATTTGAGCCGCCGAAGTGGCGAGTTGCACGACAAGAGCATTGGTGTCGGATGCATGTTGTGGTAACTTCAAGCCACACACTTTCTAAAGTCTCTTCTTGACGAACTTGTCAGGAAGCCAATCGATCGCAGAATCTGCGAGGCGTTTGTTTGGCTTACTGCACTTCGGCATCCGTCTCGATATGTTGAACTGCTGTACTTTGTTTTTCTGTGTCGATTAGTCTGTTGAGTTTGACGTAGGGAGCATGCTTTCTGATAAAGCGAGCGCACCTATGTGTAATGAGGCAACACGTTTATTTCAGCTTTGACAAAGATGTATACGCCTTGAAAAAAGGGGAATAGATGAAGAGATTTACTTTTCGGTGGCCGGTCCTGGTGTTCTGCGCAGCACTTCTTTCTTATTCACCCCTGGCGACAAGTTCTGCTTTCGCCCAGAGCGCCTCGAGCGGCACGGTTGTCGGCGCGGTCCGAGATCCTTCGGGTGCGTTGATTCCGGGAGCGTCTATCACGCTGACCGACCTCGCTACGAAGACGACGTTGAAAACTGTTACGAACAAAGAAGGCCAGTATGTGCTGCCGGATGTTCCGCCTGCGAACTACTCGATCACGGCGAGTAAGTCCGGTTTTTCAACCGACATGATAGCGGAACAGCCGGTCCTCGTCGGTTCACAGACGACCGCTAACTTCACTATGGCCATTGGTGCAGAGAGCACCACGGTGGAGGTGGTCGCCTCGAACGCCGACCTGCAGACGATGAATGCTTCAACCGGCACGACGGTCGATCCGGCGATGGTGGATTCGCTGCCGGCGATCGGGCGCGACGTGGCTACCTTCACTACCCTTCAGCCGGGCGTCACGCCGGGCGGCAACGTCGCGGGCACTACGGCCGATCAGGCCACGTTCCAACTCGATGGCGGCAGCAACACTGCTGATATGGATGGAACTCAAGGCGTGTACACGAGCAACAACATCAACTCGACGGTCGGAGGCGCGCTTGGCGGGACGGCAGGTGCTGGCGGCGTTGTGCCCATGCCCCAAGACAGCATCGAGGAGTTCAAGGTGTCGACGTCAGGACAGACGGCTGACTTTAATAACTCCACTGGATCTCAGTCTCAGGTCGTCACCAAACGCGGGCGCGACACGGTGCACGGGACGGTCTACGAGTATTACCTTGATAGCAATATCGGTGCGAACACCTGGCAGAATAACTTTCCCGTTGGATTTTCTGGCGGCGGTTATACTCCCAAACCGAGTTATCACTACAGCCGCTTCGGCGCTGCTGCCGGCGGTCCCATTGCTCCCTATAAGTTCGGCGGAAAGACTTATCTTTTTGCCAACTACGAAGGATTTCGTTATCCTCTAGCGGCCACGTACGAGCGCGATGTGCCATCCTATCAATTCCTGCAGCAGGGACAGCTTACTTTTGGAACCAGCACTTACTCAGCCGCGCAACTGCTGGCCGCAGATCCCCGGAAGATTGGACAGAATGCAACGCTAAGGAACTTCTACAACACACAGCTACCGGTAGCGCCGGCCTCCAACTCTGGCAGCACTGGATTCAACGGTGCGAACTATGTCGGCACCTTCGACCAGAGCTGCGGTGTCCTGACGGGCTCCTACTGCGATGGCGCAAACGTGATCGGTTATCGCTCCAATGTGCGGACTCCGCAAAGCAGTAACTTCCTCGCCACTCGTCTTGACCACGATTTTGGGCAGAAGTGGCATATGTTTGCGAGTTACCGATATTACGAATTTAGTACTCTCACTTCGAACCAGGTAGACATCGGCGGTGCGCTGCCGGGCGATACCGTAGGGACTCCAGTCGCTCTGACTCCGCGTCCTCAGGATCCCTGGTTTTTCGTGATCGGTGTTACTACTAACATTAGTTCTTCGCTTACTAACGACTTCCATTACAGCTTTACGCGCAACGACTGGCAGTGGAAGGGTGCAGGTGCTCCGCCGCAGGTTGCGGGTGCGTCTGGAGCTATCGAACCGCTGGGCGAGAGCACGACATCGTCGCAACCCTACGCAATCACTCCGTATAACGTGAACGCTCAACAGATTCGGACACGTATTTGGGATGGCAAAGATAACTTCTTTCGCGACGATGTATCCAAGCTGAAAGGAGATCACTTCATCCAGGCTGGAGGCCAGTTTCAACATAACTTCAACTACCACCAGCGCACGGATAACGGAGCCAGCATCAACTACACGCCCACGTACCAGATCGGGGATGCGGGCGGCGGTGGAAACATTGCTTACACGAGTCTTGCAGCAGTCGGAGCCGGAAATATCTCCTATGCGCGTCAACTGGACACCTACTACGGTCTGGTTACAGATACACAGGTGGCGAACACCTACTCGAATGTTGGCGGTACGCTGGCTCTCAATCCTCCTTTGACGGCCATCAGCGCGAATACCAGCATTCCGTACTACAACCTGTATGTCACCGATACCTGGCACATCAAGCCAAGCATCACGGTTAACTACGGACTTAGCTATGCAATCGAAATGCCGCCTCAGGAGCGAAATGGCAATCAGGTCATGTTCACCGATGTGAGCGGCAACGCGCTTCGGGTAGAGGACTATCTTAATGCTCGTAAAACTGCTGCCGCACAGGGTCAGATTTATAACCCGGAGATCGGCTTTGCGCTGATCCGCAACGTGGCTGGAGGACGCAAGTATCCTTACGATCCGTTCTATGGTGCGGTTAGTCCTCGCGTTTCAGCAAGCTGGAACCCAAAGTTCAGCGGCACGGCGTTGAACAAAATCTTTGGAGATGGCGCGACGGTAATTCGTGGCGGGTACGGCCGCCTTTATGGCCGCATCAACGGCGATGCACAGGTTCTCAACCCACTGCTTAGCCCAGGTCTCATCCTTGCTACACAGTGTAAGTATGCACAGTCACCTATCACCGGTTCGGGGAACTGTACGCAGTCCAATTTCACCGATGCGACCGCCTATCGTTTCGGTACGGCAGCGGGTCTCGATGGTGTGGCTCCTGTGCTGGCAACCGCTGCTCTACCCCTGAAGCTCGCGCAACCATACCACCCCGGCTTTGATGGACCAGGCGTCGCGCTGGCCTCGCCGCTTGATCCGAGCCTACGTCCGAGCGATGTCGACACAATCAACTTCAGCATTCAGCGTCAAATCAACCGCAAGATGCTGATCGAGGCAGGATACATTGGACGGCTCATTCACCATGAGTACATCATGCTCAACCCCAACCAGATACCGTATAACCTAAGCCAAGGGGGGCAGACGTTCGAGGCAGCTTATGATGTGATTGAAGCGGCGTTTGGCTGCACTACTTCGGCCAGTCTGTGTGCTAAATCAGCGGTGCCAGCCATCGGCGCGCAACCATTTTTTGAAGCGGCCCTTGGAGGAGCGGGTTCTGCCTATTGCACCGGTTACAGCAGCTGTACGGCTGCTGTTGTTACAAAGCAGGCGAGTAGATTCCGCACACAGCAGATCTTTTCGCTGTGGCAGGCACTGGATAACAATGTAAGTGGCGCGAGCGGAGCCGGTTTCGTTTTTCCTCGCAGCTTGATGGGTACGGCGACCTCCAATGCAACTTATGGAGGTGCGGGCCAGGTCGTAACTGGTCTGAGCATGGGTACTCCCAATGGCTACAGCAACTACCATGGCGGTTACGTCTCCTTCAAGACTACGAACTTCCATGGGCTGACGCTTCAGGAGAACTTGACATTGTCGAAGGCTCTGGGTTTGGGTGCCTACAACCAATCCACCAGTTCTACAGCGGCGGAGGATAACTACAACCTCAGTCAACAGTACGGGCGTCAGGCGTTCGATCAAAAGCTGATCTTCAACACTTTCATCGTGTACCAGACCCCTTGGTACAAGGATCAGCATGGCTTCGTAGGCCGGGCCGCGGGCGGTTGGACGATCTCGCCTGTCGTCACTGCGGGAACGGGTCAACCGGAAGTGTGCACAACTAATAATAGCGGGCAAAATTTCGGCGGCGAAGACGGTTCGAACTTCACCGACAGTGAGAACTGTGTCTTTATCGTGAACAACATCGGGCGCACCCAGACATATCGAGGAATTATCGGAGCTGCTGATCCACTTGGGGTCAACGTTGCAACGAATCCGAAAGGTCCTGGTTCTGCCGCCGTCAACATCTTTACGAATCCTGTCAGCACCTTTGACAATGTGCGGCCTCCGATTCTCGGGGTGGATGCCCGCGATGGAGGTGCGGGTCCGATCAGCGGCCTGGGATACACGAACCTCGATCTGAGTATCAAGAAAGATATCGTCGTTTTTGAAAGATTCAATCTGGAAGCGACAGGCGTGTTCCTGAACTTCCTAAACCACAATGATTTCACCAATCCGAGCCTCAGCTTGCAAAGCACGTCCAACTTCGGGTATACCAAGTCGCAGGGTAATTCCCCACGCGAGATACAAATGGGTATCCGCGCCAGCTTCTAGCCCACAACATCAACCTAGAAACAACGGCTCCAGAATCTATTCTGGAGCCGTTGTTTCTTTTCAGTAGCACAGACTGTTAGGCGTACATGCCGCGCTGCTTGGTGGTGTAGGCAACACGGGCGATCGCCAGCATGTAGGCCGCGATCCGGTTGTTCACGTTGTGCGACTCGGCGTAGGCGATTACGTCTTTAAAGGATTCAGACATGATGGCGTCAAGACGCTGGTTGACCTCAACCTCGGTCCAGAAATAGCCCATGCGGTCTTGCACCCACTCGAAGTAGCTGGCGGTCACGCCGCCGGCGTTGGCGAGAATGTCCGGGATCACGAAGATCTTTTTGTCCTCGAGGATGTCATCGGCAACGGTGGTTGTGGGACCATTGGCGCCCTCGCAGAGGATTCGGCAGCGCAGTTGGGCGGCGTTTTCGCTGGTGATGACGTTTTCGGTCGCCGCGGGAATGAGGATCTCGCAGGAACGCGTCAGCAGCTCGGCCTTGTCGCAGGCTTCGGCTTCGGGGAAGCCGTTAATTGTGCCGGTGCGGGCGCGATGCTCGATCAGGGCAGGCACGTCGATGCCATGCTGGTTGATCAGAGCGCCATCGTATTCGGCGATGCCCAGAATCGTATAACCCTTGCCGTAGAGCAGCTTGGCCGCGTTCGAGCCGACGTTTCCGAAGCCCTGGATGATGACGCGGCAGTCGGCGATGTCCATGCCAAGGTACTTCACGGCTTCATCGCAGCAGACGGAGATGCCGCGGCCGGTGGCCTCCCTGCGTCCACGTGAGCCGCCCAGGTTGACCGGCTTCCCGGTGACGACCGCGGTGGAGGTCTGGCCGGTGTGCATGGAGTACGTGTCCATGATCCAGGCCATCGTCTGCTCGTTGGTGTTCATGTCGGGCGCGGGAACGTCCTTTTCCGGGCCGATGAACGGGATTAGTTCGGCCGTGTAGCGGCGCGTCATCCGCTCCAGCTCGCCCTGGGACATGTGCCTGGGGTCGCAAATGACTCCACCCTTGGCTCCTCCGAAGGGAATGTTGACGACGGCGCACTTCCACGTCATCCAGCTGGCGAGCGCGCGGACTTCGTCGAGCGACACATCCGGCGAGTAGCGGATGCCGCCCTTGGCCGGGCCGCGGGCCTGAGAGTGCTGAACGCGATAACCGGTGAAGACCTCAATCGTTCCGTCATCCATGGCGACTGGGATGTGCACGATGATCTCTCGTGTCGGATAGCGGAGAATCTTCCAGATTCCCTGGTCAAGGTTCAACTTCTTCGCTGCGTAATCGAATCGTGCGGCCTGCGCCTCCCAGGGATTCTTCTCCTGTTCAAGCGTCATGGTCGTGTGGCTTGTTGCCATAGTTTCGAGCCCCCGTGCTCGTCTGAGCTCCGTTTTTGGTACCAGTGATTCCGCTGCCATTCTGTATCTCCCCAGTTAACTGATGGTGAGACCCCGAAGACGATGCTTTCGTTTCCGGAGCGGTGACGCGGATCGGACTCTGGGGAAGGATAAGCGCAGCAGAAAACAGGATGCAATGCGTCTTTCGGGCAGCGCGGGCCGTTCCGGGTCAGGCGACGTATACGATTGTTGTATCGACATGAAGCAGAAGATAGAGTTTACGCCGGCTCCGGAAGCGTTCCGCAAACTGGCCAGGAGTCATACGCTGATACCGGTCTACCGCACGGTGACCGCCGATCTCGAGACGCCGGTGTCCGCCTTTCTGCGCATCGCCGACGAGGAGCCCGAGGCGTTTCTGCTGGAGAGCGTCGAAGGAGGTGAGCACGTCGGACGCTTCACCTTTATTGGAATCGCGCCGTACAAGAAGATGGTGGCGCGGGGCCGGCAAATTACAGTCGAGGAGGGACGCCGTCGGAGGACGTTTGCTGGCGACATCTTTACGGAGCTGAAGCTTGCCCTGGAGGGTCACACCCCGGCGCGGCTGCCCGGACTGCCGCCGTTCACAGCCGGTGCGGTAGGCTTTTTTGCGTATGACGTCGTCCGCTTGATTGAGCGACTGCCGGAGCTGGCTGCTGATGAGCTTGGGGTACCGGATGCCTGCTTGATGTTTTTCGACCAGGTTTTGGCCTTCGATCATGTGAAGAAGGAGATTCTGCTGATTGCCACGGCAGACCTGACCCGCGGCGGCTCTTACGAAAAGGCGTTGAAGCGGCTGGCACGCATGGAAAAGCGGCTTTCTTCGGCGCTGCCGGTTTCGGCTGTCAAGCGCAACGGCAAGAGCCAGCCGGGAAAGCTGAAGATGACGCCACGGACTTCGAAAGCCGCTTTTCTGAAAGCTGTTGCAAGAGCGAAGGAGTACATCGCGAGCGGCGACGTGTTTCAATGCGTGCTCTCGCAACGGTTCGATTGCGAGCCGGGTGTCGGGGCCTTCGAGGTCTATCGTGCGCTGCGGATCGTGAATCCTTCGCCGTACATGTATTTTCTGCGCTTCGGGATCGAGCGGGCGGCTGCGCGGACTTCCGTGGCACATATCGTGGGCTCGTCGCCGGAGCTGCTGGTACGCGTGCATGACCGGACCGTGGAGTACCGGCCCATTGCAGGCACACGGCGGCGCAGCGCGGATGAGGTGGAAGATCGCGCGCTCGAAGCCGATTTGCGCGCCGACGCCAAGGAAGTTGCCGAGCATGTGATGCTGGTCGACCTGGGGCGCAACGATGTGGGGAGGGTGAGTGAGTTCGGCAGCGTGCGCGTCAAGGACCTTATGTTTGTTGAGCGCTACAGCCATGTGATGCACCTGGTGAGTGCGATCGAAGGAAAGCTGAAGCCTGAGCTGGCCGCAATCGACGCGTTCAAGGCGTGCTTTCCGGCTGGGACGCTAAGTGGTGCGCCGAAAATTCGCGCGATGGAGATCATCGAGGAGCTGGAACCGGCACGGCGAGGCGTGTATGGGGGGAGCGTGTTTTATGCCGATTTCAGCGGGAACCTGGACAGCTGCATTGCCATTCGGACGTTATTCATGGAAGGCAAACATGGGTCCGTACAGGCTGGGGCAGGCATCGTCGCGGACAGTGTGCCGGAGAACGAATTTGAGGAGTGCGGAAATAAAGCCCGCGCCGTCGTACGGGCCATCGAGCGGGCTAGGGACGCATAGTTACGGACGAGCCGGTGCCGGTGTCTGCGGAGTCTTCGGCAGATAAAGGACCGCATCCGGGGTCGTCATCACGGGCTGGTAGTGTTCTGCAATCGCGCTTAGGAAAGACTCAGGAAAGCGGTCGGCCTGGGAGGTATCTTCTGCCTGGTGCTGCTCTAACTCGATGGCACCGAACTCACCGTGATCTAGTTTGCCCTGGAAGATTCGAGGATTCAACTTGCCCAACTGCACGAGCCGCGTCGCATTAAATGGATCATAGAGATACGGTTGTCCGGCATAAAAGCAGAGAAGCAAATCTTCGCAAATTTGTGGCGATGGTTGCTGCTTGAGAAAAGAGACCTCCTGGTCAAAATGCCGCTGTCGTTCCACGGTTAGTCGAAGCATGGAGACAGGATTGATCACATCGTTGCATGCAGCCGGTACCAGAAGCCACACAAAGACTAAGCCAGGAACATACCGGGCGGGAGGACTCTTGGTCCACGCCCATCCTTTTTCCTCCAGGTCACTGAAAAAGATTCCAGTAACCAGTACCAAAGCAAACATCGCGCTGAAGTAGGTGTTTGTGGACACCCCGCTGCCGCCGGCGAAGAGAGTGCCGACCAGCAACGAGAACGCAAGCAGGAGAGCTAGAATCCTGCGCATAGGATCGCCGCTCATCGTCCAAGCGAACCTCACGGCTAGCGCCAGCAAACCGACGAGCGGCAGCAGGACGCCCAGCGTAACAGCGTGAAACCCATGGTGAAAATCGTAGGTTCGGGGAGCCAATAGTTGAGTTACAAAATACGGGCCGCCGAAATGAATATTCAATGCAAGCGAAAGAACCGAGAACGCCGTACCGCAGGTAGCAAACCAGAGTGCCCGGCGACAGGAGAGAATTGCTAGATCACACAGGATGGCCAACGGAAAGTCAATCGCGTTGTGCTTGATCGATCCGGCGAGAACGCAGCATGCGGCAGCAAGCAAAACAGCCATCGAGCTGCGACGATTTCGCAAATAGATAGCAAAGCCAGTTAGAAAGAAAGCCTGCGCAAGCAGTTGTGGATCGTCCATGCCGACATATAAGTCGGCATCGGTGCAGAAAACCCCCAGGCAGAAAAAAGCAGAAAGGATAGCGGCCCGCGTCATTCCAGATATTTGCCTAACGACCATACCGCAAAGCACACAACAGGCAAGAAGCGAGAGCAGCGAGACGAGGCGAGCAGTGAACAGGTAGTCGTGGGTAAATCGATGCAGGAAAGCAAGCAACGAGAAAGACAGCATTGGGTAATTGACTGTCTGCCAGCCGTAGGCTTCTGGATAAAGTGGCAGATGATCTACAAGACGCTTAGTCGAATAGATGTTCCAGCCTTCGTTATATCCAACCTGCAACCGGAAAGCTGAACGCGCAAACGGGTAAATAGCCCAAACTGTGGAGAACGTCACACAGCCAGCCATTGTGGAAGCTGTCAGGATGCGATGAGGCTGATGCAAGCTCTACCCTATCCGCTTCTTCTAGATGCGCTTCGACGTCGGCCGGAACCTGCTACTCTTCACTTTCCTGGTGAAGGGCCCACCATACACCGCCTGCAATTTGCGCGGCACCGATAACGCGCGTCAGTGCCGGCCGTTGGTGGAGTGCATGCATCAGATCCTGCCAGGGCTGTGGACCAGTCTTCCAGGCGAGCGCGTCTTTTTGCGGGTGAACCAGCGCCATAACGCCGTCGCCGATCAAGAGCATGGCGGCAAAGTGCTTCCAGCGGGAGGGAGAAAGAAGCATAGGAGATCCTCTGGATGATAGACGCCCCGCAGTGCGCCGCTGTTGGCTAAGGATAGAATCGAGCCATGGTCTTCGTGCTGGATAACTACGACTCGTTTACGTACAACCTGGTGCAGTACATGGGCGAGCTAGGCGCGGAGATGATGATTCGCCGTAACGACGAACTCACCCCGGAAGAGGTGGAGGCGCTGCATCCGGACCGCATTCTGATCTCGCCCGGACCCTGTACGCCGCAAGAGGCGGGCATCAGCATCGGGCTGTTGAAGCACTTTGCCGAGCGTCAACAGGCCGGCGGTCCTCGCACGCCGATCCTCGGAGTTTGTCTTGGACATCAGGCCATCGGCGCGGCGTTCGGCGGACAAGTCGTGCGCGCGGCTCAGCTGATGCATGGCAAAACGAGCGAGGTGGCGCATGATGGACGCACCATTTTTGCAGGTATCCCTTCGACGATGACCTGCACGCGATACCACTCGCTGATCGTCCAAGAGGAAGGACTTCCCGAGGAGCTTGAGGTCTCCGCCAGAACGGCGGATGGTGAGATCATCATGGGTCTGCGGCATCGCTCGCTGCCGATTGAAGGCGTGCAGTTTCACCCGGAGAGCGTGCTGACCAGCCATGGACGCACCATGATCGAGAACTTTCTGAAGATGTAGGAGCAAACGATGAAGGTGTGGCCGGTGGCGGTGATGATGGGATGGGCGGCGACGGGAGTTCCTGCCTGGACTCAAGCCACATTGCAGCCGGTCGGGACCGTCTCGTTAGCGGATGCTACGGTTCAGAATCAGGGTGGGACAAGCTCGGATAGCCCATCAATCGTGTCCGTTGGCGGCCGCGCGCAGCTGAGCGGCAGCAGCATCGTCACTGCCCTTCCAGGCCGAAATGCCGAGGTGACTCTGGCGCGCGGTGGCACAGTGCGCGTGTGCCAGACCAGCGTGCTTCATGCGGCGCGATCGGCGGGGAACGCCCTCTTTCTGGCGCTTGATCGAGGAGCGATGGAGATTCGCATGAAGGCTGAGGCGAGCGACATCGTGCTCACGCCTGACCTGCGGTTTACTTTGACCGCAGCCGGCCCGCTTGATCTGCAAATGCGCGTTTCCCGCAATGGAGATACGTGCGTCGAGAACCGCGGCCACAAGGCGCCGCTGATCAACATTACAGATTCGTTCGGCGAGGCGAACTACCAAATCCAGCCAAACCAGCATGTGATGTTCGAACACGGAAGCCTGCGCGAGGTGGTCGATCGCGAGACGACGCCTTGCGGTTGTCCGCCGGAGACGCGGCCCGGGGTGTCCATTGCCGAAGCCATGCTGAGCGCCAAGGGACCCGTCACCGCGAAGCAGACTGAGGCGGCCCATCCTTTTCCGGCCGCACAAAGCGAGGGCCTTGCGGAGCCCGAACCGGTTGCGCCGGAGACGCCGAGCGGCGGGACCCATGTGCAAGTTGGCGCGACGCTGGCGTACGATCCAACGGCTCCGAAGGCAGCAGAGCCAGACAGCACGGGTGTGACAGCCTCCGGATCACCCACGGTTGAACCACCGTCTCCAGCTGCTACGCCTGTTCACCACAACCCATTTTCCGCCGTAGGGAACTTCTTCCGACGGCTGTTTGTTCGCTAGTCGCGGCGACTGGAAGGACTGTTTCGCTGCGGTACAATCGATGGGTTGGGGCTCAGCCGGCAACGTCCGTGATCCAGCCCTTTACACCACACTTTCAGAGAAGAGATACGAGGCACCTATGTCGATCCCTGCTACGCAGATGCGGCCAGGCATGATTATCAAGTTCAAAGACGACCTGCACCTGGTGTTTTCAGTTGAGCACCGGACGCCCGGCAACCTGCGCGCCTTTATTCAAGCCAAGCTGCGCAACGTGCGCACAGGGTCGATGTTTGTAGAGCGCTTTCGTTCACCCGATCCGATTGACCGCGTGGTCGTAGATGAGATCAAGATGGAGTATCTCTACAATGATGGCGACGACTACTACTTCATGGACGACACCTACGAGCAAACCATGCTGAAACGCGACACGCTGGGCGATGCGGTCGAGTTCCTGACGCCAAACCTGTCGATCAGCGTGAGCTTTCACGACGGCAAAGCGGTAGGTATCGAACTGCCGACGGCGGTTGAGATGACCGTGGTCGAGACTGAGCCAGGCATCAAGTCGGCGACGGCCTCTTCGGTGACCAAGCCGGCTAAGACGGAGACGGGACTTGTGGTGCAGGTGCCGCCATTTATCAATGAAGGTGAGAAAATTCGGGTGGATACGGCGGAAGGTGCGTACATGAGCCGAGCATAGTGCCGTCCTACATAGCAAAAGCCCCAGTCAGTGCTGGGGCTTTGCCTTGCGAGAAAACACCCGATTAGTATCTCAGCCAGACACCAAAAGTAGGCTCTTCGGTATTCACCCAGGTCTTCGAACCGAGGTTTGCCTGCTGAAAGTTTGGAGCGCGGTAGATCAAATCGCGGCCCTGGACACGGAAGCCAAAGTGAGGATTGCTAGTCGGTATGTCAAACCCGACTTCCACGAGGCCTGTACCTCTCCACTGATTCTGTCCGGTGTTCGCGGGCAGGAAGTCGATGTATCCGCCGCCGATCGAAACGAAGGGCTGCAGCTTACGAAAGTGTGGATGAAACAGGTAAGCCGCGGTCGCCTCATGCATGTTCGTCTTGGGGTTGGCGCTGTACGTGGACGCGTTATAGATTTCGCTGAAGCGTGTGTAGCCGTAGTTAACCTCAATGCCTGCCCAGGAAACCGGATGGTCGCGGATGGTGAAGTAGCCTCCGAAGGAGTCGCGTGTGCTTTGCGTGACGCCGGTATAGGTCGAGGTAAGAGGAGTGGTGAACTGCCCGAGGGCGCCTCCGCCGATGTCTCCATTGTGTATCTTGTAAAACTGCGCCTGGGCTGCGGTGGCAGCCAGAAAAAATGCGCATAGGGAGGTAAGGACGCGTGGGGACGTCTGCATGATCTCGGTTCTCCGTTCCTTGTTGGGGAGGACGAAAGCTTGCTCGCCGTTCCAATGGCCAGCCGACTTTCCGTGCGGTCCTCGTACGTTTTCAAATAGTCGGTGGCCGCCGCGAGGCTCGGGCCGGCCGACGCCAGTTCGTTTTGTGAACAGACGCCCGGAGAGCCGCGTGGGGTTGCATCGAGGAGAGGGCGTTGCGCAGGTCCTGTTGATAGCGTTGCTGATTTCATGTGGCAAGGGCGTTTGCGCAGCCTGCCCGGCAATGCGAGACTGGTGGAGTGGATGAGCGGCTTGAGGTGAAGCACTTCCTAGTGAAGGGGCGCGTACAGGGCGTCGGCTTTCGCTGGTTTGTGCACCGCGAAGCAGCAGCGTTGGGTCTGCGCGGGTGGGTGAAGAATACCGATGAAGGTCACGTTGAGATTGTGGCGGCGGGCGATGCCGAACAGCTTGCTGAACTGATGACGGCACTGCGCAAGGGTTCGCGCGGCAGCCGTGTCGATGCTGTGCTCGACCACGATTTGGAAGCACAGGAAGCCGAGAAGCTTGGGCAATTTGTAATTGAAGGAGCCTGGTAGATGGTCCGTGGTGATGCCGTGAATTGTGAGCCTCTCAAGCAGTTGATCCGGACTGTTCCTGACTTTCCCAAGCCCGGTATTTTGTTTTATGACGTCACCACGCTCCTGAAAGATAAGGCCGGCTTTGCGCAGCTGATCGATGCCTTCGCCGCCCATTACATTGGGCGAGAAATCGACCTGGTGCTCGGCATTGAGGCGCGCGGCTTCATCTTTGGGCCGGCGCTTGCGTATCGGCTCAACGCCGGCTTCGTGCCTGTGCGGAAAACGAAGAAGCTGCCAGCGCCGGTGGCGCGCGTGAGCTATGACCTCGAGTACGGGACGGACTCGCTCGAGATTCACCTGGATGCGATTGAGCCGGGACAGCGCGTGCTGATCGTCGATGACCTGCTGGCGACGGGCGGAACGATGCAGGCAACGATAAAACTAGTGCGGCAACTCGGTGGCGAGATTGCCGGCATCGGGTTCGCTATCGAACTTGATTTTCTCAAAGGCCGGGCGAAGCTAGAAGAGTACGATGTGCTGAGCTTGCTGCACTACAGCGAGTAACCGTGACGGTCTGATGTTCGTCCGCATCCAATGCCAACATAGCGAAACAGAGGAGAGAGTCATCATGATTCAGTCACATGGTTATGCCGCGCAATCGAAGACTTCACCGCTTGCTGCGTATAGTTTTGAACGCCGCGATCCGGGACCGGCGGACGTCGTCGTCGAGATTGCCTACTGCGGTATCTGTCACTCGGACATTCACCAGGTCCGGGACGAGTGGGGCGGGTCGACGTATCCAATGGTGCCGGGGCATGAGATTGTCGGGCACGTGACTGCGGTCGGGACGGACGTAAAGAAGTTCGCAGTCGGGGACTTGGCGGGTGTGGGTGTGATGGTCGACTCGTGTCGCGTGTGCGTGAACTGCAAGGCGCAGGAGGAGGCTTACTGCGAGAAGGGTTTCGTCGGAACGTATAACGCGAAACACTATGACGGTTCGGTCGCACAGGGAGGCTACTCCAACAACATCGTGGTGGACGAGCGTTACGTGCATACGATCTCGAAGAAGCTGGAACCGAAGCTGGCCGCGGTTGCTCCGCTGCTGTGCGCCGGCATTACCACCTACAGCCCACTGAAACATTGGGGTGTGGGACCGGGGAAGAAGGTGGGCATTGTGGGACTCGGTGGGTTGGGGCACATGGGCCTGAAGTTTGCGCACTCTTTCGGCGCGCACGTTGTGCTGTTCACTACGTCTGCTGGCAAAGAGGCGGACGCCAGGCGATTGGGTGCCGATGAAGTTGTGCTGTCGAAGGATGCCGACGCGATGGCGAAGCAGGCAGACAGCTTCGACTTCATTCTGGACTGTGTTTCCGCGCCGCATGACTTGAATGCGTATCTCGGCCTATTGCGCCTGGATGGCACGCTTTGCCAGGTGGGACTGCCGGAGGAACCGTTGCCGGTGGGTGCGTTTTCGCTGGTCAAGAATCGTCGCAGCTTGTCGGGATCGATGATCGGCGGCATGGCTGAGACGCAATCCATGCTGGACTATTGCGCGGAGCATGACCTTGTCGCCGATATCGAGATGGTCGACATGGCTAAGGTGAACGACGCGTACCCACGCGTCGTCAAAGGCGACGTCAAGTATCGATTTGTGATTGATTGTGCGACTTTGTAGCTGGGGCTGAACGGCTAGAGCTTTACGCGCGCGTTGGTGTCGGGTTGGGGGGAGTTGGCGTAGGCGGGGCTGCCGGGGTCTCCGGGCAGCTCGCCGAGGTAGGTCTCGGGTTTGATGTCGTCGTTGATGACGGGGAGGGAAGGGAGGTTGGCGGTGTTGCCGGCCTCCTTGACTACGGCGTGGGCGTGCTCGAGGACCTCTTCGATGGTCATGGTGTACATCTCGCGGCCGTTGTCGTAGCCGGAGTCGATGGCGGACTTGAGGTAGCGGCCGGCAGCCTGGGCGGCGACCAGGTCGGTGATGACCTTGCCGGTTTGGCGCTTCATCTCGATCCAGGCGAGGTTGGGCATGGCGATCCAGACGGCGCGGCCGTTGACGGCGAAGCGGATGTCGGTGGCGTCGGCGTGGCGAGTGGCGATGGCGACGACGGTTCCCTTCCAGGTGCAGTGGAGCGGCTCGCCCGTCCAGCGGTCGGTTACCGTGAAGTCTTCATACATGAGAGTAAGAGTAGCTGAGGGATTTCGAGACGGCAAACGGTAGGGGTGCCCCACCCCTACCAAAAGTATGCAAAGTCTTCGAAACAAGGAAGTTAGGTCCGGACTTCAGGTCTGCAGAGGTATAGAAGTGGATGCACCATTTCTGGGGCACCCACTTTCCGGAAACGCTGGTTAGAAGGTGATCTTGGCGGAGGCCTGGAGGACGCGGGGTCCGCCTACGCCATTGACGTTACCGGTGCCGGAGCCCAGCGTGCCGGTGATCTGGCCGAAGGTGCTGGAACCGAGAGTTGCGCCGGGAAGCCCGAACGCGGGAGTGTTAGACAGGTTGAAGGCGTCGAAGCGGGTCGTGAGGTTGACTCGCTCGTGGTAGAGCGGAAAGACTTTGAAGAGAGACAGGTTGTCAGAGAAGTAACCAGGGCCGCGGAACTGGTTCCGCTGCGTGTTGCCGACGACGCCAGTGGGAGCGGTCACGAAGTTTGCCGTGTTGAACCAGGTGGGATAGCTGGCCGTGTTCCCTCCAACGGTGTTGTGGGTGACCTGGTAGGGGCCAGTCTGGTTTGCGGTTTGGGTGGTGCCGGGAGTGGCGCTGGTCGAGGTAATGGTGAAGGGCAGGCCAGACACCGCGGAGATGATGGCCGAAGTTCTCCAGCCGCCAAGCACATAGGAGCCGACACCCGAGCTGAAATAGCGGTGACCCTTTCCGACGGGCAGCTCGTAGGTTATGGTCTGCTCGTAGTTCAGGGTGCGATCGAAATCAGCCAGGTTGTAGTTGCGGCGGACCGGGCCGCTCCAGAACAAGAGGCCTCCATCCTGTGCGCCGGTCTGGTAGTTTTGCGCCTTGCCCCAGGTGAAGGCGGACGTAAACCCGAGTCCCTTGCTGAAGCGGCGGTTGAACTGGACCTGCAGCGACTCGTAGTTAGTCGAGTAGCCGAGGAAGTATTCGGTTACCGCAGCTGTCTTGCCGAAGGCGACGTTGAAGGGGTCAAAGGCCGCGCTCTGGCCGTAGGTGGTGGGCTGATTGATGTTTTGCGCAGCGTCGATGCGGGTACCGTGGTTGGCCACGTAGGCAACCTGGAGCGACGAGTCGCCGGGCAGCGCCTGCTGAACGACGGCGTTCCAGGACGTGACGTAGGCATTGCGGAAGGTGAGCGGAATATAGAGGTTAGCCAGGCCAATGGTTCCATTGGCCGCGCTCTCGGTCAGGGTTCCGGCGGTCGAGAAGGCCGCGGTGGGCGTGGCGGGGACGCCGGTGGTGAAGTTGACCACGCCTCCTGCGGGATTGAGGGCCGGTCCGTAGGTGGGCGTAATGGTGTAGAAGGTGCTGGTCTTGATGGGGTAGTTGTAGGCGTAGGTGTTATCGACAAAGGGCACATAGCTGACTCCGAATCCGGCACGGAGGACCGTGGTCTCGGAGGCTCGGTACGATGCGCCGAGACGAGGAGCGTAGTTTTTGTAATCCGTTGCCATGCCGAGATTGGAGGGGTTGCCGTCGACGCCGGCCTGCACGAGCTGGTTGTTGGCGGGGTTGTAGTTGACGAAGCCCCCGGCTTTCCGCGGCGTGGCCGGTGGGTAGAGCTCGTAGCGGAGGCCGATGTCCAGCGTGAGTTTGGGGGTCGCCTGCCATTTATCGGAGGCGAAGAAGAAGAGCCAGGTCTGGCGGTAGGCGGGGAAGGTGCTGTTGGTGTCTTGTCCTACCTGGTTGGGAACGTTGAAGAGGAGGCTGGCGATGTCGTTGGCGGCACCGGTGACCGAACCGTTGAACTTGGGGGCTCCTGGAGCGGAGGTCTGGTTTTCGCTGAAGTAGAACTGGCCGGCGGCGGCGTTGTTGTTTCCCTGCAGGAGGTCGTCGCGGACGCGGCGGATATCGGCTCCGGCTTTGAGGGTGTGATTGCCGAGGATTTTGGTCCAGTTGTTGGCGAAGTCGATGTTGGACTCGGCGCGCAGCCAGGGCAGCGAGGCGGAGTAGCCGATGAGAGGAGCGGAGAAGTTATTGACGGAGAAGGCGACCTGGCCGCTGCTGGTGATCACATTGTCGGTGCCGTTGGGACCGTTGCCTGGAATGCCCAGGGTGTTGGCGTCGTTGGTGCCGTAGTCGGTCTGCTGGGCGGAGTTGCGCAGGTGGGCGACGCCGACGCGCACCTCCGTAAAGAGCTTGGGCGAGAAGACGTGGTCGTAGTTACCACCGGTGCTGTAGGCTGCGGCTACTCCGGTGGCTTCAAAGCCTCCTCCCGCGGGTCCACCCAGGAATGCTCCAAAGGTGGGCGCCTGGAAGGTGTTGGTTGTCTGGTGCGAGAAGCGGCCGCTGAGATGGTCTTTGGGCGAGATGGTGTAGTCGGACTTGATGTCGTAGCTGATGGAGTCTTTGCTGAAGGGCAGGTTTTGCGAGAAGTTGTTGGTCGTGGTGCCGGCGATGTAGGCGGCGGAGGCGAGATTGATGGCGGGGTTTCTGGCCTGCGCGTCAATCATCTGCAGGACTTTGAGGCTGATGGGGTTGATTCCGGGATTGGAGAGCGGGATGAGATTGCCGGCGAAGGCGGTGCGTCCGGTGCCGCAGGTGTTGCTTGGTGTGACTGCGATCGTGGTGTTGGTGCAGGTTGCGGTCTGGCCGGTGTTCGGATCGTAGACTTGCCCGGCATAGCCGCTCAGGTTGAGGACGTTGTTTTGCACGTTGTAGAACGGGATGTTGGCGTTGGTCGTCGAAGACTCGTGGTCGGAGACGCGGAGGAAGTCGCCGAAGAAGAAGAGCTTGTCCTTGACGATGGGGCCGCCGATGGAGCCGCCGGTGTAGTTGTAGACGAGGCGTCCGTTGGGGCCTTTGGCGAAGTAATTGCGGGCGTTGACGCCGTTGTTCTCCATGTTCTGAAAGGCAGACCCGTGGAGGCTGTTGGTTCCGGATTTTAGAGTGACGTTGACGACGGCGCCGACGGCGCGACCGAACTCGGCCTCGAAGTTGTTGGTGGTGATGTCGACGTTCTGGATGGCGGCAGCGGGTGGGACGAGGATGATGTGGATGCCGGTGCGCTGGTCGTCGTCGATGCCCTCGATCTGGTAGAGGTTGACGTACGAGGACTGACCGTTGGAGTTGGCCGAGAGGTCGTTGTTGGCGTTGAAGAACTGCGAGTTGTTGAAGACGACCGGGGCGACTCCTGGGATGGTGTCGAGCAGAGATTGGAAGTTGTTGCCGCTCGAGAGGGGGAGGTCGGCGATCTGGCGTTCGCCGATGGTGGTGGAGATGTCGGCGCGATCGGTCTGGAGGGTTGGCGGCGCGCTCGAGACGGTGACGGTATCGGAGACGCTGCCGGTGTCGAGCGCGGCGTCGACGCGCGAGGTGGAGTTGGTGTCGAGGGTGATGTTCTCGCGGATGACCTTCTTGAAGCCCGTGGCTGTGACGGTAACGGTGTACGTGCCGGGCGGGAGGTCAGGCTCGGTGAAGTTTCCGCTCTCGTTGGTGACCGAGGTATGGACGGCGCTCTGGCCGGTGAGAGTGATGGTGACCTGGGCGTTGGGGACGACGGCGCCGTTGGGGTCAGTTACGGTGCCGACGATGGTGCCGCTGACGGCCTGGGCTTGCAGAGAGAAGTTTGCGAAGACGGTTAGAAAGCAGACTACGACCCACTTCGACCATGTACTGTGCATCTTGGAGCTCCTCACGAGGTTCACGACTGTGCGATAAGGCTCTTTGAACTCACGGAAAGTTACGCGGGCCAAGTAACCTTCGTCAAGGAGGAGCAACTGGAACCAATGTCCGAAGCGTTCATGATTCGACTGATTGAGAGTGCCGTGGAATTTGCCGCGCTTGCGCCCCGGTGGTCGGCGCTCTGGGCGGAGGATGCTCGGGCCAAGCCGTTTCAGCACCCGGCGTGGCTGGTGCCCTGGTGGAGGCAGTTTGGGCAGGAACGGCTGCTGGCGTGCACGCTTTGGAGAGGTGAGGAGCTGGTGGGGCTGCTGCCGACGTATGTGTACCAGCCTGAGGCGGGCGGGGAGCGGCAGCTGCTGCTGGTGGGGGCGGGGACGTCGGATTACCTGGACGGGGTGTTTGGTCCGGAGTGCGGGGTGGAGCAGGTGGGGGCGGCGCTCGCACGGCTGCGGGAGGAGGGCGGGTGGGATGTGGCTTACTTTACGCAGCTGGCGGCGGGGTCGCTGCTGGGCCAGGCGGTGGAGCGGCTGGAGGCGGGGGCGGTGAGCCGGTTTGCGGGGGAGAGCTGCTCGCAACTGCCGGCGCTGGCGGTGGCGGGGCTGCCGAAGAAGGTGCGGGCGGAGGTGCTGTACTTTCGCAATGCGGCGATTGGGCGTGGGAAGCTGCGGCTGCGGGTGGCTTCGGAGGAGGATGCGCTGGGGATGTTCGAGCAGCTGGTGCGGCTGCATACGGCGCGTTGGCAGGCGGCGGGAGAGTCGGGGGTGCTGGCGGATGCGCGGGTGCTGGCATGGCATCGGGAGTCGGTGCCGGAGTTGCAGTCGGCGGGATTGCTGCGGCTATATGGGCTGGAACTGGCGGGGGAGGTGGTGGCGGTGCTGTATGCGCTGCGGGTGCGGCGGGTGGAGTTGTTTTACCTGATTGGGTCGGCGCCGGAGTTTGCGGAGGTGCATCCGGGCACGCTGCTGACGGCGATGGCGATGGAGCAGGCGGCGGGGGAGGGGGTGGAGGTGATCGACATGCTGCGGGGGGAGGAGGCGTACAAGAAGTTCTGGCGGGTGACGGAGGTGCCGACGTTTGGGTTTGCGGTGCGGCGGGAGGGGATGTAGGCAGCTATTAGAGAGCGGCGGCCGGCTTGAGCGTGCGGAGGAGGCGGCCGATGCTGAGGCCCTGGGCGAGAATCGAGAAGATGACGACGACGAAGGTGACGACGAGCAGGAGATTGCGCTCGGGGAGGGTGCCGGGGAGGGCGAGGGCAAGGGCGACGGCGAGGCCTCCGCGGAGGCCGCCCCAGGTGAGCACGAGAAGGGTGCCGGGGGCGTGGCGGCGGAAGGTGGCGAGTACGCCGATGACGAGGCCGACGCTCGCAAATCGCGCAGCGAGGACGAGCGGGATGGCGATGAGGCCGGCGAGCAGATAGCCGGGGGTGAAGGGCAGGATGAGCAGCTGGAGGCCGAGCAGGAGGAAGAGAACGACGTTCATGAAGTTGTCGATGAGCTCCCAGAAGCGCTCGAGGTGCTCGCGGGTCTCGTCGGACATGGCGAGGGTGCGGGCGCGGCCGCTGACGAGCAGGCCGGCGGTAACGACCTCTAGCGGGGCAGAGAGGTGGAGGGCGTCGGCGAGCGCGTAGCCTCCCATGGCGAGGGCGAGGGTGAGCATGACCTCGACGCGGTAGCTGTTGACGGTGCGGAGGAGGCGGTAGGTGAGATAGCCGAGCGCTGCTCCGAGGGCGATGCCGCCTCCGGCCTCCAGCAGGAGCAGGCCGCCGAAGACGTGCGCGGAAGGCAGGGGGCCGCCGGCCGAGGCTCCGAGGAGGGCGAGGAAGAGGACGGCTCCGACGCCGTCGTTGAAGAGGGACTCGCCGGCCAGCTGAGCTTCGAGGGCGGCGGGAGCGTGGGCGCGGCGGAGCATGTCGAGCACGGCGATGGGGTCCGTGGGGGAGATGAGCGCGCCGAAGAGAAGCGCGCCGATGACGGAGAGGTGGAGGCCAACGAGGCTGAGGGTCCAGTAGAGCAGCGCTGCGACGAAGACGGTGGAGAGGGCGGTGGAGGCGATGGAAAGGGCGAGAACGGGGATTTTTTCCTGGGCGAGCTGAGGGAGGTCGAGCTCGAGCGCGCCGGCGAAGAGCAGGAAGGCGAGCATCCCGTGAAGAACGATTTTGTTGAAGTCGAGCGAGGCGACGAGGCGCTCGGAGGTGGAGTGGAGCTCGGGGAACGCGTGGCCGGCGGCGATGAGGAGGACCGCGGCGGCGAGGGACAGGATGATGGTGCCGATGGTGCTGGGCAGGCGCAGGACACGGTAACTGAGAAAGCTGAAGATGGCTCCGGCCGTGACGATCAGGCTCAGCACGGCGAAGGTGGAAGGCATATGTCTATGTGATGGCGGCGGAGAGGGGTTGAACTCTGGGCAGAGTACGATTCGTGAGACTTGCGTAGAGGGTGAGGTACTCACGCAACATGCGGGCGGCGGAGAAACGCTCGCGGGCGGCGGCGCGGCAGGTTTCGGAGTCGAGGGTGGAGGCGCGGAGGATGGCTGCGGCCATGCTTTTGGTGTCGTGGACGAGGAAGCCGGTGCGGCCAGGTTCGAGGATCTCGGGGATGGCTCCGGAAGGGAAGGCGACGACGGGGGTGCCGGCGGCTAGGGCTTCCATGGCGACAAGGGAGCTGGTTTCGGGCGCGAGCGTGGGCAGGAGTAGGCAGCGGGCGGAGGCGAGCAGACGCTGCTTGGCGGGGCCGCCGACCGGGCCGATGTAGCGGGAATGCGGGACGAGGCGCGGGCGGATCTCTTCTTCGAAGTAGCGGAGGTGGTCAGGATAAGGGAAGACCTGGCCAGCTAGCAGGACGGGGACGTTGGCGAGCTTTGCGGCATCGAGGGCGACGTGGAGATTCTTCTCCGGGCAGATGCGGGAGAGCAGGAGCGCGAAGTTTCGCTTGCGGGTGTCTCCGGCAGGCGGCAAGGAAACGCCGTTGGCGATGACTGGCAGATGGTCGCGGAAGGCTTCCGGACACGCCTGACGCTGGGACTCAGAGACGCACTGCAGATGGATGTGCGGAGGCAGGGACCAGATCGACTCCGGGTACCAGGAGGGCGGCAGATGCAGCGTGACGAGAACGGGGAGGTTTGCGGGAAGACGGTACCGGTGAAAGTCGATGCCGTGCATGTGGACCAGGTGTACGGGAAACCGGCTGAGGGCGTGGTCGATGTTGGCCTGGTGAGCGGCTTCGGTCCTGACTTGGACCTGATCGGTGAGCACACCTTCGGGCTTTGGCGTTGTGAGGAGTGTGCCGGCCACTTGGGAGCCAGCCTGCGCGATCACGACCGAACGCAGACCCTCCGCTACAAGGCCGGCCTCAACCGTGGCGAGTATCTGCTCGGCTCCTCCGACCGATGCGGGGCCGACTGCGGCGAAGGGGTACGCGACACTGAGAACCGCTAGCGGGTTCTGACTGTTTTGCGCTGGGCCGTCCTGCATTCTGGGTTCGATGCAACGCAAGTTAGAAGAAATGGCTTTTGGACTTGCCCAGGATGCAGGAGGTCATGCAGCGCTGCCCAGGGCACAAGATGCGAAACCGTAGGGGAGTAGGTTGGGTTAGCGTCGAGCATCGTGCGTCAGAAACGCAACAGTCTAGATAGCGGCATGAATGCTAATGCAGATCTGGCAGGAGTTCCAGGGTGACACGGGAGTTTGACCCGGTAAGAAGCGCGGAAGGCTCCGCCAGCAGTAAACGGCGGAGCCCGAGCCTTCTTCTCACGATTAGCAAAGGCTAGACGGCTTCCTCTTCGTCTTCCTCATCTTCGTCGTCGTCATCCTCGTCTTCGAGATCGTCATCTTCGAGATCGTCGTCATCCTCATCTTCGTCGTCTAGGTCGTCATCGTCATCTTCGAGATCGTCGTCCTCGTCATCCTCGAGGTCGTCATCTTCATCCTCCTCGTCTTCATCCTCTTCCTCAAGATCGTCCGCAGGAGCAACTTCGAGGTTCTCGCTGCTGGCAAACTCGGTGGGGTTAGAGGAGGCACCAGGTGTGAAGTCTGCGGTTGCGTCAGGACCAACCTTGCGGAAATCGTCTTCAAACTCGGTGTTATCCGTCAGTGCCATGGATCGTCTCCTGTCTTTCGTTCTGGTTTGGATGCGCGTCCGGATGCAAGGTTAGCTGGTCGAACAAACCTTCCTGTGGGAAGGACACGGTCGTTGGACTGGTGATGGAAAGGGAAGGGATGGTGCGCCCGAGAAGATTCGAACTTCTGACCTACAGCTTCGGAGGCTGCCGCTCTATCCAGCTGAGCTACGGGCGCGCAGGATTATCGTAGCACCCCAGCCGGCGGAAGTCAGCCCAGTGGCGGGTTGACAAGGAGACGTTGTCAGTCCAGCATCGAAGGCAGTCCACAGCTTGTTGATTTTACGTTGTACGCTTCAGGAAAGGACGCTTCATGTTCCTTCGCACCTTGTGTTCCGTTGCCTGTACGGCGGTTCTGGCCTCGGTTTCGCTGGCTCCCGCTGCGCTGGCGCAGATGGATGGCATGGCGATGCCGCAAGGCAATGGCAAGACCCTGCCCAGTCCGCCAGCCACGGCAACTGTCTCGCTCAACGGCCAGAACCTGACCATCAAATACAACACGCCGAGCCTGCGTGGACGTCATGTCGGCGGACCGGAGATCGTGCCCTATAACCAGATCTGGCGCACGGGCGCAAACCCCGCCACGACTCTCGTGACGCCCATACCATTGCATATTGGCAATGTGCTGGTGCCGGCCGGAACGTACACGATCTATACGTTGCCCACTGCGTCGAAGTGGATGTTGATCATCAACCAGCAGACCGGTCAGTGGGGCACCGAGTATCACCAGGAGCAGGACCTGGGGCGCGTCGAAATGAAGGCCCACACCCTGCCCAGCCCGCAGGAGGTGATGAGCATCTCGTTTGACGACATTAAGAAGGATTCGGCGGAGCTGCATATCCGGTGGGATACGGTGGATGAGACGGTGAAGGTGTCGACTCCGTAAGGCCAAAGACAAGCACAGAGGATACGGAGAACCACAAGGTCAGTGATCTGCGTTTTGCTCTGTTATTCCTCTGTGCTCGTCTTCGCAGTTCGTATCCATTCACCTGCCGAACCATTCCATCCCGCAGTCGAACCACGTTGAATTGATCAAGAGACCCACCCGCCAAGCTTGCGTGGTACATGCTCTCCAGCTATTCAGGTCCAAGTTGCGTGTGCACCTCAAACGCGGCCGCGAGGACGAGCTTTGTCAACCCGCGATGAGGTGCCTGCTCGACCA
The DNA here is from genome assembly GCA_964245195.1 of uncultured Acidobacteriaceae bacterium. Classification (GTDB taxonomy): domain Bacteria; phylum Acidobacteriota; class Terriglobia; order Terriglobales; family Acidobacteriaceae; genus Edaphobacter. The sequence continues at coordinate 240,225 of CAXTLR010000006.1, read as the reverse complement.
CTTACCACTCCTTCGCGGGAGTTCCAGCCTCCAGCCCTGTTTCTACGGGCCCTCGCCAGCGCAATATCGGCTTGCGCGCTGCGGTGGTTTCGTCCAGTCGCTGCAGCCGGGTCGTATGCGGAGCCGTCTTCACCAGCTCCGGATTCTCCGCGGCCTCGCGCGCAATCTGCTTCAGCGCATCCACCAGCAGGTCCAACTCCTCGCGGCTCTCGCTTTCAGTCGGCTCAATCATCATCGCGCCGCTTACCACGAGCGGGAAGCTGACCGTGTACGCATGGAAGCCGTAGTCGATGAGCCGCTTGCCCATGTCGCCCGTCTTCACGCCGTTTTTCGCCTGCAGCTTGTCGGAGAAGACGACCTCATGCAGGCTCGGCCGCTGGAACGGAAGCTCAAACGTGTCCTTCAGCTTCGCGCGTAGATAGTTTGCATTCAGCACAGCATCTTCGGTCGTCTGTCGCAAGCCATCCGGCCCATTCGCCAGGATGTACGCGAGCGCGCGCACAAACATGCCGAAGTTGCCATAGAACATGCGCACGCGGCCTACGGATTGCGGCCGGTCGAAGCTCAAGGCGAGCGATCCATCGCTCTGAGTCATCACGACGGGCTTTGGCAGAAACGGCTCGAGGATCGCCTTGCACGCTACTGGGCCCGAGCCTGGACCACCGCCTCCATGCGGCGTAGAAAATGTCTTGTGCAGATTCAAGTGCATGACGTCTACGCCGAAGTCTCCCGGCCGTGTCTTGCCCACCAGCGCATTCATGTTCGCGCCGTCCATGTAGAGCAGCGCGCCTTTGGCATGCAGGATGTCCGCAATCTTGTGGATGTCCGACTCGAAGACACCGATGGTCGAAGGATTGGTCAGCATCAGGGCCGCGGTATCTTCGTCGACCATGCGCTCGAGCTCGGCGAGATCCACCATGCCCTGCGCATTGGACTTCAGGTTCGCGACCTCGTATCCCACAACGGCCGCAGTCGCGGGATTGGTTCCATGCGCGGAGTCCGGGACGATGATCTTTTTGCGCGCATTGCCCTTGGACTCGTGATAGGCCCTGACCATCAGGATGCCGGTGAACTCGCCATGCGCGCCGGCGGCCGGCTGCAAGGTGATTGCATCCATGCCGGTGATCTCGATCAGCGCGTCTTCAAGCGACTTCATGATTTGGAGACAGCCCTGCGCCAGCGACTGCGGCTGATAAGGATGCGCCTCGGCGATTCCTTCCAGGCGCGAGACCGCCTCATTCACGCGGCCGTTGTACTTCATCGTGCAGCTGCCCAGCGGATACATCCCTAAGTCGATGGCGTAGTTCCACGTCGAAAGCCGCGTGAAGTGGCGGATGATCTCAATTTCGCTCAGCTCCGGCATGACGCCCAGATCGGTCCGCAGCGCCGGGCCTAACAGCTTCTTCGCATCGACCGCCGGCACATCGAGCTCGGCCATGCGGTACGCTTTTTTGCCCGGCGAACTCTTCTCAAAGATCAAGCCTTCGTTCTGGTTCACATGCGTGGAAACCTTCTTCGGCGTACCCATAAATTTCGTGGTCGCCTCAACTTCCGCAACTGCTGTCATTGTCGCCATCTCGTTCAGCCTCACTCTTTCAACTACTCCGCAAGCTCTGCCGCAGACGCATCCATGCCCGCTTCTATCCTCACCGCGCCCAGGATCAACCCACTGACCAGCGTGGCCCGGCCCAGCATGGCAGGCGTGGACTTCGCCTTCATCACCCACACCATGCCCGGGATCAGCAACGCCGCGATCATCGCGACCATACCTAACTTCTCAAACTCCACGTTGATTCCCTCTGCCATCAAAACTCCTCTGCATCTTCTGCCTGTCCGGTCGCGGAGTAAGTTCCACTCACCGGTGCATCGATATCTTCTTCCCGCAAACTCAACCCAAACACGACTGCGTTGGCCAGCTCGATCGTCAACGCACTGCCCTCTTCAAGCGACGCCTCGGTCACCTCTTCGCCTATTTGCGCACAGAGCGCGTTGCGATACTCCGGCTCGCCGAAGGCCACCGAGAAGTCCGTCAAGAGCAGATGCGGCCAGGCATACAGCATCAGCTTGGCATCCCCAAAGCAAAGCTCCAGGTAGTCCTCCACAAAGCAGACCGACTTCAACTCCTCCCCGATCAACCCCGTCACATCCATCCGCTGGTATGCTCCTCTGCGCTCTTCAAATCCTTCGCGCCCCGTCCTTGTCTTCTCACCGGGCCACCAACTCCGCTTGTCCCAGCTCTGCCAGCACCGCCGCGGCCGCGTCCATGTCCTGCCGCTTCGTCACTTCGGTTGCGCACCACAAGCTTGCTCCCGGTCCCAGCTCTGGATACCACTCCTCCAACGCAAGTCCGCCGATGATCTTTCGCTCCAGAAGGCCCGCATTCACTGCCGCAACCCCCTCGGACACATCCAGCACAAACTCATGAAAACGTGGCGCGCCATTGAAGAGCACCTTCCCGCTCGCCGCCAGTACTGAGCGTAGATAATCTGCCTTTGCCAAGTTGTGCTCCGCAAGCTCGCGCATTCCTTGCTTGCCGTACACGGTCAGGAAGATGGTCGTCATCAGCGCTACCAGCGCCTGGTTCGTGCAGATGTTTGAGGTCGCTTTCTCGCGCCGGATGTGCTGCTCGCGCGTTGAGAGCGTCAGCACAAAGCCGCGCTTGCCGTTTACATCCTTGGTCTCGCCGATCAGACGTCCCGGCATCTGCCGCAGGAATTTTTCTTTGCATGCAATGACACCGCAGTACGGGCCGCCGTAGCTGAGGGCCACGCCGAAGCTTTGCGCCTCGAGCGACACAATGTCCGCTTCCTTCGGCGGCGCCACGATGCCGAGCGAGATCGCCTCCGCGATCGACACAATTAGCAGCGCACCCCTATTGTGGGCAAGCTCTGCCACGGCGGCTACGTCCTCGATTGTGCCGAAAAAGTTGGGCGACTGGATGAGCACGCAGGCCGTGTCGTCCGTAATGGCGGCGGTAAGCGCAGCCATGTCGACGCGTCCATTCGACGCATACGCAACCTCGCTGAGCGGTATCTCCTGGTGCGTCGCATAGGTGCGGATCACCTCACGATACTCCGGGTGAACGGTGCGCGCGATCACCGCCGCGTTGCGCCCTGTAACACGCACCGCCATCATGATTGCCTCCGCTGCGCCGGTCGAGCCTTCATACATGCTGGCGTTGGCAATTTCCATGCCCGTCAGCTCGCAGATCATGGTCTGAAACTCGAACATTGCCTGCAGCGTGCCTTGAGAAATCTCTGGCTGGTAGGGCGTGTAGCTGGTCAGGAACTCGCCGCGCTGGACCAAGCTGTCAATGATCACCGGCTTGTAATGCTTGTAGACGCCTGCGCCCAGAAAGCTTGCGTAGCCGCTGGCGTTCGCTTCGGCGTAGCCGCGAAAACGTTCGATGATTTCCGATTCGGCATGCTGCCGCGGCACGTCGAGATCGCGGGTGAACCGGTACTCCGCCGGAATGGAGGTGAATAAATCATTGATCGTCTGGACACCGATCTCAGCTAACATCTCCTGGCGATCGGAAGGGCTCTTGGGTAGATAGCGCATAGGTTAGTTCTTCCTTGTGCTGCCTTCGACGAGCAAAACTTGTAGGTATAGCTCATTCGGAAACAAATCGGGGATTCTGGCTTTCGCCAGAATGACGGCTCGTAGAGGTTTGTTAGTGCCCTGTCTCTTCACTTACGAACTGCTCATACGCGGAGGCATCGAGCAATGTGTCGAGTGAGGTCAGCTCACCTGCATTGGCCACCTCAAATTTGTAGAGCCACGTCGCATTGGCGTCCGCGTTGATTGTCTCCGGTGCGCCGTTCAGCGGCTCATTCACCTCGGTCACCGTGCCGGACAACGGTGCGTACAGATCGCTTACCGCCTTGACGCTCTCAACTGAGCCGAAGTTCTTGCCGGCCTGCAGTTTGTCGCCGACTTTGGGCAGCTCGACAAAAACGATGTCGCCGAGTGAGCTTTGTGCGTAATCCGTGATGCCGACCGAGCCGGCCGAACCTTCCACGCACACCCACTCATGCGTCTTTGTGTACTTGTATCCAGCCGAATAGGGCATCGATCTCTCCTCATCCAGTGTAAGCTGCCAGCTTCGCAAACAATGCTATGAAAGCAACGTCTTCTTGGGCTTCTTATAAAACGGTGTCGGAACCACCCTGGCTTTCACGAGGCCACCACGAATCTCTACCGCAAGCTCCGTATCCACGGTAGCTAACTCCACCGGTACGTAGGCGAGCGCGATATTCTTCTTCAGAAATGGTGCCGGCGAGCCGCTCGTGATCATGCCGACTGGTTGCCCATCGAGCGTGCACACTGGGTATCCATCCCGCCCAATGCCCCGCTCCACCATCTCCAAGCCCACCAGCTTACGCTTTGGTCCGCCCTGCGCTTCTACTTGCCGCAGCGCGAGGCTTCCTACAAAGTCTGTGCCTTTGTCTAACTTGCAGTAGCGCCCCAGGCCTGCCTCGAACACGTTGATCTCGTCCGAGATTTCGTGCCCGTAGAGCGCCATCGCCGACTCCAGCCTGAGTGTGTTGCGCGAGCCGAGCCCGCACGGCACGATGCCGAATTCCTCGCCCGCAGCCAGCACCTCACCCCACACGCGGCTGCTGGTCGGCTCGTCCGACGGAATGTAAATTTCGAAGCCATCCTCGCCCGTGTAGCCGGTGCGCGCGATCATGACGTTGTGGCATCCGCAGACCTGACCCCACGTGAACCAATAGTTCTTGATCCCGCTCAGATCGGTTGAGGTCAGCTTCTGGAGCGTGGCTTCCGCCTTCGGTCCCTGGATCGCCAGCTGCGTGTAGTAATCGGAAAAGTCATTGATGTGTACGCCTGGCAGATGCCCAATCTGCCTGCGCACCCACTGCACATCTTTCTCGCGCGTGCCGGCGTTGATGACGATCAGGAAGTCGTTTTCGCTCAGTTTGTGCAGCACCACATCGTCGACAAACGTTCCGTCTTCGTACAGCATGGCCGAGTAGTGCGCCTGTCCGACCTGAAGCTTAGACGCATCATTCATCAGCAGCCGCTGCACCGCGGCCAGGGACCCCGGCCCGCGCAGTTGGATGTCGCCCATGTGACTTACGTCAAACAGGCCCACGCCCGTCCGCACCGCCATGTGCTCACGAATGAGGCCGCCATACTCAACCGGCATATCCCAGCCGCCGAAGTCGACCATCTTCGCCTTATGCGTCCGGTGCACTGCGTTGAGCGCCGTCTGCCGCAACGCTTGAAGCTCTTGCTTAATCTCTTCCACCAGGTCTGCCATCGCCGCTCGCTCCGCTTGATCTGCCCTCTCAAAAGGTTAGCACCCGGAGCAGCTCATCGCGCCCGCAGCAGCCCGCGAAACAGCACGGGAGAGAACGTCGCGAGAAATGCCACCACCTCGACCGCTACGAGCGCCCCGTTGGTACGCCGCAGCACCGCCACCGTCCAGGTCAGCAGGATCCAGAACGCCATGTTGGCCGAAGCTCCGACGTAGACCCAGTCGGAAAACTTGTGCTGGTCGCGCACGAAGTTCATCTGCCCGAGCTTCGGATAGACCGTCGCCGGCCCCATTCCCATCCGCAGCAGCAGCACTGGCAGCAGGTTCACCGCCAGGATCAGCGCCACCCACGCCCCCGGCAACAGCGGATGCCGCGCCTCGACCCACCACGTCAGCGCCACCGTCATCAGCACGTTGGCGGTCGCTCCCGCGTTGACCGCGGCAGGGAAGTGCAGCATGTCCCCCAGCCGGTTCATCTCGTTCAGCCGTTTTTCGCTTGCGTGCACATCGCCTCCAGACTTGCTGGCCGTCCCGCTCAGTTTAACCGTCCAATCCCGCATTGCATCTCCGGAGCCTTCATCGAATGAACAGCCGCCCCACCGAGTCCGTCTGGGACTATCCCCGGCCGCCGCGCCTCGAAGCCACCTCCCGGCGCATCCGCATCGTCCACGCCGGCCAAACGCTCGCCGACACAACCCAGGCGCTGCGCATTCTTGAAACCAGCCATCCGCCGGTATACTACTCACCGCCGGGGCAGGTTCGAATGGATCTGCTGCAGCGGTCTGCGTCTCGCGGCAGCTTCTGCGAGTTCAAGGGCGTCGCGACCTACTGGAATCTGGGGCTCGCCACGGACGTGGCCTGGAGTTACGAGCGGCCCACCGGCGCTTATGTTTCACTGGCCGGACACCTGGCCTTCTATGCCAGCCGGGTCGACGAATGCTGGGTTGATGACGAGCGGGTTGTGCCTCAACCGGGCGACTTCTACGGAGGCTGGATCACGGCCGACCTGCGCGGACCTTTCAAAGGCGCACCGGGAACCCGCGGCTGGTAAGTAGCGGGCGCGGGGAGCTACTGGGATGGCCGGATCGCCTGCAGCTGCTCCTTCACCTGCTGGTACATCGCCTCCGTGGCCGGACCCTCGCCCTTCCAGCACACCTGGCCGCCGCCGTCCACAACCAGCACGTAGGCGTCTTCGGGCTTGTGGAAGCCGGTGACCGACCGCCACTCGGCCTCATGCTCGTCGATCGAAAGAAAGTGTGGTTTGGCGCGATCCGGCACGTCCGCCGCGATCTTTCGCAGTACAAACCCGCGCAGAAATTTGGGGACGCTCCCGAGCATGGAAAGTTCGTAGTAGCGCACGTTGGCGGAGTCCTGGAAGTCGTCGGCGAGTCGCTTTCCCCAGGCGGTCACATCGGCTCGCGACCCCTGCGAGAAGCCCACCACCAGCACCGCGGACTTGCCCTTCAGCGAAGCCGGCAGGTCGACCGGATCGCCGTTGAGTGCTTCGGTGTGGACCGTGGGAATCGTTGCGAGACTTGGTTTGCCGGCCGTCGCGGCTCCGGCCAGCGCCAGGCAGAGGCAGGCGTGGGCGATCTTATCTATCAGCATGCACCCCATAGGATGCGAGGCGTGCAGGCGCAGCTCCGATGGTGTTGTACAGGAGCGAATTCGGCAGGGTGGCACTGCCGCGTAGCGCCGAGGGACGCTGTGCGTAGCGCGTGCTCGAGGTCGGGGACAAAGAAGGCGGTTTATCGTTGAAAGTACGGCACTCATTCGGACGAGGCAGCTAAAGTGACCATAGAGAACTTCCGCCTGATCGTCTTTCGCGCTGTAGCCAGGCATTCAAGCTTCAGCAGGGCTGCCCAGGAGCTGCTCCTCACGCAGCCTGCCGTCACGCAGCAAATCAAGGCGCTTGAAGAGCAGTTTGGCCGTCCTCTCTTTGATCGCGGCGGTGGACGTATCTCCCTGACACCGGGCGGTGCTGCACTTCTGCCATTTGCGGAGAAGATCAAGGTGCTGAGTGACAACGCGACTGCGGCCGTTGCGAAGGCGTACGGCGATGAAGCAGGCGAACTTAGCCTTGGTGCATCGCAGACCATCGCGCAGTATCTGCTACCGTCTTTCATAGCCGCTTTTCTGCACAGAAACCCGCAGGTGCGTGTGGTGGTTCGCAGTGGCAACTCCGACGAGATGCTCTCAGCCTTGATCTCTGGAGCGATCCAGCTCGCGTTGCTCGAAGGTCCAGAACAACGCTCTGACGTTCACATTGAGCCCTTCATGGAAGACCACATGGTGCTCGTCGTTCCGGCCAGCCATGCATGGGCCGGGCGAAAGATCTCTCTCAACGACTTCAGGTCGCAGCCCTTGCTCACCCGTGAGTTCGGCTCCGGTTCCCGGCGCATTGTGGAAGAGGCGCTTGCCAAGGCGGGTCTGGAGACCAAGGCCCTTAACATCGGTATGGAGTTCGACTCCACAGAGGGTTTACTCAACGCCGTGGAGGCCGGACTCGGTATCACCTTTGTCTCACGTTGGGCGGTGCGCAATCAGCTGGCTCTTGGGACGGTGAAGCTGGCTCGCATAGAGGGCCTGATGCTCTCACGCCATTTTTCACTCGGTTACCCTGCGGGGCCTGAACCGACCGGAGGTGCCGGCATCTTTCGAACGCTCCTGCTAAACCATGCTGCGACCCTCGCACCGCAGCGGACCGCTCCGAGGAAATCTGACAGGGCAGGGTAGGTTCCGGCTGGTATACCGAAAGCGAATGGGCCATTTGAAGTTCTACTTGGACGTAGCGTCTGTGAAGGGCAATCGTTGGGTTAGAGGATTCCAACGTGACCGAGACCATGACGCAGACGCTGACGACCGTAGCAGCCGGGCCAGAATACTTCATCGCCGAAACGGCTGAGGACATCTACCCGGCTTGCGCATCCGTTGCGGCGAACCTTGGACAGACAGGTCCAGGAACACCGCAGACCAGCTTCAACGCGCGATCCGTCTTTTTCCTCGGCCTTCTGCTTGCAGGTAGCGGGCTTGTCTCTCCGCCGGTGGCACTTGTCGGCGGCATCGCCTTTGGTTTCACGGTCGTCCACCCGTATCGCAAGGAGGCAAGCTCGCTTGCCAAGCTACTTCTCCAAATTTCTGTCTTTCTTCTCGGCTTCGGGATGAATCTTCAACAGGTGATCCATGCTGGTAAGTCGGGTTTCTTGTATACGGCCATCAGCATAGGTTCCGCGATCGTTCTCGGTCTGCTGCTCGGAAGGCTGTTCAAAGTCGGGCGCAAAGCCAGCTATCTCATTACCCTTGGCACCGCCATCTGTGGCGGATCGGCAATCGCTGCCATCGCGCCCATTACCGATGCGAGTGAAGAAGAGATCTCGGTCTCGATGGGCACTGTGTTTCTCCTGAACTCGGTCGCCCTGCTGCTCTTCCCTGCTGTCGGCTGGTGGCTGCACCTGAGTCAGAACCAGTTCGGCCTCTGGGCGGCCCTGGCGATCCACGATACCTCCTCTGTCGTTGGAGCAGCTGCGAAATATGGCACGCAAGCGCTCGCCATCGGCACCACCGTCAAGCTTGCCCGAGCCTTGTGGATCGTTCCTGTATCCCTGGTCACGGCAGCCTTCATGGGTTCGGCTGCCCGCCGCGAGGGACGCACAGGAAACCAAGCCAAGGTCAAAGTTCCCTGGTTCATCTTTCTCTTTATCGGGGCTTCCGTCCTCAGCACGTACCTGCCGCGCTTTATGGGAACCTACCTTGATCTCAACCATCTCGGCAAAGCAGGGCTCACCGCAACACTCTTTCTCATCGGAACTTCTCTCTCGAAGAAAACTCTCCAGGCCGTCGGTATCAGACCTTTTCTCCAGGGCGTCCTCCTCTGGATCCTCGTAGGAACAGCGTCACTGCTCGCGATCAAGACGGGACTGATTGCGATTTGAATCTTTCTGGAGAGCTCCTGGATTGGTTTCTGATAAATCTGGTTATGTTGACTGCCTGTTGACTTTAGGTCTGTGTTCCTCGCCAAGTTGGATCGAGGCAGGGTAGTCAACTCGTTGGAAGCAGACTCTCTAGCAGCGCAGTCCATTCGGCTTCAAGGGAGTCGCGGCGAGGTGTAACTCCGGCGCGGCGATACCAGTAATTCGCGTTGGCGAGGTCGCCCTCGCGCCGATGCAGGTAAGCGTGCACGGCCATGGCCTGCGGGGTGTCTCCGTCGTCGACCTGGATGTGCGCCTTGGCCCAGTCGCCTTGGGCGTCCCACCAGAGGGCGCGCAGTGGGGCAGAAAGCCCGGACGCGGGAGCTGGCTCGGCTAAGGAAGCCTGGAACTGCTGCATGGTCATACGTTCCCCTCACTTTGGGCGATGCAGATGAGATGAGATTCGTGTCGCGCAGGGCTGTCAATCTTCAACGGAGTGAGCACGCGGAGGCAAGAGAACCGCGAGCAGAGGGTAGAGCCAGAAGAGGCCGTCGGGGAGATTGACCTTGGACCAGACGCGGGGACGCCAGAAGAAGCGGCGGGCAACTTCGACCAGGGAGCGGAGGCCCGGCACCAGGTGAAGTTCCAGCAGAAGCCACCGGGCCGGGCTGGGGAAGTTGCGCTGCGGAAGGAAGTTCTGGCGCAGGAGCATGGCGGAGGTGCGGCGGCGGACGCGGCTTACCGCGGGCCTGGCGGCAGGCAAAAGCAGCGGGTGCACGATGCCGGCTCCCATCCAGTCGTTGGCGAGGTGGATGGCGCCTGAAGTCTGCGGGAGGAGGCCGAGGCGCTGGGCGCGGGTGAGTGCCTGGTCGAGGTCGGCGGCGGAGAGGGTGCGGAGAGAAGCGGCGAGGTCGGCCAGGGTCTTGAGGTACGTCCAGGCGTCGAGAGCTCCGTGGGCGGCGAGGTAGAGAAGTTGGTCGGGCGGAGACAGCGTGCGCATGGGAAGGCTGAAAGCAGAGACGGTCGTCCAGTTGGCGTCGGCCAGGAGGCGGTTGGCGGGGTGGAAGCGGTTGTTGAACAGACGCCAGTGCAGGTCGAGTTCGAAGCCGGAGTCGGGGTTGGCGAAGGTAAAGTCCTTCCAGAAGGAGACATAGGAGGCGAGGCGGCGCGGGGTGAGGGCGCCCGCGGGGTTCGTGCGGTGATATCCGAGTTGGGCGAGGAGGGCGATCTGCTTGGGCAGGCGGTGCGGGGAGGTGAGCAGGTCGAGGTCGCCGACGTGGCGGACGGTGGGGCTGTCGAAGAGCGCCTGGGAGAGCGGGACCCCCTTGAGAACGGCGAGTTCGCCGAGCCCGGCAGAGTTGAAGGCGGCGGCGATGCGGCGGATCTCGTGGGTGGCGCGGAGGGCCTCGAAGGCGTTGGCGGTGGCGCGGGTCTGGAGCTCGGCGTGAATGGGAAGGTGGAGCGTGGCGAGAGATTCGAACACCAGAGGGGTGAGGCGGTGGTGGTCGCACAGCGAGAGAAACCTGGGCCAGTCGATTGGCCCTGCGACGAGGGTCCGGATGGCTTGGCGCTCGTCTGGGGTGGGATGGATGCGGGCGGCGAGGAGCAGGAGTTGGACGTGCGGGGGGAAATCGCGGAACGCCAGCATGAAACCCCTTGTTGAACGCTAAAATCACGCTGAAGCGGCAGTGTGGCTCCGTCCCGGGGGGAACGCGGTGCCGTTGAAAGGCAGGCCTGTTGAAAGCGATCATAGCGCAGGTGGCGGGCGATTGAGGCGTGCGGGGTGGCGTATACGAAGCCTGGTGCGACGGGTGCGCGAGGTGGGGTTGGGACAGATGCTGCTCATTGCAGAGGCTTTGTGGTATCTGGTCGCGGCTCGGGTGGCTCTGCGGATGGTTCCGGTGGCGAGGATTTTGCGCTGGCAGCAGCGGCCGGTGCGGGCTCGGCTGGACGGGGCTGGAGCCGGCGAACTGGGACGACGGGTGCGGCACGCGGTGCTGGTGGCGGTACGATATACGCCGTTCGAGTTTGTTTGTTTTCCGCAGTGTCTGGCCGCAAGCGCACTGCTGCGTCGGCGCGGGCTGGGGACACGGCTGCACTATGGAGTGACGCGGCTCGAGGGACGGCTGGTGGCGCATACGTGGTTGGAGAGCGGGGGCGAGATGGTGATCGGGGGCGAAGCGGCGGAGGGCTACTCAACCCTGGGAGTGTATGAGGGTGGATAAGTGGTGAAAAATGTGTCGGGCGAGCTAAAGATTTTCGCTGGGAGGACGATAAGAGAAAGAGGAAGGAGATTGCGAGCGCGGTGGCCAGCTTCTTTCGATTGCTGTGGAACACGTCACGCTGGAAGCTGATCGGCGCAGTCGGGCTGGCGGCGCTGCTTTCCTTGACCGAAGGCGTGAGCGTGGCTATGGTCTTTCCGCTGATCGCATTGCTGGGCGGCGGAGCGGTTGCTAGTTCAGGGCCGCGGACGGAGATGCTGTTTCGCGCGCTGTCAAAAAGTCCCCTGCCGCAAACGTGGTGGCTGGCGGCTTTGCTTTCCGTGGTGCTGGCGTGCGTGGGTCTGCTTTCCGTATTGAATGGCGTGCTGACGACACTCACCTGGAGCATCGTGTGGCCGGTGCGGCAGAGACTGGCGGACGAACTGTATGAGGCGATTCTGCATGCGGACTGGACGTACCTGACGCGGCGGCGTTCCTCGGACCTGACGCATGTGCTGACGGTCGAGCTGGACCGGGTGAGCCAGGTGCTGCAGAGCGTGATTGCTGTGCTCTCAAACGGCATGGTGGCGCTGCTGTTGCTAGGGCTGGCGTGCCATGTCGCGCCCCGGCTGACGGTTATGCTGCTGGGCGGATTGGCGCTGCTGGTGCCCTGGCAGCGTCGAACGGGACGGTCGATCTACCGGTCGGGCATGGAGCTCTCGGCGCGTATGCGGGAGGTGTTCGACTCTTCGATGGAGCGGCTGCAGAACCTGAAGGTGGTGAAAGCCTTTGGCGCGCAGGACGCGGAGCTGCGGCTTTTTTCCGAGCGTCACGAGCGAGCCATGGAAGAGCTGATCGGCAACCAGTGGCGGGGCGCGGCCTCGGCGCGGAGCTTCCAGATGGTGACGCTGGCGCTGCTGTGCGGAGTGATCCTGCTCGGTTTGCAGATGCTGCACCTGGCCGCGGGCGCGATGCTGATCTTCCTGTTCGCCTTTATGCGGGCGACTCCGCGCGTTGCTGCGGTGCAGGCGAAGATAACGGAGTTGCTGACAGATTTGCCGGCCTATGCGGAGATACTTCGGTTTCTGGGCGAGTGCCGGGAGCACTCCGAGGCGGATGGAGGAACTGCGCGAGCTCCGGCGCTCAAGCGCGAGGTGGCGCTCGAGGAGGTGCGGTTTGCGTATGCGGCGGACAGGAATGTGGTGCTGGATGGAGTGAACCTGATCTTGCCGGCAGGACGGATGACGGCAGTTGCGGGCTCATCCGGCGCGGGGAAGAGCACGGTCGCCGATCTGGTCATGGGATTGCTGCTGCCGCAGGAAGGTGCGGTGTTGGTAGATGGCGTGGCGCTTACGCGAGAGAACGCACGAGCGTGGCGGCGGCAGGTCGGCTATGTGAGCCAGGACACGCTGCTATTTCACGATACGGTGAAGCGAAACCTGCTATGGGCAAAGCCGGAGGCGACGGAGGAGGAGCTCAGCGGCGCGATCGGCGCAGCCCGGGCGGAGTTTGTGTATGGGTTGGCGCACGGGTTGGATACAGTAGTCGGCGATCGCGGAATGATGCTTTCGCACGGGCAGCGGCAAAGGATTGCCTTGGCGAGGGCGCTGCTGCTTCAGCCGGCGCTGCTGATTTTGGACGAGGCGACCAACTCGCTGGATTTGGAGAACGAGGAAGCGATTCTGCGAACCGTGGCGGGGTTGAAAGGGAAAGTCACTACGCTATTGATCTCGCATCGAGCCTCGGCGATGCGATTCGCGGATTCGGTGTATGTGCTCGAGTCAGGCAGAACGGGGGGAGCTACGAAGGTTTTAGCCGCGCCAGGGTGACGGCCTGCGGCAGGCGCATTGGACCGGTCAGGACTGGTCTACTAAGGAAGGGCAGGCGGTGTTGGATGGCTGCGGAGAAAGTAACCTGTGGCGATGCCGCGCGTTAGGGCGAAGTGTCGGGAAGCGATGATGTCGGGGGTGTCAAAGCCGGTGGCAGGCCACTCGGTAAGGAGATGACGAAGACGGGGGAGATCAAGCAGGCATTGCGCCGGGCCGAAACTTTCTATGCGTTCAAGCTCGGCCAGTAGCGCGGGGCGAGCGGAGTTGAGGGTGTGCGGCCAATCGGAAGATTGCATGCCACGTTTGTGGCGCAGCAGGGTGGCGCGCGGAAGGCGGTCGCGCATGGCTCGGCGAATGAGCGAGCGAAAGTGGTGGCCGGCCACGTGCTGCTCGGGGGGGATGGCGTAGGAGAACTCCCAGAGCCGCTTGTCATTGGTGGGGTCGCGCAGGTCGATGCCGAAGCGATCGCGGACGGCGGCGTTGACCAGGCCGTCGTCGCCGATGTCGAAGAAGCGGCGGCGGTAGGCGGGAAGGTCGAGGTGGTCGCTTCGCAGGCGATCGGCGAGGCGGGGAAGCAGGTCATATTTGCGGAGGAGCTCTGGGTGGATCGGGGTGAAGGTGAGATCGACCGGTGCCGAGGAGGAAGGAAACCTCCCGGAGGTGTGGCGGAAAGCGGCGCGGAAGGACATGGCTCCGTTATTGCGCAGGGTGCTGGCCGTGCGGAAGACGCGCAGCCAATGGCCGCGGCGGAGCAGGTGCCGCAACATGCCGCCGTATTCAAAGCTGAGTGTGGCATTGCCGGCAGTGCCCTGGAGGAGAACGCCGCTGCCGCGTTCCCGGGCGAGCTCAAGGGTGCGGCTGTACCAGAGGAGATTGGTGACGTTGCGGGGCGGTTCGTTAAGGGCGTCGGACCAGGCCTGGAGATCGGCAAGGAGTTCTTTGCCCTGGGTGTAAACGGGAAGATGATCCAGATTGGGGTTAAGCCGAGCCACGTCTTGGGCTCCCGGCCACTCATTAAGGATGCGGCCAGGATGACCGGTCGGGTGGAAATCCGGATGTGGGATGGACGTGAACGCAGTCAGGCGCTCGCCGCGAGCCGCAAGCAGGAGTGCCGCCGAAGCGGTGACGGCTCCGCTGTCGAGCCCGGCGCTGAGCTGGCTGGCGACAGGTTTGACACTGCGGAGCCGAGCTTCGATGGCCTGGTCCAGGATTTCCGTGAGCGCTTCGGCGTAGTCTTCGTCGCGGCGCAAGCGCAGGGGCGGAGTGTCGCTGGGATGCCAGTAAGAGCGAGTGGTCAGGCTGCCTGGAGTGAAGCGAAGGCAGTGACCAGGAGGCAGCAGCCGAATCCCGCGGAAGAGGCTGCGGGAGGGTTCGGTATCGACGAGGACGAGGGTGGAGGCGAGCATCTCTTCGTCGATGCCCTGGTCGACGCCGGGAAGACAAAGCAGGCCCTTGGGCTGGGACGCGAGGGCAAAGAAGTCGGGGCGCTGGTGGTAGCAGAGCGGGCGCTCTCCGGCATGATCGCGGGCGGCGAATAATTGAGGGCGGCCGGGCGTCCAGACGGCAAAGGCAAAGCCACCGACCAGGTGATCGAGGCAAGACTCTCCCCAGCGGAGCCATGCGGCGAGCAGGATCTGCGCGTCGGCGAGCTGTCCGGGGTTGGAAAGGTGCAGCTTGCGGGCGAGATCGGCGCGATTGTCCAGACGAACATCGGCCACCAGACAGCAGGAGCCATCTGCACTCCAAAGTGGCTGGTGGTCGAAGCGATCTTCAGGCAGGAGCGGGAGAAGGCTGCCGCCAAGGGCGATCAGGCCTGGATTCGGATCAGGGGAGGAAGAACTTTGCCAGAAAAAAGATCGCGCTAAAGGATGGGCGAAATGGCTAGTCTCAACCGCGCACCGTAGCTCGATTGCGGAGTGGGAGCCGGCGGTGCTCCAGACAGCAAAGACGGAAGACATGAGGCGAGGATGACGATTGGAACGAGCCAACTGCAAAGCGAAACCGGCAAGCTGAGCGGATCTAACTTTTGTTCAAGGGCTAGGAGCTGTGCTGCCTGCGCGTGGCGTCTACAGTTGCAACCGGTCCACCGTTCTTTGCGAGGCGAAGTTCCGTAACTTCGATCGTGGGCTTCGTCCAGACCTTCAAATTCGTCATAACCGTTGTATCTCCTGGGATGAGCGAACTGCGCGCATCCGGTCCTATTCGAGCTCGTTGACGTCGGCGGCAGCCTCTTGAGTCCTCCTGCGTCTGGTCCGATGGTACGCTGGTCGATCCGGGATCGCAACGAGGAAACCCCCAACTTTTGGGGGAGTGACGCAATGTGAGACACGTGAACTGTCGTTCAGCGAGTTTAGATCAGGTGAGCAACCATCTGTCAGCTTGAAACGGGACGGTTGCCTGAGGGTCTGCATCTGCGCTGCGTCGCACCGAGTCGCGCGCCAGCGTATAGGCAGCCGAAGAGCGTTTATGGGGCCTGCGCGCCGAGCGAGAAGCTAATCTGAACACACTGCCGGAGTATCGAATGCTGCTTTACCACTACTTTTTTGGACCGTTTGCGTTGACGTCCGAACTGGAGATTACCGAACTCCGCGGCCAGCGCGGAACGGGCCGGATTCCAGTTGAGATCGAGCTTGCGCTGCTTCCAGGCCAAATCTCAGGAACAAAAGAGTACGACGCGATGTGCCGCGTCGGCCCCCGGGATTACCTGCTGAGCATTCCTGAAGTGGCCCGCTTTCACGCGTTTGGCGGATCGACGGTGCGGGTGGAGCTTGCTCCCGGAGCGGCGCAGGCGGATGTCTCGGCTTTTCTGCTGGGATCGGTTTTTGGCGCGCTTTGCCATCAGAATGGCCTGCTTCCGCTGCATGCGAGCTCGGTGGCGACCGCGGGTGGCGTGGTCGCATTTCTGGGGGAATCGGGAGCCGGCAAATCGACCCTGGCGGCGTGCTTGCAGGCTCGCGGCTACCGGATATTCTCCGACGACATCTGCCTGCTTGAAGAAGCTGCGGGGGAGATGCGGGCTATCCCCGTGGCTGGATGGCTGAAGCTTTGGCGGCAAAGCCTGGAGCACCTGGCCATCGATCCGGAGCAGGGAGCGCGGGTCTTTGCCAAGGAGGACAAGTTTCGCATGCCGGTGGACGCCGCAGAAACAGAAACGCTGCCGCTGCGTACGCTGGTGTTTCTAGCGCGAGCGGAGCAGGGTGAGCCGCGGCTGGTGCCGATGGCGGCTGCGGAGACGCTCGCGCGCATGATGGAGCTGACGTATCTTGCCTACATCCCGGCGCTGAACGGCGAGGAGCGCCTGCTGTTTACACAGTGTGGGCGGGCGCTGGGGCAGGCGCGAGCATTCCGGCTGGAGATGCCCTGGGCGCTCGAACGAATGGACGAGGTCCTGGACACGCTGGCGGAGCTACTGTAGCTCGATCAGGCGGCGGTCGAGCATCTCTTCGAGCAGCTCGCGGACGTCCCGCTCGATGACGTCCGCGGGGGCGTCGTAGGTGCTGCTGAGTGCGTCGACGATGGGCTGGAGGCGGGTGGGATGGGCGAGCAGCCGCCAGACGGCGGACCCGGTCTCGCCCAGGCCGAAGCACTGGCCGGACTCGAGCGTCATGAGGACGACCTCGGTGCCGACGGTGGTCTCGGCGGGGGCGCTGCTGCGGACGAAGGTGGCGTTGTCAGGGATGCGGGGGACGGGCATGGCTAGGCTGGATCGAGTGTAGCGGAATGGCCCTATTTAGCGGCTTTGCGGCGGGAGATCGCTGTTGCTCGTGGGGGCCTGCGGTCCCAGGGTTCCTGGCTGCGCAAGGGAACGTTGCCCGGTCTCCGGAGCGCTGTACGGCGTAGACTTCAGTCCCACATCCAGCTGGCAAACGTTCTCCTGCCGGCTGCCGACCTCCTGCACCAAAATCTCCATCCGCAAACCTTTCTCCACCCAGCGAGCCTGGTAGAGGTCTCCGTTGCGTCCCCTGGACATGCGGATGGGGCAGGTATTGCCGAAGTCAAAGCCGGTTACGGTCTCGCCCTGGAGGTTCCCGTAGCCCTCGGCGTGGGCGCCGGACGGACTGGACCCGGAGGTGCGGACCCAGATCTGCACGCGCAGCGGGAAGTTCGGGTCAGGCTCGAGGACGGGCACTGCCGGACGCGCCAGCGGCATGCCCATCATCATGGACGATCCAAAGCCACTCGGATGGAGCTCGTAGGCCTGATCCTGCAAGGCGACTTTCAGTTCGCAGACGATGATGTGATCGCTGCCCATCTCCTGGATCAGGATCTCAGTCTTTGCCCCGGCTTCTTCCAGCGCGCCCGGAAATATTGGTCGCCCTCGGGGCGTGGCGCAAACCGCTGGTTGCAGTCGGCCGTATAGTCGAAGCCCTGCAAGGGAGTCCCCAACACGCTGCCGTGGCCCCATACATCCAGATGCTGAGACGACCCTACGCTCAATCCCGTCTGCGCCAGTTGCACACGGAGCGGGTAGTTTGGGTCCGACACGATCGCCGGGACGGCCGGGGCCTGATTTTGCAGCATGAGGAAGAGCAGCGCGAGCGGCAGCATAGGAATGATTGCCATCGTATGCGAGGCGATCCTCGTGCCGCAACGTAAAATTACCTGGTCTGACCGCTTTCGGACGCGGAACCGGTTGCACTGGCGATGGTGCCTCCGGCAGGGCTCAGGTAGGTGTCGAGCCACGCGGTCCAGCGGCGCCAGACGTCGCGGGAGCGGATGGGGTCGGCCGGGCTGTGGCCGGGGACGGGGAAGGCGATGAACTTGACGGGAACGTTGTTGTCCTTGAGGGCGTGGAAGAGCTTATAGGCCTGCGTGGTGGTGACGCGCCAGTCGCCGACATCGCTCATGATGAGGGTCGGCGTCTTGATGCGGTACGCGTAGGTGAGCGGCGACTGCAGAGCGTAGCTCTTCAGGTTGTCGCCGACGAAGGGCGACGGACCGTAGCCTGCGGCGCGCTCGACGTTGTTGTCGCTCAAGCTGTACTGGTCGACGAGGTCGGTGACGGGGGCTCCGGCGACTGCGGCTTTCCAGACCGTGGGGTAGTTGCCAAGCATCCATGCGGTCATCTGGCCGCCGTAGCTCCAGCCGCTAACCGCTATGCGCCTTACGTCGACGATGCCGCGGGCTTCGAGCGCGGTGACGCCGGCCATGATGTCGCGGCCCGGTCCGGCGCTGGCGTCGTTGACGATCGAAGATTCGAAGGCGTTGCCGAGATTGTCGCTGCCGCGGTAGTTCGGCTCGAAGACGAGCCAGCCCTGGGCGGCGAGGATCTGCGAGGACGGCGTGAAGGTCTCGAGCGAGGTCGCCGTCGGTCCACCGTGAAGATAAAGGACAAGCGGGTACTTCTGGCTGCCGACGTAGGCCGGAGGGTAGGTCAGCACGCCATCGACCGTGAACTTATCGCTCTTCCAGGTGATGGTCTCCTGCTTGCCAAGGGCTTTGCCATCGGTGACGGTCTGGAGATGAGTAAGCTGGATGGGCTGATCGCCGGCGTGCGCCATGTAGAAGAGCTCCGGAGGGTGCGTGGCGTCGGTGGCGGTGAAGGCGACTGAGCCGTCCTTGCCGATGTTCGCGCCGCCGGGTACGAGCGTGCCGAGCTCCAGGCGTTTGGCAGGGCCTTCAAGCGGCTGGAGCCACATGCCGGCTTTGGTGGCGTCGGGTCCGGAGACGAGCAGGGCTTTGCCGTCGGGCATCCAGCCGGCGGCGCTGAGAGCGTGGTCAAGCGCGTAGGTGACGTCCTTGCCGAGGCCCGCGCCCGCGGCACCCTTTGCTGGAACCACGTAGACGCTCTCCTCGTTGCGGCGCTTGCCGTCGCGGGGGAAGCTGTAGGCGACCTGCGTCCCATCGGGTGAGAGCCGCGGGGCGCCCTCGGCGATAGAGGCCTTGGTGAGCGGATGCATGGCACCGGTGGCTACGTCGAGCAGCTCCAGGCGGCTGGACTCACCCTCGCCGGTGATCGGCGATTCGGCGCGGACGAAGACGATGGACTTGCCGTCGGGCGTGTAGCTAATCTCCGGCGGCGGGCCGGCGGGGGCCGCGGTAACGGGCAGCGACCACGTCCCGCTGGTGAGGCGTTTGGCTGCGCCGCCAGCCGCGGGGATCGTCCAGATGTGGACGGGCATAGCGGCTGTGCGCTCGAGATAGCTGTTGTTGCCGACCTCAAAGGCGTCCTCGAACTTCGCTTCGTCCTTCTTTTCCGGAACCTCATCCGGGACGGCGAAGGCGAGGGCCTGGCCGTCCGGGTGCCAGGTGAGCTGGCGGATGGGAGTTCTTGAGTGCGTGAGCTGCAGGGCCTCGCCGCCGGCCAGCGGCAGGACGAAGACCTGGGCTTTCTTGTCCGCGTCCTGCGCCAGGAAGGCAAGGCGCGTGCCTTCGGGCGACCAGCGCAGCCAGCCGACGCCCTGGCGGTCATGCGTGATGGCGCGCATGGTTTTGCTGGCGATGTCGACAAAGTCGAGTTCCGTGTCCCAGCGGTCTTCCTTGAGGTTGGCGCGGCCGACGATGAAGGCAATCGTCTTGCCGTCCGGCGAGATCTGCGGGTCGGAGATGCGGACGATCTTCGGCAGGTCGTCCGCGGTGAAGCGGCCGGGCTGAGCCTGCGGAGAGGCTAAGGTAGGAAACACGAGGAGTGCCAGGACGAGGGAGAAAAGGCGCACGGCATGCTCTCCGGCTGTTTGGGATGGCTAAGGTGATTCTCACTGTACCTGAAGCCCCGGGCGGCGTTCAATGCAGGCAGACAGGTTCCGAGCGTCGGCTACTGCGAAGAGGAGTGGAACCTTCCATCGGGTTGTAGGTAATGCCGTGAAGCAGATTGGACATAGTCGATTTCCACGCCATAGTTGGGCATCTTTGCTGAATACCAGTAGTTAGCAAAGAACTTTACATGTGAGTTTCCTGGGTTCATCTCGATAAAATGCGGAGATTGCCAGCGAACTTTCAGCTCATCCCCTTCTGATGTGCTCACGATGGCCGGATCGTCAGGAACGTTCTTTATCGGTTCGCCTTTAGGCGCAATAAACAAAGAGTACTGATAACTACTAAAGGCGCCGGGGTTGTTCTGCATGACGATAGCATCCAGCTTTCCATCGGGTGAAGTGCGCCGGAAAACCTCTTTCTGTGCGCCCATAGAGCGAGCTATCTGTCCACACCCGAACTGAGCGAGGTATGGGGTGAATAGACCCAAGATAAAAGCGGCGAGGAGCCCCCAGAACCGTGTCATAGGGCTACAGTTTAGCCTCAGTGCTAGATTGCTTTAGTTGGCCGGCAACTCTCGATCTAGTGAAGGCACGGATCGATGGGTGCTCCGATGGCGCGTCACTGAATATGCTTGTTTAGCAACGTGAGCGCACAGGGCGGCGGGGGAGAGGGGGACAAAGCGATGCCGGAGCTGCCGGATGTGGAAGCGTACCTCTTTGCGCTGCGTGCGCGGATCCAAGGCCAGCGGCTGGTGCGGGTTCGCCTTGAAAGCATCTTCTTTCTGCGCAGCGTGCGGCCTCCGCTGTCAGCGCTTGAGGGGCAGCGTGTGCGGGAGCTGCGCCGGGTGGGCAAGCGGATTGCGATCGGGTTTGAGAACGACCTGTGGGCGGTGCTGCACCTGATGATCGCCGGGCGGCTGCACTGGAAGGAGGCGGGGGCGAAGCTGTCGCGCAAGGGGGCGTTTGCGGCGTTCGACTTTGAGCATGGCTCGCTGACCGTGACCGAGGCCGGCTCGAAGCGGCGGGCGTCGCTGCATGTGGTGGCGGGGCTTGCGGAGCTCGAGGCGATGGATCCGGGCGGCATCGACGTCATGACGTGTTCGCTCGCCGAGTTCCGCGAGCGGCTGATGGCGGAGAACCGCACGCTGAAGCGAGCGCTGACCGATCCGCGGATTCTGAGCGGCATCGGCAATGCGTACTCGGACGAGATCCTGCATGCGGCCGGGCTGTCGCCGATCCTACAAACGCACAAGCTGACGGACGCGCAGTGGGAGAGCCTTTACACGCATACGCAGGCGACGCTCGCGCTGTGGCGGGACCGCTTTCTCGCGGAGGCGGCGGAGCGCTTTCCGGAGAAGGTGACCGCGTTCCGTGAAGAGATGGCCGTGCACGGGCGCTTCGGCCAGCCGTGCCCGGCGTGTGGCGAGCCGGTGCAGCGCATCCGCTATGCGGACAATGAGACCAACTACTGCGCGCGCTGCCAGACCGGCGGCAAGCTGCTGGCGGACCGAAGCCTCTCGCGGCTGCTGCGCGGGGACTGGCCGAAGACGCTCGATGAGCTCGAAACGTTGAAGCGGCCGGACAAATGAAGGAGGAGCAGGTGGTGGATCTAGATTGGGACGGACAGCGAAGCTTCGAGTACGCGGTGGTGGATGTCTTTGCGGAGCGTGCGCTTGAGGGCAATCCGCTGGCGGTTTTTACCGATGCGCGTGGGCTCTCAACGGACGAGATGCAGGCGCTGGCGCGGGAGACGAACCTGGCCGAGACGACGTTTATCCTGCCCGCGGACGACCCGGCGAGCGAGGTAGAGCACGGGGTGCGCGTGCGCATCTTCACGGTCGCCGAGGAGCTTCCGTTCGCCGGGCACCCGACGCTGGGCACGGCGGCATGGCTCTTTTGGCACCACCCGGCGCTCCAGGGAGCGGAGTGCATCACGCTGCAGGCGAATGCGGGGCCGATCACGGTACGCTTCGAGGCAGCGGCGGTCGGCGACAGGAGTGTGTTCGGGACAATGCAGCAGCAGGACCCGGTGTTTGGCGCGATGCATGCTGCGGAGGAGATCGCCCGCGCGCTGGGCATGCCGCTGGCTGACTTGGATCATACAAAGCCGATCCAGACCATTTCTACGGGTTTGCCGTTCTGCATTGTGCCGCTGCGCTCGGTGGAAGCATTGGGCAGGCTGGCGATCCCGCAAGCGGCGGCGCAGGCCTACCTGGCGCAGTCGGACGCGAAGTTCTTCTTTTGCATGACGCCCGACGGGGCAGGCAGCGGCGCGGATTTCCGCAATCGGATGCAGTTTTACCACGGCGAGGACCCGGCTACGGGTTCGGCTTCCGGCTGCGCGATCGCCTACCTGGTCCGGCATGGGCTGGTCGAGAGCGGACGCCCGGTGGTCTTTGCGCAGGGGGTGGAGATGCGCCGGCCGTCACGGATTCATGTCCGAGCCACCCTGTCCGGTGAAAAAGTCCATGGCGTGTTTGTGGGAGGGAGCACCACGAAAGTTGCATTCGGGAGGTTTTTCCTGCCCTCGACCGAGACTTTCCCACATGCGGGATTCACGAAACGGTAGCAATGACGGGCGTGTTTCTCAATCAGTGGATGAGCAAGGCCAAACTGGCCGCAGTTTCGCCGTTTCTTCCCCGGTTGCCAAGTTCGGTACACCTTCGTAAGTTGAGAAGCGTTGGAGATGAAGCGGCACTCCCCCGGGAAGACGGGAGGCGGCGGGTGTCTTCCCCAGTGTTGCTGTTCTTTTTAGCAAGCATTGTTGTTCTCTGTACTTCACACAATTTGCTTTGAGAGAAGCCGGGCCGGCCTTCGTGGTCGCTCGCTTCCCGTTTCGCATCCTCTTCGGCTGCAATCGCCGGGGCCTAGGGATTTGCCGTCTCACGTCGCCAGTACGAAGAGCGCCGACGCGGCCAGTCCTGAAGTTCCGAGCACACGCGAGCGAAGAACCCGGTGCGCCTCGGTGGCGAGCGTGGCAACCTACGCGGGCCTGCCTGGTCTCTCAAGCCGCGGTCTCTCGCCGTCTCCGTCTAGCGATGGAGCGGCGCGGCTGGAACACTGCTCGAACCGCCCCGCTCATGGGTGCGCGAAGCAGGCGGGAGAGCTTTGCTCTTCGGCTGACTTTCGTGGCACGTGGGAGAGCGAAGGCGCGAGCGGCTGCCCAGACTCGCTTCTTTTTCGCTTCCGGCGCTTGTTGCCAGGAGGCGGCAGAGGAGAGGGCCGCGGTCCACCTATCACCTCTGCGGAGGACGTCGGCCAAACAGCCGGCGGCTTTCGCATCACAGAGATCGGATACCCTATGCGCCCAAAGAAAGTCATTCTCTGCGTCGACAACAACGAGCAAACGCTGTCGGTACGTACATTTTTGCTGGAGACACGCGGCTATCGCGTGATCGCGAAGACCAGCTCCCAGCAGGCCCTGGAAGTGTTGGAGCGGACAGCCCAGGGCGCGCTCGACCTGCTGATTGCGGACCTGCTGCTGCCGGGGATGGACGGTAACGAGCTGGTGCGGCGCGCAAAGCAGATCCACCCAAGCTTGCCGGCGCTGATCGTGAGCGGCACCGTGGCGGCACAGGACCGGGCGCTGGCGGCGGATGCATTCCTACCCAAGGGGGCAGGCACGGCGGTGGAGCTGCTGGAGCGTATCCGGGTGCTGGTGGCGCGTAAACGCGGGCCGAAGAAGCATGTGCCTGCGCCGCAGCCGGCGGTCGCGAATGAGGGGCCGATCAAGCATCCGATGGCGAGTTAGGCATTTAAACGAAATCAGCGCGAACACAGCGCAAGAAAGACCCGCGAAGGTCGCCAAGAAAGGCGCCTTCGCGGGTCTTTTATTTTTAGGGTGGAGGGTCTAAAGAGCTTTGCGTACGCTGCTCCGTACTGTTTCCGCTACCAGGCCGTAGACCATGTGCGTGGCCATCTCGCTGGTCTTCTCGCGCGGCGTCTGGTCCCCGGGGGTATCGGAAAGCCCGAAAGCAGGTAGGACGGATTCATGGGTGAGCGCCATCAGCGTCATGCCGAAGCTGACGCCGCGCCGGGACGTGGCGGCGGGATAGAACTCGGCGAGTACTCCGTAGGCCGCGCCGGCAGTGATGCCGAAGACCCAGTGGATCGTCTCGCTGGCCACGGCCTTCGCGCCCGGGGAGAGCTCGTGGCCTGCCACTGTGTCCGCCACCTTGTCGGCGAGCACATCGGGCGGCTCAGGCTGACCTTCGGTCCGCGGCGGATACAGGCGCTCGGCCAGACTCTTGGCTGCGGTTGCGACGGCTCCGGCGGCCAGGCCGGCCAGCATTCCTTTGAGCACCGAGCGGTCTGGGGGTGCGGCAGCGCCCGGGGTCGGTGGCTGAGAAAGCTGCTTGTTTACAAAGTCGCTGGCAAACTTCTCGATATAGTTCATCGGTTGGGATCCTCCAGCCGTCAGATGCAGGTTTGCCGGCTAACCGATGTAGGCGGAGGGGTCGGTGCGGTCGATGGCAGGAGCCCATCCGGTGGGCCGCAGCAGCAACGTCAGCACCGCGGCGACAGCCAGATTGAGCAGGAGCGCTGGCACGGCCGCATACATGCCTCCGATGTGCGGAACGACGTAGACCGAGCTTTTTAGGCCCAGCGACCAGGCCATTGCCGTGCCGGACGCCATGCCCGCGAACCATCCGGCAAACAGCGCCCAGGGATGAAACCAGCGCGTGAAGACGCCGAGGATCACTGCGGGAAAGATCTGCGTGATCCAGATGCCGCCGAGCAGCTGCATCTGGATCGCGTAGGCGGTCTGCAGCTTGAGCACGAAGATCAGCGCGCCGAACTTGACCAGGAGCGAGACGATCTTGGCCATGGCGGATTCCTGTTGCGGCGTCATGGGAATGCGGGTGAACTCGCCCCAGAGATTACGCGTGAACAGGTTCGAGGCGGCGATCGACATGATGGCCGCCGGAACCAGCGCGCCCACTGCGATCGCGGCCAGGCAGAAGCCCGCGAACCACTCCGGGAACATCTTGAGAAAGAGCAGCGGCACGACCGAGCTCGTGTCCTTAGTGACGATGCCGGCCGCGATGGCGACGTAGCCGAGCAGCGCGATCAGGCCGAGCAGAAAGCTGTACGCGGGCAACATGGCGGCGTTGCGACGGACGGTGTTGGCGGAGGAGGCGCTGAGGATCGCCGTGGCGGTGTGCGGGTAGAGCATCAGCGCGAGGGCCGAGCCGATGGCCAGGGTCGAGTAGCCGAGGAACTGTTTGGGCTGGAGAAAGATGGAGGCTGGCGGCGTGTGGTGGGCGAGCGTCTGGTTGGCGACGGCGAAGATGTGGGCGTAGCCGCCCAGCTTCAGTGGCAGCCACACGACCGCCACGAGCACCATGATCCAGAGCATGATGTCCTTGACGATGGCGATGACGGCCGGCGCGCGCAGGCCGCTTGAGTAGGTGTAAGCGGCGAGGATGACGAAGGCTGCGGCCAGCGGCCACTCGCCGTGCAGGCCAAGCGCGCTAAGCACGACGCGGATGCCGACCAGTTGCAGCGCGATGTAGGGCAGAAGAGCGAGGATGCCGGTGAGGGCGATGGCCACCGTGAGCGGCCGATGGCTGTAGCGCCCGCTGACGAAGTCGGCAAAGGTGACATAGCCGTGCCGGTGGCAGACCGTCCAGAGCCGGGGCAGCACAAGCAGCATGTAGGGGTAGGCAATGATGGCGTACGGCAGGGCGAAGAAGCCGTTCGCTCCCACGCCGTAGAGCGCCGCGGGCACGGCGATGACGGTGTAGGCCGTGTAGGCGTCGCCGCCGATGAGGAACCACGTGACCCAGGTTCCGAAGCTGCGCCCGGCAAGTCCCCACTCTTCAAGTGAGTGCATTCCGGCGATGGGCCGGCGCCAGCGCGCGGCAAGGAAGCCGGCTACAGTGACCAGGGCAAAGAAGAAGCAAAAGATGACGAGGGCGAGAGTGTGCACGTCGGAAAATGGTAGCGCAGACGAGCAATCAGTCGCTCGACTCTTTCCTCAGCACTAGCGCAGGGCGACTCCGCCCTCTTGCCACTCGTACACGACCAGGCCCAGATCGCTGAGCGTGCGCATCGCGGTCTCCATGTTGCGGCGCAGCTCCGGACGCGCGGAGGGAGGGGCGTCATGCGCCTCTTCGACCGCGACCACGCGGCCGTAGGGCCAGGCAGTTTGAGGAATTGCGTTGAGCGCGGTGGGCAGGTCGGCGGTGCGGACGTTGAGCGACTCCTGCCGCGCGCCCACCGGGCGAAGCAAGCCGCCTGCGCCGAACTGCGAGGGGTTGGCATCGGCCAGCGTGACGTGCAGGGTGACCATGTTGCCCTGAATGGTGAGATACGGATTCTGCCAGGTGGTCAGCGATTTGACGGCGAGATACCGCGCCTTCGAGGGCAGCGGAATCAGCTCCAGCTCGGCCCGCGTGCTCTCCATCTTCTGGCGGCGCTCGGTCTCAGCGGCCTTGCTGGTCGAAGCCGATACGAGCGGCGCGCTCGAGCACCCGGCAAGGCTGAGAAGAGCGGCGGCACACACGGCGAAGGCAATACGCACAATAGCTTTAGGATAGCGCAAGGTCAGTGCCCGGTGAAGGTTGCGGGGCGCTTTTCGAGGAAGGCGGCAACGCCCTCGTGCTTGTCGGCGGAGTTGCTGAGGCGGCCGAAGGAGCCGGCTTCAAGGGCCAGCGCCTGCTCGAGCGGCAGACCCTCTCCTGCGTCGACCACCTCCATCGCCGCCGCAATGGCGAGCGGAGCCAAGGCCGCCATGGACGAGGCCAGCGCGTGCGCGCGGGCGAGCAGGCCGGCCGCGGGGACGACCTCATCGACCAGGCCGATGCGGAGCGCTTCGGCAGCGGGAACGATGTCGCCGGTGAGGATGAGTTTCAGGGCGGCGGAGCGGCCGACGAGGCGCGGCAGGCGCTGCGTTCCGCCATAGCCGGGGATGAGGCCGAGCTTGATCTCCGGCTGCCCTAGCCGCGCGGCGTCTGACGCCAGGCGCAACGTGCAGGCCATGGCGAGCTCGCAACCGCCGCCAAGCGCGAAGCCGTTGATGGCCGCGATGATTGGCTTGCCGCAGGTTTCGATCTTGCGGAAGACGGCCTGCCCGCGGAGCGCGAGCTGCTCGCCGGACGCGGCATCCGTTTTCGAGAGTTCGCCGATATCGGCTCCGGCGGCGAAGGCCTTCGGTCCTGCGCCGGTGATGACGATGGCGCGGACGGCCGCATTGGCGGTCAGGAGCGTGAAGACGGTTTCGAGATCGTGCAAGAGCTGCGCATTCAGCGCGTTCAGCACGTCCGGCCGGTTGAGGGTGACAGTCGCCACCGGGCCGCCGCCGTCGATCGCCAGCAGCAGAGTTTCATAGGTGGGCAGCACGTATTCGGTCACGTCATCCATGGGGGCAGGCTCCAAAGTACAAGGCTGGTTGAGAATACAATCAAAGCCATGATCAAGGGAATAACGGTCGTCGAGCAGGTGAGTGGAGCCGACGACTACGCGCAGTTGACGCGCCTGTTGACCGCGCTCGGATTTGAGGCGGCGAAGGGTTGGAAGGACGCGGAGGGCGAGGGTTCGCCGTTTCTTGCGCCCGTGGGAAATTTGGAGCTGGTGACGGGCCGCGCACCGGCCGAGCCGAGGATTTTGATTGAAGCAACGCAGCTTGAGACGGTGCATGCCGCGGTGAAGCGTTGGATCGCGAAAGAGAAGACGGCCGCGGAGGTGACAGAGCTTGAGGACACGCACTGGAACTCGCGGTTGTTTACGCTGGCGCTGCCGGAGGGGCTGCGGCTTGGTTTCTGGCAGTCGGAGAGCCCGATGCATGGGCAGCCGGCAGCGGTTGAGGGTGGGCTCTCGGCCGAGGGGATGAAGTTTGCCGTCATCACGACGCGCTGGAATACGGTCATCACCGACCGGCTGCTGCAGGGCGCGCTCGATTGCCTGCGGCGCAGCGGAGCCGCCAAGGCGGACATCGAGGTCGTGCGGGTGCCGGGCGCGTGGGAGATTCCGAACGCGGCGCGGACGATCGCCAATTTGGGCAAGGTGGATGCGATCGTGACGCTTGGCTGCCTGCTGCGTGGCGAGACGGCGCACTACGAGGCCATTTACACCGAGGTGGCGCGAGGCATCGGGCAGTCGCAGCAGGAGACCGGCGTGCCGCATGCCTTTGGCGTGCTGACCTGCGAGACGCTCGAGCAGGCGCTCGACAGGGCGGGGCTGAAGGCCGGCAACAAGGGCTTCGAGGCGGCCAGCGCGGCTATTGAGATGGTTTCGCTGCGCCGCAAGCTCCAGGGTGCGGCTTAGTGGGCACGCGCAGGAAGTCACGCGAGCTGAGCATGCAGATGCTGTTCCAGGGTGACCTGGGCAAGCAGACGCCGGACGAGGTACGCAAGCTGTTCTGGCCCTCGGTAACGGATGTGGATGAGGAGACGCGCAGCTTCGCCGAGGATCTTTACCGCGTAGCAATCAGCCGGCGCGAAGAGATCGACGCGCTGATTGAGCAGCACTCGCAGAACTGGCGGCTGGAGCGCATGCCGGTGGTTGACCGAAACCTGCTGCGCTGCGGCATTGCCGAGATGCTGGGGTTCCCGAAGACGCCCGCGGCGATTGTGATCAATGAGAGCCTGGAGGTGGCGCGGCGGTACGCGGCTCCGGAGTCCATCCATTTTCTGAATGGCGTGCTGGATGCGGTGGCTCGGGATTTGCTGAAGGCTCGCATGGGTCTGTCTTAGGGGACGGCTAAGCCAAACCGTTAGCTCAGCGCGGTTGAGGCGAACTTCCGCACCATGGCCAGCAGCAGGCGGCGGTCGCTTTCGGAGAGGTTGGCGGAGTAGCGCTGTACCTGGGTCAGGAAGCGGATCTGCTCCTCGCTCAGGTTGAGCGGAGAGACCTCGCGGCTGACGGGGTCTTCAGCGAAAAACTGCGAGAGCTGCAGGTCGAGTGCGCCGGCGATCTTCTGCAGCGTCTCGAGCGACGGGACTGTGTGGCCGTTTTCGACACGTGACAAATAACAGCGCAGCAGGCCGGTGCGCTTTTCAATGTCTCCCTGAGACATGCCCTTCTGCAGGCGATAATCCCGAATCGTGCTGCCGATATTGCTGGAGATCGACTTCAAGGGGGGGCTCGCCGGTGCCGGGAGAACGATGTGCATGTCAGCCATTGCCGTAAAGTATCCTTCGCGTACGCGGCAGGCAAGGATTAAGTTGGCTGGACGAGGGAATTCGGTACCAGCCAAGGTTCAGAGGGAACGGCCGCCGCCTGCCGCGATCGTCAGCCCATGTACATGCCTCCGTTGACGTCCAACGTGTGCCCGGTAATGTAGCTGGCGTCCTCGGAGGCGAGGAAGGCGACCGCGGCGGCGACATCGGCGGCGGTGCCGGCACGGGGAAGCGGAATGTGCGTCGTCATGGCGGACTTTTGGTCGTCGGTGAGGACGGCGGTCATAGCGGTTTCGATGTAGCCGGGGGCGACGGCGTTGACGGTGATGGAGCGGCTGGCGAGCTCGCGCGCGAGCGATTTGGTCAGGCCGATCAGTCCGGCTTTCGAAGCGGCATAGTTCGCCTGGCCGGCCTGGCCGACCTCACCGACGACCGAGGTGATGTTGAGGATGCGGCCCCAGCGGCTCTTGATCATCGAGCCCATCGAGGCCTGTGTCATGAGAAAGACGCCGGTAAGATTGGTGGTGAGGACGTCGTCCCAGTCATGCCGCTTCATGCGCAGGGCAAGGTTGTCGCGGGTGATTCCGGCGTTGTTGACCAGGATATCGATCCTGCCAAAGTGGGCGAGCACGTCTTTGGCGCAAGCCTTAATGGACGCTTCGTCGGCGAGATCGAGCAGGAAGGGCTTGCCGACCGCGCCGGTGACGGCCATCTCGCCGGCAACTTCTTCCAGCCTGGCCAGACTGCGGGCGGCGAGGGCAACCTGCGCGCCTTCCGCGGCGAGGCGTAAAGCAATCGCGCGGCCGATCCCCTGCGAGGCTCCGGTGACCAGGGCGATGCGGCCTGAGAGAGAGGGCAATCCAGGGCTCCTTTTCAACGAACAATCCCCTTAGGATACGCTGAGGACAGGATGAGTGGCGAAGACGGGAAGCAGAACGAGACGGAGGTCTATGCGATTCATGGCGCAGACCCCGAAGTGCTGGCGTATGCGATGGCGAAGTATTCGCGGTCGGCGCTGACCCTGCGTGAGTCGCTGAAAGAGATCAGCGCGCAAAAGGCTGAGCAGTTCCTGAACACGTTCTACTTTCAGTATGGGCATCGGTCGATCGCGGACCTGGCGCACATCCCGATGGCGGTGGAGCGGCTGAGCCTGCTGGCTGCGATTGTGCTTGAGGACGAGCAGCGCTGGGATGGGCAGGAGCGCTCGACGAGGTACCAGGATTTTCGGCGGTCGGGGTGGTACACGCCCGATCTGGCGGGGGAGACGGGGTTGTTCCGGGAGGCGGTAGAGCTACTGTTTCGAGGCTACGACCAGGTGAGCGAGGGCATGGCGCGGGCGCTGACCGCGGCCGTCGCGAAGCCGAAGACGATGAAGCAGGAGGCATATGAGCGGACGCTGAAGGCGCGGGCGTTCGATGTGGCGCGGTATCTGCTGCCGCTGGCGACGAATACGTCGCTGGGACAAATCGTGAACGCGCGGACGCTCGAGACGCAGGTGGCGCGGCTGCTGACGAGTGAGTTCGCGGAGGTGCGGCGGCTGGGTGAGCGTCTGCGTGCGGCGGCGGCGGAACCGGCCTGGAATGTACAACATGACGCGGCCAGGGCGGTGCTCGACGAGATGGCTGCTGAGACCGGGACACGACCGGCGGTGCTTGAAGACATGCTGCTGCGCCCGGTAAAGGCGGCTCCGACGCTGGTGAAGTATGCGGTGGCGAACGAGTACGAGCGAGAGACACGGACGCAGCTGACGCAGGCCGCCGAGGAGCTGATGCGTGGGCAGGCGATTGCCGAGGCGCCAGTGGTGGATCTGATCGATGGAGAGGAACCGCTCGAGGTGGAGCTGGCGACTTCGCTCGTCTACCCGCACTGCCATTTTTCATATCGGCAGCTGCGGGATGTGGTGGCCGGACTGGACGGGCCCAGGCGGGCGGAGTTCATCGAGCTGGGCACGCGGCAGCGCGGGCGGCATGACGGGCTGCTGCGCGGGTTTCATGCTGGGGCGGCGCTCAAGTTCGACATTCTGATGGACATCGGCGGGTTTCGGGACATGCACCGGCACCGCCGCTGCACGCAGCTGCTGCAGGGGTTTACGGATGCGCATGGGTACGAGACGCCGGATGCCCCGGGGCAGCCGACGCTCGAGGAGGCGGGGCTGACGGAGGCGTACCGAGAGGCGGTGGAGCGAGCCTTTGCGACGCATCGCACGCTGCGGGACGGACTGTCAGAGGAGGCGGCGCAGTCGGCTCAGTATTGTTTGCCGCTGGCGACGCGCTGCCGGGCGATGTTCAAGATGGATGTGGCGGAGGCGGTGTACATCGCGGAGCTGCGCTCTGGCGTCGCCGGGCACTATAGCTATCGGCGGGTGGCGTGGGCGATGTACGAGGCGGTGCAACGGCAGCATCCGGGTCTGGCGGGGCTGTTCCGGATCGAGGATGTGCGAGAGCCGGTCGATTTGTTGAGGCGGTAGTCCCACCAAAGTGGCAGAGATTTCTTCGCCTTTTCTTTGCTATCCAGTGTGTCTTTGCGGTAATATCGTTTTGGGTACGGACAGCTTTGGCGGGGAGAACAAGTGGCGGACGAGCGTAACAAGGCAATCGATGCAGCACTTTCGCAGTTGGAGAAGCAGTTCGGCAAGGGCTCGATCATGCGGCTCGGGTCGAAGGAAGCGATCGTGCCGATCTCGGTCATCTCGACTGGGTCGATTTCCTTCGACGCGGCGCTGGGTGTGGGCGGGGTGCCGCGTGGGCGGGTGATCGAGATCTTTGGGCCGGAGTCTTCGGGTAAGACGACAATTACGCTACAAATTATTGCGGAGGCGCAGAAGAGTGGCGGCTTGGCGGCGTTCGTCGACGCCGAACATGCACTCGACCCGAACTACGCGCGCAAACTGGGCGTAGATGTTGACAATCTGCTTGTGTCGCAGCCGGACTACGGGGAACAGGCGCTTGAGATTGTGGAGGCGCTGGTGCGGTCAGGCGCGATCGACGTGCTGGTGGTCGACTCGGTGGCGGCGCTGGTGCCGAAGGCGGAACTCGACGGCGAAATGGGCGACTCGCACATGGGTCTGCAGGCTCGGCTGATGTCGCAGGCGCTCAGGAAGCTGACCGGAACGGTTTCGAAGTCTCGGACGTCGCTCATCTTTATCAACCAGATCCGTGACAAGATCGGCGTCATGTTCGGCAATCCGGAGACAACCACGGGTGGCCGCGCACTCAAATTTTATGCCTCCGTCCGCATCGACATTCGGCGCATCGGTGCGGTGAAGGAAGGCGATGTGGTGGTCGGTTCCCGGACCAAGGTGAAGATCGTCAAGAACAAGGTTGCCGCGCCGTTCCGGGATGCCGAATTCGACATTCTGTATGGCGAGGGGATCTCGCGCGAGGGCGACACGCTGGACCTAGCGGTGCTGCACAACATCGTCGATAAGAGTGGCGCATGGTACAGTTTCCAGGGCGAGCGCATTGGGCAGGGACGAGAGAACGTGCGGACGTTCCTCAAGGAGAATCGCGAGGTGTTTGGACGGATCGACGCCGAGCTGCGCAAGAAGATGGGGATCGTGGCGGCGAATGTGCCAGTGCCGCCAGTTCCCGAGTACGGACCGGAAACGGTCGTCGCCCTAGTAAAGGGAAAGCGCGGTTAACGAAAACGAACGCCAGGAATCGCCTAGCCACGGTATGCTTTTGGGGCATGCATACCGTCAAGGCGATCTATCCTGGAACGTTCGATCCACTGACCAATGGCCATCTGGATCTGATCGCGCGCGGCGCGAAGATTGTGGACCAGCTGGTGGTGGCCATTTTGCGCAATTCGGAAAAGGGTACGCCTCTGTTTTCGGTGCCGGAACGGCTGGAGATGATTACGGAAGCGGTGGGCGCATTTTCCAACGTCTCGGTGACGACGTTCGACGGATTGCTGGTAGATTTCGCGCGGCAGCAAGGGGCGCAGGCGGTGTTGCGTGGAATTCGCGCGATCTCGGACTATGAGTACGAGTTTCAGATGGCGATGATGAATCGTAAGCTCGACGCGGAGCTAGAGACGCTGTTCATGATGCCGGCTGAGAAGTACACCTATGTCAGCTCGCGGCTGATCAAGGGAGTCTTTCGGCTGGGAGGCGACGTGTCGTCTCTCGTGCCGGAGCTGGTGGTGGAGCGGTTGAAGGCCAAGACGTTGGCATGACTGCGCCCTCTACGATCCAGGAGCAGTTTGGACAGATCGACATCTATGTGTTCGATCAGATCCTGCGCGGCAACATTACGCCGGGGATGCGGGTGCTCGATGCCGGGTGCGGTTACGGACGCAACCTGGTGTACCTGTTGCGGGAAGGGTGTGAGGTGTTTGCACTGGATGCCGATCCGGCGGGCGTAGCCCATGTGCGGGCGCTTGCGTTGGAGCTTGCGCCGGGTCTGCCTCCGGAGAACTTCGTCCTGGGTGCGATCGAGACGATGCCGTTTGCGGACGGGTTTGCCGACGTGGTGATCTGCAATTCAGTGCTACATTTCGCGCGCGATGAGCAGCATTTTCTGGCGATGATCACGGAGCTTTGGCGCGTGTTGCGACCGGGCGGGCTGCTATTTTGCCGGCTGGGCTCGCGTATTGGGATGGAGTTCGAGCGGGTGCGCGGGCATGTGTTCCGGATTGGGGACGGGTCGGAGTGGTTCCTGGTCGACGAGGCGGTGCTGCTCCAGATGACGCGGCAGATGGGTGGGGTGATGGTCGATCCGCTGAAGACGACCGTGGTGCAGGATTACCGGTGTATGACCACGTGGGTGGTGCGGAAGCGGAACGAGGTTTGAGGAGTCGGTATGCTCCTACGCCCCAAAATCGGAGTGTCTTCAAAGGTGGCTTCGCTTCGGTCGAGATGACCTCGTGAGTGGGTGAAGGTAGGCGTGCGTGGCGGGGTGATAGCATAGCGTCAAAGTTGACCCCTGTGCGCAAAATCCTTTCCATCACGCTGCTGCTGGCCTTCTTGCTGCCGATGCTTGCGCCTGTTGTAGCGCTGGGCGAAGGTCCGGAGGCGCGCCTGGCGATGTGCTGTCGGAATGGTGGGCAGCATCATTGCATGCAGGCTATGACGATGGATGGGTCTGCGCAGTGGACGGCTCCGAACCGGTGTCCGCTGTGTCCGCGGAGCGTGGCTCCGGGGCATAGTGAGCGCGTGGGTGTGGTGGCTGCGGCGCTGATCTTTGGTGAGGTGGTGGCGCATCCGGGCGTGCGTCGGCAGACCGAGGCGCGGGCGCGGATCGCGCTCGATCGGGCGCGGCATAAGCGTGGGCCACCGGTAAACGTTCTCTCCTAACTTTTCTCGAAAAACGAAAGAGTTGTGCGCAACCCCGGCCTCGTCGATGCGAGGTGTGGGTGTGTCGTCCGGGGAGGACGCGGTGTATCGAAGGATGGGTTTGGTGGTGTTTGCAGGCGTGTGTCTGGCGCCGGGCGTGGGCGCGCAGGAGACGGTGGATCATGCTTCGCTGGCTGGGCGCGTGACCGATGCTTCAGGCGCGCTGGTGCGGAACGCAGAGGTGACGGCGCGGGCGGTCGCGACCAACGCCGAGGTGAAGATGCGATCCGATGCCGCGGGGCGATTTCGCTTTGCGTATCTGCATGTGGGCGAGTATGAACTGACGGTGCAGGCCGAGGGTTTCGCGGAGACACGGAGGTCGCTGGCGCTGACGATCGGCGCGGCGTTCGATGTCCCAGTGACGCTGGTGGCCGGCACGGCGCAGACGGTAACGGTGGAGTCTGCGAGCCCGGTGCTCGAGACGGACCGGAGCCAGATTGCGGAGACGATCTCGCAGGCGGAGGTAGCGAATCTGCCGTTCAATGGGCGGAACTTTCTGGACCTGGCGCTGCTGGTGCCCGGGGTGTCGCCGACCAATACGGCGGCGAACCAGTTGTTTGCGGAGACCTCGGCAGTGGGCGGGCAGGGAATCTCGGTGAACAGCCAGAGAAACTTTTCGAACAGCTTTATTGTCGATGGACTTTCAGCGAACGACGATGCCGCGGGGCTGGTGCAGACCTCGTTTGGGCTGGACGTGATCCGCGAGATGCAGGTGGTGACGAGCGGCGGGCAGGCGGAGTTTGGGAGGGCGCTCGGCGGATATATCAACTTTGTGTCGAAGAGCGGCGGAAACCAGATGCATGGGACGGCTTATGGGTATCTGCGGGACAAGCATTTGAATGCGGAGAACGCGCTCTCCGAGACGCTGCTGCCGTACACGCAGGCGCAGACGGGTGCGTCCTTGAGTGGGCCGGTCCGGCGAGACCGGACGTTTTATTTTGGCAACTTCGAGCAGCGGCAGCTGAACCAATCGGGAATTATTACGATTACGCCGGGAAATGCAGCAGCGATCGATGCAGTGCTGAAGACGGCCGGGTACCCGGGGCAGATGCTGAGCGTGAGCTCGACGACGATCTACGCGAACCCGGTGCGGGCGAGCAATTTCTTTGCGAAGCTGGATCAGCGGGTGAGCGATCGCGACGAGCTGAGCGCGCGCTACAGTCTGTACCACGTCACGAGCGTGAACTCGCGCGGGGTGGGGGGCCTGAGCTACACGAGCGCGGCGGCGGGGCTCGAGGACCTGGACCAGACGGTGGCGGTGAGCAACATCCTGACGCTGACGCCGCGCACGGTGAATGAGACGCGCGGGCAGTTTACGAATAGCAACCTGCAGGCTCCGGTGAACGATGCGGTCGGGCCGGCGGTGTCGATTTCGGGCGTGGCCTCGTTTGGCACGTTGTCGGGTTCGCCGACCGCGCGCTATGACCGGCTGTATGAGGTGGTGGACAACGTGTCGCACCAGGCGGGGCCGCATGCGCTGCGGGTGGGCGCGGATTTTCTGTTCAACGACCTGACGATTACGTTTCCGATGTCGAACCGCGGGAGCTATGCATTTTCGTCGCTGGCGAATTTGCAGAGGGGCGTGTACAGCACGTTTACGCAGTCGTTTGGGAACTTCGTGGTGCCGCAGATGAACCCGAACATCGGGTTCTATGGGCAGGATGAGTGGAAGGTGAACCCGAAGCTTACGGTGAACGCGGGAGTGCGGTACGACCTGCAGTTCTTGAAGGCGATCGATACGGATACGAATAACGTTTCGCCGCGGGTGGGGTTTGCGCTGGCGCCGTTCCGGAGCGGCGGGACGGTGGTGCGGGGCAGCTTTGGTTTGTTCTATGACCGGGTGCCGCTGCGGGCGCTTTCGAACGCGCTCGAGTCCGATGGGAACACGACGGCGATCAACGCGAACACGTTTACTACCGTGGCGCTGTCCTACGGGCAGGCTGGCGCGCCGGTGTTTCCGAAGATCGATGCGGGCTACACAGCTACGACGATTCCGGCCAATCTACGGCTCAGCCTGACCACGATGGACCCGCATATTCAGAACGCCTATTCGCTGCAGACGAGCCTGGAGGTGGATCAGCAGTTGACGCCGCGGAGCGATGTGGCCATCAGCTACCAGCATCTGCGCGGCGAGCATCTGCTGGTGTCGGTGAACCTGAATACGCCGACGTGTTACGCGGCGGTCGATCCGATCAACCTGTGCCGGCCGAACCCGGCGTTTGCAAATAACAAGCAGTATCGGTCGGCGGCGGACTCGTATTATGACGGGTTGTCGGTCTCGTATGTCGAGCGGCCGGTCCGGTGGGGGAGCTGGCGTGTGTCGTATACGTGGTCGAAGGCGATCGACGATGTGAGCGAATTCTTCTTTTCGTCGCCGGTGAACAACTTGAATCTGCGCGAGGACCGAAGCTTGTCGGACGACGACCAGCGGCAGCGGGTGGTATTCGATGCGACGGCGCATACGTCGTCGGGGCCGGCGTCGGGTTGGGGGGAGCGGCTCACGCATGGGTTTCTGCTGAGCGGGATTCTGCAGTACTACTCCCCGCTGCCGTTCAACGTGACGACGGGGCAGAACAGCGTGCAGACGACGGCTCTACGGCCGTGCGCGCCGGGGTTCGTGCTGTTAGCGACCGCGGCGAATACGTGCGCGAACGCGCTGCCGGGGACGCTAATCGGGCGCAATGCGGGAGTGGGCTTTGACAGCTTCACGCTGAACGCGCGGCTGAGCCGGACGTTTGCGCTGGGCGAGCGGGTGCGGCTTGAGGGGCTTGCCGAGGCATTCAATGCGTTGAACCGGAGGAACAACCAGATTCCAAATGGGACGTTTGGGAGTGGAGCGTATCCGGGTGCGCCGAGCGCGGCGTTCGGTCAGGCCACGGCGGTGGGTGATCCGCGGAGTGTGCAGCTGGCGGCTCGGGTGAGTTTCTAGAGCGAAGGCGATTCGGCGAAAGAGCTTCGGCTCGTCGAGGAGAATGGGATGACTGACGCAACGATGGATCGTCCGGCGGCAACCGCCCGCGGGACGAGGGGGCTCGACTATCGCGTGGTCTGGCGGTGGCATTTCTACGCCGGGCTGTTTTGTATTCCGTTTGTGCTTTGGCTTTCGGTGACGGGGACGATTTTTCTGTTCCATCCGCAGATCCAGGCCTGGCTGGACCGGCCGTACGACCACCCTGCGAGAACGGGCGCGGGAGCGGCGGTCCACGAGCAGGTGCGGGCAGCGCTGGCTGCAGTTCCGGGAGCGGGATTGGAGGCGTATCAGCTTCCGGCGAATGCGGAGTCGCCGGCCGAGGTGCTGGTGCTTCGCGCACGGCGGGAGTATCGCGTGTATGTCGATCCGGGGACGGCGCAGGTGCTGAAGATCGACGACGAGGACCGGCGCGTGGACAAGTTTATGGCTCGGCTGCATGGTGAGCTGCTGCTGGGCGACTGGGGGTCGTGGGCGGTCGAACTGGCGGCTTCGTGGGCCGAGGTGATGGTGGTCACGGGTTTGTTTCTGTGGTGGCCGCGATCGGCTCAGGGGCTGGGCGGGGTGCTGTATCCGAGGGTACGACAGGGCAAGCGGACGTTCTGGCGCGATCTGCATGCCGTGACGGGCATCTATATCTCGGCATTTGCGCTGTTTCTGCTGTTTACGGGATTGCCGTGGGCGAAGAGCTGGGGAGGCTACCTGAAGGCGGCGCGGCGGGTGACGGGAAGCGTGGCCGCGAAGCAGGATTGGACGACCAGCAGTGCGGTGGAGAAGACGGCGCGGGCCGAGGCGAGCGATGCCATGGCGGGGATGAATATGGGGTCGCATGACGCGGGCCGGTCCGGAGATGGAGCCGCGGCGGTGTCGTATGGGGCGATCGACCAGATGGTGGCGACGGTGGCTCCTTTGGCGTCGACGGCTCCGGTGCTGGTGTCTCCTCCGAAGCGGGCGGGCGAAGACTGGACGGCCAATTCGGACACGCGGGACCGGCCGCGGCGGGTGGATCTGGTGCTCGATGGGCGTACCGGCGCGGTTCTGAGCAGAAAGGACTTCAGCCAGAAACGATGGCTGGATCGAGTGATCGGGACGGGGATCGCGGCGCATGAGGGCCAGCTGTTTGGGTTGGCGAATCAATTGCTGGGACTGATGACGACATGCGGGCTGGTGACGTTGAGCGTAAGCGGCCTGGTGATGTGGTGGCGGCGACGGCCGGAGGGCGTGCTGGGCGCACCGGTGATGGTGCGTCGGGTGCCGTACTCGGGTGGCTGGATTGCGTTTATGGTGCTGTTCGGGCTCTACATGCCGTTCCTGGGTGGGTCGATGATTCTGGTGAGTGTGGCGGAGCGGCTGGTGCTGCGCAGGATTCCGGCGAGCCGGCGATGGCTGCGATTGGCGATGGAGAGTGCTTGAGCGGGAAGTGGACTTTCTTTGGCGAAACAATTCTGAAAGACTGAATGCATGAGCACAGCGACGGCGACAAAAGTACTGACGGACAGGATCAACCGCATTGAGGTCTCGGCGACGATGGCGATTACGGCCGAGGCGCTGCGGCTGAAGGCGACCGGCATTCAGCTTTCAGATTTCGGTGCAGGCGAGCCGCACTTTGAGACGCCGCAGCATATTAAGGATGCGGCCATCGAGGCGATCCAAAAGGGCTTTACCCGCTATACGGCAGTGGCCGGGGTACCGGAGGTGCGGAAGGCGATCATCGCACGGCACGCGGCGGACTTTGGCACGGACTATGCCGTCGATGAGTGCGTGTTTACGACCGGCGGCAAGCTGGCGCTATTCAACGCGATCCAGGTGCTGGTAGATCATGGCGACGAGGTGATCCTGCCGGTGCCGTATTGGGTTTCGTTCAAGGACATCATCCAGTATGCGGGCGGCGTGGTGAAGTATGTCGAGACGGAGGAGAGCGAAAACTTTCGTCTGACCGCGGCGATGATTGAAGCCGCGATGACGGAGAGGACGAAGGTCATCATCCTGAACACGCCGAGCAATCCTTCGGGGGCGGTGGTGTCGGCGGAGGACCTGGAGGCAATCGTACGGCTGGCGCACCGGCGCGGCGTGTATGTGCTGCTCGATGAGTGCTATGTGTACCTGAACTTTGAAGGCAAGCCGGTGAGCGGGGCCTCGTTTACCGAGTGCAAGGAGCATGTGGTGGTGCTGGGTTCGCTCTCAAAGACGTATGCGATGACGGGCTGGCGGGCGGGCTTTGCGCTCGGGCCGAAGCCGATCATCGCGGCGATGAGCAAGCTGCAGTCGCAGTCGACAAGTAACGCGGCGAGCATGGTGCAGCGTGCGGCGATCGCTGCAGTGACCGGCCCGCAGGAGTGCGTGGCGGAGATGCGGGCGGAGTATATCCAGCTGCGCGACCGGGTTCTGGCGGGGTTCAAGACGATTCCGGGGCTGACCTGCACGGTGCCGGAGGGCGCGTTTTATGTGTATCCCAATGTGAGCGCGTTTTTTGGCAAGGGTGGCATTCGCAGCGCGGCGGACGTGGCGGCGCGGCTGCTGAGCGAGGCCCATGTGGTGGTGGTGCCGGGCGAGGCATTCGGCACGGCGGAGCATATCCGGCTCTCGTACGCGGTGTCGGCAGGGGTCATCGACGAGGGTGTGGAGCGGATGCGAGGGTGGTTTGCGGGGCTTTAGGCTCATCGGCCGTGGCAGGAATTCCTATATTGAACTTTCGGTGTAGCGGTCGTCACGATTATTTCATTGGCAATCCGGTGCATTCCGCTACCATGAAGCTCTATGGGAATGGATGGAATTCGATTTGCGCCGGTCATTCTGGCCGGTGGTAGTGGGACGAGGTTCTGGCCGCGGAGCCGCCGGGCACGCGCGAAGCAGGTGCTGGCGCTTGATGGCAGCGAGACCATGATTCAGCAAACATTGACGCGGCTGCTTCCGGTCTCAAAAGCCGAGGATGTCTGGGTGGTGACGAACCGTTGGCTCGAGAAGACGGTTTGCGAGCAGATGCCGAAGCTGG
The DNA here is from genome assembly GCA_964245195.1 of uncultured Acidobacteriaceae bacterium. Classification (GTDB taxonomy): domain Bacteria; phylum Acidobacteriota; class Terriglobia; order Terriglobales; family Acidobacteriaceae; genus Edaphobacter. Next base: position 199,894 of record CAXTLR010000006.1, on the reverse strand, counting down.
CCGCGGATCACATTTTGAGCGAGCCAAAGCCGCGCAACACGGCGCCGGCGTGCGCCCTGATGGCGTTCCTGCTGGAGAAGACGGATCCCGAGATTGTGATGGGGGTGTTTCCCTCCGATCACGTGGTGACGAACAAGGCTCGGTTTGCAAGCGTGATCGAGGCGGGAGTCCGCCTGGCTGCGGCGGGTGAGCACATTGTCGTTCTGGGCGTTCCTCCTACGCGCATCGAGACGGGCTATGGGTACGTGGAACAAGGGCAGGAACTGACGCCGGAGGCTGAAGGCGCAGTACCGGTGCGGCGGGTCAGGAGATTCCGTGAGAAGCCGGACTATACGACGGCGGAAAAGTTTATCGCGGCAGGGAACTTTGCCTGGAATGGGGGCATTTTTCTGTGGCGCGCGCAGACGCTGGCCAACGCCGTGCGGGAGCATGCGCCGGAAATGGCTCCGATCCTCGAGACGATTGTGGCGGCGGCAGGTACGCCGGAGTTCGACCGGGTATTCGCTGAGGAGTACCCGAAGTGCGAGAACATCTCAGTGGACTACGCCATTCTGGAGCCGCGCTCGCTGAAGGGCGAGGCGCGCAACGGGATCTTTTGTCTTCCGGCGGACTTCGGCTGGAACGATCTGGGATCGTGGGCGTCGCTGCACGAGCACCTGGGATCGAGCAAGGAAGAGAATGTGCTCGATGGGCCGACAAATGGGCTTGCGGCGATTCAATCCAAGGGCAACTACGTCTATGCGCCGGGCAAGATGGTGGCGCTGTTGGGTGTGGACGGGCTGGTCGTGGTCGAGACGCCGGATGCGTTGCTGATTACGACGCGCGACCGCTCGCAGGATGTGAGCAAGATCGTGAAGCTGGTGCATGAGGGCATGGGCCGGGAAGAGTTGATCTAGTGGTGGGCTGCTGGAGTTCAAGATGAGTGCGATCAAATTTGGAACCGACGGTTGGCGCGGGATCATTGCCGACGACTTTACGCACGATAATGTGCGGGTAGCGGCGCGAGCGGTTGCTCACTACGTGCTGGCGGAAGAAGACGCGGCACGCGGTGTGTGCATCGGCTGGGACACGCGTTTTAAGTCTCAGGTCTTTGCGCGAGTGGTGGCGGAGGTGCTTGCCGGAGCCGGCATTCCGGTCGCGCTTGCGGACCGGGTGACGCCGACTCCCGCGTTGAGCTTTGCGGTGCGCGGACGTGGGGCGGCCGGAGGCGTGATGATTACGTCCAGTCACAATCCTGCGGAGTGGAACGGAGTGAAGTACAAGGCGAGCTATGGCGGATCGGGCAAGCCTTCCATCATCGCCGCGATTGAGAAGCATCTGGATGAGCCGCTGACGCTAGGGAACGCCCCGGCCAAGATCGAGGAGGTTGATTTCAATCCGCCATACATCGCCGCGATCGAGAGCTTTGTGGATCTGCCAGCGATCCGGGCCTCGGGGTATCGCTTCCTGATCGACTGCATGCATGGAGCAGGGCGAGGCGTGATCGCCGGGATCTTCGCGAGGGCGGGTGTGCCGTACGTGGAGATGCGCGCGGAGATCAATCCTGCATTTCCGGGAATCAACCCGGAGCCAATTCTGCCGCATATCCGCGAGACCCAGAAGCGCGTGATTGAGGAACGTTGCGTTGCCGGCCTGGTGACAGACGGCGATGCGGACCGAATCGGAGCAGTGGACGAGCATGGCAACGTGGTGGATGCGCACAAGATCTTCGCCATTCTGCTGAAGTGGCTGCTCGAGCGCAAGGGCTGGCCGGGCGACGTGACACGCGCCTTCAACACGACGCTTATGCTCGACCGGATTGCGGCCAAGCACGGCCGCAAGCTGCACGAGCATGGGATCGGCTTCAAGTATGTGTGCGACCTGATGCTGACCGAAGACATCCTGATTGGTGGCGAGGAGTCGGGAGGGGTGGGCATCAGCCGGCATCTGCCGGAGCGCGACGGCATGCTGAACAGCCTGCTGCTGGCGCAGGTAATGGCGGACGAGAAGAAAACACTGGGTGAGCTGGTGTCTTCGTTGCAGGAGGAGTTTGGCGAGCATCAGTATGGGCGCATCGACATGCACATCGAGGAGAGCCTGAAGCAAAGTGCGATTGCGCGGGCTCGTGCTGTAGTGGCGGGCGAGGTCTTTGCCGGTATGAAGGTACTGCGCGTGGAGACTCTGGATGGAATCAAGTTTTTTCTAGATAACACGGCGTGTGCAGCAAAGCCCAACGCGGCAGAGACGTGGCTGCTGCTGCGAGCGAGCGGGACGGAACCGTTGCTGCGGGTGTATTGCGAGAGCTGCTCGACGGAGGCGGTAGATGCCGTGTTGAAGTCGGCCGAGGCGTTTGTGCTTGCAGGATAAAAGTTTGAATAACGGAAGAGTCGTGCGGGGCCGCGTTGCATCGGAGAGGAGAGAACGCTGAGGGAGCAATTTGATCGTTGAGACGCAAGGCCTGTTGTTTGATATGGACGGCGTGCTGATCAGCTCGATCGCCAGCGCCAACCGCTGCTGGCGTCAGTGGGCGCGGCACTACGGGATTCCGGGATGGGAGACCTACACGATTCCGCATGGCGTACGGGCGAGGGACATCATCACCTCGCTGCGGCCGGACTTGACCGCGGAAGAAGTGGCCCAGGCTCTGCGCATGATTGAAGACCTCGAAATCGCGGATACGGCCGACTTGAAGGTACTTGCAGGCGTGAGGGAGTTGCTAGGAGCGCTTCCCGCGGAGCGCTGGACCATCGTTACGTCGGCGACACGCAGGTTGCTGCTGGGCCGACTTACAGCCGCAGGCCTGCCCTACCCTGAGCAGCTGATCACTGCCGACGACGTGGTGCAGGGCAAGCCGCATCCGGAGCCATACCAGAAAGGCGCGGCCATGCTGGGACTGACGTCTCGCGAATGCGTGGTGGTGGAGGATGCACCGAGCGGAGTAGGGGCCGGGGTCGCCGCCGGAAGTCGGGTGATCGGGGTGCTTGGAACCCATGAAGCCAAAGACCTGTACGCTGCGGGAGCGGAGTGGGTGGTGGCTTCGCTGAGCGGCGTCAAGGCGGAGTGGAAAGAAGGACTACGGCTGGCGTTTGAGGCAGTTGAGCGGTAGGCTGCGCACCGACTCGCCGTTGTCTGATCGGGATGCCGGAAGTAAGTTTGAGACGGGCAACCGGGTCGCCTGAGAGGGCGAACCAAATTCTTTCGCCAGCCAACCGCATGGCAACCGCACTGCTCAAACGGAGGGTCTTGCAAGCTTTTCTCTCCCAGGAAGCATGAGCCCAAGGCTCGCACGTTCAAACAGATACAGGAGGCTTCATGGATCACGGCATTATCTGGTGGATCATCGTTGGTCTTATCGCAGGTTTTCTAACCGGCAAGATCATGAAGGGCAGCGGCTTTGGTGCGCTGGTCGATATCATTGTTGGAATCATCGGCGCGGTGGTTGGCGGCTTTATTATGTCGCATCTCGGCTTTTCCGGGCAGGGTGGCTTGATCTACACCATCTTCGTGGCCGTCATTGGCGCAGTCATTCTGACCTTTTTGCTGCGCTTGATTACAGGTCGGCGAACCTAAGTTCATCTGATGCGTCAGGATTAAGCTTGAAAGGCGGGAAGCTTTCGCTTCCCGCCTTTGTAGTTTTTGCGGTTCAGGCAGGCTGGCTCATCTCGGCCAAGCGCTTTTCGAGCAACTGCTCCAACTCTTCAAGAGCCTTCGAGAAGCCCTCAATGCCTTCTTTCAGCTTGTCGTGCGCCATACGGTCGTCAGCATGCATCTTCTCAAACGTTTGTTGATCCATCTGGATCTTCTGTATGTCCGTTTGCTTAGACTTAGCGGGATCGAGCTTACGTGGCAGGTCGGCCTGGGTAGAATCCAACTCTTCGAGCAGCTTGGGCGCGATCGTGAGCAGGTCGCAGCCGGCTAACTCGGTGATCTCGCCGATGTTGCGGAAGCTCGCGCCCATGACAACGGTCTTGTAGTCGAATTTCTTGTAGTAGTTGTAGATCGTGGTTACAGACTGAACTCCGGGATCCTCTGCGCCCTTGTAATCCTTGCCCGTGTCCTTCTTGTACCAGTCGAGGATTCGTCCGACGAAGGGCGAGATGAGCGTTACTTTTGCCTCGGCGCAGGCGATCGCCTGATGCAAGCCGAACAGCAGAGTCAAGTTACAGTGAATGCCTTCTTTTTCCAGCTCCTCTGCAGCCTTAATGCCTTCCCACGTGCTGGCAATTTTAATCAGCACGCGATCGCGGGAGATACCGGCCTTATCGTACTGCGCGATGATGTCGTGTGCCTGATCCATCGTCTTCTGGCGATCGAAGGACATGCGCGCATCGACCTCGGTTGAGACGCGTCCGGGCACGATGTCGAGGATCTTGCGGCCGAAGGCCACGGCTAGTGTCTTGAAAGCGTACGCTGCGATTTCCTTGTCGCTGGCGCGATCACCCGCCTCTTGCCTGGCCGTCTTCAGCACGTCATCGACGATCGAGCTGTATTCCGGCATCTGCGCCGCGGCCGCAATCAACGATGGATTGGTGGTCGAATCCTGCGGCTTGAACTTCTTGATGGAGTTGATGTCGCCTGAGTCAGCGACGACAGTAGTCATATTGCGAAGTTGCTCCAGAAGCGTTGCCATAAGAACTCCTCCTCGTTTAGATGCGGTTGCAACAAGTCTCGATACTGCGCACGCCAATGCTACTCCGCGGCGAGCCGGTTGCGCAGGACGCCGAGCCCCTCGATTGCGACTTCGACGATGTCTCCGGCCTGCATGGGGCCGACCCCGGCGGGTGTGCCGGTCGGAATCAGGTCTCCGGGCAGCAACGTCATAAAGCCGGTGACGTAGCGCAGAAGTTCCGGAATGGGGAAGATGAAGTCCGCCGTTGAGCCAGTCTGCTTCAGTTCACCATTCAGGCGAGTCGTCACCGTGACAGGCGCGCCGTATGCTGGATCGATCTCGTCGGACACGAGGGGACCGGTGGGGCAAAAGGTGTCGAAACCCTTGCCGCGCGTCCATTGCCCGTCGGACTTTTGCAGGTCGCGCGCCGTTACATCGTTGACCAGCGTGTAGCCGCGAATATACGGCCTCACGTCTTCTTCCGCGCTGAGATTGCGGCAGCGGCGGCCGATGACGATGGCCAGCTCGCCCTCGAAGTCGATGCGTTTCGAGTTTGCCGGCATCCGCACCGTAGCCTCTGGGCCGAGCAGCGACGACGGCGGCTTGAGGAAGATCAGCGGCTCCTTCGGAACTTCGTTGCCAAGCTCGGCGGCGTGATCGCGATAGTTGCGGCCGACGCAGACGATCTTCGACGGACACACGGGAGGCAAAAGCGTGAAGTGGTCGAGCGGCGCGGGCTGGAAGTCTGTCGCACCTTGCGTCAGCGCCGGCAAGTCTTCTTCCGGAGCGCGGGCCGGTTCGGCGGCCCAAAGTTCCCCGTTGCGATCCTCGACCGAGACATACACCGGACCTGCCGAAAGTTCGATCTTCGCGTAACGCATAAACACTGTCCTCCTCGCAATTCGATGATTATTGCCGTGGTGTCTCGCGAATTTCGGCGCCTGGGCTGCTCTCGTTGCCGCGTTGATCGACGGCAGTGACGCGGTACGTATAGGTTTGTCCGGCTTCGATCTTCAGGTCCCGGTAAGCGGATGCGGGCACGGGATCGGCGTTGATGCGGCGGAACTCCCCTTGCCCGGTGCGGCGATAAACATTGTAGCCTTGCAGGTCGGTCTCGGCATTTGGCTCCCAGGAGAGATCGATTGCCAGCGGCGCGCCGAAGCCTTCTCCGGGAATGGCGACCAGGCCGGCGGGCGCCTGGGGCGGAACGACGTCGCGGAAGGTGAACATGGTCGGCGGAGACGGCAGTCCGCGCAGCTCGAGCGCATGCCCAGAGAGGGTCACGTCCATGACCCACTGGGCGAGGTACGTGTAGGTGCTGGCATGGATTACGGTCGGATCAAGCAAACCATCAGCGGCAGCAGAACCAGCCCGGGGGGTGCTGCGGAGAGTGGCCACGTCGACGGCCGGTTTCGAAGCGCGCAAGGATCGATCCCGTTTTCCGGTCGGGTTGCCAGCTGGAGGCTTTGCAGGTCCGTCAGCCGTCGCGACCAGGGTCCGCTTCAACTCGATCACCGCGGAAGCCGGCGCCGCCACTGCCGGCCAGCGCACGAGCACGGCGTTCCTCCGTGAGGCGAGCGTCAGGGGTCCTACCGGCGGAGGAGCCGCGCCAGCCGCTGCAAAGACAGGCTCGGACTGCCCGGCGGATCGGCCTTTCGCGTTCCGCAGCTCCACCCGGTAGAGCAGCAGTCGCGGCGGGCCAGAGGACAGATCGGCTGGCAGCTGGTCGGTGCCGAACGATGGCCCGGGAACCACGGCGACTTTCTGAACGGCCAGACATGCTTCTCTGGGTCGCACCTCCCGGCAAAGAACCGCGGTCGTCTGCTCCTTGATGCGGTCGCCATCCGTGGTATTCAGGGGGCTGGTCCAGGACACCCGAACTCCATCGCCGACACGTTCAGCGGCGAGTCCGCTTGCCATCTCCGGCAGGTGCAGCGACGGAGGATGCGGCGGTCCGGGGCTCGCACAGCCCAGCAGGCAGAGAAGCGGCAACGTCCGGAACAAAGGAGAGGGGCGAAACATCCAGTTCAGGCTAGCATTCGTAACGGATCTAAGGATGTTTTCGCTCAGGAGAAGCGGCACAGGGCCAAATTCAGTGACAAGAAAAAAAGCCACAGCAGACAGCAACGTTCCGTCCGGCCAACACATCTTTTTATAGTATGAAAAGTCCCGTCAATCGAGTTCCGTTTTCCATTCCGGACACGCCGATGCCTGCCCATCCGCTTCCGGAAGTTCCGCAAGACCTCTCGAACGTCGCGATCGACGGGGAGGCCGCCGAGTCTTTTATCGCTGAAAAGCGGATCGGCGAGCGCATCAAATTTCTGCGCCTAAAAAAATCCATGGGGCTTGTGGAGTTAGGCCGGCACACCGGCCTTTCTGCCAGCTTCCTTTCTCAGCTCGAGACCGGCCGCGTGGTGCCGACGCTCCGTAACCTGGCCCGCATCGCCATGGTCTTCTCGAAAGATCTGAGTTACTTCTTCGATCCGGAGCCGCAGACCCTATTTCGTGTGCATCGCAGCAAGAACCGCGTACGTTTGCCGCAGTCCGGAGTAGCGGACCCAACCTACTTTTTTGAGAGTCTGGGCTATCTTGTTCCGGATCGGCAACTCGATCCGTACTTCGCCGAATTCCTGCCCAACAAGCGCGATCAGCAGCCACGCTCACACCAGCACGTCGGCGCGGAGTTCTTGTATCTACTTACCGGTCAACTGGATGTCCAGCACGGAGAGGTGACGCACCACATCGAAGCTGGCGACTCAGCCTACTTTGACGCCAACACGATCCACAGTTACACCTGCAGCGGCGATGCTCCCGCGACGGCGTTGATTGTGACGCTGCAGCAGCCAGTCTCGCCGCAGGTCCACTCCCGCGGAAGCGTTCTACCTGCGGTTCGCGCACGCACAAACAGCTTGGTTAACGGGATGATGAACGCACTTCCTGAACCTCCGGTAGGCAAAAAGTCCATGCAGTAGGCCATCGGTTCAGCTCCGAGTATTTCCGCCCGCCTGCATTCCAGGCGGGTTTTCATTGGCAAAAGCTGGTCTTGTGCACTTAGAGGATAGAGCGTCTCGCGGGCCGATGGTCGTAAGTATCTCCGTCGACCTGCCGCGCGGTGAAGCTGCTGGTTCGCTTCCAGAGAGATCGGAAGAGCGCGTCGGCTTCGTGCGCTTCCGGTTCCCCATCGAGGAAGACGCGATGCCCTTGCCCGAGAGTCTCAGCGGCAACTGTCAACAAGGGCAGCCTTGCCGGAATGGGTGCCGCCGCCGAGCCAAAGTAGCGAAAATCTTCGCACACCAGCACACGGCCGTTCTTGTAGAAGGGGTAGCGGCCGAGGTCGCGAAGCTGGTGTCGCTCGTCCTGATGCAGGGCGGAGAGACCGCGGTGGGCCGCCCGGCCCATCTGCTGGTGGAACTCGTAGATGCAGTCCGGCCGCTCGGTAAACGGGCCATCTGGCGTGAAGTAATCCCGCGCCTCGATCCCTTCGGCGACGATTGCAGCATAGATAACCGCCCCCAATCGATAACCATCGGTCTGTGCCAGCGCATGGCTGGTGATGCCGAGAATGCGGTCTCCAGGCTGGGCGGTGCGGCGAATGGCCGGCTTGCAGATGGCGAGTGTAAGCAGAGGACGCTCGCCGGGAGGAGGCTCGATCGCGCACGGAGCGCCGCCTCGATCGGAGGTCAACTTATATAGATACGTTCGTCGCGCCATGAGCTACAGGTTTGACTCGAACGGCAGCGCTACGGGCTTGCCTTTGTCGTTCAGGGCGAGGGTGGCCGCCGGGACTTGATGATCGTGCGTGAACAGCACCAGCCATTGCTCGGGAAGAGCCTTGGTAAGAAAGCGCTTGCGCTCGGCGATGCAGGTCAGCGGGTCGAGATCGTAGCCCATCACCCAGGTTGGGTCCAGGTGATGCGTTGTGGGGTAAAGGTCGCCGATGTAGCAGGCGTGGCGACCGCCAGACGCGACGTGGACGCCGAGCATGTGCGCGGTGTGGCCCGGAAACTCCTCAAGCCAGACGCCGGGAACGATGGCCGGATCGCGGCGAAGGGACTGCTGATCCACGAGGGTCATCTGGCCGGAGGCAATGAGTGGGTCGTAGTTCGGCGAGAGATAGCTGACGCGGTCGCGGTCGAGTTGCAGGTGACCGTGCTCTACCTCGCCGCGATGGGCGAAGTAGCGCGCGTTGGGGAAGGTCGGCGTGACCGAGCCGTCAGCCTGCAGCGTGGTGTTTGAGCCGCAGTGATCAAAGTGCAGGTGCGTATTTATCACGTGCGTCACCTCTTCCGGCCGGATCCCGGCTGCGGCGAGCGATGCCGGCAGTTGGGCCTGGTTCTGGTGAATCTGGATCATCTTCTCCGACTGTTTGTTGCCGATACCGGTCTCGATCAGGATGGTCGCGGTGCCGGTGCGCACCACGGTCGTGTTCAGCCCGAGCAGAATGCGGTTTTCTTCATCCGGCACTGTCCGTTTCGACCAGAGCGTCTTCGGCACGACTCCGAACATCGCGCCGCCATCCAGCAGGTACGTGCCGTCGCTACACAGGGTCACCTCAAAGTCGCCCAGAGGGAAGCGGCCGCGAACAAGTTCGGCGTCAGACGTGCGCGCGGCCGGATGCATGGACCTTCGGATGACAGCCGGGCGGCTCGCGTTGGCAGGCAGCGGCTACTTGCCGGCCAGGACGGCCGGCCATATCTCCACCTCGGCGGAAGTGGGCTCCGCGCTGGCCGCACGGGTCGGGACGGAGGGATGTCGCCGCTAGGAGACAGCGCGGATCGAGGCCAGGTCGGCGGCGCTCGAGACCGAGGACGAACCGGAGGCCGAGGCCATCGACACGGCGGCAAGCAGCGCGGCGGCCGGCGACAAGGTCTTTCCGCCGCTGTTGATGGAGGCTTCGGTCAGCGCCGACACGGTCGCCGCCATCGCAGAAATCGAGGAGTAGCCCCCCTGCGCGTTCTGTGGGCTGCTCAACGCGGCTGCAACCCGGCTCTTCGCCTGGAAGCACTGTCTGCACAATACAGGGCGGCCCTGCGTCGGTTTGAACGGAACCGTCGTGTCGATTCCGCAGGCGGAGCACTCGGTGCGAGTCTCGGTTCGGGAGAGTCCGGGGGCCTGAGTTCCAGCACCACTTGCCGCAGCCGCAAGACCGGAGCGGCGAGACTTGCAGGGCTTGCAGCGCTTCGGGTCGTTTTTGAACTGCTTGTCATGGAAGAACAGCTGTTCTCCGGCGGTGAAGATGAACTCGCCATGGCAATCGGAACAGATGAGAGACCGATCAATAAATTGCACATCCATATAGCTTCCCCATGCGTGCAGAGAACGCTTAAATCGCCGGCGCACATGCGCGGCAATCGCCTTCTCTCGGTGCAGGTGAACGATGGGAGCCCGGAAGTGAATGTCTTCTTGCTGTCGGCCTGGAAATGCGGCGCACCCGGTGGACTGACTGGGAGAGAGATGCGCCCTAGACGGACAGCGAGAGCCGGCCCAAGCGGGCCGGCCCTTCTTACTTTGGTGAGCGGAAGCCGTCTATGCGGGCAAATCCTGCTCTTCTACGTTAGTCCTGCTCTTTGCGAATCTTCTTACGATTACGTTTCCGCGCCAGCGCTTCTTTCACGCGCTTCTTTTCGCCCGGTTTCAGATAAAACGAATGACGTTTTACCTCTTTGATGATGTCTTCCGTCTGAACCTTGCGTTTGAAACGTCGCAGCGCGTTCTCAAGGGGTTCGCCCTCTTGAACTCGAATCTCTGCCAAAGAAATACACCTCACGATCGCGCCAACAGGCTTTCTGAAGAATACGCTATACGATCGAAATGCATACAGAAATTTTATGGGATCGTAGAAATTTCGCCTTCATAGTGAAGGAGGAAGAAAATTTATGATCCGCAGCTACAAAGGAGTGCGTCCGAGCGTGCCAGCAAGCTGTTACGTCGACCCAAGTGCGCAGGTGATCGGGGATGTTGTGCTGGGAGAGCAGGCCAGTATCTGGATGAATGCCGTTGTACGCGGCGACGTAAATGCCATCCGCATCGGCGCACGCTCGAATGTGCAGGACTGTGCCGTGCTCCACGGAATGCGTGACCTGTACCCGGTCCATGTCGGGGAGATGGTCACAATCGGCCATAATGCCACGGTGCACGGCTGCATCCTCGAAGATGAAGTTCTGATCGGCATCGGCGCGGTCATCCTGAACAATGCGCGGATCGGCACAGGTTCAATCATTGCCGCCGGCGCGGTCATCCCGGAGCACACCGTTATTCCTCCAGGAAGCCTGGTCGCTGGAGTTCCGGGGAAGGTGCGGCGCGCGCTCGATGTTGCGGATCGCGCGTTGATTCTGAAATATGCAGAGAATTATCTGGATTATGTGTCAAGCTACTTAGAAGAAACCGACGCGTGGATCGAAAGACGTTAGACTCCTGACCTTTTCCGAGGTTTTGCTTTATGGGTTCTGTGCCGATACTGCCTCTGCTCTCAGCTCTCCTGCTGTCGGCCCTCTGCGCCTCGCTGGCGGCGCAGGACCCGCAAAATCCGGCACCAGCTGCTTCGCTCCCGCAGAGCCCTGCAATTCAGCAGTCTGGTCCTCAACAATCCGGCCCTCAGCAGTCCGGATCGAAGCCGCTTAGAACTCGCTCTACGCTTGACCCTCATACGCAGCTCACCCCGGAGCAGCAGGAGGCGTTACGGAACGGCAAGCTGGCCATCGTCAACGGCCGGCCGTATGAACAGCCCACCAAGAAAATTATTTTCGACGATTACGTGACGGATAGCTATGGTCTGCCGGCTGTGCTGCGGACCACGGTGCGCGCGCTGTATTCAGAAGCCAGAGATGCCCCCAGTGGTTGGGGGACGGACTTTCCCGGCTTCATGCAACGCTTCGGCGCCAATGCCGGTCAGACCATCATCTCCGGCAACGTGCGCTATGCCATGGAGCTTACCTTTCATGAAGATCTCCGCTACATCGCCTGCCACGGATGCAGCGTAAAGGGCAAGATCCAGAACGCCTTGCTGGCTGAGATAACCGCCCGCCACGATACCGATGGCCACCGTTTCTTCACGCTTACACCGACGATCGCCGATTTTTCCGGACCGATCGTCGCCCATAGCCTGTGGTACCCGGGCGGGGTAAATCCCGGGGCAGGTGCGGTAAGTGCCCGGTTAGCCTTCGCAACGCGGATTGGGTCGCACCTGTTTCGGGAGTTTGTTCTTGAACGCCGGCACCCCAAAAAGACGGCGGAACAATGAGGGAAGTTCGGAGCTTCTGACTTCACCAGATTATCGAATTGCTAGGGAAGTCTGACAGCCAGGGTCTGGGACGAAGGTTACTGGAGCGGCGGGGTGGCTTGCTTCTCCTGCGCCTGGGTCGCCTTGTCCTGATGCTTTAGCGCGTTGGCTTGATCCTTTTGCGCCTTTGCGCTTTCGCTTGAAGCCTTTTCTGCGTTCTTCTCCTGCTTGCGCTGCTGCTTCAGCTGCTTCTTGGTCAGCGGCGTGGTCGTCGTGGTCTCGGTGGTGGTTCCGGGGACGGTCGTCTGCTGGGTGGTCGTGGTGGTCTGCTGCGCAACGGCAATCGAAGTGGCTGCGGCAAAGACGAGGGGAAAGAAGAATCGCGAGGACTTGAGCACAATCGTTCCTTACGGCGCAGAGGCGCCTTTTTGGTCAGATGCACAGGATTTGAGCAGGATGCACCGTTACGCCGCCGGCATCCAATGTGTGCTGCGGCGAGCCGCGCTGAAGCGTTTGCGTCCTGGCCGTGGCTTGCTGCACCAGCCAAACGTTGCAGTGCGGCATCCTAAGGCGCATGTCCTGGATGGATGTCCTGCTCGGCAAGCCGCTTGCCAGCGAAGAAGATAGCGAGCAACGGATTGGTGTGATGACGGGAGTTCCCACGTTCGGGCTGGACGCCCTGGGTTCAGCCGCGTACGGGCCTGAAGCGGCGCTCACCATTCTGATCCCGGCAGCGGCGGCGGGCATCGCGTATGTCATGCCCATCAGCCTGATCATTATCCTGCTGCTGGCGATCGTGTATTTCTCTTACCGGCAGACGATCGACGCCTACCCACGCGGTGGCGGCTCGTATACGGTGGCCAGCGAGAACCTGGGCCGGAACGTGGGCCTGCTGGCGGCCGCGGCGCTAATGCTCGATTACCTTCTCGATGTGGGCGTGGGCATCTCCACCGGCGTGGGCGCACTGGTCAGCGCGATGCCCTCCCTTGGTCCGCACACCCTGGCCATCTGCCTGTTCATCCTGTTGCTGCTGACCCTCATCAGCCTGCGTGGCGTGCGGGAGAACGGCCTGGTGTACACGGCGCCGACGTACCTGTTCGTGGTCTGCCTGCTCGGTGTGCTGGGGTGGGGCACGGTGAAGGTGATGCTGGGCGGCGGCCATGCCGCACCGATAGTGCCGCCTCCCGCACCGGAACACGCAGTTGCGGCGCTTGGTGCATGGCTGCTCATCCGCGCCTTTGCCAGCGGGTGTACGGCGCTGACGGGTGTGGAGGCGGTGAGCAACGGCGTGATGGCATTTCGCGAGCCGACCTCGCAGAACGCGCGCCGCACGCTTGCGGTGATTGTTGTGCTGCTGGGGATCTTTCTGGCGGGCATCGCGCACCTGACGCGGGCCTACGGCATCATGGCGACGAACCCGGGCAGCAAGAACTACCAAAGCCTGCTCAGTATGATTACCGCTGCCGTGGCGGGTAAGGGCGTTGTCTATTACGTCACCATCGGGTCCATCCTGGTGCTGCTGTCACTATCGGCAAACACCGCTTTCGCGGACTTTCCACGGCTTTGCCGTGCTATTGCGGAAGACGGCTACCTGCCGCGATTCTTTGCCATCCGCGGACGACGCCTGGTGTATCACGAAGGCATCCTCGTTCTGGCCGTACTTTCGGCAGTCATCCTGACCGTGTTTGACGGCGTCACGGACAAACTCATCCCGCTGTTCGCGGTCGGTGCGTTCAGTGCGTTCACGCTGTCGCAGGCGGGCATGGTCATGCATTGGCGACGCAACGGCGGCCCGCGCTCCAGGCTGTACATGATCATCAATCTGGTGGGGGCCCTGGCGACGGGCTTGACCACGATCGTCGTGCTTGTGGCGAAGTTCGTGGAAGGGGCATGGATCACCGTGCTGATGATTCCGCTGCTCATCCTTTTGATGAAGGCGGTGAACCGGCACTACCGCCGGGTCAGCGAGGAGACGAAGATCGATCGGCTCGAGATGCAGCCTTTGGCGAAGCCCGTGGCGGTGTTGCCCGTGGCGGAGTGGACGCGGGCGTCGGAGGCGGCGCTGCAGTTTGCGTGCATGCTGAGTGACGATGTACGTGTGCTGCATGTGGAGTGCGCGGATGAGGTAGGCGAGAAAACGGCGAAGGACTGGCAAGGACGATTGGATGCAGCCGCCGCGCGGCACAGCGAGCAGGCACCGCGCGTAGTTCCGGTGCAGTCGCCCTACCGGTTTATCACTTCGCCGATCCTGAAGTATGTGGCCGACATCGTCAAGGGCGATCCCGCCCTGCGGGTTGCGGTCGTAGTGCCGGAGCTGGTGGCGAGCCATTGGTACGAGTACCTGCTGCACAATCACAGGTCCACAGCGTTGAAGGGCCTGCTGCTGATGCAGGGGACTCGTGGCGTTGTGGTTATCAACGTTCCCTGGTACCTGAACAAGTGAGCCTGAGGATGCGCACATCTGCAGATCGGCACTGCGCGCTACGCTGGCGAAAGCTGCCTGTGAAGACGGAAGGGTGATGTACCCCCCGTCGCGCAATTGTTCTATGGTGGACCGATGAGGCTTTTGCGTACGGAGGCGATCGGTAAATCGTATGGCGAGCGCGAGGTGGTACGTGGGGTAAGCCTCGAGATTGCGCAGGGCGAGGTGGTGGGGCTGCTGGGGCCGAACGGGGCAGGAAAGACGACCAGCTTCTACATGATCGTGGGACTGGTGCGGCCGGATGCAGGGCGGGTGCTGACCGACGATGTCGACATCACACGGCTGCCGATGTATCTGCGCGCGCGGCGACACGGGATCAGCTATCTGCCGCAGGAGCCAAGCGTGTTTCGCAAGCTTTCGGTGGAGGAGAACATCCTGGCCGTGCTCGAAGGGCGTGAGGTAAACCATACGCTGCGGCGCACGCGGACGGAGCGGCTGATCGAACAACTGAACCTGGGGCATGTGCGCAAGACCAGTGGCTATGCCTTGAGCGGCGGCGAGCGGCGGCGCGTGGAGATTGCCCGCTGCCTGGCGATCGCGCCCGCATTTATCCTGCTGGACGAACCTTTTTCGGGCATCGATCCGATCGCGGTGCTGGAGCTGCAGGAGATCATCTTTCAGCTGAAAACAAGCGGTATCGGCGTGCTCATTACGGATCACAACGTGCGCGAAACGCTGAGCGTGACAGACCGCGCCTACATCATCAACGAGGGAAAAATCTTCAAGACGGGAACTCCGGGGGAACTGGGACGTGACCCGGAGGTGAAGCGCATTTATCTGGGCGAAAAGTTCTCGATGGACTGAGCAAGCGACAGCAGTCAGGGCCTGTGGAAGTCCTGTGCGTTCCTCGATCTCCTGCATCGCTCTGCGCCGGAGCGCCGCGCCGGGAGTACCACGAAACAGGCTGCGCACTCCTCCGAAAGGTGCATGGGGACAAGCTGCATCGGGCTTTGCGGACGTGTAGACTGAAGCCCAACAGCATAAGAAACAAGCTGCTTGAAGGCCGGATCTGGGAAGAAGAGGCTACCTGTGTTACTGCAACCAAAACTCCATCTAAAGGTTTCGCAACGGCAGGTATTGACGCCCGGTCTGGTGCAGATGGTCAGCGTGCTGGCGCTGAACAAGCTTGAGTTGAAGGACATGATCAACACCGAGATGATTGAGAATCCGGTGCTCGAGGAGATCGAGGAGTGCGTTGCTTCCTACGACGAACTTGCGGGTATTGAGGGGGACCGTGAGCGGTCGGCAGAGGCCGTGGCTGAAGAGACGGCGCGCGTAGAGAAAGACCCGTTTGAAGAGATCGACTTCGGCAGCTATTTTCAGGATTATCTTGATCCCGGTTTCAAGACTTCGTCGTCGAACTTTGAGGATTACGACAAGCCTTCGTTCGAGCACTTTCTAGCGCAGCCGAGCACGCTGAGCGACCATCTGCTTTGGCAATTGGGATCGCTGAAGCTGAGCGACGATACGCGGGCCGCCGCAGAGCTCATCATCGGCAACCTGGATGAGTGTGGGTATCTGACGGCGACGGATGCGGAGCTTGCGGCAGCTTTAGAACAGGCGCTGAAGGCGGCGGAGTTGCCGGAGCCGATTCCGTTTGAGCGAGGCATTTCCAAGCTGCGGACGGGCCGGCCCTGGGACGCGCAGGAGCCGCGCGTGCTGGACTTTCATGGCGTGGTGGATCTTGCAGCGGAGGCGGCTCCCATGCAGAGCTCCCGGCGCGACCAGTGCCTGTATGCCGTGGTGCGGGCGCGCGAACTGATGCATCAGCTGGACCCGGTCGGCGTAGGTGCGCGAGACCTGCGGGAGTGCCTGCAGATCCAGCTGATGGCGCTGCGTCGTGAGGCTGCGCAGGCAGGCGGTGAGCGCGACGCGGAGATCTTTGATGTGGTGGCGCATATCATCCGTGAGTGTCTGCCGCTGCTGCAGAAGAAGGACATGCGCGAGTTGACCAAGAGCTGCGGCCGCGGCGCGGAGGAGGTGCAGGCGGCGGTGGAGTTCGTGCGCAAGCTCGATCCGCGGCCAGGGCAGCGCTACAACCAGTCCGAGACGCGTCTGATTGAGCCGGACGTGGCATTCGTGAAGCGCGACGACGGCTATGTCGTGCTGATGAACGAAGAGGACCTGCCGACGCTGCGGCTGAACGGCGGCTATCGGCGCATGATGCGCGAGAAGAAGACGGAGAAGGAAGTTCGCGATTATGTGAAAGATCGCTACCGAAGCGCGATCCAGCTGCTGCGCAATATCGAGCAGCGCAAAAACACGATTGTGCGGACCTGCGAGGTCATCATTCGGCGGCAGACCGACTTCCTGGAGCACGGCGAACAGGCCCTGCGGCCAATGATGATCAAGGAGGTTGCCGAAGAGATTGGCGTGCACCCTTCGACGGTGAGCCGCGCGGTTGCGAATAAGTACGTGCATACGGCGCAGGGAGTGTATGAGCTGCGGTTCTTCTTTTCAGAAGGCGTGAATGGGCCCGAAGGTGGGGACCTGCCGCTGGTGCTGCTGAAGCGCAAGGTGAAGAAGTTGATCGAAGAGGAAAACTCGCGCAAGCCGTTTACCGATGACCAGCTGGCGGCGGAGCTGCGAGCGCAGGGCATCAACGTGACGCGGCGGACGGTGGCGAAGTATCGCGAGGACATGCAGATTCCCTCCACGCACCAAAGGCGCGTACGATAGTCACCACCGCGTAACATCGCGAGGGATCAACTCCTGTAGAGGTGACTGGATGAAGCTGGAATATACCGGACGCGGCACAACCGTTACTCCCAAACTGAAGGCGCTCGCGGATGCAGAGCTTGCACGCATTGCACAGATGGTTCCACGGCTGGTGAGCGCGCATGTGATCCTGACCGAGGACAAGTACCGGAAGATTGCCGAGGTGACGTTGACAGCTGCGAGCGAGTCGCTGGTGGCGGTGTGCGAAGGGACCGAGATGCAGACGGTGCTGCATGATGCGCTGCGCAAGGTGGAGGCGCAGGCGATGAAACACAAGGAGCGCAAGCTGACGATCGAGCGGCAGGCGAAGCCGGATTCGGAGCAGCCGTTGATAGATGTAGGGAGTCCGGCGCTGGGAGCTTAGATACGGCAAGATAGCTGCCAGGACGATGCTAGGATTCTCGCATGGCAGCGAAGAAAGCAAGCTCGCCCAAACGGGCGGTGGAGAACAGTGCCGTCCGAAAGGCGGAGAAGCGTGCGCTCAAGAAGGCGCGGCGCGCGACCGATGTCGTTCCTGCTCCGACCCAGGGCGAACTGGTGATTTTGACCGGGATGAGCGGGGCAGGGAAGGCCTCGGCGCTGAAGGCGTTTGAGGACCTTGGCTACTACTCGGTGGACAATCTACCCCTCGACCTGATTCCGCGCTTTGCGGATCTGGTGCGGTCGTCGGCTGAGATTACGCGCGCGGCGCTGGTGATTGACGTGCGCGAGGGCATGCGGTTGGAACGGTTCCCGACAATTCTCAAGAAGGTCCGCAAGGTGCTGAACACGCGCGTGGTGTTTCTGGAGGCAAGCGAAGAAGCGTTGATCCGCCGCTTTTCAGAAACACGCCGGCCGCATCCCCTGGGACGCGAGGAGACGGTGCCGGAATCGATCCGGGCGGAGCGCAAGCGGCTCGATCCAATCCGCAATGTCGCCGACATTCTTTTGGAGACGACGAAGTTCAACGTGCACGAGCTGCGCGCACATATCCATGCGCAGTTTGAGGGGCGTGGCGCGCCCGAGCAGACGCTGACGGTGTCCTCTATGAGCTTTGGCTTCAAGAACGGAGTGCCAACTGATGCGGACTTGGTGTTCGATGTACGCTTTCTGCCCAATCCCCATTTTGTTCCGGAGTTTCGTGAGTTGACCGGCAAGCATCCCAAGGTCGCGCACTATGTGCAAAGCTTTGCGCAGACCGAGGAGTTTCTGAAGAAGACGACGGAGCTCCTGGAGTTTTTGCTGCCGCACTACATCCAGGAAGGCAAGAGTTACCTGACAGTGGCGTTCGGGTGCACCGGCGGGCAGCATCGGTCGGTGTTCATCGCAGAGGAGATGAAGCGGCGCCTGGAGTTGGCGAGCTATCGTGTGAAGGCGGCGCATCGTGACATGCCGCGGTAGTTTCCCTTGGGCAACGCAGCTCAGAGCAAGCTGACCACGATAGGCGTGTGATCCGAGGGCTTCTCGGCGCCCCGTGGCTCTTTGTCGATCTCACAATGCTTGAGCCGCTGGGCAAGATCCGGAGTCAGCAG
Source organism: uncultured Acidobacteriaceae bacterium (assembly GCA_964245195.1). Lineage (GTDB taxonomy): Bacteria > Acidobacteriota > Terriglobia > Terriglobales > Acidobacteriaceae > Edaphobacter. Next base: position 181,376 of record CAXTLR010000006.1, on the reverse strand, counting down.
AAAGTGGTCGATGCGGATGCCGCGATTGTGTTCAAACGCTTGCCGGAAGTAGTCCCAATAAGTGAATTGCCCGGCAATGCCTGGGTGCAAAGACCGAAACGCATCCGTGTAGCCGAGCTCGAGCATCGCTCTGTATCGGGCTCGGGTCTCAGGCTGGAAGAGCGCATCACGGACCCACGAAGCGGGTTTGTAGCAGTCGATGTCTTCCGGGATCACATTGAAATCGCCACCAATCACCGTTGGCACGCCACTGGAAAGCCACACCTTCATCTGCTGGACGAGCCGATCCATCCAGGCAAGCTTGTAGTCGAACTTCGGTGTTCCGACGGGATTGCCATTCGGCAGATAGATGTTCACGACGCGGATGCCATCGATGATCGCTTCGAGAAAGCGCGCGTGGCTATCCGTCTCGTCCCCGAGCAGAGTTGTGTGGACGACCTCGATCGGAGTCCGGGAGACGATCGCAACGCCGTTGTATGTCTTCTGCGTAACCGCCGCAGAGTAGTAGCCAAGCTCCTTGAACCAGTCAGTCGGAAACTCCGTCCCTTTCAGTTCCTGCAAGAGAAGTACATCGGGCTGCCGCGCTGCCAACCACTTTTCTACATGGTCCGCACGAGCGCGAAGTGAGTTGACGTTCCAGGTAGCTAGTTCGATGACTTCCTCCCCGACTTCGGCTTTACGGCGGCCTGTTTGCGAGCCGGCGCGGATGCTGTCTTCCTCGTTGAGCCGGAGCTTGTCGGTCGTGGGGAGCCGGCCAGCAGCGTGCTCACAGCATCGAGATCATGCACGTAATCCTGCGCAGGAATCTTCTTCAAGAGTACGTCCAGCGCGAGCCTCGTTTCCTCAGAAAGAAAGCCGGACTGCTTGACCTCATGCGACAGTTCACAGAGAGCATCCTCATGCTGGGCGATACATCGTACGGTGTGCAGCAGAGCATCCAGCCGTCCGTAGGCAGAGGATGGTTGAGTCGGGGCCGTACGGCGCGGAGCTTTGACAAGCGTCGTTTTCTTCATCGTCATTGGATGCCGACATAACGGCAATCCGGTCAGCTCTTACGCAAACGTTTGCGATTCAGAATGTGCAAAGGCGCTGCACATTTTCAGGCATCTTCGCGAAAGAAGCGCAGCAGTTCGTCGATGACGCGCTCCGGCTGCTCTTCCGCCAGGTAATGGCCGCAGTTCTCAATCATGATGGCTCGCATGTGTTTGGCCAGCGGGCGGATTTCACCTTCAAGATCGGCACCAAAGCTTGCCGTACCGCCGAGGGTCAGCACGGGCATGGGAAGCCTGATCCTGGCGTTCTCGCGATTGTGCTCTGCATCAATTTTGTGCGCGCGGAAGTAAGCGATGCCGGCACGCAAGGCGCCGGGTGCCGCCAGCCGCTCGGCATAGCCGTCCAGCGCATCCTCGTCAAGAGCCGCCGTGTTGTAGGCCTGCTGCCGCATGAAATGCCGAACGAACATCTTCTCGCGACCCGTAATCAGCGCTTCGGCAAGTCCGTTGGGTGCTTCGAAAAGAGGGAGATGGTACATGCGGGGATACTTGTCCGCGTCATACAGCTTCTCCAGGCCAAGCCCCGGAAGCGCGGCTTCCATCAAGACCAGGCGCTTCACTTCGGATGGATACGCGGAAGCATACGCGTAACCAACCATCATGCCGACATCATGGCTGACAAGATGGACGGAACCAAGCTTGAGTTGGTGAACGAGCTGGTGGACGTCCTCGGCCACGGTGCGCTTGTCATAGCCGTGATCTGGCCGGTCGGAATCTCCGAAGCCGCGCAGATCGGGCGCGAGGACAGTGTAGTGTTCGGCGAGTGCGGGCATGACCTTGCGCCATGCGTTCGAAGTCTCGGGAAAGCCATGCAGAAGGACGACCGGCTCACCTGAGCCGGCCATACGGTAGTACATCCGAATGCCGTTGACTTCGGCTCTGCCGAAGGTGATGCGTGTGTTTTGCATAGGGGTCCTGATCAAGTTGCGTGCGGCATTGTTGGCGGTTGACTTGCTAGCCAGTTAGCTGAGGCAGACAAGCGAACAATTGAAGATTTTAGTCAGGCCATTCGGCAGACGTTTTTCGAGAGCCGTCCTCGGACGAGGTGGTTACATCGTCGATCAGCCTGGCCAACCGCACCGCGTGATGGAAGTCGGGAACAGTCGATCTAACGGAGCCGATGTCATCGCGCAAAGCCGCATAGACACTGGCGACGTTGGCGGCTTCGTCGGACATCGTAGCGATTTCGCCTTCCTCGACGGGCTCAGGCTTACCGTCCAGACTGAGCGTGAGCCTGCCTGATTGAAAGCCGCGCACCGCGCCGCCGTCGATGCTGAGTGAGCCCTTCTCCCCGTCGACCTGCATGCGAAACGTAACTGCCTCCGGTGTTCGTCCGCCAGCTACTTCTATCGACAGGGCAGAGCCTGCGCCGAAGCGTGCGTGGGTGAGCAAATGGTCGGCGGTTGACCTTGGCTGTTTTGTAGTCGAGTCGCCAACCGTGACTTGCGGAAATTGCGTCGTCATCAGGGCAGTGAGATCGGCAAAGGGGCCAAGAACGGCGATGGCAAAGTCCAGCGTATGTGCGCCCTGGATGGTCACGAGAGTTACCCCATTCGCGGCATCTTCGCCAAAGCTCATGGCTGCTTCGACCTTGGGTCCGAAGGCGACCGTGCTCGAAAGTACACGCGCCGCGATAGGACGGCCAATGACACCGGACGAGATCAAGTCACGCGCTCGGAGCGTGGCAGGGTTTAGGCGGGTCTGCAAACCCACGATCGCGTGCACTCCTGCAGCTTCGGCAGCGGCTGCAAGCTCCTGCGTTTCGGCGAGGTTGCGGCCCAGCGGCCACTCGCAGAAGATGTGCTTGCCTGCTTCCAGTGCTGCGAGCACCAGTTCCCGATGGTCGGGAACTTTGACTGCAATGGTGACAATGTCAACGGACGGGTCCTTGATCAGGTCTTTGCCATCTGCGTAGCCAGTCTTTGCTCCGAAGGCCTTGGCCGCGGCCTCTGCTTTCGATTGGCTACCCGAGGCTACGGCTACCAGCTCGAGACCAGCAAGCCCGCATACGGCGGGTACGTGGGAAATCTTTGCCCAACCACGATCAGCACTTGCACCAACGATTCCTACTCCAAGCTTGCTCTTCATTCTTATGCTCTCTTTCTGCGATCCAACTTACCATTCACACACTGCTGTGAGGCTAGACGCACAAACCGTATACGTCCAATATGCAGAAAAGCAATTCCGATATGTGCAGAGTGATGAGGAGATTTCAGCGTTGTGCGCATCTCTTCAGGGGCCGACGTCCAGAGATTACTGGTGCTGTGCTGAACCTAAAAGATGAGGCCAACTACGGCAATTCTCGCTTTGCCAGAGTGACGACCAGGCAGGTGAGCTGCCTGACAAATGTAACTCGCTCCAACAACAAGCGGCCATCAGAAGAGAAGTTTGAGTCCGAGTTGCAGCTGGCGACTGGCTGCCGCCGCCGTGATGACGCCCGCAGTCGGGCTTGGTACGGTTGCCGACGAGTAGACCACTGCATTCGGCGTTTGCAGATTGGTGTGGTTCAGCACGTTGAAGAACTCCGCTCGAACTTGCAGGCGCGTGCGCTCGGAGATGTGTGTGGCCTTGAGTAGAGACAAGTCCCATTCTGCAAGTCCCGGGCCGGTCAGCGTGTCGCGGCCAAGATTGCCGACTGTTCCGTTGACGGGTGCAGAAAAGGCTGCGGGATGGAAGAACTGGGCAGCTCGCTGCGCGGTCGTACCGCGAGTGTACACGTCTCCCGTGAACGCCGCATTTAGGTTGGGGCGCACGGGATTGCGTGTGTCACCCGAGTTAGTTGGGTTGTAGCCGAGCTGCGGAGTGAAGGGAAATCCGCTTTGCAGCGTAACGATGGTGCTCAGCTCCCAGCCAGCCACCAGCCGATCCACACTCGCGGGAGTCGAGGAAAGTATGCGCTGCCCTTTGCCCAGCGGAAGCTCATAGGTGCCGTTCAAAGCCGCGGCGTTGCGCACATCCGTCGCGGCACGGCCGTAGTCGAGTGACGGCAGCGAAGGCACAGAGACATACGCCGGCGTGTTGGCGGAAACGCTGGTGTTCCACGCCGACCCGTTGTCGAGGTTCTTCGACCAGGTGTAGTTCGCACGCGCCTGCAACCCATGCCGAAGACGCCGCTGATAGTCCACTTCAAGCGCGTTGTAGTTGCCCGAGCCTCCTGAAACCCACGACGTCGTGTTCGCCACCAGAGGATTCGCTTTCACGGTGGAGGGATAGTAGATTGTTCCGGCTGGAATGTTCGCTGGGCATGGCACCGCTGCCGAGCACACGACGAACGCGGGCTCGTTCTGGTCTTCAGACAGTATCTGGTGATAGCTTCGCGAACCGACATAGGCGACGGTAAGCGAACCTGCCGCGCCAAGCTGCTGCTCCACGCGCAGATCGTACCCCAGCACTGTCGGCGTGGCGATGTCCGGCTGCACGTTCGAGGGAGAGATGAGCCCGGCCGCTCCTCCCGCGGGATTAGCGATCGGAACATTCGAATACGTAAGCGTTGTGTTGTAAGGAGCGGCCTGGTCGAAGCGGTAATCCAGGTTATCCAGCAGCGAGTGGTGCAGGCCAAAGCCCGCGCGGACGCTGGTCTGATTGCGGCCCGCGACGTTCCATGCCAGCCCCACTCGCGGCTCCGGAAGAAAGCGAGCGCGATTGTCGGTCAGCCCGGCCGAGCCGGTTGCAGGCGTCGTGTTGATCACACCATTGGAGAAGCCGTAGATAGAGGCGCGTCCATGCGCTTCGTTCCAGCCGTCAGTCGATTCAAATCGTATACCTCCGCGCACCTCCAGGTCCGCCAGCGGATGCCATGTGTCTTCGACGTAAGCCGCGCCCATGGTGCTGCGCCAGTTCAGCGGCGTGGGATTTGGAACCACCGTATACGTCTTCACCGTACCCGCCAGGAATGTGGCCAGCGAGGCAAAGGAGGCTTGCCCAAACTGGTTCTGCGCCAGGTCGTCATTCGATTGCACGCGCTGCACCCAGCCACCCAGTTCGAGTTGATGGTGCCCGCGCGAGAGGAAGACGTGATCGTCCAGCGTAAACAGGTTGCGCGCAATCGCGTTGTTTGAACCGACGTTCGCGCCCGCGCCCGTGATTTGCGAAGATCCGTTCGATGCGGTCGAACCGGCAATCACGATCGCCCCCACGGGCTTGCCGGCAACGAATCCCGGTACCGTCGCCGCGACGCCCGGGGGAACGCCGCCCAGGAAGTAGAAGCTCGCCCGCGAAAAGCCGAAGCGCGCCGTGTTCAGCAGGCGAGGCGTGAAGACATGCTGCTCCTGCACACTCGTCACCTGTTCGCGCAGGCTCTCGTTGATCAACGACAAGGGGTTCTGCGTCGGAGTGTTTGCAGTTGAATCATCGAGGGTGAAGACGCCGAACAGCAGGTCGCGTGAGGACAGGTTGGCATCGAAGCGAGTCGTGCCGAAGTCCTCGCGAATGTGCTGCGTCGGCGAAGAAAATGCCTCGGCGATGCCGGTCAGGTGACCGTTCTGATCCAGCAGCTCCGGACCGTTCTGCACCGGCCAAAGGCCCAGCAGCGGAACCACCGCCGGCGCCACGGGTGCCTTCGTCTCGACACCCGCGGCATTGGGAAGAAAGCCCGCGCGCGCCTGGTTGTCCGGAACCAGCGTCACATCGGAAAGCCCCAGGTTCTGTCGGTAGCCCTCATAGTTGGCAAACAGGAAGAGCGTGTCATGTCGCAGCGGGCCGCCAAGGGACCCGCCAAAATCGTTTCGCTGAAACTCCGGGATGCGCGCCTGATCGAAGTAATTTCGCGCATCGAAAAACGAGTTGCGTGCAAACTCATACACCGAGCCATGGACGATATTTGTTCCGGAAGCCGTGACGATGGAGATTTGCGCGCCCTGCCGTTTGCCGTAACTTGCAGAGTAGGTATCGGCTACGACGTTGAACTCACGCACCGCGTCCACACCAAGCAACTGTCCGCTGGTGCCGCCCGGGGTGACGTTGATCAGCGAAGCTCCCGTGTACTCCACTCCGTTCAGCAGGAAGAGGTTGTCCTGCGGCCGGCGTCCGGAGACAGAGAACATGCTGCCTACCGAAGAGTTCGACGTGCCCACTGACCCGCTGCGCTGCGCCGTGTAGTTTACCGACGCCGGGTTTAGCGTAATCAGCTGGTCGTAGGAGCGGCCATTGAGCGGCAGATCTTTCACCTGGCGCTCGTCTACAAGGCCGGAGGTCTGCTGGGTCGTCACATTCACGTTGCTCGGCGCATCCGTCACGGAGACCTGCTCAGACACCGTTCCCGGACGCAGCGTGATCGTGATGCGGCTCGCCTGCCCCACGGTAAGCGAGACGTCCGTACGGGTTTGTGGCGCGAAGCCATCGCGCGTCACCGTGAGCGTGTAGCTCCCGATTGGGATGGACGGCGCTGCGTAAGCTCCGGAGCCGTCTGTCACAAGGTGGCGTTCTCCTCCCGTCTCCTGATTGTGGATGAGCACCGCAGCCCCGGGTACGACGGCTCCCGCGGGGTCGAGCACAGTGCCGCTGATGGTGCCGCCGACCAGCTGGGCGTGCAGCGTGACAGGAGCAAGCAGCAACGACGAAAACAGAAGCGGGTGACGAAACATGAGTCCCTCCTGGGAACGTGGCGGGAAAGTGCCGGGAAGTGACGGATACGCGCATGGAGCGGCGTTCAAGGTTAGGAGAGGGAAGCTGGAAAGGGAGAACGAGAGCAGGAGTCAGCAGCAACAACGACACGCAAGCTCAGGGGAGCTTGCGGGGCTACAACGCTGACAGTGTTGCTGTGAGATCAAGGGAGGCAAGCTCTTTTCTGGAAGACGGCCGTGCGGAAGTGGCTTAGGCCCGCGAGACGAGGCCAGGGCAAACTGCTTTACGACAACAGACGCAACATCCAAACGCGACTTTGTGGTGGGTGTGGAAGGTCCGTGTCATGGCAGTAATGTAGCACACGTTATTCCGCTCGATTGTTCAATGGCTTCTCTTTTGCTACTCTTGCGTAAGAGCCATGCATCCTTGCCGCCAGCTTCGTTGTTGTTGTTTCCGCAACGTGTAGCCGCGCCGCGCCTCCTGCTGTAGGCTCCCTCCCTTTTTCTAAAAAGCTTTCCTACAGCGCATCTTCATCGACGCTCTTCGGGAGTCCATCCATGTCTATATCCCTGACTCACCTTCAGCTGCTTGAAGCGGAAAGCATCCACATTCTGCGTGAAGTGGCGTCCGAGTTCGAGCGGCCCGTGCTGCTCTACAGCATCGGTAAAGACTCATCGGTCATGCTGCGTCTTGCGCAGAAGGCTTTCTATCCCGCACCGCTCCCCTTTCCCCTGCTGCACATCGACACAGGCTACAAGTTCCGCGAGATGCTTGAGTTTCGCGACCGCATGGCTGCCGATGCCGGCGCGGAGCTCTTCGTCTGGCGCAACGAGCCGGCGCTCGCAGCCGGCACCAATCCCATCGTGCTCGATACCAAGCGCTGCTGCGGCCTGCTGAAAACCACCGCCCTGCTCGATGCGCTGAAGCATTATGGCTTCACCGCGGCCTTCGGCGGAGCACGCCGCGATGAGGAGAAGTCGCGCGCTAAGGAACGCATCTATTCCTTCCGCGATAAGGCCGGCCAGTGGGACCCGAAAAATCAGCGGCCCGAGCTTTGGAACCTGTATAACTCCCGCATTCACCCGGGCGAATCCATCCGCGTCTTTCCCTTGTCCAATTGGACAGAGATGGATGTGTGGCAATACATTCTGCAGGAGTCGATCCCCATCGTAGACCTCTACTTTGCCAAGGAGCGGCCCATGTATCTTCGCGGTGACGCCCTGCTCCCGACAGAGCAGGCCTTCGTCGCGAGGCCCGGCGAGCAGCCCACCCTGGTTCGCTCCCGCCTTCGATCGCTGGGTTGCAGCCCCTGTACGGGAGCCATCCGTTCCGATGCCGACACACTGCCGAAGATCATTGAAGAGCTCCTGGGCTTTCACTCCTCCGAGCGTGCGAACCGCGCCATCGATCACGACCAGGAAGGCTCCATGGAGCTGAAGAAGCGGGAAGGTTACTTCTGATGGCACATTCGCTTGATGACAACCTGATAGCCGAAAACGGCGCGCCAGCCCGCGAACCGGAGGTCTGGGATGAGCGCATACCGGACTTCAACCCGCGGTTCGGACACGCGCCCGAAGCGGTGCCGCTGAAGGTTTCTCCTTCCTTCGATTTTGCCGAATACCTCAGCGGCGAAGCCACCAAGGATCTGCTGCGCTTCTCGACAGCCGGCTCGGTCGATGACGGCAAATCCACCCTCATCGGCCGCCTGCTCTACGACACGCAAAGCGTCTACGAAGACCAGGTCCGTTCCATTGAAGGCAAGGGCACCACCGCGCCCGGCGTGCTCGATCTTGCGCTGCTGACCGACGGCCTGCGTGCCGAACGCGAGCAGGGCATCACCATCGACGTCGCCTACCGTTACTTCTCCACCGCGCGGCGAAACTTCATCATTGCGGATACACCCGGGCACGAGCAATACACGCGCAACATGGCGACCGGTGCCTCCACCGCATCGCTCGCCATCGTGCTCGTCGATGCACGGAAAGGCGTCTTGATCCAATCGCGCCGGCATGCCTGCATCACCGCGCTGCTGGGCGTGCGCCACATCATCCTCGCAGTCAACAAGATGGACCTGGTCGGCTACGCTGAGGCCACATTCGGCGCAATCCAGCGGGACTTCACCGCATTTTTCGCACAGGTGCAAGCCCGGCTGGAAGGTGTGCACGTGCCGCAGCTTTCCTTTGTTCCGGTCAGCGCGCTGGCTGGAGAAAACGTCGCCCGCGGCTCGGCGCACATGCCCTGGTATCGCGGCCCTTCGCTGCTGCAGTTGCTGGAGTCGGTTCCCACGGCAGAAAGCGCAACGGACTCGCCCTTCCGGCTGGCCGTGCAGCGCGTCCTGCGGCCAAACCTCGACTTTCGCGGGTTCGCGGGCCAGATTGCCGCCGGCACCGTGCGGCCAGGAGATGAGGTTCTGGCGCTGCCTTCCAATCGCAGCAGCCGCGTCCGTCGAATCGTCACCTTCACGGGCGATCTTCAGCAGGCGCATGCACCGCAGTCAGTCACGCTGGTGCTCGAAGACGAACTCGACGTGAGCCGTGGTGACATGCTCGTCTCCTGCAGGGAACCCGCCATCCTGAGCAGCCGGCTCATCGCTTCACTCGTCTGGATGGACGAGCAACCGCTTGACCTTGCGCGCCGCTATCTGTTGAAGCACACCAGCCGCACGGTCCAGGCGCAGGTTGTCGCGATCGAGTATCGCCTGGCCGTGGACACACTCGAGCAGATCCCGGTCAGCGCGTTGGCGCTCAACGAGATCGGACTGGTGACGCTCGAGACCGTGCAGCCGCTTGCGGTAGATCGGTATGGCGACAATCGCGTCACCGGCAGCTTCGTGCTGATCGATCCGGCGACCAACGCAACCGTGGCTGCGGGCATGATCCGCGAAGCAGCGCCTGCCGCCGCGGAGAAGCTGGAGACGGCCACGCTGCTGCTGGAAGGCCGTGAACACCTGGTGCCCAGGATGGATGACCTGCTCCGCATCCTGACGGAGCATGGATTGCTGAAAGGAGTGCCAACCTTATGAACTCGCAGATTGCTGGGAACTCACAGATTCTTGGCCTGACCGATCTCTCCCCCGCGCCCGTACCCGCGACGCAGACCCTGGAGGACAAGCTTGCGCATGTTCGCTCGTTGCTTGCCGCCGAGCTGTTAGCTGCGCCTGGCGATGACGACGCTTGCCTTACCTGCAGCTTTCAGGCTGAAGACGTGCTGCTGCTGCACCTCACGCGAGAGCTCCGCCCAGCCATTCCCGTGCTTTTTCTGGACACGGGCTACCACTTCGCCGAGACCTATACTTACCGCGACCAGATCGCCAAAGCGTGGGACCTGAACCTCATCAACCTCGTGCCGGCGAATACCATCGAGCAGCAGGAGGCGGAACATGGCATGCTGCATCAGCACGCACCCGATCGCTGTTGTGCCCTGCGTAAGGTCGAGCCGCTGTTTGAAGCTGTTGCGCGCTACAAAGTCTGGCTTACCGGTCTGCGCCGCGAGCAGGCACGCAGCCGTACCGCGCTCGAAGAAGCGGCAGACTTTACCTTGCCCGGAGGAGTCGTCGTACGCAAGCTGAGCCCGTTCGCGGACTGGACGACGCGCGACGTGTGGCAGCTCTGCGAGCGATTCAGCATCCCGCTGCTGCCCTTGTACGCGCTTGGCTACTCCAGCATCGGCTGCGAGCCCTGTACGTCCATTCCTACTGATCCCAACGATCCGCGGTCCGGGCGCTGGGCCGGGAAGAAGGTTGAATGCGGCATCCACATCGAAGCCGCACCCAAGCCATAGCTCCCGGCACGCTGCGGCGAAAGGCCAAACTTGGAATATCTGATCGGCTTCATCATCGCCGCCTTCATCGCCCTCACCGGCGTTGGTGCCGGTACCATCACAACCCCGCTGCTGATCCTTTTCCTGGGAGTTCCTGCTCCCGTGGCCGTGGCTACGGGCCTCATGTTTTCTACCGCCGTCAAGCTCGTACTCGTGCCAGCGCAGATAACCCGCAAGCAGGTGTCCTGGCGAGTGCTGGGCCTGATGCTTCTGGGTGGCCTACCCGGTGTTCTGATCGGGTCCCTGGTCCTCAAGCATCTGGACACGCACGGGCCGCAGCTCTTGCTCAATAGCCTGCTTGGCTTCATCCTGGTCTTTACTGCTGTGTGGCAGATTGCCTTTTCCTTCCGTCCAGTGCAGGACGTTTCGCGTAAGCGCGACCGGGCCATCCTGCTTCCGTTCCTCATGTTCCCGGTCGGCGCAGAGGTAGGCTTCTCCTCGGCCGGTGCCGGCGCGCTGGGCACCGCGGCTTTGCTCAGTCTTACGGAGCTAACGCCGGCACAGGTCGTCGGCACGGACATCCTGTTCGGCTTTCTGCTCTCGCTGGTGGGTAGTGGAGCGCATGGCTTCTTTCATGGCACACGCTCCGACTTGCTGCTGCATCTGGTTGTAGGTGGACTCGGAGGAGTGATCTTGGGTACGGTGGTCGCACGCTGGATTCCGAAGCGCCCGCTGCGCTTCGCACTTTGGATCTGGTTATTTATTATCGGGTGCCAATTTATTTACCTGAACGCATTTCCAGCAGCTCACAAATAAAGCCTAGCTTCTGTGCCGTTCTTCTAGATATTTTTGTAACTCACTTGGTAAGTTGTCCTTCTGGCGAGCCCAGTATCAGAGAACTTCCTTGCCGGCTCGCTGACACTCGGCACACAAGCCAATCACATCCACCGAGTATCTTTCTACGCGGAACCCAACCCCAAGATCTCTATGCTGCGGAAGTAAGGAGATACCTTCGGCGGCGATGTCGGTAATCGCCTTACAGCGCGTGCACACCAGGTGATGGTGTTCCCGTTGATGAAGCTCCAGACGCTGCGAGCCATGGTGCAGACTTACTTCACGCAGAATTCCATTTTCGACAAAAATGTGAATATTTTTGTAAACCGTTGCGAGTGAAACCGCAGGAATTCTCTTCCGCACCTCGGCGAAGATTTCCTCGGGACTAGGATGCCCTGCCATTGCCTGCATGACTTCATAGAGCACCTGTCGCTGGTGCGTCACGGCAATGCCATGCTCTGCGCAAACTGTCCGGAAAGTACCAGCATCCAGATCTATGTTCTGACTTATACTCATCGAGTTAACTCGGTTGCGAAAGTAGGACGAGCCTGGCAGGCCTCAACGAGAACCTGCCAGGCTGCAATAAGTACCAAATGCTAGACCACCGAGGCAGTCAGGTCGTAGCGGTCCAGGTTCATCACCTTGTTCCATGCAGCGACGAAGTCCTTCACGAACTTCTCGTGCGCGTCGGAGCAGGCGTAAACCTCGGAGGTGGCACGCAACTGGGCGTTCGAGCCGAAGATCAGGTCGGCGCGTGTCGCCTTCCACTTCACCTCACCCGTCTTCCGATCGCGGCCTTCAAACGTGTCCTTCGACTCCGTTGTCGGCTTCCACGTGTACTTCATGTCCAGCAGGTTGACGAAGAAGTCGTTGGTCAGCGTCTCCGGACGATCGGTAAAGACGCCGAACGTCGTGCCGCCGAAGTTGGTGTGAAGCATGCGCAGACCACCGATTAGCACGGTCAACTCCGGAGCAGTCAGCCGCAGCAGCTGGGCTTTGTCCAGAAGCGCCACTTCGGCAGGCTCTTCCTTGCGGTAGCCATAGGAGCGGAAGCCGTCGACAACGGGCTCGAGCGGCTCAAAAGACGCGACGTCCGTCTGCTCCTGCGAAGCGTCCGTACGGCCTGCCAGAAAGGGCACAACGGTCTCAACGCCGGCATCTTTCGCCGCCTTTTCGACACCCGCAGCGCCGGCAAGAACGATCAGATCGGCGAGCGAAATCTTCTTGCCGCCGGTGGCCGAAGCATTGAAATCGGCCTGAACTTTCTCGAGCGTCTTCAGCACGCGCGCCAATTGGGCCGGCTGGTTGACCTCCCAATCCTTCTGCGGAGCGAGCCGGATGCGCGCGCCATTGGCACCACCGCGCTTGTCGGAGCCGCGGAACGACGCGGCCGAAGCCCACGCGGTCGAGACGAGCTCAGACACCGAAAGCCCTGAGGCCAGCACCTTCGTCTTCAGAGCGGCGATATCCTCCGCATCAACAAGTGGATGGTCGACCTTGGGCAGCGGATCCTGCCAGATCAGCACCTCGGCCGGAACCTCGGGCCCAAGATAGCGGAAACGCGGACCCATATCGCGATGGGTCAGCTTGAACCACGCGCGGGCAAAGGCGTCGGCAAACTTGTCCGGATGCTCCAGAAAATCGCGCGAGATCTTGTCGTAAACCGGATCGACGCGCAGGGCGATGTCAGTGGTCAGCATGGCCGGCTGCTTCTTCTTGCTGGCATCGTGCGCGTCCGGCACGGTGTCGGCGCCGCCGTCGCCCTTGGGTTTCCACTGGTTCGCGCCGCCGGGGCTCTTGGTCAGCTCCCACTCAAACTTGTAAAGATGCTCAAAGTACTCGTTGGTCCACTGCGTGGGCTTGGTGGTCCAGGTGACCTCCAGGCCGCTGGTGATCGCATCGCCGGCAATGCCGGTCTTATATGCGCTGCTCCAGCCGAGGCCCTGGTTCTCGATCGGAGCACCCTCGGGCTCCTTGTCCAGGTGGCTGCCGGGTCCGGCGCCGTGGGTCTTGCCGAAGGTGTGGCCGCCCGCGACCAGCGCGACGGTTTCCACATCGTTCATGGCCATGCGGCCGAAGGTGACCCGGATGTCATGGGCAGACTTCAAGGCGTCAGGCACGCCTTCAGGACCTTCCGGGTTCACGTAGATCAGGCCCATGGTCGTCGCGGCCAGGTTTTGCTGCAGCTCGCGTTCGCCGGTGTAGCGCTTGTCGGTGCCCATCCAGGTGGCTTCCGCACCGAAGTCGACGTCGTGATCGGGCTCCCATGTATCGGGGCGGCCGCCGGCGAAGCCAAAGGTCTTGAAGCCCATGGTTTCAAGCGCGACATTACCCGACAGAATAAACAGGTCGGCCCAGGAGATCTTCTTGCCGTACTTCTGCTTGATCGGCCACAGCAACCGGCGGGCGCGATCGAGGTTCGCATTGTCAGGCCAGCTGTTCAAAGGAGCAAACCGCTGCTGGCCGCGTCCGCCGCCGCCTCGGCCGTCGTAGGTACGGTAGGTGCCAGCGGCGTGCCAGGCCAGCCGAATAAAGAGCGGGCCGTAGTTGCCGAAGTCCGCCGGCCACCACTCCTGAGAGTCTGTCATGACGAACGCAAGGTCTTTCTTGAGGCCTTCATAGTCGAGCGACTTGAACTCTGTGGCGTAGTCAAACTCTTCGCCCATCGGATCGGACAACGCGGAGTGCGCATGCAGCAGGTCGAGGCGGAGATGGTTTGGCCACCAGTCGCGAGCGGTGCGCGGACCGCTGGGCGCGCTGACCGGGCTCTCTGCGGCCGCGCTGGGGTTGAAGGGGCACTTGGCCTCGGCTGCCGGCGCGCCCGGAACCTGTGCGTTCACTTCGGTCTTCGCTTCGGACGTGTATTCGGTTTCTTCAATCGCCATTTTCGTATCTCCCTGCATGCTTGTTGTTGATTGGGTTCTGCGGCCGCCGGTCAAGGCCAGGCGGCCCGCATCTCGCTAACTTTGAAAGTAACACTTGATCAATAATAGTTCTAGTTCGAGACAAGCTCCACTTCGGAGCCGATGCTCGTTCCCGAAGACTCTCTAGCGGGAGCCGCGATAAGCCTCGGGCAGTTCAGCCTGCTCGAGCAGCTTGCCGACCGCATCTTTCGGCGAGACAAGTGGCTCGCCGAGGTCGGCGATGGGCCACTCGATGGCAAGCGTGGGATCGTTCCACCTCACGCAGCGTTCCCCGGCAGGGGAGTAAAAGCGCGTGGTCTTGTAGAGCACCTGCGCGGTTTCAGAGAGCACAACAAAGCCGTGGCCGAAGCCCTCGGGAATCCAGAGCAGCTCGAGCTTGTCCCCGGTCAGGTCCATTCCGAACCACTGGCCAAACTGCGGCGAACCGGGACGAAGGTCGACCGCGACATCCCAAATGTGACCCGCGACCGCGCGCACGAGCTTGCCTTGCGGTGCGTCGAGTTGATAGTGCAGACCGCGCAGCACTCCGCGCCGGCTAAAGCTCTGGTTATCCTGCACGAATACTTCCGGCAGGCCGGCGGCGGCGAAGCTCCGGGCGCTGAAGACCTCGGCGAACCAGCCGCGATCGTCTCCAAAGACTTTGGGGCGCACAATCTTCACATCGGCGAGCGGCGTATCGATAAATTCCATTTCCGTCCTGATTTATTTTTCTTGACCGACTTAGAAGATAATCTCACTGGCAAGCCGCTTAATGTACTGGCCATAGGTGCTCTTGCCGAGCTTCTTTCCAAGCTCCTGGAGCTGGTCCGCATCAATCCAGCCCTTGCGGAAGGCGATCTCCTCCGGGCAGGCTACCTTCAGGTCCTGGCGTTTCTCGATGGTCGAGATGAACAGCGACGCTTCAATCAGTGAGTCATGGGTGCCGGTGTCCAGCCATGCGATCCCACGGCCCAACACCTGGCAGTTGAGCTGGCCACGCTCCAGATACCAGCGGTTCACATCGGTGATCTCAAGCTCGCCGCGCGGGGAAGGCTTGAGACTCTCGGCAATCGCCGTCACCTGCCCATCGTAGAAGTAAATCCCGGTAACAGCGTAGCGCGATTTAGGATGTTCGGGCTTTTCTTCGAGCGAGATGGCGCGCCGATCCTGGTCGAACTCGACCACGCCATAGCGCTCCGGGTCATGCACGGCGTAGGCGAAGACCGTCGCGCCAGTCTGCTGCATGCTTGCCTGCGCAAGCACCTTTGCGAAGTCGTGCCCGTAAAAGATGTTGTCTCCCAGCACCAGGCAGCAGCCTTCGCCAGCGAGAAACTCTTTGCCGATCAGAAAGGCCTGCGCGAGCCCGTCCGGCGAAGGCTGCACCGCGTACGCAATCGAGATTCCCCATGCCTGGCCCGTGCCCAGCAGCTGCTGAAAGCGCGGCGTGTCCTGCGGGGTAGAGATGACGAGGATGTCGCGAATGCCGGCCAGCATCAGCGCGCTGAGCGGATAGTAAATCATCGGCTTGTCATAGACCGGCAGCAGCTGCTTGCTGACCACCTGAGTCACCGGGTGAAGCCGTGTACCGGAGCCGCCGGCGAGAATAATGCCTTTCATGAACTCACCGCCTGATCCGCGGAGCGATGCGCGTAGTTGGTCGAGACCCAACGCTGGTAGGCGCCGGAGGTGACCTCCTCGACCCACTCACGATGGGCCAGATACCACTCGACAGTCTTGCGCAGACCGGTGTCGAAGGTCTCCTGGGCGCGCCAGCCAAGCTCCCGCTCCAGCTTGCGCGCATCGATGGCGTAGCGACGGTCGTGGCCAGGACGGTCCGTGACGAACCGGATCAGCTCCGCGTGCGGCTTGTAGGGCGAATCGGGAGCCAACTCATCGAGCAGCGCGCAGATCCGATGCACCACGTCGAGGTTCGCCTGCTGGTTGCCGCCGCCGACGTTGTAGGTCTCGCCAACGATGCCTTCGGCGAGGACGGTCTGGATGGCGCGGCAGTGGTCCAGGACGAACAGCCAGTCGCGCACCTGCTGACCGTCGCCATACACCGGCAAGTTCTTGCCGGCCAGCGCATTGTGGATGATCAACGGCAGCAGCTTCTCAGGAAACTGCAGCGGCCCATAATTATTGCTGCAGTTCGTGATCAACGTGGGCAAACCGTAGGTGTGCTGCCAGGCGCGAACCAGGTGGTCGCTGGCTGCTTTCGAGGCGGCGTACGGGGAGTTCGGCGCGAACGGCGTGTCCTCGTGAAACGCGGGGTCCTCAGGCGCAAGCGTTCCGTACACCTCATCGGTAGATACGTGCAGAAAACGGAATGCCTCTTTGGGCTTTTCTTCGAGCTCGCGATAGTAAGTCAGCGTGGCGTTGAGCAGGTTCAAGGTGCCCATGACGTTGGTCTGGAGAAAGGCTTTTGGGCCGTGGATGGAGCGGTCGACGTGGCTCTCGGCGGCGAAGTTGACGATCGCGTATGGCTGGTATTCGGTCAACAGGCTGAGCACCAGGGCCTCATCCGCGATGTCGCCCGCAACGAAGACGTGATTTGGATTGCCGTCGAGCTCCCGCAGACTGCCGAGATTACCGGCGTAGGTGAGCGCGTCGAGGTTGACCACCCGTCCAAGGCCTGAGCCCACCCAGTGAAGCACGAAGTTGGCGCCTATGAATCCAGCTCCCCCGGTGACGAGGATCGTGTCTGGCATTGAGTCACGCATTCAATCCAATCTACAGGAACCTGCACTGCCTTAAGACCAGGTCGTCTGAAGGCACCCGTACAACCTTTGGGGTGGGCCTGCTTCCGGCAAAAGAGAAAACCTCCGCAAGACCACCCAGGAAGAGGGTAGGGTCTTGCGGAGGCCGCGGCCCCAGAACGGGATCGCTAATCGAGCACGCTGCCGCCGCGGTTGCCCTTCGGCCGCCGGTTCGATGCCAGTACTTTCTTGCGCATGCGCAGGCTCTTCGGTGTTACCTCGACGAGCTCATCGTCCGCGATGAACTCGATCGATTGCTCAAGCGTCAGCACCTTGAAAGGCACCAGGCGCAGAGCATCGTCAGACCCCGATGCGCGCATGTTGGTTAGCTTCTTCTCGCGCACTGCGTTCACGTCCAAGTCGTTGTCCCGCGAGTGCTCGCCGACCAGCATGCCCTCATAGACCTCGATGCCGTCGCCGATGAACAGCACCCCGCGCTCCTGCACGCCGTCAAGCGCGTAGGTCGTCGTTATGCCTTGGCGATCCGAGATCAGCGCTCCGGAAGGCCGCTGCGGAATCTCGCCCTGATACGGAATGTAGTCCCCCGCGATCGAGTTCATGACGATGGTTCCACGCGTCTCGGTCAGCATCTCGTTGCGTAGCCCGATCAGGCCGCGCGATGGAACCTTGAACTCCATGCGCACTCGACCCGACCCATGATTGGCCATCTTGACCATCTCGCCTTTTCTCGGTCCGAGCCGCTCAATCACGGTGCCAACAAAGTTTTCAGGGATGTCGATGGTGAGCACTTCAGACGGCTCCATCAGCGCACCCTCAACCCGCTTGGTCACAATCGTCGGACGCGAAACCAGCAGTTCAAATCCTTCGCGGCGCATCATTTCTATGAGCACGGAAAGCTGCAGCTCGCCACGGCCAAGCACCTTGAACGTGTCCGCGGCATCCGTCGGTTCCATACGGATCGAAACGTTAGTCAGCAGCTCGCGGTCCAGACGATCCTTGATGTTGCGCGAGGTGACGAACTTGCCTTCGCGCCCCGCAAAGGGCGAGTTATTGACTGAGAAGTTGATCGCAATCGTCGGCTCGTCGATCGTAATGACCGGCAGCGGCTTCGGGTTCTCTAGCGCGCAAAAGCTCTCACCAATCGTGATCCCTGGTATTCCGGCAATCGCCACGATGTCGCCGACGGTCGTCTCGGTTATGTCCTCGCGCTTCAGCCCGTTGAAGGTGAATAGCTTGGTCACCTTCACCGGCATCAGCGAGCCATCGATCTTCGAGACGTTCACTTCCTGGCCAGTCTTCAGCGTCCCGTTGAACACCCGCGCAATCGCCAGCCGGCCGAGATAGTCCGAGTAGTCAAGGTTCGTTACCAGAACCTGAAGATCGCCCTCCGCCGTACCTGGGGCTGCTGGAATGGTCTTGAAGATCAACTCGAACAAGGGCTGCAGGTCGGTTCCCGGAACAGCCAGATCGAGCGTCGCCGTACCCGCCTTGCCGTTGGTGTAGATGACTGGAAACTCCAGCACGCTCTCATCCGCGTCGAGGTCGATGAACAGGTCATAGACCTCGTTCAGCACCTCCTGCGGACGGGCGTCAGGGCGGTCGATCTTGTTGACTACCACGATCGGCGTCAGCTTGGCCTCGAGCGCCTTCGAGAGCACATACCGCGTCTGCGGCAGCGGACCCTCGGACGCATCGACCAGCAGCACCACGCCGTCGACCATCTTCAGCGCGCGTTCCACCTCACCGCCGAAATCGGCGTGGCCTGGCGTGTCGACGATATTGATCTTCGAGTCCTTGTAGTGGATGGCGGTGTTCTTGGCGAGAATCGTGATGCCACGCTCTTTTTCAAGGTCGTTCGAGTCCATCACGCGCTCGGCAACGGCCTCGTTAGAGCGAAAGGTGCCGGATTGACGGAGCATCGCGTCGACCAGCGTGGTCTTGCCGTGGTCGACGTGGGCGATAATGGCGATATTGCGGATGGCTTCTGCAGTTGCGGAACTCACGGTGGGTCGATGTCCTATCTGTTTGCGCTCGATGTGCGGTCAGGGCCGAAAATGCGCATTGTTCTTAGTCTAACAGGAGGGCTCTGCCGGAAGAGCGTTGTCCTGAAACACGGCCGCAGATTGTCCGTCTAACCAGCATGCATCGCCCTCTCCTTCTTCTGCGGATGGCCGTCTGCGGCTCGCTCGCTGCACCTCTTTCGCTCGCCTCCGCCCAGACCCTGAAGCTGCCTCCGCCAAAGCCCGACACCAGCGCGCAGGACAAGACGCAAGATAAGACCCAGACGCTCTCGCTTGCGGCCAAGCTGGTCAACCTGCCCGTCGTTGTCCGCGACAAGAAGGGCGCGCTGGTCCAGAACCTGACCAAGGGCGACTTCACGCTCTCGGTCGACGGCAAGCCGCAGGTTATCCGCTACTTCGACAAGGATTCGAATCTGCCGCTCACCCTCGGCCTTCTTGTCGACGTCAGCCAGTCGCAGCGCAGTGTGCTTGATCAGGAGCGGACCGCCAGCAGCGCCTTCCTGGACAACATGCTCAAGGCTCCATCCGGCCAGGCGCCCGACCGCGCCTTCGTCATCCAGTTTGCGCGCGAGACCGAGCTTCTGCAGGACCTGACCGGCTCTACGCCTAAGCTGCAGGCCGCCCTCAAGGAACTTGACACGCCCAGTCCCAACAGCTCCAGTGGCTCTGACTCGAACGATTCCGGGGACAGCCAGGGCGGAAGCGTTCGCCGCCATGGAGGTACGGAGCTCTACGACGCACTGTATCTCAGCGGCACCGAGCTTATGTCTAAGCAGACCGGGCGCAAGGCGGTGGTTATCCTCTCCGATGGCGTGGACAACGGCAGCCGCAAATCGCTCGCCGGCTCTATCGAGGCAGCCCAGCGCGCCAACGAGATTGTCTACTCCATCTACTTTAAGGGCGAACAGCCCCACCAGGACAGTTCCAACAACCGCGGCGGCTACCCGGGCGGCGGCCGGCACGGAGGTGGCGGCTACCCGGGTGGAGGCGGCGGAGGTTACCCCGGCGGCGGAGGAGGAGGGTCTCGCGGCGGAGGCGGTGGCGGTGGCGAAAACCGCGTTGACGGCAAGAAGATTCTGGAGCGCATCTCGAGCGAGACCGGTGGACGGATGTTCGAAGTCTCGAAAAAAGAGGACCTGCCATCGATCTACAACCAGATCAGCGAGGAGCTTCGCTCGCAGTACCGGGTCGGCTACACCCCGGATGAGGCCGCGGCGGCGGACGGCTATCACCAGGTTGATCTGACGATCCCCAAGCAGACCAAGCTGCAGGTGCAGACCCGCGACGGCTACTACACGGGAACGTAAAGCAGCCTTTCACGATTCACCGGACCGCACCGGACAAGCTGACCAACCAAGACCTCGTCACCTGCTGGAGAAGGTGCATCTGAGAAGCCATGCCTTGCTACGCCTGTAAACGCTCGATTGCGGGCGACTTTCGAACGCTTTCCGGGCTCGTTCTCTTTGGAGTCCTGAGCGCCCCGTTTGCAGCGTACGCCCAGACTGCGGATGCGCTGCCTGACGACCCCACCGCCCAGCAGACCCCGGCCCGATCGGACGCAACCCCGGCGGCTCAGCCAGCTCCGGCCGGCTCCTTCTTCGGCAAACTGGCGGCGTTTTATCGGGAGGACTGGCATCCTACAGCTCCTCCTGATCCCGCAACCAGCCCCGCGCCGGCCCGCCGTGGACCTCCGTCGCCGCTTGATTCGCCCCCGTTCCCGAGCGCAGATTGGTCGTACGGCGGGTCGCCGATCATCGGTGAGGCTGACACCAACTCCTATCCACTCATGACCGCTCTCAACGGGGCGAAGAGCCGCACGAAAATCTACGGCTGGATCGAGCCTTCGGTCAACGGCAGCACCTCCGCCCACAGCAACTCGCCTGAAGCCAACGACGCCTACCCTAACCGGGTCGAACTAAATCAGGCCGTCATCTACGTTGAGCGGCTGCCGGACTCCGTCCAGCGCGACCACGTCGATGTCGGCTATCACCTGACCGCGTTCTACGGAACCGACTATCGCTACACGACCGACAAGGGCTACATTAGCTATCAGCTGATCCGCGATCATCATCAGTACGGCTTTGACCCGGTACTTGAGTACGTCGATATCTACGTGCCGCAGGTGGCGCACGGCATGAATATCCGAGTCGGCCGCTTCATTTCTATTCCCGGCATCGAAGCGCAGCTAAGCCCCAACAACTACATCTTTTCGCACTCGCTGCTGTATGCCATCGATCCCTTCACCGACACGGGCCTGCTCGCCACCATCCAGCTCAATGACCGGTGGACGATCCAGGCCGGCATCACCGGCAGCCACGACGTGGCGCTCTGGACCCGAGATGCGCAGCCCTCTGCGACCGCATGCGTGAGCTACACGACCCAATCCGTGAACGACAACATCTATCTGTGCGCCAACGGCATCAACGACGGCGAGTATGCGTACAACAACCTGCAGCAGTACGACGGCACCTGGTATCACAAGATCGGCAAGAAGTGGCACATCGCCAGCGAAGCCTACCTGATGTATCAGCGCGACGTGCCGAGCACCGGCGGCAGCCTGGCCCCCCAGCCCGGCACCAATGGCGCGACCTGCTTACCGGGCGAGCAGAAGTGCCTTGCGCCGGAGTGGGCGGTGGACAACTACGTCAACCGGGAACTTGGGCCGCATGACTTCGTTTCGTTCCGCAGCGACTGTCTGAACGACAAGAAAGGCCAGCGCACCGGGTACAACACGAAGTACACGGAGAACACCTTCATGTGGAGCCACTGGATCGGCACCACCGTGCAGATTCGGCCTGAGGTGCGGTTCGACCACGCCTGGGACCGCAACGCCTATGACAACGGGACCAAGCAAAGCCAGTTCACTGTGGCGAGCGACCTGGTGTTCCACTTCTAAGGAGAGTGCCGCAGACGCAGGTAGATTCTGCCTCCGCTCGCACTATACTCAAGGTTCCCATGCTCTCCATCCAGGCACAGACCTTCGAGCGAAATACGTTGAAGAACTACCTGCTGGACCATGCCTACGACGAAATGTTCGAAGGTCCGGACCAGCTCCACGGGCATTATGAGCCTCTGCTGAACCACTTCGCCTCGCTGCCCGAGGGCGAGTTGCAGCGCCGCAAGGCCGCGGCCGACCTCAGCTTCCTGAACCAGGGGATCACCTTCACGGTCTACGGCCGGGAAGAAGGCAAGGAGCAGATCTTTCCTTACGACCTGCTGCCGCGCATCATCACCCAGGCCGAGTGGGACAAGGTCGAGCGCGGGCTGACGCAGCGGATCATGGCGCTCAACATGTTTCTGCGCGACATCTATAACGAGGGGCGCATTCTCGCTGACGGCGTCGTTCCGCGCGAGGTGGTGTACAGCTGCAAGCACTTCCGGCGGCAGATGGTTGGGCTGCAGGTTCCGCGCAATGTCTATGTGGCGATCTGCGGCACGGACCTGATCCGCATGCAGGATGGCGAGTTCGTCGTGCTCGAAGACAATCTGCGCGTGCCCTCCGGCGTGAGCTATATGCTGACCAACCGGCGTGTGATGAAGCGCATCTTTCCGCAGCTGTTTCGCAGCTACAACGTCAAGCCAATCGAGCAGTATACGCAGCTGCTGCTGGGAACGCTGCGATCGCTCGCCCCCGAGGGCCGGCCGGAGCCGAACATCGTACTGCTCTCGCCGGGCGTGTTCAACTCGGCTTATTTTGAGCATGCGTACCTCGCGCGGCAGATGGGCATCGAGCTCGTTGAGGGGCGCGACCTGGTGACGCACGATAACGTCATCTACATGCGGACGACCTCCGGCCTGCGCCGCGTGGATGTGATCTACCGCCGCGTGGACGACGACTTCATCGACCCGCTTTCGTTCCGAGGCGATTCGATCCTGGGCGTCAGCGGGCTGTTCAATGCGTATCGCGCCGGCAACGTGACGCTGGCGAACGCTTTCGGGACCGGCGTGGCGGACGACAAGGCGCTCTATGCGTACGTGCCGGACATCATCAAGTACTACTTGTCGGAGGAGCCGGTGCTGCAGAACGTCAAGACATACCTGCTCACTGATCCGAAGTCGCGCCAGCATGTGTTGCAAAATTTAGACAAGCTGGTGGTGAAAGCGGTCGGCGAGTCAGGCGGCTACGGCATGCTGATCGGGCCGCAGTCGACCAAGGCCGAGCAGGCGGAGTTTGCAGAAAAGATTCAGGCCGATCCGCGCAACTATATCGCACAGCCGACGATTTCGTTTTCGCGCGCGCCGTGCCTGATCGGCGACGGGCTGGAGCCGCGCCACGTCGACCTGCGGCCGTATGTGCTGTATGGAGACAAGGTTTCAGTGGTGCCTGGCGGCCTGACGCGGGTGGCGCTGAAGCAGGGATCGCTGGTGGTTAACTCGAGCCAGGGTGGGGGGAGCAAGGATACGTGGGTGCTGAGCCAATGAGTGCTTGGCGGTCGAGACCAGGGAGATCGTTATGTTGTACTTCGATTGGGACCCGTTGAAAGAACTTAAGAACATAAAGCAACATGGCATCAGCTTTGGAGCAGCAAGTGTCGCGCTTGAAGATCCACATGCGGTTGAGGAGGTTGATCGGATCGTTGATGGAGAGCTTCGGCTGAGAACGACAGGTACGGCCTCGGGTGAAGCCATCGTTCTGGTCACCCATACAAACTTCGATATGAACGACAATGGTGATGAACTGGCGCGTATCATTTCAGCTAGAAAGGCCAGTCCTGGCGAAAGGAGACACTATGAGCTCGAGCGTGCGAAGAGTGGCAGGAACTCCCCTGACCGACCAAGAGCGTAGTGAACTGCGGCAACTCGCGGCCATGCCCGATGATCAGATTGATTTCACTGACATTCCGGAGCGTGTGTACGATGATGACGAACAACTTACCTCTCCCGCCGCGCTGCCGCTAGAAGACCATACGGTAACCCTGCGAGTCGACGCGGAGGTCGCCGCCTGGCTTGAAACTTCCGCGCAAAGCAATCCGCATCAGATGAACCTTCTTTTGCGGCGTGCTGCTCAGCACACCAAGCGGCTGGACTGGAGCCTCAACAAAGCCAGCTAGCTGCTGCAACAAAGAAGACTCTTGCTCTCATGTGGAGCTGCCCGGGGCTTTGCCAGGAGGAACCCTTGACGCTTCACTACTCCAAGGAAACTGATTCCCTTTACATCGACCTATCGGCAGCGATTAGCAGTGACTCTCAGGAGATTGCCGACGGTCTCATGATCGATTTCGATGACGCCGGAAGGGTGGTTGGAATCGATATTCAACACGCCTCTGAGCGAATCGACCCGACGGAGCTGAGAGCGGAACACCTGCCCTTCGTTGGACAAGTCGCTTAGCTCAATTTTGAGGAGAATGCTTTGCTCTCACGTGTCGCTGACAGCCTGTACTGGATGAGCCGTTATCTCGAGCGTGCCGAGCACACTACGCGCCTGCTCGACGTCAACCTGAACCTGATGCTCGATGAGTCTCCTATCAGCGCGGAACGACGCTGGCATCGTGTTCTGCAGGCGCTTGGCAATCCGAAGGAGATTCCGTGGAAGGGCGATCCCTACGAGCTCGTGCGTAAGCTTAGCTTCGACACGAACTCGCGCTCGTCAATTCTTTCGCTGATCATCATGGCTCGCGAGAACTCTCGCCATGTGCGCGAGCAGATCTCGACTGAGCAGTGGCACCGGCTGAACAGCCTGTACCTGGCCGTAACTTTACCGCAGCACGCCAAGACTTCCGAGCCGGGAACCATGTCTCTGGAACCCGAGCTGCCGACTGAGTTTTTAACCCAAGTCATGGAGGCCGTGCACCAGTTTCAAGGCGTGACCGACTCAACCATGAGCCATGGCGAGGGCTGGCAGTTCATCCAGGTAGGCCGCTACATTGAGCGCGCCTCCGCGACCGCTTCCTTGCTTGAGGCCTACCACGATGACCTCTGGGGCGAGGGGCCGAGCGAGCGCGTGGAAGGCAATGAATATCTGGACTGGATGGGGCTTCTTCGCAGCGCCACGGCTTTTGAGGCGTACTGCAAGGTGTACACGGCCGACCTGACGCCGGAGCGCATTCTCGAGTTCCTGCTGCTGGATGAGGATTTCCCGCACTCGCTGCGCTTCTCGATCGACTCGCTGCAGTGCTCGCTCGATAACATTCAGAGGGACTCGGGAAAGGTTCGCGCCGATTCGTTGCGACGGCTGGCCGGACGCCTGCAAGGCAGCCTCAGTTACTCGGGCGTCGAGGAAATCCTCGACGGCGACATCGTTGCGTATCTGCGTACCATCCAGGTGCAGTGCCGAGAGATACACAACACGATCTACGAGCTATACGTCGACTATTCGATCCAGGCAGCGCTGGCCAGTTAGGGACAGCAAGCAGCGAAGGAGCGCCATGTTTTACTCGATCCGCCACCTGACCAAATTCCTCTACGATCATGCCGTGAGCGAGAGCATGATGGAGACGCGCATGCATCCGCGCAGCGATCAGAACCAGCGCTGCCTGACGTTCCATCTTTCGGTGAGCCCGCGCTGCCGCGTCTTTAGCTATCGCGACCACCTGGCCAACAACATTCATCATTTCGACATTCCGGGCCAGCACCGGCAACTGGTGATCGTGGCCGAGTCCCTGGTCGAGGTGCAGCCGGCATTCGATGTCCCGTCGTTTCTCGCGCCGGATGCCTGGGCGGATCTCGATGCGATGGTCGAGCAGGGCGACTATTGGGAGTTCCTTTTTTCAAGCGAGTTCTGCATCCCGACGCCGCTGCTGGACACGCTTGCCGCGGACCTCGAGGTAACGCGCCGCGACGATCCGTTGATGCTGGTGCATGAGCTGAACGGGCGCCTGTTCAAGTACTTCGACTACGTTCCACGCTCGACCAAGGTAGATTCGCCGATCGACGACGCGCTTACGTCGCGGCAGGGGGTCTGCCAGGATTTCGCGCACATCATGATCACGCTGGTCCGCACCAAGCTGCGCATGCCGTGCCGCTATGTCAGCGGGTATCTCGCGCATCGCGGGGTGGAGACCGATCGGTCGGCGGCCTCGGCGACGCATGCCTGGATCGAGGTGCTGATGCCGCACCTCGGATGGGTGGGGTTCGATCCGACCAACTGGCTGGTGGCCGGCGAACGGCATATCCGGACGGCGATCGGGCGCGACTACTCCGACGTGCCGCCGACTCACGGCATGTTCCGCGGCCGCGCGAAAAGCGAGCTAACCGTAGCCGTGCGGGTGACGCCGAGCGAGGGCACGCCATCGCTTGATCAGGAGATGCCAGTGCCGGAGGACTGGTCGATCCTGGTCGAGAAGGCGCAGGCGCAACCGGATGCACCACCGCCCCTGACGCGGCAGCAACAGATGGCGCAGCAACAGCAGTAGCGGGGCGGTTCTGCAAAAACGTGCACGAATAGGGTACGCTTAAGACAGTCCACGACCAGGATTTAACTATGATTGCTACCTCCAGTGTCACCATGCGTTACGGCTCGAAGCTGCTGTTCGAGGATGTTTCAGTTTCGTTTACAGACGGCCGCCGCTACGGCTTGACCGGGCCGAATGGCGCCGGGAAGTCGACGTTTATGAAGGTCCTTACCGGCGAGATCGACCCGCAGAAGGGGACGGTTGTAAGACCTCGCAAGTTCGGCGTACTCAAGCAGGACCAATATGAGTTCGACGCCTATCGCGTGATCGACACCGTCATTATGGGCAACAAGGGCCTGTGGGCGGCGCTCGAGGAGCGGGAGATTATCTATAATAAGGCCGAGATGACCGACGAGGACGGCTCGCGGCTGGGCGAGCTCGAGGGCATCGTCGGCGATGAAGATGGCTATGAGGCCGAGGCGAACGCGGCCGTGCTGCTGCAGGGGCTCGACATTCCCGACGAGCTGCATGAGCGCACCATGGGCGAGTTGCAGGGCGGCCAAAAGGTCCGCGTGCTGCTGGCGCAGGCGCTGTTTGGCGACCCGGAAGCGCTGATGCTCGACGAGCCGACGAACTACCTGGACCTAGAGTCGATTCATTGGCTGCAGGATTTTCTGATCCGCTACAGCGGCACCGTGATCACGATCTCGCACGATCGCCACTTCCTGAACGCGGTCTGCACGCACACGGCGGATATCGACTACCAGACGATCATCACGTACAACGGCGGCTACGATGATATGGTGCTGCAGAAGACGTCGATCCGCACGCGCATAGAAAGTCAGAACGAGCAGCGCGAAAAGAAGATCGCGCAGTTGAACGACTTCATCGCGCGCTTCTCGGCCGGTACGCGGTCGAGCCAGGTGAACTCGCGGAAGAAGGAGGTCGAGCGGCTGGCGACCTCCGAGCTGGCCCGGTCGAACATCGCGCGTCCGTTCATCCGCTTTGACATGCTGCGGCCTTCTGGCAAGAACGTGCTGGAGGTTGAGAACGTCAGCAAATCCTATCCGCAGAAAGATGGCAAGACCGAGCACGTGATCAAGAAGTTCTCCGCATCGGTTTTGCGCGGCGACAAGGTGATTTTGATGGGGCGCAACGGTCAGGGTAAGACGACTCTGATCAAGGCGCTGCTTGCGAATGCTCCCAACGTCGACGAGTCGGATGCGCTCGCGATTGATGCGGGCGAGGTGAAGTGGGGGCACGAGGTGCAGATTGGCTACTTCGCGCAAGACCACACGGCGTCGATTCCGAAGGGGACGACCGCGGCGGAGTGGCTGCACAGCTTCGACCCGAAGGCCACCAAGGAAGACATCCGCGGCATCCTGGGGCAGATGCTCTTCCGTGGCGAAGAGGGCATGAAGAAGACCGAGGCGCTGAGCGGAGGCGAGGCGGCGCGGCTGCTGTTCTGCAAAATTATGCTGCAGAAGCCGAATGTGCTGATCTTCGACGAGCCGACCAATCACCTTGATCTCGAGAGCATCAATGCGCTGAACCAGGCGATCCAGAAGTATGAAGGAACCGTGTTTCTGGTGACGCATGACCAGGACCTGATTGAAGAGGCCGGGACGCGCATCTGGCACTTCGAGGGCGGTCCAGCGGATTTTCACATTACCGACCACAAGGGCCCGTACGAGGAGTACGAGCAGAAGATGGCGATGGCCAGCAAGTAAGCCGTCGCGCGGAAGCCTACAATAGGAGAATGGCTGGAACGGAACCGATCGAGGCACGCGGAAAAAATGTTCTCGGACAGACGCTGGCAACGTGCGGCTGCGAGCCGATGACCGGGTTTTACCGCACGGGTTGCTGCGAGACGGGGCCGGACGACCTGGGCGTGCATACCGTTTGCTGCATCGTCAGTGCCGAGTTCCTGGCGACCTCAAAGTCGCTCGGAAACGATCTTTCGACGCCGATGCCGCAGTACGGATTTGCGGGGCTGAAGCCGGGTGACCGCTGGTGCGTGTGCGCGGCGCGCTGGCTGCAAGCGACCCAGGCCGGGGCTGCCTGCCCAGTCGTACTCGAGGCGACGCATGAGAACACGCTCAAGATTGTGCCGTTCGAGCTGCTGATCCAGTACGCCGTCATCCCGGAGCAGCTGCACTGAAAAGCAAGTACCGCCCTCTCCCCCTATTTGGCTAAAGTCTTGATAGCATGGAAGATAAGTCCCGACTTCCGCGCCTGTCAGTCCGTAGAACAACGACGAGACTTCCCGTTGCGCCAAAATGACTCACTTTGGGTCTATCTCTATTGTACGGGTTGGGCAAGGGTAGATACGCCACCTTTCTTTATTAGCTAAGTTACTTTAAATGAACGAGATAACGTTGAATGCGACGACCCTGAGGCTTGACAAAAGAAACCCACTCATCGGAAGACGATGAGTGGGTTTCGAACTGAACGGCAAGACAAGCTGATGTTACTGGACGGTCAGGGTGAAGCTGGCGTAGTTGGTTGTCGTGTTGGTGACCGTGTCTGTGCCGTGGACGATGATGGTGTACGGGCCCTTGGCGACGTTGGTGGTTGGCGTGACGGTCGTCGTGGTTGGAGTGCTGGCTCCACTACATGCGGAGAGGCTGAGTCCGAGCACGGCCAGCAGCAAGATGGCGACCAGAGACCGGACCTTTCTGGAGCGGCGTCCGGCAATGCCAACCGCCAACAAGCCGGCGAAGCTGAGGGCAAACGGCATGGGGTGAGAGGCTCGCGGCTGCGCTTGAGCGACGCCCCCGGAGGAGACAACCTGGGCTTTCGTTCCGTTCTGGAACAAGGTGATGGCGGCCGGAGTGGAAGTGCAGGTGGTCGCGCTGGTGTAAATAGAGAGGGTAGCGGTGGCCGCGGCAGTTCCAGTGACACCGGCATTTCCCAGAACGTAGCAGGCGTTGGTGATGGCTGGGCTGGCCGATACGCTGAACGCGACGGTGCCGACATAACCGCTAACGGGAGTGACGGTGACGATGGAGGTCGCGGTACTGCCATTGGTCACGGTGGTGTTCGGGACCGACAGGTTGAAGCCGCCAGCCGACCCAACCTGCAGAAGCAGGGTGGAGGTGGAGGGTGCGTAGGTTCCGTCTCCGGAGTACCTGGCGACTACCGCATACTGGCCAGCAGCACTGCCGACAAAGCTATAAGAAGCGGTGCCGCCGGCGAGCGTTACCGAGGCGTTGGTCATTGCGGTTGTATACACGGCGTTGGTGGCCGCGGTGGTGGTCGAGGTTGTGTCCGTGATCACCAGACTGACCGTGCCGGTGGGGGCGACACCGGAGGTGCTGGTTCCGGAAGCGACCGTAATGGTGACAGCATCCGCGACCGCAACCCGGGGCACGGTGGTCGCGGCTGAGAGCGCAACGGTAGAGCTTTGCAACGAGGAGGTGGTCGCGGAGGGGACGGGCCACGCACTGAGCAACTTGAAGAGATCGACCGATCCAAGGCCGGTCGCTTCGTCGTAGCCGGTAGCGGTGACGTAGTTGGTCAAGCCTGAAGAGGCGCAGGAAAGCGTGGCGGGGGAGGCGGTGCAGGCGTTGTTGCCGACGACGATGTCGTGAAAGGCGGCGGCGTAGGTGGTGGGGTTCGATGCGAGCGGGTACAAGATGTACCCAAGTGCACCCTGCCCTGTGGATCTGGTGGCCTGATTGATAAGAGCCATCATGCCGGCGAAGATGGGCGCGGCGAAGCTGGTTCCTCCGGCGACGGTCAGGTTGGTGTTGTTGCCATCGCGGAAGCCGTTGTTACTGCAGCTGCCTTGAATTCCGGTCGCGGCGGAGTCGCTTGAGCAGTAGAGATAGCCGGGCTCGGCGGGCGAGGCCATGAGAGAGACGTCCGGCACGAGGCGCATAGTTCCTGCGGGGATGGCGATCCCGCCGATGGTGCCTGCCTGCCAGCTGGGACGCGTGGTCAGGATGCTGACGCCGCCGCCGCCCGAGGAGAGCTGGCTGGTGGAATCGTCATTCCAGGCAAGTTCCGGGATGTAAGAGAGGGCGGAACTGATGACGTCCGTAGTGCCATTGCCGGACCAGTAGGTGGAGGTGGAGGTCGACGCGGGGTTGTTGGAAGCGGAGATCTCGGTTCCGCCGACAGAGGTGACCCAGGCGCTGCTTCCCGGAAAGTCGACAGCGAGCGCGACTTGGGTGGCGGCAGGCGTGCCGTTCTCGCCGTAGCAGTCGGTCGACCCATCATCTCCGGCGGCGGAAAGGACGGTTTGCCCTTGCGCGGCGGCCTGCTGCAGGTACTGGTTATAGTAGGCGTAGTTTGCGCTCCCCAGGTTTATTTCGCACTGGCCGTAGCTGGAGCTGATGATGGGGGCGATGTCGTTGATGACGGCGTAGACGAGCGCGTCGAAAGCACCGTAATTGGTGCTTGCGCCGGTATAGACGTAGTAGATCGTCGCGCCGGGAGCGATGGTTCCGGAGTACTCGAGGTCGAGGTCGCCTTCGGACTCGTATCCGGTGACTAATGTGGAGGCGCCGGAGCCAGGATAAAGCACGGGGATTGGTGCGGGAGAGCTGACCCCGGCAGCTGTCTTGAAGTTGGCGACGTCCGAGAGGAGAACGGCGGACTGGCCGACAATGGCGATCGACTGGCCGGCACCGGTGTAGCCTGCGCTGTAGGCGGGGTTGATGTCGTAGATGGTCGCGACATCCTTGGGAGTGAGGAAGTGATTCCCGCTCTGGCCGGAGGTAAAGGCGGGTGAGGCGGAGCGCCGGATGTGCGAGTGGGGCTGGAAATCAGAGATGTTGCCGACGCTTTGCACTGCGCCTGCCAGGCTTGCGGGAAGGCTGAGATTGCTGGCGGGCGCGAAGTGTCTTTCTGTGCCGACTGTGAAGTAGTGGAGCTGAGCCCCGAACGCGGCCTCGACCTGAGCCTCCGTGCCAGTGAAGGTGATGCGATTGAGTCCGCGCGAGACGGCGTCCACGCTGAAGCCCTGGGAGGTAAGCCAGTTCTGGACGGCCTGCAGATCGGACGCGGCGGCTCCGAACTGGGCGGCGAATTGGTCGGGCGTGAGCCACTGGTGGTAGAGCGGCGAGGTGCGATCCTGCTGGGCGGCGAGCAAGGTGTCGAGCGCGGCCTGCTGGGCAGCGGAGCGGCTGAAGTTGATGCTCATGCCTTGGATGCGGGTGGACTGCGGCATCAGGCCGGCGTCATCTTCGGCGCGGGCGCGGGGCGGACGGGAGTTCGCGAGGACGGTACGCGCGGTATTGTCGATGGGCGCGACGATGCGCGGAACGGGGCCCTGTGCGACGGCGGCCGCGGCAGACAACGTGCTCAGTCCGAAGGTGATGGCTTGTGCAACTGCAGTCAGAGAGGATGGAACCAGCTTCATGGGGAGAAAACCGACTTTCCTGAGATGGGCGAGCGCCGGGGTGAACGAAACTTTAGACGCGCTTTTTGGCCCGAGGTTCTACTTCTGAAACGTAAGAACCCTGAGCCGGCGAGTTAGTTGCCGCAGGGCGCGGGTGCAGCTCAACTTTGGAGTACGTCTTTTGCGTCATAGCATAGGCGAGGGGTGAGGGGATGCAGACAAGACTGAGGAGCCTGGTTTGGCTACTGGCGCTGGCTGGGCGCGTGGTGGCATCGGCGCAGCTGGCGCACCGTGAGGACCAGCCGGCGCCCGCAGCCTCCGCGGTGGCTCCTCATCGGCAACGGCTAATCCTGAAGGACGGCGGCTTCCAGGTGGTGATGAGCTATACGGTGGTGAAGGATCGGGTGCGGTACGTGAGTGCGGAGCGGGGCGGGGAGACCGAAGAGATTCCGCTGAAGATGGTGGATCTTGAGGCGACCAAGCGCTGGGCGCAGGAGCATGTGCCGCCGGACCCGAACGCCCCGGCAGCGATGCGGCCAGCTCCGGCGATCGACCCGGAGCTGCTGAAGGAAGAGGCGGAGCGGGCTGCCCTCTCGCCGGAGGTGGCAACCGACCTGCGGCTCGAGCCCACCGATAGCGTGCTGGCGCTCGACACGTACCAGGCGACGCCGGAGCTGGTGCCGATGGCGCAGTCGCAGGGCGAGCTAAACAAGCAGACGGGGCATAGCGTGCTGCGGGGGATCGTCAAGCCGGCCTCGGCACCGCACCAGATGGTGGTGCTGAAAGGCGAGAAGGCGGCGGTGCAGATGCATGTGAACGAGCCGGTGATTTATGTGAAGCTCGATGATGCGTTGCCGACGAGCGGCGAGGCGTTGACGGTAGACACGCACGGGGCTTCAAGCCAGAGCGCGGCCGCGAAGAGCAAGCCGAACGACAGCGATTACGTGATTGTGCGGCTGGATGTGCGGCAGGACGCGCGGGTCGTGGCGAGCTTCAACATCGGCCAGCTGGGCACGGCCAAGCGGCAGGAAGACGTGACGGAGCTGGACGCGACCGAGCTTCCGGGAGGCCACTGGTTGAAGCTGGTGCCGCGCGAACAGCTGCTGGTGGGAGAGTACGCGCTGGTCGAGGTGCTGGGGGATAAGGAGATCAACCTTGGCGTGTGGGAGTTCGGGGTGCACCCGACCGCGCCCGAGAACCGGGACTTGATCAAGCCGGAGAAGCGGCGCCCAGGTGCGCTCGAGCGGCATGGGCCCGAGTAGACCTCCTTAGCGGAGGCCGACAATGCGGCGCTCGCTTTGGGCGGGTTTGATGGAGGTGAGCTGGCGGACCTTGCCCATGACGGCGACGTCGTCGCGGGTGGTGTTTTTAACTTCGTACATCATGGAGTCGGCGCTGCGCAGGATGGCGTGCACGGAGGCGCCGTCCTCGGGGAAGGTGGCAACGCCGAAGCTGCCGGAGATGTGCAGGGCGAGGCCTTCGCCGGTCAGGAAATTGTTGGCGCGCAGGGTGGCGTGCAGGTTCTGGGTGAGCTCGATGGCGGCCTCCTTGGTGACGCCGGGCATGAGCAGGACGAACTCGTCTCCGCCGTAGCGGAAGGCGGAGTTTTCGGGGCCGATGGCACGGCGAAGGACGCCGCCGACCTCGGCCAGCAGGCGGCTGCCGACCAGGTGGCCGTGCGTGTCGTTGACCGACTTGAAGTAGTCGAGATCGAGAAAAACCAGCGAAAACGGAACGGGTTCGCTGGCCTTGGTGAGGGCAACCTGCTCGTCGAGCATGGTGTAGAGGCGGCGCGCGTTGAAGAGGCCCGTGCAGTCGTCGGTGATGGAGAGCTCCTGGATCAGCTTCATGGAGCGCGAGTTCTGGATGGCAATGGCGGCGTAGTCGCAGAGAATGCGCAGGAACGAGATGGAGTACTCGCTGAGCAGGTCGAGCTTCGAGTTCAGCAGCTGGATGACGCCGAGAGTGTTCTCGCCGGAGCGGATGGGCACGCAGGCGATGGAGTGGATGTCGAGGTCCGGATGATTGCGGGCAAAGGTCGACCAGTGGGGATCGAGCGAGACGTTGGGGACGACCAGAGGATTGCCGGTGGAGGCGACCCAGCCGGCAACGCCCTGGCCGAGCGGGACGCGGAGGCCGCGAAGGGAGGCGGAGTCCTCGCCCACGGCTATGGCGTAGTAGAGATCCTGAGCCGCTTCATCGACCATCAACAGCGACCAGCGCTCGGGGCCGAAGAAGTTGGCCATCTTGTCCATGATGGCGAGCAGGATGAGTTCCAGGTCGAGCGACGTGGTGAGGGTACGCGCGACGTCATGAAAGACGCGCAGGTGATCCATCTGCCGGCTCTCGATGACCTCGAACTGTCGGGGGCGCTGCTTCACCGTCTCGCACTCCTGCGAGTTCCACAATAATCTATTCAGAGTCTCGCCGGAGCTTCGATCCCTCGTTAGTTGCAGGAGAAATTCACCCGTGAAACGGCGGGTGAGAGTAAGTTTCCGGGTGCCTGTAGCAATTCCAGACAGTACAGAAGAAACTGCGTCAGCCGCCGATATGAACCATAGAGCGCGACGGTTTCTCAAAGCCAGCCTCGCCGATATGGTGGCGGGCTTCTTTGCGATCGACAACCTGGCGGATGTAGGAGGTGAGCTCGGCGTCCGTCGCTCCGCGCTGCATGCGTCCGAAGAGGTCGTGGTCGGACTGGGAGAACAGGCAGGTGCGAATTTTGCCATCGGAGGTGAGGCGAACACGGCTGCAATGTCCGCAGAAAGGACGGCTTACGGGGGCGATGATGCCGATTTCGCCGCGGCCATCGGCGAAGGTGTAGCGGCGAGCGGTCTCGCTGGCGGCGAGCGGCGGAAGCTCAACCAGAGGCATCCATGCGTTCAGGCGGGCGGTAATCTCTTCGAGCGAGACGACGGACTGCGGGGTCCAGTTGCGCGCGTTGAGGTCTGTCGAGGCTTCTTCAAGCGGCATCCACTCGATAAAGCGGACGATGACGTTTTCGCGGCGCGAGAACTCTGCGAAGGCCTCAATTTGCGAATCGTTGAAGCCGCGGAGCAGGACGCAGTTAACCTTGACTGGACCAAGGCCGGCAGCGGCAGCGGCGCGAATGCCGTCGAGGACACGGTCGAAGCTACGCGGAACCCGCGTGATCGCGGAGAAGGTTTCAGCGTCGACGGCGTCCATGGACACGGTAACGCGAGTGAGCCCGGCGTCTCGCAACGGCTGCGCCATGCCGGAGAGGAGGTGGCCGTTGGTGGTGAGAGCGAGGTCGAGTGGGGCTCCCGCTTGGGTGCGGGTGCCGTCTGGAGTGAAAGCGCTGCGCATGCGGGCGACGGAGGCGATGAGTTCGACGAGGCCGGCGCGGAGCAGAGGCTCACCGCCGGTGAAGCGAATCTTCTCGACGCCAAGCGAGACGAAGAGGCGGATGATGCGCAGATAGTCTTCGTGGGGGAGTTCGGCGAACTGGGCGCCTTCGTTGCCGGTGCGGCAGTAGACACAGCGAAAGTTGCAGCGATCGGTAACGGAGACGCGCAGGTCGGTAATGGCGCGGCCGTAGCTGTCGCGCAGGCGGGTGTCCTGATCCAGGCTCGGGGCTGGCCGGAAAAGTTCAGGTGCGTCGGTCAGCAAAGTAGCGGAGGACATGAGTAACACTTACCCGTTGGATGGCTGGTGTCTCTGAGAGGATTCTCTGCCTGGGATGTACGTTGCTCCCCCGGAGTCGACCGTGTAGACGAGTCTACCTTAGCCCACCTCAGACGCTGAGACTGTCTGAGATGGGTCACCCAAGGATCTGTTGGTGAACGAAGAAGGTTAGCGTCCGCGACGTGCAGGACCGGAGCGGCTGGAGCCTGGACGACTGTTCGACGAGGGAGCGCGTCCTCCGGAGCTGCGGCCAGCCCCGCCACCAGAGCCGGAACGGCTGCGGAAGCCGCCACCGGAACCGCTGCCAGAGCCGCGATACGAGCTGTTGGGCATGCCGGCCTGACGCTCGGCGGAGACGTCTCCGGTGCGCCACGAACGAGTCTCCATGCCGAGCAGCGAGTCCGGGGCAACGGCGTCGAGCGGCTTGTTACGCTCCTCTTTTTCGAGATTCTTGTCGGCCTCGCGCCACTCAAATTTGATCTTCAGCTCGCGCTCCAGCTTGCGGGCGTCGGAGCGCTCCTGCGGCATGACGAAGGTGGTAGCGACACCCTTCGCTCCCGCGCGTCCCGTCCGGCCGATGCGGTGAACGAAGTCGTCGGAAGCATTGGGCAGGTCGTAGTTGACGACGTGCGCGATGTCTTGCACATCGATGCCGCGGGCGGCGACGTCGGTGGCAACCAGGATGCGATGGCGTCCGGTCGAAAAGCCCTTCAGCGCGGCGGTTCGCTGCGACTGCGAGCGGTCGCCGTGGATTACGTCCGCCTGGTGGCCGAGCTTCTCAAGCTTCTTGGCGACGCGATCTGCGCCGTGCTTGGTGCGCGAGAAGACGAGGAAGGTGCCCTCTTCTTCATTGAGCATCTGGTTCAGCAGGCCGAGTTTCTGGTCCTGCATGACGGTGTAGACGCGCAGCTCGACGCGGTCGGAGGGCTTGGACGTCGTGCCGATCTCGATGCGAACGGGCTTCTGGACGTAGTCGCGAACGATCTCGGTGATGTTGGCGTCGAGGGTCGCGGAGTAGCACATGGTCTGGCGGGTTTTGGGCAGCGCGCCTACGATGCGGCGAATCGCGGGCAGAAAGCCCATGTCCAGCATGCGATCCACTTCGTCGAGGACGAGCATTTCAACCGAGCTCAGGTTGACTGAGCGGCGGCGGAGAAAATCCTCAAGGCGACCGGGTGTGGCGACCACAAGGCGCGGGCCGCGGCTGAGCTGATCAAGCTGCGTGTTTTCCGACAGGCCGCCGCAGACGAGCACCGAGTCAGACTTGGCCTGCGGAGAGATTTTGCCGTACGCCTCAAGTACCTGCATGGCAAGCTCGCGGGTGGGCAGAAGAATGAGCGAACGGATCGGACCGCGCTTGCCTTTCGTCGATGGCACGGAGTTTGCGTCCATGCGCTCAATCATCGGAATGAGGAAGCTGAGCGTCTTGCCCGTTCCGGTGGAGGCGGTGGCGAGAATATCGTGGCTCTCGAGCGCAGGCGGAATGGCCTTGGCCTGGACCGGGGTAGGGGTATTGAAGCCGGCGGCGGCGAGCCGCGACTTGAGCAGGTCGGAGATGTGGAAGTCGGCGAAATGCACGTCCTTCAACATCGGCAGGCCAGTCTTGGGATCGATGACGGCGTCGGTAGCATTGATCTGAGGTGCGTCGTGTTTCGGTGCGTGAGTGGAGCGGGGTTGTTCAGCCTGGAGCAGGTCGTTCGGTTCAAGAGTTGCAGAATTCAAGTGTTTTCCTTCATCTTGCGGGTAAGCGAGCGCGCATACGGAGGTGCCTGCGATCGCTGGGCGCGCACGGGCGCCGGCTAAGTGTATGGGTCAGCATGGCTGTCGTGGGTACGGAAGCGCTGCTGCACGGCGAGGCAGGTCCGATGACCATTGCCTTCCAGCCAGAGCAACCAAAGCCGCATCTGTTCGAGTGTCCGACTGGGAGCCGGCGAAAGACGTTGCGGTGGTAAGGGATGTCACTTCGGTCTCTGGCCAGACTCTGGAGTTCGCACGAATGCAAGTCCTGAATCCCTCCCCGAAGTTCCCCGCGCTTACGCGCTTCTAAAAGTGTAGCACGAAGTCGCTAAATTGCATCGGCGATTGTGCGGCGTAGCGGGCGTATGTCTCAGCGAAGCCGTCGCACCTCGTCCGCCAGAGTCTGCGGCGTCCGGACCTCTCCGCGCAGGATGCCGTCCAGAAGCGTCCGTGTATGCACTGCGGAAAACGGCGTGTCCACACGCGCCCCGGTCTGCTGTCCGGCCAGCTTGACGAGATAGACCGGTCTTGGATCGTACTGTCCGCCGTGGCTGGCCTCCATCTCCTCGCCTGCGAGCGCACCCAGGTCTGGCATCATCTGCTTCGTGCGCCAGCTATGGTCTCCCATGACGACGACCGTGGCCGAATCCCACTGTCCCGTATCTTCCAGGACCTCGCGCAGATGGGCCAGGCAACGGTCTGCCAACGCAAGGTTGTCGAGGTAGGTCGAAGGGCCGGTCGTGAACTGGGCCGTTGTCCGCTTGTAGATGCCCCCGAGATGCGGAACGGGGAAGTGAAGCAGCACGAAACCGGCCGAGCGATCGCGCAGCGTGACCTCCGCGGCACGCAGGATGCTCTCGTAGTCCTCAAGGTGCATTCTCGTCCCATAGGTCTGGAACGCCTGCAGACGAGGGGATTTGGCTATCCAACTCTGCGGCACGGAGCCGCTGCCACTCACCGCATAGAGGAACGGCGCGAGCATGTTGCCGAGGACGCCTGCCTGCGAGGACATGCGGTTCTTGATGGGGACGTCGTAGCTCCAGAAGCATCGATCGAGCACGCCAGGCAGGATGCGGCAATAGGGCATATACCAGCCTGCAATCGCCGTGCTGTAACCGCTCTGCAGCGCATCCGCAAAGACAGTATCGCGCGCATTGAAGGCTTGCCACGTCCCACTCCGGGGATCGTGGGTCGACAGCGCGCCACTTGCTGACGAACGCACGACGTCGATCGTTCGCCCGGACAGGAGCGAGGGCAGCACGATATCGGTGAAGATCCCCGCGGGAGCTGTCTCTGTGAATACATTGCTTTCTGCGGCAAGTTCGTCGAAGGCGGGTAAAGCCAGGCCGCGAAAACGCCGTTCATATACCTGCTGGTACGAGAGCTCGTCGAAGACGATCCAGACGACCCGTCCCGTCTTCGCCAAGGGCGCAGCAGTCTCCCGCGCATGGAGCTCAGGCCCGCGGTTCAGCGTGTGCGCCTGAGCTCCAGCCCACGCCAGCTCTCCAAGAATCACCACACCGCTGATCCCGAAGAAAATCATCAAGGTTGAGGTTCTGTCGGCGACTCGGCCCAGGATCTGGCCCCAGGGACGCCATCCGCAGGCGAGCACCGCACCCACAAGGACCGAAGATACGAGCAATCGGACAGTGAGCGTGCTTGCCGCGCCGTTCAGCAGCAGGTCGAAGTTATAGGAGACGATGGCCGGTAAAAGCAGAAGAAGGCTGAGCCATACGGCGCTTCGCGGCAGGTGTCGGGTATTAACGAATGCCAAAAGTGCTGCGAATGCAACCCATCCCAGAAGCAGATCGAGGAATACTGGAAGGAACAAGCTGAGGCCGCTTCCGCTCCAGTGGTACACGGCGGCGTGCCGGGTATGCAGCAGCGGCGCAATTAGGAAAAAGCAGCAAAGTTCCGTCAACCCAAGCGCAGCCATCGAGGTCTGCAGCAGACTGCGCTTCATGCTGACCCGCTCCCGTACGGCGGTGGAGCGGTCAGCTTCGGAGCCGAGCGGCGATGCCTCCAGAGGTCGAGCCGGCGAAGCGTCCGCCAAAACAGCAGCCACGCGCCGGCAAGCGGCATCGGCCACGTAAGGATCGGCCAGGTGGAGATCCAGAAAAGCGGCAGACGTCCGAAGTAAGGGCGCATCTGCCCGACAGGATCGCGCAGGATCGTGTGCCCCGGGTTGCGGCGCATGCCGTACCAGTTAGTGACGAACCAGGAGTAAAGCTGGTCGCGGAGCACCGCGCGGTAGAGCCTTGTGCCCGGGCCGAGGTGGCGCGCCGCGGCCTGCGCCCAGTGCACACCGAAGACCCGGGCGACATCGAAGCGGCGCTGCGGATTGAGTTCGCAGACGGCCAGCAGGCCGCGATCGAAGACCAACCCGTGGCGAAAATGTCGGAGAGCGGAGAAGGTCCAGCCGAGCTGGAGCAGGTTGGTGGCCTTGCCCTCGGCGAAGTCGGGGTGGGGATACCGCTCGACCGTATCTTTATTAATCAGTACGGCGGAAATGAGGGCGAGGTCGCCGCGAAGGCCGACGGCCTGGAGAAAAGCCACGGGATCGGTGAAGGCGAACACCAGCGGGTCGGGCCGGGCGAGGCGGCGCTCGTCGGGTTGCTGCAGGAAGCCGAACGGGGTGACGAAGATCAGGTCGAACTCGGGCCTGTCTGCGGCGGGAACCAGGAAACGCATTAACAACGACAGCGCACCAGGAAGCAGAAGGTCGTCGTCCCCGAAGATCCAGACGTACTTGCCGCGAGCCTCGTGGTAGCACTGAAGGAAGTTAGGGTCGGCGTCGATGTTGTGCGGGTTACGGAGGTAGCGGCAGCGAAGACCCTCGGCGATCAAGCCGCGAACAAGCGCCTCGGTCGAGTCGGGGGAGGCGTTGTCGGAGATCAGCAGCTCAATCTGCGGCTCGGCGGCGAGCTGGGGAGCGAGCGCGCGGAGGAGCAACTCAAGGTTGGCTGCGCGATGGTAGGTAGGGACGGCGAGGGTCAGGACGGGCCGAAAACTTGCCTGAGGCGAATCTTGCTCAGGCATGCCACAGTCTCCGGTACTTCAGGAAGGTATAGCTACCCAGGCCGAGTCCGACGCTTAGCGCAATAGCCAGTTGGCCCGCGGTCATGCCGAGCGCGCCGTAGCGCCGGCCGAGAAACCAGGTCGTCAGGCTGAGTCCGATAGCGCCGAGCACCGAGTTCACCAGGAACTTCTCCTGCTTGTGCGCGCGCAGGTAAAGCGCCATAGAATTAACTGCCTGATTAACGTTCACCGAGAGCAGCAGGAAGGCAAACGGTAGCGGAGGAAGCAGACGTTGGGCGAACGGCAGATGACGATGCCCAAGCAGGACCACCGCCAGCCAAACCCCAAGGGAGAGAACGGAGCACAGCGCAAAATTCTGCGCGGCGGACCGGAAGAACAGGCGGTCGAGCGCGGCAAATTGGCGGCGCGCGATCAACGCCCCGAAAGGCGCGGCCTTGGTGTTGATCCAGGCAATTGCAATTGAGGCGATGGCGTTGGCTACATTCAGGGACATTCCCATGCGTCCAGCCGCGGTAGGGCCCCAGAAGCGGAAGAGAATGGGGTTGAACAGCTGAAAGATGAAGAAACCACAGGCGTAACTGACGGCGATCCTCCACTGGAAGGGCCAGACCTCGCTCCACCAGTCGATGGCGTGCTCGCCTGCGGGAAGGCGAACCAGGGAAAGCAGAAGTCGACGCTGGCGGACAATCCAGACGAGGCCGGCCACCGCCTGTCCGGCGATGAGCAGGGCCGGGGCCAGCAGCCCATGATGCAGCAGCAGCGCCGCCCAGGCCAGTGCGCTACCCAGGACGGACTGCGCCAGGCGGGTACGGGCGACGTTCGCAACCAGGCCGCAGCCCTCCAAAAACGAGAAGACCGGGTCGATTTGGAAGGTGACGGTCGAGGCGAGAACCACAGCCACCCAGGGCAGCTTCCAGGAGATCAACGCATGCGGATTAGGGCTGGTGGCAAAGAAATGCCAACCCGTCGGCACAAGAAGCAGAGCCATTGCGATGGCGGCTAAGCTGTACCACAACAACGCCTTACGAAGAATCGAGGCAAGCCGCGATTGAGCGGCGATAGGTCCGGTGAGCGTACCGAACGGGGTCAGGCAGAGGTGGGCAAATTCATGCGTGGCGAGCTGAAGAACGACTACCGAGAAACCGAGCTCGAAGACAATCTGCAGAGCGGCGAGCGAGCCGAACGTGTAATAGTAGCCCTGCTCAGCCGAGGAGAGAAAGCGCGCGATTAGCGCCACGGTCACCAGGCCGGCACACGAAGCCCAGCCTCGGGCGAGGATCGTGTAGCCGACTGCCCGGTCGATTCCAGTCAGATTCAGGAGCCGCCGCAACACGGAGGAGCTTCCATCCTGCGGTGCGAAACGATCGACAGTCTCCATGAACTCAAAGGGCGAGC
Source organism: uncultured Acidobacteriaceae bacterium (assembly GCA_964245195.1). Lineage (GTDB taxonomy): Bacteria > Acidobacteriota > Terriglobia > Terriglobales > Acidobacteriaceae > Edaphobacter. Next base: position 140,034 of record CAXTLR010000006.1, on the reverse strand, counting down.
CGCCAAGCCTCTCGCCGAAGCCTAGTTTAGCATTCGGCTTCGGCGAGTAGGATCACCACCCCATGTGGCGGCAAGGAGGCTTCAGCTAGATGTGGCAGTGGACCATGCCGCGCTTCTCCAGATACCGCTGGTGGTATTCCTCCGCCTTCCAGAAAGAGGTCGAGGGAGTTACCTCAGTAACGACACGGCCGCGGAAGGTTCCGGCCGCATTCAGTTCAGCAATCTTTGCGTTTGCCTGGCGAGCCTGCTCATCGGAGTGCGTGAACACAACGCTGCGATACTGGGTACCCCAATCGGGGCCTTGACGGTTCAGCTGGGTAGGGTCGTGCAGGGAGAAAAATGCGTCCAATAGCTGCTCGAACGAGATCCGTGTGTTGTCGAAGGTGACCTCGACGACCTCGGCGTGTCCTGTCCGGTCAGTACAGACTTCTTTGTAGGTGGGGTGCTCGAGGCCACCGCCCTCGTAGCCGACGGCCGTATCGGTGACCCCTGTTAATTCACTGAAACGGGCCTCAACGCCCCAAAAACATCCTGCTCCAAATGTTGCTTTTTCCATCGCCACTGCCGAACTCCTTTGCTGCTGATTGGATGCTTTGAGGCGCAAAAGGTCCTCTCGACGAAGCGGAAAAGCGTGTAGATCAGGACGTGCATGAGCGGGGAGTGTTGCAAAATACAACATAGAAGAACGTTTGCCCGAATCTGCCGATAAGGTCTGCACGTAGACGAGGCATAATGCTGAAATACTTTTCTCTTCTCTTGCTGCTTGCGTTTGCCCCTCTCGCCCGGGGGCAGATCACTTCGTCCAAGCCGTTGAGCCTGCAGGTTGGCCAAATCAATTACTTTGGCTATGCGGGCGTGGATCTCGATTCGGTGCGCGCTCGACTGCCACTGAGTGTAGGCGATTCCTTGACGTTGACGACCTTTGCGCGGGAGCAGGCTTCAATCTCGCAGGAGGTCCAGGGAGTGACAGGCCGGCCGCCTACCGACCTGGCAGTGCTTTGTTGCGATGACCATCATCGTCTGCTGGTGTACGTCGGCCTGGAGGGCAGTTCGTCCCGACCGGTAGCCTCGCTGCCGAAGCCGCACGGAACCGAACGTCTTGCTCCCGCTGCTTCGGTGCTCTACTCGCTCGATCTGCAGGCGACGGCAGCTGCGGTCGCCCGGGGCGAGCTGCGTGAGGACGACTCGGCCGGCTATGCCTTGTCCTACGATCCCGCCGCCCGGAGGATTCAGCTCTCCATGCGCGAGTATGCCGTGGTGCACGCGGAAGAGCTGGAGCATGTTCTTCGGGGTGCCAGCAACGCGCGCCAGCGGGAGGCGAGCGCCGTCTTGCTGGGCTATGCGTCGCTGTCACAGCCGCAGGTGGATGCGCTCGCGTACGCAGCGCACGATGAAGATCCGGAGGTTCGTAATAACGCCGTGCGCGCGCTGGCGTTGCTGGCGCTCGCGCCAGAGGCTAGCGCGTTCCGCATCGATCCGACTCCGTTCGTCGAGCTTCTGCTGTCCTCGCGGTGGACGGACCGCAATAAGGGAAGTCTGCTTCTAGCGAGGCTGACGGAGTCGCGGGATCCGGCAGTGCTCGCGGCAGTTGCGGACACAGCTTTACCGTCTCTGATCGAGGGAGCGACGTGGACCAGCACCAGCCACGCGTACGCGTTTCAAGAGATTTTAGGCAGGGTTGGTGGCATCCCTGAGCGAAAGCTGCAGGAGATGATTCGCGATGGCCAGACGGCCGCAATCGTCGCTGCTGGGACACCCGCGAAGTCTTCCGGCAGCTAGCGCAGATCACGTTGTGCGGCGCAACGAGTCTAGCGAGAAGGACGAGCGCTAGGGTTGGAACGGCGGCGCGGCTTGAATGATTTCGACGTCGCGGGAGATTTCAGCTTGGCGAACTCCGGAAGTGTCTTCTTGGGCTCGACTTTCCGCCCTTTGGCGGCTCGGTCGAGCGCCATCACTTCACCAGCCTTGAGTTCGCGGAACTCGCCGGGCGGAACGTCCAGGCGGAGGGCTCCGTATCCAATGCGGCGGATCTTTTCCACGTGATGGCCAATCTCCTCGAACATCTTTCGCAGCTGGCGATTGCGTCCTTCGGTCAACGTTACCTCGAACCACGGATTGTCGCCGCCGCGGACCAACTCGACCTTCGCGGGCGCAGTCAGGATTCGGTCGCGGCGGCCGGCGCGCACCTCGTCCAGGCGACCGCGATCGATCATAATGCCGCGCCGAATCTGTTCAAGACCTTCAGGAGGAGGAACACCGCTCACCTTAACTAGATACGTTTTTTCAACGCCGGCGGCTGCTTTCGAGAGGGAGTTGGCCAGCGCCCCGTCGTTGGTCATCAACAGCAGACCCTCGCTCAGGTAGTCGAGCCGGCCGACGGGGTAAAGGCGGACATGGTCCCCATGTGGGCCGTTCTTCTGCAGCATCAGCTGGGTTACGGTTGGCCGATGCTGTGGGTCGTCCAATGTCGTCACGTAGCCGCGCGGCTTGTTCAGCATGTAATAGCGCTGTTGTTCGGGACCGTGCAGCAGCTTCCCGTCGACACGAATGTGATCGGCAGTCGCATCGGCGCGGGTGCCGAGCTCGCTAACGACCTGACCGTTGACCTGAACGCGACCTTCAAGGATGATCTGCTCGGCCTTGCGGCGGCTGGCGATTCCGGCCTGAGCCAGAATCTTTTGGAGCCGGTCACCGGCTGGCGTGTCCGGAGCTTTAGTAGCAGACTTTTGAGGCATAGATCTTAGGATGCGGCTTGACGCTTCAGCACGAGACTACTCGCCCTTGTACGGATCAGGTGCGTTCCCGCGCGGAATTTGTTCGGCACCAGGCGGGAGCTTGGAAAGGGGTTGATCGGGCATAAACTCGTTGTCGCCCTCGGGAGTTCCAACTGTGTCGGGCTCCTGGTCCTGTGGCGAGTCGGAAGCTTCGAGATCGCGATCGGTCTGATTCCATTGATTGGCTTTATCGGTCATGAACGTGCCTCGTTTTCGCTATTTTGGATGGCGGCTTCGTCCGCAGAGGGATCGTCGCCAGGTTGAGAGAGAACGGGAGAAAGCCCTGAGAGGCGTCCATCCACTGCAGGAAGCTCGTCGTCCGGGCGGTTACTATCGTCAGAGTCGAGCGAGTCAGAGTCCCCATCGGCCTGAGGCATTGTGGCGTCTCGCTCTTCGACAAGGTTTTCGTGCGTGATCCGCTCCTCAGCCTGGTCGCGCGCCGACTCCGTCATGGGGATCTCCTCCTGCGCGGCCAGTTCGCCGGCCATCTTCTCAAACTCTTCGATGCTCGGGAGCTCGGAGACGTCCTTCAACCCGAACCGCAGCAGGAAATCCTTTGTAGTCTTATAAAGGATTGGGCGGCCGACAACCTGTTTGCGGCCGGCTGTGGTGATCAGCTTGCGCGCCATCAGCGAGCCGAGGACGCCACCCGAGTCGACTCCGCGGATTTCCGAGATCTCGGGGGCCGTGATGGGCTGCTTGTAGGCAACGACGGCAAGCGTCTCGAGTGCCTGCAGCGTGAGTTTTAGAACAGGCTTCAGTGACTTGACGAAGCCGCGCACGGCGTCGTGGTACTCGGGCTTGGTGGCCATGCGGAAGCCACCAGCGACTTCGCGAATTTCAAGTCCGCGCTCGGAGGTGGCATAGTCGGCAAGCAGCGCCTGCACGGTGGACCCAAGAAATTCCCGAATGCGGCGGTCGGCTTCTCGGGACGCTTTCCTGTCTGCTGCAGCGGATTCCTCGTCCGAACTGGCCACCGCGACTTCCGCTGGCGCAGCATCCTCTTCCGGGGAAGCGACCGCGGGTACGTCGCCAGGGTCGGCCGCGGCCAAGGGCAGCAGGTGCTGGCGCGCGGCTATCGCATCGAGCTCCTGCTGGGCCTCATGGCCGAGTAACCCGGCCAGTTGTGCGAGCGTCACGGGCTCCTCGGAGGCATAGATGACCGCCTCAATCTTCGCTTTCAAGCTCATGCTGGGTTTCACGTCCAGAAGGTCAACGGCCGACCGACGACACACGATCGGACCGAAGTTCCAGTCTACCAATTCGCGTTGGCGTTTTGCTCCTGTAACGTGTTACCCGGCAATCTTGTTGAAGAGCCAGAAAAGACAGCCGGAGAGGATCGCCGCGGCGGGCAGGGTGAACACCCAGGCAAGAGCGATGTCGCGGATCGTGGATAGCTGCAGGCCACTCCGGTTGGCGGCCATCGTACCGGCGACTCCCGAGCTGAGGACGTGCGTCGTGCTGACGGGCAGGCCGAAGCGGTCGGCCATGCCGATAGTGATCATGGCGGTGATCTCGGCCGAGGCTCCCTGCGCGTAGGTCAGGTGCGTCTTGCCGATCTTCTCGCCTACCGTGACGACGATGCGCTTCCAGCCCACCATGGTCCCGAGGCCAAGCGAGAGCGCGACGGCAACCTTGACCCAGGTGGGAATAAAGCGCGTCGACTTATCGAGAAAGCCCTTGTAGACGGCGATCGTCTTGACGTCTTCGGGAGCCAGCTTCGGGCCGCCGTTCTTGGGCAGGTTGCGGAAGGTTTCGCTCACCAGGTACATCTGGTTGCGAACGTTGGCCTGCATGGACGCGGGAACGTTGGCGAGAGCGCCATACTGGACGGCCTCGTTCGAGATGTTGTTGACCTGCTGCTGGAGAGCGAGCAGGACTCCCGGCTCGAACTTTTTGGAAGACACGTAGTGTTCGAGCTCAGGCTCGGGGTCGCCCATCACGGCGCCCGGGGTGATGTAGTGCTGGAGCGCTCCGGCAACCTGGCCGGAGACCTGCGCAAAGGTCTGGACCTCGCTCGCGTTGACGGTATGGTTGAGCGCATAGGCGGTGGGCACGGTGCCGACCAGGATAAGCATGATCAGGCCCATACCCTTCTGTCCGTCGTTTGAGCCGTGAAAGAAGCTGACGCCGCCGCAGGTGCCGATCAGCAGCAGGCGGATGTAGAACGGCGGCGGAGCGGAGCCCTCAGGTGCTTTGTAGAGGCGAGGATCGCGTGCAACCAGCTTGAACAGGAAGAAGAGCGCGCCCGCCATAAAGAAGCCGACGATCGGCGAGAGCAGGAGCGCCTGGAAGACCTTGGTAACCTGCTCCCATTCAACGCCCGAGGTGCCGCTGTTTCCCTGCATCAGCTGGTTGGCGACGCCGACCCCGATGATGGAGCCGATCATTGTGTGGGAGCTCGAGGCGGGCAGGCCGCGCCACCAGGTCGCCAGATTCCAGAGGATGGCGGCGGTAAGCAGCGCGAAGACCATCGAGAATCCAGAGCCTTTCGAGACTTTGAGGATGAGCTCGACAGGCAGCAACGTGATGATGGAGAAGGCGACCGTGCCGGAACTGGTGAGCACGCCGAGAAAGTTCAGGATGCCGGAGTAGACGACGGCGATGTGCGGCTCGAGCGAGTGGGTGTAGATGCACGTGGCGACGGCGTTCGCCGTGTCATGGAAGCCATTGACGAACTCAAAGCTGAGCGCGATGAAAAGCGCGATGCCGAGCAGGATGAAGGGGAAGATGCTGGCGTTATGGACGATCGAGAGGTCAGTCGAGAGCGCGCGGCCGATATAGATGAGGCCGCCAACCAGCATGACTCCGAAGACCGCGGTGCCAATGGCTCCGGGGCTGGACTTCTTGAGCTTCTCGTCCAGCAGAGAGCCCGACGGTGCAATTGCGGGAGTAGCCATACGAAATACCTGCCTTGTCGGGGCTGCGATGCTTCCTTCAAGGTAGGCTTATCACTGCCACAGGAGGATGAACGCGAGGTGAATCCTGTCTATTCCACTTTGGTGGTAGGCGGAGTGCGGCGATCGGAGGTGTGCCATGACGTTCGAGATCTTCCGGGCCGACATCACGGAGCTGGACGTGGATGCAATCGTGAATGCAGCCAACACCACGCTGCTCGGCGGCGGCGGGGTGGATGGCGCGATCCACCGGGCGGCAGGCAAGGAGTTGCTGGCGGCCTGCCGGGCGCTGCATGGGTGCAAGACGGGGGAGGCAAAGGCCACTCCGGGCTTCCGGCTGCGCGCACGCTGGGTGTTCCATGCGGTCGGGCCGCGGTGGCACGGCGGATCGCACGGAGAAGAGGCGCTGCTGGCGGGCTGCTACCGGCGTTGCCTGGAGCTGGCGGTGGAGCACGAGGTGCGGTCGATTGCGTTTCCAGCGATCAGCACGGGAATTTACCGGTTTCCGCGACAGCGGGCGGCGGAGATCGCGCTCGAAACTGTGCGGAAGGAGGCACGGGCGCCGGCGGAGCGGGTGATCTTCTGCTGCTTCGATGAGGAGACGGCGGCGATCTACGAGCGGCTGCGGGCGACTTAGGCTTGCTTAGAAATCCAGAAGCGCCCTAATTTCTTTCCAGTCGATGGAGCACGGGCTCGAAGGCAGGTCTTCCTGCATGGAGATAACAGGGATCAAGGCTCCGCGCTCGTAAGCGAAGATCTCGCTCGTGGCTGGCTGGATCACCCGGCTGGTCTGGACCCCCATCTGGGCGTAGTCGGCCCACTTAACGAGCAGGCGGGAGATCCTGTCTTCGGGCGAGAGGACCTCGAAGAGGGCGATGGGCGGATGGGTGAGCATCTGTTCGATTGGGCGGCTGCGGTCGAAGACGACGACATCCGGGATGCGGTAGCGCGTGGGGCTGACCTGGATCCGGAGTTCGCAGCGCACGCGGATGTTCCACACCGCGTCATGCTGGAGAAACCAGCGCGTGATGGCTTGCTGCCAGGTGCTGTGGTCAAATCCTCCTGCGGGACGCTCCTCGATTTCTCCGTCGACGTAGTCTGCGGCGGGCTCGTACAGATCGGAGGAGAGGTATTCCGCGACGGAAAGGAACGCGCTTGTAGCCATGAACGCACCTCTGCTGCTGAGCGTACACCTGTCTGTTCTCATTGAATCGCTCTTTCTTTTAGACTCGCTGGGTGCCAACGATTCTGCGCTTTCGGAACTTCCGCCTGATGATTTACATGGACGACCACAGTCCCGCCCACGTTCATGCGTTGGGACCCGGTGTAGAAGCGACGCTCTGGCTGAATTGCTGGAGCGGACCGCCCGTTCTAAGAACCAAAGATGGCACGAGCTCGCAGGACGACAGTGCTCTGATTCGCTTTGTGTCGGATAATTTAGGCATTCTTTGCAGAGCTTGGGAGGCGATCCTGGTCAGTGAACAGATCAGCGAACAAGAGCATGACGCAGCGGTGGAGAGAGGTCTGGAGATGCGTCGAACCTTGCCGCGCCCGATCGCGGTTCATTTCAATCCAGCCTCCCATCGCGTGGAGGTCGAACTAAATTGGGGATATTCGATCCACTTCGCGCCGGAGCGTGCTCAGGGTTTGGAGAAGGCCACCGATGCGGAGCTTGCGGCGGTGGAGATCGCGGGCGTGTTTGGAATTTATTTTCCAAAGATCGATGTTGACTTGTGGGTTCCTGGCCTGGCGAAAGGCCGGTTCGGCAACGACGCCTGGGAAGCCGCGTGGGCGGAAGTTCACCGGCGCGATCAGGCTGCGTAAAGACTACCGCCAGTCGTCGCGGGTAGCCTGATCGTTCTCAAAGATGCGGTCGAAGCCTTCGGCCTTCTTGATAAGCAGGTCGCCCAGCACCACGGGCTGGTGGAGCAAAACGGCCTGCAGGCGAACCAGCTCAAGCAGCGCGAGAAACATGCAGATCAGCGCGCGCTCCGTGTGGGTGTTGTGCAGCAGACGGTGAAGCGAGACGGGCTTGTCTTCCATCAGCAGACGGCGTTTCACATAGTCGATCATCTGGGCCACCGTGACCGAATCTTCATCAACGTTGAGGACAGGGCGGGAGCGCAGCCGGTCGAGAATGTCCTGGAAAACGCGGACAAGGTCGACGGTGTCGGCGGCAATCTCCCCTGCGGCAGAGGCGTCGCCCTTGAACTGGCGCAGGCCCGGATTGGTCCAGGAGGCTTCTTCGATCTGCTGCTTCTGCGCGAGCATCTGGGCGGCGGCCTTGAAGCGCTCGTGCTCGATCAGCCGCTCGACGAGTTCCAGGCGAGGGTCGTCGGCGTCGGCTCCGGGCAGCGTGGCGGGGTCGCGCGGCAGCAGCATGCGGCTCTTAATGTGGATCAGCAGCGAGGCGGTGTAGATGAACTCGCCGGCGGCGTCGACGTCGGTGTTGCGCAGATGGTGCGTGTACTCGAGGAACTGCGCGGTAATTTTCGCGATGGGGATGTCGTAAACATCGATGTTCTGCTTGCGGATGAGGTCGAGCAGCAGGTCGAGCGGGCCGTCGTAGACCTTGCCGACGGTGATTGAGAACGGCGACTGCGAGTCGTCATTTTTAGATGGACCGGCGCGCCTGGGCTCGGGGGCGGGTGGCGGCTCAGGGCGCGCAACCAGCGCAAAAGGCTGAGGACCGGGTTGAGGCTCTGCCGTGGAAGCAGCTTCGGGTGGGGTGAGCTGGTCGGCCATGATCAATCAATTCCCATCGCTTGTCGAACCTCGTCCATCGTCTGATTGGCACGAAGGTTCGCGCGCGCATTGCCGGCTGCGAAGATCTCCGTCACTTCGCCAGGTCGAGCTTCGAAGTAGGCTCGACGTTCGCGAATAGGCGCAAGCGTGAGGACGACGCCGTCGGCGAGCCAGCCTTTGCATTGAATACAGCCGATTCCCGCCGTTCTACACCCTTCTGCGGCGTTCTGCTGGGTTTCAGCGCTGGAAAAAACCTTGTGCAGATCGAAGACCGGACACACCTCGGGGTCGCCTGGGTCGGTGCGGCGAACGCGTGCCGGATCGGTGACCATCGTCTTCAGCTTGGCGCGAATGTCCGGCTCGGCGTCAGAGAGGAGGATGGTATTCCCGTAGCTCTTGGACATCTTGCGGCCGTCCGTGCCGGGCAGCTTGGGTGAGGGAGTAAGCAGCACCTGAGGCTCGGGCAGAATGGGAAGCACCTCGTGCACCTGGCTCTCGGCGGCTTCGAGCTTTTTCTTGTCGGACGACGCCAGCTGCAGGTCAAGCGCATCGCCTGCCGAACGCTTGCCGTAAAGCGAATTGAAGCGCCGCGCAATCTCGCGGGTAATCTCGACGTGGGCGGCCTGATCCTGACCCACAGGCACGAAGGAGGCTTGATAGACAAGGATGTCGGCCGACTGGAGCAGCGGGTATGCGAGAAAGCCCAGAGTGGCAAGATCCTTCTCCTTCAGCTGTTCCTGCTGGTCTTTATAGGTAGGCACGCGCTCCAGCCAGCTAAGGGGGGTGATCATCCCAAGCAGGTCATTCAGCTCAAAATGAGCGGGAACCTTGCTCTGAAGAAAGAGAGTGCAGCGTTCCGGATCGAGGCCTGCAGAGAGGAAGTCAAGGGCGACCTCCCGTGTGTTCTCGCGAAGCTTGCTCGTATCAGCGTAATCCGTCGTTAGCGCATGGTAGTTCGCGATGAAGAAGAAGCAATCATACTGGTGCTGCAGCTGCACCCAGTTGTACAGCGCTCCCATGTAGTTGCCGAGGTGGAGCTTGCCGGTTGGGCGCATGCCGCTCAGCACACGGCGGCGCTGGTCTGGCGGGTTCGATTGGGTCATAGGCTAAGAAGTTCCATCCGTCAAAAACTGAGCAGCAGGGCGTCAAAGGTGTTGAGCAGCGGTGGGTAAAAGATCGGAAAGATAATGCGCCCGGCAACCGCAAACATCACGAACGAGCCAAGCATCCCGATGTTGTCGTACCAGCGCTCGACGTTGTACGGGAGCACATAGCGGATGATGCGGCTCGCGTCGAGCGGCGGCACCGGGATCAGGTTAAAGACGAATAGCAGCACGTTGGTCACCACGCAAAAATAAAGCAGCAGCGCGACAGGAAACAGCGGCGGCAGCGCGGTCATGTCGACAGGCACCTTGTGCGCCATCTGCATCGCGGCAACGACGGCATCCTGGCCGACGCCATGGGTGTGCTTCAGCAGGATCAGCAGCATCAGCGCCACGAACGCCATGGCCAGAAAGCTGCCCATCCCGGCCAGCGTCGAAAGCACATCGTCGCGCTTGACGCGGCGGAAGTTACGCAGCGTCACCGGGACCGGCTTGCCCCAGCCAATCAGCGCGCCGCCGAGAAACAAGCTGAGCGCGGGCATCACCACCGAGCCCCACGGCTCCAGTTGGCGCGCCGGATTCAGCGTCACGCGGCCCACCATGAAAGCGGTTGCATCGCCAAGGCGCATCGTGGCGTAGGCATGGGCGCAGGCGTGCACGCTCAGCGCAAACACCAGCACGACAACCTGAAACAGCACGAGCATTACATCCAGGTTCATCTCATCAGCTTATCGGAAGGTCTTCGGGAGAGCGGTGCGAAACGTAGATTCCGCCGAGAGCCCAGCCTAGTCCTCGCGGCCCGCCCACTCCAGCAGGCCGGCCAGCGTCTCCTTGTGTTTTGGTGAGGCCGCGGCCTTCTGTTTCGGGTCGGGAAGCACCTTCTCCGGAGGAGGCATCCCCACGCGGTCCCGCGCGTTCTGCTTTACCGCCTTCAGAATAGAAAATACGCGCTTCTTCGGCTTCCTCACGGCGGCTGCTCCTCTTCTGCGAACCCGTCTCAGTATGCAATACTTCCCCTTGGAGCGGCTGCAACTCATGGAGTACACCCGTGCTTCCGTGACGGTGCGTGCACTCTAGGAGGATCTGTGATGGAAGAGCGTGATTTTTTCGACGAACGGCCTGAATCCCGCACGCACACCATGACCTGTCCCCACTGCGGGCAGCAAAGCGAGTACGAGCTTTCCTGGCTGGTCCGACGCAAAAAGCCGCAGCTCGGCCGCGGTGCCGATGAACGCGACCGGGCGCGATTTGCCAAGGCGCAGAGCTACATGGTCCGCCGCGACGATCTGGTCGGCTGCAAAAATGTCCGGTGCCGCAAGCGCTTCGACGTAGCCGGAATTCAGTCGGTGGCATTTTTGTAAGGTGTGGCATTTCGAAATGCTGCAGGCCATGCTTTAATAACGAAAAGGAAGAGACTCGATGGCGAACAACCTGATCCCTGCTGAAGAGCGCACTCTGTCCCCTGACCAGGTGGTGTCTCTGGACCGCCGTCGCCGTCGCGGCCAGCTGTTTCTAACCATCTGTTTCCAAACGCTGATTATCGGCACGCTGGTAACGCTGTGGGCCGGCCAGGATGCAACGTACTCGCCGGGATGGCACCGGCCCATGGTTATGTGGGACGCCATCCTGTTTCTGCTCGCCGCCTTCTTCGGTGTGGTAGGTCTGCGGCTGCGGCGCGGCTCGCAGGAGTTCATCAGCTACTAGCCGCGTTCCCTCGCGGGATACGGCTTGCCCATTCCGCGAGCCGACACACCCGGCCCCATCGGCGTGGCCAGGCCGGTACCCGGGTCGTAGGCCGCGTAATTGTCCATGTGATGCTTGATGACGAGGTAGCACTCGCAGGCGGTCTGCTCGAGCGCCTTACCATTAATAATATGGATCACCCCGCGCGTGTACTCGAGGGTGCCCTTCTCTTTTAGAACGCCGGCGATAATGCTCACGGTGGGTCGGGTCACTCCGACCATATCCGCCAGGAACTCCTGCGACATCCGGAACGTGTCGCTGCCGGCGCGATCCCGGCAGGTGAGCAGCCAGCGGGCCAGGCGCTGCTCGACGTTGTGTTTGGCATTGCAGCCTGCCGACTGAATCGCGTGCACCAGCTGCGCCTGCACAAAGGCCAGGGCCAGCCGCTGGAAGTCGGCGCCCCGGTTGAACTCCGCGCGAGCATTGGCGATGGGGCAGGTGTATCCATTGCCGGCAAGCTGGGTGTACACGCGGTTCAGGCTGGTCTTGGTCCCCATCAGGGCAGAAATGCCGATGACCGACTCGAAGCCGAACATGCCGGCTTCAATCTGCGATCCGTCGCCAAAGGTAACGGTGAGCGAAGCCATGCCCTTTTCGACAAACGTAAGCCGCTCAATCGAGCAGCCAGGCCACTCAATCTCATGGTTCAGCTCGAAGTCGACCGGGCGCAAGTCGAGGCGCTCGATGATCTCGGGAGGTAAAGCTCGAAGCAGCGTGTTGTGGAACGTTCTCATAGGGAAAGCTCCTGCGTGCTCGAAGGAAACCTGGGAAGGCCTTCGTTTGTCATTCCCGTAGTCACTCCGCCTCCTGCCCGAGCAGATTGTCCTTCCGACGAGGTCTGCCCGCTGCACAGCATCAGGCGATTTGCTCAGGGGCTAAAGTTTGGCGTGCCATTATCTCGTTCCGCATCATCGCGGCTTGAGCCGCCGAGGTGTGCTGCTGGGGATCGGCGCTGAAAAAGAACTTCGTCCGCCGCCAGTCCGGTTCGTCTACGTCCGGTACCCGACAGTACGCCTGAATATAGTAGCACTCTGGTTCGTTGTAAATGAGCCTCTGACTGTCAGCGCCGGAAACCGACGCTGCGGGCCAGCTGCGCGCTCGAGTAGAGTCGGCCGCCCGCGACAACGCTGACAACATGGCGAAGGTTTCGGATGTCGTCAAGCGGATTGCCATCGACCAGCAGCAGGTCGGCACGCTTCCCGGGCTCTACCGTGCCGGAATCCGAGTCAAGCCTCATAGCGCGCGCGGCCACCAGGGTGGCGGACTGGATCGCCTCCATGGGCGTCAGGCCGGCCTGCACGTAGAGCTCGAGCTCGCGGTTCAGCCCGAAGCCGAGCAGGCCGGTGTCGCTGCCCGCGACGATGGCAATGCCGGCGGAGTGAAGCGCGGCGATCACCTTGAGAGCGGTCTCCATGCGGTCGCGGAACTTCGGCTCATCAGCGGCCGGAGAGCCCATCGCGCGAAACTTCGCGGCTAGCGGAAACGGTGCCGCCAGAATGCCAGGCTCGAAGCTGGCCGGGTCGAGCGAGCGTGGATGGCCGGCCATCTCGCCCCAGCTGGCAGTCGGGTCGACCACGATGTGGCGATCCTTAAGCAGCGTGAGGGTTTCGCGGGCCTGGGGCGAGTCAAGCGCGACTTTGCCGTTCACCGTCAGGTCGCGGGTCACGTATTGGAGATGGTTGATCTGGTTCATGCCGTCGGCGATGCCCTCGTCGGTGGTGACGGCGGCGGGGACATGGCCCGTCACGGTCAGGCCGCGCGCGTGGGCCTCGGCTGCAATGGCGCGGAGCACGGCGGGCTGCAAATAGGTGTAGACCTTGATCTGGTTGAAGTGCCGGTCGGCGTAGGCGTCGACGGCGGCTACGCCTTCGGCCGGGGTCTCGGCGTCGACCGCTCCAAAGGCAAGCGGGCCTCCGGCATCGATCAGCCCGGCCAGCAGCAGGCGCGGGCCCAGGGCGTGGCGCTCCTCGATCTCGCGGCGGAGCGTGGTCAGGAAGAGCAGTTCGCCGCCGCAGTCGCGCGCCGTGGTGATGCCGGCTGAGAGCAAGGCCGGGCCAAACTCCACGCCGGAGTAGTGGACGTGCATCTCCCACAGGCCGGGCAGGAGTGTTTGGCCTTCGGCGTGCACCAGGCGAGTGCCGGGAGGGATGGCCACATGGCTGCCGGAGGCGGCGATGCGCCCGTTGCGGACCAGGACGGAGGCGTTCTCGAGCGCGGGGGCGCCGGTACCGTCGATCAGACGCGCGCCGACGATGGCATACGTCCCTTGAACCTCGACCGGGACCTGGCGTTCCAGATCGGCAAGGTCCAGCATCTCCTGGCGGACGCCGCTGTTGACGAGGGAGCTGGTGGCTTCGGCGTACTCGTCGAGCACGATCTCCTGCGGAAGGCCGCCGGCGAACGTCATCAACGCGACCAGGCGGTTCGAGTCGTTCATCCACAGGATCTCGCGGCCGAAGAGAAGATTGGCGACCGTGTAGCGGCTGAGCCGGACCATGCGGCCCTTCACCAGAAATGCTTCGTGGCCGACCAGCTTGATCTCAAGCGGCGGTGCCTCCGGGCTGGCGCGCAGCATGGGCAGGCGCGCGGGCTGGTGGTGGGCGAGCCAGTAGCGCATCATCATCATCTGCAGCGCGGCGGGCATGTTGGCGAAGCCGGCGAACGCGACGGCTGGCCTGGCGATCGTGCGGGAAGCGCCGGCCTCTCGTATGGTGACGGAGCTGGAGGAGACTTCGGTGAGCGAGGTCGCGTCCGGCGCAGGCGCGGAGCCAGCGCTCGAAGTTTGCTGCTCCAGGCGAAGCGGCGTGGCCTGCGGGCCAAAGTCGAGGGTAGCGGACGTGGTGCGCTGGGCGCCGCGATCGTTGGTGGTGACAGACGTGCGTAGCACCTGCTGGCCGCCGGCAAGCTGGTGGATGGTGTACTCCTCCGTGCCGATGGTGTGCAGCAGAAGGTGCACGAGGTAGACGCCGTGCTCGGTTTCTAGGCCGGCGGGCGTCGGCTGCGCGCGCGAGATCTGGCCGCAGAAGGCGAGCGAGCAGAGCAGCAGGACGCGGAAACGAAACCTCGGCATGCTGCGATGGTAGCAGTGCCTCTTGACACACCCGATAGAATGGAACTAGGAGAAGTAGGGTTTGCCTGCTGGGTGGCAGGACTGACCTTGCTCCTGCGGAAGTCCGGACGTGTACCTTGAAGTCCAGACCTAAACCGTTTCGATCGAAGACTTTAGCACTTAACAGGGGGGAGGAGGGGGTACCACCATGAGCGACACCGAAACCATTGCCGTAGCCATGTCCGGAGGCGTCGATTCCTCAGCCGTTGCCGCCCTGCTCCACGCCAAGGGACACGCGATCGTCGGCCTCACCCTGCAACTTTGGAACCAGCGCCGGCTCGCCGGCCACGACGGCATGCCCGAGGCCGTCCAGGGCCGCTGCTGCTCGATCGACGACGTCTACGACGCGCGCCGCGTTGCCGAGCAGCTCGGCATCCCGTACTACGTCGTCAACCAGCAGGCCCGCTTCGAGGCCGACGTCGTCAAGCCCTTTGTCGCTGAGTATCTCGCAGGCCGCACCCCCATCCCCTGCACCCTGTGCAACAACCACCTCAAGTTCGATCAGCTTCTACTTACCGCGCGGCAGATCGGCGCATCGCGCATCGCCACCGGCCACTACGCCCGCAATCGCTTCGACTTGGCGCGCAACCGCTGGATCCTTTCCCGTCCCGCCGACCGCTCCAAGGACCAGACCTACTTCCTCTTCGGCCTTACCCAGGATCAGCTCGCCCATACCCTCTTCCCGCTGGGTGAGATGTGCAAGCCCGAGGTGCGGGTCCTCGCCTCGGACGCTGGGCTCGAGGTCGCGGCGAAGCCTGACTCACAGGAGATCTGCTTCATCCCCGGCGGAGACTACCAGGCGTTCCTCGAAGCCTACCTGGACGAGCAGGGCGAGCCACTGCCGGACAGCTCCGGCGAGCTCGTCAGCACCTCAGGCGAGGTCGTCGGCAGTCACACAGGCATCCACAACTTCACGGTGGGCCAGCGCAAAGGCCTGGGACTGACCAGCGCCAGTCCGCTCTACGTACTCAAGATTCATCCGGAGAGCCACCAGGTCACAGTTGGCCCGGATACTGGCCTGCTCTCCCGCGAGCTGCGCGTCGACCGGCTCAACTGGATCTCGATACCCGAGCTGGTCGAGCCCATCCGCGTGCAAGCCAAGGTGCGTCACCGCCACGAGCCGCAGCCCGCCACCCTGATGCCCTCGCCTGATCACACGGCACTCGCCCTCTTCGACGAGCCCCAACGCGCAATCACCCCCGGCCAGGCCGCCATCTTCTACCAGGAAGATGAGGTGGTCGGGGGTGGCTGGATCTACTAACCGTGCCGCCTACAGAGTTGAGTAACTGTCGACTTCCGTGACGCCGCCATCTACATGCTGTGTCGGCGGGTTCACCGGAGCAGGATCGGAGACATACGGCGCGCGTTTTACCGGCTTCGGCTTTTTCGGAGTGAAGAAGCTAGCGCTGACGCCCTTTGCACCATTCACCACATTGTTGAAGAAGCTCTTGCTGTTATTGCCGACCGAGCTGACCGAGTCCTTGGTGCCTTTCAGGATGGTGTCAACCGAGTGCTTGGCTCCATCGATGACTGAAGTTACCGCGTTCTTGGCGTTGTCGACCATGTCGGCGACATCGCGCACAGGCTTGTTCACCGCCTCGCTGATCGACTCGCCCATGCTGCGCGTGGAGTCAAGCGCGTCAGTGACCAGCGTATTCACGCGCTCCACCTGTTCCCGAGTCTTCTGGTTGACCAGCCGTACGGTCTCATTGGCCTCCTGAACGGTCCCATTGATGGAGGTGATCGTAGGCGAGAGCTCGTGGACCTTATCCTTGGCGACTCTGGCGATCGACTCGACATGCCCGGTAATCTCGGTCACCTTGGTAGTAATCTGCTTGATCTCCGGGGTGAGATCGGTGACGAGCGTCTGCGTGCTGCCGATGATGCCGTTGACCTTGGTGGTGATCTGCTTGATCTCCGGCGTCAGATCGACGACCAGCGTCTGTGCCTTCTCGACGAGTCCCTGGCCCTTGTCGATCAACGGCGTAGCCTTCGCCATCACCTGAGCCTTGACACTCTTAACCTCAGCCGAAACCTTGTTGGCGATGATGAGCGCTGCAACCGCAACGCCCAGCACAAACAGGGCCAGAATGAGCAGCGAAAAGGCGGCGATGCCGACAAAGACGGTGAGCGTATGCAAGTCGCCGCTCGGAGCGGCATCTGTCGTTTGCCACAGATTGGCAATCCCCATCGTGCCGCGCATAGCTCCGGAGGAAGCATGGACTAAAACCGATACGATCATCTCGACTCCATCTTTACGTTGATTCGTGCCTTGTGGGATACAAAAAGGGTGAGCCTCCGAGCTTGCTCGATCGGCCCACCCCTTACGATCCACTCTCTGCTGCAAACGTTGGCCGTACCGCGGCCTGGCAAGTTACACGGTCGGTTCAGGCTTGCTCGTGTAAGCGTCCTTACCTGCGTCGACTGCAGCTGCGACGCGATCTTGTTGATCCTGCACCAGACTTTTGCCCTTCTCCACATACTGCGTCCACTGGGTGCGGCTCTGGTCGTAAATGTCCTTACCCTTATCGACGTAGTCGCCAGCGGCCTGCTTTCCCTGCTCGACATAGTCGTTCGCTTTATCGACGCCCTGCTGCGCGAGCACAGCGGCCTTTTCCTTCGCGTCGAGAGCGCTGCTGACCAGGTCCTCGCGGGTTTCGCGACCCGATTTTGGAGCATACAAAACGCCTACCAGGGCGCCAAGTCCCAGCCCTGTAAGAAACCAACCCAATCCACCCATGCCGTTATCGTCCGCCATTGTCTTCTCCTGTTTCAAACCTGGTGTTGAATTCAGATGTACTCTTCGGGACCCGAAGCATGCTGGAGAATATCACCCTTCTGAAGGTCAGGCCGGTGTGCCTCGAGAATCGCAGGCTCTCCTATTACTTGTTTCAAGTAAGACGTTTCATACATGAAGATGCCCTGACCTTCAAACGGGTTGCGCGACGTGAAGGAAAGCCATCCTATAATCAGTCCTGTCAAGCGACACAAGCCGGTCACCGCCGTCCACACGACCGCGTAAGCCATGAGTTTGGTCGCACAGCGCGAAAGGATAGATATGGGCCGGCAGAAGATTGCAGCTGAAACGATGTCCGCAGCAGGAGCACGTACTTCGCATGCGAAGGTACTTCCTGCACTGGTTCTGCTTTGCGTTGCTGGATGCAAGTCAAAGCCGGCATCGGTGGATGATGCCGCTCTGACGACGACCATCCAGAACCAGCTTACGGCGGACGCCTCGATCAACGGACAGCCCGTGCAGGTGGCAGTGGCAGGCGGGGTCGCAACGCTCTCCGGAAGTGTGCAGAACGATGCGCAGCGCACCATTGCGGCCCGAGATGCGGCGGGTGTGGCAGGCGTGAAGGAGGTCGTTGACAATATCACGGTGAGTGCGTTTCCTCCGGCGAGCGCGTCCGTCAACACGAACTCCCCGACCCAGCTGAGCGCTCCTTCCCGCAGGACGGATGCGAAGGTACGATCGCAGTTCCAGCAGTCGCCGCAGAGCTTTGGGCAGACCCATGAGCCGGCTCCAGTTGAGCGCGTTCCTCCTCCACAGCAGCAGGCGTACGTGCCGCCACCGGTACAGCAGGCTCCTCCTCCTCCGCCTGCCCCGACGTTCAAAACAGTCACGGTAGCGAGTGGTGAGTCGATCGCGGTCCGCGTAACGCAGACGCTCGACAGCGCCAGCACCCAGCCGGGCGCGTCGTTCTCGGGGGTTGTCTCCTCTGACGTGCTGGTCGACGGGCTGGTCGCGATTCCGGCCGGCAGCGCCGTCTCGGGCCACGTCGATGACGTGAAGGACGCGGCGCACTTCAAGGGCTCCGCTTCGCTTACGCTCTCGCTTGCCAGCATCACGCGACGCGGCGAGCACATTCCAGTGACCACCGATCCGTACACCGTCCATGGCAAAGGCCGCGGGTCCAACACGGCTGAAAAAGTGGGAGGCGGCGCGGCGGTCGGCGCTATTCTCGGCGGCATCTTCGGCGGCGGCAAAGGCGCGGCGATTGGCGCAGCGGCGGGCGGTGGCACGGGCGCGGGCGTGAACGCAGTGACTCGCGGGCAGCAGGTCCAGGTCGCGTCTGAAACGGTGGTGCGCTTCACGCTGCAGACTCCGGTAACGGTGCGAGTGCGGACCGACGGCGGAGAACGCCGTGAGCGCGGCGATCAGCCTGCGCTGCAGCCGGGGACCGACCATCCATAGAACAGGAAGCGGAAGCCTCTCGTAAGGTAGACTCAGGACGAAACAGCCGGACGCCTTTCCACCCTGCTGTCCTCCACGAGGCCCGTTCGTGACCACGCCGTCTCAAGCCGCTGCATATCTCACGTTTATGCTGCACGCCCATCTGCCGTATGTGGTCAATCACGGCACGTGGCCGCACGGGATGGAGTGGCTGCATGAAGCTGCCGCCGAGACCTACCTGCCGCTGCTGCGCGTGCTGGGCCGGCTGGAGAGCGATGGGATTGGGCTGCACTGCAACCTAAACCTGTCCCCCATCCTGATGGAGCAGCTTACCCATCCGGTCTTCGTGGCGGAGTTCCCGAACTACCTCACCCGTAAGATCGTCGCGGCGCGCGAGGACGAGGCGTTTTTTTCGCAATCCGGCGAGACCCACTACGCGGAGACGGCTCGCTTCTGGCATCGTTTCTTCACGCAGACGCTCGAACACTTTCAGGCGCTCGGTGGCAATATTGTCAGCGGCTTCAAGCACTTTCACCAGGCGGGGCTGATCGAGATCATCACTTGCAGCGCCACCCATGGCTACATGCCGCTACTGGGCACAGATGAGAGCGTGCGCGCGCAGGTGCGGGTGGCGATCGAGACGCATGTACGCCATCTGGGCGAGCGCCCCAGGGGCATCTGGTCGCCGGAGTGCGGCTACCGGCCGGCCGGGGAGTGGAGCTATCCGGTCGGGAACGCGGACGGCTCGGATGCGGCTCCGGCCTTTTCGCGCATTGGGGTGGAGCAGGCGTTTTCGGAGTCGCGTCTGGACTACTTCTTCGTCGACACCCATCTGGTCGAAGACTCCGGCCATGCGCAATCGCCCTATGAGCTGCGCGACGGAGAGACGCGCGACCTCTCTGAGGGAGACGCTCGCCTGCTCTATCGTCCGCACTTTGTGAATGGCTCGTACAACAAGCGCTCGGCCGTCACGGTGTTTGCCCGCGACCCGCGGACGGGTCTGCAGGTTTGGTCGGGAGAGCGCGGCTATCCAGGGGATGCGAATTACCTGGATTTCCATAAGAAGCGTTGGCCGGGAGGGCACCGCTACTGGCGGGTGACGGGCCAGAAGGTGGCGATGGAGCACAAGGAGCCCTACTCGCCGCAGGAGGCGGAGGCGCGGGCGAAGGAGCATGCGGCGCACTTTGTGCACCTGGTGTACGAGACGCTCAAGGGCGGCTTTGGCGAGGCGGTCCCGCAGATCCTGTGTGCGCCGTTTGATGCGGAGCTGTTTGGGCATTGGTGGTTTGAGGGGCCGGTGTGGCTGGAGCAGGTGGCGCGGACGCTCCACGACTATCCCATCGGCCTTGAGCTGACCTCGTGCTCAAACTACTTGGAACGGTTTCCGCAGGCGGACTTTCTCACCTTGCCCGAGGGGTCCTGGGGCGCGGAAGGCAATCACCAGGTGTGGCTCAACCCGGAGACCTCTTGGACTTACACGCACATCTATCCGGCGGAGCTGTATGTGCGCGAGGTTGCGACCGAGGGCCGGTGGCGAGCGTCGGCGCTGGGCACGGAGATTGTGCAGCAGATGTGCCGCGAGCTGCTGCTGCTTGAATCGTCAGACTGGCAGTTTCTGATCACGACGGGGGCCGCTCGGGATTACGCGGAGCTTCGGTTTCTGACGCACAACGAGCAGTTTCTCGAGGTAAAAGCAATCTGGCAGGAGTTCGCCGAGGCGGGAGTTTTGACCGGCCAGCAGGGTGCGCGACTGGCAGCCATCCAGTTGCGGGATGGCGTCTTTCCTGACCTGGACCCCGGCTTCTGGGCCGCAGGTGCCAAAGACCAACGGGTGTAGCGAGAACAGCGTCCAAGGAAGCATTGGATGGGGTGCTCCGGTTGGATGTAGTGCAACGCAGGGCTCAGCTCAACGTGGAAGGGACTCCTGCGGCGCAAGTCGGCGGGCGGGTCAGGCTTCCGCAAATCGCGGTTGGGGGTTTGTTCTCCTGGCTGGTGTCCGGACTGGTGAGGTGGCATCTGCTGTCGCTGGACGCGCCTACGGTCGCCGCGCTGTGGACCTGGTTCGTAGCGCGGTGTGCGGGCTTGGCGCTGCCCTGGACGGTGACGGCGGCGATGTTCGTAGCGGTGTGGCTGCTGTATGCGGCGGACCGCCTGCTCGACGGCCGGGGTGAGGCGCGGGAGAGTGAGCTCGAGGCCCGGCACCGCTTTCATCGTGCGCATCGCGGGAGATTCGCGGTGGCGATGGGGTTCGGGGTGGTGGTGCTGGTTCCGCTGCTAGCGGCAATGGCCAGGCTTCCGGGCAGCGCGTTCCGGTCTTTCGTAGGGCTGGGGGTGTTGCTGGCGGCGTGGTTTGGGGTGATTCATCTGGTGCGTCCGCTGGGCTCGCTGCGCGGCGCGAAGGAGCTTGCGCCAGGGCTATTCTTCGGAGCGGCTGTCTTTCTGCCAACGCTCATTCGGGCTCCGCGACTGAGGCCTTCGCTGGAGGTTGCGGCAATCGTATTTGGGTTGGTGTGCTGGCTGAACTGCCGGTTGATCGATCGCTGGGAGCATGCGGGCGTGAGCAGGGGGACGCCGGTTCTGATGGCTGCGGTGGGGGTTGTGTCCGCGGCTCTCGCAGCGGTGCTGCCCGACCCGATGTCTCCGGTGCTGCTGGCGGTGAGCCTGGCCGCGGCTGGATTGCTGGCGCTCGATCGCCTGCGCGGGCGGCTGGAGCGGACAACGCTGCGGGCGGCGGCGGACCTGGCCCTGTTGACGCCGGTCATCGTGCTTGCCTGGGTAAGGTAATGCGCCGCGCTGAGGCTCCGAACTTCGACCGCATCGCCCGCCTGTATCGGTGGCTGGAGTACCTGACTCTGGGGCCGCTGCTGAAGCGTACGCGGGACTACCATCTGGAGCATCTAGCCGGGTGCAAGCAGGCGCTGGTGCTTGGCGATGGCGATGGCCGCTTCACCGCACAGATGATGGCGAGGTACCCGGAGATGCGGGTGCAGGCGATGGATCTGAGCCCGGCGATGATGAAGCTGCTGGAGGCGAGGGTGGCGCGCGTGGGAGCGCGAGATCGTTTGCGAACGACGGTAGGGAATGCGCTGAAGTTGGTGCCGAAGGGGCCAGTGGATCTGGTGGTGACGCACTTCTTTCTGGATTGCCTGACGCAGGAGGAGGTGCTGTTACTCACGAAGCGCCTGAAGCCACACCTCACAAAGGGTGGTAGGTGGCTCGTGTCGGAGTTCCAGGTGCCGAACGGGTGGTTGCGCGTGCCGGGCTGGCTCTTGATTCGCGGGTTGTATCTGGCCTTCCGCATGTTGACGGGGCTGCGGGTGACGCGGGTGCCGGCGTATCGGGGGCCGCTGAGACTTGCCAGGTTCGTGAGGGTGAGGGAGCATTTGGAGATGGGTGGGTTGCTGACGACAGAGCTGTGGCAGGTTCGGCCGGAGGAGCAATGAACGAGGACCACGCTGGGATGCAGCCGCTTTCGAGCGGGGTCCCTACCTTGAGCGGCCCCAGCTTCTCTTTAACGAGCCGTCAGCCGCTCCACCCGGGAACGATCGTTCTCGCGCTTGCGGTTGCGGTCGGGGCGCTCGCATTGATTCTTTTTGGCCTGGACCATGCGGGGCACATCCATGCAGGCTCGGACAATTCCAGCAGCGGACGCGCGGCGAGCGGCACGCCGGGAGCGCAGTCCGCCGATGATGACAAGGACGATCCCTCGCAGATCGACACGATTGTGCTGGGCGACCCGGCGGAGGCTCCTGTGCCCGGTCGCCGAGGCAATCATGTGAGTCCGGTTCATCCGACCATTGTGGTTCATCTGCCGCGCTTTGGCGACCAGGTGGGTCTGATTCCCAACAGCGCGGCTGGCCATTTGCTGTATGGCTGGCTTGCCGCGTTCAACCAGGCGAGCGAGTCCGCGCTGGCCGAGGCGCTGCCTAACGTGGCACCCGCGGCCGCGGCGTCGGCACAGCTTGCGCTTCGGCAGCAGACGGGAGGCTTCAACCTGCTCTCCGCCAAAGAAGTGGAGCCGGGGGTGCTGGTGTTTCGGTTGCGCGACCAGACTCCGGCGGGGACGGAGGTGCTGGGCACGCTGCAGGTGCGTCCAGGGTCGATTCCGGCGGAGATTGCGACGTTCAGTTTGCGGTCGGTTCCATCGCCGCGGCTGTGATGGTTTGGGCTGAACAGGGCTGCCCTCGGCCGGCTACGGTGAATCAATGGAAGGCTGGTAACGGAGCTATGGGCGATTGATATTCGAAAGAAGGCGGAGGTTGTCGGCGGTTTGTAGCGCGTCCGCCTTGAGGATTGTGGCCTAGGTACTAGAACGGCGCTTATGACGATCGATCAGGTTATCGGCTGTTGAGGTTTGCGTGGCAGGTTACGGGACATTCGACGTCCTCGTAGTACTCTCCCGTTTTCCGAAGGCATACGCCTTCAGCCTCGGCTCCACCACCATCCTTAAAACCTTTAGAGGCTATCAACAAATCTGGATACCGCTCCGTTTTGGGTGAGAGAACTTCAAATCCGAAACCTCCCAAAGAGTAGCCAGGAGACTGACCACGTCGCAGTGGAACTAAATTCTTTGCTCCCGTAGGGGTTAGTTCCACTACCCAGATTGCCCCGTTAACGCCAAAGGACTTGTTGTCCCAACTGACTATATACAAGGCGTTTCCTCTCGACCCCCGGGAAAACCGAACCGCGCTAAGCGGAACAGAACCTACAACTGTTCCTTCCACACCCATACCCTTATCATCCACGATGGCTTGAATACTGGGCCGTACTGCATACCGAATAGCCTGCTGCGAGCTTTTGGGGAGCGTGGCAAAGGTATCCTCACTGAGCACCGTCACGTTTGCGCAAGGCACGTGTTGGTTGTAAGTGCCCAGAGGTCTCGCGCCTCCAATGACCGCCGTCGAAACCATGGACGTACACAGAAAAGCAGATAGACGGTACATTTGTCCCTCATCCTAGTACAGGAGCGACGAGACACCGCAATCGCATGCTCGGAATAAATTAGCATCGGCTGCCGATGTCCGTCGGCAGCGCGCTCTGCTCTAAGGGCTCGGAAGCAAGACCCTGGAAGCATCCGGACGACAGCCGACAGGTTACTCCCTTCCCTCCATGAAAGGTATGCGGAGTAGTGGCGATTTTCCGGTGCAATGGCCTGTCAAACGCGTTCTGTGATCGCGATGCAGCGGAAGGCGATCGGAAGAACCTTGCTACCTTCGGTCTTCGGAGTCCAGGCGATGAGGTTGGACAGGACTGCCGAGGCGGCATGTTCCGCGTCGGGACAATCGACGGGAAGGACAAACTCTTCCATGTGGCCCGGGTTGGAGGGGTCGACACGGTGGACCGTGACGTTGAACTTTTTCACCTGCATGGGCTGCGTACTCGTCTGCGCCTGGGCCGGTGCGGCTGCTCCCGGGAGGGCTGCGGCAGCAACGCCTGCACCCAGGGCGCCGACCAGTTGACGGCGTGACATGCTGTTGCGGTTAGACATGAAGGCTCCTTTTGTGACGATGTGTGGCGTCGATGAGCGACGCCAAGGGCATTGGATGCAGTGGGTAGACTTCGTGTTCTGCCCAGGCAGGTCGGGTAGTATTCGGGGATGATGCGTTCGTTGGAAGTGCTGTTGGCGGGGCTGTTGTCCGGGGTGGCTGCGGCCTGGGGGCAGACGAGCGTGGCGACCAATGCGCCGGCGGGAACGGAGCTCTCGACGCGGGTGGTGGCGTATGCGATCGATGCCAAGGTGGACACGGAGCGGAAGACGGTCGACGCGACCGAGACGCTGCGCTACAAGAACCTGACCGGACAGCCGCTGGCGAGCTTTCCGTTTCACCTGTATCTGAATGCGTTTCGGCCGGAGTCGACGTTTACGACCGAGACGCACTTTGGAGGTGGCATCCGGGATAATGAGGAGAGCGACGCGTACCCGGCGGCGAAGCGCGGAGCCATCACGATCGGGCACTTGGAGGCGGATGGGTTCGGCGACCTGACGGGGCGCATGAAGTTTGCGGCTCCCGACGATGGCAACGCAAACGACCATACGGTGATGGTGGTGACGCTGCCGCGCGCAGTGGCTCCGGGAGAGACGATTACGTTCCGGATGCGCTTTCGGGATCAGTTTCCGGAGTCGGTTGCGCGGAATGGGTATAAGCGCGATTTTCTGATGGGCGGCCAGTGGTTCCCGAAGGTTGGAGTCTTTTGGCATGGCGCGTGGAACTGCCATCAGTACCATGCGACGACCGAGTTCTTTGCGGACTTTGGTACATTCGACGTGCGGCTGACCCTGCCGAAGAGCTATACCGTGGGGGCGTCGGGCGTGCCGGTGGGCGATCAGCTGAACAAGGATGGCACGCGGACGCTGCGGTTCTATGGGGAGGACATCCACGACTTCGCGTGGGCGGCGAGTCCGCACTTTACGGTGACGCAGGGGACGTACCTGGGATCGATGGGGCCAGTCGAGGTGCGGGTGCTGGCGCTTGCGGCGCATCCGGGCGCGGGGGTGCGCTATCGGGACGTGCTGCTCAAATCGCTCAACCAGTTCGACCGGCGGTTTGGGCCGTATCCGTATAAGGTGCTGACGGTGATCGATCCGGAGCCGGGGTCGGAGATGGAGGGGATGGAGTATCCGACGCTGATTACGGGGGGGACGTCGATCCTGGATACGACGTTGATCACGGAGGTGACGGCGGAGCATGAGTTCGGGCACCAGTACTGGTACGGGATGGTGGCGACGAACGAGTTTGAGGACGCGTGGCTGGATGAAGGGATCAACTCGTACACGGAGGTGAGGGTGATGGGGGCGCTGTACGGGGAGCGGACGAGCTTCTTTGGGCGGCGGTGGGCGAATTTTTCGGATGAGGCGGCACAGTATGTGCAGTATGTGGCGATGCCGGATTTTGACCCGGTGACGCGGTTTGCGTGGAAGTTCCGCAACGCGGCGAGCTATGGTGAAGTGACGTATGGGAAGTCGGCGACGCTCTTGAAGACGCTCGAAGGGCTGGTGGGCAAGGACACGATGGAGGAGGCGATGCGGACATATTTCCTGCGCTACCGGTTCACGCACCCGACGACGGAGGATTTTCTGGGGGTGATCGAGGAGGTGGCGATCCGGCGCGGGCGGGCCGGCGGAATGATCGTGAAGGCTCCCGAGATAGTGTTGCCGGGGGTGGGGACGCAGGCGAGCTCCGGGGGGCGGACGCAAGTGGTGAACTCCGGACTGCACGAGTACCTGGCGCAGGCGGTGTATGGAACGGCGGTGCTGGATTATGCGATCGACGGGATCGCCTCGGGGCCGCTGGAGTGGTGGGTGGCAGATACGAAGGACAAGCGGATGCGGGACACGGTGACGGTGCACCGGGTAGGGGATTTTGTGATGCCGGTGACGGTTGAGGTCGTGTTTTCGGATGGCAGCCGGCGACGAGAGACGTGGGCTCCGGCGGCGGGGGAGAACGATCGCTGGAAGACGTGGACCTACGTGGAGGGGGCCAAAGTGGTCTCGGCGGAGCTGGACCCGGACCACGCACTGCTGCTCGATGCGAACCGGTTCAACAACAGCCGGACGGAGGAGGCACAGCCGGGGCCGGCCCGGAAGTTGACGACGCTGTGGATGGCAGCGCTCGGGCTGGGCGAGCAGGTAATGGGGTGGCTGGTTTGAGGGCGAGGTCGCTGGTCTGGGCCGGGCTGCGGGTGGTGCTGGCGAGCCCCGGGGCGCTTCTGTGGACGTACGCGTTCAACCTGGGGCTGGCGCTCTTGTTCTCGCTGCGGCTGCATGCGGAGATGGCGAGCGTGCTTGACCACTCGCTGGCAGCAGAGCGGCTGTCGTCGGCGTTCGACCTGGGCACGCTGCTGGAATTGCGGCATGCGCTCACCTACCATGCGCCGGCAAGTGGGGCGAGCTCCTATGCGGGTCTGCCGGTGTACCTGGCGGTGTACTTTGTGCTGATTCCAGGCGCGCTGTTCACGTACCAGGCCGGAGCTCCGGGCCGGCTGGGGATTCTGCTGGGAACAGGGCTGGGATTCTTTTGGCGGTTTGTGCGGATCACGGTGCTGACGGCGATCGCTTTTGCCGGTGTGCTGGGCCCTCTGGTTGCGGCGCAGAACGCCTGGTCGGAGCATGTGGATGAGCGGTACGTGGGTGTCATGGTGTGGTGGCTGAAGGCTCCAGGAGCGCTGCTGATTGTGCTGGCTGCGGCGCTGCTGCGGCTCTACTTCGACCTCGTGGAGGTGTACACGGTCCAGCTGAACGATCAGCTGCTGCCGAACGGGAAGACAGACCGGCGTGTACGGCGGGTGCTGGGGCCGGCGCTGCGGACACTCGGAAGGAACTTCGGGCCGGCGTACTGGACGTTTGTGGGGCTGGCGCTGCTGGGGGCGGTGGCGCTGGCGGCGACCTGGGCCGAGGCGACGGAGCTGCTGGCGCAATGGCATGCGTTGCCGATCTTACTGCTGACGCAGCTTGGACTGCTGGTGAGTTTGCTGACACGCTTCTGGCAACGCGGTGCGGAAACGGTGCTGGCGAGTGAGAATCGTCTGCCGCAGGCGGCCTCAGGGGAGATGTACTCGCAGGAAGACGCGGCGTGGGCGCGGGCCGGAGAAGCATCCGATGCGCAGTCTGATCCGGAGCCGTCCGTACCTTCGCTCGAGAAACCAGACGAGCGTGTTTCATCCTGAGCCGACTGCCCCTCCCCCTGAGCGGCAGTAGTTTTCCTTGGGCTTCGGCGGTAGAATTGTTACAGCCGTATGAATTTATTCATCCTTCGTCACGCCAGCGCCGGCACCCGCCGCGCCAATCCGCTCCTCGATGTCAAACGTCCGCTCGATAAGGAAGGTAAGCAGCAGTGTTTGCGCCTGGCGCATGTCTTGAACGCGCTCAAGGTGAACTTCGACCTGGTGGTCTCCAGCCCGCTGAAGCGGTCCGTGCAGACGGCGCAGTTTGTCGCGACCGAGACCGGCTACGAGACGCCGATTCAGATTTCGGACGCGCTCTCCCCGGACGCAACCTTCCCCGACTTTCAGCAGATGCTGCAGCAGTCCGATGGGCGGGAGAACGTGCTGGTGGTGGGGCACAACCCGAACATTCAGGGGTTTGTGGGGTCGCTGCTGGCGCCTCCAATTCCGGACAGCGATGCGGCGATGCGGGTGCCGCTCGTTCGTCTGCGCAAGGCCTCGCTGGCGCGCGTGGTGACGGGACGCGGGCCGGCGACCCTGGCCAGCCTGCTCGACCCGCGGCTGGTGCGTGCGCTTTATGCCACCTCGACCAAGAGGGTTTTGCGGAAGACCTCCAAAAAGTAAGGCGCTTCCTTCTTTACCGCCCAGGCTTCCAGCTCCGCGCCGCCGCGGCCGGGAAGAATCTCGATCACCACGCGCTTCGGTGAGACGCGGGTGCGCAGGCCGACGACGGCGCTGGCGCGATCCTGGTTGAGCGCGACGGCGAGGCGCAGCAGCAGGACTGAACGCGCGACGCGCAGTTGCTCGTCCGCGGGCAGTGGGCGCATGTAGCGGTCGAGCGGGTCGGGGCGAGTCTTGCCCTGGTAGCGGGCGATGTTGGCGACGATCAGGCGCTGTTTTGGCGAGAACCCGAAGATCTCCGAGTTGGCAATGATGTACTGCGCGTGCCGGTGGTGGCCCTGGTGGCTCATGAACTTGCCGACCTCGACCATCATGGCGGCGGCCTGGACCCAGATGCGGTAGTCGGGCGGCAGCTCGTGCAATTTTTCAAGTGCATCGAAAAGCTGGACGGCATGCGCGCGCACAGGCTCGGCTTTCTTCTCGTCGATGCCGTAGCGTTGGCAGACCGCGAGGACACCGGTCCAGCGCTCCTGCTCAATCTGGCGATGAACGGCGGCACGGAGGTCGACCTCGCCGAGCATCTGGGCAAGCATGCCGTCGCGGAGTCCGAGCGGAGAGTAGCGGAAGCCTTTCAGGTGGAAGCGCTCGAGGAGGGTGGCATAGACTTCAGCTCCGCCGACGATGATCTCGGAGCGCTTGGGGCCGATGCCGGGAACGGCTTCACGCTGCGGATTGGTCATGGTCAGGAGCTTGTCGGCGAGCTTGCGGACGCCGGTCGTGGAAGCTTCGAGCGGCTCGAGCCGCTGCTTGCGCCCAGGCGTGGGTTTGCCCGCGGAGGACTTGCGCGCCACGGGTGGGGCCAGGAGGGCGGCACTGGCTTCAGCAAGCGCCGCGGCCGTGCCGGAGGTGGCGATGACCAGCGGCACCTGGGGCCGGCCGAGATTTTTTTCGCCGCGTTGCAACTCGCGCTCGATGTACTGGCGAAGGCGGCCGATGTCCTCCCGGGTGGGAGGGTCGTTGCGGAGAAACTCCTGCTGCAGGCGGACGGCGCCGAGAGGGAGCGAAACCATCTCCTGCACGCGGCCCCCGTCGGAGAGGGTGATCTCGCAGCTTCCTCCGCCGAGATCGATGAGCAGGCATTTCGATCGGCCGCCGGGCTCGAGGGCGACGACGCCGAGGTGGATCAGGCGGCCTTCCTCGAGGCCGGAGATAACTTCGACCTCCCAGCCGGTGGAGGATTTGACCCACTCGATGAAGGCGGCGGCGTTGCGCGCGTCACGCATGGCGCTGGTGGCGACGATGCGCACCTTGTCGCAAACGTGAGCCTGGACGGCTTTGTGGAAGCGCCTGAGGGCTTTGATGGCACCGGCCATGGCTTCGGGCGAGATCATGCCGGTCTGGAAGACGCTCTCGCCCAGCCGGGTGACCTCGCGGTCCTCATGGAGCGTCTTGAGGCGATGCTGGACGACGGAGGCGATCTTGAGACGGGAGGAGTTTGAGCCGATGTCGATGGCGGCAAAGGTGGGCATGCTGGGGGTGTGGCCTCCGCGTGGGTGTACTAGAAAGATACATGGCTGGTGTGGACGGGGGATCAGGAGAGACGTGGCCCGGCCCGGGCTGCGGCGAAAGAGGCAGGTCCGCTATGCTGTAAATGCGTTTCTCTGCATGAGCACAAAGCCCCACTTTTCCATTCTGGCGACCTCGTTCGCGGGAGGTCCAAGGCCCCGTAACGCCGCGATGATCCTCTCAGGATTGTGGCTGCTGCTGTACTTTGCGGCGCTGTTTGCGCCTCCGGTGCTCGATGATGCCGACGCGACGCATGCGAGCGCCGCGCGGGCCATGGCGATGACGGGCGACCTGGTGACGCTGAAGGTAGATGGGGTCCGCTATCTGGAGAAGGCGCCTTTGCCGTACTGGCTTGCGGCGGCGAGCTTTCGCGTGTTTGGCTACAACACGTTTGCGGCGCATCTGCCGCAGGCAGTAGCGGTGCTGCTGCTGATGCTGCTGGGGCATCGATGGGCGAACCAGGCGTTCGGAGCGCGCACGGGGTTTTATACGGCGGTGGCGATCCTGACCTCGGTGGGAGTGTTTCTTTTCACGAGGATATTGATTCCGGAGGTTTGGCTGGCGCTGTTTCTGGGCGCGGCGCTGTTTGCGTTTCTGAAGGCGATGGGTCCCGTGGCGGTCGAGGCGCACAGTGCTGATCTGCGTTATGGGCTGGCGGGGGATCTGCAGGAGAGGCCGGCGGTGGCCTGGTATGCGGGGCCACTGTTTTATCCGTACGTGATGTGGGGGTCGCTGGCTCTGGCGGTGCTGAGCAAGGGACTGGTGGCGCTGGTGTTGTTCTTCGCCACGGCGGGACTGTTCCTGCTGCTGACCGGGGAGGGCAGAAGTTGGCGGAAGTTGCAACCAATTTCAGGTCTGCTCTTGTTTCTGACGATTGCCGCGCCCTGGCATGTGCTGGCGGGGCTTCGCAACACGGGAGGCGCGGGTGGGCACGGCTTCTGGTGGTTTTATCTCTGGAACGAGCATGTGCTGCGGTTTCTGGGGCGGCGCGTGCCGGCCGACTACAACCAGCTGCCAGGGTGGGTCTACTGGGGAATGCATGGAGTGTGGCTGTTTCCGTGGGTGCTGTTTCTGCCGCTGGGGATCAGGGCGGTGTGGAGCCGGTACGCGCACCAGACCAAGGTGCTGACGAAGTCGGTTCAACTTGGACAATCCTCCTTTTGGAAGAAGGTCTGGATTTGGATCGTTCTTCTTCTTGCATTGTTCTTCAAGGAGTATCTCGCGTTGGATTGGATCACGTTTGGCGCGCCGACTCTGGCTCTCTTCGCGGTTCTTCTCATCGCGTGGCGGCGTACGAAAGCGGAACTGACGGCTTCGCCGTTTCACCGCATCGACCCCCAACAGCGAAGCATTCTGCTGCTGAGTTTGTTTGCGGGGGTCGTGCTTTTCTTTTTTTCGCTATCAACCAACCAGGAGTACTACAGTTTTCCCGCCTACCTGCCGATATTGCTTTTAGTGGCGGCGACGATCACACGGGCGGAGCAGACCTACACGACGAGCGAAGCGGCGCGGCGCTGGATCGGGTTTGCGCATGCGGCGCTTGCGGGCATGGGCGGCGTGGTGTCCGCGGCGTTGCTGTGGGGGTTGTGGAGTTCGCGACATCTGCCGTACACGGTGGACCTGGGTGAGCTCCTGGCCCATCGAGGAGTGGGAAGCTATACGCTTTCGATGTCCCACTTGTTCGATCTGACGACGGCCTCCTTTGCGGCGCTGCGGCTGCCGGCGGTGCTGGCCGTGCTTGTCTTGACGCTGGGGCCGGCCGTGGCCTGGATGCTGCGCGCGCAGCGAAGACATCTCGCGGCGACAACGGCGGTGGCGTTTACAGGCGCAGGCTTTCTTTTTGCCGCGCATTTGGCGCTGGCGCGGTTTGCGCCGATGTTGTCGAGTGAACGATTTGCCGCGAAGATCGAAGCTCTGCGGCGGGAGAGAGCGATCGGGCCGGGGACCGCGATCCTTCTCTATGGCGACCAGGCGTTCGGGTCGTCCATTCCCTTCTATCTGGGCGAGCAGGTCGGGTTAGTGGAGGGGCGGTCGACGTCGATGCTGTTTGGCGCGAGCTTTCCAGACGCACCGAAAGTTTTCGTCACGGCAACGGAGCTCGCTGCGGAGTGGGGCAAGGGGAAACGCAAGGTGCTGTTTGTGCCGGCAGAGCGGCGCGGCGAGGTCGCTCTGCTGCTGGGCGGGCGGGCGCTGGTGCTCGACCAGATAAGCGGGAAGCTGCTGGTAACCGACCGGGCTTTGGAGGAGGGCTCGGCAAAATGACAGGGAGCAAAGCCTGGAACGCGCGCTCCGTGGGCATGATCGTGCTGGCCTGGCTGCTCTTGCAGGTGGGTGGGCTGTGGACGCCGGGGCTGCTGGACGATGTGGACTCGGTGTACCTGGAAGCAGCGCGCGAGATGCTGCAGCGGCACGATTACGTGACGCCGTATGTCGACGGCATCCGGTTTTTTGATAAGCCACCGCTGATGTATTGGCTGGCGGCGGGATCGATGCGGGTGTTTGGCGAGCATGACTGGGCGGGGCGTCTGCCGCTGGCGGTGGCGGTGCTCGGACTCATGCTGGCGGTGTATGGGTTGGGGTTGCGCTGGTTCGGGGAACGCGGAGCGCTTTATTCAGCGCTGGCGTTGGGAACGGCCATCGGACCGTATCTCTATACACGGTTTTACATTCCAGACATTTTGATTTGTCTGTGGATGACGCTGGGGGTGTGGTGGTTCCTGGTGGGGGTGGAACAGGTAGAGGCGGCGCGGCGGGCGTGGTGGCCGGCAGCAGGGTTCGGAGCCGTGCTAGGGCTCAATCTGCTCACCAAGGGCTTGATCGGGCTGGTGTTTCCACTGGGATTCGTGGTGGCCTACCTGGTCTGTACGCGGAGGTTGCGGCTGCTGGCGCGGGTGGAGGTGCTGGCCGGTGCAGGGGTCTTCTTGCTGGTGGGGTTGCCGTGGCATCTGCTGGCGGCCTGGCGGAATCCGGCGATCGCGCTGCCTGCAGGCCTGGGACTTCCGGCGCGAGCGGGGTGGGCCTGGTTCTACCTGTTTAACGAACACGTCGCGCGGTTTCTGGGCAAGCGGATTCCGCACGACTATGGGAACACGCCGGTGTGGCTGTTCTGGCTCTATGCGCTGATCTGGGTGATGCCTTGGGGAGTGTTTCTGCCGGGGGCCGCAGTGAGGTGGCGAGGGTTTGGCCGTGACCGGGAAGCAGCCTTGGCGGCGACGCTCTGGGCCGGGTTAGTGCTGCTGTTTTTCTCCGTATCGAGTCGGCAGGAGTACTACTCGCTTCCGGCGCTTCCGGCGCTGGCGCTGGCAGCCGGTGGATTCCTGGGGAGAGCGGACGGGGAGCAGCAGGCGTATCGTTGGTCGCTGGGGTGCCATCGTTGGCTGTTGCTGCCGATCTCCTGCCTTGTGGCGGCGGTTTGCGCGTTCTTTGCCATCGAGGCCCCGCGGCCGGGCCCAGGGGTGGATCTATCGAGCTTACTGGCGAGCAATCCGGAGCTGTACAACCTGTCGCTCGGGCACATCTTCGACCTGACCGGAGCGGCATTGGGACTGTTCCGCGGACCCCTGATCGTGGTGGCAGTGGGAATGGTTCTGCTGGGGGTGGTGAGTTACGTGCTGCGTCGGCGAGCGAGGACGTATGCGGCAAACCTGACGCTGGCCGCCGGAATGGTCGTGGTTCTGCTGGCGGCGCACGAAGGCCTGGTGCGGTTCAATCCAATCCTGGGATCGAAGTGGCTGGCGCAGGACATTCTGGCGAAGCAGCGGTCAGAGCCGAAGCCGGGGGACCTGATCGTGCTCGACGGCGAGCTGACTTCCGGCTCGACGCTGCTCTTCTATACGCGGCAGCCGGTGCACCTGGTGAATGGCCGGGTGAACGGGCCTTGGTTCGGAAGCTTCTGGCCGGATGCGCCGCAGGTGTTTGAAAACGAGGCTTCGCTGCGAGAGCTTTGGCGCGGACCAAAACGCGTGTTTCTGATGACGTACGTGCCGGCCAGCCGAAGGACGGATCTGCAGCCGTTCGGGGTGGTACGGGATGTGGCGAGTGCGGGTGGGAAGACGGTGCTGGTCAATCGGTAACAGGGTGCACTGCTCTCCAGCGATCTCTCCCGCCTTTGCCGCAACCATTTCACCTTATCCACACTGGTCCAGTTGCGTTTGCTCATCAGTCAGAAACCACGCACCTTTTCCTTCACCTGAAGTCGGGCGGCACTCACCAGGGCGTCGAGAGCCGAGGTCTGGCTCGCGGCGTTCGCGGAATCAAACGGCCCCGACCAGCGTTCCGCCAGCTGAGTGTTCGGTCCTTGCGCGTTACTCCAAAGCGTGTCGGCATTCCTTTTAATGAAGGACTCATACGCCGCGTCAGGGTGCGCCTTCTCCAGCAGAACGAGATTGCGGATAAAAATTCCCTTGAACTGCACACCGTCGGCGCCGCACTTAGGCTCGCAGCGATCGTGTAGGACGCCGTTCGCGTCCACCAATTGGCTGATAGCAGCCGCTGCGATCTTCTCGGCAGGAAATCCTAACTCGGGGTCGCGGTCTGCGGCGGCCAACTCCGTGAGGCCGCCCAGCACGACACCCTGGTTGTAAGTCCAGGTCGTCTGACCATTGTTGGTGCAGCTTGCGGCCGCACCCGCTCCGGCTATTCTAAGCCCATCATTAATCAAACCCTTCGCATTTATCATCCCACTGGCCTCAAACCATTTCCACTCCCGATGGCCCCATGCGAGGTACTCTCTCTGCTTCGAGCCCGAGGTGCGATTCGCCAGATGAGCGGCCACCGAGAGAAACAGTTCATTGGCGATCGCGTTTTTGTACTTCCTGTCCTTGCTCCACCAGATACCGCCGCCACACGTATCGTCCCACTCCGTCGCCATGTCGGCAAAGATTGATTCACTCAAGGTGAGGTAATCTTTTTTCTTTGTGAGGTCATACGCATCGATCCAGGCCAGCGCCCACCATCCTTCATCATCCAGATATTTATTGAGAAATCCCGTGCGTGTTTTCTTGTCTTCGGTGGTCTTTGGCGCTGCGGCAAAGGTATTTGCAAGGACCGAGTTATAGTCCGCCGTCTTACTCACTCGCGCGTAATCTACCAGCACAGTGATCGAGTTCGCCGAGTTCCACCATCCCGTGGTCTTATACAAGCCGGTGGAGGGGTCGTACCACATCTGCAGGGTCTTGATCGCGTCCGCAGCCTGCTGCAGATAGGGCGAGGCAAGAGCAGGCGCACTCTGTTGTCTCTTGCCTGGCAACAGCCCGCAACCGGAAAGAAGCGGAAGCATAAGCAGAAGAACAGGTACCACTGCAGGCACTCTCAACATATTTCCTTCCTTCGTTGCCGCGTGCTCTCAAAGCCCTGCATGCAGGGGAGTACACTCCGGAACACGTCGCAAGCCTCTAAGAGATCAGCTCATGAAGCCCAAACATTGCATGATTCTGCGATGGTTGTGACTGCTTGACAGCGTTGTCTCCTGCGCCTACTGTTCTAGGCATTCTAAACACTGCTGTCAACAGAGCTTCGAATATTGTGCGCAACAATATGCCCGGATGGAGACCTATGCAGCGGACGCTCCCTAATACAAAGATAAAAATGAAAGCACGCTCCCGGCCTCAGAAGCTTATGGCAAGCTGCGCGCCGCAGATGGTCTTCTTTGACAATCACCCGCTCAGGCGCATAGCCTGCGAAGACCTAAGATAGCGTTGTAAGGCTACGGATATTACTGGTGAAAACAAGGAGTCAGGATGGATGTTAGACGTGCAGCAAGCTTCTTGAAGTCTTCGAGATGGCTTGCCTTGTTCCTCGTAGGCGCGGGGCTTTCGTTGCCTCTGTGTGGACAGACGGTCGACGGCAAGTGGGTGGCTACATGGCGTGTTCTCGACAATGGGGAAAGTGACCGCCTCTTCCTCGACCTTCATCAAACGGCTACAAAAATCACGGGCACGGCCGCCACCATCGGGCACATGTACCAGGCAAATGGCACGATGACGGGCAACCACTTCACGATTAACCTGTCGAAAGGCGGCAACGGGAGAAAGGTGGCTGGTGACCTGGCGACCAATCAGCTAAACCTGACATTCGAGGGGGTTGAGATGGTGGCGTCTCCGGCTAAGACAGGAGACGAATATCCAGTCTACGAGCACATTCAGCCGGTCGCTCTCAAGGACTTGCCGTATAACGGATTGGCGAAGACGCCGCCGATGGGCTGGAATAGCTGGAACGCCTTCGAGAGCCGGATCGACGACAAGATGGTGCGCGAAATGGCGGACGAGATCGTCAAGAGCGGCATGCGCGACGCCGGTTATGTCTACGTGAACATCGACGATACCTGGGAAGGTGTACGCGATGCGCAAGGAAATCTAAGCGCAAATAAGAAGTTCCCGGACATGAAAGCACTTGCAGATTATGTTCATTCCAAGGGGCTTAAATTTGGGATTTATTCTTCACCCGGGCCAAGAACGTGCGGCGAGTACCCGGGCAGCTACGGACACGAAGAACAGGACGCAAGGACCTTCGCGGCCTGGGGTGTGGACTTGCTGAAGTATGACTGGTGCGGCGCCCGCATGATTTACAAAGATGACGATCTGCATGCCGTATACCAGAGAATGGGCGAAGCCCTCTTGAAGAGCGGGCGCCCAATCGTCTATAGCCTGTGCGAATACGGCAATGCTCATGTTGAAACATGGGGGGCGAAAGACGGGGCCAATCTGTGGCGCACGACTGGCGATATTCGCGACTCATGGAGCAGCATGATCAGCAACATCTCGAAGCAAATTCCAACAGCAAGCGCCGCAGGACCGGGACACTGGAACGATCCGGACATGCTTGAAATCGGCAACGGCCACATGACCGACGACGAGTACCGAAGCCACATGAGCCTTTGGGCATTGACCGCGGCGCCGCTGCTCGCGGGCAATGACATCCGCACGATGACTCCCGCGACGAAGGAGATCCTGCTGAACCGCGAAGTCATCGCGGTAGATCAGGACACGCTGGGTAAGCAGGCGTCTCCGACGAAGAATGCCGACCTCGAGACGTGGGTAAAACCTCTTGCGGATGGATCGGTTGCAGTCGGAGTGGTAAATCTTGGAACGACCGCTAGGTCAGCAACCGTGAAGTTGAGCGATCTCGGTCTGGGTACTGGCGCAGCGTCGGCGCGCGATCTTTGGAAGCATGCAGAGGTGGCGTTCCACGATGGTACTTATACCGCCAACGTGCCTTCGCATGGAGTCCTGATGCTGCGGGTAAGTGGACCAAAATGACTGTAAGCGTAACGCGTCGCAGCTTTCTAAGGACGGCGGGAAGTGCGGCGGCAGTCGCCCTGCCCGTTGGTTCGTCCGGAAGTCAGGCTGTGCCTCCCTCCACCCCGGCCAAGTCTGGCGGCGTTGATCTGCTGCGTCGCCCCGACTCCATTCGTGCGCGATTTGGGTCCAGAGATCTGGTGAACTTGGAGTATGCGGCCGGCGCATGGACATGTCCCGGAATCCGGGTTTCCGCAGAGCCTGCGCAGGCAGGGTCGCATAGCGAGCTGCCGATCCGTGTCAACAACGACGGCAAGAATCTCACATATCTCCATGTTCGATGGCACGGCAGAGAAAGCGAGGGTGCGCTTTCGATCGGCGATCATTGGGAGAGAAGCTATGGTGATCTTGAGTGGCGCGGCACGATTCCCGAGCGAGTGATGCCCTGGTATTTCCTTACGTTCAACGGCACACACGTGAACG
Source organism: uncultured Acidobacteriaceae bacterium (assembly GCA_964245195.1). Taxonomy (GTDB): domain Bacteria; phylum Acidobacteriota; class Terriglobia; order Terriglobales; family Acidobacteriaceae; genus Edaphobacter. The sequence continues at coordinate 102,920 of CAXTLR010000006.1, read as the reverse complement.
GCTACGGAGTGAAGACGTCGCCCGCGGCCTTCTGCTTCTGGCAACGCGACGCCGAAGGGATCACGCTCTCCATGGACCTGCGCAACGGCGGGGAAGCTACCGAGCTGGGGAGCAGGGAGCTGAAGGCGTGTACGGTGGTCACACGCATGGGCCCAAAAGGTGAGCCGATCTGGAAAGCTGGGCAGGAGTTCTGCAGGCTGATGTGTACCGCTCCGCGGCTTCCGGGAGGAGCCATCTTTGGGGTGAACGACTGGAACTACGCCTACGGTAAAAATACAGCCAGCGGCATACTGCGCGACTCCGATCTGATTGCGTCGCTGGCGCCTGCAGGAAAGACGCGGCCCAAGGTTATGATTGACGACGGTTGGCAGGATCCCGCACGATTTCCCAGCATGCCTGATCTTGCCTCGCAGATTCAGAGCCGTGATCTTGATCCGGGGCTCTGGCTTCGGCCACTGCGACCCGACAGCAAAGATGTTGATGCCTCTTGGCTGCTGCCTGACAATCGCTTCGGAAAAGGCTCGCCGCACACGACTCTGGCGTTTGATCCTACTCATCCTGAAGCTCTCGAAGCCTCGATGAAGAGTGTGCGCCAGGCCGTTGGCTGGGGCTACATTTTTATCAAGCATGATTTTTCGACCTACGAATTATTTGGGAAGTGGGGTTCGGACATGCATGGCCAGGTCACGCGGCCCGGTTGGCAGTTCCATGACAGGTCTCGCACCAACGCAGAAATTGTTCGCGACTTCTACCAGGCGATTCGAGCCGCGGCCGGAGAACAGACTAACATTCTGGGCTGTAATACCGTGGGCCACATCGCGGCTGGAATCTTCGAATCGCAACGCATCGGAGATGATACGAGCGGCCACGACTGGGAGCGAACGCGCCGTTACGGTGTCAATACACTGTCCCATAGAATCGCTCAGCATCGCACCTTCTCCCATGTCGATCCAGACATTGTCGCGATGACCCTCGCGGTCAATTGGAGAGAGACGAGTCAGTGGATGGATGTTGTGGCGAGGAGTGGCACATCGCTGTTCCTTTCACCCGATCCAGCCGCAATGACTCCAGAGATCAAGTCCGCAATGCGAGATGCGATGGCTCTCTCCGCACAAAGTGGGCAGGGCTTTCCAGTGCATCCGACAAGCGGAACGACGCCAGAGGCATGGGAGTTTTCGCATCCCGGCCGCGTGGAGAAAATGTATGACTGGAGCGGGCCGGAAGGTGTACCTTTCTCAGACGTGTAGAGCTTACCTGATGTAACTACAAAGCATTTCGAAACAACTATCTATTCTGTTCCACAAGCGTGACGGATGCAGAGAGCGGTAAAGACGCGAGTAAATCCGCGTCTCCTACGAAGATGGTGCGGCTTCCGTAGTTCGTGACCCACTGCTGGCGAGGCTCATCCCAATATTGGAACGAGCGCTGATCGAGAGTGATCTTGACCAGCCTTGCTTGTCCCGGTTCGAGATACACGCGGTCGAAGCCGCGGAGTGAGCGGACTGCCTGCTGTACGCCGTCGATGGCTCGACCGGCTCCCACATACACCTGTGGCACCGCTGCACCGGCCATGCGCCCTGCATTTGTTACAGTAAATGTAACTGATATGGTCCCGTCCTCTTTCGGTGTCAGCTTCAGGCCCGAAAATTTGAACCGGGTATAAGAAAGTCCATAGCCAAAAGGAAACTGTACCGGCAAGTCTAGATTGTCATAGTACCGATAGCCGGAGTAGATTCCCTGCGACTCGACGGCTGTTCCATCGCCTGAGCCAACGCGCTCCGGATGGACACCCGCGGTGTCTCCGGGGTACAGGCCGCGAAGCTGATTGTAGCCCTCGACCGTATCAGTATTGTCTCTCGGCCAGGTGATCGTGACATGTCCGCTTGGGTTGGCCTGGCCAAGCAGCAGGCGAGCCGTAGCAGTCCCACCCTCCTGGCCGGCCTGACCCATAGTGAGCACAGCCTTGACGTTCGCGTCGTCAATCCACTCTTTCACGACGAAAGGCGTTCCGGTATTGATGACGACTACGGTGTTCGGATTCTTTGCGGCAACTGCCTTGATCAAGCGCACCTGTTCGCTGGTCAGCGAGGAAAGCGCAGCGGTTTCAGGAACAACATTGCGCGCCTGGTCGTCGACAAAGACAAGTGCAAGCGCCTTTCCTTCAGCCGCGGACGCCGCATCGGCTATGTCACCATCGGTGCGAGAGAAGGCAAATCGAAAACTGATCTGCGAGTTCGCGGGCACGCCTGTTGCATCCGCGGTGAGCGTGACCTTGTGCCATCCAACAGAGGGAGACTCGGAACAGCGCACCAGCGTCGGTGAGGTTCTTGCCTTCTTACCTGGCGAGGAGGCGCACTGACGATTTCTAAGCCCGGCCTCGACATAGCCGGCGTTTGTCGATGAAACGACAACGGGTTGACTGCCATACCAGGAGCCTTGATAGAACGAACTCGCGTCGACAAGATTCTTTTGGCTGCTATCCAACGTTAAACGCACGTTTGCGTCCGCCATGGCGGTGCTGTGCTGAATGCGGAATACATAGGAGTCTTTGGTCGGGATATAAATCCAGCCATCCCACCGATAGACTTTGCCGCCTTCGAGGCGTCCTTCGGACGAGACCGCCGAATAGTCGACTTTCGTGTCGACGCGATCTGCCGCCAGACCTTCAGCGGTGCTTCCTGAATAACGCTGCAGTCCGCTGCCTGCGCCACACCCAGAACCCGGAACGGACGACGGCGCGGCGCCACTTGAAGGTTGGCTGCTGAGGACGTCGCACGGCACAGGCTGACCAGTTGGCGAGTTTGCCGGCGTATACGTAAAGGCAGACGGCTTGCCGCTCAAAGCCATGAGTTGCTGCAGCGGGTTGATCGCATTGCGTTCGTGAAATCCCGCAGCACCTTCATTGTTAGGATTGGCGACCAGGTACTCCGCGCCAGGCCCGCTTACTGCGATCCCACCCTTCAACGTCACGCTGGTTATAGGCAGCGTCTGCCGATCGTTCTTGAGCAGGACTGCCCCTTCTTCCGCGACTCTCTCGGAGATTGCCGCGTCGCCGTTCCTGGTGCCTAGTTCCGGCGGCCCGGTCCTTGCGCCTTCCAGCAACGGAGTCAGGCCGCTGCGGTCCGCTCCCATTCCACCCGGATTCTTGCAGTCTGAATTCGCGTTGTCGCAGCCCAGCATGCCGAATCTCTCCTCCTGGTAGAGCACCCGCGCAAGAGCCTGATTAAACACCGGCAAAGGGATGCTTCCGTTCGCCACGGCGTTGGCAACCGCGCAGCCTGTGGTGGGACAGTTCGGCCCTGGTATACCCGCCACATGCACAGCCGAGGCTTCGTGACACGAGATTGCTTTGCCATGGTCGTCGGCACACGTGCTGCTGGTTGAGGCGAGTCCCAGGTCGTTGCTGCCATTCGTGCCTTCCGGATTCGTGCTTCCAAAGTAAGATTCAGTCGGGTCTTCCCGGTCGTCCCCTTGCAGAAAGCCGCTGGAGCTGTGAACCCCTCCGTAGTCGGATGCGACGAATGCCTTCGAGTCCCATTGGTTGCGCAACACGTAGGTGAGAAGCAGCGGATTTTCGCAGGCAAAGTGTACTTCGTTCAAGGGCCAGCTTCTTATTGAAGCTCCAGGGAAGGGACTAGGTTGGGTAAGGATGTCGACGTCTTTATTCAGAAAGGACGATGCATCCCTGAACTTCTGATAGGAGCACATGATCGACGACGCTCCACCTTCTTTGAGCGCGAGTTCGTAAGGCGTCAGGAGCATCTCGTGCAAAGCTTGATCCTGCACCTCCGTGAACGATCCACCCGCTCCGTAATAGACCGCGTAGTGCTTCACTTGCGACATGAGGCCTTGGCCCTGGATGCCGTTGATCTGCGCTGCCGACATGACGCCGTTGAGAAATGGATCCTCGCCTGAGGTGTGATGGCCGCGCTGCCAGTTAATGAAGACGTCGGTATCTGCCTGTGGGCCTAGAAGTCCGGTCGCCATCAGATTGCGTCCCTCGCGCCCTTCCACTTGCCCCATGGCATTTGCAAGTTCCCGATCGAAGGTCGAAGCCAGCATAAGCATCGATGGCAGGCCGGTGCTACGTCCGACGTTAGGGCCTGAGTCGACGTTGATCCCGAGTCCATCGGAAAAACAGAGCGGCATAATGCGGGGAGTGGTCGCCGTCTTCACGTTCACGTTGGCCAGATTGTGGCACGTAGGATTCGAGCCTTCCGGATGAGCATACGTCCCTCCGTGCGTGGTCAGGAGCGCCGCTGCGATCGCGAGTTCTGCCGGTGTCGGTGGACTATGAGGCTCGAGTTGTTTAATCAGACTGACGACAGTCGGAGTGTAAGGCGCCGCTGGATCTTCAGGCGGCGAGGACTGCATGGGGGGAAGAACCACAGGAAAAGAATAGGGCACGGCCTGAGTGACCGGTGAGGCATTTTGCGCAGCCACTCTCGCCGGGGAAGAGAGAAGTAGCATGAGCGCTAAGCAGAAGGCCGAGTCGAAAGTAAGTCGCTTCAGTTCACTTATAACTTTAGATTGCACCTGTTCGTCCTTACTTTTGAAAGACAACGTTGTCTGGTTTGCTTGCAAACTATACGATGCCATTCATCGCTGTCAATGATCCCGGTACAATCGCGAGGAAGGGATCTCTGTGCATCGGCGTCTCATAGCGGCAGTTCTCGTCGGCTCGTTCGGTGGGTTCGTCTTCGGATTCGACCTTGGAGCACTTTCCGCCGCAACGGAAAGTCTGAGTAGACACTTTGCCCTCGCACCTTGGGCGTTCGGAATGACAATCTCGGCCTCGATCTGGGGCACTGTTGGCGGCTCCATCCTTGCTGGGCGTTTCGCAGACAGGTTCAGCCGTCGAACGTTGATTGCGTCGTGCGCTCTGCTTTACACAGTTGCCGCGGCCGGTATAACGATGCCCGCTCCCTCGGCATGGCTTCTTGTTTTGACGATGAGGTGTCTGTGCGGAATGGCGATTGGAGGCTTCACCGTAGCATGTCCCTTGTATCTTGCAGAGATCGCTCCGTCCGCCATCCGAGGCCGGGTGGTGGCAGTGTTCCAGGTGCAGGTCGGTGTGGGTGTCCTTGTGGCATTCACGGCCGGAGCGGCTTGCTCGCACTTCGCTCCCCAGGGTGCGACGTGGAGGTGGATACTCGGCCTGGGAGCGGTCCCTGCAGGTATCTTGTTCATCTTCGCGAGATTCATGCCGCGTGTCACCGCTCCTTCAGCGCTAAGCAGTGAGCCTCCGTCTCAGCGATTGTTTGCTCGGAAAAACACTCGCCTCATCTTGCTGGCCGCAAGTATTGCTATCTTTAATCAACTTTCCGGAGTCAATGTCCTGCTGTTATACCTGCTCGAGATCCTGGCCAGCGCTGGAGTTACTCTCTCGCTTGGCCACACTTACACGGTCGTCATCTCGGGTCTCAGCTTGGCAACCACAATCGTTGGGATGGCTTTCGTCGATCGCTTAGGACGCAAACCTCTTCTGTACCTGGGTTCCGTGGGGATGGCGATCTGCCTGCTCACACTCGGCCTCGCAATCCCTCGTCATGCCGCGCCGGCTTTGTATTTGTTTATCCTTATTACGTACAACCTATGTTTCGCTTTCTCTCAAGGAACAGTCGTCTGGGTGTATCTGAGCGAATTGTTTCCGCCCGGCCTAAGAGGCTCCGGCCAGGGCTTTGGATCGACCATTCACTGGATAAGCAATGCCATCCTCATCTCCATATTTCCGAGCGTGCAGCATGCCTCCTCCTCCGGAATTTTCTACATCTTCGCTTCCATGATGGTCGTACAGATTATAGTCATCTGGCTTTGGTACCCGGAAACCCGAGGAACCGGGCTTGGATCGTTTGCTGCTTCATAAACAGGGTAGACTTCACTGGAGTTTGCGGATAGATTTGCTGAAAGATGGCTATTTGGAAGAGTCAGGCACCTACGCTACTCGACGTTGCGCGCCTTGCCGATGTTTCTCTGAAGACCGCCTCTCGTGTTCTGAACAACGAAAGAGTAAGTGAAGACAAGGTCGTCCGCGTCCGGGCTGCGATGCAGCGTCTTGGCTATCGCCCGAATGAATTGGCTCGGGGACTTAAAGCGCAAAGATCCGCCGCTATCGGCATGATTGTGCCGAACCTCTCAGACCCCTTTACGGCGAATGCAGTGCACGCTGTGCAGGAAGTAGCACGGGCAAATGGATATGTGCTTATCCTGGCAAGCTCAGGTGGAGACTTAGAAGTAGAACGATCTGAGATCGTCGGCCTCGTAGGCAGACAAATCGATGGCTTGATCGTTGCACCTGCTGACAGTCGGACAAATTCTTTCAGTGACGTCATACCCAATGGCGTGCACGTCGTGACATTTGACCAGCAGCTCCGCAACGCCACATTCGACTCTGTTACGGTGACAAACCGCCGCAGCGCACGAGAGGCGACTGCTCATCTCATCGGCCATGGCTTGCGCAATATTGTCGCGATCGGAGCCAGGCCCCACCTCTATACCTTTCGCGAACGGGTGTCGGGCTATCGAGCCGGCATGGCAGCTGCTTGCCTCGAACCCAAAGCTCTCCTGGTGAAGCACGAAAGCATGCTGACCGCTGCATGGTTTGAGGAGCATGTTTTCGGGTCAGAGAAAGCGGATGCTCTCTTCACCCTGAATTGGACGTGCACGATGCTCAGCCTTCGCTATTTGCGCGAGCTGGGAAAAACAGTGGGACGCGATCTTCCTATGCTCTCGTTCGACGATTTCGACCTGGCGGATATGCTGACGCCAAGTCTGTCGGTAGTTCAGCAACCTGCTGAAGCGATCGGACGAGAAGCCGCTGGCTTGCTCTTCGAACGGTTGAAGGGCGGAGCCGGAGAACCCCGCGCGGTAGTTTTGCCCACCACCTTGATTCCCCGTGAGTCCTGCGGGTGTGGCGCGTAGCGTTAGCAAGTCTCATCGCACGTTCTTGCTCCACGCGGTTCTGTGCGCAAGAAGAAACTTTCACTCGATCCAAGCTCAACGCCAGTCGTTGCTGCACTCGCTCTATTCTGGTGCCTCGACTCGTCCGCCGGATTTGAGGGTGTAGATCTTGCCTCGATAGTAGAACTTGTCGCCGCCATAGCTGCCGAGCCAAAGAAGGCTGCCGAGCATGTCGCGTAGAGGATAGATGGCGATGTTGCGCAAGAGGTCGGGGTCGCCAAGCACGGACAAAATGGCCGTGGCTTGCAGCCAGCGATTTACGATCATCGCCGCGAGCCAGAGAAGGCCGGCAACGGGACGATGGGCAAGCAAACTCCAGAACAGGCCGAGCAGGCCAAAGGGCATGGCGAAGGTGAGGCCGCTGCCAAGGTGTCCCCACGGGCGCGAGCGGCGGGTCGACTGCATCCAGCGCAGCTGGTTGCGGAACGAGATCCAGAACGGGGTGTCCTGCACCATGAGCTTGATGATGTGGGTGGCCATTTTGACGCCGGCACCCTGCTTGGCGAGCCGGTTGCCAAGTTCAAAATCGTCGGCGTAGAACTGGCCGAGCTCGGCAAAGCCGCCTACCTGCTGGAAGCTCTGGCGGCGGGTGGCCATGGTGGCGCCGAGCGCGAATTTGGTACCTTCAATCATGTCGGCGACCAGGACGCCGGAGGTCATCTCGACCGACTTGCCGACCGCGTCCAGCTTCGCGGCGAAGCTTGCGCGCGGGCCACCGTAGGCGGTTCCAACGTAGACGCAGGACGCGATGCCGAGCGCTGGATCGCGCAGGTTCTGGACCATGCGCAGAAGATAATCCGGCGCTACCCGCACATCGGCGTCGGAGCTGATGTAGAGGTCGTACTGGGCGACGGAGTCGAGCTTTTCAAGCGAATAAACCTTGGCGTTGTGGAATTTCGGAATCGGTTCGCCGCAGGTGAGATACCGGGCGCGCACGTGAGGGTAGCGCGCGCCGACCTGCTCTGCCAGCAGGAGGCCGAGGTCGGTGGCGTGGCGGGCGCAGAACAGCAGCTCGAATGGTGCGGGATAGACCTGCTCGAAGAAGGTTTCGAGATTGCGCTCCATGCCGGGCTCGGTTCCATGCAGCGGCTTCAGGACGCTGAGCGCGGGCGTGAAGTCGGGCGGAGTGCGTTCGTCGCTGCGCTTGCGCAGGCCAAAGCGAATGGCCGCTGCGATGACCATGAGGCAGTAAATGGACGAGGTGACGGAGCCGACGAGCGCCACGGAAAAAAGCAAGCGCAGGAACAGATACATTGCAGCCAAGACCTCAGGGCAAGTTTACCGGAGGCGCATTCGCTTGCAGCTCTTTGGTTTTGAGCACGATGAGGTACTCGTAGAAGCTTTGCAGCGTCGCATAGGCGATGCCGGCGGGGCCATCGAGCAGCGCGCCGCGAACAAACATCATGTAGCTCCACTTGATCAGAGGGCGGCCAGGCAGCTGGTAAAACAGCGCCTTCTGGTGGAGGCGGCGGGTGTGGAAGTCGGGGTCGCCCGGGCCTAGACCCAGCGCGGTGCGGAGCGAAGGATTCTGCAGGCCGGATTGGGAATGGATCAGCTCGGCCTCCATCGTCGAGTAGCGGTTGTGCTTATCAACCCAGTGGGCGATTCCCTTCGAGAAGGGGAAGTGGTCGAGCGGCTCGATGAGGTCGGCGATGAGCCCATCGACTTCGAGTACCTCATTGATGGAGCGGGTCCAGCGCGAGCGCTCAGGGCGAACGAGACGGATATAGAGCGGCGTAAGCTGCGCGTGCTTGAGCCATGTGCCGAAGAGGAAGTCGCGGCGGCGAAGGCGGAGGGCGGAGACCTCGGGTGAGGCCGTGGCGACGCGCTGCTGCATCTCCGCAGAGAGCGCTGGCGTGGGGCGCTCGTCGGCGTCGAGGATCAGCAGCCAGGAATATTTGAAGGGGAGGGTGAAGCCGAAGTTGCGGTGGGCGGCGTAGTTATCGAAGGGGCGCGCGGTGACGTGGGCGCCCGCGCCTTGGGCGAGCGCAACGGTAGCATCGGTGGAGTGGGAGTCGAGGACGTGGATGTCGTCCGACCAGGCAACCGAAGCGAGGGCGCCGGGTAGGTCGCGCTCTTCGTTGCGCGTGAGGATGAGGACGGAGATCATCTCCGGCTAGGATAGCGGAACCCGTCAGGACGAATCTCGAGCGCAGAGAGAAAACAGAAGGCGGCAGCGAGGAAGTTGGGCAGGGCTTGTGATAGGGATGACGGTCTCGTATGATCGGGCAAAAGTGCGAACCGCCTCAGGGTAAACGCTATGCCTCCGTGCCGGCCTCTGTTTCAATTGAGCTTTGTCATGTTGCTCTCGCTGTGTATGCCGGCAGCAGCGCAGAGTATCTCGTCGCCGGCCTATGACATCATCAGCGTCAAGCCGCACGACCCAGGTGCTATGGGCATGAGCTGGCATGTCAGCGACGATGGATTCAGCGTGGTGAATACAGGACTAAAGAATGTCATCGCGAGCAGCTGGAATGTGCGCGAGGATCAAGTGATCGGAGCGCCTTCGTGGACCGACAATCTGCACTGGGATATTACGGGCAAATCGACCGAGCTGACACCGGAGCGACTGAAGAAGCTCACCCACGAGCAGAAAAGCCAGATGATGCAGCGGCTGCTGGCCGAGCGTTTTCAGCTCAAGGCTCATCTGGAGACCCGTACCGGAAAAGTTCTTACCCTTTCGCCGGTCAAGGGTGGGATGAAGCTAAAACCCATTCTCATGACCGCAGAGGAGAAGGCTGCCGGTAAGGTGGCGGACTCCAGGCTAATGACGACGGGAGGCGCGGCTACGGTGATGGAGGCCAGCAGAATTCCACTCTCCATGCTGTTGGCGAATCTGGCGTTGAATCTGCAGCAAACTATGATCGATAAAACTGGTTTGCCCTCCGATGCGGTCTATGATTTCACGCTACGCTGGGCGTCGGATTATGGCACGGGCACGCCGGGAGAGAGCGACGCGCCTCCATTGCCGACAGCGCTCGAGGAGCAGCTTGGCATTCACTTAGAGGCAGGCCGGGGACCGGTGCACGTGCTCGTCATCGAGCATGTGGACAAACCTGCTGCCAACTAAGTGACACCAAGTTGCTTCTCTCTGGTAATCATTTCTTGCGCAGGAACAGCACCAGCGCGGAGCCGAGGCAAACTGTGGCGGCGAGGAAAATAGGGGCAGGACTTTGCACCGGTGTCACGGTATCGCGAACGGGGCTTTCATGGTCCTGTGGCGCGTTCTTGTTGCGGCCGAGGCCGCTGAGCATAAGTGTAAGCAGCGATAAACCGCGGCGGCTGTCTTCGCTCAAGGCGCGTTTGCCAAGCTCCCAGAACGACGGCGCTTCCGTCTCGTTCTTATGTTGACCCGTGGCAGTGACAAGGGCTTTGCTGACGTGGTCGAGAGTTTCAGGGTCGAGCGCCATCAGGATTTTGCCGGCGGCGAGCAGGTTGCGAATGGCGTTGATGCCGCCGGGAAGTTTCGCGTACTCGGCCAGCTTGCCCGCAATGATGTCGCGCCCACCGACCAGGCCGTTGATCAGGTCGAGGGTGCCGTTGGCGTGTGCCGCCTTCAGGATGTCATAGACGACGAGAAGCTCTTCGGAGTGAGAGGACGGTGCCGCCGCCAGCTGGCGCTCGCGCTCCTGCTTGGGGTTGACCTTGGGTTTGAACGCGATCGGATTGGCCAACGGGACAGCTCCTTTTAGACGGTAGTGGATTTGATTTGGACGAGCTCGTCGCCGGGTTGGGTTCCGGGAAGGTGGTAGCTCGGCAGCGCCCACTTGCGCTCGATCTCGACCCCTGGCTGCGGCGTGCGATGGCCGTGGCGGAAGTTGCCGGGTGGCAGAGGATTCGGTCCCTGCTCGGGCAGGATCACCATCTCCACGGATGTTTCCTTGAACGCGGGCGTGTGGGTGGCGCGGTCGGTGTGGCTGCTGGTGAGGCGGTTGACCGGTTCTTCGGTCGAGTTCAGGGTCATGTAAAGCTGCTTGCCGGAGACGCGGTCCGAGACGACCACCTGGACCTTGACGCGGCCGTAAGGGGAACGCAGCTGGACGTGGCGGCCGGTGGTGATGCCTCGCTCAGCGGCAAGCTCAGGCGAGACTTCGACGAAGGTGTCGGGAGTCATGGCGTGGATGCCCGGGGTGCGCCGGGTCATCGAGCCCTGCTCGAAGTGCTCCAGCAAACGGCCATTGTTGAGGTGGAGGTCGAAGACGTCGGTGGCCTCTTCCGAAGGCGCGATGTACTCGATCGGGAAGAAGCGGGCTTTGCCGTCAGGGAAAGGAAACTTCTCGGTGAAGAGGAGCGGGCTGTCGGTGCCGTCGGCGTGCACGGGCCACTGCTGGCTGGCGTAACCTTCGAGACGATCATAGCGGACGCCGGCGAACAGCGGGGTGAGGCGAGCGACCTCGTCCATGATGTCGGACGGGTGCTTGTAGTTCCACTTGGCGCCGAGCCGGTTGGCGATCAGCTGCAGGATTTCCCAGTCAGCTTTGGAGTCGCCGAGCGGTTCCAAGGCTTTGTAGAGGCGCTGGATGCGGCGCTCGGTGTTGGTAAAGGTGCCGTCTTTCTCAAGCGAGGTGGCGGCAGGCAGTACAAGGTCGGCGAACCGTGCGGTCTCGGAGAAGTTGATGTCCTGGACGACGAGGAACTCGAGCTTACGAAGAGCGTCGCCGACGTAGTTTGCGTTTGAGTCCGAGGTGATGGTGTCTTCGCCCTTGATGTAAAGAGATTTGAGCGAGCCCTCGAGAATGGCCTCGATCATCATGTGGTTGTCTTTGCCGTTGGTCGTGGGCAGCGTAATATCCCACTCGGCTTCGAACTTGGCGCGAACGCCGGCGTCGTTGACGTGCTGATAGCCGGGGTAGACGTCGGGCATGGCGCCGAAGTCGCTGGCGCCCTGGACGTTGTTGTGGCCGCGGAGGGGGTAGGCTCCGGCGCCCGGACGCTTGTAGTTGCCGGTGAGCAGGAGGAGATTCGAGAGCGCGGTCGCAGTGTCCGAACCGCCGCAGTGCTGCGTGACACCCATCGCAAAAAGAATGCACACGCCGTCCGCGGAGACGATCTCGTGGGCAATCTGGATAAGAGTATCGGTGGGGATGCCGGTGATCTCTTCGGTATGCGCAAGGGTATAAAGCTCGAGCGAGGCCTTGTACTCCTCGAAGTGATTCACCCACTGCTCGATGAATTTCGGCTGATGCAGGTTCTGGTCGAGGATGTACTTAGCGACACCGCAGAGCCAGGCCGAATCGGTGGAGGGCTTGGGGCGGAAGAAGAGGTCGGCGCGCTGGGCCATCTCGTTTTTGCGGAGATCAGCGACGATGAGGCGCTGGCCGCGAAACTTGTGCGAGCGCTTGATGCGGGTGGCGAGCACGGGATGGTTCTCGGCGGGGTTGGCGCCGATGATCAACACCAGGCCGGCCTTTTCGATATCGGCAATGGAGCCGGTGTCGCCACCATAGCCGACGGTGCGCTGCAGGCCCTTGGTGGCGGGGTTCTGGCAGTAGCGGGAGCAGTTGTCGACGTTGTTGGTGCCGATAACCGCGCGGGCAAGCTTCTGCATCAGGTACGCCTCTTCGTTGGTGGTCTTCGAAGAGGCGATGAAGGCGAGGGCGTCGGGGCCGTGATCGCGTTTGATGGAGGTGAACTTCTCCTCGATCAGGTCGAGTGCCTGCTCCCACGAGATCGGCTTGAAGGTGTCGCCGTCGCGCATCAGTGGCGTGGTCAGGCGGTCGTCGGAGTTGATGTGGCCCCAGGCAAACTTGCCCTTGACGCAGGTCGAGATGCCGTTGGCTGGGCCGTGGGTCGGCTCCATCTTCAGGATGTGGCGGTCGCGCGTCCACACATCGAAGCTGCAGCCTACGGCGCAGTACGCGCACACGGTCTTGGTCTGCTTGACGCGCTGCTTGCGCATCTCGGCTTCGACCTCACTAAGCGCAAGAATCGGGCCGTAGCCGATGGGCGGCTCGATGCCCTTGACGACCTCGATCATGTCGTCGAGCACCGGTGCGGGAATATTGGTGAAGTAACCGGTATGGCCGATCATGGACTTCTCCATGAGCGCATTGCACGGGCACACACTGATGCAGTGGCCACAGCTGACGCAGGAGGAGCCATCGATGGTATGGCCGCCATCCCAAAGCACACGAGGGTGCGCGTCTTCCCAGTTGATGGTCAGGGTCTCGTTGACCTGCACGTTCTGACAGGCTTCCACGCAACGGCCGCAAAGGATGCACTGGTCGGGGTCGTAGCGGTAAAAGGCGTTGGTCTCGTCTTTCTCGTACGGCTTTTTCAGGTACGGACGCGCCTGGTGCTTCACGTCGAGGTCCGAGGTGGCGTTGTGGATCGTGCAGTTCTGATTGTTGTTGTCACACACCGTGCAGTAGAGCATGTGGTTCTGCAGAATGCGGTCGAAGGCTTCGCGTTGAGCCACGTCAACCTGATGGCCTTCGGTCGCAACGGACATGTGCGCGGTCACCGGGGTAGCGCAGGCACGAACGAGTTGCCCGGGCTCGCCGGGGATAGCGCTGACCTTCACCATGCAGGTATCGCAGGACTGGATAGGTCCCATCTGCTGCAGGTAGCAGACCTGCGGAACCTGCTTTTCGTTCAGGTGAGCGGCATCGCGATTGAGCGCTTCAATCAGGTGCTCCCCGAGATGCGCCTCGACGGTGCGGCCGTTTACGCTGATGAAGGTATTCGGTGTGGTATCCAGGGGAGTGTTCAGCAGCGCTTTGGTAACCGGCATGTCTCTAAGATACACTCGGGCCCAATGGGGTCACTTCATCCACAAAGTGTCTCTGAGAGTGTTCGCGGGGTGCTCGTTTTTGACCATTGTGTGATGCTGCATCCAAACACAGCATGAGCACTCCCAGGCTTCCGGGAGGATGTGCATCGGCATCTCGGGGTGGGCGCTACGCGGCTGGCGGAAGGCGTTTTATTCTCCGAAAGATAGCGGCAGGAGCTCGAGTCTGCATCGCGTCGCTCTAAGTCCACTTCGGTAGAGTGCGCGGTTAGCGCAGCACGTAAATGCGGTAGCTGGCCGACAGCTCTTCGCGACTCCACCAGCGCATAGGGTGGTTCGGCGACCACGCCGTTTCGAGGCGATAACGCTGGGCGAGAAACCGCTCGAAGGCGGGCCAGCGGTCGAGCTTCTGGAAGTTGCCCGGACCATTGATATGCAGCCAGCTGCTGACTACGATGACCTGCGGAGGACGCTGGTCGAACGCGGTGAAGAGATCGGCGCGCGTCTTCTGGACAATCGGAACGTTTTCGGGGCCGAAGAGAAGGAAGTCCGATAGAACGCCGGTCGATTGCACCAGGCGCATGCGGTAGAGGGTCGCGCCGCAGCCGGAGATAGAGTCGATGCATTGGACGTGGCCGGAAAGTCGAGGGCCTCCGAGCCGGTCGAGGTTTTGCTCGAGCGAGGAAAGGAAGTCGGTGTCCCGCCATCGGTAGCGGTGGATCAGGAAGGCCGATTGCGGGGCGATCCAGAGGCTGCCGACGCCGAGAGCGAGCGCGGCCAGGGCTGTAGCGGCTTGGGTGCGGGAGGTGCTCGGCCGCGGAGTGGGCAGCAGGCGGGTCAGGTCGAGCGCCATAAGCGGAAGCAGGAATGCCAGTAGCGGATAACGATAGTAGGGCAGTCCGCGCGCCTGCACGACATAGGAGAACAGGCCAAAGAAGACGCCGCAGAAGAGCAGGGAACGCTCCACTGTGAGCGGCGGATGAGCCAGCACGAGTGCCATCAGCCAAAGCAAAACTACGGCAAGCAGAGGGGAAAGGCTGTGCAGCAGCAGATACCCGAGAGGCCGGAGTCCGAGGCTGGCGTAGTACGGCACGATGCTGCGAAGCCCCTCGAGGAACGCCGCCACGGCGCGCTGTTCAAGCAGGAAGCTAAGAGCCAAGAGAGGGAAGAGCGCCATCGAAACGAGAGTCGCGGCGAGCGGCGGCCACCAGGACTGGCCGCGGCGGCGCAGCACCCACAGAGCAAGGGCAAGCTGGGTAAGACTAAGGGGCAGGGCTGTCGGTTTGATCGTCAGGGCCAGGCCCGAGAGCAGACCGAAAACTGCCGCAGGCCAGAGGGCGCGCATGCGGATCGCAAGCAGCAGAAAAGCCGTGGCAGCAAGCAGAGCAACGGCCATGGTAAGGTCGCGCTGGCCACCTTCGGCGAGGCCGTCACGGGCGTGGACCAGCGCAAAGAGGCTGGCTGCGAACAGGCCGGCGAGGCGGTTGCCGGGGCCGGTAATGGTGAAGAAGGCGCAGGCTGCAAGACCTAGCAGGGTGAAGTCGAATATCCGCCAGGCGACCGCGCCTCCCCCGAAGAGGTGCATGGCGGCGCTCTCGACAAGGAAGGAGCCTGGCATGTTCATATCGCCCAAAACCCGGTACGGAGCCATGCCATGCTCAGTAAGAAAGACGATGTAGTGGATCAAAGCTGCGTCGCCAACCAGCGGCCAATGAACCGTCCAGACGACCGACAACGCCGCCGAGATCAGTAGGCTCACGGCGAGCGCAAACTTGAAGAGCTTTAGCGATGATTGGGGCGCCAACGACATTGCCCCACCAGCATAGCCGTTCAGCCGGCCAGGACCTGCCCGGCTGCGCGCAGACCGGACCGCAGCGCAGCGTGCACGGTGCCCCAGTGGCCGGTGATGTCGGTGTGCTCGCCTGCGAAGAAGACAGTGTTTTCGACCGGCCGGCTGAGAATCTCGGACGCGTCAAGCCCGCCCACGGGCACCCAGGAGTACGCGCCGCGCGCATACGGATCGCTGTGCCACGGATACGTGTGCAGCGAACGCAGAGCGGCCTCGACCTGCGCGCGATCAAGGTGGAGCGCTTCGGCGAAGGCTTGCGTCAGGCGGGCTCGTAGCTCCGCCACAGAGAGAGCGAGCAGCGGCAAAGCCGCCGGTCCGCCGGTCCAGGCAGTCACGGTCAGGCTTTGGGCGGGATGCGCGGTCCACCAAACCGAGGGCGCACCAGCGCGCGCAATCAGGAAGCTCATCGACTCGGGCCAAAGGCGGCGATCGAAAATCATGGTTGCGCGGAAGACCTGCCCCATTCGCATCCGTCGTGCTGCTTCAAAGATGACGTCCGGCGGTGGTTCGAACTGGACAGAGCCGGCCTGGAGCACGCCCAGCGGAAGCGTGATCACGACTCGGCGTGCGTGATAGCACTGACCGCCGGCCGTGGTGAGCTTGACGCAGCCGCGCGCCCAGGTGACTGACACAATCTCGCATTCAAGGACCAGAGTTCCTCCGGCGGCGTCAAAGCGTTGACGCAAAAAGCCGGGAAGCTGGTCGTAGCCCTCCGTAATGCGCCAGTTGCGATCGCCCTCAATCTCGTCCTCGGCGCGCTGCTGCCGGCCGAGCGCAAGCGCGGAGGCCTCGCGAGCGTCCGCGGCATTGAATCCCTCAACATATCCGAGCTGCTCTGCTGCTTCCTCTGCGGGCAGATGCAGGCGCTCAAGCCAGGCCGCGAAAGAGCAGTCGGGACCTGCGAAGTCCTTGAGCTGCTCGAGCGGACCGACCGAGTCATCTTGTTCATGCGACGCTGCTTCGAGTCCCTCTCGGCCGGGCTCAAGGAACTCTCCGGTGCGCTCGTAGGTGGCCAGGCCAGCCTCCTCGAGCACCTGCCAAAGTTCCGGAGCACGTCCATGGAGGAACTCGGCGCCAAGCTCGATCACCTCCGCGCCCTCGCGGCGTGTGAGGATACGCCCTCCGATGCGGGGCTGTGCATCGAGAAGGGCAACGGCCAGGCCAGCCTCGGCCAGGGTTCGCGCGGCAGAAAGTCCCGCGACCCCCGCGCCGACGACGAGTGTGTCGAAGATAGTTGGTCTCATGCGGTACGTTTTGCGGCTTGGCGAAAGCAAAGCCCACCCGCCACGTTGCTATGTGATGGATGGGCAAGCAGGAAAAGCAAGCTAACTAGGAGGTGGTGATGTTGCCATTCAGCCCGTTGGGGAAGTAGCCGCCTTTGGACACGCCGATCGAGCCTGGAGCGCCATAGAGAATCTGAAGGACCTGCGAGGTAGTGCGCACGGCAACCAGGCCATTCGCGTTGGTGTTGAAGACGGTGGCAGAAGTAGGCGGGATGTCCTGCGAGTCGACCGCACCGGAGGTGACACCGAGCGCGATGCAGAGCTCGCGAAGAAAGCCTTCGTGCTGGCTTTCGGTATCGAGAATCTGCGCGGCATAGTTCAGTGCCGTAAGGGTGCTGACCAGGTACTGAGCCCCGCCAGCGTAGGCGCTGATACCGACGGCCTCAAACTGGCGTGCGGCCGCAAGGAAGGTAGCGTCGGTGGTAACGGCCGTGGTACCGGCAGGAGTGAGGTTGATGGTCGGCATGCTGACGGGTGTGCCGCCGACGGCAGTGATCGCGTTGCGCAGAAAGTTGACGTGCTCCTGTTCATCGGTCGCGAGCTGGTTGGCCACGCTCGCCACGGTGGAATTGACAAAGGCCACCTTGGCTCCACCTGTAACCGTCCCGGGGTTTGTGCCCTGGGCTCCACTCTGCAAACCTCCGCCAGTGGTGACGAAGGTATAAAAGTTGGCTTCGAAGTATTCGAGATTGAGGGCGAAATTGAGCACGTCCACTGGCGCTGGCGTAGTGGCAACGCTCGTCAGGGGAACGGAGCCGGTGCTGCAGCCAAGGGCTCCGGCGCTAGCGACGGTTCCGGCAGCCACGAGCGACGCAGCGAAGGTACGACGGTTCAAAAGTGCTGCAGACCGTCGGCGCGTCAGGTCGATCAGGTCAGCTGAGATGGGGTCCAGGCTTGGCTCGGTAAGACGGTGAGACATGAGATGTACTCCTTAAGAGATCGGCGGTAAATGAAGCAAGGGAGGGCTCGCGTGCTTGCCGCGCCTAGGTGGACTTAATGTTGCCGTTGACGCCATTCGGGAAAAAGCCGCCCATCGTGGTGCCGCCCGCCGGTATCGTGGTGGTAGCCGTCGATGTGCCATACGCAACCCCAAGGACCTGCGTGGTGGCCCGGGAAGGGGAAAGCGCGGTTCCGGCAGAGACGGTGAAGTAGTTGCTCGAAGACGGCGGAACGTCCTGGGCGTCGATGGCCGGGCTGGTGATGTTCTGCACAACGCACAAGTTGTTAAGCGCGCCGGCATGCAAACCCTCGGCTCCGAGAATCCGCGCCGCAGCTGTCAGGACAGTCGGGTTCGAGATCAGGTACTGCGCGGAGCCGACGTACGCTGAACCTCCAAGAGCCGTAAATTGCCGGGCCGCAGCTAGGAACATGGCCTGCGTCGTGATCGCTCCATGGGCCGCGTAGTTGATGAGCGGCTGCGAGATCGGGGTTCCGCCGAGCGTGGTGATGGTGGAGCGCAGCAGCTCAACGTGGTGCGTCTCGTCGGCGGCCAGTCCCTGCACTACGGCCAGGGTGGCGGCATCGAGGGTCAGCTTGCCGGGCAGGCCAGCCGCGGCCACGGCACCGGTTCCCATGTCGGTGGCGGAGAGAGTCGTTCCGGCCGAAACGTTGAGATAGAAATTGGCTTCCAGGTACTCAAGATTGAGCGCGAAGTTGAGCACATCGGTGATCGGTGGCGTCGTCGATTGTGCGCGAGCCTGTTCGGGATTGGCCATCGCCGCGACAGCAGCAGCGGCGGCAAATGCCGAGAGGAAGCCACGGCGAGTGAGATGGCCCATGGTCCTCTCGAAGTCGAGCATGCGGCGCTCGGTCTCCCATTGGTCCCGGTTGACGGTTTCCGTGGGGCAGAGGAGCGATGGAAGTTGGAACTTTGACACGAGGGCCTCCAGAAAAGGCGTCGCGGAAGAAAGCCGCGAGCCTGTAGAAATTGTGTTGAAGGTGAGCGCGTACCTGAACAACCCACCAGACTGGACACCGGCGATGTCCTTACATGCTCAAAACATAGAGGCGCCCGGTTGACCGGTGGTTGCATGGCCCGGAGTTATGGGCAGGCCGGACTTGAAGTGCCATCAATACGATCGGTGCTTGCCCGGACGCCCAAAGAGCTGGGTGATGCGGTCCAGACCCTGCTCGCGAGAGACAAGCTCGCCTTCAAGCTGCGCGTCCTCCGCGGCTTCAAGCATCGCCTTGAAAGCCGGGCCGGGGCGGTAGCCGGCGGCGATCAGGTCGCGGCCGGTGACCAGCAGAGTGGGTCGCAGATGCTCGGGTTCTTCGTGCTCGTACGCGGCCTTGGCGAAGTCGTAGAGGCGCAGGTCGCCGTGCGAGCTGAGGCAGTCGGCGCGATGGAGTGCCAGGTGCTCCTCAAAGCGGGCTATGCGCAGAAAGCGCCTGAGCGTGCTGGTCTTCATCGCTTTCACATCGCCGAACTGCATGTGGTGGCGGATGAGAGCAAGGATCTGGGCGCAGTCGCCGTTGGAAAAGCGAAGCCGGCTAAGGATCACCTCGGCTATGCGGATGCCTGCCTCCACATGGCCGTTGAAGCGGATGCGGTCACCAGGCCGGTGCGGATTGGGCGGCTGAAACGTCGCCGGCTTGCCCACATCGTGCAGCAGCATGCCCCAGGCGAGCGTGGGCGAAGCGCCGGCAGGCAGGTGGTCGAGCAGCATAAGCGTGTGCACCCAGACGTCGCCCTCGGGGTGGTACTGCGGGGGTTGCTCAACGCCACGCATCGTTTCGACCTCCGGCAAGACGACCCGCAGCAGGCCGGTCGCGTGCAGGAGCGCAAAGGCGTGCGAGGCGTGGCCCTCGGTCAGCATGCGGGTGAGCTCGTCGCGGATGCGCTCGTTCGAAACCTGAGTGAGCTCGGCAGCGTGCTCCTCGATGGCGGCGAAGGTCTGGGGCTCCAGGGTGAGGTCAAGCCGGGCAGCAAAGCGAACCCCGCGCAGCATGCGGAGCTTGTCCTCCTCAAAGCGCAGCGAGGGCGAACCGATGGTGCGAAGGATGCGGGAGGCAAGGTCGTCGCGGCCGCCGACGAAGTCCAGCGCGGCTTCCAGGCCAACGTGGATGTGGCCGCCCTCGTCCTTAAAGCCGGCTGGGTCGAGCAGCATGCCGTTGATGGTGAAGTCGCGCCGAAGCACGTCTTCCCGGGGATCGGTGGAAAAGCGTACAGCCTCCGGGCGGCGTCCATCCAGGTAGGCGCCATCGTTGCGGAAGGTGGCCACTTCGGTGGCAGTGGACTCGCCGTCGACCTCGTCGAGCACCAGGATGACGCCAAAGTGGGCACCGACGGACTGAGTGCGCGGGAACAGTGCCGTAATGTGGTCCGGCGTGGCGCTGGTCGCTACGTCGAAGTCCTTCGGGGCGAGTCCGAGAAGAAGATCGCGGACGCAGCCTCCGGCGAAGTAGGCCTCCGCTCCGGCCGAGCGCAGCGTCTCGGCGATAGCGTGGGCAGAGGCGAGTGCGGGGGTGCGGGTAAGGCTCAGAACCATGCTGATCTCAAGCTTAGATCATCCGGGTTCCGCGCCGGTCAGTGGGTCTGGAGCGAGAGCATCAGCGTATGCAGGCACCACACGACGGGCGCGGTCAGAATCGCTCCGAAGCAGGCCGCGAGCTTGATGCGGATGCTCTCCGCGGAACGCGCCTCCACCTGGGCCGAGGGCGGAGCTTCGGACGTTCGACCGGTCGCAAGCGTAAGGCGATGCGCTGGGGCAGGCTGGGCAGAGCTGGGCGCTGGCCGATGATTACTGCTGACCAGGTAGAGACCGTTGTACGCGGGTTTGCGGGTTTGCTCTGCGGTCGTGCGGCTTGGGGACATAATCATCGGGTTGTTCATCGCACCTTCAAAGTAAACAGGCCATTGGTTCGCCGCTATCCCACAAATGTGGATGCGCTCTCCCCTATCATCGGCAGATGCGGGAGAAACTTGAGGGCGGCTCGAGCTTGATTCTGGGGATCGAGACCAGCTGCGATGAGACGGCGGCCGCGGTGGTGCGCGAGGGCGAGGCGGTGCTGGCCAATGTGGTTGCCACCCAGATCGCGCTGCACGCACAGTATGGCGGCGTAGTGCCGGAGTTGGCCTCGCGCGAGCACCTCCGCAACCTAGTGCCGGTCGTCCGGGCGGCCATGGCGGAGGCAGGGATCGGCTTTGGCGATCTGGATGCGGTCGCCGTGACCGAGGGGCCAGGGCTCGCCGGCGCACTGCTGGTGGGGATCCTGTACGCGAAGGCACTGGCGTTCGGCCTGGATAAACCGTTGATCGCGGTGAACCACCTGGAGGGTCACATCCACGCGGTGCTCCTGGAGTCGCGGGCCAGCGGCGCGCTGCCGGAGGAGTATCCGCTGTTGGCGCTGGTGGTCTCGGGCGGCCACACGCACCTTTACCTCGCGGAAGCCTCCACGGCCGGCGCGTGGAGCTATCGCAATGTCGGGCGAACGGTGGATGACGCGGCCGGCGAAGCCTACGACAAAGTCGCAAAGCTGCTGGGGCTGGGCTATCCGGGCGGCCCGTGGATGGACCGGCTGGCGGCCTTTGGCGATCCGGGTGCCGTGCCGTTTCACTTTGGGCAGATCAAGCCGAAGGAGAACGCAGGGTTGCGCTTCGACTTTTCCTTCAGCGGCATCAAGACAGCCGTGCTGCGCTACGTTCAGGCGCAGGCAATGGCCCCGGGAATCGAGACGCGGCGCGCGACGCTCGAGGCGCAGGCCGGGATGAAGCCCGAGGAGGCAGCCGGGCTCTGCGACGCGCAGACGCTGGGACTGATTGCGTCGTTTCAGTCAGCGGTGGTCGGCAATCTGCTGCGCCAGACGATGCGCGCGGCGGAGGCGTTCGGGGCGCGCGGACTGCTGGTGTCTGGCGGTGTGGCTGCAAACGGCGAGCTGCGCCGCAGGTTTCGCGCGGAGGCGGCGCGGGTGGGGCTACCAGTCGCATTTCCCTCCGTGGCGCTTTCGACTGACAACGCGGCGATGATCGCGGCGGCGGCCTGGCCGAAGTACCTCGCCGGGGAGTTTGCGCCGGAAGCGATGGGAGCGCAGCCGCAGCTTCGCCTGGGGAGCGTCGGCTAGAATCGAGTCTGGCCAAAGCGGCTCATTCAAAGGCAACTGACAGGCAGACACGATTGACCATGCAACTCTTCAACACCATGAGCGGGCGCGTCGAGCCGCTGGCCCCAAGTGACGGCGCAACGCTCCGCATGTACGCCTGCGGGCCGACCGTCTACGACTACGGCCACATCGGCAACTTCCGCACCTTTATCCACGTGGACGTGCTGCGGCGCTACCTGAAACAGTGCGGCATGGCGGTTCTTCACGCCATGAACGTGACGGACGTCGATGACAAAATTATCCGCAACGCGGCGGTCGCAAAGTTGGGCATCGACGCCTACACGGAGAAGTTTGAGCAAGCATTCTTTGAGGATATGGATGCGCTCGGGGTGGAGCGGCCCGAGGTCATCCCGCATGCGACCGACAACATCGCCGAGATGGTGACGCTGATCGAGCAGCTGAGCGCGCAGGGCATCGCGTACCAGGCGGAAGATGGCAGCTGGTACTTCCGCATCGCCAAGTTCCCGGAGTACGGCAAGCTCTCAAAGAAGGACTTTGCGGGCATGGAAGATGGCGCGCGCATCGATGTGGACGAGTATGACAAGGATGCCGCCCGCGACTTCGCGTTGTGGAAGGCTGTGAAGACGGACGCGAATGGCGTGCGCGAGCCGGCGTGGGAGACGGCGCTCGGCGCGGGCCGGCCGGGGTGGCACATCGAGTGCTCGGCCATGGCAACCAAGTTCCTGGGCCAGAGCTTCGACCTCCATGCGGGCGGCGAAGACCTGATGTTTCCTCATCATGAAAACGAGATTGCGCAGTCCGAGGCGGCGAGCCACCAGACCTTTGCCCGGCACTGGATGCATGTGCGCTTTCTGCTGGTCGAGGGGCGCAAGATGTCCAAAAGCGAGGGAAACTTTTATACCCTGCGCGACCTGCTGCTCAAAGGTCATCGGGCTTCGGCGATCCGGCTGCTGCTGATGAGCGTGCCATATCGGCATCAGCTGAACTTCACGTTTGATGGGCTGGCGGAGTCGACCCATGCGGTGGAACGGCTGCGAACGTTTGCCGAGCGCATGCGCGGAACGTTTGCCGAGGGGCTCGATGCGGAGCTTGCGCAGGCGACCGAGCGGGCGCGGGCAGAGTACGACGCGGCACTCTCAAACGACCTGAACACGGCGGAGGCGAAGGCGGCGATCTTCGACCTGGTGCGCGCGGGAAACTCGGCCGCGGATGCGGGCACGCTGCGGGCGGGCAACGCGGCGGCGATCCTCGAAGTGCTGGAACGCTTCGACGGCGTCTTTGCGGTGCTGGCGGATCGCGATGCGGACATTACGCGCGCGGCGCTTGCCTGGGCGGAGCGCGAGGGGCGGCTCGAGGAGGCAGCGCCGGAAGTAATAGCGATGCTGTCGCTGCCGGATGCAGCCATCGAGGCGATGGTGGCCGAGCGCACCAAAGCCAAGAAGATGCGCAACTTTGCGCGGGCGGACGCATTGCGCAACGAGCTGCTGGCGCAAGGGATCGTGCTTGAGGACTCGAAAGACGGCGTTCGTTGGAAGCGGAAATAGCCGATGACCAACATCTTGACACTGCAGATGGACGAGGCTTCGCAGGCATGGTTTGAGGGCTTGCGGCAGGCGCATTTTCCAGCGCACCTGAACCAGATAATGGCCCACCTGACGCTCTTTCACACCCTGCCGGACACGCCTGAGGTGTACGAGGCGTTGCGCGTGGCGGCGGAGGCTCAGGCGCCGTTCACGATGCAGGTGACCGGGCTGCGGATGCTGGGGCGCGGCGTCGCGTACCAGGTGGGGTCTCGCCCGCTGCTCGATCTACATGCGGAGCTTGTGGAGGCCTTCCGCGAGCATCTCAGCGGGCAGGATAAGCAGCGCTTTCAGCCGCATGTAGTAGTGCAAAATAAGGCGACTCCGGAGCGGGCGAAGCTGCTTTTGGCCCAACTCCAGGCGGGGTTTCAGGCGCGGCGGGTGGAGGCAGTTGGGCTGCAGTTATGGCATTACCTGAGCGGCCCGTGGAAGCTCGCGGAGAGCTTTCCATTTAGCGGCTGACGAGCTCGTGGGCGGCGGCGCGGGCGTCGCGGATGAGGTCAGGCAGGCCGACGCCGCGGTAGGCATTGCCGAGCAGCCAAAGGTTAGGTTGGGCCTGCCGCAGGCGCTCGAGTTCGGCCATGCGATCGAGGTGTCCAACGCCGTACTGCGGCAGGCTGAGCGGCCAGCGGCGGACGACGTGGAAGTCCGGCGGGGGCAGCGGGCCGAGCACAGCTTCCAGTTCACGCAAGGCAAGCGCGGCGATGGCCTCGTCGGGCTCATGGGCGAGAGCGGCGGCGGAGGCTCCGCCGAAAAAGGCGCGGAGCAGGCGGCTATGCTCGGGCACGCGTTCGGGATACTTCTGGTCGACAAAAGTGGCGGCAAGCAGGCGGTTCGACTCGCCGGCAGGAACGAGGAAGCCGAAGCCGCGGGGGAGGGCGAACTCTTGCGAAAAGGCGAACGCGGCGATGATGGCGGAGGTGGCTTCCACCTCATGTAGCGCGGCCATGCGTGCAGCGCTGGGAGCGAGCAGGCCGCGGGTGACGTGGGCGGGCGTGGCAAGAAAGACGGCGTCAAAGCGGTCGGCAGCATGGGCAGTGGAGACGACCCACTGCTCGCCTTCTCGAGCCAGCGCGGTCACGGGCGTCGAGAGCCGGACGCGGTCGCGGCGAAGCTCGGACGCCATGCGGTCAACGAGGACCTGCGTGCCGCCTTCGAGGCTGGTGAAGATGGTGTGCGCAGCTTCTCGTCTGGCTTGCAATTGGAAGTCCCGGATCAGCGAGCCGTGTTCCTGCTCCATGCGGACGAAGGCGGGCATGACCGCGCGGACGCTTAGCGTGGCGACGTCGCCGCCGAAGACGCCGCTGAGCAGAGGGGCGGCGACCTTGGTCAGAACCTCCTCACCAAAGTGCCGCTGGACGAAGCTGGCGATGCTCTCGTCGATGCGCGGCGCGGCGCGGCGGAGCTCGTCCGCGCGTGCGGGCTCAGCCGCATAGGCGGCGCGTGCGGCGGGGCTGAAGAGCGGGGATTGGTCGAGCGCGGCGAGGTCCGTGGGAACCATCAGGCGCATGCCGTCAGGCATCGGCAACAGCCGGCCGTCGGAGAGGATGTAGGTCACGCGTTCGGCGTCGCGGGAACCGACGAGCTTGTCTTCAAGCAGGAGTTCGCGGGCCAGCTCGCGCGCCCAGGGTTTCTCGGTCACCCAGCCGTCCGGGCCGCACTCGATCACGAACCCGTCCTGGTAGACGGTCTCGACCGTACCTCCGAGACGTGACGAGGCTTCAAAGAGCGTCGTTTCCAGGCCGCCCTGGAGGCGATCAAGCTGCGCAAGCTGCCAGGCGGCGGTGACCCCGGCGATGCCTCCGCCGACGATCGCGATGCGCCGGCCGGGTCTCATACGAGAGCGGTGGCGGGCTGAACCGCCGGCTCATCCACCTGCGCGGCGAACTCGCCCGTCGCGACCTCGACCAGCGCGCGGATCAGCGTGGGGCTGTCGTTCAGGCTTTGCGCCCGCCAGAGCTGCATGCCGAGCTCGCGGGCAGTCTCGGTAAACGCGATGTCGATGTCATAGAGAATCTCGACGTGGTCGCACAAGAAGCCGACAGGCTGCAGCACCACGCCCTTGTGGCCTTCGGCGGCGAGCGCTTTGAGCGTGTCCTCAACGCTGGGGCCAATCCATGGTGCGCCGGCCACGCCCTGGCTCTGAAAGGCGAAGTACCAGTCGCGTTCGGTCATCCCGAGCGGACGGAGCGCTTCTGCGATGGCGGCAGCGGTGCGCTTGCATTCAACCGGGTAGGGGTCGGGCGTGGGGTCCGCGCCATAGTTCTGGATGCCGTCGGCAGGAACCGGCGCGCCGGGCCGGGCAGACGGACTGACCGGGTTGCTGGGCGTACCGACCATGATCGTCCGGCAGGGAACCGAGTGCGCGGTGAAGAGCACAGGGACGCGGGTGCGGAGCGCGGCGCAGGCCTCCGCCCAGGCCGGCCAAAGCTCGAGCGCGAAGGCCTGCGCGAGCAGCGGATGCTCGCTCCAACCGGCGACGAACTCCACTTCCAGGTCCTCGCTCGCCTTCTTCGCCGCAGACCGATACAGGCCGACGCTGGTGCGGGAGTTCTGCGGCGCAAGGCAGATCGCCTTAAAGCGGGTGATGCCGTCGGCGCGCATCCGTCCGAGCACATCCGCGATGTACGGGTGCCAGTTGCGCATGCCGACGTACACCGGCACGCCGAGCGCCTCGGCGAGCAGGCGGCCCTGCAGCAGCGTCCAGCGGGTCAGCGGCGGACCCTCCGCGAGAGGCTCTTCGCGCAGGCCAATCTCGGCGTAGCGATGCTGCAGCTCTTCAACGACGTGCTGCGGCATGGCACGTCCGCCGGTGACCTTGCCGAGGTACTCGGCCATCTCGCCGAGGGTATCGGGCGTGCCGTGCGCTAGCAGCAGGATGGGCAATTGTTCGTTCATCGTTGGCTCAACTCCTTCACCCACTCGACGACACGGATCACGTTCTCGACCGGGGTGCCGGGCACGATCCCGTGGCCGAGATTGAAGATATGGCCCGGGCGTCCACCGGCCTGCTGGAGGATCTCGGTGACCCGCGCACGCAGCACCTCTTCCGGAGCGAACAGCGTGATGGGGTCAAGGTTGCCCTGCACGGCGCAGCCCGGGCCCACGGCCTTCCAGCCTTCGTTGAGCGGCGTGCGCCAGTCCAGGCCAAGGACGTCGGCGCCGGTCTCGCGCATGGCCGGCAGCAGAGAGGCAGTATCCACGCCGAAGTAGATGACCGGCACGCCCATGGCTCGGACGCGGCGGATGAGCTCGGTGGTTGGCGCGAGACAGAAGGCGCGGTAGTCAGTAACGGAGAGCGCGCCGGCCCAGCTGTCGAAGACCTGAATGACGTCGGCGCCGGCCTCGACCTGTTGCTGCGCATAGCCGACGAGCACCTCGATGAGTTTCTCCATCAGCAGAGGCCAGGCCGCACTGTCCTGATCCCCGTTGCCGCCGTCGCTGTACATCATCTTCTTGGTCTCAATGTAGTTGCGCGAGCTGCCGCCCTCGATCATGTAGCTGGCCAGGGTAAACGGCGCGCCGCAGAAACCGATAATGCCGAGCTGGTCGCCATCCGTACGCGGTAACGCGAAGTGTTTGGTGACCAGTTCGATCGAGCGCGCGACGTAGCTCAGTTCTTCCACGCGATCGGTACGCAGTGCCTGCACCTGGGCCAGCGTGCGGATGGGCGTGTGGACCTGCGGGCCTTCGCCGGCGACGAACTCGAAGTCGACGCCCATCGGCGTAAACGGCAGCAGCAGATCGGCAAAGATGATAGCCGCGTCGACGCCCAGGCGCTCAGCGGCGGTGATCGTCACCTCCGCGGCGACCTGCGGGGTGCGGCAGATCTCGAGCAGCGTGTGGTGCTTGCGCACGGCCATGTACTCCGGCATGTAGCGCCCGGCCTGGCGAAGGAACCAGACGGGGGTGCGGTCCACAGGCTGGCGCAGGCAGGCGCGCACAAAGCGGCTGCCGGTGCCGGGTGAGACGAGTTCATCTACTTGTGGGTCGCTCAAAAGCTGAGTAATCTCCCAGAACTGAGCGTAGCATTTGGCGCGCGACGGAAGCGCGACCGGAGCGAGGTACTTTGCGCTGGGTGCAACCGTGAAGCAGAAGTCTCAACCGCTCAGGCTTCCAGGCGGAAGCTGTATTCTTCAATCACGGGGTTGACGAGCACCTCGCGCGCGATGCGTTCCACCTCGCTGCGGGCTTCGGTTTCACTGGCCTGGCTGTCGAGCGACAGCACGAAATACTTGCCTTGCCGCACATCCGCGATGCCCTTATAGCTCATGCGCCGCAGCGCGTCGGCGATCGTCTGGCCTTGCGCGTCGAGCACCGTCCGCTTCAACGTGACATAAACATGGGCTTTCATCGACTTCGATTATAGACTTGCAACGTGCTTCCCCTGGACCGGGGGCCGCTCCCGCCTCTGAGCCCTTGCTGCGGACCGGTCTTCAAGCCCAGACGGAAGAGAACGTTCGCAAACGAGAGAAGATGCCAAACTTTATGCCTAACTATATGGAGTTGCCGGTCGGCCCCAAGAGTCCTGAAGTCATCAATATCGTCGTCGAGATCCCCGGCGACGGAACCAACAAGTACGAGTACGACAAGGATCTGCACGTCTTCCGGCTGGACCGGAACCTCTACTCGCCGGTGCATTACCCGGGCGATTATGGCTTTATTCCGTCGACGCTCGGCGACGATGGCGATCCGCTCGATGTGCTGGTGCTGGTCGATTCACCCAGCTTCACTGGCTGCCTGATGGAGGTCCGGCCGATCGGCCTGCTCGAGATGATCGACCAGGGCCTCGGCGACGAAAAGGTGCTCTGCGTTGGCATGGGGAATCCGCGCTACAAGGATGTCTGGAACTTCTCCGAGATTTATCCGCACATGCTGCGCGAGATCACCCACTTCTTCGCGATTTACAAGGATCTTGAAGGCAAGCGCGTCGAAGTCAAAGGTTGGCGCGATGCGGCCTACGCGCGCAACAAGGTAGTCGAGGCGGAGCAGCGCTTCATCAAGAACAAGACCAACCCGGAGCCGAAGCCGGTTCCGCACAGCTAGCACGAATGATATGTTTCTATGCACTTTCCTGAGCAGGCCGTCATTGAGGCGAAGCCAGAATCCCCGTATTTTGCGCTGCACACCTTCAGGTAAGTTGCTCGAGAAGCGGTCTCACTCAACGTATGTCGCAGCGCTGAGTGAGACGTTTCGGCTTCGTTTCTGGAAGAGCTTTGCCGTTCCGTACAGGATCGGTCCACATGCAGCAATCAACGCCGCAAAGCCAAGCGCCGGCATGCCGGCAATACGCTCGTCGCGCGCGGCACAGGCAGCGTAAGCGATGAGGACAGCTGGAAATACACCGACGAGTACCGCTCCAACCAGACCACCCGGCACGCGAAACGGCCTGAGCAGCGCAGGCTCCCGAACCCGTAGCACGACCAGCGCGACAAACTCGAGCAGGAGGCTTGCCCCATAGAGCACCAGGTCGATCGAGATCAGCCGCTCAAACGACATGCGCACCGCTAGTCCCCAGCCCACCGCGCACAGCAGGATGCTGAGCCAGGGCGCGCCCGCAGGCGTGAGCCGGGTGAAAGCGCGCGGCAGGAGGCCTTCCTTGGCCAGCGCATACGGCAGGCGCGTGTAGCTCATCATCAGCGCGTTGAACATGCCCACTCCGCTGATCGTTCCTCCCGCGACGACCGCAAAGGCCAGCACCACGCCCGCGAGGCCCGCACCGCCAAGCTGCCGCGCCGCGTCGGCCCACGCGCCGGTCGAGAACTGCTCGGCCGGGATGCCCGCGATGGCCACCGCAGCCAGCGGCAGCAGGTAAGTGGCCGCGACCAGCGCAGCCGCCAGCAGCATGGCCCGAGGATACGTCCGCTGCGGTTCGTCCACCTCCTGCGCCACAGTCGAGGCGTTATCCCAGCCCATGTAGTTCCACAGGCACACCGAGAGCGCGCCGGCCATGTCGGGAGCCGCGGTCCCAGCGGCAAGCGCATGGCAGCCTCCGCCTACCGCATGCTGTCCCAGCCCTCGCCAGAGGCCGATTGCAATCAGCCCAGCGAAGGGTGCGAGCATCGCCGCGAAGAGCCAAAGCGAGCCTCCGCCAACCGCTTTCGCTCCGCGTAAGTTCCAAGCCGAGCAGCCGACCACCACCGCCAGCGCCCACAGCGTACCCCGCCCACCCGCGGTCCAGGCTGGCGCAATCTTGCCAAGATAGAGCACGAACGTCACGGGGTAGAGCGCCATGTCGAAGACGCTGGCCGCGAGCGAGAGCCACGCCTCCTGAAAGCCCCAGAAGCCGCCCAGCGCGCGTCGCACCCACACATAGAAGCCGCCCTCTTCGGGCAGCGCGCTCGCGAGTTCGCCGACCATCAGGCTGGTGGGCAGGCTCCAGATCAGCGGGACGATAAGCAGCAGCAGCAGCGCGCGGCCGTACCCGGCTTTGCCCAGGATGTCTTCCAGGCCATACGGACCACCGGCCACCATGAAGTAGGTCGCGCCAACTAGCGGCAGCAGCCGCATCTTTCTGGTCAACCCATTTGCCTCCCGCGTCCCTGAAGTATCCTGAAGCCAACATGAAGTATCGGGACCTCCTCAAGATAATTGAAGACGATGGCTGGTCCCTCGTTCGTACCAATGGAAGCCATCGAATCTACCAGCACTCAGACAGAGTGGGTAGCCTGACGGTTCCAGTCCATAATCCGGGCAAGGATGTACCAACGGGGCTTAGGCAGGCTATTCTCAAGCAGGCGGGCTTACGATAATGGCAAAGTTCACGGCGATCCTGGAGCAGGCCGACGACGGATCCTGGAGTGCATATACGGTTACGCCTTCGCTTGTCGTTGGGTGCGGTGACAGCAAAGATGCTGCGCTCGACGATCTACGCGGGGCCATGGCCTTCTGGCTTAGCCACATGAAAGAGACGGGACAGGCCATCCCGGCCGTCTCCGCAGAACTGGTTTCCTTTGAGGTCGCCGCATGAAGACTCTTCCCATCGCCATCTATTACGAGCAGCCGAACTGGTTCAAGCCGCTCTTCGCCGAGCTCGACCGCCGCGGCACTCCTTACGTCAAGCTCTTCGCTCCTGACCACACCTGGTCGCCCGCCGACCACCCCGAGGAGCAGTACTCGCTCCTCTTCAACCGCATGAGCCCATCCGCGTGGAATCGCGACCACGGCGATCAAATCTTCTACACGCTCGGCTTTCTTGAGCACTGTCAGGCGCGCGGCCTCAAGGTCCTCAACGGCTTCAAAGCGTTTCAGTCCGAGCTCTCGAAGGCCGGCCAGCTCACCTTGATGGATACCCTTGGCATCCCTTACCCAAAGGCCCGCGTGATCCACCGCGCGTCGCAAGCTCCGGCTGCGACCGAAGGCCTGCGCTTCCCGGTCGTGGTCAAGCCGAATATCGGAGGCTCCGGTGCCGGAGTCAAGCGTTTCGACCACATCTCGCAGCTTGAGGCTGCGGCACAGCTGCCGCCCGGCGATCCCGACGCGCTCGCACTGGGCATGGATTCGACCGCACTGGTCCAGGAGTTCATCCCGGCGCGCGAAGCCCACATCGTTCGCGTCGAGGTGCTCAACGGCAAATTCCTCTACGCCATCAAGGTCCACATCACCGGCGAGACCTTCGACCTCTGCCCGGCGGACATCTGCCGCACGTCTTCCGGCGTCGACCTCAACCGCGCTGCCTGCGCCATCGACGCACCGAAATCCGGCATCACCGTCGAAGCTTACACGCCGCCGCCTGAGGCCATCGCTGACGTCGAAGAGATCATGAAGCACTCCGGCATCGACATCGGCGGAGTCGAATACATCACCGACGACCGGGACGGCCAACGCTACTACTACGACACCAACGCGCTCTCGAACTTCGTCGCGGACGGCAAAAACGTCCTCGGCTTCGATCCATTTGTGAGGCTCGTCGACTGGCTCGAGAATGAGGCTGGGCTTGAAGCCTCGGTGTTCACCGGCAAGACGCCCGAGGAGCAGCAGACGCTTGCCGCTGAGCTCATTACATAGTCTGAGTTCCCGAGAAAACGACCTATGCGCTATGGCTTCTGGCTTCCCGTGTTCGGCGGCTGGCTTCGCAATCTCGAAGACGAACAGATGGAAACGAGCTGGGCCTACACCAGCCGGCTCGCTCGCCGCGCAGAGCAACTCGGCTACGACCTCACGCTGATCGCCGAGCTCAACCTGAACGACATCAAGGGCGTCGAAGCCCCGTCGCTCGACGCTTGGTCGACTGCCGCCGCGCTCGCCGCCGTGACCGAGCGCCTGGAGCTGATGGTCGCCGTACGTCCGACATTTCACAATCCGGCGCTGCTGGCCAAGCAGGCCGCCAACATCGACCAGATCAGCGGTGGCCGGCTCACCCTCAACGTCGTTTCCAGCTGGTGGAAGGACGAGGCCACCAAGTACGGCATCGCCTTCGATGAACACGAGCAGCGCTACGCGCGTACATCGGAGTGGCTGGACGTGCTCGATGGCTGCTGGCGGCAACAGCACTTCACGCATCGCGGCGCGCTTTACCAGGTCGAGGACAACGTGCTCTCGCCGAAGCCCGCATCCGCGCGGCGCTTCACCGGCAGCCCCACCGCGCCAGCCACGCCCGGCGGCCGCCCCACCCTCTACGCAGGAGGCGAGAGCGAGACCGCCAAAAACCTGATCGCTGCCAAATGCGATGCCTACCTCATGCACGGCGATCCACCCGAGATTGTCGGTGCCAAGATTGCCGACATGCGCCGCCGCCGCGACGCCCTGGGCCTGCCACCGATGACCTTTGGCGTCAGCGGCTACGCAATCGTGCGCGATTCAGACGCCGAGGCCACGCGTGAGGTCGCCCGCATCACCGACGTCAAGCAGTCCGCGCGCGGCTACGAGAACTACCAACAATGGATCTCTGGCTCAAAGCTTGAGCAGAAGATTTCGCTTGAGGATTACTCGGTCTCGAACCGCGGCCTGCGCTCCGGCTTTGTCGGTACGCCGGAGGCGGTTCAGGAACGGCTGGCCGAGTTCGCGGCCGTGGGCGTGGACCTGGTTCTGCTGCAGTCGAGCCCGCAGGCCGTGGAGATGGAGCGTTTTTCCGCGCAGGTCATGCAGCCTGCTGCCCTCGCCACGTTATAATTGCGAGGTCATACACGTAGCAAAGCCGGAGAGTTGGCCGAGAGGCTGAAGGCGGCGGTTTGCTAAACCGTTATAGGGTCAAAAGCTCTATCGAGGGTTCGAATCCCTCACTCTCCGCCACTTTTCTGCTGAGTTCAGATAGTTCCTCCCCCTCCCTGCTATGGACTCCAGCATGAACTTCTCAGGCCAGGACCCCTCCCCCACACCGAATCGATGGATCCCTTTCTTAGGGCGTCTGTTTCTCCTGCGCGCGAAAATAGAGTCGCTTTCTTCCCGGCTCGCATCTTTTTTGGAAGCTCACCCACTCCTCTCCTTCCTGCTTCTTCTAAGTGTCACCATTCCGGGGATGTTAGGAAAGTCGCTGAATAAACCTCTCTGGCATGACGAGTTGTTTACCTTTTACATTTCTCAGGCCCGGAGTATTCCAGCTTTACTCGAAGCTATTCGTCTTCTCGATTTCAATCCTCCTTTGTCTTATCTCGCCACGCGCCTGAGTTACTTCGTATTCGGTGTAAACACTCTTAGTTGCCGGCTTCCCGAGATACTTGGCTTTCTGCTGGCTATGCTCTCGTTGTATCTCTTTCTGCGCCGTCGGGCAGGGACGCTCTACGGTCTGCTCGCGGCAGGCCTGCTTTATGCGGGGGCATACGGGGCCCTTGCCACCGAGGCGCGGCCTTATGGTTTGCTCCTTGGGTTCAGCGCGTTGTCGCTGCTGGCGTGGCAGCTCGCTCGTGAGCGCACGCGGTGGACCGTGCTGCTTGCACTTGCCGGATGCGGTTTGCTGCTGACTCACGTCTTCAGCGTCTTCGTCTGGGGCGCGCTGGCCGCGGCGGAAGCGATTCGTATCGCTCAACGTCGCAAGGTGGAGTGGCCGCTGGTTGTAGCCTGGACTGTGCCGCTCCTCTGCATCGTCACATACCTGCCGCTGCTGCGCACACACAGTCAGGCCATCTTTCCGGCGGCCCTTCAGCCCGGTTTCGGTACGTTGTTGCGGTTCTACAACACCTGGGTCGAAGCCGACGTCAGATCCGTTCTCTTGACAGCGGTCGTGCTGCTGCTGCTCTTCGGCCCCAAAATCTTCCGCGGACGAACGCAGCCGTACCTCACTCTGCCGGAGTGGGCTGCGGTTGGCTTTCTCTTTGCGATCCCCTTCGTCTTGCTTCTTGTGCTCATCCGGTCGCATTCCGCTTTTTTTGAGCGCTATGCGACCTCCGGCACCATCGGCCTAGGTGTCCTCACTGCGATGCTGCTGGCGTTCTGGACCTCGCGCGACACGCGTGCGGCTCTTCTGTGTCTCGGCATCGCATTTACAATTTCAGGGCAGCTCTCCGCAGCTGTAAGCGCGCTCCGTCATAAGGCGACCTTTACGCAGACTGAACCTAAACCGGCCTTGTGTCAGGCATGCCAGCTGAGCCAGACACTGGATCCTACTCTGCCTTTTGTCGATGCAAGCGGACTTACGTTTCTCGAGATGGACCACCGCGAAGACGCAGCCATGCTGCAACACGTCTTCTATCTCACCGATCGGCAAGCTTCCCGCCAGTATGCTCACGCAAGTATCTTTGAAGTTATGCAGACGGAAAAAGATTTATTTCCCATCCGTGCGAATGTTTCCACTTACTCGGCGTTCATTCGAACGCATCGGCGTTTCTTTGTTTTTGGCGAGTACGATTACCCGGAAGACTGGCTTTTGCGCAAGCTTGAAGCCGACGGCGCCAGCCTGAGACTACTAGGTGCGGTAGGAGGCTCTTACAAAGACACGCACTTATACTACGTGAGTTTCTAGGGAAGACGCCCCTTCTTCTATCTAACTTCCCTACAGTCAACGACGCGATACAAGCTCGCGCGTCCCTCCGGGTCAGCATCGGTTGCCACTAGCGGCAACGTCCAGACCCAACCCTCCGGGTCCTTCCACGCCGGGTCCTCTCGATACGCAGCCAGGTAGTGCGCTCCCCACGCGCCACAGCTCTCTCGGGCGTTGGCGGAGGTTTGTCCCGACGTCGAAAAGAGCGTCTGGATCTGCCGTTCAATCCGTGAGCACGGTGCCGGATCGCCGCCGAAGACCGTGCCGCAATCTTCTGCCGCATCGATGATCGTGGAGCGATCGCTATAGAGCATGTTGATCAGGTGCAGATAGATGTTGTCGCCTGTGGTATTCGCCTGGACAGGGCCATCCGGGCTTCTAGCGGCCACCGCCAGCTGGCCGTACGCCTTCCGTGCGGCGTACGCAGCCTCCGGCAGCCCGGCCACCGTGGGTTGATGCGCCGCCGACAGAAGTGGCAGAAACAAGCGCAGCTCAAACGCCTGGTATGCGGTTCCGGCTACCCCCAAGAGCAGCAGCCTGCGGCTAAGACCCAAGGTAAACCCGCCACTGGTCTCCTTGCGTGGAGCCGATCTGCTGCTGGCGCGAATCTCAAGCAGCAGATCGGACCCAAGCAGCAGCAGAAAGAGGCAGGGAAGCATCGCCGCCCGATAGCCAAAATCGTTGTTCATGATGACTCCGGAGCGAACGAACGAGACCATCAGCAGCCCACATACGGAGAAGAAAAGTGCGGTCCTGCGCGCAGGATCGAGCGCTCGCCGCCGACTCCAAAACACCACGAGCACGACTGCATAAAACCCCAACTCAAGGGCATATCCCGGCACTAGGAACAGCAGCCGTACGGCTTGCAGAAACAGAAAAGGATGAGCCGTGCGAAGACCCGCGAGCTGCGGTGAGTGGAAGAAAAAAAGCGGCACCGCTATCTCGCGAACGCCAAACGACAGCAGGTGGGCAGGCCCCGTGCTTGCGCCGCTCTGGGTTCCCGACTGTGCCTCGATCAGCTCCCGCAGATACGGCGTCAGCAGCACAACGGCAAGCCCGGCGGAGAGCGCCGTCCGCGTGGCAAGCCGCGCATCGCGCTCCCAGAGCAGCAGACGAAAGATCCAAGCCAGCATCAGCATCGCGAAGCCGGCCGCCACGTAAATAGACAAGCCGAACGAGCTTGCGGCGGCCACCCCAGCCAGGCACGTCGCGGCGGCGCGCTGCTTTGAAGAAACATGCTCCCGGGTGCGCCACAGCAGCAGAAAAGCTGTCATGCAGCTGATCAGCGCAGCCGTATGGTTCGGCACCCAGAGAATGCAGTCCATCCACGAAGAGATCTGGTCGACGGACCACCACTCGATCTCGCCCGTAAAGCGGTGTTGGACAAG
Source organism: uncultured Acidobacteriaceae bacterium (assembly GCA_964245195.1). Classification (GTDB taxonomy): domain Bacteria; phylum Acidobacteriota; class Terriglobia; order Terriglobales; family Acidobacteriaceae; genus Edaphobacter. Next base: position 67,154 of record CAXTLR010000006.1, on the reverse strand, counting down.
GGTAAGAAACAGCACGGGGAGCAGGTCGGCGCCTGTCACGCCAAGCAGCAGAACGGCCGCAAGCGCGCGGCGATGCATCTTCTCCTGAACGTCGAAGAAGTGCCGAACCAGCAGCGCCAGCAGAGCCATCAATCCCCAGCCCGCCCACACGCTGCTCGCAATCAGTGCCTGCCGAGCCGTGATGTGCGCGAGCTTCATGCACATCGCACACAGCGCATACCAGAAGTAGTAGTAGCGCAGAGGCTCCGCATGCCCCGGATGATAAAAGGGGTTCATCGGCGGCACTGGGCTCAACGCCAGCGAGTTTGTAAACCCAACTCGATACGCCTGGTCGACAACCGTAACGCTCAGATAAATCCTGTTTCCAAGCTGAAGATCGACCAGCTCAATCACGACCAGCAAGGCTCCCAGCAGCATGAGAGCCAGGGTTGCGGCCAGGTATCTGTCGAACTCGATGAGCGGCCTTTGCCTGTCCGCAATCACGATCCCAAGGCACGCCCCCGCCAAGCCCCAGAGAGTCACAGCAAGCAGGTTCTGACCGGCAACATGGCTCGCCAGCGAGAGCAGGATCGGGGATAGCGCAAAGGAGAGCGCCACGGCCCAGGCCGCGCGTGCGGGCAGCCATCGCTGCCTGAAGTGAAACAGGTCGAGTGCCCAGGCAGCCACGTAGCCGGGGAAGAACAGCAGCAGCGAAAATCCGGCAATGCCCCGAATTGAACCCGCTGCGTCCTGAATCGTGTAATTATCCGGCAAGCGTGTCCTCGTGCACGCACGAGTCTAGAGCACAGTGACGCAGGGACAAACGATCTTCCGTGCTATTGCGGCCGGCATTTTCTTATGGCAAGGGCGCGACTCGTTCAGCATCGTTTCTTAGCAGCCCAACGAGCAACAGCACCGCAAGCGCGAGCACGATCAAGGCATGGGTTCGGTGAGTCAGAAAGCCGATCAGGCTGGCCGGCTGCTCCACCCCGTGCACGCCGCGCCACCGCACCGGCAGATGCCGCGCCCAGATGACGGTGCTCGCCGCAATCAGCAGCAGCGCGCACCACGCAAAGAGCGCCTGGCGCCGGAGGCGCGTGGCCACCAGTACCCAGGGCATGGCCACGACCAGCAGAATAGCGTCGTACGAGCGGTGATACACCGGCAGCAGCGTCAGCGCCGCGGTAGCCGCCACGGCGAGCGCCCACTGCTGCGGGCCCCGTCTCACACAGTGCGCGATAGCCCAGCACAACGCCGCGCCGCCCACCAGCAGAAGCGCTCCCGTAAGCACTGCGTTCAGGCGAGGGCTGCCGATCCAGTATCCAAAGAGGTAGGCAAGATTGAGCCGCGGGTCGAAGACGTAGGCTCGCTCGGTCAGGCTCATCGTGTTGCTGGCGGCTGCGCCAAGCGCCAGGTTGCTCTGCAAATCCGACGCCCAGGCCGCGGTTGCCGGCCGCTGCGCGCACCACGCCAGCGCCGCCGCCGAAGCCGCGCAGACCACGGCGAAAGCACGCAGCAGCATCCGCCAGCCATCCTCTGGTTTCACCAGCAGGGTAAGCGAAAACGGAAGGGCAATCTGCGGCTTCAGCAGTACGGCCGCGGCGAAGGCCAGCACACGCAGCCAGCGCCAGCGCGGGTTAGCATCGAAGCAGCAGAACAGCAGCAGGGCCGTCACCAGCACAACCGGGTTGCCGTTGCCGAGCGCCCAGCGCGTCTCCGGCGAGACCAGCAGCAGACCTAGCAGAAGGCCGCGCCAGACTGGCGGCACGTCGGCCAACTCGGGAGAGACGATGAACACGCGCAAGCACGCGACAGCACACACCGCCAGCGTAAAAAAATAAAACACCGAGGCCCCATTCGCGTAGCTCAGCCCCGCCAGCGGAGTAAACAACGCAAGCGCAAAGGGCGGGTACAGCGGAAGCGAGGCCGGCCAGGTCTCAGCGGTAACGTGGAAATATCCGTGCTGCGCCAAGGCCGCCTGCACGGGCGCAAAGCGATAGGGCGAGTCGCCGTGCAACAGGCAGACCGCTCCCGCAAAGATGTTGGCGAAGTCCGGGCAGTGAATGCGTACGGAGGATGCCGTCTGGCGCAGCAAGAACAATAGACCAAGCGCAATCAGCAGCCAGGCTGCCGCGGCGCTCAAGCGTGCACGCGACGGACTTTGGGTGACGGAAGAGGAAAACAGCAGCGGCATCGGCGGACTATATTCCGTACCGCGCAGCCGCAGCCAGCCTCACTTCTTCTCCTCGTGGTACTCCTGCTCGGTATTGATATCCCACAGCGTAGCCTTGTCGACATGGCCCGCCACCAGGCCGTCGACCACCGCCATCGCGGTCAACATGGAGTGGTCCTGGTTGTTGTACTTGTGCATGCCATTGCGGCCTACCAGAAACAGGTTCTCGAAGGAGTCGGTAAAGGACCTCAACTCCGAGAAGCGCTCATACGTGCCGAAGTACGCCGGGTAGGTCTTGGGTACGCGCACCACGTGGCTGTCCGAGACTGCGTCGGCTTCCAAAATCCCAATCTTCGCAACCTCCGCAATCGCAAATCGCTTCAGATCTTCATCGGCCATCTTCCAAAGATCGTCCGTGTCGTAGCAAAAATATTCAAGGCCAATCCAGACCTTCGAAGGGTCGCTCACCAGGAACGGACTCCAGTTGTTGAAGATCTGCAGCCGCCCCAGCAGCACGTCCGGCTCCTGCACATAAATCCACGTGTCTTTCAGCAGGCCGCCATCCGGCTCCTTGACCTTGAGCCGATCCGCAAGCAGCCCGACGGTGATGAAGTCGCGATACTGCAGGCCGGAACTGACCTCCTGCACATTGGCCGGAATTGGCGCATCCATAGCGTCGATTAGCTCACGCATGGGCATGGTCGAAAAGAAGTAATCGCCCGCGAAGGTCTGGCGCTCGCCGGTTTCGCTCACCGCGGTGACGGACCGGACGGTCTTGCCCTCGCAGTGCACGGACTCGACCTTCCAGCCCATGTGGATCTCGCCTCCGGTGCGCACGATCGTGTCGGCGACGTGCTCCCAGAGCTGGCCGGGACCAAACTTGGGATACATGAAGCGCTCAATGAGGCTGGTGTCGGTGCCCTTCTGGGCAATGTCGCCGGGCTGTTTTGTGCCGGACGGCAGCGCTTTTTTGATGAAGTGTTTGACCGCCGTCGTCAGGCTCAGGCCCTTGATGCGTTGCGCTCCCCACTCGGCTGAAATTTGCTCGCATGGCGTCCCCCACACCTTCTCCGTGTAGCTCTTGAAAAAGGTAAGGTAGAGTTCCCGGCCGAAACGGTTGATCAGGAAATCTTCGAGGCTTTTCTCAGGCGCAATCTGGTGCAGACGCGAATACACATAGCTGACGCCGACCTTCACCGTTCGCGTAGCGCCAAGATTGCTCAGGGTCGTCCCGGTCAGCTTGATCGGGTAGTCGAAAAACCTGCGCAGATAATAGATACGGCTTTGGCGGGGCCGGATCAACATGACTAGGTCAGGGTCGGCGGGCAGGGCGCGGACAAGCGTGTCTGTGTGCCCGGTCTGCTCCGCATGCAGGTCCCCAGTGGGTCCGGTCTCGTCGGTTTCCGTCACGATCTCGACCGCAAGACTGCTGTTGCCGGCTTCGCGCAGGACGGGCTCCGCAGCGGCGCGCGCGGGCAAGGGCCGGTTCTGGCCGTGATAGCTGATGGTCGCCGCAGGTGCGCTTCCGCTTTCGCCAGGCAGCTCCGGAGGCATCAGGTCCATCCACCACTGCATCACGCGGTCCGATTTTGAAAAAAAACGGTGCCCGCCGATATCCATGCGGTTACCCTTGTACCGAATCGTGCGGGAGATGCCGCCAATCTCCTGCGAGGCCTCAAGCAGGATCGGCTGGATATCGGTGCGCCGTAGAAGCTCGAGCCCGGCAGTCAAGCCGGCAGGACCAGCTCCTATAATGATGGCGCGACGGCTCATATCCTACACTCCCACAGCAAAGCAGACTCGGCCAGTATACCCGCTGGCTTTCGCGGGCCGCAGCCGCGCCGAAGCGGGAAAGGCGCTCCGCAAACTCTCTGCAACCGGCTGATCTTCGCTCGCATCCTTGATCCATGGATGCGTTCCAGCTGATTGCGGTTATGCTCGTAGCCAGAGCCTATGCGTTTTGCTCTGGATCTCATTGCTTGTCTGTTCCGGCTCCGGCAGGTACGTCTCTCGATGGCTGGCCGGCCGCACAAGAAAGGGCACTGGCATGGAATTTCACATCTCGGGCGCCATCCGGAAGCAGCTGGATCTAAGCGACCTGCTGTTCAGCTTCACTGGGAACGTGGTGTTCGCCAATGTGACCGCCAGCCGCCGGCTCGCCCAGCGCCTCTCCGAGCTGCACCAAACGGAGAACCCGGACACACAGCCGGCGCAGGAGCCCATCCACGCAGGCGCTCTTTTCGCTATGGGCCTGATCGACGAACTCAGCCACGCCCTGGTCGCGCGCTACCGCAAGGAGGTTGACCCAGACGTCCTCTCGGACGGTCTGCGCTGGCTCGCAACGCAGTTCACGCCTGCCCAGGTAGATTGCCTGTTGCTCGAGTTCACCGAGCAGTTCCCGAACGTCGCCGTCTTTCGCGGCGAACTGACCGCGCAGCAATGGCTTGCCGGCGCGCGTGAAGGCCTGCCCAACCGCGAGGCCGCGCTCGAAGAGCTCATGCTCCTCTGGCTCAGCAACAGCAACCCCGCCTTTCAGCCGTTCAAGATCCTCTTTGAGGACGGCCCGCTGCGGACGAATACCGCCTACGACAGCGCCACCTCCGTGCTGTCGGACTTCTTCGCCGAGCGTCCTCCCGTCGCGCCCGGACTCGGCAGCCTGCTCGACCTGCTGCGCGCGCCCATGCTCGCCTCGCCCGACTCGTTGACCGGCCAGCTGGACTTCATCCGGGAGCAGTGGTCCCCGATCCTCGGCGCCGACCTCGGCCGCGTCCTCTTGGCCATCGATGTGCTCCACGAAGAGGAAGTCGCCATCTGGATGCGCTTCCATCCGCCCACCCCCGGCCGCCAGCGCAACGCAGACGGCACTTGGAGCAGCGAAGGCTTCGAGGGCGATGAATTTATCGGCTTCGACGCCGACTCCGGCGAAGAGTACGTTACCGGCGCCGATGGCGTTCGCCGCCGTCGCCGCTATGCCCTGGACTACCAGGCTCCGCTGGTCGAGTACGAGGCCTTCAGCGCCGACCAGGCCTGGATGCCAACCGTCGTGCTGCTTGCCAAAAACACCTACGTCTGGCTGGAGCAGCTTTCAAAGAAATATGGCCGCCACATCTACCGCCTCGACCAGATTCCGGACGAAGAGCTCCATCTGCTCGCCTCCCGCGGCATGACCGGCCTGTGGCTGATCGGTCTCTGGGAGCGCAGCAAGGCATCCAAAACCATCAAGCGCCTGTGCGGCAATGCCGATGCAGTCGCCTCCGCCTACTCGCTCCAGGATTACGCCATCGCCGAAGACCTGGGCGGCGAAGCGGCCTGCCACGACCTGCGCGAACGTGCCGCCCGAGCAGGTCTGCGGCTCGCCAGCGACATGGTCCCCAACCACATGGGCATCGACTCCGAGTGGGTGATCGAGCACCCGGAGTGGTTCCTTGCGCGCTCGGAAAGTCCCTTCCCGTCATACAAGTTCAACGGTCCTAATCTCTCCACCGACTCGCGCGTCGAGATCAAGATCGAGGACCACTACTACGACCAGACCGACGCCGCCGTCACCTTCCGCATCCGCCACCACCGCGATGGCGCCACGCGCTACATGTACCACGGCAATGACGGCACCACCTTCGCCTGGAACGACACCGCGCAGCTTGACTACGCGAAAGCCAGTGTTCGCGAGCACGTCATCCAGGTCATCCTGGACGTTGCGCGCCGCTTCCCCATCATCCGCTTCGACGCCGCCATGGTCCTCGCCAAACGCCATGTGCAGCGGCTCTGGTTCCCGCTGCCGGGTGCGGGTGGGTCGATTCCCTCGCGCGCCGAAAACGCCCTCTCGCAGGAGGACTTCGACGCCCTGATGCCGCATGAGTTCTGGCGCGAGGTAGTCGACCGTGTCGCTGTCGAGGTTCCTGGCACCCTGCTCCTGGCCGAAGCCTTCTGGCTGCTCGAGGGCTATTTCGTCCGCACTCTCGGCATGCACCGCGTCTATAACAGCGCCTTCATGAACATGCTGCGTGATGAGGAAAACGCCAAATACCGTTCTTACCTGAAGAAAACAGTCGAGTTCGACCCCGACATCCTCAAGCGCTACGTCAACTTCATGTCCAACCCCGACGAGCGCACCGCCGCCGACCAGTTCGGCACCGGGGACAAGTACTTCGGCACGTCCGTGCTCCTCGCCACGCTTCCCGGCCTGCCCATGTTCGGCCACGGCCAGGTGGAGGGCTTTACCGAGCGCTACGGCATGGACTTCAAGCAGGCCCGCGTCGACGAGCAACCGAACCAGTCTCTGGTCGCGCGTCACCAGTCGCTCATCGCGCCTCTACTCAAGAACCGCCACATCTTTGCCGAAAGCACGCACTTCGTCTTCTACGACTTCTGGACCGGGAACGGAACGGTGGACGAAAACGTCTTCGCCTACTCCAACCGCTCTGGCGGCGAGCGCGCCATCGTCTTCTACAACAACGTCTACGGCTCTACCCAAGGCACGATCCACATGTCCGTTGGCTCCCTCGACAAGGCCACCGGCGCGTTGCAGCAGAAGAGCCTTGCCGAGGGTCTCGACCTGCCAGGAAACGGGGCGATTCTCGCGTATCGCGACCACGTCACGAGCCTCGAACACCTCCGCCGGGCAAGCGATCTGCGCGACCACGGCCTCACCTTCAGCCTGCACGGCTACCAGCACGTCGTGCTGCTGAACTGGCGCGTTCTCCAACCCTCCGCCACCCATCCCTGGGATCGCCTGTGTGACGCGCTCGGCCACTCCGGCGTGTACAGCGTGGATGAGGCGCTCTCGCAGTTGCGTCTGCGGCCGCTGCATGAGGCACTCCGCCAGACGCTGACCAGCGAAACCCTTCATGCCTTCGTTTCGCTGGCCCGCAAAGCCGCCGCCACTCGCGAGGGTGGCGCCTTCGCCAAGGATCTGCTGGACGCTCCGGCGAAGCTCCCGGCTGCTTCCCGGACGGCAGAGGCCGCGCCGCTCGACCCGGCCTTGCAGCAGTTTGTCGACCACGCCCGCGCCTTTGCCGCCGCGGCGTCCGCCGCCCTCGGCCAGGCCGCCGCGCCTCCGGCAGACGCGCCTCCGGCAGACGCGCTTCCGGCAGACGCGCTTCCGGCGCTTGTGCTCGCAGCCGTATCGCTGCCGCAGCGCCTGGCGGCCATTCCGCGAGAGTTCGAGCAGGCGCTCGGCAAGGTCTTCCCGAACGCGCTTGAGGATGTGCATGCCGATCACCTGTGGGCGCCGGTACTGGCCTGGCTAGCTCTCCACGCCTTGCCCGGGCAGCCGTCCGATTCCGCCGACTTTGACGAGCTTTTGCTTCGCCCAGCCCTCGCAGAGGCTTTCTCCTCCGTCGGCCTCAAAGGAGAAGACGCGTGGCGAGCCTCGGCACGCATTCGTATCCTGTTCAAATACCGGCACGTAGCTGAGCCCGTCTCGGCTGTGCAGACCGAAGCCTTTTGGGCCGACCCCGATGTCCGCTGGCTCGCCGGACTGCATGAGCACGGCGGCAAGCTGTACTTCAACCGGGAGCAATTCGAGGAGCTGCTCTGCTGGCTGCACCTCCCCGCGCTGCTCGCTCCCTTGCCCGTCGAGCCGCCCTCCGCACCGATCGAGCACGCGGCCCGCGCTGCGGCTAAGGCCGGCTATTCTCTCGAGTCCTTCCTCGTCCTGGTCCGCGCGGAGCCTCCCCAGGAAGAGGCAGACCCGGTCGTCAAAGCCGTGGAAGCAAGTCCAGAGCCAGATCGAACCCTGGTCTCTGACCCAATCGAAGCAGAGACTGAACCCGTCTCGGGACGCTAGAATCAGGTCATGCTTCGCCTGTCCGGTTTCAGACAGACAGGCAGAGCGGGTCTGAGAGGTTACGGCGGTTGGGGCGTAAGTGCACGCAAGACAAATCGAAGCGAAGGATGAGTCTTGCCCTGGAACTTCTCTTGGCCGTCCTCCTGGCAGCTTCTGCCGCGGCGCAGGAGAACGTGCCGAACACCTCCTATTTTGAGTTCGGCAAGATCGTCGCGCTTGGCAAGGGCACAGTTGAGCTGGAGACCTACGACGCCCACACCCGCCAGTTCTCGAAGCTTACCTACACCTTCGGCAAAGACACCCGGGCGGAGATCGTTCACGTGAACGACTTCGTGGAAGTGATCTACGTTCCGTCTGGCGGGCAGCAGATGCTTCGCCGGCTGCTGCTGTTGAATGAGGGAATCCCGGCCGCCGGACCTCCGACGGCCTCTCGTGCGGCCAGTTCGGGTGCCGCCCCGAAACCCTCGTCGCTTTCATTCAGCGCTCCAGCCGCTCCAGTCTCTGCGCCTCCGGGCACACCGGTCCATCTTGGCGCAGCAAACCCACCGAAAACCGCCCCGATCATCGCCGTGCCGCTCGGCGAAGCAGAGGCGATCGCCCGGGTCCGCGCCCCCGGCAAAAAAGCGATCGCCCACGACGCGCCGAGCGAGGAGTGCAACCGCTCGAGCGCCGACTGGCCGAGCCAGCCCGTTCGCCTCGCCGTGCTTGACTTCCGCTACCCCACCGAGCGCGAAGAAGCGCACGACCAGGGCACCACCGGAGGAGGCTCCGGAACCGCCGTTGCCGATCTCGTGTTCGGCCGTCTCGAAGGCCTGCCCGACTTCGCCCTCAGCCGCGGCGACCGCAATCGCCTTTATCGCGGCGACTTCGCTGGGGCCGCGCGTATCGGCCGTCAACTCGGAGCCGACGCCGTGCTGGCCGGCACCTTTGAACCAGTCGGAATAGTCGAAGAGGGCGTCCTGCCGACGGCCTACGAGCTGCGCGCCGGCATCGTCGATACCTGCACCGGACAGCTCCTGATGCGGCTCAGCTCGGCCGTCTGTCCCGGAGGTCTCGACCCCGGCCCTCAGGGGGGAAGCTCCACCGGAAGTTCCGCAGAGGGCGCCTGCACTCGCTACTCCATCTCCCCCGCGCAGGCCGCCGACCCGCAGGCTGCTGCGCGCTCGTATAAGGCCGCCCTCGACGCACTCGTCAAGCCGCTCGAGAACAACGGGCCGCCGCCACACGTCGAGGGTACGGCCGGCGTGATCTCGCAGGTAGATGGCCTCCGGGTGACCCTCCGCCTGCACCCCGGCGCTCACCTCCAGCCCGGAGACCAGGTCGGCGTGCACGCCTGGGGCTTGAGCAAGGACCCGTCCACGTACACGCTCCGCAATCTGCGCAACGAAGAGATCGGGAGGGTCACTATCGCAAGCGTGCAGGGCGGAATGGCTACCGGCCAGTACGCGGGAGACATCCCTCCCCAGCGAGGCGAAACCGCGGACCTTATCCAGCCCTGAGCTTCGACCCTTTTTACCGCATCCAAGTCCTTGTTCTAGCTTCGCCACCTTCCGCATGGGGGAACCCGGTAGCATCGTCTCAGGACTTGTCACCTCATGAGCGCTCCTCTTAATGTCGTCTTGTTTTCGTGCGCGGTCCTCGGCTTCCGCCACGGCTTCGACTACGACCACATCGCCGCCATTACCGACATCGCCGGCGTCCAGGCAGGGCCCGCGCGAACCATGCGCCTCGGTCTCATGTATGCTCTCGGCCACGCCGCCACCGTGGCCGCGTTGGGCGCGGTCGTCATCGGCTTCCAGCTCGCGCTGCCTAGCGGCATGGATCGCTGGGCCGAGCGCCTGGTCGGGCTCACCCTGATCGTGCTCGCGCTCTACGTCCTCAGCACCCTCATCCGGAGCAAAGGCACCGTCCTGCCCAAATCCCGCGCAGCCCTGCTTATCGGCTCCGCACGCTGGCTGCACAGCCGCTTCCACACCTGGAGAAGCGGCGAGCCGCATCCACTGCCCGCCGCTCCGGTCGACCTGAACGAAGGAACCTGCTTCGGTATCGGCATCATCCACGGGCTGGGCGCGGAGACGCCCAGCCAGCTCGCGCTCTTCCTCCTCGCCGCCAACCTCGGCGGCGTCAGCCACGGGCTGCTCGGCCTAACCGTCTTCCTCGTCGGCCTGCTCACCATGAACACCCTCATGACCGCCTCGGCTGCCGGGCTCTTCCGCGCCGGATGTACCTGGGCCGGCTGGACGCCGCTGCTCACCGGGCTCACGGCCGTCTACAGCTTTTGCATTGGCGTGGTTTTCCTGCTGGGTTCGTCGGGCATGCTCCCCAACATCGCAGGCTAGGCTCGTCCCGAACGTCCAGCCTCCGCCCTGCTTCTAGACTGACGGCAGCAGGAGACCCGGTATGCGCCCACGCTTGTTCCTTCTGATCTTCTTCCTTCTGCCCGTCCGCCTTTCCGCACAAACCACCCCGCAGCCCCGCACCGTACCTCCGCTGCTGCCCGGCATCACGACCTTCTCCCGCAACTCCATCGATCCGCTCACCGCCCGCAGCCAGTACCCCGCGCACCAGAACAACAAGTTCTTCAACATCATGCAGTCGCGTCGCAGCTACAACGACCTGTTCTCCGGCCTGACAGTCTACGGCGCCGTGCAGCACGGCGGGGAAAACACGCCTTACCAGCAGATGAACTTTTCTGCCATCACCGCCTCGCTCTACGTCAACACCGACGGCCAGGGCGGCGGCTTCCTCAACCTGCAGCAGTTCCTCTACGGCCACGGCGATGGCGTCGGGCTCTCCATGCACACTGCCTGCACCGGCGTCAGCCGCGGCGTCGATGAAGGCTGCGAGCCCTTCCGCGTCATTACCACCTTTCACGGCAACAACTGGGGCATCGAGCTCGCCTCCGTCACGTCTGACCCAAACGGCCAGGTCATCTTCCGTCCGCGCACCCTCGGCAACGAGCGCGTCCCCCAGCCCCTCCCAGGACACGACCTGATGGCCTCCGCCGAGAACGCCCCGGTCATCGACATCCAGCCCGCGAAAATCTACTCCTCCGGCAATGTCGCGCAGATTGCCCTCTGCCCAGCCACCATCGTTGCCGACGTGCACCATTACGGCTGCCTCACCGGCGACAGCGTCTCCGGCTGGACCGCACGCTACGGAGTCACGCGCACCACCACGCTCACCCGGCCCATCCCGGCCGCGCCGCAGGAGACCGACCCGTTCGCCCGCGGCCCCATCTGCGGTCCGGTCTTCGTCGCCAGCACCGAGCCCTTCACCCGCAACGGTCTCGCGACCCTCTCCTCGCCCGAGGACACCCTCGACATCGCCACAGTCACCGCGATCGACCCCGCGGCAAAGACGATTACCCTCTGCGTCGCGCATCCACACTTTCCCGGCGAACTCGTCACCGCGGGCGGCGGCGTCGGCCACGCCATCGGCATGTCGGCCGACGTGATGGCCCCGCACACCATCCCTTCGCTCGACGGCAACACTAACCCGTCGGCCTACCGGCTTGTCTACCCCATCCTCGGTACCTTCCCCGGCAACGTCATTCTCACTACGGTCCTGCCCTATAACCAGGGCAACTTCCTCTCCACCCGGGCCTTTGCCGGCACGACCCCCGTCCGCCCCGCGCGCTTCCGTCCGCAGGTCACGGGCGGCAGCCTCTCCGGTTGGACCGTCGAAGATCCCGGCAACCTGAACGCCGCCGGCCCCGCAAACTACGGCGGCGGCACCCTGCTCGCGCCGCCGGAAATCGCCTTCACCGGCGGCCACTGTCGCACCCCGCCCAAGGCGCACACCGTCTTCGCTCCGCCAAACGGCGCCTCTCCGGTCACCGGCGCACCCGGCGCCGGCTGCGACGCCTCGCTCGCCGTCACGCTCTCCTACCCGAACCCATACAGCATCTACCCCATGGCCTGGGCGCGGTCCAATCAGGACCCCAACTTCCACCCCTTCTACGCGCACTCGGAAGAGGACCAGGCCGGCTACAACCAGTTCCTCACCGCCTCCACTTCCGGCTATCTGCTCGCCGGCGGCGCGCTGCCCGGCACGGCGACTGACGGCTTCTCGGCCGGCGATCCGATCGAGATGACCTACAACCCGCACCAGCAGTTCCAATCGCAGCTCGACTTCTATCGTTGGGTCCTGAATCCTGGCACCTCCGGCGACCTGTTTCAGGTCGCTACTTCTGGTATCGGCCAGGCCGACGGAATCTTTAGTTACGACAACCAGGAACCTGCCTCCACCTTCTACGGCACGGCCGCCAACGGCTGGGGCCCGACCTCCACCGGCGGCGGCCAGCTGCTCGCGCCCATCCCGTTCAAGAGCAAAGGCTCCATCTCCACCGGCCTCTGGTTCACCTCCCCACCGCGCGGAACCCCCGCCGCGCCCCATGCCGACCTGATCCGCGTCACCTGCTCGGACCCGCGTCATCCCTGCGCCTCCGGCGACTGGAATGACTACTCCGTCCTCGCGCTCGACGGCAAATCCGGACATCTCGCCCTCGACTTCGAACCCGCGCTCGGCCGCCTCCACCTTAACCTCACCGGCTACGCCCAGGGAGGCCTTTCTGCCCCTATCCTGAGCTCCACCGTGGAGAGCAGCCCCATCGGCCAGACCTCTCCGGCCGCCGGCAGCTTTACCTCGCTCCAAGCCAAAACCTACGCCTCCGCCGCTAACTGCACCTCCGCCATCTCGCCCGCGCGCTGCGGTTCCGCCGCTGCCGGCCTGGTCGCGATCCCGCCCGGAGCCGCCACGCTCGTCGTGAACACCTCCGCCATTACCCGCCAGAGCCGTGTCCTGCTCACCTACGACCTCGAAGGCGGCCCACCGCCGGCCAACCTGAGCACTCTCGCTCCGCCCAGCCTCGCCTCCCGCGTCCCCGGGGTAAGCTTTACCGTTCGCCTCCCCGTCGCGCCGGCTGTAAGCGGCATCCAGGTCCAGTACTGGATCGTCAACTAAGCTACACAGATGTCTAGTAGCATGGTCAACGGCCCCTCAAGGAGATCCATGAAGTCCCTCCAACTCCCGCTCCTGCTGCTTGCCGCCGCCCTGCCCGCCGCGGCCCAAAGCAAAGATCAGACCAACGTCACCAAAGCTCCTTTCGGCAAACTCCCCGACGGCTCCTCCGCCGAAATCTATACCCTGACCGATGCCATGCTGCAGGTTCGCGTCACCACCTATGGCGCGCACATCGTCTCCGTCGACGCGCCCGACAAGAGCGGCCACCGCGCGGACGTGGTCCTCGGCTATGACACCCTCTCCGGCTACCTGGCCGACACCTCCACCCACATGGGCGCCGTCGTCGGCCGCTACGGCAACCGCATCGCCAAGGGTGCCTTCACCCTCGACGGCCAGCAATACCACCTGCCGATCAACAACGGCCCCAACTCGCTCCACGGCGGCACCAAGGGCTTCGACATCCACAACTGGACCGCGAAGGAGATCCCGGACGGCGTCGAGCTCACCTTCGTCAGCCCGGACGGCGACCAGGGCTACCCCGGCACCCTCACCGCCCACGTGCGCTACACCCTCACCGGCGACAAGCTCCACCTCGACTACACCGCGACCACCGACAAGCCGACCGTCCTCAACCTGACCAACCACACCTACTTCAATCTCGGCGGCCATACCGGCAACATCCTAAGCGATGTAGTCGAGATCAACGCCGACCGCTACACGCCTGTCGACGCCGGCATGATCCCCACCGGGCAGCTCGCTCCCGTAGCCGGAACGCCCTTCGACTTCCGCAAGCCCACGCCCATCGATGCCCGCATCGGCGCGGATAACGAGCAGCTCAAGCTTGGTATCGGCTACGACCACAATTGGGTTCTGAACTCGCCGCACACCCTGGCCAAACCCGCGGCCGTCGTCACCGACCCCGCAAGCGGCCGCGTCCTGAAGGTCTACACCACCGAGCCCGGCGTGCAGTTCTACACCGGCAACCACCTCGACGGCTCGTTCAAGGACATCGCCGGACGCCCTTTCGGCAAAAACGACGGCTTCTGCCTGGAGACCCAGCACTACCCCGACTCGCCCAACGAAAAGGCTTTCCCAAGCACCACCCTGCGCCCAGGCCAGACCTACCGAACCAGCACCATCTTTGAGTTAACGACTTCGAAGTAGGCAGAGGCAGATCCTGTGCGAAACCGCAGGATCTGCTTTCCTCAAACCGCCTGTGCAACCAGCAGCTTCGAGCGCAACGAATCCGCAATCAGCTTGCCGTGAAAGCGCCCATTCTCAATGAAAATCTCGTTCGTCCGCTCTCCCGCGACAATCACTCCGGCCAGATAAATTCCTGGCACATTTGACTCAAGCGAACCGGAGTCGACGATCGGGCAGCGATCATTTAGCTCGTCCAGGCGCACGCCCAGGCGCTCAATAAACGCAAAGTCCGGATGATAGCCAGTCAGCGCAAAGACAAAATCGTTTTTGAGAGTTACTGGCCCATCCGGCGTAGCCAGCGTCACAGAATCTTCCTCGATTTTCTCGACCGTGGAAGAAAAATAGGCTGCGATCTCCCCGTTCTTCACGCGGTTGTTGATGTCCGGCAGAATCCAGTACTTCACGTGCTTGTGCATCTCCGTTCCCCGATGCACCAGCGTCACCTTCGCTCCGTGCCGCCACAGATCGAGCGCCGCAATTGCCGCTGAGTTCTTGCCGCCAATCACCAGCACGTTGAGGCCGAAGTACGGATGCGGCTCATGGTAGTAGTGCTTCACCTTCGAGAGCTCTTCTCCCGGCAGGCCGAGATAGTTCGGCAGATCGTAGTAACCCGTGGCCACAACCAGCTTCCGCGCCCTTAGCGCAACGCCGCGCCCGAAGCGGTCGATCGTGCTCACCGTGAAGTCGCCGTCAAAGCCCGAGACCCTATCTACCGTGTGATACTGCATCACGTTCAGCCTGAAGTGCTCCGTTACCTTGCGGTAGTATTCAAGCGCCTCGTTGCGATTCGGCTTCTGGTTGGGGCTCGAGAACGGCATCCCACCGATCTCCAGCAGCTCCGGAGTCGTAAAAAAGGTCATGTGCGCCGGGTAGTGGAACAGCGAGTTGCACAGGCAGCCCTTGTCCACGATCACCACTGAGAATCCCGCCTCTTGCGCGTCGATCGCACACGCCAGTCCCGTCGGCCCTGCCCCAATTACCAGTACGTCGTAGATCTCATGCGTTGCCATAGAAGTATCTTAGATGTCCGTCTGCGCGCGAAGTAACACCCCCAAACCACTCCGTCATAAACTAGGCCGGTGCCTTACACCCTTGGCCAGCGCCTCACCCTGGCGATCGTCCCGCGCCTCGCCGCGCTGCTCATCCGCCTGCTCGGGGCGACCCTGCGCTACGAGGACCGTTTCGAACCGGCAACCACCCCCCGCATCCCTGGCGACCAAATGCCCGGCCCCACCATCTACGCGTTCTGGCACCGGTCTCTGCTGGTCTGTGCGCACCGCTTTCGCCACCGCAACATCGCCATCCTCATCTCGCGCAGTTTCGACGGCGAGTTGATCGCCCGCACCGTCGAGCGGCTCGGCTTCCGCGCCATCCGCGGCTCCTCCTCGCGCGGAGGCCCCACCGCCCTAAAGCAGATGGCCGAAGCCTACCGCCAGGGCCACATTTGCGCCCTCACCGCCGACGGCCCGCGCGGCCCCGCCCTGATCGCCCAGCCCGGTGCCGCCCAGCTCGCGCAGCTCGTCGGCGCCCCATGGATCGGCGCCTTCTACGCCCAGCCCGACCGCGCCTGGACGCTTGCCACCTGGGACCTTTTCCTTATTCCCAAACCCTTCTCGCGCGTCGTCCTCACCTGGCCCGCGCAGGTAAGCACCGCCCACCAAACCACACCCGAACTTCTCCTGGCCGTGCAATCGACCCTCGATAGAGCTGTCCAACTAACCACTAACCACTAACCACTTCCCATGCTCGTCTCCGACTTCCACTTCGATCTCCCCCCAGAGCTCATCGCGCAGCATCCACCCGCTGTCCGCGGCTCCAGCCGCATGCTCCGCGTCGACCGCGCCACCGGCGATCTCCACGACGATACCTTCCGCCACCTGCCCCACCTCCTCCGCCCCGGCGACCTCCTCATCCTGAACAATTCCCGCGTCCTGCCCGCGCGCCTCTACGCCACCCGCGCCCGCAGCCGGGAGACCCAGGCCAGCTCGCCCGACCCGTCTGGCAAGGTTGAGGTCCTGCTCACCCAGCAGACTGCGCCCGATACCTGGTCCGCCCTCGTCCGCCCCGCCAAAAAGGTCGTTCCCGGCGAAACCCTCTTCTTCCACGCCATAAATCCGGGTGCCCCAGGTCTCGCTTCTGAGACCTGGGATGGAGAACAGCCCGTCCTCACCGCCGAAGTCCTCTCTGCCGGCGACTTCGGCGAGCGCACCCTCCGCTTCCATCCCGACCCCAACTTCCTTGCCAAACTAGACCGCATCGGCCACATGCCGTTGCCGCCCTACCTGCACCGTCCGGACGAAGCCGAAGACAAGTCCCGCTACCAGACCGTCTACGCCAACCAGCCTGGCTCCGCCGCCGCTCCCACCGCCGGCCTGCACTTCACGCCCGAAATCCTGGAAGCCCTGCAGGCGCGCGGCGTCGGAGTCGAAACCCTCACCCTCCACGTAGGCCTGGGCACCTTCCAGCCCGTCCGCGTTGACCGCCTCGAAGACATCCGCCTGCACACCGAGCACTACACCCTCCCCGCCGCCACCGCCTCCGCCGTCAACCTAGCCCTGCGCGAAGGCCGAAGAATCATCGCCGCCGGCACCACGGTCACCCGCACGCTCGAGCACTGCGCCCAGATGGGAAGCGAGGTGGGCCACCTCGAACCCCACTCCGGCTCCACCAGCATCTTCCTCCAACCAGGCCACCGCTTCCGCATCCTCTCCGGCCTGCTCACCAACTTCCACCTCCCGCAATCCACCTTACTGATGCTGGTCAGCGCCTTCCTCGGCGAAGGCGAGCAGGGAAGGGAACGTGCCCTCGCCGCCTACGCCCACGCCATCCGCGAGCGGTACCGCTTCTTCAGCTACGGCGACTGCATGTTGATCCTGTAAGAGTCGTTACTTACAGGCGGGCGGGCTTGTCTCATCCACCACCAACGTCGCTTGGTGTGCGCGGGTGTACTTAGAGAGCGACTTGTCCTTCAGCATCTTCGCCTTCTCTAATTCTGTCTGCGCTTCTGCGCAAGTCATCAGGTCCAGACGCCCGTGCTGGATTTCAAACACGCCGGGAACACCAGCCGACTCTCCTTGAGCACGAATGAAGTAGATGTTCCCTGCCTCCAGCACGACATCCAGCATTTCGCGTGCTTCCGGACGCTTGCCATTGCTAGCACCAAAAAAGTGTGGACCTGGTGGCAGATGTAGCGTGAGATACCGGTTATTGTGAGCGAAGAATCGGTCATGAAACCAGAACAGCTCCTGCTTTCCGTCGAAGATGCCCCCAAGATAAACATCGTGCTTGGTCCCGGGGATACCACTCGTCCAGATTGAGCCATGCGAATAAAATGTCACGGTGGCATCTTGGGCATGCGCCATGGGAGACCCGAGCAGCGCTCCTACGACACATCGACAGATCAAGAGCAGCAGTAAACGCGTCGTTGACTTCATATCGGTGTGAAGCTAACACACCTGCCTTTCTCCCGCCATCACCGGAGCGGTGGCATCCTAAAGAGTGCCTATGTCCACCAAGCCCCCCATCTATCTCCTCGACTCCATGGCCTTCATCTTCCGCGCCTACCACGCCATGCAGCGGCAGCGCCCCATGTCCACGCGCACCGGCATTCCCACCGCCGCCACCTATGTCTTCGTCAACATGATCAACAAGCTGCGCAAGGACTTCGCGCCCGAGTACCTCGCCGCCATCTACGACGTAGGCGCGCCCGTCCACCGCAACGAGCTCGCCGGCCAGCTCAAGGACGTCCAGAAGTTCAACATCAAAACCCAGGCCTTCGAGACCATCGCCTACGGCGGCTACAAAGCCAACCGCGTCGAAACGCCCCCCGACCTCATCCAGCAGCAGCCCTACATCCGCCGCGCCCTCGAAGCCTTCCGCATCCCCATCCTCTATTACGAGGGTATGGAGGCCGACGACGTCATCGGCACCCTCTCCTGCAAACTAGCCGCGCTCGGCCACCACGTCTACGTCGTCAGCTCCGACAAGGACATGATGCAGCTCGTCAATCACAGCGTCAGCATTCTCAACCCTACGAAAGACAACCTCATCCTCGACCCAGCCGGCGTCGAAGCCAACCTCGGCGTCCCACCGCAACAGGTCATCGACGTCATGGCTCTGCGAGGCGACGCAATCGACAACATCCCCGGCGCCCCCGGCATCGGCGACAAAGGCTCGATCGAGCTCATCAAGCAGTTCGGCACCGTCGAGGCCGCGCTCGATCGGGCCGAAGAAGTCAAAAAGAAGACCTACCGCGAGTCGCTCCAGAACAATCGCGACAACATCCTGCTCTCAAAAGAACTCGTCACCATCCACACCGGCGTGCCCATCGAGTACTCGCTCGAAGCCATGCGCACCCAGCCGGTCGACAACGCCGCCTGTCGCCAACTCTTCTCCGAGCTCGAGTTCACCACGCTGCTAAAAGAACTCGCCCCCTCCGTCGACAACACCCCCAGCACCTACACCCTCAAACCCACGCCGGCTGAGCTGGCGCAGCTCCTAACCGAAGCCCGCACGTCCGGCCTAGCCATCGCCATCTTCGAAGACGCCCGCGCCCTCTCCGAAGAGACCGCCGCCGAGCCCGATCCCGAATCCGGCGAACCCGAACCGCCCCCTGCCGAGAACCTTTCCCTCTTCGGCGCTGCGCCTCCGCCTGAACCTCCTTCCCCCGCGCCCGACCCCGCGTGCCGTCTGGGCCTCGCCATCTCCCCCAACGCCGCCCTTGAGGTCTCGCTTGACACCCCCGGCCTCAAGGAAGCCCTTGCCGACCCAACGCTCCCCAAGGACCTCCACGATCTCAAAGCCGTCCTCCGCGCCCTCGCCCCGCACAACCTCCCCCTCGCCGGCGTGCGCGACGACGTCATGCTGCTCAGCTATCTCGTCAACCCTACCCACACCTCGCACACCCTGCCCGACATCTCCGCCCGTACTACCAGCCGAGCCCTCGTCCACCAGCCCACCAAGGAAAACCCCAGCGACCCCGAGCGCCTGCCCGAAGCCGCTACCGCGATCGTGCGTCTCACCTCCGCCCTCGCCACCCAGCTCGCCGAGGCCGGCACCTTCGAGCACCACATCCCCAAAGACTCCCCCGCGCTCGGCGGCGCCATGACCCCCGAGATGCTCTTCGCCCCACCACCCAAACCGGGTGCCCCAGGTCTCGCGTTTGAGACCTGGGATGGAGCGGCACGAACCTTTCCCCTCGCCCAGGTCTACCGCACCATCGACCTCCCCCTCGTCCCCGTCCTGCTTCGCATGGAACAGACCGGCGTCCGCATCGATCCCATCTTCCTCCGCGACATGAGTTCCCGCCTCGCCGTCACTATTGACACCCTCGGCGAAAGCATCTACGCCGAATCCGGCCACCGCTTCAACATCAACTCCCCCAAGCAGTTAGGCGAAGTTCTCTTCACCCACATGGGGCTACCGAAGCCCATGAAGTACGGCAAAGGCAAAGTCGTCTCCACCGCCCAGGACGTCCTCGAAGAGCTCGCCGAGCAGCACCCCATCGCCGCCCGCGTGCTCGAGTACCGCCAGCTGCAAAAGCTGCGCGGCACCTACCTCGACGCCCTCCCCCAGCTCGCCGACGCCGAAGGCCGCATCCACACCACCTTCAACCAGGTCGGCACCGCCACCGGCCGGCTTTCCAGCACCAACCCCAACCTCCAGAACATCCCCATCCGCACCGCCATCGGCCGCGACATCCGCGCCGCCTTCATCGCCGCGCCCGGCAACCTGCTCATGTCGGCCGACTACTCGCAGATCGAGTTGCGCCTGATGGCCCATTTCTCGCAGGACCCGCTCCTGCTCAACGCCTACCGCACCAACCAGGACATTCACACCCTCACCGCCTCCGAGGTCTTCGGCATCCCCGTCGACCAGCTGGACAAAGAGACCCGCGCCCGCGCCAAAGCCGTCAACTTCGGCATCGTCTACGGCATCAGCCCGTTCGGCTTGGCCGTCCAGCTGAACATCGACCAGAAGATCGCCAAAACCTACATCGAGACCTACTTCGACCGCTACGCCGGAGTCCGTCGCTTCATCGACGAAACGCTAGAAACCGTCCGCCGCGACCAGGCCGTACGCACCCACTTCGGCCGCATCCGCCCCATCCCGGACATAGGCTCACGCAACCCCAACATGCGCGGCTTCGCCGAGCGCACCGCCGTCAACACGCCTCTTCAAGGCACAGCCGCCGACCTCATCAAGCTCGCCATGATCGCCCTAGACCGCGAGATCACCGCTCGCAAACTACGTTCCCGCATGACCTTGCAGGTCCACGACGAACTGCTCTTCGACGTGGTCCCTGAAGAGGCCGAAGAGATGCAAGCGCTCGTCAAGCACGAGATGGAAAATGTGGCGGAGTTCTCTGTACCCATCGTCGCGGACGTAGGCCTGGGGGATAACTGGCGCGACATCAAGTAGGGCATCGTCGAACAACGCTGACAGATGGAGCTAGTGTGTATTTAGTTTTGCTCTGCTGTTTTGCTCTTTCGTACCTGTTCTGCCTTGAGCTTATATTCCCCTTGGGGTCCACCGGGTCTTGGCATAACAGCAATAACAATATTTGGCCCATAATGTTTTACGAATGAATCCGCTGCATCACCTGTAACTGCGTGTGCGTCAAATCCGTTAGCGATGAGTTTCTTGCAGATCCCATTAGCGAGGGCAATGGTCGGATCGTCTTTTGTACTTTGGACTTCTACGCCAGTTGCATACGATGTGATGGGATCGGTTATGCGTGCAGCAGTAAGGCCTGGTGGCTGTAGGGGTTGAGGGGGAAACACCGGGATTCCGGAACCCCTGAGCATCTTAGCGATGTCCGCTGCAAAACGGGCTCCTTCTGCATCTCCATCGAAAAAAGTGATTGTGATTGGCTTAGGGGCGAGGTGTTCTGCTTCTAGCTCTCGGCTCATTTGCTCTGATTGCTGATCTGAAAGATGTCTCCAGACAACACTAGCTTCGATCTTAACGCGAGCTAACGTTTCCGCTTCCGCTCTTTCATTGGCAAGCGCCACTTCGGCTTTCAGCCTTTGCGTATCGTTACCTAATTGCGCGGTTTCTTTACGAGCTTCTGCGGCTTCTAAGTCTGAGTTGGACGCGGACGTTTCCGCTTCGCTGGCAGTCAACCGTGCATCGCTGAGAAGAGTATCGTTCAGTGTTTGTAACTGGCCTTGCAAGTGATCCTGCAAGCCCTCGAAGACACCTTCTCCAAGAATGCCGATGCCTACGAAGAGCCATCCTATCAGCCCAAAGATCTTGAGTTTATGTTTGCAGGCTTCTAACATTTTTTTCGAAGGCCATGTAAACCAGCTAGGCCATAGTTCAAGTATTAGTTCTGGTCCTTCGAAAAGACAGCCAACAGCTAGAACTGCTGTAGATACAGACACGCCGACAAACATATCTTGGCTATATCGCTGGAGGTCCGCACGGATGCTGTTATCAAGAGCGTTCACCAAGACAGCCGGAACGCCCATCCTAAGTGAACCAGATGAGGACGGCAGAACCATAGAAATAACACTAATTTGGCGAAGAACACTGGCGATAATAGGAAGCATCGGCGTCGGAGCGATCCTGCTGTGAGATTGGCTACATTTCCTGGTGAAACGTAATCGTAACAGGCGTTTCATGACTTCAAATCAAACTCACTGCGCGCGCCTAGACGCTAGCCGAACAGAGTTTCACCCTGAGCGACTTCAAGCGATTGGGCCGACTTCCTTGAAGATGGCCGTTTCTATCAGGAAAGGCTACGCAGCGAATGAGAGCGTTAGAGCCTCTTTGAGTCCAACATCCTCATCGAGTAATTCAAAGGATTTGACAGAGCGAGGAACGAGAGCGATCGCTATGCTGATAAAGCGATCAGTGTGATTTTTATCGAACTTATAGCTGGAGCGACTTCGGAGCGTAACACGGCGGCGCGGGTCTTTTTCAAACCATTTGGAGTCGTGCGGATCATAGACGATCTCAGAGCAGATGATTGCTACCGTAGAACAACGCGCCTAAGCTTCCAGACGCGATTATTCTTGCGACCGGTCAGGTTCCGTGTAGGGTGTCGCCTGCGGTAATCTCGAAGCGAGACTCTCCATGCAAGTTTCTAACCGCCGCACCCTCGGCCGCTCCGGCCTGCCCGTCAGTCCACTCGCCCTCGGCACCATGACCTTCGGCAACAAAAAATGGGGTTCGCCGGATGACGTAGCCGCCACTCTGTTCCATGCCTTCCTCGACGCCGGAGGCAACTTCATCGATACCGCGGACGTATACAGCGGAGGCCGCAGCGAAGAGCTCGTCGGCCAATTTATCACCGAGCGCAAGCTCCGCGACCGCATCGTCCTCGCCACCAAGTTCAGCTTCAGCGGCGGCAATGGCCGCAAGAACCTCCACCGCGCGCTCGAAGGCTCCCTCCGCCGCCTCGCCACCGACTACATCGACCTCTACTGGATGCACGTCTGGGATCGCGTCACCCCGCCTGAAGAGATGCTGCAGTCCATGGGCGACCTCATCCGCGCAGGAAAGATCCGCTACTTCGGCCTGTCGGACGTGCCCGCCTGGTACGCCGCGCGCATGGCCACGCTCGCCCAGGCGCACAACGTCCCCGGCCCCATCGCGCTGCAGCTCCCATACTCGCTGGTCGAGCGCACCATCGAGCACGAGCATGTGCCCGCAGCCCTGGCCCTCGGCATGGGCATCACTCCCTGGAGTCCGCTCGCCGCCGGCTTTCTCACCGGTAAGTACAGCCGCGGCTCCGGAGACAGCGCCGCTCCGGGAGGTGGACGACTGGACTCAAACGACCAGCCGTTCCGCTTCTTCACCGACCGCAACTGGACAATCCTCAACACCCTCCGCGAGGTCAGCAGAGGTGTCGGCAAGTCTCCGTCAGAGGTCGCGCTGGCCTGGGCGCTCACGCAGCCGGGCATGACCTCGCTTATCTTCGGAGCCTCAAAGCCCGAGCAACTCGAGAGCAATCTGGCCGCGCTCAATCTCCAGCTTCCCGGACCCGCGCTCGCACGCCTGCAACAGGCAAGTGCTTTTCCCGCCGGACACTTCTACTCGCTCTTTGAGGACGGCGTGCATCGCGGCATCTTCGGCGGAACCACCGTCGAGGGCTGGCTTGAAGGCCGGGCGCGGCAGACACCATAGCCAGGACTCGTCACCTGATAGACTTAGAAGTCGCGTAAAGGCGCACGTTCGCGCCTGATCGCTGGCTCGCGTCGCCAGACCAGCCAAGTACCTCAAGGAAGACTCTCACCGTGGCAAACGAAACTCGCGTCCAGCAATTGGAAGATCGCAAAGCAGCGCTCAAGCAGGATCACTTCCTCACCACCTCCCCCAGCGGGCTCGAGTGGGTCAGCGCCAATCGCAAGTCCGTCATCGTGACGTCCTCAGTCCTGTTTGCCGCCATTGTGCTTGCCGTTGTCGCCGCGGTCCTCTTCAGCCGGCGCTCGGATGCTGCCGCCGCCGCCTTCGGACGCGCCATGCAGACGTACGAGTCTCCTCTCGTCACTCCCGGCGAACCGCAGGAGCCCGGCGTCGCTGTCTACAACTCCGCCGCCGAGCGTGCCAAGGCCGCAAACGCTCAGTTCCTGGCCGTGGCGCATCAATACGGTTCCACCCGCGACGGCAAGAACGCCCTCTACTTCGCAGGCATCACCTCGATCGAAGCTGGCCAGACTGCCTCCGCCGAATCCAGCCTGAAAGAAGTCGCCGGCTCCTGGAACAAAGAGCTCGCCGCTCTGGGCAAGTTCGCGCTCGCCGACCTGTACCACGGAACTGGACGCGACCAGCAGGCCATCGAGCTCTACAACCAGCTCGCCGCCAAACCCACCGACGCGATCCCGGCCGGCCTTGCCCAGATCACTCTCGCCGCGCTCTACACCGACGAAGGCAAGCCGGAGCAGGCGCGCCAGATCTACGCCCAGCTGAAAGACAAAGACAAAGACGCCAAAGGCCTGCAGGGTCCAGCCGGATCGATCGCCGCGCAAAAGCTCAACCCCGCTCCGGCCAGCGGCCCTGTGCCTCAGCTCTAGCCCTCTCGACTCTGTCACGTTAGAAGCCATGGATCTCGTCGTGCAGGTGCGAGGAGGTGGAGCGATCGCTCACAAATTCCGCCGCGCCCAGAGCATCCTGACCCGCACCCGCGCGCAGGTCGGAGACTGTCTTCCAGGTGTCGGCCTTCCTCGGAGCAGCCACCCAGAGCGGAAGCTCCATCTTCAAAAAAGTGGACAGTGCATGCGCATGCGGCTCATAAAGCATCCGGATCGCGGTCAACCGACGCATACTCTCCGGATCCCCGCACAAACGCATGTGCAGATCGCCAAGCGTCTCGCACATCGCTCCAAACGTCTCCGAGGGCAGCCGGTCCAGACCCTGAAGCTCTTTCTCCTTGGCTGACCGCTCCACATGAAACACGTGTCCCACGTCGACCAGCGCGTGCCGTGCCATCGCAAACGTGAGCTGTGCCTGACGCGCCGCGGCTCCCTCGACGGTCGTAATCAGCAGCGCGCACGCGTCCAGAACAGAGACCAGCGCCGAAAGCCAGCTCTGATTGTCGTGTTGCGACCGGTAATAGCAAAGAATCGGGTACGAGATATGCGACTCCAGGATCTCCGCCGACCATCGCTCCCACTCGGCCAGCAACCCGATCAGCTCCGCTTCGCCTCCCTTGTAGGCGTGCCTTCGCAGCAACTCGGTCGCCGTCGGCGGAGATCCCGCACGCCCATCGAGCATCGCCACGCTCACCTCCCGGTGCGAAAATGCCTGGTAGAGCACCGGGACATACCCGATCACCAGAGCGACAAAGCCCAGGCCCGTGCCGGCCTCAAGTACCGTGATCGCCCGCACCAGGAGGTTCAGCGGCACGACATCGCCCAATCCAAGCGTGAACAGGGTCGTTCCGCTTACGTAAAGATCGGTTCGTAAATTGGCGAGCGGTGACCGATGCCCATTCAGTGCATCGCTGAACGGCGTTCCCAGGGCGAAAGTAAATCAGCCCAAACCCGGATACCAGCAGCACCGCCCACAGCCCCAACAGCAGCAGAAGCGACATTGGGCCGTAGATACTGTAGATCTGCTCCCTCACCTTGCGATTCGCAGTCAGGCTCGCACCCGCGACCCACGGCCTCCAGGTAGCGAGATAGAAGAGACGCGTGATCCGAAACCGGCCCGTCGGACGACGCGGCAAGATGATGGTTTGGAACGCATCCAGGATGACTCCCAGGCAGAAAAACAAGCCAAGCAGCAGACTGGCAACACGCATCGGCGGAACTCCTCGTCGAAAAGCTACAACTTAAGAATTAGACAGAGCGAAAATTTGCACGATGCATTTGTAAACGCATCCATATGCTGTCATTCTTTGCTTGACTCCTTCCTAAGGGTGCTTTCGGATGTAATTGAATTAGACACTTAGGTCACTGCCGTTCCTCCCCTTGGATCATCACGTACGTCTCTTCACCCCGAAGAGCCATTTACCGAGACCCCTATGCGCATTCTGGTCGTGGACGACGAACCCATCATCGCCGAAACCTTGCTGACAATCTTCCGCAACAACGGCTTTGACGCCAGTTCGGCCGGAGACGCGGACCAGGCGCTCGCCTCTGTACGCCAGAGCGCCCCGGACCTGGTCCTGTGCGACATCGACCTGCCCGGCCGCGATGGCATCACGCTGATGCACGATCTCGGCCGCGAAGTCCCGAAATGTCCCATCTTCGTGCTCACAGGACTCTATCCTGCCTTGAATCGCGTCCGAGAGTGCGCTCTGACGCTCTCGCAGCCGGTCAGCATCTTCACCAAACCATGCCCTCCCTCGGACCTTCTTGACTCTGCCTGCAAACTACGCATGACGGCTTAACTCATGGCTGACCTCGGCCGCACCCTCGTCGTTTTCGGGCTCGCTCTCGTCATCATCGGACTTCTCCTCCTGGCTCTGAACCGCTTCAATCTCCCTATCGGCAGATTGCCGGGAGACTTTAGCTATCGCGGCAAAAAGTTTTACTTCTCCTTCCCCGTCGTTACCTGCCTTCTGCTCAGCGCACTCCTATCTTTACTTCTGTGGGTCTTCGGGCGAATGCGCCGCTAAGCTGCAGAAAGCTGTTCCCGGGCACTCCCAGTCGTCCTCTCGTCAGTCCATCTGTGTGTTACTTTCGTTTACCTTTCTCGCGGAAGTCGCGGGTTCACAACCACCGCTACGATAAACTCAAACCGTGGCCCATGACCGATGACAGCTCCATTCCCAGTTTTCTAAGCCTTCTGACTCCGGCCGCCCGCCGCCCGAAAGCCCGCACTCCCGCCGGCCCCGCCCGCACCGCCAGCCCGGCCCGCACTGCCCCGACGCCAGCCTCCAGCGCAAGCCAGCTCGCCTTTTCCCTCTTCCCGCCTGAACCTGCGCCTCCAGCCCAGATCCTCGTCCAGTCCCCCGCACCCATTCTCCGCGAGCCCGTCCTCTACACCGTTCGCCAGCTCATCGCCGAGCTTCGCGGGCACCTCGAATCCGCCTACACCGGCATCCTCAACGTGGAGGGCGAAGTTTCCAACTGTCGCCCCGCCGGCTCCGGCCACCTCTACTTCACGCTCAAAGATGGTGACGCCCAGCTCCCCGTCGTCATGTTCCGCCGCCAGGCCCAGCTCCTCGCCTTCAAGCTCCGCGACGGCCTCGCGGTCGAAGTCCGCGGCCGCATCACGGTGTACGAGTCCCGCGGCCAGCTCCAGCTCATCGCCGAAACCCTCCGTCCGCGCGGCACCGGAGCCCTCCAGCTCGCCTTTGAGCAGCTCCGCGACCGTCTCCGCCGCGAAGGCCTCTTCGACCGCCCCCGCACCTCGCTGCCGCCCTTCCCCCACTGCATCGGCATCGTCACCTCCCCTTCCGGCGCCGCCTTGCGCGACATCATCCAGGTCATCCGTCGCCGCCACGCCCGCCTCAACCTGCTCATCTTTCCGGCCGTCGTTCAGGGCGCGCAATGCCCATCCTCCGTTGCCGCCGGCATACGCTGGTTCAACCGCCATCCAGATCGCGTCGACCTTATCCTCATCGCCCGCGGCGGCGGCTCGCTTGAAGACCTCGCCGGCTTCAACGACGAAGCCCTTGCTCGCACCATCGCCGCCTCCCGCCTCCCCGTCGTCTCCGCAATCGGTCACGAGATCGACCACACCATCGCGGACTTCGTCGCCGATCTCCGCGCCCCCACCCCATCCGCCGCCGCCGAGCTCATCACCTCCGCACAGCACCGCATTGAGGAGCGTGTCCTCTCGCTCGAACGCCGCGTCCTGCGCGCCGGCGAGTACCACCTCCTGCGTTGCCGCCAGCGTCTCCAGCGTCTCTCCGCCACCCACGTCCTTGCCCGTGTCCGCGACTCCATCGGCCTTCGCGAGCAGCGCATCGACGACCTCGGCCGCCGCCTCGAAGCGGCCACCGAGAATCTCCTGCGCACCCGGCACAAGCGTCTCGCCGCCCTGGAAGCCCGGCTTCGCCGCCAAGCGCCCACCGTGCGCCTCGCCGCCGCTAATCGTCGCCTTACTTCCGCCGCCCAACAGATGGACCGCCTCGGCGAGCGCCTGATCGCCACTCGCCGCCAACGTCTCGACCGGACCACCGTCCGCCTCTCCGCTCTTTCGCCGCTCGCCGTCCTCAACCGCGGCTACGCCATCGTCTACCTGGAGCCAGGCGGCGACACCTCCTCAACTATCCTGCGCAACGCCGCCGAAGCTCGTCCACAACAGGTAATTCACGCCCGCCTCGCCCAAGGAAGCGTCCGTGCCACGATCCTCGAAACCAACACGGAGAACCCATCCGCATGAAGAAGCTCTTTGGCACCGACGGCATCCGCGCCGTCGCCGGCCAGCCCCCACTTGACCCCGCGACCGTTTACGCCGTCGGCCTCGCCCTCGCCCACACCCTCAAAGTCTCCACCCCACGCCCCCGCGTCCTGCTCGGCATGGACACTCGCGAGTCCTCCGAGTCGATCGCCGCCACGCTCACCGCCGCCCTCGACGCCGGGGGAGCCTCGGTCGAAAACGCCGGTGTCATCACCACGCCCGCCGTCGCCCACCTCACCCAGCTCCACGGCTTCGCCACCGGCGTGGTCATCTCCGCCTCACACAATCCCTGGCAGGACAACGGAATCAAGCTGTTCGGTCCCGACGGCTACAAGCTTCCCGACGCCACCGAACTCGCCATCGAATCCGAGATCTTCCGGCAACTCGCACTCACCCGTCATCCCTCATCCCTCACCACCCTTCAAGCTCCCCCCGTCAACGAGGCTGACCGCGCCGAGTACACCCGTTTCCTCCTCGCCGCCGTCCCCGGTCTCTCGCTCGACAACCAAACCATCGTCGTCGACTGCGCCAACGGTGCCGCCAGCTCTGTCGCCCCTCAGCTCTTCAGCGATCTCGGCGGACACGTCATCGTCACCCACGCCAGCCCTGACGGTCGCAACATCAATCTAGGCTGTGGTGCGCTCCATCCTGAAATTGTCGCGGCCGAGGTTGTCCAGCACAAAGCCGCGATCGGCATCACCTTCGATGGCGACGCCGACCGCGTGCTGTTCGCCAACCAGCATGGGCAAGTCGTGAATGGCGACGCCGTTCTCCTGCTCGCTGCCCGCGACCTCCACGCCCAGGGCAAGTTGGCCCACGCCACCGTCGTCGCCACCACCATGTCCAACATGGGCCTCGAAGCCGCGCTCGGCCGCTCCGGAATCAAGATGCTTCGCGCTCCCGTCGGCGACAAGTACGTCCTCGAACAGATGCTCGCGACCGGCGCCTCGCTCGGCGGCGAACAGTCCGGCCACATCCTCTTCTCCGGCCGCTCCACCACCGGCGACGGCCTGCTCACCGCGCTGCTCGTCCTCGACATCGTCCATCGCACCGGGCTATCTCTCGCCGAACTCGTCGCCGACCTCAAAACCTTCCCGCAGGTCATCGTCAACGTGAAAGTACGCGAGAAGAAGCCGCTCGACCAGATCGCTTCCGTAGCCGCAGCCATCGCCCTCGCCGAGCAGGATCTCGCCGGAACCGGCCGCGTCGTCATCCGCTACAGCGGCACCGAGGCCCTCGCCCGCGTGATGATCGAGGCCGAAGACCAGGCCCGCATGACCCACCACGCCGAGGTCATTGCCCACGCCATCCGCACGGAACTTGGTGTCTAACCAAGTTCTATGTGGTATTCACCTCACTCAGCATTAGACCGTCGTTTTGGCGAAGCCAGACTTTCCGTAGTTATTCTTGTTTGTCTAATGCATAGCAGCAGGTAGTTTGGGCACAACATTTGACACATTCATCTTTCCGGCACATTGCTCGGTCATGGAAACCGCTAACTCAAACAACCGGAACAGCATCAACACTCAAGGCTGTTTCGAGTGCATTTTTAGCAATGTTGCTGGGCATCATCTCACCTGTAACGAACTGACCGGGCGTCGGAGCCACTAAGGATTGGCAGGACGTTGTCGGCACAAACGCTCACCTCGCTGGTTTCCTCGGTTTGGATGCTGGCTTGGAGTCTCTTTTCGCAGTAGCCTTTGACAGGCGAAAGAGCTTGGTCGCTAACTTGTTGAATTTTCCCGCGCTTCTGGTCCTTCGCGGTATTCATACTTACGGATGAACTCCTACCTATGCCGGACCATAATCCAGACCCCGCTGACGATATACAAAACGACGTAGCCCGAGATGATAGCAGCCCCCTTGAGCGTGTAGTGCAGGATGCCCGGAATGCCGAACTACCAAATGAGCAACCTCATAGACACGAGGTCAACGCCGAAACAAAACCACAGGCGAGCTTCCCAACAAGGGTCATGACGAGTTTCATCGAGAGATGGAGAGACCCTTATCGTAATCGGCCCAACATAGCCGAGTGGCTTACAGTCTTACTCACGGTTGTGATCGCCGGAGTTGGATTCCTCCAATGGTTCGTTTACAGGCAGCAAACCAGGATTATGGGTTCGGACAACCCTCAAACTCAGAAGCTCATTGAGGCTTCCGACGTTAATGCATGCGCTGCGCGAAAGAGCGCTCAAGCTGCTCGCGACTTCGCGGACACCGCTGCACTGATTAACCGCGGCATCGGGGACGCTGTTATGAAGTTGGACGCCCAAGCGAAGGCTATCGAAGCATCCCGTAATGAGACGAACCGTCTTGCGAATGAGGCCGAAGTCGCAAATGAAACTACCCGTAACGGCCTTGTAGCTCGCTTTAAGATCGGAGCGAGGCCCAATGCAATCGATCCTCGTAACCCCCTCCTTGAGGGTCGCATCAACATCAGCGCTCAAAACATAGGTCGTGCTACAGCCTCTTCGATAAAGTTCACATCGACCATCCAAATCGACAAGGCTATCGACGGCAAGCATGTTCTGCCCGGCTCAAAAAAGGAGTGGATAAGCGATGATGTGTTGCCAAGCGATTTCGCGGAAGGAAACTTTTTCGATCTCAAGCAACTTCTCGGTATACCTGACACGGATAGCCTTCTGGATGCACTCAATCAAGACTCCGTTCGGGTCAGGACGCGAGTTACTTACAGAGACGGTTTCAATCGCGTAGCCATCCAAGACTTCTGTTACCTGATCTACCTTCTCAATCTTCCCAATGATCAGGTCTCGATGGAGTCGAGAGAATGTAAGTACGCTTCCTTTGCTCTAGACAAAAAGCGTGCTTACCTGCAAGACAAGCAGAAACAAAAGACCAACTAGACGTGAGGCGCATGTGCGCTAACTATGTTGTTGCCATAAATGTGCTTTAGTCCAGTTGAGCGAGACTGCCTTCTCTCAATCTATAAGGAAGAAGTCCCCAAACCGGATAAGCAGAACTCGACTGTTAGGCCATCCGGACCTTACCGCTATCGATGGCCAAGCATACATCCTCATGTGAGACCGTTTGGATTTCCTAGCCATTCATCAAAGAGGAATTGTAAACACAAGAGGTAGGAAAGTTGCCGCTATCGGCATCCGTCTTCACCGCAGATAAAAGGTGTCCACCACGAGTCGCAATTCCTAAGAGTGAAAACGCCGCCAAGGTGACAGTTTCTAAGCAGCCGCACTCAGTACCGGCTACTGCACGCCCTGCATGTGTCCGCAATTAGCTCCCGGCGTCGATACCCTAGCCACCAGGGCTTGCCGCGGACCACCACCTGAAACACGAGCCTGCTTCTTGCCCGTCCCACTCGTGTTTGCCTTCAGCTCCTTCACCAGCCGCGCAAACCCATCGTCGAACGCCTTCTTGTCGCCCGCCTTCGCATCCGGAGCCTGCCCGCCCCGCATAAATCCATGCCCCGCACCGGCGTAGGTTACTGGCTGGAAAAACTTGCCGGCGGTCTTCATGTCAGAGGTGGCTTGCGGAATGGTCGCCCCAATCCGTGCATCGTTTTCGCCATAAAACCCATACACCGGGGCGTTGATGGACGCCATCGCAGCCGCCGGAGGCGGAGGACCATAGAACACAAATGCCGCGCTCAAGTCTCCGCGGTGCGTCGCAAACAGAAACGACTTGCCCCCGCCCCAGCAAAAGCCCGCTACCGCCAACTTGCCATTGGCACTTGGCAGCTTCTTGCCATAATCCGCGACCGCGTCCAGGTCCGCCGTCACCTGCGCCGGGTCGAGACTCGTCACCGCTTTCACCACCGGATCGGTACTCCCCGTCGTCGCAAACAGCGCATCCGTTCCGCCGCCCGTCTTGCCGTCGCCGCCCGGGCCTACGCCTGAAACCAGGTCCGGCGCGACCACAATGTATCCCTTGGCCGCCAACTCGTCTGCCTGCAGCTTCATCCAGTCGCTCAGCCCGAATATTTCGTGAATCAGCACCACCACCGGAGCCTTGCCTGAGCTCTCCGGGTACACCACAAAGGTGTTGACGGTCCGCCCATCGTGCGTCACCGGCACGTACTCTCGGTGCCGGGGACTCTTATCGAGAGCCGCTTTCGCCCAGTCCTGGGCAGACGAAACACGAGACAACAACAGAACGAACGCCACGCAGACGAAGGAAAAAAATGAGCGGATCATGTGAGCGAGTCTACGTCGCCCATCGCACTCCCGCAATGGTCGCGGCCGAATGAAGTCGTTTGCAGACTCAAGGACGTCGCGGCTCCAGCTTCTTGGCCGCTCCCGGCAGCTTGCCTGCCACCTTCAACATGGCGATGCCGTTCAAGAGCAGAACCACAAAGACAAATATCCATACCTTCCAAATGCTATGGTGCATCTCCCGATCCCAAAAGCCGATCCCCAGACACATCAAGGAAGCAAGCACGGAGCCAATTCCGCCAAGTGTGTCCACCGTCTTTTTGGTTAGCATCCGCTACCACCTTATTTGACTTCTACTCAGCCGCGATTTATACCATCCAGAATCGACCCAACAATACCCCCGACGACACCACTTTGTACAGACTCTTGTCTTCGCTCGCCCGGCGCGTACTCCAGAATTTGATGCGCGAGCCTAGCAATGGGCAGTGTCTGCAGCCAAACGCGCCCCGGCCCCGTCAAGGCCGCCAAAAACAAACCATCGCCTCCGAAGATCAGATTCCGTATCCCCGGCACCCGCGTAATTTGAAACGACACGCCGCCGGTAAACGCGCCTACATGCCCCGGATGGACGCGCAGCGTTTCGCCTGGCCGCAGATCCTTGACGATCACCTCGCCTGAGAGCTCGATCCACGCCGTCCCGTACCCGCTCGCCTTCTGCAGCAAAAATCCGTCTCCGCCAAAGATTCCCGCGCCCAGCGACTGCTGGAACCCTACTCCCAGCGAGACCTGGTTGGTGGCGCACAGAAAGCCGTGCCGATGAATAAAGAACTCCTGCCCTCCCCCGATCTCCATGGGCACAATGTGTCCCGGAACCTTGGTTGCAAATGCGATCTCGCCCGGCATGCCGGCCGCCGTGTACTCAGTCATGAAGATGGTTCCGCCCCCGGCCACCCGCTTGATTACGCCCAGCAACCCGCCGCCGCCGCCCATCTGCGTATGCGTGTTCATCTGGATCGCGCTCGACATCCAGCTCAGCTCGCCCGCCTCCGAAAACACGGCCTCCCCTGGCTGCAGCAGAAGCTCCAGCACCGGCATCGTCGTTCCCTGAATCCTGCTCTGCATCTCTTCTCCTTATCGTCCGTTGCGGCGCTTTCTTTAGCTCGTCAGTTGACTTTTCTGTGGAAAATTCTGCAAGTCACCAGCAGTCCAGCTCATCATCCCTGAACCGTTTCCATCTCATCGCCATACCGCCTCTCGGTTATGACCGGCTCAGATTACACCCGCCCTCCTCCACAATCCCGCTCGAACTCACCATTTCCCCAAACTCTCCCTGCATCAAAACCGCCGAAAGGAAGTTACGCCGAACATGCCGAAAAGTTCCAAGCAAGCCGCCTCCTCCGCCGAGACACAACCCGCACCCCAAACGACACGCCGCCGGAAAGCCCCCGCCTCGAGACCCAAGACCCCCGCCGCAACCCCTTGGCTCGAGCTCCTCCAGGCCGCCCGCGACCGCTTCGGCATCAAGCGATTCCGCCCCGGCCAGCGAGAAGTTCTCGAGAGCGTCTTTCAAGGCCGCGACACGCTGGCTATTATGCCCACCGGCGGCGGCAAATCACTCACCTACCAGCTCCCCGCGCTCTTCCTTCCTAAGCCCGTCGTCGTCGTCTCCCCCCTGATCGCTCTTATGCAGGACCAGCAGGACAAAGCCGAGCACGCCGACATCGCCGTCGAAAAGCTCGACTCCACCCAGACCTCGCGCGAAAAGATCACCGCCGCCGAGGATATAGCCGACGGCTCCGCCCAGCTCATCTACGTCACTCCGGAGCGCCTCGAAAATCAGCAGTTCCTCGCTTCCCTCAAGGGAGCTGGCGGTATCTCCCTGCTCGTCGTCGATGAAGCCCACTGCATCTCCCAGTGGGGCCATGATTTCCGCCCTGCCTTCCTCTCCATTGGCGAAGCCCGCCGCCAGCTCGGCAATCCCCCCGTTCTAGCCCTCACTGCCACCGCCACCGAGGAGGTCGTCACAGAGATCCTCCAATCCCTCCACGCTTCCGACGCCACGCGCATCAACGCCGGCTCCGAGCGCACAAATCTATTCCTCGCCGTACATCCCACCGTCAATACGAATGCCAAGCTCGCCCGCATCACCGCCCTCCTCGCCAAAGAGCAGGGAACCGGCATTATTTACACCGCCAGCGTCAAGTCCGCCAACGACCTCTACGAGCGCCTCACCCAAGACGGCGTCTCCGTGGGCCGCTACCATGGCCAGATGCGTATGCGCGAACGCGAACAGATGCAGCAATCCTTCATGCGTGGCGACCAAAAGGTGATGATCGCCACCAAGGCCTTCGGTCTCGGCATCGACAAGCCCGACATCCGCTTCGTCTATCACTTCGAGTTTCCCGACTCGCTCGAAACCTACTTCCAGGAGGCCGGCCGCGCCGGACGCGATGGCAACGCCTCCATCGCCGCCCTCTTCTACCGCCTGGAAGACAAGCGCATCCAAAGCTTCTTCCTTTCCGGCCGCTATCCACACCTGAACGAAATGAACGCCGTCTACGACGCTCTCGCCGGTACTCCGGTTCACGCCTCAGACCTTCCGGATGCTTCCTCTCAGACAACTTCATCGTCTCAGGTGGACTCCCAGGCACCCAATGCCGCCCCATCGTCCCGCGTCCGGAAACCAACGCTCTCCGCCCTCGACCTCGCTGCCAAAGCCGATGTCGGTCGCCGCCGCACCCAGGTCATTCTCAACCTGCTCCGCGAAGCAGGCGTCGTCCGCCGCACCCCGCGCGGGTATATCCTCACCGACGCCGAACCACCCACCGGCGAAACGCTCGAAGCTCTCCTCAACACCTACGTCGACCGCGCCGCTCGCGACAAGGACCGTCTCGCCGAGATGATGCACTATGCAGAGACCCCAATTTGCCGCACCCAGGTCATCCGGGCGTATTTCGGCGAGCCCGAAGGAGATCTCTGCCACCGCTGCGATAACTGCCAGCTTCAGGTCAGTCATTCGTCGTCCCGCAGCGAAGCAAGGACATCTGCCGGTGAAACCATCTCTTCCGTCGCTACCACCGTTCCCTCTATGCACGGCGACATCCAGACCACTGCTCCCGAAACGCTTCCTACCCTCGTCCCCGATTCCCCGTTTCACTGCGGTGATCGCGTCCTTCACAAGCGCTTCGGCTCCGGCTCCGTCCTCGACATCCATGACGAGATCGTCCTCGTCGACTTCCTTAAGGGCGGTCAAAAACGCCTTCGCGCCGACTTCCTGGAGACGGCCTGACCTCTGCTTCTGCTGCGGCAGTCATGCCGTAGCAGAGCGCTTACGTCAAAGTCCTCAAATTCATCTGCGGTACCGCGGTATGGATGTGCTCTACTGCGGTACGTAGATGGTCCCACTTTTCTCCTGGCGCAGGTTGTTCGACAACCATGGTCGCATTGGCTTCAAGGAGCAGGACTTGCCCTGCGCGCTCAGGCCAAAATCGATACCTCTATAGCTCTGCCTTACGGGCCGCCCGCGGATGCTTTCGGAATCGCCAGGCATGGCGTGTGCCTGGCACCGGACTGCGTCTCGACTCGACCTCGTGCCCCGGTTATGCGAGTGAGCTCCTCCTTGCCTCTCCAATGCTGTTGGATCCGAGCTTGCCGTTTGGACCATTGACACTCCTGCTGGCGGGCACACAAGCGGTGCCGCACTTACAGGAGCAATTTACCTGCCATCGGCCAGCGTTTTTCATTAGAAACCCCTAAGCCGTGTAGCCCAAAGCTTTGCGAACCATCTCGGCATGCGGCTCCAGGGCAAATTCGGCTCCGCTGGCGCCGTCAGCCAACTACCTGAGTCTTGCTCTCTGCTCTCCGCAGCCCTGCGGGTATTCGTTGCCGCCGTTGCGCCTCAAGCTTGATCTTGCTTAGGAAATCCAAACGTTCCTGGTTCGGATTTGCCGCTGCTCGGAAACCTTCGTTCGCCATCTGAATCAGCAACTCACAACGCAGCAGCTCCAGGTCCGTCTTCGAACAAGCCTTCAGCATCTTCGGCCAAAATACTCGGGGTGGGGGAAGGTAAATCATGTCGTCGCCTCTGTTCAGCTACGAGGAGCGGTGCCATCCGGATTGCACCGGAACCCCTCAACACAACACCCTTCAGTCACTTCCCTCCACGGAAGCGTCATTCTGCCGAAGGCAGAATGCTCTGTGCACCATCCAGCTGTCGAGGTCTCTTACACTCCCTCATCGGCCGGAGTTGCAGACCTAAAATCCTGCTCTTGGGAATGCGGCAACTCAGGATGGATCCTCAAACGTCAGCTTCAACGTTTGCGTCGTCCCGGCTGTGCGGCTGTAGCGGCCCTCCGGCGCTACCATCAGCAGCGTCGAGGCATTTCCGCCCGCGTTGAAGCTGTTCGACACCGCAAACGTCAGCGTCACCACAAACTGCCGATGACTGAGCGCCGCACCTCCAGGATTTGCCATCGACTTTACCTGCCGCGTCGTCATCGCCGCCGCGATAATGGCAGCCGGCAACGTCGTATTGAACTCCTCCGGTGTGGCCGTTGCATGCAGCTTGTCCCACAACGTCTTTACCCAGCCGAAAACCGGCACGCTGTTCGGCGTTAGCGCACCTTTCGGCGCACTTGCCGGCACCGAGTAAACAAAATCTGTTTCCCGCGTGACCGTCTTCGTGTGCTCTCCTTCGGCAGACACAAGGCTCAACAGCAAGCCGCCTTGCACATCGCTCGCAGTTGTCGTCTGAAAATCGAACTCTGCTGATTTCAGCTGTGGATCGGTCTTCTCAATCTGTCGCTGCACCTCCCCCAACACGTTCTCGACCACATTTACTACATCGGCCAAAGCTACAAAATCTTTAGCGTTCGCCGGCTTGGCTGTATTTCCTGTTCGCTGCGCCGAAGCCACGCCAAACGAGAGACATAGCATCCACCCAACGCCTCTAACCGCTCTGGCGAGCCTTGCCACACTTGCCGCAGATTGGCGACGCTCCCCGTTTTTATGCTTGCCTCGAACTTCCACCCTGTTTAGCTTGTTCTTCATGCGCCTTGGTCCCCTTGCCATACTGCTTCTGTTTGCCGGTTCCTCTACCTTCGCTCAACTCCCTGCAGATTCGCCCATCGTAGCCGTTTACGTTACCCATGTCTCCGCTGCCGGAGCGTTCGACGTCGACGGTGTGCACATTCGCCTCGCCTCCGACATCCGCATCCTCGACATCACTGCAACGACCCACACCCTGGTCCATCAGGTCGACCCCGTCTACGTCGGTCAACCCATGCGGCTTTGGGGCCGCCTCGACCGGAAATCTCATTCGCTCGACGCCACCTTCATCGAGCAGACCTTGCCCTCTCCCGCGACTGTCACCGGAGCCGCCATGATCGATTTCATTCCGGATTCAAGTCCCGCCGGAACTCACATTGCGCGCGCAGATGGCTTCCTACTCAAGTTCACCGCAGACTCCCGTCTCGTCTTCAACCCGCCCATCACCGCCGTCGACCAGCTCTCGACCAATCTCTGGATCGAATACCGTGGCGTGCAGCAAACCGACGGCACAGTCCTCGTCAGCGCAGCCGAGATGTGGCCCAACGTCGTCACTCCGTCTGAAGACAAGCTCCGCACCAAACGCGAGTTCGATCCCGCCGAGATCGACGAGGGCGACGCCCAAAGCGGCCTCAGCAAAGCCTTTCGCGGCATCGATGTCCGTCGCCTGCCCGCGCGCCACGACGACGCTCTCCAGTCCCGCGTTGACCGCATCGGCCAGAGCCTCATCCCCGCCTACCAAAAAGCGCTGCCCCTCACCGACGCCAGCCGCATCCATTTCCGTTTCCAGGTCGTTGAAACCGACCGCTTTCGCGACGCGATCGCCTTTGCGAACGGAATCATCCTGGTGCCCTATCCGGCCATCACCCGCCTTGAAAACGACTCCGAGATCGCCGCTGTCCTGGCCGACAACATCGCCGCTTCCCTTGAAAAACAGGAGATCCTCCATCAGCCGGCAGAGCATCGCATGCTCGCGGCCGGCATCGCCGGAGAGGTTGGCGGCTTCGTCGTTCCCGGTCTCGGCATTGCGACCGGCCTCACCAACTACAGCCTTGAAAGCACGCCCTCACCATGCATCAGCGCCAAAGTGGTCGAGTCGCCCTGTGTCTCATGCGCGATGCTGGGTACGACTTGAGCCAGGCACCCATCGCATGGTGGCTGCTCGGGCCTCCTAAATCCAAACCGCTCGATCAAATCCACCTCCCCGACCGAGCCGCCTACCTGTACTCCATCCTGGGTACCACCTGGTCTGGAGCAATCAAAGCTCCCACATATTTTTCCGCTAACTAATCCATTAGTAGTTGCGTCTACCTGAGTAAGAAACATGCCGCCGCGCCAGTCCATCACGCTTACCGAAGCCGAACTCAGGCTCATGAAGCTCCTTTGGAGCAGAGGCGAGTCCTCTGTCGCCGATCTCACCCAGTCCCTTGCTGGCGACAGCCCTCTCGCGTACACCTCCGTCCTGACCA
Organism: uncultured Acidobacteriaceae bacterium; assembly: GCA_964245195.1. Classification (GTDB taxonomy): domain Bacteria; phylum Acidobacteriota; class Terriglobia; order Terriglobales; family Acidobacteriaceae; genus Edaphobacter. The sequence continues at coordinate 28,607 of CAXTLR010000006.1, read as the reverse complement.
CCATCCGCGTTCTTGAAAAGAAAGGTTATGTCGCCCACCGCCAGGAGGGCCGCGCCTTTCTTTACACCGCCTCGGTCGCCGAGCACGAGGCCAGCCGCTCCGAAGTCCGCCACGTCCTCGGCCGCTTCTTCGGCAACTCCCGCGAACGTCTCCTGCTCGCCCTGCTCGGCGACGGCGACATCACTCCCGCCGAGCTTGCCCGCATTCAGGCCGCCATCGCCCAGGCCCCTGAGGACGCCCAGTCAGATCCTGCCCTCGATCCTTTGGCCAAGCAACACATCCAATCGGAGGAGGCATAATCATGGCAAACCTGACGCCACTCGCCGCCTCCATGACCTCCGCACTCTTTGCCGCCATCTGGCAGGGACTCCTGCTGGCCGCTGTTGTCGCACTCTGTCTGCGTCTCATTCCGGCTCTCACCGCGGCCGCCCGTTCGCTCATCTGGCTTACCGTCGCCGCGCTTGCCGTTCTGCTCCCTTTCACCCAGGCACCCGCACCCAGCGCGCTGCTCAGGCCTGCGCTCCATGGCACGTTCAATCTATATATAGACGCTCGCTGGACGCTGTTGATCGCCGCCATATGGGCTGTCGCCTCGCTCGTACGCGCCGTCCAGCTCGCCACTGGTGCCATCGCACTCAGGCGCCTCTCCCGCAAAGCCTCCCCGATCGCCGCGCCCGAGACCTGTGCAGCCCTGCTGGCCGAATCTCGCCGCGCCGAGTCTGAACCCGTCCAGCTCTGCACCTCTGCTGAAGTTGACCGTCCCAGCGTCCTCGGCTTCTTCCACCCGCGCATTCTGCTCCCCGCCGGCCTCGTCGAAACCCTTAGCCCCGCCGAGCTCCAGCAGGTCCTCCTCCACGAGCTCGAGCACCTCCGCCGCCGCGACGACTGGACGAACCTGCTCGGCCGGCTAGCCTTGGTAGTCTTCCCTCTCAATCCCGTCCTCCTCTGGCTCGAGCGCCGTCTCGCCACCGAGCGCGAGCTCGCCTGCGACGACCGCGTCCTCCAGGCCACGGGAGCCCGCAAGGCCTACGCCACCTGTCTCGCCCACCTTGCCGAGCACACCCTCATCCGTCGCGGCGTCTCCCTCGCCCTCGCGCTGGTGGGCGTCCATCCCGCCCGCACAAGCCGTCTCGGGGCCGCTCATTCCGAGCTCGGCCGCCGCGTCGCCCGCATCCTGAGCCTTCCCACCCGCACCCTCAGTCAGCGCACCAGCACTGCCCTGGTCGCCGGACTTATCGCCCTCACCACCGGCGGCTCCGTTGAACTCGCACACAGCCCGCAGCTCCTCTCGTTTGCGGCTCCCACAAGCCAGCTCGCCGCGAGTGTTAGTTTGCAAACGACCGGCGCACTGCTTCCCGCCGTGTACCATTCGCGCCGCAATGCCTCGCCGTTCATGATGACCACAGCCGTCTTGACACCCGGCCGGGACACGACCCTGAACACCCGAGTAGCCCTGCGGAAACACGTCAGGACGCACGTCCGCACCATGCTCCGCCGAAGCTCCGTGCCGCCGACTCCCTACGTCCGGCTCACCAGCTTCCACGTTCAGCCGTCTGACGCTCAGCCTCACCTGGCCCTCACCCTGGCCACGACCAACCAGTTTTCGTACACAGCCGTTCCGGTCTCTGGCGGCTGGATCCTCGTCCTGCTGCCCGTCCAGGCCGCCCAACCCACTCTCACTCTCGCACTCTAACTACTTTCCTAACCTTCACCCCAGCTCCAGGAGCCTCCACCCATGTCCGTATCAACTAATAAACTAGTAACAGCCACCAGAAAATACGCCGTCCCCACTGCCGTAGCCACCTCCGCGGCCCTCGGCGCCTGCCTCATCTTCAACTCGAACGGCGTTCACGCCGCCTCCTCCACCAACGTCGCCCCCATCGACGACAACTCCGTCGCCGCCCTCACCTCGCTCGACCACGCCATGGAGACCGTCGCCGCCCGCGTCACGCCCTCCGTCGTCAACATCGCCGTCACGTCCCGCGGCAATCCCGAAGAGGCCGAGCAGCAAGGCGGTCAAGGCGGCCCCGACCAGGGCCAGATGCAGAACCTTCCCCCCCAGCTCCGCCAGTTCTTCGGCGGCCAGTTCGGTGGCAACGGCCGCATGCAGCCCCAAAGCCCGCAGACCGAGCACGGCATCGGCTCCGGCGTCATCATCTCCCCGGACGGCTATATCCTCACGAACAACCACGTCGTCAACGGCGCCACCCAGATCTCCGTCACCCTCTATGATCGCCGCATCTTCACCGGCAAGGTCATCGGCACCGACAAGCTCACCGACCTCGCTGTCGTCAAGATCAACGCCCAGAACCTCCCCGCCATCTCCTGGGGAGACTCCTCGAAGCTCGAGCCCGGCCAGACCGTCCTCGCCTTCGGATCACCCTTCGGCTATCTAAAGTTCTCCGTCACCCGCGGCATCGTCTCCGCCATCAACCGCGACAACCCCAACCGCGAAGACGCCCGCACCCCCGGCGGCATCATTCAGACCGACGCTGCCATCAACCCCGGCAACTCCGGCGGCCCGCTCGTCAACGCCCACGGTGAGCTCATCGGCATCAACTACCTCATCGCCACCAACTCCGGCTCCTTCGCCGGCGCCGGCTTCGCCATCCCCTCCGGCACCGCCCGCAACGTCTCCCAGCAGATCATCGCCCACGGCAAGGTCGAGCACGGCTACCTTGGCATCAGCATGAACGACGTCACCCCCGACAACGCCCACTTCTTCAACCTGAGTGACGCTGCCGGAGCCATCGTCGCCCAGGTCACGCCGGACAGCCCCGCCGCCCACGCCGGCATTCAGCAGGGTGACGTCCTCCGCGAGCTCAACGGAGCCCGTCTCCTCAACGGCCAGGCCCTCCAGGTCGCGGTCTCTGAAACCCAGCCCGGCACCTCCATCTCCGTCGGCATCCTCCGCGACGGCAAACCGCAAACCGTCAAACTCACCGTAGGCCAGTACGAAGGGAAGGGAACCCAGCTAGCCCAAACTGACAGCACCGACGGCAGCCCTGCCGCCAAACCCGGCAAGCTCGGCCTCGCCGTCGCCAACCTCGACCAGGACACCCGTTCCCAGCTCCAGCTCCCCTCCTCTGTCCACGGCGTTGTCGTCGCCCAGGTCCGGCCCGACTCCCCCGCCGACAACGCCGGCCTCCAGCAGGGCGACGTCATCCTCGAGGTCAACCGCCACCCCGTCGCCTCGGCCGAGAGCTTCGTCTCAAGCGTCCGCGGCACCGGCTCCTCCGACCAGGACCTGCTTCTGCTCGTCTGGTCGAAGGGCAACGCCAGCTATCGCACCCTGCGCACGACACCCAACCAGGGCTAATGCAACGCCAACCAGCAAAGCAAACCCCACATCTCGCACTTGAGCTGTGGGGTTTGCTCATATTTGGCCAACAAGGTTTATGTGCCCCATTATCGCAGCTTCACCGTGATGAATGGGAGTAGTCCGCTCGCTAGTCTAGAAAATAATCTTTCCCGCAAACTGCGTATTGAACGGCTCCCCCGGCCCAATCCCCGGAGCCCCAAAGAACGCCCCAATCGTCGACCCAATCGTGGCCCCCGCGCCGGTCTGCGGAGCTCCGATCGGCGCCAGGTTGATCCGGTTCGTCACATTGAACATCTCCGCCCGCAGCTGCAGTGTCACCCGTTCCGTCAGCTTCGTATTTTTGAACACCGACACATCCGCATCCGCAAAGCCCGGATTGAAGAACTGGTTCCGCCGCGTCGTCGCAAACGTCCCCGGCGCCGGATCCGCAAAGTCCGCGCCGTTGAACCACTGCACAAACCCCGGGTTCCCAGCCGACGTCACCACGTTGTGCGATACTCCTGCGAACGGATTCGTCCCCGGGACTAGGTTCGCCCGATCTGCGTAGTCCCCGTTTCCGCTCGCATTCGAACTCGCCACCACCGAGAACGGCTGTCCGCCGTGCAGCGAGATGCCGCTGTTCACCTCCCAGCCCTGGCTCAGCCTCTCCGGCCCCTTGAACTTCGGCACTCGATAGTTCACAAACGCCGTAAAGGTATTGCGAGTATCGAAATCACTGTTCCCATACTCCGACCGCACGTTTAAGCTGTTAGGCGGAAGATATGGCACCAGCCCCGTCTCATAGTCCAGCGCACGCGACCACGTGTAAGTCGCCTGTGCGGTCAACCCGTGATAATTCGAGCTACGAATCAACGTCTGTAGCGAGTTATAGTTAGAATTTAAGTTGCTCTCTAACTGGTTTACCGTTCCGATATTTGGGAATTTCCCATAGTACGGTCGCGTGGTTTGCGCGCCTCCGCTGCCTACCGCCGCCGCGTTGATATCCAGCACTCCCGTCAACGCCCGCGACAACGTCCCTACATAGCCAATCTGAAACAGCGAGCTTCCACCCAGACTCTGCTGTAAATTCACGTTATAGCTATAGGTGTAGGACGGACGAAAATGCGGATTGACCGAGTAAGCATTGACAACACCCGCTCCCGCGAGCGCAGTCGCCAGCGGCTGGAAAACGTCCACGCCCTTCTGAATAACATAGTTATTTGCCGCATTATCGACTACCGGGTTATTTCCGCTAGGGTTATTTCCAAGCCCCAGCGCACCACTATCCGTTGTCCCTCGAAGATTCAGCAGCGGCAGGATGTAAATCGAATCGAAATACATCCCAAAGCCTCCGCGCACCACCGTCTTCGGTGCTGCCGCATACGCAAACCCAGCCCGCGGACTGATGGACCCCTTATACGGCGTGTACAGCGTGTTCACATTCACACCCTGGACATCGAATCCCGAGGCCTGTGTCGGATCGAAGCTAGCCAGGTTCTTATCGCTGTTATGCACGGACTGCGCATAGTCATACCGAAGCCCATAGTTCAAATTCAACTTGGGAGCAATCTGCCACGCATCCTGAGCAAAAATATTCCAGGTATTTTCGTAAACAATTCGTTTTTGATTTCCTTCGACGATCGACGAAGTAGAAACACACCCAGCCAGGAAGTCCGCCAGCAGCAGCACGTTACCATCCGTAACTCCCGGCACCGCTATGCCCTTGTTCTTGGTCGCCAGCGCATCGCACGCCGCCGAGCCTCCATTCGAAGCCCAGGGACCCTGCGATCCATCGAAGGAAAAGTTTCCGCGCGCCCCCGTCTGGTAAAAGTCATACACCTGCGCCTTCCGGAACTCGCCGCCAAACCGGAACTCATGCTTGCCCACCGTGTACGAAAGCGCATCGTCCACATGCCCCGTAATATCCTGCCGGCCTGCCGGAGCCGTCGCTCCCACCAGGTCGAAGCCGCTCGCTCCTCCCGTCAGGCCGGAACCCGCGGCCGGAGGAGCAATGCTGATATGCGGTGCGCCCAGCAGCGTCGGATCCGTCACTCCCGTATTCAATCCTAGCGTCACCGGGTTATACGAGTGGATCGCATCTGAAAACACCTGGTCGAAGTAACTCACTCCAAAAAAGACCTGATTCGCCAGCCGCGGAGAGAAGATGTGGTTATAGACAACTGAGTAATTCTCCACATGAATCGGCGCTACCTCGAAGTAAGGCGATAACTCCGATCCAGTCGGCGCCGTTTGGTTTCCCGTTCCGAGATAGCCTTTTACCGAAAAGGTGTTACTCGCACTTAGGTTATAGTCCAGCTTTACCAGTCCGTTGAAGCTATGTCCATTTTCCGTTCCGGGATTGAAGTAGTTATCCGACTTTGCTGCCCCCGTCAGTGCCGAGGCCGGCCACAACGTATTCAGCAGCGCCGTCGACACCGGGTTCACCGGAACTCCATAAAACCCCAAAACATTCGTCGCCAGCGTCTGGTACGCCGCCGAGGGCTCCGTCGCCGCGCTGGCCGCGCCAATCACAAAGTTCTGGTGCTCATAGTTCCCGAACAAAAACAGCTTGTCCTTGATCAGCGGCCCACCCAGCGACCCGCCATAAATGATGAAGCGCGTCTCATTCTTCTTCGTCCCCGGGATCGCAAACGGCGAGTTCGCCGCGAACGCCTCATTGCGGTTGAAGTAGTACCCCGTCCCATGCACCGTGTTCGTCCCGGACTTGATCGCCAGATTCACCGTCCCGCCCGCGTTGCGCCCACTCTCCGGCGTCCCGCTCGTCACAAACGAGAACTGCTCAATCGAATCGAGCGGCAGCACAATGCCCGCAATCCCCGACACACCGCCCTGGTTGACCGCCGGAATATTCCACCAAAGATCGTTGTTGTCCGTCCCCTCAATCTGCCAGTTCACCTGGTTCGACCGCGTCCCATTCACCGAAGCCGCTCCGGCCCCACCGCCGATCGAGTACCCGCCAAACCCCGGCGTGTACTGCAGCATCTGCGTAAAGTCCCGCCCATTCGCCGGAATATCGTTCACCACCACCGACGGCAAGTCGGTCGTTTGCGTAATCGACGTCGTATCGAGCGCCACGCCCGCCGCATCGACCTCCACCTCCACCGCCGTGCTCGATACCCCCATCTTCACCGGCAGCGTATACGTCGTACCGGCCGACACCGCAACGCCGTCCACCTTTGTCGTCGCAAACCCCGCCGACGTGACCGTCACCGTATAGTTGCCCAGCGGCAGATCCGCAAACACGAACTCGCCACCCGAAGAGCTCACCGTCGTCCGCGCCGCCTTCGTGTCCACGTTGGTCGCCACCACGGAAGCATTCGCAATCACCGCCCCCGTCGCGTCCGTCACCGAGCCGTTGATCCCACCGCGAAAGTTCTGCGCTCTCGCCCCCGCGCTCACCGCCACACACGCCGCTACCGCCCCGAAGTACTTCAGCCGCTCACTTGCTTTGCTCATAACGCCCCCTTGGAACACGGATAGGCTCCTCAACCAGAGAGCAAGGCGTTTGGCTCACAAAACAATGTCAGCGCCGATCGCTCGGCCGGACGGAAGGCTTCAGTGGACGGAAAAGCTTCGGATGTTCCGAAAGTTTCCTGTACGCTAACCGCCGCTCCCCGCCCAAACAATCAACATTGGTTCCAGCTATCCGCCGCATCAGTTCCGTCGACATCTCATCAGGTTTGAACTGACCTTCTGCAATCCTCTGGATCTCGAAATCCAGACCGCGCAAGGCACAAATATGAGGTTATCTCGACGTATCCGCCGTTGTCCTTGGCCTTCTCCCCCATCAGTCTGCTTTCAAGCAATGCTACCCTTTGACTATCCATGTCCCCCGACAAGAACCAGCTCTACTACGGCGACAACCTCCAGGTCCTCCGCGAGTACATCGCGGACAACTCCGTAGACCTCATCTACCTCGATCCACCCTTCAACTCCCGCCAGGACTACAACGTCCTCTTCGCCGAGAAGGACGGCAGCCGCTCCGCCTCCCAGATCACCGCCTTCAAGGACTTTTGGGAATGGAACGAAGAAGCCGCCCGATCTTATGAGGAAATCATTGAGCAGGGAGGCCGCGTCGCCGACGCCATGCGCGCCTTCCGCACCCTCCTCGGCGGCACCGACATGCTTGCCTATCTCGCCATGATGGCCCCGCGCCTCGTCGAGCTACGCCGGGTCCTTAGATTTTCTGGCGCTATTTATCTTCACTGCGATACTACCGCCAGTCACTATCTCAAGCTATTGATGGATGGCGTTTTTGGTGCACAGCAATTCCGAAATGAGGTCATTTGGCAGCGTACAGCTACTAAGGGTGACGCAATGAAGAAGTTCGGAGCAGTACATGATGTCATTCTCTACTATGCTCGCGGGGAAGGAACACAATTTCGACCTGTATACGTAGATCAGGACGCAGCGTACATCGGTCGATTCAGGCTAGACGATCACGATGGCAAGGGACCGTACAGGTTAGCTCCGCTAGATAGTCCTAATCCGAGACCTAACCTCACATACGAATACAAAGGTTTTCGACCTCCGGCTAAGGGATGGCGGGTAAAACTTACGCTTATGAAGCAGTTGGATGAAGAGGGCCGACTTTGCTTTCCGGCTAAAGCAGAGGGTCGCATCGCACGAAAGCATTACTTGAACGACCAACTCGGCCGCAAGAGTGCAGATGTATGGACAGACATTCCTCCTCTACAGGCATCGTCGCAAGAACGCCTAGGCTATCCCACTCAGAAGCCTGAAGCCCTCCTAGAACGAATCCTCCGCGCCTCCTCCAACGAAGGCGACGTAGTTCTCGACCCCTTCTGCGGTTGCGGCACTACCGTCCAAGTCGCCCAAAAGCTAAATCGCCGCTGGATCGGCATAGACATCACCCACCTTGCCATTGGCCTGATTAAAACCCGTCTTGATGACGCCTACGGCCCCGTAATTCGGAAGACCTACGAAGTTATCGGCGAACCCACGGACGTAGCCGGAGCCGAACAACTCGCGCTTGAGAACAAGTACCAGTTCCAGTACTGGGCACTCGGTCTCTGCGGAGCCCGTCCCACTGAAGGCATCAAAAAGGGTGCAGACCGCGGCATCGATGGACGCCTCTTCTTTCACGACGACCGCTCCGGTGACTCCAAACAGATCATCTTCTCCGTCAAGGGCGGCATGAACGTCGGCGTCTCCGAGGTCCGCGACCTCATCGGCGTCCTCCAGCGCGAGAAGGCCGACCTCGGCGTCTATATCTCCTTCGCCGAGCCCACCGGCCCCATGAAGCGCGAAGCCGCCGAAGCTGGCTTCTACACCTCCGCCGATGGCTCCCGTTACCCTCGCCTCCAACTCCTCACCATCCAGGGCCTGCTCGAAGGCACCCAGCACCTCCAGCGTCCGCTCCACGTCCGCGACGTCACCTTCAAGAAAGCACCCCGCGCCCGTGCTGCCGCCGCCCGCAATCTCTCCCTCAATCTCACCGGCGAAGAGGAAAACGCATGAAGCTTGAAACCCGCATCAAGCGCCCTGCTCCTCCCGACTCGACTTCGTTCGTAGATCGTTACTTCAACGAGATAATCGACTACGGCGGTCTGTCCTTCACCCGCGCCGAAGCCATCCTCGACATGCAGCAGATAGGCCTCACCCAACCCATGATCGACCGTTGGCTGCAAGGCAACTAACTCGCCCAGCGCATTCGCGAGCGCCTCTCGGTTCGTCTCACGCTGCAGCAAGCTAACTTCAAGTAGCCAAGCACCCACCCCGGAAGGGCACGCGTTCACGCGTGCCACCTCAACCCCCACCCCAAACCCAATCCTGAGCGGGCTCCCCACAGCCCCACCGTGTGGAGGTCGACGAAGGACCCGTCCTCCCCTGTCAAGCCCCAAACCTCCAACTCAACCTGCAAACCAAACAAAACAAACGAGAAACAACCCAAAACAAACTTGGCATACCTACCCCACCCAACCTGTTAAACTGTTAACAGACTCAAACCCAGCGAACCAGGCTCCCTCCGGGATCGCGTGGACTTCGCCAAACCAACCACCTCAAAACCAAAACACCAGCCCGTGGGGGGCCACCCATGTCCGACCGCACGCCCGACCAGATCACCACCACCTCCGTCCGCCAGCAATGCCGCCACATCTTTACCGACGGCCACCGCTGCGGCAGCCCTTGCCTCCGTAACGAGGACTTCTGCTTCTACCACCACACCGCCCGCAAACCCGCCCCGCGTCGCCCCCGCGAGTCACCCGGCTTCGCCATCGCCCCACCCGAGGACCGTGCCGCCATCCAGCTCACCATCGGCGAAATCCTCTCCCGCATCGCCTCCGAGCAGCTCGACCCGCGACGCGCCGGCCTCCTCCTCTACGGCCTCCAGATCGCCAGCGGTAATCTCCCCCGCCAGGCCGCCCTGAAAACTCCGCCCGAGCCCCGCAACTTTGTCGAGGACGTCACCGAAGACCCGGAACTCGGTCTCCTCGCCCCACCCGCCGAATTCAGGAAAGCTCCCCGCGCGCTCAATCTCGAAGAAATCCTCATGAAGCAGTGGGCGAAGTACGACCTGAACCCCGAAGCTCCTCAAAACCAGAAAGCCCAGATTGGAGTCCAGACCGAAGTCCAGATTGGAGCCCAGACCGAAGTCCAGACTTAACCTGATTGCTTTGAAGACCTTGGGTACTTTCACCGGGGGTTGAGGATACTGCCTCACCCCCATGCGATACTAACCAGACATGTACAAGCGAGTCCTGCTCAAGATCTCAGGCGAAGCCCTCGCCGCCGGCTCCGGCTTCGGCATCGATGCCATCTTCATCCACAAAGTAGCCGCAGAGATCGCCGACGTCCGCGCCCTCGGCTGCGAAATCGCCATCGTCGTCGGCGGAGGAAACTTCTTCCGCGGCGTCGCCCAGCAGGCCATCGACATGGACCGCGTCGCCGCCGACCATATGGGCATGCTTTCCACCGTCATCAACGCCATCGCGCTCCAGGACGCCATCGAGAAATGCGGTCTCTTCTGCCGCGTCATGTCGGCCATCGAGATGCACCAGGTCGCCGAGCCCTACATCCGCCGACGCGCCATGCGCCACCTCGAAAAAGGCCGCATCATCATCTTCGCCGCCGGCACCGGCAACCCCTACTTCTCCACTGACACCGCCGCCGCCCTCCGCGCCATGGAGATCAAGGCCGACATCCTGCTCAAAGCCACCTCGGTCGATGGCATCTACTCCGCCGACCCCAAGCGCGACCCCGACGCCACCCGCTACGAAACCATCTCCTACACCGAAATACTGCAGAAAAATCTCAAGGTGATGGACACCTCCGCCGTCTCGCTCTGCCGCGACAACCACATGCCCATGATGGTTTTCTCCATGCGCGAGCAGGGCAACATCACCCGCGTTGTCTCCGGCGAGCCCCTAGGCACCCTCGTCACCCCCTGACTACTGCCGCCTGCCCGCCCCTCGCTCCGGAAACCGCGCCGCCAGGGGATCGAGCGTCAACCCGTGCAGATCCACCTCGAACCGCACCCTGCCCAGCGACTTCGCCTGGCTGAACGCAAGCGGCGTCCCCGCACAAAGCGCATGCGCCGCCGGCCCCTCACCCCGGCTCGGAAACGCTAGCGGAACCGCCACCACCGGATCGAAATCGAGGGTCGAAGAGCCTGCCGCCAGGTTCATCTGGTGTGGCGTCCGCGTTGACTCTGGATCGCTGCAAGAACTTGCCGGCAGCTGAGCCGACACAAAGTTAGGCTCCGGCGCCGCGAAAGGGAAGCGGCACACCGGCGCACCGTCCGGATCCTCCGCCGGCCACGTACACCGACCATGCCCCGGAACCGCAAAACCCTCCGCCGACGCCTTCCACGTCGATGGCGGGTCCAGCTTCAGGTGATCCGCCGCCAGCGACAGATGCACGTCCGTCGGCGTAGACCGCACGCGATTGAACACATCCACCGGCAACGCTACCGGGACCAGCAGCCCCGGCCGGTACGCATTGATCTCCGTCCCAAACTCGTTCAGGTACGGCGAAACCCAGTGCACCCCCGGCGCATCAAGCGTCACCGCGCCGCCCTTCACCGTGTAGTTCGACTGCTCGTCGATCCCTGAAGTGGCGACCGGCATGCCAACCTCCACCATGTTGTTGATCACCCGTAGCGCCCCGCCCTGTGCGGTTTTCGGCAGCAGCTGCGCAGGCACCGCCGAAAGCTTCGGATCGGACGCCGACCCCGCCACCGGATACGCCCGCCGAATCAGCGCGGTCGCCGGCACCACCAGCAGCAGCACCGCTACCAGCAAAGGAGTCCCCAGCAGCAAGCCTCGCGTCACCGGAGTCCGCCGAGTCGCATATTGGTACACCAGCGCCACCAGCGGCAGCACGACGATCAACGTAAGCACCAGGTACTCGAAGCCCGGAGGCGGCATCCTTCGGAAGATGAGGTACAGCAGCCCCAATCCCACGATCAGCAGGTAGATCACCGCCCCGATCGTCGACAGCAGCATCCGCGCAAACGTCGCTGTCACTGCCGCGATCGCCGCCAGCGGCACCACGATGATCGCCGTCAGCAAAAGCAGATTGTGCAGCAGCGCAGGAATCACCGTCGTCGGATACAGCCCCGCCCGCTTCAGCAGAAACACCTGCATCAGCAGAAACGGCAGATACAGGAACACGCCCAGGTAGATTGCCTTGGCCGCCAGCAGCTTCGCCCAGTGATACGGTCGCGACGTCCAGAACTGGCGATCACCCACCAGCGGCTCATCGTGGATCAGCCGCGAAATCACCACCAGCCACGAGATCGGCATCAGGAAAAACTTCAGAAACCCGGCCAGCAGCATCGCCACCCCAACATACTGGCTCCCCGCCCAGCCCGAAGGCGCGGCCCAGCAAAAGGCAACGAACAGCAGAAGAACCACCAGGGTCTCGGGCCAGAGATGAAGCAGGTCTTTGCGAAAAATGTGCAGCGGTTGAGGCAGGGCCATACCTAGAGGGTATCTCAGGCTCGGCCAGAGAGCCGTCGTCATTCTGCCGGAGCCAGACTCTTCGTAGTTGCCTTACGCACTCGGCGCAGCCGGAGCCCGCCCCGACTTCGCCAGAGCCAGAAAGATCCCTCGCAGAGTCATCGGTGCAACCTGCACCGAAGGCGTGTCGGTAGCCGTAAACACGGTCGCCAACTGCTCCGTCAGCGGCTGGGAATCTGCATGCGTATGCACAAACCGCGCCGCCGTCGGCGTCTGTTCAAGCAGCAGCCACGAGTCCGGCACCGCCGACGAGGTCCGCGTCAGTGTCGCCCCCGCAACCCCCGCAGCCGGAGGCGGCAGAGTCAACGTCACCTCGCGAAAGCGCGCCGTCAACTTGCCCAGCTCTTCAGCAAATAGCAGCTTGCCCTGGTGCAGGAACCCGATATGCGTCGCAAACGATTCCACCTCCGCCAGATCATGCGAAGAGATCAAAATCGTAGGCCGCGTCGCCGGCTCGAACGCCGCCTGATCGGCCAGTGAGCGTGGATTTACCCGCGACATCAGCGCCTCAATCAGCTCATCGCGCACCAGCGGATCAAGCCCCGAGAACGGCTCGTCGAGCAGAATCACCTCCGGCGAAAACGCCAGGATCGACGCCAGCGCCGCCTTCATCAACATGCCGCGCGATAGGTGCTTTAGCTTGCGATTCAGCGGCAGCTCCAGCTGCTCGACCAGCGCCCCATGGTTCCACCGTGGATAAAATCCACGCAGGTACTCAAGAAATTGCCCGACCGTCATCCAGTCTGGGAGCTCCTGATTTTCGCTCGCATACGCAATCCGTGTAAAGTCCTCGCCAGTAAGGTGCGTCACGTCCCGCCCCAGCAGCGTAGCCGACCCGCCCGTGGGATGGATCATGTTCATCAGCAACTTGATCAGCGTGGTCTTCCCCGCACCGTTATGCCCGACCAGCGCGAAAACCGCCCCTCGCGGCACGTTCAACGTCAGTGGAGCCAGCGCCTCGATGTGCCGGTAAGATTTCGTCAGGCCGTGCGTTTCGATCGCGTGCTCACTTCCAGTCATGCAGTACCTCTACCCAGGAGACAATTCGAGGCTAGCACGGCCCAGGCCGGCAACTCACCCTACCGCGTCACCGTATTCAGTGAGAACTCCCCGCACCGATGCTGCGCCTGTGCCTGCTCGAGTGTCTTCGCCGTGGGGTCCGGCCGAACGATCTGACAGCAGGTAGAACAGATAGACTCTTGTTTCGAGCCGAGACGAGAGATAAATTCTTTGAGAGCTGGCATGGCAAGATGCCTCCCGATAAGATGTGGCTCAATCGCACTGAGCACTACGTACTATTAGGTCAGAGGTCCCGCCAGGCGATCAGGTTGTCTCTCGAGAAACGTCGCCGCGTCCCCATTTCGGCCGTTTTGATCCAATGGGAAAGCACCACGCGCCCTCACCAGCGGGTAGCATAAAGAGGAACCTGGAAGGCTGGAGAGAATCGATGACGGAGCAGGAGCAAGGGCGAAGCGGAACGTATTTGTACCTTCTCTTGGCGGCAGCCATCCTGCTGCTTGCGTCACCCCCTGTCTCCGCGCAGGGAACCGCCACCGCGATCCCGCAGCTCGACCCGAAACAATTCATCGGCTCCTGGTTCGAGCTCGCCCACCTGCCCGACAAGAAGGAAAAGGCCTGCATCGCCGACGCCCTCACCCTCTTCACCCTCGTCGACAAACCCTTCCGCTTCGCCCAGGTCGACTCATGCCGCCTCAAGGACGGCACCACGGACGCCCGCAACTACACCGGCACCACCAAGATCAAGAAAACCTGGACCGGCCAGCTCAAGGTCTGGACCGTCTGGCCGCTCTCGCGCAAGCTCTGGGTCCTCGCCGCCGCGCCCGACTACCAGTGGCTGCTGATCGGCGCGCCCAACCACAAGACCCTCGCCCTGCTCTCGCGCACCACCAGGCTCGACCCAAGCGTCACCACGCAGATCACCTCCCAGGCCGTGGCCCAAGGATTCGCCGTCGCCAAACTTGTCACTGTCCCGCAAACCTCGCGGACCGTCCCCGCTCCGGCGCCGCCCGCAACCGCACCCGCAACTCCCGAGTAGCCTCCCGGTGGCAGGGCAGGCAAAGCGTCCGCAGGTTGTCGAGGTCGCACTGGCCTCCGCCCTCTGCAACTGGTCGTATATGGTCCGCATCCCACAGCGACCGCCGCGCCCCGATCGACGCCATCCCGTACAGCGATAGTCCCGCCGCGCGCGCCTGGCCCCGCGCCCGCTTCAGCGCCGCATAGATCGCCACCGTATCCGCCCGGCATTGCGCGCACACCCCGCGATCCCGCGCAAACACCTGGTCGCGCAGGTACCCCGGATCGGACCGCAGGCGCCACTGGTGCACGCAGTAGTCCGAGCAGAATGTCCGTCGCCGCCGCGCCAGAATCTCCAGCTCACACCACCGGCAGAGCGGCAGCCCGTTCGGCCCGGTCGGCAGCAGCCTGCGTTCGGTGCGGCCGCCGGCGAGTGTGCGCGGAAGAATCATCGGTCGGCCCAGCATAAGGCTAAATCCCAAGCCCGCGAAAGTGATCGCAGAGATGCGCCCGCCACCGCCGGGCCACCTTATGATGAGGAGACCAACCCAGGAGAAGCCATGTCCAGAACCCAATCCACGATGGTCGAGCTAGGCACCGTCGCGCCGCCCTTTGAGCTCGTCGACGTCGTCACCGGCCGAGCCATGGGCCGTGACGACGTCCTCGCCTCGGCCTGGGACGACGACGCCTCCGACCAGACCAACCTGATGCCTGGCGGCGGCGCCTCGAAGCACGGGCGCCACGGCCTGCTGGTCATGTTCGTCTGCGTCCACTGCCCTTACGTCAAGCATGTCGAAGAGCAGCTCGCCCGCGTCGGCGAGGACTACGAAGGCCACATCGCCATCGCCGCCATCAGCTCCAACGACATCGTCGCTTACCCCCAGGACGGCCCCGCCGAGATGAAGCTCCAGGCCCAGCGCCTCGGCTGGCGCTTCCCCTATCTCTTCGACGAAACCCAGGAGGTCGCCCACAGCTACGGCGCGGCCTGCACCCCGGACTTCTTCCTCTTCGACGCCGAACTGAAGCTCGTCTACCGCGGCCAGCTCGACAGCAGCCGTCCCCGCCGCGGCGATTCCGGCAACGACGAGCCTGTTACCGGAGCCGACCTCCGCCGCGCCATGGACGACGTCATCGCCGGCCGCCGGCCCGACACCAACCAGCGCACCAGCCTCGGCTGCAACATCAAGTGGCGGGAATCCTAACCCGCTCCTTCTTCATCGTCATTCTGGCGAAGTTGCCTCACCCGCGGCACGAACCCATCAGCCCTCAAAGGAGACCCAGTTGGACGAAGTCTTAGCACAACTGAAGAAGGGAATCCGCAAGTTCCAAACGCAGGTCTACCCCGCCCAGGCCGAACAGTACCAGCGCGTCATGAATGAGCCGCAGCGCCCCCACGCCCTCATCATCACCTGCGCCGACTCCCGCATCCTTCCTGACCTGCTCACCCAGGCCGCCCCTGGCGAGATCTTCGTCTCCCGCAACATCGGCAACCTGGTCCCTCCCCACGGCGAGATGTCCGGCGACGTTAGCGCTGTGCTCGAGTATGCCGTTTGCGCCCTCGGGGTCCGCCACATCGTCATCTGCGGCCACACCGACTGCGGAGCCATGAAGGCCCTGTTCAAACCCGAGTCGGTTGAGCCCATGCCCTCCGTCAAGTCCTGGCTTTCAAACGCCCACGACGCCCTCGCTGCGGCCCGCGCCCTGGTCCATCCCGGCCAGGATCTCCTCCGTACCGTAACCGAGCAGAACGTCTTGCTGCAGATGCGTCATCTGCGCACTCATCCGGCCGTAGCCGGTGCCCTCGCCGAAAGCGAGCTGCGCCTCTCTGGCTGGGTCTACGACATCGCCGCCGGCCAGGTCAGAATCGCAGAAGGTGAGGACTCCGCCTTTGAGCCGGCATGATCATGAAACGCCTCGAAATTGTACCCGCCAAAGGCGAAGGCAGCCCTAGGCAAATGCCGTCGAGCTGCCTCGAAAGTATTCGAACAAAACGAGCCTACTTGTTGCTCGAAGTAGCATCCGAGCCATGCTGCTTCACCATCTTGTTGTAGAGGCCAAGAATCAGAAAAGGCGCAACCCACTGCCCAACAAACAGCGCCTCATGCTTCTTGCCGGCAGCCTGAAAAGATACCGATGCAAGAATGGAGGCGATGGCCGCGCCCAGATACACACTGGACGGAATCTTGCTCGTGACATTCTCAATGGCGGCGGTTACTTGATCTTCTTCTGCTTCGCCGGGAGCTACGCGGTAGTCGGTCATCAGAATTCTCCTTGAGGCGGGTTCGCCGCTTGTACCTTGAGAGATGCGAGAAAGCGCCCGGGCGGCGAGGAAAATCTTACACAGCCTCCATCTTTCCCGCGCAGCAGCCATCGATCTCACGCCGCCGCAGAGCCTGTCGCCATCAGCATCGCCACTGAAAGCTGCTCGCGAACGTGCAGCACCAGCCGAAGCTCCACCGTCTCGCCCACCTGGTCAAGGCGCTCACTATTTCTCCAGCACGTGCAAAGGTCGGTCAGGGTCGCATGCGCGTTGCATGTCAGCTCAATCCCGGTGCCCATCAGCGATCCGTACAGCTCCAGAATGCTCTCCAGTCGCAGCTCGATCCGGAATTCCATCGTCGTCGCCGAGGTGGTCTTCCGCTCCATTACCCATCCTCCGCAGTCGTTCAGGCACGCGGTCAGATCGGGAAGCACGCCCCAGGAACTGTTGTAAGTAAACCCTTCTAACTGCACCGTTGAAATCTCCTTGGTCTCATCCATCCTGTTGGCTCTTTCCCGCTAAACTTGAAGTCCAGTCCTTGCGCCTTCACAGTCCTCATCGGTGCTTCAGGCCCACATCGAGATACCCTCACCTCACACTTACTGCACGAAGGTCACGTGACGATTGGTCAGAGAACAACTCATGGAATCCGCGGAGGTCGCCATGGTCGTAGGTCTGGGCACTGACCTGACCGAGATCGCGCGCGTCCGGCGCAGCGTTGAGCGCTTCGGCAGCCGCTTTCTCGACCGCATCTACACGCCCGGCGAGATCGCCTACTGCCTGCGCAAGAAAGACGCCGCCGAAAGCCTCGCCGCCCGCTTCGCCGCAAAGGAAGCCGGAGCCAAAGCCCTCGGAACCGGAATCAGCCGCGGCGTCAGCTGGCAGGAGTTTGAAGTGCGCCGCGAGCCCAGCGGGAAGCCCTCGCTTTGGCTCAGCGGACGCGCCGCCGAGCTCGCCGCAGAGCTCGGCATCAACCGCCTCTCCCTCTCGCTCACCCACACCCGCGACCTCGCCATGGCCGTCGTCATCGCCGAGCATCTGCCCAAGCAGGCCGCCGGCTGACCACGCAACCGGCTTTTTTGGAGCGAACCCGGCCCGGTACGCATCCACTCTGAAAGTATTTCGTGGCCTTTCGCGTCAAAGCGCTCATGTATCCTCGGAATCAGCCGATATAGAGAATCAAGCGCGCATCTCAAAGCGCTCAGGAGTGTTATGCCCAGCCAGCAGGAGGTTCGATGGTCGCAATTGAAGATTGGGGTCATTGTCCTCGTGGCATCGGTTATCCTCGTCACCCTGCTTTTTCTCATGACAAGCTCTTCGGGTCTCGGCATCCTGTCGAAAAAGCTCACCGTCACCACCTACTTTGAAAATGCCGCCGGCCTCAAAGAGGGCGGTGCGGTCAATCTTGAAGGTGTCACCATCGGCTCGGTCAAAGCCGTCACTGTCACGGCCGACCCCGCGCGCAAGCTCACCCCCGTCCGTGTCCTCATGAAGATTGACAGCAAGTTCCAGAATCAGCTGCACGTCGACTCCAAGGCCGCCCTCACCACCGTCGGCGTGCTCGGCGACACTGTCGTCGACATCAACAGCCAGACCGCCACCGGCCCCGAGTTGAAAGACGGCGACGAGCTCCACACCCTTGAAACCCCCACCATCTCCGATGTCGTCAAGGCCAGCCAGGGCACCATTGAGCAACTCAACGTCATCCTCGCCAAGATGAACAACATCGTCGAAAATCTCGAGACCGGCAAAGGATCGATCGGGCAGCTGATTAACAACCCAGACCTCTACAACAAGGCCAACGCCACCGTCGACGAGCTTCATACCCTCGAGGTAGGCCTGAACAATGGACGTGGCTCCATCGGCAAGCTGATGACCGACGACACCATGTACAACCGCCTGAATGTGGCCGCAGGCAAGCTCGACGAGATCGCGACCTCGCTGCAGAGCGGCAAAGGCACGGCCGGCAAGCTGCTGAACGACGAGACGCTCTACAACAATCTTAACCAAACCCTTACCCGCACCAACTCTCTGCTGAATGACGTCCAGAATGGTAAGGGCGCAGCCGGCATGCTGATCAACGATCCAGCCTTCGCCCAGAAACTCCGCGACACGGTCGATCAGACCAATCTCCTGATCGCCGGAGTAGCACAGGGCAAGGGCACGCTCGGCAAACTGGCCACCGACGATCAGGCCTATACCAACCTGAACAAGCTGCTCACCTCGGCCACCCTCCTGACCGACACCATCCGCCAGGACCCGAAGAAATACCTCACCATCCATCTAAAAATCTTCTAGCTCTCCGAAGTACAAGCACCGTCATTCTGGTGCAACCAGCTTCGACGTGGTTCGCCTCCGCCGCTCCCCCCACTCTGCGGCTACAAGCGCGCATCTGCAAAGCCTCATCGATCCCGTGTATTGTGATCGAAACACATCTTTCTGCCTTCCGCCCGAAAGGGCCCAGCCTGGGAGCTCCATGCGCGTATCGAAACTCGTCTCCACTCTCCTCCTCTCGAGCGGCCTGCTCGGCGTTCCTACGGCCCGCACGCAGGCAGTCATCAGCGCAGACGATGCCGGCCCCACCCAGCCTCCGAAGAAGCCCGTCATGTTCGATCTCACCTCCATCGACAAGACCGCTGACCCCTGCACCGACTTCTACCAGTACACCTGCGGCAATTGGATGAAGAACAATCCCATCCCGACGACCGAATCCCGTTGGGGCAGCTTCAATACCCTCGCCGACACCAACAACTATCTCCTCTGGAAAGATCTCGACGCAGCCGCGAAACACCCGTCCAGCCCGCTCCAAACCAAGTACGGCAATTTCTATGCCGCCTGCATGGACGTCGACCAGGCCGACAAACTCGGTGCCAAACCCCTGGCCCCGCAGCTCGCCATGATCGACGCCCTAGACAGCGCTAAACAGATCGCCCAGCTCGATGCCCGTTATGAAGCCAGGTACGGCCAGGGCTTTCTCTTTGCCGTACGCGTCGGCCAGGACCAGAAGGACGCCAGCCAGCAGATCCTGCAGACCGGCCAGGGCGGCTTGACCCTGCCCGATCGCGACTACTACCTCAATCAGGACGCACGCAGCACGAAGCTCCGCGAGCAGTACGTCGCGCACCTTACCAAGATGTTCCACCTTATGGGCGACTCCCCCGACCAGGCCGCGACTGAAGCCGCCAACGTCCTTAAAGTCGAGACCGCCCTCGCCCAGGGTTCCATGCCGCGCGTTGAAATGCGCACGCCCTCGAACGTCTACCACATCATGACCGTCGCCCAGGTCCAGCAGCTCAGCCCTGACTTCGACTGGTCCGTCCTGCTCGCCGGCCTTGGCGTCAGCCAGGCCAAGACGCTCAACGTGTCTTCCCCTGGCTTCGTCAAAACCGTCAACGAGCAGCTCGAAACCGAGCCTCTCCCCGCGCTCAAGTCTTATATGCGCTGGCAGATTCTGCATCGCGCCGCGCCCTATCTCTCGAAAGATTTCGTCGACGCCAACTTCGAGTTCTTCGGCACCACACTCACCGGCCAAAAGGAGCAGCAGCCGCGCTGGAAGCGCTGCACCCGGCTCGCCGACGGTGCGCTCGGCGAGGCCGTCGGCCAGGATTGGGTCAAGCAGAACTTTCCTCCCGCCGCCAAGGACAATATGGAGAAGCTCGTCGCCGCTCTCGAGAAGGCGCTCGGCGAAGACATCCAGACGCTGCCCTGGATGAGCGACGCCACCAAGGTCGAAGCCGAGAAGAAGCTTGCCGCCTTCCGCGACAAGATCGGTTACCCCGCCCACTGGCGCGACTATAGCAAGCTCGAAATCACCCGCACCGACTTCCTCGCCGACCTCGCCCACAACGCCGTCTTTGAGCGCGACCGCAATCTCACCAAGCTCGGCAAGCCGGTCGATGAGTCCGAGTGGGGCATGACGCCGCCCACCGTGAACGCCTACTACAGCCCGCCGCAGAACGACATCAATTTTCCCGCCGGCATCCTTCAACCGCCTTTCTACGACGTCTCCAAGGACCCCGCCGTCAACTTCGGTGGCATCGGCGTTGTTATCGGCCACGAGATGACCCACGGCTTCGACGACCAGGGTTCGAACTACGGTCCCACCGGCAACGTCAAGTACAACGCCGACGGCTCCATGGGCAGCTGGTTCACCCCCGACGACCTCGCCAAGTTCAAGCAGCGCACCAGCTGCATCGCCGACGAGTACTCCGGGTTCCCCGTCGCCGACGGCCAGAACCTCAACGGCCGTCTCACCCTCGGCGAGAACGCCGCCGACAACGGTGGCCTGCGTATCGCCTTCCGCGCCCTCCAGGAGTCGCTCGCTCCCAAGGGCATCACCGACCTCGACGCGCAGCAGGACGTGCGCGACGGCTACACCCCGGCGCAGCGCTTCTTTATCAGCTTCGGCCAGGTCTGGTGCGAAAACCGCACCGAGCAGGCCGCCCGCAACCAGGCCAAAACTGACCCTCACAGCTCCGGCAAGTGGCGCACCGACGGCAGCGTGCAGAACTTCGACGAGTTCGGCAAAGCCTTCGGCTGCAAGGTCGGCCAGCCTATGATGCCCGAAAAGTCGTGCCGGGTCTGGTAGGTCCAGCGCGCATTTGTTGTCGCCGTTGCTAACCCGCGCAGCCCCCGCCCGTCCAAACGACGCTCCCTTAATCGAAGTCTCGTGTCGATTCAAGGCGTCGAAGGTGGCATTAAGTCTCGGGTGCTTCTACAATAAACGGGAGCAACACACCCCTTCATCACAAGTTCAAGACGGGCGTCCGGCACGCGGGCGTGGAGTAAGGAAACAGATGACGTTCAGCAAGATTGGCCGGATGCTTACGGCCCTGGTAGCATCGGCAGCACTTGGACTTGGCATGACGGCATGCGGCGGAGGCACCATTGGCTACATGTGGGTCCTCGGCACCTTCTACAACCAGATCTCCGGCTTCCTGATCGACGACTACACCGGCAACCTGACCGCGATCGCCCACTCCCCCTTTGCCTCCGGAGGAACCAATCCCATCTCCATCGTGGTCAAGCCTGGCGGACGCTATGTCTACGTCATCAACAGCGGCTCCGGCGCCACCGGCACCCCGGGAACTACGTCCTTCAACTCGCCCGGAGCCTCCATTGCCGAGTTTTCCGTAGGCACCGGCGGCATTCTCACCTTTGAGCAGACCTTCTTCAGCCAGGGCGTCAACCCCGTCTGGGCCACCTTCGACTCCACCGGAAACTACCTGTACGTCCTCGACAAGTACTCGCCCGACTACGCCACAACTGGCAACGGCTCCATCACGGCCTTCTCGGTCGATTCAAGCACCGGCCGCCTCACCCTCGTCACCAACAACGCCATCCTAACTGCCGGTAAAGCCCAAACCTACTTCGACGTTGGGCAAAGCCCCGTCATGACAACCGTTGGCTCCGGCGGATGTCTCTTCACCTTGTCGGCCAACTCCATCTATCCCTACCTCGTCAACAGCTCGAGCGGCCAGCTTACCGTTGCCACTACCGGAACCTTCGTCGTCTCTGCCCCGACTGGCGGCGCCACCCCGAACTTCACATCCATCAACACCGGGACCGGTAGCTCGGCAAGCGCCTTTACCTTCCTTACCGACAGCGCGAATAACTTCATCTATACCTTGCAGGCAGGTAGCTCCAGCTGCTCTCTCACCCAGGTTGCCAGCAGTCAGATGACCAACGTCCAGGGTACGGCGAACCCTGTTTACTCAATCACAAGCAGCAGCGGCAAGTTCCTCTACGTGTTGAACTATAACCAGGCCGGAAGCACAACGACAGCCAATAGCTCCATCTCAGCCTTCACCATCAACACGCTCGGCCAGCTGGCGACCCTTACCGACACGACCAACAATCCATACGCCGTAGGCTCCGGTCCAACCTGCGCGGTCCAGGATCCGACTCATCAATATCTCTACACGTCGAATCACTTCGACAACACAGTCACCGGCAAGCTGATCGACCAGAACCGCGGATATCTCTCAAACTTGACGCGAGGCACGGTCTTTCCCTCAACGCAAACGCCGACCTGCATGGCCGTCAGCGGCAATCTCTGATGCATGGGTGCTTTCTGGAAGTGCGCAGGCCTGAGCGGTCAGGCTTGGAGAAAAATGATTTGCCGCAGCAACGATGTGCGGGTCCAGAAGGCCCGGGAGCAAGGAAGAGCATGACGTGGAATGGAACGGGCCGAGGCATCAAGGCTCTCGCAGTAACACTGGCACTCGGTGTCGGCATGACCGCCTGCAGCCGTGACTACACCGAAGGTTACCTCTACATAACCAACGCCAAGAACAACCCCGGCAGCATCACCGCGTACGCCATCGACTACCAGTCCGGAGCGCTCTCGCAGCTTGCCGACTCGCCCATCCCGGCCGGCAGAAATCCCGTCACCCTCATCGCCGCTCCCAATGGCCAGTACCTTTACGTGGTCAACCACGACGACTCCACCGTCGTTGAATACACCATCGGCACCGACGGCAAAATCTACGCGGCCAACACCTACAATGTCGTCCAGGGCAACGGCCTGATTGGCACCTTCCCCGTGGCCGCCGCCATCGACGCCGCCGGCGCTTACCTCTACGTCGCCTTCACCTACCAGAACGGCTTCACCACGATCAGCCCCGGTGCGGGAGGCGTCGCCATCTTCCCCATTCACACCGATGGAACCCTCGGCGCCGCCGTCACCAACACCACCGTAGGCACTACTGCTGCCCATCCGCTTCCCTACATCCCTGTCGGCGACAACCCCACCGCCATCGTCGCGACCCAGAAGGGTAACAACGTTTACGTGATCGACGATGAATTCCCAGCCAACGCCGCGCAGTTTGGCGTGCTGCTCGCGTTCAACGAGAACACCTCTACCGGGGCGCTCACCCCTGTAGCGGGTACGGTCTCCGGCGGCTTCTCCGCCGGAACCCAACCGAGCGCCATCGCCGCCGACCCAACCGGCCGCTTCCTCTACGTCACCGATTCGCTCACCAACCAGATGTACGCCTACAACATCCAGGCAAGCGGAATGCCGGTCCCAAATATCTCCTCGCCCTTTACCACTGGCTCCTTTCCGACGAGCGTCACCGTCGATCCACGCGGAACCTTCGTTTACGTGGCTAACTTCACCTCAAGCACGGTGAGTGCCTACGTCATCAATACCGCCACCGGCGCGCTCTCGGGCGCGGGTGGGACGGCTAACGTCGGTACGGGGCCCACATGCGTCGTAGTTGAGCCGGCGCTGGGCATCTATCTCTACACGTCCAACCACACCGACAACACCGTCTCTGCCCAGCAACTCAACCCCAACACCGGTGCGCTCACGTCCGTGCAGAACACGCCATTCACCTCGCAAGGCCAACCAACCTGCGCCGCCGCCGTCACCAACGGAGCCCACGCCACGCAGATTGTCGAGTAGTCCAATTGCTAAACCAGAGAGCCTCGCTGCGGCGAGGCTCTTCTTTGTCTACGAGCCACTCGCAGGCGTCCTTCTGGCGAGCCAGACTTCGCTATCCCTTCGACCCCGCGAACCTCAATACAAACCGCCGCGCCGGCTGCTCAAAGAATCGGGTCACGCACAGCGCCATCAGCATAATGACAGCGTAGGAGATCCAAGGATCGTACCGGACCACGTGCAGCTTCTCCGGAAGCTTATAGAAGTGGATGAGCATGAACGCGTTGAAATGTAGCAGATACAGCGCGAACGTAGTCTCGCCGAATAACACGATCGGCTTCCACGCCAGCACCGAAGCGATCGGGTTGGGCCCCGCCAGCCCCAGCAGTAGCAGCGCGAACAGCGGCAGCAGCAGCGCTCCATGTACCAGCACATACGGAACCCGACTCACCCCCAGCGCAAAGAAGAGCGCCAGCCCCGCCAGCGCTACAGCCGCTGCAAGAAACCTCCGCGAAGCCGCCAGGTCGAGCCGCGCATGCAGCCGCGCCAGCAGCACTCCGGCCGTGAATGTGCACACATACGCCACCGGGCTATACTTCAGCGCCCGCAGCCAGAAAGCGTAGGTAAACCGGTCCGCCTGCGCCGGAAGGTGGTCCGGGTTGGTCAGGAAATAGATGCAATGCGGCATTATGCCAATCAGCCAGACGACTCCAATCGCTGCCCCCAGGCGCAGCGGCGTCGCCAGCCTGGACGACTGGCGACCAAGTCCGGCCAGCAGAAATGGAAACAGCAGGTAGAGCATCAACTCCGCCGGCAGCGTCCACCCCACCGTATTCCAAAACGTCGCCAGGGTCGGAACCCAGCCCTGCAGGGCCAGCGGCGTAAGCACCAGGCCCCAGAAAAAATCTCGATGTGTATGCGCCTGCCACTCGATCGAGAGGAAGGGAAGGGAAAGCAGCAGCACCAGCAGGTATGTCGGATACACGCGAGACAGCCGCGCCAGATAGAAGCGGCGCTTTTCGAGTCTGGGCCGATCCGCGTAGTTATACGCCAGCACGAACCCCGAGATCAGGAAGAAGAAGCCGACAAACACATAAGCATTGCTGATCACCGGGGTCAGGAACTCCGGATGCGGCGGCGTGAAGTGAAAAAACATCACGTTCACCGCCAGAATCGTGCGCAAACCCGTCAGCGCGGGCAAGGGCGGCTTGCGCGCGGGCGCGGATGCTAGCGAAGCAGGCACGGGAGCAGCGGCCGCCGGGGGGGAGTCGAGAACAGAGGTCACTGCAGAATCAGACGCCCGGACAGAGGTGCCGGTTTCGGCGGCTAGGTAAAATTCTAAGAGCTTGCGGCCCAACCTGGACCATTGCATCCACCGCGGCCAGCGCCTTTCGTGACGGCTCAGAAAGAGAAAGTGACAAGCCGAAAGTCCCGGCCTGCCCCTGTGCGCTCCAGCTACGCCCGGAAGCCTCAGTAGGAGCTCACCGGCGTTCCCGGCGTGAACGAGGTGCCGCGCAGCACCTCGCCGGAGTTCGCATCGCGCAGGTCGGTGAACGTCTCCTGCGCTCCGAAGGCAGCCGAGGTATTGCTCAGCCGATCCGTGATCAGGTAGATCTTGTTCGGGTCCGCGCCCTGGTCGCCGCTACCGCTGACGGTTGAAGACGTCGCCCAGATCACCACGTTGTACCCCTGCACGCGATCGCCGGCCACGGTGCCGATGTTGTTGCGCAGGCCGGCAGTGTAAGTGTTGACACCGTCGCCTTCGTCCGCCGCATACAGCGTGGTCGCGTTGGCAAACAATAGCCCGAACGGATACGCCACCGGCGAGCTGACTTTATGGCTCACAGTCGGGAATCCAGCCAGGATGCACATGTAGTTGGCCAGGCCCGCCACCGCAGGCCCGTTCTCCGTGAATGAAACCGTGTTCGCTGATTCCGCATCCGCGTAAGAGCTGACCCCGTACGTCTGCCCCACCACCGTCGCCAGCACCTGCGAGACGGAGTTCGCGGTATACATATTCAAATAGGTCAGGTTCAGGGAATTGCTGCCGGCATACACGTAGGGGTCTTGCGTGTCGATATAGACCTCCCCGCGGGGCACGTCTACGCGCCGCCGTCGAGGCTCTGTCCGGCGAAATAGATCCCGTTCGCACCGGCTGACTCGAAGCCGCTATCCGTCACGATCGACGCTGCCCGCGCGGAGACGCCGGCGTGTACGGAAAACCACCCCCGAACGGCAGATCCGTTCCCGCTTTTGCAAACAATCCACTTCGAGCGCGGCTTTGCGCGCTTGCCGCCTCCCATGCCCTGCACGTACCGTCAAAGCAGTAGAAATTCACGCTCCAGCAACATACAAAACCCACTAGCGACGGCACGATGGCGCGACTTCCACAGCAGTTCAGCCCAAATTCCGCGTTCTGTTCCTGAATTCCCGCGCTGAGCGTGTACCTTCTTCATCAACACAACCTGTAGATGCTTTATACTTGACATACCCCATAGAGGGTACTAACTTTGCGCTTGCAGTTCCACACGGCAAGCATCCCACACACCAGGGATCATGCTTCATCATTAGGCGCAGTCCTCCTCATCGCAGCCATGCTGCTCCCGGGCGCCTCGTCCAGTCTCTCCACCGCCGACCTCAAGCCCCTCGGCCCCGACCTTCATTTTCGCCTCGTATAAGGAGCATCTCCTCTCATGAATGAAACCGCCCAGCAGCCCTCTACCGCCGCCTCCCGCACCTCTGCTACCCCCGCTGCTGCCCGCGGTCTCTCGTTCGAGCGTGTCTTCACCACTCCTGGCGTCAGCCCCTACGACCAGGTCGCCTGGGAGCTCCGCGACGCCGTCATCCAGGACTGGAAGGGCAACCTCATCTTCGAGCAGAAGAACGTCGAATCCCCCGTCGACTGGTCCATGACCGCCACCAACATCGTCGCCAGCAAATACCTCCACGGCCTCGTCGGCACTCCCGAGCGCGAGAACGGCGTCCGCGCCCTCATCACCCGCGTCGCCGAGTCCATCCGCGACTGGGGCATGGCCGCCGGCTACTTCGCCTCCGAAGACGCCGCCGCCACCTTCTACGCCGAACTCGCCCACCTGCTCCTCAACCAGAAGGTCGCCTTCAACTCCCCCGTCTGGTTCAACGTCGGCTGCGACCGCCTCGAGCCCAACTCCGACGCCCAGAACTGGCACTGGGATAGCGCGAAGCGCGAAGTCATCTACTCCACCACCGGCTACTCCAAGCCCCAGTGCAGCGCCTGCTTCATCAACTCCGTCCAGGACTCCCTCGACTCCATCCTCACCCTCGCCAAGACCGAGGGCATGCTCTTCAAGTGGGGTTCCGGCGCCGGCTCCAACCTCTCCTCCATCCGCGGCTCCATGGAAACCCTCTCGGGCGGCGGCACCGCCAGCGGCCCGCTAAGCTTCATGCGCGGCTTCGACGCCTTCGCCGGCGTCATCAAGTCCGGAGGCAAGACCCGCCGCGCCGCCAAGATGGTCGTCCTCAACGTCGACCACCCCGACATCGTCGACTTCATCGAGTGCAAGTCCAAGGAAGAGGCCAAGGCCTACTCGCTCGTCGCTGCCGGCTACGACGGGTCTGGCCCCGACTCCGAAGCCTACTCCTCCATCTTCTTCCAGAACGCCAACAACAGCGTCCGCGTCACCGACGACTTCATGCAGGCCGTCGAGCGCGACGCCGAGTTCTCCACCCGCACCGTCAAGGAGCGCAAGCCCGTCGCCACCTTCCCCGCCCGCGACCTCATGCATAAGCTCGCCGAAAACACCTGGGCCTGCGGAGACCCCGGCATGCAGTACGACACCACCATCAACCGCTGGCACACCTCGAAAAACACCGCCCGCATTAACGCCTCGAATCCCTGCTCGGAGTACATGTTCCTCGACGACTCCGCCTGCAACCTCGCCAGCTTCAACCTCCTCAAGTTCGTCTCTCCCGGCGGGCAGTTCGACATCCCCGCCTACCGCCACGCCATCGCGATCGTCACCACCGCCATGGAGATCATCGTCGACTCGGCCGGCTACCCCACCGAGAAGATCGCCAAAAACTCCCACGACTACCGCCCGCTCGGCCTCGGCTACGCCAACCTCGGCGCCCTCCTCATGAGCTTCGGCCTGCCCTATGACTCCGACGCCGGACGCGACTTCGCCGGAACCCTCACCGCCATCCTCTGCGGCGATGCTTACCACCAGTCCGCCCTCATCGCCGAGTCCTGCCCGCCACTCGCCCCCGCCACGGACCTCTGCCAGCGCACTGCTACCCCGAAAAAAGCTGGCGCCTGCCCAGGCTTCTACGTCAACCGCGAGCCCTTCCTCGACGTCATCCGCATGCACCGGGCCGAAGTCAACAAACTTGGCGCCAGCCGCCACTCCGCCGAGCCCTTCCGCGTCCCGCAGCTCGACCAGCTCATCGCCGCCAGCCGCGACGCCTGGGACTTGGCCCTCCTCCAGGGCGAGCAGTCCGGCTACCGCAACTCGCAGGTCACCGTCCTCGCGCCCACCGGCACCATCGGCTTCATGATGGACTGCGACACCACCGGCGTCGAGCCTGACCTCGCCCTCGTCAAGTACAAAAAGCTCGTCGGCGGCGGCATGATCAAGATCGTCAACA